>NZ_JBHZSA010000002.1:0-700415 GCF_043642085.1 Vibrio hepatarius | reverse complement strand
TTTCCACGTTCAGTCCTCTTTGTTCCGACCAAATATCCGTTTAGGTATAAGCGTTAGCGCTTATCCGAATGGCATTAAGACATAGCGTCTGGCTTTTTACGTTTATTGGTGAGTACGGTGATTAGATCTCTTCATGTTTATGCACCAATCCAAAGTCAGCCAGTACGGCGTAGGCGGCAGGGATCATAAACAGCACCAGCAGTGTTGAGGCAAAAATACCAAACACAATCGAGATGACTAATGGCTGAATGACCTGAGCCTGCAAGCTGGTTTCAGTAAGTAGCGGTAACAGGCCAGCAGCAGTCGTCATCGAGGTTAGAAATACCGCTCTAAAACGCTCACGACTCGCTTTGACTACCGAGTCATGCACGCTATCGCCATCATCGACATGGTGGCGGATGTATTGCACCAATAAGATGGAGTCATTAACCACGATACCAGCCAGCGACACAAAGCCCATCATACTCGGCATACTGAGTGAGTGACCAAGTAAGATATGGCCCCAAACGACACCAATAAAGGCGAGGGGAATGGCGAGCATGACGACAAAAGGTTCTAGGTAGCTGCGGAACTGGTAACTGAGTATGGCAAACACGCCAAATAGTCCGAGCAAGAAACCTTTACCCATTGATGCGCCCGTTTCCGCGGCATCTTTCGCTTCACCTTCAAAGTCGAATCTTAGCCCCGGATATTTGGCCATGAGTTTAGGTGCTTCTTCTTTTTGGAATTGAGTAATCACCGCCGTTGAGTTGACCTTGGTATTATCGGTATCACCAAATACGCTGATGGTTCTGAGGCCGTCAATACGTTGGATTCGCACATAGTTACGTTGGAAATCGAGTGTTGCTATCGTTGCCAACGGGATCTGGCTCCCGTCAGGCATGATAATTGGGAAGTTGGCCAGTTGCTGTAAATCGCCAGCTTCAACCTTATTCAAACGAACCTCAATCGAGATATTTTCTACCCCAATCTGAATCTCATCGGCGGTTTGACCGAAAAACGCGGCGCGAAGTTGGTTAGCGATAAGCTGTCCATTGATGCCGTAAGTTTCTGCCCCCGGACGTAGCTTAACCAGCACTTCTTCTTTACCCATGCGCATGTCATCTAGCACGCCGTGGATTCCATCGAACTCGTTCAAGTATTGTTGTATATCAATCGACGCTGCTTTTAACGCGTCTAAGTCATCGTGTTTGGCACGAATTTCAATCGCACGTCCACCCGGTCCCATAGTCGGTTGTTTAAATACCAGTGAGATAGGGTCAGCAAGTTCGCCAATGTCAGCGCGCCATGCGGCAATGAAGTCATCGATTACAGTGTTTCTGCTTTCTGCGCCAAGTAAATCAAGCCTAACAGTGGCAATGTGCGGCCCTGATTCATTAGCGTCAGCATTAGCATTAAACTGACTGGTAATGTGTTGAACCAGTTGGGTGCCATTCTCGACCTCTTTGCTCCATTGCGCGTCGAGTTTTTGCGCTGAAGCAACAATTCGGTCAACCACCGCTTCGGTTTGCGCTAAAGAAGAGCCGGGAGGCAGGATGATACGTGCCTCGGCAATATCACCGTCGAGTTCAGGGAAAGGCTGAAACTTAAGTAACCCACCCGCGATGGTTGCCACAGAGATTAACAATAGGGCGATAACACCGCCTAAAAAGGCATAGCGGTACTCAACCACTTTCTCAACAGCATTAACCAGCGTAGTGTTACGGAAATTTTCAAAGCTATCCAGTAGTTTCTGTTTAAATTTCGCTGGTGGTTTTTCTCGTTTTTCCTTATGTAAAGAGTGAGAGAGGTGATTCGGCAAGATCAAAAATGCTTCGACTAAGCTCAGTGTTAATACAAGGATCAACACTTGCGGCACGGCTTTTAATACCGCCCCCATTTCACCTTCAAGGAAGAGTAGGCTACCAAAGATACATACTGTGGTTAAGAAAGAAGAAATAACGCCGGGTAAAACCTTTTTAACCCCTTTGACTACGGCGTTATCGACGTCTTCCCCCCGATCAAGGTGCGACGCGATGGACTCGGCTATCACGATCGCATCATCCATCATGATACCGATGGCCATGAGCAGGCCGACCAGCGACATAATATTGATCGAGAGTCCAAGCTGCGCCATCAAGAATAAACCGCCGAGGAAGGCGACAGGTAGACCTGCAGCAACCCAGAATGAGTAACGTAAGCTAAAGAACAGCCACATGGTCGCAAAGACTAAAACGATACCTTGCCAACCATTGCGAACCATCATAGTTAAGCGATCCCACAATACCGACGATAGGTCATTGGTGAGCTCAAGTTTAACGCCAGTTGGGGCAATTGCTTGCTGGTCTTCGACGAACTGAGATACGCGATCTTTAATCCGCAGTGCGTCGTCTTCTTTGTTCTTACTTACTTTAAGTAACGCTGAAGGATGGCCATCGAAAAGGACCTTTTGTTCGTCCAATTCAAAACGGTCGGTAATCGTTGCGATATCGCGCAGGCGGATAATCGAACCATTAGGCCCAGAGCCAACGACGATGCTTTCAAGCTCTTGCGGCGTGGTGCGGCGCTCATCAAAACGAATCAAAAAGTTTTTGTCAGGCGTTTCGACGTTACCACTTGGCAGCTTGATATTTTGGCGACCGATTTGATCAGCAATATCACCGACGCTTAGTCCCAGTTGTCGCATGGCTTGTGAATCAAGTTCAACGCGATATTGATGGTCAGAAAAGCCCGCGACATCAACCAAAGAGACATCATAATCAAGCTTTAACGTTCTTTTAAGCTGCTCCGCATAGGCTTTAAGTTCAGGCCATGTGGTATCCGCCGTGATGGCGACGTCGACAACAGGTTCGTTCCAATCTAACTCTTGGACGATTGGGGATTCAATCTCTTGAGGAAAATCGTTGATGGAATTGATCTGAGTTTGAACATCAATCAGCATGCGGCCAATGTCAGCGCGCTCGTTAAGCTTTAAGATTAAACGAGCTGAGCCTTCAATCGCTTCACACTGGGTTTCTTCTATGTTGGCTAGGCCATCAACTGCGTCTTCCATACGAACACAGATGCTTTCCTCTACCTCTTGCGGAGAGGCGCCAGGGTAGACAACGCCCGCCATAATGTACGGTGGATCGAATTCGGGAAACGTCTCACGCTTTATGTTGGGTAGGGAAGTTAAGCCCAATACCAATAAACCAAGCATCAAGAGGTTGGCGGCGGTGGGGTGCTTAGCAAAGAATCGAATCATTGCGCAGACTCCTCTGAGCTAGCTTCTTTAAGCAACATACCGTTAATCGCAGGCAGTAAATCATTTAAGATCAGTTTGTCGCCTTGGTTTAAGTCGCCGTCAATCACGACTTGGTTGTCTCGACGATATTCAACATTGACCGTCTTGATTTGCAGTTTGTTCTCGTCATCCATCAAATAGATCTTGTCGCCATGCAGTGCGCGCTCAGGAATGACCCAACTTGGATTGGCTTGCCCTTCGATTGAGGCGCGGACAAACATACCATTCACCAGTGGAGGCACAGAAGTTGGATTCAAATTGCGGTAATCTTGCTCTATCTCTAATATCACCCCGGCAGTGGCTTGATTTGGGTCGACAGTTTCACTGATACGACTCACTTTCGCAGGCCAACTGGCTTTCAAATTACCACTGCTTAGCTCGATACTTGCTTGGATTGATGATTTGTTTGGCTGCGGAATCCCGGTTTCATCACGAGCGAACTCACCTAAGCTAGATGCGAGAGTTTGCATGTCATGGATTGACAGTTGCGCTTCGACTTCCATCACGTCCATACCGTGACCTGTCACCATGGTTTGCTGTAAGTTAACGACTTGGTTTTGCTCAATCTCAACATCTGCGATACGCAAGTCGTAAGGCAGCGTAATAATGGTTTTTTCCAGTGAACGTTGGGCTTCTTCTACCTTGGACGTGTTCACTTTAACCAGAGCTTCAGCGACACGTTTTTCGTCAGGCATTAGGCCGATTTGGTTTTCGATATCTAACACCAATTTACGCTGTGATAGAGCACTTTGCGTTTGTTGATCAACATCCGATTGGGACGTTAGGCCTTTCTTACGCAGGTTTTGTTTTCTTTCCAGCTCTTTATTGGCGATCACGAGACGGTTTTTCTCGATTTTTAGCGTCTGTTTTAGGTTTGACTCTTCTTGGTTCAGCTTAGCCAAAGAGGTTTGAGCAGATTTTAAATCGGCTTGAGCTTGTACCAGTTTGAGTTCGTAATCGAGTGGGTCGATTCGCAAAATCTCGGTTCCTGCTTGGAGTATTTGACCTTTCTCAAGCTGTGGGTGGCGATATACCACCTTTCCGGTGACTTCCGCGATGGCGTTCCATTCGATTTTCGGCGCGACTTTACCAAATCCAATCGCCAGAGGGGCCATCGCCTTTAGCTCTAGCGGTACCGTGTCGACCAGCCTAGCGCGATCACTGGCAGGTTTGACGGGAAGGTCGGGTTTTAGCTCCACAGCTACAATGAGTGAGATAACTCCAACAGCAAGCGCTGGGAAGAACAGTAGTTTCTTATTTATTTTCATTATCGTTAGTCCTGCAATTCAGTTGGTTGCAAAAAGCCGTGGGTCATAAGTTTGATGTTGTGTTCAAACAACTGGTTTAGAAATTCTTCGTTAAGCTCAATACCATGAATAGCCAGCATTGCGGGTGGGGCAATAAAGGGAAATACCATCAAGCTAATGTAGGAGACTTTACATAACCTAGGATCGGCATCTGGGCGTAGAATGCCGCTCTCGACCAGTTTATCGAACATGATTGACTGCATTGGCTGGCTGACGTCCGTAAACACTTTTTCCAGTAACTTTCGCTGAGTTTCCGAGCTGTCCATGTTCATGACTTGTGCGATCAATCGAGGGAAGAGTGGCACTTTGATCATTTCGCGATAATAGGTACGCATGATGTCGAGAAAATTTTTCTGCGAGCTGTCTTTGACCATTCGCTGCATTTGAATTTTCATCGGCTCGATGGTTTCACGTAGCATGGTCTCAAATAGACCTTCCTTATTGCCAAAATAATAACGAATCATAGCGACATTGACGCCAGCGTTACTTGCCACCAAGCGGGTAGAGACTTTGTTGTAGGGCATAACCGTAAATAGATCGCGTGAGGCATCGATCAGTGCTTGCCGCGCATCGATGTCATCACTGGGACGTCCGGCTTTCCTCGCCATATTCATGTTGTCGTTACTCTCGTTTATTAAACGTATGATTAATTATAGGGTGACGAAAATATCTTCGATATAACAATTATTAATCACTATTTAATCAAGTGATTAATTAATGCAATTGAAAGTGAGAAATGTGATTTGTGACATCTAAGATGATGGCGAATGCTGTTGGCAATGCCGTCGGGAGATAAAGAAAAGCCCGCGTAGTAGCTAATTACGCGGGCGAAAAGGGACAACAATTATTGTCGCTATTTGGAGATTGTTGGTCCAGCATCCTTATCCAGACTGTTACGAGCTATTAGACTTTATTAGTAGTTCTTTATAGCTGTGTAACCAATGAACAATAAAATAACACTTTTGCTAATAACGCTTAAACATCGAAAAATGAAAAGATAAGTTGCATTTATGCAATGAATGGGTTGGTGGCGAATTGAATCGTTTTCGCTATGGAAAAAACCAAAATAATTCAACTCATAGGGGATAAATAGTTGAAATCAACGCAAGATCAGATAACAAAGTCGGAGCCAGTGTCCGCGTACTTACTCGCTAACTGGTCGATCGGAATCGGGCGTTCAATCAAGTAGCCCTGAAGCAAGTCACAGCCATATTTAATCAGTACCGTTCTTTGTGCTTCTGTCTCAACCCCTTCAGCCACCACGCGCATGTTTCCTGAGCGTGCGATAGCAAGAATCGCTTTAACAAGCGAGTCACTCTGTTCTGAGCTCAGCATTTTATCGACAAAAACTCGGTCAATTTTCAACTCGTCTAGTGGTAAATTACTAAGGTAACTTAGTGAGGAGTAACCGGTACCAAAATCATCTAGCGAAACAGTGAAGCCAAGTTGTTTGACTTGGTTAATGATGGGTTCAACCTTAGGTAAATCGTTGATGAGAACATTTTCAGTGATTTCTAAAGTGATGCGATGACTCGGCAGTTTATGTTTAGCAGTAATGCTCTGAAGTTGCTGAATAAAGGCGTTGTTCATCAACTGCATCGGTGAAATATTGATGGAAAGAACCAAATCTGATTCTGGTGATGGGAAGACTTGGACAAACTCTTCGCAGGCTTTGTTGAGAACAAATTCACCGATCTCACTAATTAAACCGATCTCTTCTGCCAGTGAGATGAACTCAAGTGGTGATACCTGACCCAGTTGAGGGTTATACCAACGCAGCAAGCTTTCAACGCCATGCAATGCGCCAGTTTCGGCATTCACTTGCGGTTGGTAGTGCACAGTAAACTCTCCTCGGTTAATCGCTTCTCTGAGTTCACGCTCAAGAAGGAAGTCGTATTGAACTTGCTGATTGATCGAACTATCGAAAAAGAGTACGTCACCTTTCTGTCGTGCTTTTGATTTGTACAGCACAATATCAGCCTTGGAAATCAGCTCTTCAGGATCATCGCCATCGGATGGGTACATAGAGACACCAATCGAGCAACTTGCGAAGAGTACTTTGCCATCAATAACAAACTGCTGCTTAAACACGTTTTTGATTTGTTCAACCTTAGATTCAGTTTCACTGAGATTCTTAAGGTTAGAAAAGCAGAAGATGAATTCATCTCCCCCAAAACGTGCCACGTAATCATTTGGGCCTAAGAAGGCATCGAACTTTTTACCGATTTCGCTCAGCAATCGATCGCCAGCGCTATGGCCATAGAGGTCGTTAACCTTTTTAAAATCATCAAGATCTACAAACATAACCGCCAGTTGACAGCAGTGCTCGGCGGATAGCTCGATACCTTCGGTGATGTGTTGATGGAGTAGTGAGCGGTTCGGCAGGCCAGTCAGCTCATCGTGACTCGCCATATATTCCAATTGATCTTTGGTGTGTTGCAGATTTTCAAAATCGTAGTTAATGCGCTTTTCAAACTTTTTAAAGCGATTCGCGATTAAGCGGCTTAATGAATACGAGAATAAGGCAACAATGATGGTGGTAATAATGCCAATAAGTAACAACTGCTGCAGTGTTTTTTGCTGTTCTTCCTCAGCGGCAGCTTCTCGCTCTTTAAAGTATTGCTCACTAAGCGCGTCATACACGCCAGCTCCAATAGTCCAGCCCCAATTTGGATCTTTAACTACATAGCTTGTTTTGGAAAGACTGGCTATGTTGTCGGGGCCTGAGACGGCAATATGATTCACAAACTGCTTGTCTGCTTCCATGATACGTTGTGACGCTAACTGGTATTGTTCATCGCCAATAGCAAATGTATTTTGTCCAATTAAAGATTCGTTGATATGGGAAAGAATAGTGCCATCATTGGCAAGCACAAAGATGTAGCCATAGTCACCAAATCTAAGGTTTCTCACCCACTTTAACGACGTTTGTTTAATGTCATTTTCAACGTCAACAACGTAATCGCCAGTTCCGATGAACCAATCGTATGGCGCGAAGTATTTACCAAAGCCGACTTTCTCGAATTCTTTATTACGATTTTCTGGCTTAACAAACCACCAACGATAGAAAGCTTCATCTTCTTTTTTTACCAGCTCTCCCATTTCACGGACAATATAACTACCGCGCACATCCTTGAAGTCCCATAGAGAAGTGCCTTCAACGCGTGGAAGCAGTGGGTGCATGATATTCATGCCATCGGTTTTATAGATGAAAAAATAGCCACGACCTTGGTTAAAACGAATGTCTCTTAATGCATCAGTAATTAACTTGGTCACTTGCTGTTCTGGAAGATGTTTATTGCTTTCGTACAGACGGGTTGCAATCGCATGCGCTTCATAAATATGCTCTTGGATTGTGTTTTCTAATCTGCTTTCTACTTGAGTGCGAGCAAATTGGATTTGTTCTAGGACATATTCGACACGATTGGTCAATGTTGCTAGGCGTCGTTGTTCATATTCTTGTTTTAGGTAGTCGAGGTCTTCTCGTGAACTAAGAATGGTATCCCTAACGGTCAGGACCACCCATAACAAGGTAAAGACAGCGACAATGGTAGCAGGAGCATAACTAATGAGATTAAGCAGTTTTTTGTCTGTGAGCTTAGTCATGCTGCTCCTTAGCTGAATATGAAAAGAACAGTAATTATAGCGGCCATATTTTTAGAACATTGAACGATTAACGGAATTTTATAGAATTCAGTCAAAATATGAGAACCCAACATGTGCAACTGTTTGCTTTTCTGGGCTTTTTTCTAAGTCGCTTGTCTTTCTGTTTCGCCAAGCTTATCAAGTATGTGCTGTAAATTCGGAATATGCTTAAGTAATGCAGAACGTATTTTTTTGGGTTCAACCGGCTTGGTTAGAAAGTCGTTCATGCCGGACTGATAGCACAGTGCCTTATGCTCTTTCATGACATTAGCGGTGACAGCGATGATCGGGACCTCACCGCGCCAATCATCATAACTGCGTAGCATCCGTGTCGCTTCATAACCGTCCATGATGGGCATATGGCAGTCCATCATAATTGCGTCAAATTGGCGTGTATGACAAATGTCTATGGCTTCTTGGCCGTTATTGACGATGGTCGTATGAATATTGAGTAGATTGAGCATCACGCTGATGATTTGCTGATTCACTCTAGTATCTTCGACAACCAAAACGTTAACGTCGCTATCGACTTGGTCATTAATCAACGTAATCTCATCCTGAGAGTACTTTTCAGTGAAGCTGACTAAGTTCCGTTTGACCGGAGGGGACTCTTTCACGTCGGAATTGGTGATATTCATTGGAATGGTGAAGTAAAAATTACTGCCAAGCCCGACTTGACTCATTACTTTGAGTTCCCCCCCCATCATCTCGATGATTTTTTTACTGATTGCTAAGCCAAGGCCTGTACCTCCATATTTTCTTGTCGTGCTGCCATCCGCTTGCTGGAATTTTTCAAATATAGACGAAAGGTTGTCTTGGTCGATGCCGATACCGGTATCTTTGACCTCAACGTATAAGTGAGGGCGTTGTTCAATGTGTAAGGAATTCACTTTAAGTTCGATATGGCCTTGCTGAGTAAACTTAAGCGCATTGCCGATGAGGTTATTTAACACCTGCTTTAGGCGTATTTGGTCGCCGTTAATTTCATTAGGTAAGTTGGGTTCAATATTGCATTGGAACATCAGTTGTTTCTGTGCCGCTCGAATACTGTATTCATTGGATTGCTGTTGGAGCAGTTGGCGAATATCGAAGGGTTCATTACTCAGGGAAAAGTGTCCAGCCTCAATTTTTGAGAAATCAAGAATGTCGTTAATAATATCGAGTAGGGTGCTTGATGAGCTATTGAGGATGTCTAGGTAACTTTTTTGTACCTCATCTGGATTTGTTTCCTCTAAAAGGGTGGCAATTCCAACAATGCCGTTCATTGGCGTTCGAATCTCGTGGCTCATATTGGCGAGAAACTCGCTTTTCTTAACATTGGCGACTTCAGCTTTATCTTTGGCTGATTTGAGTTGTTGATAGTTAATCTCTAACTGGGTAATACAGGCGTTGTATTTTTTGATTAGCTGTGCGATTTCGTCATTGAACTTGCGAGGATGCCCAGTAATCTTATTGGGAGTTAAGCTACCTTCAAAGCCAGACATCGCGCGGGAAACATTTTGGATGGGCCTCACAATCATGGTTAACACGATATAAAGCAAGCTCGCAACTATGAGACTGGTCTGGAGTAAAGTGATAGAAAGCAGCCACAGAAAGTCGCGCCATAATTGACTATGCAGGGGCGCAATGTCGGTCTCTATGGTGAGAGTGCCGATGGTAAATTCTTTATCACCAAGTGAATGGGTGATTGGCCATTGATGGACAATGATATGCTCACTGTCGACACTCCCTGCTGAGGCCATGAGCTTAGTGCCGTCTTCAAGTTTGACGGAATCTATGTAAGGGAGCTGATATATCCCTTCGATTTGAGTCTCAATTTGCTCGGTGTCAACCACCCATAGACTGGCACTAACGCTTGCAAGAAAACTATCTTCCAATTGATGTAATTTTTGGTCAATGGAATCCATTTCTGACCGATAGCCATGATAAAAATTTATTCCGGCAATGATTAGCGCCAGTACTACACTTACTGTCACTATGGTGATTACAAGCTGCTTGGCAATACCCCAATTCAATTGCTTCATTGGTTAACAATCCATATCAATGTGTCTTGTTGCTTATAAATAGCCTAGTATTAATATCGATAAAGTGGGAAGAAAAATCACAAGGAGTTGGTGGTGAAGCGGGTTAGGTTACGAAATTCATTGATTGCACTGCTTTTTAGCGTTAGCACGTATCAAACAATGGCAAGTGATGTGGTCAATTACTATGTGATTGCAGGGCAAGCGCAGCCATTTCAAATTGAGGAACAAGGCAAGAGTCATAAGGGTATTGTTTCCGATATTATTGCCGAAATATTTGCTGGAAGTGATTATCAACTCAACTATCACACTTACCCTTTCAATCGAATGATTTCGACACTTGAGGCGGGCGGTGAACAAAACTGGGTTACGTATGGGAGTCCAAGCTGGGGTCGGGTTCAATCTGAACACCTATCGGATTTACCGATTTATCAGGTGAAACATACCCTGGTGACCAGTACGAGAGCGTCTTTTCATTATGAGGATCTCGGCTCAATTAAGGGTAAAGGGCTGGTGTTACTGCTAGGGTTCGACTACGCAGAATTAACCCCCTATATTGAGCAGGGCGACTTTAGCGAGATTCGGGTTAAAAACTATCAGGCTGCGTTTAGTATCATGGAGAGGTTGCCGAGTGATACCGCGTTTGTCGAAATGGAATCGCGCGTAAAGTACCATTTAAATCGACTAGGCTTAACGGAGCAGAGTTTCCGTTTAGAGGCGTTTAGTGATGTTATTGCTGATTACCCAATTCATTTGGCATTTTCTGGTGAGATGAAGCCAGAAATTAGGCTGTTTATCAATCAACGCTTAGCTGAAATGAAAGCCAATGGGTCGTTGCAAGAAATAATTAATCGGTATATCTAATTAACCTGAGCCATACTTTTAACACAGTTTTTTGCAAGGTGGACAATTGTGAAAAGAGTGATGATATGGCTTGTGGTTTTTACTCCAGCAATAGCTTGGGTGACGCTGTCGTTTTATGAGACGACATGGTGGGTAGAAAATATCGTTGCTTTTCCTGCGCTGTTCTTGATTGCATATTGGGCTATGAGTGCAGCATTGCTGTTATGTCGTCATTGGTTTGCTGGTGTAACTTGTCTGCTGCTATCTTCTGTATTTTTTATGCTTGCACCAAAATCCCACCAACAGCAAGTGAGTAACTGTGTTAATCCAATCACCATAGCCCAGTACAATCTCTATTATGCAAATGACGATGTGAATGCCTTTATTAGTTATTTAATGTCTGCGCCTAAGGATCTCGTCGTTCTTCAAGAAGTGGCCCCTGAAGTGGGGGAAAAGCTACAAAGCCTAACGGATATCTATCCCTACTATTATGGCGGCCAGGAAGGGGTGGGCTACCCTTCAAGTCAAATGATATTGAGCCGTTCGCCATTAACCAATATGTCGGTTTATATGACACCAGATCAACAAGCGATCATCCGTGGTACTTGGCATCCCAATAAACATATTGCAATGACATTGGTTGCGGCTCATCCTCCTTCACCAAGGACAAAACCTCTATGGTACAGGCGCAATGCACTAATACGTACCATTGAGTCCCTAAATGAAATCTACCCAGATGAAGAAGTGTTAGTCGTCGGTGATTTCAACTTGTCTTCAGTCAGCTTAAGGTTTGGTACGCTGTTTCCGAGTTATCAGACCCTTCCTGTCGCAAGTTGGCCAAATTGGGCAAGTGACTTTTCCACTCCAGACTTCTCAATGATTGCGATTGATCACTTGTGGCTAAAATCGGCGGCTAGTGGTCGGCGAATATGTGAAAGGCAAAGTGTTGCGCGTCCGAATGGTTCTGACCATAAGATAGTTATCACCCAGATTGGCTATTGATACTGATTCTTATTTGATGTGAAAATGGTAGACATCGGTTTGAAAAAGGAACACACATGGAAATGACTCAATACAGTGATGAGCAGTTGTGGGAAATTGGTAATGGTTTAATGGATAACTTGATGCAAGCATCAACAGAGATCGACCATCAGCGCCATGTTCAGGACTTTACTCAACGCTTAAGTGACATTGTTCAGCCTGAATACTTTGAGCGTGTCGTTAAGAAATACCAACAAGAAAAAGGCCTGTTCACTAAGCGAACTCCTGTCGAAATTTTTAGACGCGAAAACTCTATCGCCTTCGTCTGGAAGCAAGGCTTTAGCGTTGCAAAAGGGGAGTTTGTGGCAGAAATGGTGATGATGAAAGTCGAGGGTCGTTGGCTGGTGGATCATGCTGCCGTGTTTTAAGTTGCAGTTAGATTGACCACTCGCTAGAATTGCCGCTCCTTTCATTGCTGTAAATGTGTGAGGACATATGAATAGCGCGCAAGTTGCGGCGTCGTATTCTGCAGTAGCAACTTCACCGAAACGTGAAGTGCTACTAAGAGAAACAATGGCGCTAGCTAAAATGGCTTCAGTAATCGCACTGCCATTTTTGCTATTGTCTCTGGTTTGGATTTAATCCAGAGCACACAGCACAAGGATGTGTGCTTTCAAGTTTTCATCCTGCTCTATTAATCTGCGATACCGCCTTCGGTCAGTTTTGCAGGATCCAACAATCTTTCTAGTGTCGCTCGATCTAACTCCGTTTCACGCTCGGCAACATCAATGATTGCTTCACCTTGTTTGTAGGCTTTCTTGGCGATCTCCGCCGCTTTTAAATATCCAATAACCGGGTTTAGCGCCGTGACAAGGATTGGGTTCTTAGACAAAGCCACACTCAGGTTATCGTTACGAACGGTGAAAGTCGCAATAGCTTTATCTGCAAGCGACGTCGCGCTGTTTGTCAGCAGTTCTATGCTCTCCAATACGTTGTGTGCGATCACTGGCAACATCACGTTAAGCTGGAAGTTACCGGACTGCCCTGCAACGGTAATGGTGGTGTCGTTACCTATGATCTGTGCTGAGGCCATGGCTACCGCTTCAGGGATCACTGGGTTCACCTTACCCGGCATGATTGAAGAGCCAGGTTGTAAGCTTTGTAACTCAATCTCACCTAATCCAGCTAATGGTCCTGAGTTCATCCAACGTAAATCATTCGAAATTTTTAGCAGTGCGACTGCTGCTGTCTTTATTTGGCCTGACAGCGCAACAATGGCATCTTGGGTACTTAAGTTGTAGAAAAAGTTATCACTGCTAGTGAAGTCAATTCGTGTCACTTGAGCTAGGTTATCGGTAAACTTAGCGGCAAACCTTGGGTCGGCATTGATTCCTGTCCCAACGGCCGTCCCCCCTTGGGCAAGCGCTTTCACTGCGATGAGTGAGTGTTGAATACCGGCCAGAGCTTGCTCAATTTGATATTGCCAGCCGCCCAGTTCTTGATCGAAGGTGATCGGCATAGCGTCCATCAAATGGGTGCGGCCTGTTTTAACCTTTCCGCCAATTTCATTTCGTTTAGACTCTAGCGTAGCAACAAGATGGTTTAACGCTGGGATAAGCCGAGTTTCTGCGGCAATGGCAGTGCTGACCTGAATCGCTGTAGGGACAACGTCGTTGCTGCTTTGACCCATATTAACGTGATCATTTGGGCTAATCGGAGCGCCAAGTAAATTAGATGCCAAGGTTGCAATCACTTCATTGGCGTTCATGTTTGAACTGGTGCCAGAGCCAGTTTGGAATACATCAACAGGGAATTGGTTGATGTGCTCGCCGTCAATGATGGTTTGTGCAGCTTCGTTGATTGATTCCGCGATGTCACCTTCAAGCAGCCCTAGGGTCGCGTTGGTTAACGCAGCACTCTGCTTAATGTACGCAAGAGCTTGAATAAATGGTATTGGCATGGTGTGAGTGCTGAACTGAAAGTTGTCTACCGCACGCTGAGTTTGAGCTTGGTAAAGAGCGTCCACTGGCACCTTCACTTCGCCCATACTGTCTTGTTCAGTACGGAACGGTTGGGTTGTAGAGGCTAAAGTCATATCTGGATCCTTTTGAAATCTAATCTAATGGCGCTTGTACGCGTTGTAATAATTGTTGTAGGTGTAAAAACTTGATATCGCCATCATCCCATTGGTAATAATGGCGTTTAAGGCATAAAAGGGGTGTGTGTATCGAATCCAAACAAACTCGTCTAAACGTTCGGCTACGCGCAGGGTCTTGAATAGCATCAAGAAGATGATAATAGAGCTGACGTAAAAAGAGTTCGTAGAGCAGGGGATTTTCTTGTTCGCAACCATTCTCATACAGCGAGGACAACATCATCGCACTGTGGATGTAGTCATGGATGACATCCGGCTCAAAACCGTGTTGAGTATAACGCTCCAAAAAGCGATCTTGCGCTCTGTAAAATGCGTTGTAAAGAACGTTTTGGCTATCCATACACACCTCGTTATATATTGTAATGATAATTATTATCAAATGATGGAGTGTTAATCAACCATAGATTTTGTAGGCCAACTTTAAGCTGATGACATAAAAAATCCCGCTAATACTGGGCATTAGCGGGATTGATAACTGATGATAAAACAAGTTAAGGCTTGAGTTTAAGGACCTTATCGATATCTTCCGCGCTATGGCGTTCTGGCACTTGTTCCCACTCTTCTCCCCATGATTTATTTACAATACGGCCCCGTTGTACTGCTTCACGTGCTTCAATTTGCTCTGCCCAACGTTTAACGTTTTTGTAGCTATCGGTATCTAAGAACTCAGCCGCGTCATACGCTTTACCAAGCACTAAGTTGCCATACCAAGGCCAGGTCGCGATGTCAGCGATGGAGTACTCGTCGCCACCGAGATAGGTCGTTTTAGCAAGTTGTTTATCGAGTACGTCTAACTGGCGCTTTGCTTCCATCGCAAAGCGGTTAATTGGGTACTCGAACTTCTCTGGTGCGTAGGCATAGAAGTGGCCGAAACCGCCGCCAAGGTAAGGTGCTGATCCTTGTAACCAGAATAACCAGTTCATCACTTGGGTTTTCGCTTTTATGTCTTTTGGCAAGAAGTGACCAAACTTCTCTGCAAGGTAAAGCAAGATATTGCCGGACTCAAAAACATTGATCGGCTCATCGCCCGACTGGTCAACGAGTGCTGGGATCTTAGAGTTTGGGTTAATCTCGACAAAACCTGAACCAAACTGATCGCCTTCACCAATTCGGATAAGGTAAGCGTCGTACTCTGCTTCTGTTACGCCAAGTGCTAGCAGTTCTTCCAGCATAATCGTCACTTTCTGGCCATTTGGTGTGCCCATCGAATGTAACTGAATCGGGTGTTCACCAACTGGAAGCGCTTGTTCATGACGAGCGCCAGAGTCTGGCCTATTGATACTTGCCCACTGGCCGCCATTCTCGTCTTCCATTTTCCATACTTTCGGTGGTACGTATTGGTTAGTCATTGTTATTCCTTATTCCGATTGATATCAGGCTAGGTTGAGCGTTAACAAGCAAGCGTAAACTTAACTCAACATACACTTATTACAGTTGGGATAAAATAATCGGTTAAAAGGGGGGGAAGGAATTTTTGTATAGAACGCTTGGTTATTGAAAATGGAGATTGGATATAAGTAAGTTCTAATGTAAGAGTGAGAAGCTTGGCAGTACCAAGCTTCAGAGTCGATTAGCGGCGAGTTTGTTTTAACTGCTCCAAAACAGTGTTTAGAGAAGGAACGATAGAGTGGCCAAGTTGAATGACTTCAGCGCTTGGTTCAACTAAGTCTGGGATTTGGAAGGTCACCATATTTGCACTTACAGCACTTATAACGCCGTTATTTGAGTCTTCAAAGGCTAGGCATTGGCTTGGTTCAACGGCTAATCGTTTGGCGGCCAAAAGGTAAATCTCTGGATCAGGTTTTCCGTTTGACACTTCACAGCCGCAAGTTACAGAGTCGAAATAGCTTGTTAGCTCAGCCAGCTCAAGCTTTTTCTCTGCAATGTCTTTATGTGTCGAGGTTGCAACGGCAGTTGGAATGTTATTCGCCTTGAGCCAAGAGAGCATATCGATCACGCCTTCTTTTACCGGGATCGCTTGATGCTTTACGATGGCTTGGTAATTCACTTTCCATTCGTTGTGCAATCGTTCAAGGTCATCACCGTATGCGTCGCGGAAAATCTTCTCAATACCCGCAGAGTTTCTACCAATAATAGAAAGATATACGTCTTCGTAGAAAGGCAGTTCTTGAGTAAGACAGGCTTGCTTAAATACTCTCATACAGACTCTCTCTGTATCGAGTAATAGGCCATCCATATCGAATATCGCAGCTTGGTAGTTCATAGTTACAACTTGAATAGAATGAAAGTGGACTGATTTTGTCACACTTTTTCTAAAGCTAATAGAGACAAATTTATATAAATCTATAATCTATAATTATTATTAATTGTAGGTGTGAATGGGTACATATTCATTTACACACTCATTCTGAATTTAGGTTAAAAAATGATCTGGATTAATAAATTATAGCCCGATGTCTTTATAGTGCTTTTCAAAGTCAATTCCTCAAAAGGATTATTATAATGAAAAAACTATTAGCACTGGGTATCACAGCAGCCATTTCAGCACCTGTAATGGCAGAACATTCAACCATCGATGGCATGGACTTCGGGCCTCTTACTCCATTAGTGGGTACATGGAAATCAGTCGAAACGAGTGGAGTGGATATGTCGCCGGGCCAAACTGACTCAGCAGTGGGTAAAGGTGGACCAGCAGTGACGCCTTTCTACGAAGTGATGACGTTTGAAGTTGCGGCTGACGCGACCAACGCGAGTGACCAATATCTGGTTGCACTGTATTACAAACAGGAAGTGTTCCGTAAAGCGGATGATTCTAAATTCCACGATCAGCGCGGTTACTTGATTTACGACCAAGAGAATCAGATTGTTTACAATTCATTCTGTGTACCAAGAACAACCTGTGTGACAGCAGAAGGTCCAGCAGGAGAGACGATGATGTTAAAGGCTTCGGTACGCGGTATTGCTGAGTCTGAATATATGACGGCAAATGCGAAGACGACGGACTTTATTATGAACATCAGTATCTCTGATGACACGTTGACTTATTCACAAACCACGAGTTTGGATATTTACGGTAAGCCTTTTGCTCACACTGACACGAGCACATTGGAAAAAGTGAAATAATACCTTTTAGTCACAAATAGATGCGATGCAAAGCCCCTTTATGGGGCTTTGTTGTTTTATGTACTCGGCGGATATTAATTTGTGGTCCAATGTTTAGTACACTCCTGTGAAAACGAGAAGTAATAAACTCTGAGGGGAAGAAAGTGCAGGATAAAAAGGTAGCGTTTGTTGGTTTAGGTGTCATGGGTTACCCAATGGCGGGCTTTTTGAGCAAAGCAGGGCATGAGACAAAGGTTTTCAACCGTACAAAAGCTAAGGCTGACAAATGGGCAACAGAATACGCGGGTCAGGCCTGTGAAACGCCAAGCCAAGCAGCGCAAGACGCCGACGTTGTATTTGTTTGTGTGGGTAATGATGATGACGTACGTAGCGTAGTGTATGGCGAAGAAGGCATTCTAGCCACTTTGAAACCGGGCGCAATACTCGTTGATCATACAACGACGTCAGCGGAGTTAGCCGTTGAGTTAGCGCAAGCTGCAAAAGAGAATGGCAATACCTTCATTGACGCACCTGTGTCTGGTGGTCAAGCGGGCGCTGAAAATGGCGTATTAACCATTATGTGTGGTGGTGAGCAAGCGATCTTCGATACTGTTTCACCGATCATGGATGTGTACGCGAAGCAAATGACACTGCTGGGTGAAAATGGTCAGGGTCAACGCTGTAAGATGGTTAACCAAATCTGTATTGGCGGTATTTTACAAGGTCTCAGCGAAGCCTTGCTACTGGCGCAAAAGTCGGGATTAGACGTTGAACAGGTGGTAGAAACATTAAAACATGGTGCTGCGGGTTCATGGCAGATGGAAAACCGCGCTGTCACTATGTCTCAAGACAAATTTGATTTTGGCTTTGCCATTGATTGGATGCGTAAAGACTTAGGGTTCTGTTTAAAAGAAGCGGAGCGTGTTGGTCTTGATCTTCCACTAACCAAAAAAGTGGACGAGCAGTACGCGGAGCTACAAGAAGATGGTTTTGGCCGCATGGACACGTCCGTACTCATGAAAGCGGTTGCGAAAAGTCAGCAGTAAACCAACTAGTAAAAAATAAACAGTTCTTTGGTATCAAATAGCTTAAAGAAGTTAAAGTTATCCATATCTAACTCTCCTTGAACTGAGGTTTAAATAAAGAGGTGCTAATATGCACCTCTTTTCTCATTTAAGTGCTACATAGTTAACCCTAGTTGATGATTGGACTCTTTACCAACTCCAACTAAAGATTGACCTGCGATTAGTTCAAATCAAAACGGTCAGCGTTCATTACTTTGGTCCATGCTGACACAAAGTCCTTCACGAATTTCTCTTTGTTGTCATCTTGAGCATAAACTTCAGCATACGCACGTAGAATCGAGTTTGAACCGAAGACGAGGTCAGCACGGGTCGCAGTCCACTTCTCTTCACCTGAACGACGCTCAACAATTGAGTAAGAGTTACGACCTGTTGGTTTCCACAAGTAACGCATGTCTGTCAGGTTGATAAAGAAATCATTGGTTAGTGCGCCAACTTGATCGGTAAATACACCATGCGCAGTATTTGCATGGTTAGTTCCTAGTACTCGCATACCACCAACAAGTACCGTCATTTCAGGTGCCGTTAGACCCAACAATTGTGCATGGTTAAGCATCAACTCTTCTGGTGTCGCAGAGTAGTGTTGTTTTTGCCAGTTACGGAAGCCATCAGCGATTGGCTCTAACACAGCAAATGATTCAATATCCGTTTGCTCAAGAGTTGCATCGCCACGACCTAGCGCGAACGGTACGCTAACCTCGAAACCTGCTGATTTCGCTGCTTGTTCGATACCCAAGTTACCCGCAAGAACAATAGTGTCAGCAATGCTAACGCTTGTTTCAGCGGCGATAGCTTCCAGAACAGATAGCACCTTAGCTAAGCGCTCTGGCTCATTACCTTCCCACTGGCTAAGTGGTGCTAGGCGAATACGTGCACCGTTTGCGCCACCACGTTTATCTGAGTTACGGAATGTACGTGCGCTATCCCATGCTGTTGCCACCATATCGCTAATCGATAGACCACTTTGAGCAATCTTCGCTTTTACTGCTGCTACATCGTAGCTTGCATTGCCCGCTGGTACGGGATCTTGCCAAACTAACTCTTCTGCAGGAATGTCTGGACCGAAGTAGCGACTCTTTGGACCCATGTCGCGGTGGGTTAATTTAAACCAAGCGCGAGCGAACGTTTCAGAGAAATACTCAGGATCAGTGTAGAAACGGTCAGAGATCTTGCGATATTCAGGGTCAACGCGCAGCGCCATATCCGCATCTGTCATGATTGGATTCAGACGAATGCTTGGGTCTTCAACATCAACGGGTTTATCTTCTTCTTTGATATCCATTGGTTCCCACTGCCATGCACCCGCTGGGCTCTTGCGTAGCCACCAATCGTAGTTAAGCAGCAGATAGAAATAGCCGTTATCCCACTCAGTTGGGTTGGTTGTCCACGCACCTTCGATACCGCTAGTTACGGTGTCACGACCAATGCCGCGAGCGCTGTGATTATTCCAACCCAAACCTTGCTCGTCGATGTCAGCGCGTTCTGGCTCAGGGCCAAGTTTAGACGCATCACCGTTACCGTGCGCTTTACCGACTGTGTGACCACCTGCGGTTAACGCCACGGTTTCTTCATCGTTCATACCCATACGAGCGAAGGTTTCACGCATGTCTTTTGCTGTTTTGATTGGATCAGGCTCGCCGTCAACACCTTCAGGGTTTACGTAGATTAGGCCCATCATTACTGCAGCTAGTGGGTTTTCTAGATCACGGTCATCTGAGTAGCGACTGTTTTCACCGCCACTTTCTTGTAACCACTCTTGCTCTGCGCCCCAATAGATATCTTTTTCTGGGTGCCAAATATCTTCACGGCCAAAGGCGAAACCGAACGTTTTCAATCCCATTGATTCGTAAGCCATATTACCCGCTAGAATCATCAGGTCAGCCCAGCTGATCTTGTTGCCATATTTCTGTTTAATTGGCCAAAGTAGTCGGCGAGCTTTATCTAAGTTGCCGTTATCTGGCCATGAGTTTAGAGGAGCAAAACGTTGGTTACCGGTGTCAGCACCGCCACGACCATCACCAATGCGGTACGTACCAGCAGAGTGCCAAGCCATACGAATCATTAAACCGCCGTAGTGTCCCCAGTCAGCAGGCCACCATTCTTGGCTGTCTGTCATCAGATGCTTTAAGTCTTGTTTTAAGGCTTCAACATCTAGCTTTTTGAGTTGATCTTTATAGCTAAAGTCTTCACCCATAGGGTTAGATTTTTTATCATGTTGATGAAGGATGTCTAGGTTAAGCGCATTTGGCCACCACGCGACGTTTGAAGAATTGGAAGACGTTGCTCCACCGTGCATGATTGGGCATTGACCGCCGTTGTTTTTTTTATGTTCCATGAATTGCTCCTAGAGTGTCACAGCAAGTAAGTAGTGTGAGTTAAGAACCACGCTTATAGTGTGGTCTTTGTTGTACATAGAATAGGAGCTTCTGGCGTTTTTATAAATCTGGTTATAGCTATGCTTTCGATAGGTATTTTCTATCGTAATCTAAACAGGGAGTTAGACGAACATAGAGAGTAGTACGAGAGGGGAAAGTCGCGCTGCTATCAAACAGCAGCGCCAAAGGTTTAGCCGTATTGAATTTCCAACTGTTCTGCTTTTTGCCAAGCTGCATGAGTCGCGAGTTGTTTGGCGTATTGAGTGATGTTCGGGTAGCGTTCCATTAGTCCGAATTTGTTCAGTGCCTCAACAATGAATGACATCATAATATCAGCGCCAGTCAACTTATCAGCCACAAAGTAACGCTTGCCTTCAAGCGATTGGTCGACGTAGCTCATCACTTTATCAAGCTCTAGTTCTGCGTAATCAGAAAGAAAGTTGGTTGGCGCACCATCTTTAGCGACAAATATCTTTAGAAGTAGTGGTAGAGCCGCCGAACTTTCAGCGAAATGCAGCCATTGGATATAGTCGACGTACTCTTCACTGTCACGGCTTGGAGCAAGACGCTCTGCGGCATATTTGCTGATCAAGTACTGTGTAATTGCACCAGATTCCGTAATTACTCGACCTTGATCTTCAATCACAGGGGACTTGCCAAGTGGGTGAATGGATTTGAGTTCTGGTGGAGCAAGAAACGTCACGCTGTCTCGCTGATAAGGAATGATCTTATATTCCACTTCGAGCTCTTCGAGAAGCCAGATAATACGCTTAGAACGAGATTGGTTTAAGTGGTGTAAAGTAATCATGCTAGCTCCTATACTGGTTCGTTCGTTTTGATGACGAGTTTGCCAAAATTCTTGCCTTCTAATAGGCCAATGAAGGCTTCGGGTGCGTTTTCTAATCCTTCAATCAAATGCTCTCGATAGTGGATTTTCCCTTCAGACAGCCACTGGGTCATTTGCGCGGCGAACTCACCATAACGGTGGCCGTAGTCGTCAAAGATGATGAAGCCTTGCATCTTGATGCGTTTAATCAGCAGTTGCGCCATCAACATAGACATACGATCAGGCCCATCAGGCAGTGAGGTTGCGTTGTATTGTGAAATCAAACCACACAGTGGGATACGAGCGCCAGTATTGAGTAGGGGCATAACAGCATCAAACACCTTGCCGCCGACATTTTCAAAGTAAACATCAATACCTTGGTCACATGCAGCGGCAAGCTGCTCAGCGAAATCTTCCGCTTTGTGGTCGATACATTCATCAAACCCTAGCTGCTCTTTTGCGTAACGGCACTTCTCTTCACCGCCTGCAACGCCAATCACTCGACATCCTTTTAATTTACCAATTTGTCCAACCATCGAACCCACAGCGCCAGTAGCCGCAGCCACAACTAATGTGTCGCCTTCTTTTGGTTGGCCGATGTCGAGAAGACCCATGTAAGCGGTAAAGCCAGGCATACCCATAACACCAAGTGCATAAGATGGGTGGCTTGGGTTCATGCCCATTTTAATCAGGCCTTCACCGTCAGAAATGCCGTAGTCTTGCCAACCCGTGAACGCTAATACCCATTCACCTTTATCAAAGTTAGGGTGATTAGACTCCATAACCTGACAGACCGTGCCACCAACCATTGTTTCACCAAGGGCTACGGGGTCTGCGTAAGATTTAGCATCGCTCATTCGACCACGCATGTAAGGGTCTAATGAAAGATAGACACTACGTAGCAGGAGCTCGCCTTGTGCAGGTGTTGGAATTTCAGATTGTTCTAGACGAAAGTTGTCAGGGGTAGGTGCACCAACAGGACGTGAAGCCAATACAATTTGGCGATGAGTAGTAGGGTTAGACATGGTTGTTATTCCTTATTAGACCGGTCGTCTAGTTGTTGTTTCAAAAAATCCCGTCCTCAAATGGACGGGAGATTTAACGATTCAATGATTATTAGCTAAGAACAAATTAATAGCTAATTAGTGCCTAAACGCTGCTTTGTAGTCGCTAGACACAATTCAAGATGATATTGGTCTTGCATCAACTTGTTGAGTAGGCTTGCTCCAAGCCATTGTTGATAAAGCTGGCTAGCAACCTCGTGGCAATGTAGTGGGGCAATAGAGCCATCATCAATGCCTCGTTGCAGCGTATTTGCGAGTGCTTGAATGATAAGTTCTGCACCGTTGGCAAGTGATACGCGCATAGTGTCGGAGAGATCAGAAACCTCTGCACTTAATTTTACAATCAGACACTTGCTAGCATTGCACACGCCATTATCCATCGCCAACCAGCGTGAAAAGTAGTCAAGCAAACAGTCACGACCATTCGTATTTGGTTGGTCGAGCACTAATTGGATACGAGCCATGTAGCTGCGAACATACTCTTCAATCAAAGCTTCGCCGAATTGCTCTTTCGATTTAAAGTAGTGATAAAATGAGCCTTTTGGTACGTCAGCAGATTTCAATAGTTGAGCCAAACCCACGGCAGTAAAGCCTTTACTGACGATGAGTTCATAACCAACATCTAAAATGTGCTGGCGAGTGTCTTGTGTTTTTGCATTCATGGCGACAAGCATAATGATGATTAGACCAGTCGTCTAGTAACATTTGATCTTTTAAAGATCCCAATTTCTAGTTCTTCATTCACTTTTTTTAAGTGGCAGTACTTCTGATGGGCCATCTTGTGTACTAAATTTGGTAGGCTCAAGTTTTAACTGGCTATGAATCGCTTGGCTACGGCCATTATCTTTGGCTTGATACAGCGCGGTGTCAGCAACCTTTACAAGTTCTTGTGGTGAGGCATTGAGATCGGGGAACGTGGTTACGCCGATGGAAACTCCAAGTTGACCTAGAGAAAGGCCTTTCATATCTAGGTGTAGTTCACGTACATCTTCGACGATATGGTTCGCCAGCTCTAATGACTCATCTATCGTTGTGTTCGGGCAGATGATCGCCAGCTCTTCTCCACCTAAACGACAAGCAACCTGAACATCGTCGATACTGCGGTTCAACAAGCTTGCGACCTCTTTAAGGACAAAGTCTCCGGCATCATGACCGAAGTTGTCGTTAAATCGCTTGAAGTGGTCGAGATCGAGCATTAGCAAAGAAAGGCTAGCCCCATCTTGGTTGGCTTTTGACCATTCAGTGTCGAGCACTTCTTCAAAGTAACGTCGATTGTATAGGCCAGTGAGTGGGTCGCGCATTGCTTGAGAACGAAGTTTCTCTTGTAGGCTGAGGTTGGCGAGCGCTAAGCCAAGGTGCTCAGCTAGAGTGTAGGCGATCTGTTTGGTCTCTTCGCTAACAACATGCTCATTACGACCGAAATAGAGGTGGAACATACCGACCGTATTACCGTGAGCGGTCAAAGGGACGCATAGGGTAGTACCGCCGTGCTCCAATCCGCTCATGTGGCTGCATTCTAAGTTGTGGTATTTGGCGTGAGATAAGTGAGACTTACCTTTGCGTAATGCCCAACAATCGTTTGGTGCATAAACTGTGCTCGCTGGCCAGTGACCTCCCCAATCTAGCTTCACTTCAAGTTGGTTGCGTGATTCACGCATAATAGAAACGCAGCCGTTGATATCTCCAAGGATGCGCGGAATGATGTCCGCCACTACAGCTTGTGCCTCTTTAATGCTATTACATGCCGCGAGCATATTGGCGAGTTGGTGGAGGAGTTCGATTTCGCGAGTACTTTTCTCAATGCGCTGTTCTTGAAGTTGGCGTTCGTGGTTAACCACTGAGAAGATCTTTCGATTGCTAAACCAAGAAGAGCATATCAAGACGGCAAATGAGCACGCCATCAGGAAGTAAAAGATAACTTCTAGGTCATTGGTCATCTCGGCTAATGCGGTCAGTGGCATGGCGAGCCTGATGACATACTTGGTATCGTGGCCATGTTCGTCAGGGGGAAGTTTTAATTGTTTGGCGACATAGAGTAAGTCTTGGTTGATGCTTTCACTGTGGCGCTTGGACATGCCTAATTCACCATTCAAAGCACTGATTACTTCTGGGCGACTACTGTGGTCTTCTAGTTTGTTTATCTCCCAGTTCGATAACTGAGAGTCACCGAGCACAAGTCCGCTACTATGAATGACGGTAAAGCGTTGTCCAAAACGGGATTGGGATAAGTTATCAATAAAGGCGTCGATTTCCGGTTGGCTCATATCGTAAAGATCGAGTTGTTTCTCTTCAATTTGGTGAGCAACATCATCAAGTAGGCTCGACATATAGCCGCTGACGATTTTAGTGGTCCATGTATTAAGCGTATGGTGGAAGTAGTATCCCCCAGCAATCATGGAAATGGCCAGTGCTAAGATGGGCAGAAATTGGAATCGGTTGAGAGTTGCTGTCATTAATTTCCACACTTAATAAGAGGATATTGATTAAATTGAAGTTTTTCTTATATAAGTGTAGTTGAGTAAGGAATTGGGTGAGGTTAAAAGTAAACTTTGGGACTAGGGTCAAATATTGAGCCTAGCAGGCAGTGATCGCTACCTGCAGGACGTAATTAGATCAAACAAGCTCGTAGCTGATTTCAAATAGCGTGTCTGTGTTTGGGTAAATTTCTCTGATCAGCTTCTTAAGCTTTGGCAGCTCAATGTACTCTTGCTCTGCGTGGAACTGATTAATATCGTCATAGTGCAGCGGTTTGACCGACTGAATCTTCACTTCACATACCTTTTGGTCAGTTTCAAGCGTGTAAACTTCAACCGTTGTGCCTGGTACATAATGGGACTCAGGCTCGTCTCTGATCGTAATGGTTTTCTTTCCTGACGCGACTAAGGGAGTTAAAAACTCGAAGAAAGTAATTTTAGTTGGTGCTTCCATTGCGTTACCTGCTTAGATTTATGAGTGAAAGCTCTAGATAATGGGAGCGGCATTTTAATTGAGTCGCGCTACTTTAGAAAGTGCTATTGAGTGACCGCGGCTACAGTATCTATCGATAGTGCGATTCGGGTTCCCTTATTTACTTCACTTTTTACGTCAATCACACCAGCAAGTTTCTGCGTGCAAATGTTGTATACCATATGCATGCCAAGCCCCGTGCCACCTTTAGCTCTAAGGGTAGTAAAAAAGGGTTGGAAGATTTTCTTTTGGTTCTCAGGAGAAATGCCGACACCATTGTCTTCGACAACAATATTAAGCTTGCCATTTTCCTCATTCGCGCTGAGTAAGATCATTCGTTCTTGCTGCGTCTCATTGCCGATAAATCCATGTACCGCGCTATTGTTAAGAAGCTCCTCTAACACGCATTGTAAAGATATTGGCGGCAGGAATAGCTGCAGTGATGCGTTACACTCTATTTCGATGCCAATCGATTTATTAGATAGGATGCATTGTTCGTGAAGGACGGCGTCGTCGAGGAGTTGTTTAAGGTTTATGACTTTTGCTTCTTCCGCAGTCATTTTTTGATTGATCTGTTTGAGCTTACTGACTAGGGCGACCGAGCGATTGATATTACTGACGATCATTTCAACGCATTCGTTAGCGATTTGCAGGAATTTGTTGAGGTCGTCTGTAGTGATTGTTTTGCCTGAGAACTTATCGGCCACATCGTCAAGCTGTTCACTGAGCAGGGATAAACTGGTCACAGAGATGCCTAAAGGAGTATTGAGCTCATGAGCCACACCAACCACCATACCAGTGAGTGCAGACATTTTTTCTGCCTCCATGAGTTGATCTTGAGTGCGTTTGAATTTTTCAATCAAAGTTTGAATTGAATGCTCGCTCGACTCTAGCTGCATGTCTTTATTTTGAATCTCATCTTCGACTTCATTGATTAACGATCGTAAGCTGATAATCATTGAGTGAAGAGAGTTAGCCATCACGTCTTTGTCACTACTTGGATTAACGTTAATATCATTTAGGTTGCCCTTGGCGACATGTTGCAGTACGTCAATATTGGATTCGAGTCTATCCATTAAATGATTAAACGACATGGCTACGTCACCGGCTTCTGTGCCGATTTCGACGGGTACACGGCGAGAGTAATCGCCATCCCGACTGATGTTATCTATAACGTTTAAAGTTTCCAACCAACTCATTTTCACGCCATGCTCGGAGACATTGAGCCCAAGTTGTTCCGCTTGTTCGCTGACCCGATGAATCTTGAAATACTTGAGTAGATAAAAGCAAGCATACGAATTAATCGCTGACCAAAGCAAAATCGCCAACAATCCGATCAGCTGTATTGTCGTCCTCCATAATAGATTGGATTGTTCGAGAGAGCTTAAAGTAACCCCCGCATAAAGTGTACCGATAAACCCGCAAAATAGGTGGACGGGAATAGCGCCGACTGGGTCATCAATACGTAAAATGATCAGTAATTTGTCACCGAAATAAACGGTGAGAGAAGCCATGACACCAAGCAAGAGGACATCCAAGGTGCTGAAGATGTCGGCGCCGGCAGTGACGATCACTAGGCCGCCTAACACGCTATTGAGTGTTACGAACACGGGAATGTGTTTAGAACGATGGACCAAAACTAACGTGATGAAGCCGGAAACCACGCCACACATTAGGGTGTTAAACAGGACCGTCGCAACCCGTTCGTTAAATTGATACAAGCTGCCACCGTTAAACCCCATCCAAGCAAACACCATTAGAAATACACCAATTGTAACGAGGGTGTGGTTGTATGATGGGATCTCATTAACTTGCTGATCAGAGTTAAAGCGGTCTTTGCGGGGGCCAATAACCATAGTGCCAATTAAACCAATCATTCCTCCGACAACGTGAACCGTCGCGCCGCCGGCAAAATCATGAAAGCCTAATGAAGATAGCCAAGAATTAGGGTTCCATGTCCAATAAGAGGCTACCGGGTAAGTGAGTAGCCCAATTAATGCGGATGCGTAAATATATCCGCGGAAACTCATTCGCTCAGCTACACAGCCCGAAACAATGGTCGCTGCGGTGGCTACGAACATAAGGTTAAACATGAGTATTGGGAGCTGCTCAGAAGCAAGAGGAAAGGTGTTGAAAGAGAGCAGAGAACTGCCTTGAGCGAGGTGAAATCCAACAAAGACATACACGACTGACACAACTAAAAAGTCGGCCATGTTTTTCATCGCCACATTGACCGAGTTTTTTGCGCGAACACAGCCTGTTTCGACAAGAGTAAAGCCAGCCTGCATAAAAAAGGCAATACATGTACAGGCTAATAACCATAGAAGAGACACATAATCAGTCCCAGCCATACTTACCCCTTTAGCCTTATGTTGTTACCTAACCATAAGCGTAGACGATGTAATTAAAATGCAGTACCGACTTGATGGTAAATATGAACCTTCACAAAGAGATAAATGAGTAACCAAGAGTGAGTTGTCGAGAGGGATTAGAACAAGAAAGAAATGGTTGCTGACGAAAGGGCGCCAGCAACTAGGTTAGGCTAGGGGGTCATCAGCTATTGTTCGGTACGCTTGTGTTTTGGTACGTAGTTTAAGATAGAGATAGGCACGGGCTTACGAGGCTCAAACCCTTCCACTTCGCGGCGCTCAAGTAAGTGACCCAAACGGCTCTCAATCATACAAAGGTTTTTAAAGTTATCTTTCGACACGAACGAAATTGCTTCACCTTGCGCATCCGCACGACCTGTACGACCAATGCGGTGGACATATTCATCGGCTGGGAAAGGTAAATCATAGTTGATTACACGGCTTAGCCCTTCGATATCAATGCCTCGGGCACCAACACCAGTGGCGATCATGTATTTGATTTTACCGGCTTTGAAATCTTCCAGTAGCTTTGAGCGGATTGCTTGACTGCGACCACTGTGGAAGGCTTCAGCTTCGATACCACGCTTTTCAAGTTGGCTCGCCAATTTAGCTGCGCCATGCTTAGTTTCAATGAAGATCAACGCTTGATCCCATTCGTTCTCTTTAATTAAGTGGCTTAGAAGAGCAGACTTCTTATCTTTATCAACCGTAATTAGCCATTGTTCGATGTTCTTCTTCGACGCTTGGTTAGCCGCAATTGAAATCTCATATGGGTTGTGAACAGCGGTTTTTGCAAGATCGCGAACCTTGTTCGAAAGCGTCGCGGAAAACAACAGGTTCTGAATATCTGTTGGCAGTCTGTCTAAGATCTTGTTGATGTCTTCAATAAAGCCCATATCTAACATACGGTCAGCTTCATCGAGGACTAAGATTTCGACTTCTTCAAAATAGACGGCGCGTTTGCCATACATATCAAGCAAACGTCCAGGTGTAGCAACAAGAATGTCTACGCCTTCGATCAATGCTTGTTTCTGTGGCTGTTCGTCAACGCCACCGTACATTGCTAAAGAAGTAAGGTTCAAGTGTTTGCCGTACTCTTGAACTTTCTGCTCAACCTGAACCGCGAGCTCGCGAGTTGGAGCTAAAATCAACGCACGAATACGCTTCTTACGTTGAGTTTCACCGCGCGATAGTTTTTCCAAAATTGGTAGGACAAAACTTGCTGTTTTACCGGTACCGGTTTGAGCAGCAGCAATCAAATCTTCGCCATCAAGAATGACAGGGATAGCTTTGTTTTGAATGTTGGTTGGCTTGTCGTAACCAAGTTCAGAAATTGCGGTAGTGATAGATTGGCTTAAGCCGAGTTTTGAGAATGGCATGTTTACACTCTGGATCTAGATGAATCAGGGGAGTTTCATCCCTTTAATGACGCAGAGTGTAGCATGAAGTCGCGAGTGTGATTAGCTTTGTTTTTCTAGATACCAGTTACCTTTACAAGGACCGTTAGTCAGATACCAATTACCTTGAATTCTGTTCTTACTGACCGTGCCTTGGAAGCGATAATCCCATTGACGATTGGTGGCATACAGAACGAGCTCGCTGGTTTCTTGGTTGATCCATCCTTTTAGTGAAGTTCCGTTGTACGTTAGCGTGAGTTTCGCTAAGCCACCTTTAACCACTCCGGTCATGGTTGTTCTCTCGCAGAGGTTATTGCCAGTGACGTCAATGCGTCGACCTAGCCATTCGCCATCATGAACAGTTGAAACCACAAAGTCTGGTGTTTGCGGCAATTTAGGGAACGAATCTGGGTTACTTGAACCAAATAAACCTGTCTGCTGGCCATAAATAACAAACAGGCCGAAACCAATACCAATCAGCCATAAGCCTTTCTTTTTCATAGTGGTCCCTAATCTAAGATTTCAGTGGTTATTTCAGTTTTCACTGAGTTGGCGATAAAGCAATGCTGGTGGGAGAGGTGATGAAGCTTTTCTAGCTGCTGACGGCTTGGCCGTTTATCTCCTAAGAATACGATCTTGGGACGCAGTGTTACTTTGGTCACCGAGGTATAGCCGTGCTCATCTTCTTCCATAAGGCCCACTGCATGATCAATATAGCTCTCGATGACATAGCGCTGTTTGGCGGCGATACCGAGGAAGGTCAGCATATGACAACTAGAAATAGCGGCGATGAACGCTTCTTCTGGATCAACATTCTCCTCGACGGAGAGCGGCAGTGGAACCACATGTGGCGAAGAGGAAGCGGGGACAGTCACACCACCATCAAATTCCCAGGTGTGGCCACGACTGTATTGATTGTCACTGAAAGGCTCATGGTTTCCTTTGTGCCATTTAATAACAGCAGAATAACTAGACATATCATCACTCCTTGAATAGATACTGACATGCTACGGTTTTCACTGCGCAATGACGAGTGGTTATGTGTCGGCAGAGTACAAAAAGCGAAGTAAGTCTCAGGAGTGACAAGCCCTCGGTTAAAACCAAGAGCTTGAGTTAATGGTTATTTTCTAGAGAAGCTAGATTTCAAGAGTAGGGCGCGGTGCGCTGATTGTCCTACCGACAATACTGTAGGTGTTACGGCCGTTTTGTTTCGACTTATACAGCTCTCTATCTGCGAGGTTACACAATAGATTGAAACCCACATGTTTGCTTTCAACTTGCATGAAATTCACCGCGCCTATAGAGAGGGTCAAAAGCTGGCTACACGCCGACCTCGGGTTGGAAAGGCTTAGTGATTCAATAGATTTTTGCAATGTGAGTAGCTTATCCTCGATCTCTTGCAGTGATTGGTTGTCGCACAGTATCAAGAATTCATCGCCACCATAGCGGAAGAGATGATCATTGCTACTAGAGAATGTTGTTTTCATCGCCGCTGCCACTTCAGTTAGAGCACTATCACCCATTTGGTGCCCATAGAAGTCATTGAAGCCTTTGTAGTAGTCAATATCTATCATAATCACCGCTAGGTTATTCTGTCTGTTTGCCGCGTGCTGGGTTAGTTCTGGGCCAATAGTGTCGAGTTGATAGCGGTTATACAGTCCCGTCAGTGGATCCGTTTGTGACAGGACTTCAAGTTGTCTATTCACTTGCTGCAGCCGTTGTTTCTGCACATGGTTTTCTAGTGCAATGGCGATAAAGTTAGCCAATTGTTCGAATAGATTACGGTGGTACTGCTGATATTGGTCTGCCAGCCTGTGTTGAATCGACAGTACACCGAGTACGCGATTGCCAAGCGTGATAGGCGTCAATATGATCGATTGAACTGGCTTCGACCTGTCATAATGAATGCTATCAACCTTTTGGCGATCCTCTGCTGGCACCATAGAGTCAAACGACTCATCAACGATATGATTGAGGTGAACCGTGGTTTTGGTTTGTACCACATAGCTTCCGACGGAGTACTCTCGGTTACAGTCGATGGATGTGCTTTCAACAAAACCATCGCGATCGTAAAAGTAGTCATAGCTCAAGATTTGGGTGTTACTGTCATACAGAGCAATACCAAATTCGTCGGTTGGGAAAATAGCGCCAATCTTGTCGAAGATAAAAGGCAGTTGCTGCTTAATACTGTCCGAAGTCGCAATGTGCTGGCCAATTTCGGTGATCAAGCCAATGTGCTCTTCCATCTGAGCAAGGAGCAGGCGCTCTTGAGCAGCAGTGGATTGCTTCACATTGCTTAATATCGCCGAATACTCTTTGTCTTGAGAGCGTGCCAACGCTGCCTTGGTGGCTTTGTTCAGAGCTCCTTGTAGCGCAATGACCTCTGACTGGAGGCTATGCTTATCCGTAAGATGTATTAAGGTGCTGTACACAATTTCAAAGAAGCTAAAATTGCTGTTGGCGTCTATCTTTGACGTCAGCTCTCGACAAATTTGCTCTGCTCGCTCATCCAAGCCGTGCTTTTCTAAATATTGAGCAAAGTAGACCAGGTTTTCTTGGCGGTTATGAGTGTCAATGACTAACTTATAGAGCTCTTCAGCTTGCTCAAAATATTCGATAACGGTCTGTACAGGGAAACCCTCGTTAACGGACATCACTTGAGCCAAGTAACCGTTAGAGATTGCTTCCACGCGCGTATTGTTCATCGAGTTCGCTATCTGCTTTGCTTGCTTAATATATTTGACCGCTTCAGTTGACTGACCAAGATAGCCCAGTGCGTAGCCCATATTGAGTAAGCAAATAGACTGATTGACATGGTTACCAACCGTGCGAGCACTTTGCTCACCGAGTGACGCAAGCTTTAGCGCCGACTCGTATTGCTTTAAGCACAGGTGAAAGTCGCTAATATTGGTGTAGGCGAATGCTCGATAGTTGTTATCAAGAAAGCGGGTATTGTCCAATACATAGCTGTAGAGGTGATGGGCCTGATGGTAGTCTTCCCGATCCGCGTAAATGGAGCCCATTAGAATATGAACGTGAAGGCCCAGCAGCTTATCCGCCAACGTACAGTGGCTTAAACAAAGGTTGTATTGTGTGATGGCTTCATCAAGTTGATCGAGGCGATCATGCTGAAGTCCCGCAAGAAAGTGTTTGTGTGCAAGAGGGAGAGGGAAGTCATACTCTAGACAGATCGCTTCGATTGCGCTTTTTAGGCGAAAAAAACCTTCTACACCATAGTAGATTTGCATTTGTGCCAGTAAGGCTTGAATTTTTTGTAGTGCGGCTGATGACATCTCAACTCCTTTCTCGGAGTTGAGATTATACGGTATGGGTAGTCTAAATGTAAGTTTTGTTCAATTAAAGATATTTGTCGTGATTAGAACAGTGGCTTATTAAGTTATGGCTGCCCGGTATTAAAACTCCGAATCGACCTGAAAACTTAATCGTTCGCCGCTGTATGGGTGATCAAACTCTAAACGCTCGGCATGAAGATGAAGTCTATCTGCTTTTTCACCGTATAAGGTGTCACCAACCATAGGGATATTGAGTCCAAGGTGGTGGGCACAGTGAACGCGAAGTTGATGCGTTCTACCTGTTTTCGGGTATAGATATAACTTAGTTCGGTTGTCGATAGTAGAAATGGCTTCCCAATAGGTTTCTGCAGGTTTGCCATGCTCATAACAAACTAGCTGACGAGGGCGGTCTACAGGGTCGCCTCGCATTGGCAAACTGATCTCACCTTGAGCCTCCTCGATTACCCCATCAAGTAGTGCGACATAACGCTTCTTCACGCTGCGCGAAATGAACTGCTTTTGCAGACTCTTATTGGCGCGTTTGGTCAGAGCAAACACCAACAGGCCAGAAGTCGCCATGTCTAATCTATGAATCACAAAAGGCCCTTCAACGTCAGGGTAGCGTTGTTGCAGGCGCGTGTATGCCGAGTCAGTAATGGTTTTGCCCGGAACAGACAGTAGGCCTGAAGGCTTATTAACGACCACCATTGACTCATCTTCAAAGAGAATCTCAAGCTCTTTGTCTTCAGCCCAGTTCTCTTCTAGTGGGTTATCATCAACCATTAAGCCTTGCATCATGTGGCCTAGAATTGGCTGACATTTACTATTGCAAGACGGGTAGAACTTACCATGCTGCCTGATCTCTGATTTTGGCGAAGCACCCCACCAAAACTCAGCCAATGCCAACGGCTTAAAGCCATGCTTAAAGGCGTAATGTAACAGCTTAGGCGCGGCGCATTCTCCGGCACCCGCTGGTGGAGTCGGTGTTGCGGTTGGTTTGAAGATCGCTCTCAATGATTCTTGCTGGCCGTTAGCATTTAAGAATCGGTACTGTTCGAATAGCTTGTTTTGCAATGTATTAGACATCTGCTTGCGCTGGTCTTTCAGCGAGGTGAGTTCGTCTTCAAGCACATTCAGCTCTGATTCAATCTCGGCAATTTTAGCGTCCCATTCGAGCTTTAGGTATTTGAGAACGTTTTTTTCAGCCACGCTCTCTTTCCCAAGCTCAACGAGCAGTGAATCCACATCCGTTTTATCTAGCGTTTGTTCTGCAGTTTTTCGGCGCGCTTTACGCTCAGCACGGCTGGTAATCATCTGCGCTCGATGCGCTTGTTCTTCTGCTTGGTATTGCTCTTGTGCCGCTTTTAACGCTTCTCTAAGCTGTAGTAGTTTTGGTTCACATTCGAGCGACCTTACTTCATCACTGACTTGAGTGATTTCGGCTAGTTCTGAACGGAAAAAGCTCTGTTCCGCCAGCATATCAAACACAGGTGGAACAAAGCCCGGTAGCAAGTTTGAGTCTGCGATTTTTCCTGAGAAAGCTGACAAGTAACCGATCTCACCTTGCGCAGATTCAACTAGCAAAACACCAAACATCTTGCCTGTGCCATTGGCCGAGTTATCGAGTCCAAAATCGTGCTGCCACTCTTGCTGGTGCTTTAGGTGTTCTTGCAGTTGATTTGCTGCTAGTACACATAAAGGGTGCGCTTGATAGTAGAACGGAAAGGTGAACTTTTCTGGTAGTGAATAGTTGGAAATATCAGAGGCAAAGCGGATAAACAGGTTGTTAGGGTGGTGCATATAACTATTCACTACAGGTAAAATCAATTGGCGCTGATTTTACCTGTTTGAGGTGTGAATGCTACAAAGAATTACTAACGCGTGTACTCGGCATCTACACTGATGAACCAGTGTTGGACAGTGCCATCTTCACGCTCTACCCAAAGATCGTTATCAAAGTGCTTGATACGGCCTTTGACGGTCAAAGAGAGTTTGTTTTCGTCGGTGGTTTCAAATTGAATGAAAGGGTCAGAGGTGATCAAAAATGGTTCGGCGTCTTTTACGTCGCCATTGCTATCAATCAGGAAGAAATGATTGAGTTTGCCATCTTCTGGTTTAGTTGATAGAGCTTTATAGCCAACAATCTGAAAGCCGTTACCAATTGGTTTACTTAAAATTTCACTGCTGAGTCTGACATGTGTTGGAATAAACACCCAAGCAAGAAGAACAGAAATGGCAGAAACAATAGCACCGATGGAAAGGGTAAGTTTGGACATAGCTAGAAATTAGAAAAGCGAAACAGAGCGTTACTCTAGCATAAAGTGTCATTAGAAATGTGATCTTGATACGCTTAAACCTCATTGTTGTGCTATCGGGTGGAGTTTTGACCAATCTCTGAAGCATCCGCTACATTGCCACTTCTATTGCATATCTGTAATAATGCTCGCAAAAATAACACCTAATATTGCAGAGCAGCTTATGGCCAACTGGGAAGGGGTAAGTGAATTTGTTGGGGTAGCAGAGACCCAATCATTTACCGCCGCAGCAAAAAAATTAGATACTTCCGTCGCTCAGATAAGTCGACGAGTGTCTGCATTAGAAGAACGTTTAGCGGTTAAGCTTTTCAATCGTACCACGCGTAAAGTATCGCTCACGGAAGCGGGGCAGCTCTATTATCAACAGTGTAAGCACTTGGTTGAGGGCCTTGAGTTAGCTGAATTAGCCGTGACCCAAATGCAATCAACGCCAAAAGGGCTGCTTAAAGTGACGGCGCCGGTTACTTATGGTGAACAACACCTTGCTCCTCTACTTCATCAGTTTTTAGAGATCTACCCGCAGGTGAATCTCGACTTGATGCTCACTAACCAAAAGCTCGATCTTATTGAGCTTGGAGTCGATGTGGCGATTCGTCTTGGTCGACTGCAAGACTCCAGTTTTATCGCTAAGCGTCTCTCAAGCCGACAGCTTTACGTGTGTGCCAGCCCAGATTATTTAGACCGACTTGGTGAACCTCATACGTTATCAGAGCTGAGTAATCATCAGTGCTTAGTGGGTTCTGTGGAATATTGGCGCTTTAGAGATACCAAAGGTGAGAAGTCGATGCGAGTGTCCGGGCGTATTCACTGTAACTCTGGCTACGCACTATTAGACGCGGCCAAGCGAGGCTTAGGCCTTGCGCAGTTGCCTGATCACTATGTTCAGGAAGCGTTAGACTCAGGGGAGCTGGTGGAAGTTCTGACCGAATATCGTGATGAGAGAGAAGGGATATGGGCGCTCTATCCGCAAAATCGTAACTTGTCACCAAAAGTACGTTTGCTGATTGATTTCTTGGCGGAAAAACTAGGTTAACAATAAGGGGGAATAGTATTCCCCCTTAATTTTTGCGTTTTACGCTTCTTGTGCTTCGGCATCTTGTCGTTTGATCATTTTGTGGCCATCTTCTGCAACGCCTTGTTTCCAATAGCTGCTGATGTAGATATTTTCGCGTTCTACCTGCTTTTCATTTCTGAAGTATTGGCGCAGGGCGCGCATCGAATCAAACTCACACGCACACCAAACTGACGCACTACCATCAAGCCATTCTAGCTGGCGCGCTGATTCAGCAAGATCGTCTTGTTCAAATACCCAATGCACAGCAAGTTGCTCTGGTGCGTCGAAAGGTTGAATGTCTTGCTCAGAAACAACCTTCACGACGGCATAGCCTTTTGCATCACGAGGCAGTTGTTTGATCTTGGCTGATAGGGCTGGTAATGCGGTCATATCTGCCGTCATAAAGAACCAATCAGCTTCGGTGTTCATATCTTGAATCGCACCAGGACCAGCAATCGACATAGTGTCACCCACGCTTGCATCCATCGCCCAACGTGCTGCGAAGCCACACTGAAGATCTTCAGTAATATGCCTTACAAAGTCGACTTCGATAGTACCTGCTTGGGCATCAAACTGACGAATAGTGTAAGTGCGCATAACCGGTCTGTCGTCTGGGCCCATTGTCGATAGGTCAGTAGAGCCTGACGGGGTAAACAATAGCTTGATGTAACTACCTTCACAGTTGGCAGGGAACTCACGTAATGACTCTGATTGGAAAGTAATTCTCTGCATGTTTGGTGTGATGGACTCAGTAGCGACGACAGCAACTTGTTTTGGTGATGGCTTTTTCATATTACGACTCGATAATTGTTCTTGTTCGCATTTAGCTTAACAACAGAATCGTAAATTGAATAGCATTTTTAAACAAATTTACATTACTGACTATTTAGAACATCGGCAGGGTAGAACCCACTAGCAGTACCGCCATCGAAATATTGAACGCACGAACACGAAATGAATTGGTTAGCCAGCGTTGTAGCTCACGTCCAGCCAGAATCCAAAAGGTGCCCGATGGGTAGTTAACCAGTAGAAACGTTACTGAAATAATACCCAATTCAAACCAACCACCGCCGTTGCTGTATAGCGTTACCGAGCTTAAGGCCATTGACCAACCTTTAGGGTTGACCCATTGGAAACTGGCAGCACCAAAAAAGCTCATTGGTTTAAAATCTTCGACATCTTTTGCGCGGCCGCTCAATGCGATCTTTGCTGCTAAATAGACCAAATATGCCAAGCTAACGTACTTAAGCACGGTATGAGTAATGGGATATGCGGTGAAAACTGACGATAGGCCTAGGCCAACAATAAGAACCATAAAGGCAAACCCAAACGCGACACCGCTCATATGGGGAAGGGTGCGCATATAACCGACGTTAGCACCGGAAGTCATCAGCATTAAATTGTTTGGACCGGGCGTAAACGTAGAGACAAAAGCAAATAGCACCAGTGCGCTAAGCTGTTCGAATTCCATATTGATTTCCTTATGAGTTCAACGAACGCAAGATAATTGCGTGAAAAAGGGTGTTTTGACCGGTCACACTTATAGTAGGTGGATTTGTGAGCAATTTTATGCTTTTATTCGAACTCAAAGGGAAAATTACGCAATAAAGGATAGGCATGGACAGGTTTGACGAAAGAATATTGCAAGAGCTTAAAGTAGACGGAAGAATCACCAATGTAGAGCTTTCTGAAAGGATTGGGTTATCAGCCTCTGCAACCTTAAGAAGAGTCCAAGAACTTGAAAAACAAGGCGTGATCAAAGGTTATCGGGTACTTATTGATAGCAGTCAGCTTGGTGTTGGTTTCATTGCCTACGTCTCTATCGGCTTATCGAGCCACCGCAAGCAATCACAACTAGAGTTTGAACAACACGTCAAGTTCGTTGATGAAGTGGTCGAATGCCATAACATTACGGGCGCTAACGAATACCTTCTCCGGGTAGAGACTCGTGACTTACCTAGCTATAAGAAGTTTCACGCTGATGTTCTTGGCGAGTGTGAACACGTTCAATCGATCACCACCATGGTAGTGATGGACTCATCGAAAGACGAACGATAGCAAGTGAGTGAATATGCAGGCTAAATAGTACTATCTGTAATAATTCATACACTTAATCGCCATCTAATCGTAATGGATTAGCAATTAAAGCTTAATGCTATCCCTCTAATTTATCTCGCATCACACAGTTCGAGCACAGAAGCTCATTATAAATGCAAGGTAAATAAGATGAAAAAAGCAGCGGTAGCGTCAGCAGTATTTGCAGCCCTAGTATCAGGTTCTTCACTAGCAGCGACAGTTTACAAATCAGAAGGCACAGAGTTAAAAGTTGGCGGTCGTGCGGAAGCGCGTTTCAATATCTCTGACGAAAACGAATCAGCGACGGACAGCTCATTTGATGACAAGTCTCGTGCACGTTTTAACTTTGTAGGTAAAACAGAGCTATCTGACGGTTTGTACGGCTTTGGTAAATATGAAGCGGAAGTCGGTACAGACTCAAGCTCTACCATCAACAACCGTTACGTATACGCAGGTTTCGGTACTAACTTTGGCGAGTTCTCTTACGGCAAACAAGACTCTGCGCAGGTTCAGGTTACCGACTTCACGGATTTAATGAACACGTTTGATGAAGCAGCCGCAGACCTTATTGGTGCGAACAAAGACAAGCGCGAAAACAACTTTGTTTACTCCGGCAACTTTGAAGCGCTAACCGTTAAAGCGAACTACATCGCATCAGACCAAAAAGATAACGACAGCTTCGGTCTGTCTGCGGTTTACGGTTTTGACTTTGGTCTTGACCTAGGACTTGGCTACACAACTCAAGATCAAGGTGATAAGTCTGAAGATCAGGTCAACCTTGGTGCGAGCTTCAAGCTAGACGCATTAACGCTCGCTGCAATCTATGGTGATGGTACTGTAGTAACGGCAAACCAAGAGTTCGATGCGAATATGTTCGAGCTTGGCGCAAAATACAAGCTAGGAAAAACCTCGCTAATCGCCGTGTACAACTACCAAGAAGTCGATAACACAGACACAACGGATCACATTGCGCTAGAAGTGGAGCACAAGTTTAACGGTAACCTTCGCACGTACGTAGGCTACATGTTCCAGCAGCTAGACAATACAGAAGACGAACTACAAGCGGGTATTCGCTACGATTTCTAACTCGAACTGCCTGAAGTTCAGCTAATTGGCCAAGCATTGCTTGGCCTTTTTTTGTTTTGGGTCAAAGAGGGATGGAAGCATATGTTTTATAAATCGGTTGCATATGGAATCTAGGGCATAACAGCGCACGCAAACGGTTAAAGAAAAAAATCCAGATTTTTTAAGTGGTTGTTTGTCATTTCGGCTGTTATTTGTGCTAGACTCCGCGCCCTTTATGTTGTGGGAATATTCCCAGATCAAGGATGAAATCAAACAAAACTTGATTGAGAAAAATAATGCAATTATCGCTTAAAAACTTGTCTATTCGAACGCAGGTCTTGGTACCTGTACTATTTACCACTTTCGCGCTGTTAATCGCTCTTTGGATTACTAAGAATAATCTAGAAGCAGAGCAAGAGATCATCTCTTCAAACACAGACTCATTAGTGTTCTATAAAGATAAACTGGCTCATATTGATGACCAAGTATACCCATTACGAATCAGTGCGGTTTACGCGATTTACGATTCGTCGCGCCGTGATGTTTTTCTGAGTGAGTTAAAAACTGGCTTATCTCAAATTCAGAAAGACCTAGATATGATGGCGCGTCGCGCCACTTTCCGTGAAGATGTTAATGGTGTGCGCCGTGCTATTGAAAACTACGTCCAGTTCTCTAACCGCGCGGTTGAACTGTTTTCACGTCGTGACCAAGGTTCGGTAAGCGAGCAGGAGTACTCAAACTTTATCACTCAATACCGTGATTCTGGCAACCAGATGGTTGAAAGCATCAATAAGCTATCTGCGAAAGTAAATACGTTCGCTTCAGCTGCAATGGATAACAGTGCAGTACAAAACGCAAAGGTACAAAACCTTGCGATGATTCTTGTACTTTCTGTTCTAGCTATTTCGCTACTGGTTGCTTGGGTACTATCAGGTATGATCGTGACGCCAATTCAACGCTTACAAGAAGTGATGCGTAAAATTGCTGCGGGCGATCTATCTGTACGTGCTGACGTAGATGGTGACAACGAAATTGCACACCTGAGCGAAGATGTGAACGAAACAGCTGAAAAACTTCATGCAACAGTTAACGAGCTAACGCGTATCAGTGAAGAGGTGGCTTCAGCATCGACAGAACTGGCGGCAGTAATGACGCAAGCTCAAGCCAACGCACAGCAAGAACTGGCTGAAATCGAACAAGTGGCTTCTGCAGTTAATGAGCTATCAAGCACAGCAGATAACGTGAGTGACAACGCGCAACTAGCGGATTCAACAGCGCGCGAAGCAGACCAACTTGCAAAATCTGGCCTAGATATCTTTGAAGAAAGCAACCAAGCAAGCGCTCAAATGGGCCAAGCACTTAATGAAGCGGCTACTGTTGTTCTAACGCTAAAAGAGCAGTCAGAGCAAATCAACGACGTGATTGAAGTGATTCGTGGCGTTTCTGAGCAAACTAACCTGCTAGCACTGAATGCTGCTATTGAAGCGGCGCGTGCGGGTGAGTCTGGACGTGGCTTTGCTGTGGTAGCGGATGAAGTTCGTATGCTTGCAGCGCGTACTCAAGAGTCTACTGGTGAAATCCAAACGATCATCGAAGAGCTTCAGAAGCAATCTGGTCTAGCAAACGACAGCATGCAGTTAAGCCTAGAGATGCTAGATAAGAACAACGAGCTAGCACTGCAAGCAAACAGCGCACTACAAGGTATTACAGAGTCTGTTACTAACATTAACGACGCTAATACCCAAGTTGCAACAGCGGCAGAGCAGCAATCACAAGTGACTCAAGACATTAACCGCAATGTGGTGAACATGTCTGAGCTTGTGAATCAAAACGTTTCGGGTATTTGCCAAAGCGCAAGCGCAAGTAACGAACTATCAGCACTTGCAGAGAAGCAGAAAGCACAGCTAGCTTTCTTCAAACTGTAACGCTTTAACGAAAAACAAGAGCAGAAGTCGGTAACGGCTTCTGCTTTTTTTGTATCTCGATTTTGTGCCTTGAAGGGCAAAGCGAAGAAAAACGTTGTTGAATGTCTAAAAATCAACCAAACAGTACTTATTTTTGTTATTTAGTGATGAGTCTAAAGGGGCAGTTTTCGGTGATATTTTCGTGTTTTCAGGTAAAAAACGGTTCGTTTGGTCAATATACTTTCAATAGTGAGACGAAAAGGATTGCGCAAACGTTTTACATGAATTGAGCTAAGTGATTGTTTTGAAGGGGAAAGTATTGAAAATAGAAAGAGTTGCGGTGGGTTAGGTATGCAACTTAACCGGACTGTATCACAAAAAAATTGAAAATATCAGTCTTGCGAGAATTAAATCGCGACCTATAATGCTGAAAACCGGAGCGTCTGCCAACGCTCCGGTTTTTTTGTGTCCGAAACTCAGTAAAGCGTCTGCCAACGTTTACCGAAAACGCACGACACGTAAATTTGATTACAGGAAAATTTATCATGCGTATCGAACAAGAACTTAAGTTAGGCTTTAAAGATGTACTATTCCGCCCGAAGCGTTCTACTCTTAAAAGTCGTTCTCAAGTTGAATTAACCCGCGAGTTTACATTCAAGCACAGCGGCCGTCAATGGTCTGGTGTACCTGTAATCGCTGCGAACATGGATTCGGTAGCAAGCTTTGAAATGGCAGCTGCATTGGCTGAACACGGTGTTATGACAGCAGTACACAAGCACTACACAGTAGAGCAGTGGGCTGACTTCGTTAAGAACGCAGACAAGAAGACACTAAACAACGTATTCGTTTCTACAGGTACGTCTGACGCTGAGTTCGAAAAAACTAAGCAAATCATGGCGCTATCTGAAGAGCTAATCTTCATCTGTATCGATATCGCGAACGGTTACTCAGAGCACCTAGTTGAATACGTAGAGAAAGTTCGTGCAGAATTCCCGAACAAAGTTATCTCTGCAGGTAACGTCGTAACTGGCGACATGTGTGAAGAGCTAATTCTAGCGGGCGCAGATATCGTTAAAGTAGGTATCGGCCCAGGTTCTGTATGTACAACACGCGTTAAAACTGGTGTTGGTTACCCGCAACTTTCTGCAATCATCGAATGTGGTGACGCAGCACACGGCCTTGGCGGCATGATCATCGGTGACGGTGGCTGTTCATGTGCAGGTGACGTTGCTAAAGCATTCGGCGGCGGCGCTGACTTCGTAATGCTAGGCGGTATGCTAGCAGGTCACGAAGAGTCAGGCGGTGAAGTCGTTGAGCAAGATGGCAAGCAGTTCATGAAGTTCTACGGGATGTCTTCTCAGTCTGCTATGGCTAAGCACTCTGGTGGCGTAGCTAAGTACCGCGCAGCTGAAGGTAAAACCGTTCTTCTGCCATTCCGCGGCACAGTACACGATACAATTTCTGACATCCTTGGTGGTGTACGCTCAACGTGTACATACGTAGGCGCAGCAAAGCTTAAAGAGCTAACTAAGCGTACGACTTTCATCCGCGTACAAGAGCAAGAGAACAACGTATTCGGTAAAGAGTAATCTGACGATTATTCGGAAAATACGAATTAATGAGAGCCGCTGATTGCGGCTCTTTTTTGTACAGAACCCCCAGCTAGGCTGGGGGTTCTGTACAGCTTACAGCTACAAGTTAAATAACCCCTTTCAATTTGATAAAAACGTCTTGTGGTCTGGCAACTGCAAGAGTTAATTAAGAATTGAAAGGGGGTACCAATGGGGGACGAAAAGAGCTTAGCGCACACGCGATGGAATTGTAAATATCATGTAGCTTTTGCGCCTAAGTACCGAAGGCCGGTGTTCTATGGTGGCTTTGTTGCGTAATTCGAGGGAACTAAATCAGACACTTACGATCTGGTCGGCTAAGTAAGTTAATTACCCTAGTCTCATGCCGAAACCTCGCTACAAAACAACGAACTGGAAACAGTACAACAAAGCCCTAATCAACCGTGATTCACTCACTTTCTGGATTGATGAAGAAGCCATTCACAAGTGGAAGCAGAGTAAACAAGGTAAACGTGGTAGACCTCGTCAGTTCAGCGACTTAGCTATTACCACTGCGCTTATGGTGAAACGAGTTTTCTCAATGCCGTTGAGAGTATTGCAAGGGTTTATCGATTCTGTTTTTTTTTGGCTAACGTCCCTATAGTCTGTCCACATTACAGTTGTATCAGTCGAAGAGCTAAGCAAGTCGAGGTTTCATTTAAACCAAAGACTAGAGGTGTAATACAGCATTTAGCCATTGATACGACAGGTCTCAAGGTTTATGGCGAAGGTGAATGGAGGGTCAAGAAGCATGGCACTGACGGGAAGCGACCGATTATCTCACATTACACAGCAAATAAGTTATAGCTTTTTTGGAATGTGTATTGGCTTTGTTTCCTAAATCAGGGAACTAACTCATTAACCGAAGATCTGATCAGCTAAGTTCACTCAAATACTTAGATCAATGGCCAAGCCTCGCTACAAAACAACTAACTGGAAGCAATATAACCAAGCTTTAATCAATCGTGGTTCATTGACGTTTTGGATTGATGAAGAGGCAATCCAACACTGGAAACAGGTCAAGCAAGGTAACCGTGGCAGACCTCGTTTGTTTAGTGACTTAGCCATTACGACGGCTGTTATGGTCAAACGGGTATTTTCAATGCCGTTGAGAGGCCTGCAAGGATTCATCAATTCTGTTTTCAAGCTTGCTCAACTGCCATTGTCATGCCCTCATTATTCATGCATTAGCAAGCGAGCCAAAACGGTCAACGTCGCGTTCAAGCCAAAAACTAAAGGAGCTATCCAGCATTTAGCCATTGATGCGACTGGTCTGAAGGTCTACGGCGAAGGCGAATGGAAAGTCAAAAAGTATGGCACTGATGGGAAGCGTCGAGTCTGGAGAAAGCTACATTTAGCGGTCGATACAAACACGCATGAAATCATTGCCGCTGAATTAAGTTTATCGAATGTAAGTGACGGAGAAGCACTTCCAAACTTACTCAAACAGACTCGCCGAAGAATCAATGAAATATCTGGCGATGGTGCTTACGACACAAGGTTGTGCTACGAAGCTATTCGCCTCAAAAATGCTGTTCCGCTTATTCCTCCGAGGGAAGGCGCAGCCTTCTGGGAGCAAGGTCATCCCCGCAATCTAGCGGTCGGCTGTCAGAAGCTATATGGTTAAAATGAGCATTGGAAAAAGAAGTACGGCTACCATAAACGTTTGCTCTCAGAGACGGCGATGTTCCGTGTGAAGAAAACTGCTCAGCGGTACATTAAGTTTAAGAAGTTACAATGCGCAGGTTGGTGAGACTTACGCCATGATAAAAGCGTTAAATAAGCTGACAGGGTTAGGTATGCCTAAAACAGTAGTAATAGCCTAACAACTAGTCATTTTAGGCGCGTTTTTAACTAAAACCGAGTAAGGAAACAAAGCCATGTGTATTTATAGACACAAACAATACGAGGTGGTCTATGAATCAATTACTATGAAGATTGTCTCTAATATGTGTAAAAAAAACAGATAGTTAAGATTGGTTCAGAGTTGTTTTTTGTAAATAGAGCACTTGAATATCGATATGTTTTAAGCACGGGTGTTAAATTTTTGTTGGTGATGCTAATCGGACGGTAGGTCCATTTTGTAGTATGAAGTTAATGTTAAAGCTATCAATGGTGTGCTATGAATGGAAAAACATCCGAGAACTTAATTCATTTATTAATAGTTAAAAGACTTTCACCTGAGAACATAGGTCATTTTTTAGCGATTGAACTTTTTGACATCACACTTAAGGATAGAATTAAAATATATGCTCTTAAAGAGCAGGGGCATAGTGAGGGAGAGTCACGCAAGTTAGTACTAAGCGATAAAGAAAAACAACTTTATATAGATGTGAAAAATGGAAGCTTTGATAGAAGGTTTGAACATTACTTTAGACCAAGGCATGAAAGTGGAAGGGAGAATTATCTTTACACTCCGACAGTTATGTAGGAAAACGAGTGTGTGTTTGTTAGCATGCTTGGATTGTTGGTGCGTGTCGTGCTAACGGCTTTCAGCTAATTTATGTAATAATGTCATTTGATGTTTATTTACAATAAATGATGATGGTTTTTAAAGATATATTACATCAATGGACTGAGGATAAAGAGCTCTCACGAAAAGAGCTGATAGCATTGCTTCAATTAAAAGACTATTCAAATTTCCAAGGGGTGGACGCGATAACTTTATCAAGGTGGTTCAATGGTAAAAGTGTTCCACCTATTGAAAGGCAGTTAAGGATAGCTTTGTGCCTAGAAGTAGATCTGGTAAAATTTATTTTATCTGTTGAAAATAAAGGGGTTTCTCACAAAGTCGCCTTTGCCTTAAAGGAGCTTGAAAGAATCATTGACCAATCAATGAACGCATTATCTTATCTCAAGTTAAGTTCAGTTAGGTGTGAGGTGCATTCAATTCAGTACGACGACTATGTGAGAATGTTAGGGGACTTTTATCACAACATATCTGCTATCAATGCCCTAAGAAAACTGATTGTAAAAAATAAGGATTCTATGAACTATGAAGTTTTCTTACTCAAAAACTCAGATGGTGGAGTCGTAGGTCATTGGTTGGCATTAAGAAAGATTGATTTACTCAAAGAACTCGATGTGTTTTCTGGCTTGGATGAAAAAGAAATTGAAGAAGGGATATTATTAAAGCTGGCATATTTCAATAATACTCGTCAAATGTTCGAACTGATTGTTGTTGCTATCAGTTATTATTTGACTACTATGAATAAGCCAAACAAAAGGTATGCCTACGTGCATTTGATGAGCTACCCAATACTAGAATTTACGAAGCAAATTTATGGTGCTGAAGAGTTAAAGTTCTATCCTCCAAGGGGTGATGATAACAACGGTGTTTATCTAGTGCGGATTGATATTATAAAGGCGATAGCAAGCCCAGTAATTTTTCCTCTAGTCAAGGAAAGGCTAACGTGCTTATCCACTTGTTATAAAGATGCTTGTAACAAATGTAACTTGATTGAGCATGTTATTAGCCAATATTCTTGAATCCTACACAACAGCTTCATAAAATACACTCTTTATCTTACAAAGGAAGTTGCTGAAAACTAAGTGCGAGCTTGGCTTTGTCTACCATGAGTAGCTTCCGTCCCCACTCCAACACACATGTTTAGTATGTAACACAATAATGCACTGCGATTGATGTTATATTGGCCTGTGGTCACTGTCTTATTTTTGATATCCGAAAATGGCAATCAATATGCTTCTCAAATTAGAGCGCATCTATGCTATGATAGAGAAACTCATAAGATTAGTCTGATTACGTGAAGCAAGATAAAAGTTAAGGGGTGATTAGAGTGGAATTTAGTGATTTCCTTAAAAAAGTGATATTGGCTAATACGTCTAGAAGGGAGTTGTTGACGGGGCTTCAATTAAAGTATGTGGAGTTTAATGGACTTGATGAAATAACCTTAAGTCGCTGGGTTAACGGCAACACTTCGCCGTCGTTATATCGTCAGTTGTTGATAGCTGATTTTGTCGACGAAATGCCATTTTATTTGGATTCATGTATGACTCCAATGCCAAGTGGAAAGGCCATTCGGCAATTTGAACAATACTCCGAACAGTTTGATTCAGTCTATCATCGAATACGAAACCCTAATTGCGGTGACAGTTTGTATTTTTTGAGAGAAGAAAACACCAAATGCCGTTATTTGTTTTCTTATGTATTTCAGTTTTCAACTCTGAAGGCATTACAAGAGAAGTTAGACATGGCAGGCATAGGTATTGAGCTTAATGTCTTTTACATTGGACAAAAGAATTGTGCGGAGTCATGTTTATTTTTTCATGACAGTGCAGGCGAAGTTTTGAGTACGGCAGGTGTAGATTTTGATGCACGAAACAGTGTGTTGTTTGGTGTGTCTTTTTTTAAAAATAGTGATCACTGTGAGATAATTAGTTCTTTTGCTTTTAACCATTTGTTACGCAACTTCTTTGATCGGAAAAAAATTATTTTTACAGTAAGAGGAAGTGCTGGCATGCAGTATTTCGAAAAAATTGGTGGGGAGTTGATCGCTAGTAAGAAAAACCACGAGTTAGGAAATCTTTATCTATATAGTTTTGAAACTGAGAAATTATTTAGCAATGTGATTGTTTTGACCTTAATAAAACAACATAACAGATCTTATAAGAAATATTTTGAAAGGCTTAGTAGTTCGGGGGTTTCGTTAGGTACTCTTAAATTAGGCTTTTAATAGCCCTCGTTTTATATAACTTTATTAAGATTGAGTGCTTAGGACATTTAATATAAACTCTCTTTCTTCATCATTTATAATTCGTTTGTTAAATTCTGGAGCTTTGACTCTTAATTCAGCTTGGATAAACTTTAATATATTTGATAGTTCATTATGATCTAAGTTCGTTAACTGGTTTTGTATGTTAGTTAGTTTAGATGGTTTCATTTTGACCTCCTATAATGAGTGTGCTTAGATTATCTACGAGTAGCTGTGTCAATTGTAGGCGTTGTTGTGTTATTACGGTTGTTGGTGCTAATTGTGCTTATGTTTTCTCATTGGCATATATTTGTTCCGTGATTTAGCACTGTTTCGTCTTGCAAAAATGCCTTTCTCCTACCGCTTATAATTGAAATTCTGCATTATAACATCGGCCAAATTTTGTTTTAGCATTTGGTGACTATTGCGATGGTTGCTGCTAATTTTATTCATTCACCACTCTCTATATTCTTATTTTTTAATTCAGAGAATGGAAAGATGAACTTACGGAGTATGGTACTTACGCTAATTCTATTGCCTTTTTATTCAGTGGCTGAAGTCACTCCTTATGCTGGAATAATGCTGGGGGGGCACATGGTCCTTAGCGATACATATCACCAACCCGCACCAAAAGGAGTGTTTGGGGGGTTTCAGTTTGGCCTTGAATTTGATGAAAATTGGCATTTAGAAGGAGGTTATCAACACTTCCCTGATATGCACCTTAATCAAACGTCAGAAGATGTAAAGGCATGGCTTGTAAACAGTGCGTTGCGTTATGACCTTGCATTACAAGACCAGTTAGATATATATGGTCGTCTTGGTTTGGCTTATTGGTACATTGAAAAAAGTACAAGGGAGGTTTCATTTCCCGGATATTTTGGAGTCTCTCCTAGCTTTGGTGTTGGGGTTAACTATAAAATTAATCAAAACCTACGCTTAAATATAGGTTACCAATATATACACAATGTCGGTAAGTCAGAGGTTTATAGGTATGATAGTTACGGGTTACTTTTAGAGTTAAATTATAAGTTCAACAGTAAATCTCCTTTAAATATCGAGAAAGAACCAAACCTCGAGACTGTAGCCAAAGCGTTAAAAACTAATCGTACGTTTGAAGAAAAAATTGAACCAAAGAGTGTTATTGAAGAGTTGAAAGTAGAAGAGATAAAGCCTATAAAATTTATTTTTTCTTCACATTCAACTGGTGGTGCATATGCTTTTGATGCTAACTCTACCGCTATTGGTCAGGCTTTTCGCGAGGAGCTAAAAGAAGTGTCCGATATTCTTTTGAACCACGTTAACGCAAAAGTCAATATAGTTGGCCATACTGATTCAGTAGGTTCGGCTTCATACAATCAAATCCTTTCTTTACGGCGAGCTCAAACTGTTGCGGACACGCTTATCGATTTTGGGGTAAAACCTTCACAGATAAACGTCAGTGGAGCTGGTGAGTCGAATCCCGTTGCAAGTAATACTCTCGAATCAGGCAGGGCTCAAAACCGCAGAGTTGAACTAACGATCCCTTCACTCGAATAATAATAGTGTAAGAGGCTTTGTTTCTTAAATCAGGGAACTAACTCATTAACCGAAGATCTGATCAGCTAAGTTCACTCAAATACTTAGAACAATGGCCAAGCCTCGCTACAAAACAACTAACTGGAAGCAATATAACCAAGCTTTAATCAATCGTGGTTCATTGACGTTTTGGATTGATGAAGAGGCAATCCAACACTGGAAACAGGTCAAGCAAGGTAACCGTGGCAGACCTCGTTTGTTTAGTGACTTAGCCATTACGACGGCTGTTATGGTCAAACGGGTATTTTCAATGCCGTTGAGAGGCCTGCAAGGATTCATCAATTCTGTTTTCAAGCTTGCTCAACTGCCATTGTCATGCCCTCATTATTCATGCATTAGCAAGCGAGCCAAAACGGTCAACGTCGCGTTCAAGCCAAAAACTAAAGGAGCTATCCAGCATTTAGCCATTGATGCGACTGGTCTGAAGGTCTACGGCGAAGGCGAATGGAAAGTCAAAAAGTATGGCACTGATGGGAAGCGTCGAGTCTGGAGAAAGCTACATTTAGCGGTCGATACAAACACGCATGAAATCATTGCCGCTGAATTAAGTTTATCGAATGTAAGTGACGGAGAAGCACTTCCAAACTTACTCAAACAGACTCGCCGAAGAATCAATGAAATATCTGGCGATGGTGCTTACGACACAAGGTTGTGCTACGAAGCTATTCGCCTCAAAAATGCTGTTCCGCTTATTCCTCCGAGGGAAGGCGCAGCCTTCTGGGAGCAAGGTCATCCCCGCAATCTAGCGGTCGGCTGTCAGAAGCTATATGGTTAAAATGAGCATTGGAAAAAGAAGTACGGCTACCATAAACGTTTGCTCTCAGAGACGGCGATGTTCCGTGTGAAGAAAACTGCTCAGCGGTACATTAAGTTTAAGAAGTTACAATGCGCAGGTTGGTGAGACTTACGCCATGATAAAAGCGTTAAATAAGCTGACAGGGTTAGGTATGCCTAAAACAGTAGTAATAGCCTAACAACTAGTCATTTTAGGCGCGTTTTTAACTAAAACCGAGTAAGGAAACAAAGCAAGTGTAGGATTAAATATATAGTCAATATAACTTCAACTGTATAGTTTATCACAATTTCGGGGCAAGCACATTGATGTCTACTTCGCTTTATAAAAGTGGTTGAGCTAAGTGTGCTTAGCACGATGAGAAAGAAAAAACAGATCATGCTAACTTATTGTTGTGTGTGTTTTGTAATAATTATTAAGACTACATGTTAATAGGGTAAAGGTGATAATGAATTCTGCTTGTCGTAGTATTTTAATATGTTTTTCATCTGTCAGTTTCTTCGCCTTGACGGGGTGTAACGAGGGCGGTAATGATGTAGATGGACTAGGGGGGAGCATCCTAGAGCATCACGACACTTTTGTGACAGCGTCAATAATGGACGATTATGGATTTTATACAATCGGCGAGCAAAATCGACATCAGATTTCGTTACTTAAAAATATTAAACTATCTGAAAATCGAGAAGTTCAAATCGACGAAGTCAAAACATTAAATAATGATCATAATTGCGATATTCAACAGTATGACGTTCAAGGATTCACAATTGAAAGTAATGAATCTATAGTTTGTGATTACCAATACAAGATTAAGCTAAAGGAGTTTTCTCCAGATGTTCATCTAATAGGAGACACTTTAGGTTATAAACGAGTCGTTATGAGTTCAACGCCTTCTCAGGACGTGGAACTTGTACCCTTTGGCATTTCAGTATTTCAAAATTCAAAAACAGTTGTCGATATAGAACAGGAATTAATCAAAGCCGGGGAACATGCGTCTCTTGAAGGCTTTTCACTAACTGATAATGTAGTAATCACTCCATTAGCGGGCACTTCTAATGTTGTCGTCGACCCAGACGCGAAAACCATAACTTATACCCCTTCTAGCTCATTTGTTGGGAATGAAAGAATCTCCTATTCGCTAAAAAAATTGAATGGAGAAATGCTAGCAGGAACCTTTACTGTTACTGTTAGCAAAGGTTCTGTACAAAGTATATCTATCGATAAGAAAATTGAAATTCTTGATGATATAGTCGTGAATGAGCCGAAGAAGATTTCCGTCGAGAAATATGTAACGAACGTTGACGACAACTACCAGTTGATATATGTAAGTGCTTTCGGTGCAAATGTTAAATTGACAAGTCTTGTCGATACAGACAACAAGAGCTTTGTATTTGAAGCTCCGATGCTTGGGGCTTATTTTGTCAACGTCATAGTCTCAGACCACCGTGGGGGATACGACGTTGGTTTGATTAAAGTTAATGTCAGTGATCCCGCTACTGAAGGTGATTGGGATTCAATTTGGGATCGATTAAAGCTATTTAACGCTCCATTAAGTACGACCGATGCTATTATCTCAAATGTTGCATATACCGACTCAAATTTTGATGATAATGCAAATAATATGAAAGGGCTTTGGATTGCTTCGTTTAATCATAATATGGCTCAAGATTATTGTGGAACGCTAGGTAGACTGCCTAGCACTACTGAATTAAAAGAACTTTACACGAATAAGTCCCCTGTTTCTAAAGATTGGCCAACAGAATTAGCATATTGGACGAATGACTCTAATACGGTGGTTAGATTAGACACTGGAGAAGAACAAGCGTCTAAAGTTTATACTGGATATTACGTTACGTGCGTCGGTGTTGTTGGGTTTGATATCGATACTGTCGCTTCCGATGTTACTAACGTTGTTGCCGACCAGAGTGACAAAGCAAAGATAGTAGTTAAGCTAACTTTTAATGATCGTCCATTAGCTAATGAATTCGTGAGTATATCTATACCTTCAAGTGCTGAGTCTTCAATCGATGCTTCGACTGTAATGACAAATTCTGACGGAATTGTGGTCTTTGAACTATCTAGCTTAAAAGCAGAATCATTTACAGCAACAGTTACTTTTAAATCTCAAACTAGAACGATAAATATTTCATTTATTGGAGATGCGAAGACAGCTGAACTATACCAAAATACCACAATTGATTATGCTAATATATATACAGAAAGTAATGAGGTAACCGCATCTCTAATTGATGCTAATGACAATAATGTTCCGTTCGAGTCGATTTCATTCGTTACCTCAAGTCCAGATGTCGATATTAGAGTAAAAAACACCGAAACTGATGCTAGTGGTAGACAGCGGGCTGATATAACGTGGGCTAGCACGATAATCCCTATTAATGACACATCTATCGAAGTGTCTTCATCTTACCTGCGTGCTGTTGATGACGTTTTGTTTCACAAAAGTAGCATAGTGACGTTTTTAGTCGCTCAGTTTACTGATTTAGTTGTTGTAAAGGACTATGAAAGTATAAGAGATGGTATAAATGTTGTTAGAGCGATAATGAAAGATGTCGACAACAACGGTAAGGCAGGCGTGACGGTTAATTATCTCTCATCAGACAGATTGTGCTTGATTAACAATAATAATGCCTTCGATATCCCCGTCAGTGTGGTTAGCAACAACGAAGGACATGCTGATGTCAACATAACATTTTCAGGGATCCCGGAGAATTATCCAAACGGATATCAATGTGATATTGAGGCCACCTATGGTAATAACCAAAAAACGAAAAAAGTAAATTTCGCGAGCTATATTTGTGGTGGTGTCATAAATGATAAAAGAAATAACTCAAGTGGTAATTGTGTCAAAATTGCAAGTTATCCTACTCTAAGTAGTAAGGGATTAATCACTGCAGGAACGAGTTCAACGTTTTGGAACACACTTGTAAGTCGAACAAACCTAAGTAGTTATTTATCACAGGGAAAACAGGTTGCTCAAACTTATAATGGATACGTGAGGATAGGCGCAAGCTATGGGCATTGGAATGATACGGCGTTTAAAGGTAGTACACACGGTTTGTGTAAAGCATATAATGATATAAGACTCGCAGGTAGAACTAACTGGAGAAGTTTTAGAAGTCAGGAACCAAACAATACTTATTTTAGAGTGTCAGAGATAACGAAGAAATTGGGTGATATGTCAAAATATGGTTGGCCAACAGTTTTTCCATATTCTAACGAGCGTTGGTATGACAAAAGTGGTGCTAAGCGTTTAGATGCATATAATTTAATCAACGCTAGACAGGAACTATCAAATGTTTCAAATGGTAGAGCTTTTATTGTTTGCTATTCGCCGAATTAAAATTACAAATAATTTGAAATGAATCTTGTTGTATAGATTACTTGGTTTTAAGTCTTAGCATTGGTGATTTAAATTACAGTCAATTGCTAATTTGAGTGGTCTTGATGTTGTTATTATTTGATTGAGCTTAATGCGATACGTCGCAAAGCGAGAATTAATTATTTTATTTATATTAAGAGAGAAAATATGAAAAAGTTAACTTTAGCCTCATTAGTATTGGCAGGCATTTCGACAGCAGTTTTTGCTGCACCAAAAGACGGCGATACTGATACAGCTAGTGCTACATTAAAATGGTCTGCGGAAATGCCAATCGTTGCTGACGGTGAGTGGATGACAATTACTGGTCAAGGTGGTAAAGCGGCTCTAGATAACGGAGCATTGACAATTAATAACGACGGTACATTTGATTCAGAACCAATTGTAATGGAAATTCGTTCATTTGATGCAAACACCGGTACAATCGGAGAGCTACTTGAAGTAGGTAAATCTACAGGTGTTACTGTAGGAACATTGCGTTATGCAGTAGAGCGCACGCACTTTGAATCAGATAAAGGTACCGATTTATCAGGTGTTTCTGGTCAACTAAAAGAAGGCACTCTTGGTCCAGTGGACTCTGCAGGTAAAGAAACTGTTGCGACGGTTACATCTTGGACTATTCATAATGCAAATGGTGAATCATTCCCAACTTTAACTGGTGGTGAGAACGTTACAGCAGAAGCTGTAATTCGAGTTGATGCATCATACATCACAAACTAATCGATAATTATACGTATATTCGGGCCGCAATATGCGGCCCATGTTGTTTACTAGCTATAATATGAGAATGTTAATGTTTAATCGTAGGAGTTTTGTTTATGCTTATTCAATATTATTGATTTCTACGACTGCTTATAGTTCACAGCTATTAACTAGGTCTGTGAAATTATCGACAGAAATAGATAATAATAAATTCTTTTCATATAGGATAGAAAGGTTTGAATTTTCCAACAATAATTTGGTTGTTGAAGTAGACCCTAGAAACAATCAGTTAAAAAATCAAGAAACTAGATTAATAATTAAAACTTCGATTCCTTCTTCGTCACCAATAGTTCCAAATTATGAAATAATAGCAACGAATTTAGTGAGTTCATGTAAAAGGTTAAATGGTGATGAGGTTGTTAATGGTTTTGCTAAATATTATATAAATGGTATCGAAATTAACTCAACTGACACGATGTTGCTTGATGACTTCTATAGGACGGATGCTTATCTTTGGGTGGACAAAAAGTTTGAAATAATATTTGATTCTATCGGTTCAATAGTTGATTTCAAAAACACACCTTGTTCTGGGGAAGTTGTATTAAATATTGGCTTAGACTTCTAAGTGTGAACTGAAGTAAGTGTTACGTTATGAAATATATTATATTTATACCAGTTTGTGCGATTTTATTTGTGTTATGGGTCTCAAATGTAAATGCGATGTACGTTCCTGAGGATTTTCAACATTTTTATAAGTATGAGAGAAAGAATATTCTTTTTGAACTACCAAACCAAAAAAAAATTAAGTTAAAAGTAGATGCAAACTTTCAACATATCAAAAATTTTGTAGATATTGAATTAACTTCAAAAGGGTTATCCGAGTCTGGTATCAAAAAAAAATATGTCAATGAAATAATTGAAAACATATCCTCAATATCTGAGTATCTAGTTAAACAAGATTTATATGTTGAGTACCTGCCGGACTATAACACAGCTATTGTTCATGTACCATCAGAGTATATGGATGGAGATTATCATAAATTAGAGTTTACAAAACAAGAACCGAGTTCGACTGCTCTGATTGTAAATAACAGGCTATTCACTACTTCTGCTAGTGATAATTTTATTGGTTCATTGAGCACTCAATCAACTCTTGGTCTTGGCAGAGGACATTTTGAACTTGACACGACCATATCAAACGATTTCAACTTGGAAATTGACAAATATTCATACACATACGACTTTCAAGGAGCGTCAATAACTGCAGGATATAGAAACCAGGCATCTCCAACAGTCAATAATTCAACTAGCACATTTGATTATGCTTATGATGTACACGGAAGTTATTTGTCTTATTATTCAAACGACAATTTGCTACTTAAGAGAAAAGATGAAGTTGGAAAGATCTACTTCGATATGAAAGGAGCAGGTTTTGTTACCTTAGTAAGAGATGGTAAAGTTATCTATAACAGTTCAGTATTACGCGGTCAGAATTTTATACCTTATAGCCAGTTACCTTCTGGTAACTATAACGCAATATTGATTGTTAAGCCGGATGGATACCAAGAGGAAAGATACAAAAAAATTATCAACAACACTCCATGGTACACTTCAAAAAGAGGGTATGATTATAGTTTTTCTTTTAAGAAGTCTAACTTCGAGAGTGGCATAAACCAATACTCATCCGATTATGTAGATACATCTTTTGTCGGCTCATTTTTGGACAGAAGGCTATTGATTAATGCTCAAACTCAGTTTGATAAAGAAACTGTTCATTTAGGCTTTGGTTACAATTTTAAGGGGAATAGTTTAAATACAAGCGGATTTATTGGTGCTTTTGCCGATGGCACACTAATAAACATTAATGCAGGGATTTTAGGCTTATCACTCGATTACAGAAAGTTGACACTAAGTAATGGTTCTTTACCTTCAAATTTAACAGCTGTGCGGTATGGTGACAATAGTTATTCACAGACTGGTTTTTCGTACACATCAGGGTTTATATATGGGAACTTGGGCGTAAACTTAAGTATTTACAAAGAAGATATTACCAGCGAACAGGAAAATCCATTAGAAATATTAAGTTTGTCACTAAATCATAATAGTAAGATATTCACTAACACTGACTTAACACTTGGATATTCATATAATAAGGATGTCGTCGACGGTAACTCTAAGATTGACGATCATTCTGTAAGTATGAATATATCATTCCCTTTAGGAAAAACCTTAAATTATAATACAGGTTTCGACTATTTTCAGGATTCTAATACAAGGTTCACTAACACAGTCAGTTATGAAGCAGGAAGTTACCGTTTGGGCAATGTAGACTTATATGCAAGTCCTTACATTTCTCATTATGTCGACCTTTATTCTTCGGATGTAACTTTTGGTGGAAATGTTGCGTTCGGTAATGATAGTTTCAAAGGGAACGCCTTTGGTTATATAACAGAAAAAGAAGCAGGGGCTCTGTCTTCTAATTTAGAGTTCACAACAGTGTTGAGTAAAAACGGGATTCATTTTACTAATGAAAAATCTGATTCATACTTAATACTTAATAATGACACCACCATTCAAACAGAAGAACTATCTGATATAGGTCTAGTGACACTAAATTCTGATCGAGGATATATTAGGCGACATAAAATCTATGGTAACAATACTATTGTTAATTTAAAAAGCTATTCAGATTACGATATAGCAATTGACACGCAGGTGAGCGGATTTATTGGTGCAAAAGACAGTATACCACATGACCATATGTTTTCCTATCCAGGTACTGTGAAGGTTATTAACAACAAAGTTACTGAGATTGTTGATTTTTTAACATACTTTTCTGATTTTAATAACGAACCTTTAAACAATGTCGACTGTTTAGGCAAAGCTTGCGTGAGTATTAGTAACGTTGGTGAGGGGATATTTAATATATCAGTAGTAAAAGGAGAGAGATTTAAGATAGTTTCAAATAACCAAGTTTGTCTTCTAAAAGACTTCGGACTTGATAATATGAATGGTACAAGTTACTGCTTTCCAACAATAAAGGAAAAAGATAATGGCGCACAGTTGGTTATGCAGGGGTTAGGAAAGGAAGGTGATTTAATTTATTATCTTGGGATTAGAGAAAAACCGGTTCCACGAAATATTAAGGAAGATATATTGGAATCAGGAATTCGTATTGACGACTATAAGTTTGGTGATAACATTCATTTATTTGCACATGTGCTTTCAGAGGATGATGTAAATTCCATAGAGTTAGTCTCCTTAAAAAGTTTGGTCGCAAGAATACAGGAATATGTAGTAGATAGTAAACATGTTCAAAATTACACAGTTATCAGGTGATTTAATGTACAAGAAAATATTAATTTTAGGTTTGGTGATTTTTAGTCCGCTAGCTAATTCAATTGCTGTTAGTAGTTTACTTGAGGCTGCTGATCCAGACACGCGTTCGGCAGAGATAACTATCGCTAACAATGATGGAAAAGATATGTTTGTTAACTTTCAGATGTCTAAGGTAGAGTATATCGACGGGAAGAAAGTTGTAACTAAAGTAAGCAAGGATAATATTTCAGATTGGACTTTTTCAATTTCACCTAGTCAGATGATCCTAAGGCCAGGAGAGCAAAGAGTTCTTAGAATGATTAATAATTGTTACAAACATGAATGTAATAATGAAATTGACGAGACCTACGCTGTTGACATTACACCTGTTCCGTATATAGATGGTAAAGCATCTTCCGTGTCAGTTGCATTTGGATATCGAGTTTACTTTATAGACCCTGCATCAAATGTTAAGTTAGACTATAAAATTTATAGGAAGGATAAAAAGAACTTCCAGTTTACCAATAATAGCAACACGATGCTTAATGCTGTAATTAACTATTGCAAATACGACTTTAAAACCGAATGTATTTACCAGAATCGCCTTCTACCTGGTTCATCTAAAACATTTTCACTTCCACCTGAAGCGTGGGAAAAGAAATCAATTAAGGCCAACATTATTAATGCTAATGAGGAAATAAATGAGCAGGTATATTTTTAGTATACTCATATTTTCACTATGTTCCTTTTCTTTTGCTACGCAAGCTGAGACTATTTCTGCTGAAATTATTGGTAATTCTATCAAATGGAATAATGCAAATAAAATTGGTAACCAAGTAGTTCAGGTCGTTTGGCAGAGTAGCTCTTCTTATAATTTGCAAAAGATAAAAGAATGGAGCCCACTATTAGTACAGCCAAGCAACTTGTCAATTCAATTTCGCCCTACTAATAGTTCTAATAATTATGCAGTAACAGTACCTGTGTCACTTACCGGTCTACAGTTCCAAAGTAATGATGAATTCGAAATAAGTAAAAACTCAACTCTTTCGAATGCCTATCCCTTATGCCAAAGGGTTGAGTCAAGTAACGGCTATGTTAGTTTAGCAGATGAAACTGGAAAGGAGTGTGGTGGTCAATTTAGTTTTATATCTAAAGAACGGTATATGCCATTCCATTTTTTCCGAAGCGGGTTCAAGTTTAATTCAGATGAGTTGTCAAAAAGCTTTAAGGATGCACCAGCCGGGAATTATCAAGGTTCAATAACCGTACCAATCCGCTATTTAGTTAAGTACGGTGCTACGCATAGCTTTCGAACTTTTTCTCACACTGTACACTTCTCAGTTAGATACAAACCATCGTTTTTATCGTCCGTAAGCATCATTGGAAATGGTGTTTTTGATTTAGATTATGACACTAACAAAAACTCAGTACGTGGATCGACAGATTTCAGCGTTAACGTCGAAGGATACCTTAGAAGTGGCCTTCTTATGACGTTCGAATCGGATGGTGTTAAGGAAGACTTCGCACTTAAACATGATTCTAGTACTAGTCGAATACCCTATAACTTGGAATGTAACATGTGTTTGAATCCATATGTTGTGACGGATGGAAAGCTTAACATACACGGACCAAGTAAAGTTAACGCGATTAGTAGTAACAACATACACTTTAAACTAAACTTCCACTTCAATGATGTGAGCTATGGTTCCGTAAATGAAGGTAAGTACACAGATTCAGTTATTATTCGATTTGAGCCCGAACTATAGATTAGTCCATATAATAAAGGAGCGTTTTTAGAGTCAACACGATATTTATTCTCCAACCGAATACCACAAATATTTCTACATTAACAAACCTTAATCTTGCCTCAACCGAGGCTTAATCCACCTTTCGTTACTCTTGGGTCATAACAATTAACCTAAGAGGATGAAAGGTGAACATTTTAGGCTACTTACAAAAAATCGGTAAGGCACTGATGGTGCCGATAGCCGTACTACCTGCGGGTGGTTTAATGCTTGGTTTGGGTTACGCGATTGACCCAGCCGGGTGGGGCGCAAACAACGCTATTGCCAGTATTTTAGTTAATGGTGGTAAAGGTATCATGGACAACCAAGCGTGGCTGTTCGCGGTCGGTGTTGCCTATGGTTTAGCTAAAGATAACAACGGTGCTGCGGCGCTATCAGGCTTGCTTGGCCTATTGATCGTAGAAATGATCGTCGGCAATGTGAACGTTATATCCCAAATAACAGGGGTGCCTGTTGACCAGATGAGCTCATCAGAAGTCGTTGCCTCTAAGGCGGCGGTGAGTGCGTTCACGGGTATTATGATGGGTATTGTCGCGGCAACCTTATATAACCGCTTCCATACTATCAAACTCCCTGCGGCACTTGGCTTCTTTGGTGGTCGACGCTTTGTTCCTATTGTTACCTCTCTTGCGGCGATCTCCATCAGTTTGGTTATGGTGTATGTTTGGCCTGTGGTCTACGGTGCGTTGGTAAACTTCGGCATCGCCATTTCAGAAATGGGTGCAACGGGCGCAGGTATATATGGCTTCTTCAACCGACTACTGATTCCAATCGGTTTACACCATGCTCTTAACCAAGTGTTTATCTTTGATTTAGTTGGTATTAATGACATCAGCAAGTTCTGGTCAGGCACGGGTGAGTTAGGTGTAACCGGTATCTACCAAGGTGGCTTCTTCCCATTCATGGGTTACGGCTTACCTGCGGCATGTTTGGCGATGTACCACTGCGCTAAACCAGAAAACAAAAAGAAAGTCGGCGGCATTCTAGGTGCATCAGCGTTGACGGCCATCTTAACGGGCGTGACAGAGCCAATTGAGTTCGCGTTCATGTTTGTTGCGCCTGTGCTTTACGTTATACACGCACTATTGGCTGCACTATCTTTGTACATTGCCGCAAGCATGCAGTGGATAGCGGGCTTTACCTTCAGCGGCGGTCTCATCGACTTTATATTGTCGTTTAATCTTCCGCTTGCCAACAAACCTTACATGTTGATTGTTCAAGGCCTCTGCTTTGGTGCGATTTACTACTTCGTGTTCCGCTTTGCGATTTTGAAGTTCGACTTAAAAACGCCGGGTCGTGAAGATGTGGTGGCAGAGCAAGAGAGTGGTGTCACGAGTCATGACAAAGCGGCGCAGTATTTAAAAGCTTTAGGTGGACACGCCAACCTAACGACAATTGATTCGTGCATTACCCGTTTACGTCTAACCCTGAGAGATACGTCAGTGGTCAACGAAGATACGTTAAAGTCTATCGGCGCGCTAGGCGTTGTGAAGATGGGCAACAACAATCTACAAGTGATTGTCGGTACTGAAGCAGAAGAGATTGCGCACGCGATGAAGCAGATGTCAGGTTCCGAGCCAGTGGCATCGACCGTCGCGACATAGAAAGGCTGTCAAAACTCAGGCCGAGCAACGTGCTCGGCCTTTTTTGTATGTTTACTTATTAAATCTGAGAACGAAATTGTTTGGATTTAAGAGCAACAAGTGAACAACTGACATTTTGCACGATGTTCTCAGCGGTATTGCCGATCATCACGCCTTGAATCCCAGTTCGAGCTAATGTTCCCATCACTAACACATCGACCTTAATCTTATCGACACAAGTTGGGATTTCATCATCTGGAGTGCCGTGAAGTCGGTGTAGCGTAATATCACCACTAATGCCTGAGGCATCGATTAACGCTTGTAACGCTTCTTTATGTTGCTTCTTAGCTTGAGTGATGTGACTTTCTAGCTCTTCGTCAGAGGCTTTAAACCAGACATTATCCTTCAGATAGCTTTCTAGCACATACTCCCAACAAGAGATGATATGCAGTTGGCTATCGCAATCATCGGCAATTGAACGGCTGAGTTGGAGAAGGTCAATGGATAGGGCGCGTTCTTCGTCTGTCGTTGCATTAGGGTTGACCGCAACTGCGACTCTTTGCTTTATGCTTGGTTTTTCTGACGGTCGATTAAGCCAAACAGGGCAAGGGCATTTACGCAGTAAACTCATATCGAGCGCACGTAAGCCTTTTGCGTTTGTTTTGCTTTGCTCGGCATCTTTGAAAACGAGGTCAATATAGTTCTCTCGAATATATTGAATTGCTTGCACGTCGGGCTTTTGCGCCGTCGCGAGCGTAACAGGAAACGGCATATCCTCTTTGGAGAGGTGATGGTCAGATAGGCTGCTTTGGATTTGGTTTTCCAGCGAGTCTAGCAACGACTTTTCGTAGTGTTCCTTATAGTCGTGCATATCATCCGGAAGGTGAGGGCACACAACAAGGCCTGCCAATTTGGCTTTATTGCGCCAAGCCAAACGAATCGACAAATCGAGCGATTGACTGTTATCCATCACGCCTTTACTCAAGAACAGTATGTTGTTGAATTTTTGCATAATCACCTCCTTGTACTTAAAGTTTTAGCGCTAAGCGATGAAATTTCCACTTTAAACGATAACAATACAAATAATAAGGGATTAAGCTGATCAGTTAAATAGAATCCGTACCCTTAGTCCCGGTTTATTATCTTTAAGAATCAGACTTGCGCCGTGTTGGTGTACAACGGCGTCAACCAATGAAAGCCCAAGGCCATTACCATGTTCAGTGCGGCTTTTATCGGCTCGATACATAGGCCGGCAAACATGTGGCTTATCGTCATCTTCAATCCCGATACCACTATCGGCAATGACTACACCAAGCTGGTCAACAATCACTTCGATAGCGCCGTTATTGGGTGTGTATTTGACTGCGTTCTCGACTAGGTTGAATACGGCGCGAAATAACAGAGAAGGGTCTCCCTTTACATTCAACGTTTGGTCTTCTCTAAATGTAATGTGAAGGTTTTTCTGTTCGGCAATTGGAGAGATAAATTCAACAGCGTCTTGGCTAATTTTACCTAGGTTAACCTCACCCATCTGGCGGTTGATTTGTCCACTGTTGATTTTGGCAATTTCTAACATGCCGTTGAACAAGGATAAGATCAGTTCGAGCTCGTCGTGGCAGGCGGAAATTTGATCTTGTTGGACTGGATCTAATTGTTGGTGGGTCAACACATCTTCTAATCTGAGTTTCAAACGTGCCATTGGTGTGCGCATGTCATGGGCCATCCCGACGGTGAGGGATTTAAGCGTCTCCTCATTTTTCGTCATCTGCTCAATCATGTAGTTAAGGTGGATGGCTAATATATCGAACTCATCATCTTGCTCAGACACTTTGAGTTTAACGTCGCGTTCTCCGCAGAGGACACGGTTCATGGCTCTGTTGACGTTTTCCAATCGGCGCAAAATTAAAACGGTGAAGAAAAGTGCCGCAACAAGCATGACCGCAATCGGTAATACAATGCTCGACAACACAATCGGTACGAGGGCATTTCGGTAGGCCTCGACAACTTGAGGGTTTACACCAATCTCGAGTTTAACGTTGTCACCAATTACAATGTTAGTGGTTTTTGTCGGCAGTGAACTGATCGGATAGTACTGAGAAATGTAACTTGGCTCGATAGGTTCAATTAATCGATAGTAAAAAGGCGTGTTAGATGTTTGCTTCGCTTTGAGTAGCTTTTCTACCTCTTCACGACTTTGCTGAGCGAGGTAGCTGAACTCCATGATCTCGTCATTGAGCTGCTTAGTCAGTTGCTGGCGATGAAAGCTATCAGAGTCAATGTAGACCTGTCGTACCACGATAATGTTGATGATGGTGATGACGACAAAAAGGCTAATTAAGGTCTTAAATACTGAAGAGCGAGTAAGCGTATAGTCATCGACGAAGGACATAGCCAGCTCCTCGAACCGTATGCAGCAGGTCGTGGCAGCCCGCATCTTCCAGTTTGCGCCTTAGATTGGCGACGTGTACATCAATGACATTGGTCTTAGGGTCAAAGTGATAGCTCCAAATACTCTCAAATAAGCGCATCCGAGAAACGACTTGTTCACTGTGTTCAATGAAATGCTGAATAAGTTGGAACTCTTTTGGTTGAAGCTGCAGTTCTATCTTGTTGCAGGTGACGCGATGAGCACGTAGGTCTACTTCAAGGCAGTCATAACTCAGCGAGGTTTGCGGTCGAGACTGACGTTGAGAGCGATTAATGATGATATCAACGCGGGCAATCAGCTCTGCTAAAGCAAAGGGTTTGATTAAGTAATCGTCACTACCAGCTTGAAGGCCATCAACGCGATCTTCTACGCTGTCCATAGCACTTAAAATCAGTACCGGCAGGCTCTCTTGAGTTGCTTTGATGGCGGAAAGTACTTTCATGCCGTCAAGATAAGGCAGCATTCGGTCGAGAATCACTAGGTCATACTCGCCACTGAGCGCCATCATCAATCCTTCGTTACCGTCAGGAGCTTGGTCGACAATGTAGCCATGTTCTTGTAGCCCTTTAGCAACAAATTCTCGAGTGGTTTGGTCGTCTTCAATGATCAGCAGTTTCACAGTCGCTCCTTATTCTCGCGTTACTATCATATCCGATTTGTGCGTATTGATGGTGAGGAAAAAGAGGGCTCGCGTGACTAATGCGAGCCATAACGGTTTAGGGGGTAAACCGAAAAACTCTTTAAATATTAGGAGGTTTAATTATTCACTATGCGCCATTCAGTGAGTATTTATGAAACATTAAACTTTCTTAATATTCGGATTTGGCTCTGCTTATACAAACAAACCCAACTGACATGAGTCTTGATGATTTACGTATCACTCACTTTAAACACAGTTAAGTTGGTTTCGGCATTTTTATCCGTTAGATTATATGGATAACAATACGAGGCCAGCTACGGATGCACGATTTAAACGCTTTACATGTATTCCTTTCTCTTATGCAGACCCATTCCACTCAACGCGCGGCGCAAAAGTTGGGACGCTCACAATCTTATGTTTCTAAGGTACTCGCGCAGTTAAGAGATGATTTAGGTGATCCTTTGTTTGTTCGTGATGGAAGTGGCTTAGTGCCGACGGACTATGCACTGTCGATAGAACCCAAAGTGAAAAGTGCATTAGAGCAGCTCGATTTGGCATTAGCGCCTGAAGAGTTTAACCCGAAAGACCTAAGTAAAGTTTCGATACATATCGCTGAACCCTATTTGGTAGAGATTGGGAAAGATTTAATTAAAGAGATTCGCTCGCAAACTGATGCGGTTATTGAGCTTTTACAGTGGAGTGAACATAGCGAGGGCCTGATCCTTGATGACAAAGTGGATATTGGGCTGCATGTATTGACCGATAAACCCCAAAGCTTCTACCAAAAGAAAATCCATTCTGGTGGAGGTTACTTTGAAGGTAATCAAGACGGGGAGTACGTAAAGTTTATTATCTCAGGGGTGAATGAACACCATGACCACTTCAAAACACTAGACCCGACTATCGAAGCTGGAGTTATTGTTGATAGTGTCCACTTGATGAACCAGCTTATGGATGAGTGCTTTACGCTAAGATATGAGCCTTATTACGATGATGAAAGACTCTACCCGTTAAATCTCGACGTGGCGTTAATCTATAAAGCATCGTTAAGAGGAGCGGCGAAGCAGAAATGGCTAACGGATTTGATTATCCCAATCGTTGACGGTCATATCACGCAGCGAAAATCAAACAGAGAAACGCTAAAGCACCTTAGCTAAGGTGCTTTACACGTTGTAGCGTTAAAGCGCAGAAAGATAAGATTTATACGCTTTCAATCTAACGGTTGCCGCGCCAATGATATCCATAAAACCGAGTGACTCGTGAGGCTTCTTAGCAGACACCCAACCTGAACCTGTCGCGCCGATAGGGACGTTGTATCCTTCAGGCTCTTCAAACTCAATAACGATGGTGCGTCCATGGTTACCCATGTTGTTTCCGACGTGTTGGCGTACATGTTGCGAACCATTCATCACTGATACTCTGGCTTCACCGGTACCTGCCGTTAAGCTGTGAACGCGGCCGCGAAAGATCTCACCAGGGTAGGCATTCACATAGAACTCCGCGAACTGACCCACTTCAATATTGCGGTAAGTTTGATCGGCGATACGCATTTCAACGAACTTCTTACTGGTATCATACAAGTGCATGTTGCCTAAACGTGTACCTTCAACAATGTTGGCAATCGATAGTTGTCCGTCAAACGGAGCGCGTACCTCGCGGCGATCATTTTGCCAAGTTGCTGTAGCAATTTGTGCTTCCACACTCAAAATCTGTGCATTAACCGCTGCAATTTTAGCTTCTGTCGACTCGATACGCGTTCTTAAATCATCACGAGCAGATTCCTGAGCAAAATCATTAAGTCTAGTCAGTCTATCAAGTTGTTTTTTGTCGTTGTTTATTTGATGAGTCAACGCCAAAATCTCAGCATGAGCTGCGTCTTTTTGTGCATTCAGACCGTCGATTTGAGAGGCGGTATCTTCTGTGCGCAGTGTGTAAATCAAATCGCCTTGTTTGAGTATTTGGTTATGCTGAACGAATACTTGCTCAACTTCCTGACCGACAAGCGGGCTAAGCACTGCATGAGGCGCTTTGACCGTCGTACTATCAGTAAGATCAGCCGGTGACCAGAAGCGGTGAGCGGTAAATAGTGAAAAAGCTAACAGGGCACCGATACCTACGATCACAACGGCGTTTTTTAACGTCCAACGAATCACGCCAGTTTTTACTAACAACCAGCAGATGAACACATAAGGGAGCATAATCTCTTTCATGATTTATTCCTTAGATTCAGTGACTGGCTTACGGCCGTTACGAATGATGTTTGAGACTTCGGCTGCTAATACATCCCAACGAGCGAAGGCGATGATAATAGCCAGAACCCACCACGTTTTATCGATGAATAAACCACAAAGTGATAGAGCAAAAACGATCTGAGTATGAGCGCTCGACATCTTAGCAGCTCGGTGTACAGCGACTTCATGTAGCTGCCACATTAAGTAAACGACATAGACTAGAATCGCTACGGTGACAAAGAAGATGAAGCCCATGAAAGCTTCGGAATCCAAAAGTTTCAAAATGGTTGGGTAGCCATTCGAAAAATACTCTTCCGGAAGGTCTTTACCGTGAATAGTGCCGAGTTTCGATAAAAGCACCGATGCACTAACTAAGATAAACAGAGCTACTGTAACCTTAAGTGAATAAGAGAAGAGTGTTTTAGCAATCCGTGTCAGCTTATTGTCCGTTCCTGGATGTAGGGTAGGTAACTTATTATTCGATGACATAAATACAGCCTTAATTATTGCTTGAGGTGAATAATAAGCGCTTAAGGGTGTAAATTTGGAATAGTCGAAATTCTATTTGGAGTGTCGATTTAAGGTATTGATTTGTATAAAAAAGCCCCACTTTAGTAAGCGGGGCTTTTAATGTTAGAACTAACGTTGATTAAGCTAGAAGCTCTTTCGCTGTGTTTACTACGTTTTCAGTTGTGAAACCGAACATCTTGAATAGCTCACCCGCTGGTGCAGATTCGCCGAACGTTGTCATACCGATAATCTTGCCACCGAAGCCAACGTACTTGTACCAGAAGTCAGCGATGCCTGCTTCAACAGCGATACGTGCTGTTACGTCTGATGGAAGTACAGATTCACGGTACTCAGCGTCTTGTTTGTCGAATGCGTCTGTAGCAGGCATTGAAACAACGCGTACTTTCTTGCCTTCAGCTGTTAGTTCAGCCGCAGCGTTAACCGCTAGCTCAACTTCAGAACCTGTCGCGATAAGGATAAGCTCAGGCTTACCTTCACAATCTTTCAGGATGTAACCACCCTTAGCGATGTTAGCTACTTGCTCTGCGTCACGCTCTTGCTGTGCAAGGTTTTGACGAGAGAAGATTAGAGACGTTGGGCCGTCTTTGCGTTCGATAGCCAGTTTCCAAGCCACTGCAGACTCAACTTGGTCACATGGGCGCCATGTGCTCATGTTTGGAGTCAGACGTAGAGACGCGATTTGCTCAACAGGCTGGTGAGTTGGGCCATCTTCGCCAAGACCGATAGAGTCGTGCGTGTAAACTTGGATGTTCTGAACTTTCATCAGAGCAGCCATACGCATTGCGTTACGTGCGTATTCCATGAACATTAGGAAAGTAGCGCCGTATGGTACGAAACCACCGTGTAGCGCAATACCGTTCATGATCGCTGTCATACCGAATTCACGTACACCGTAGTGGATGTAGTTACCAGACGCATCTTCAGCAGATACTGACTTAGAACCAGACCACATAGTTAGGTTAGAAGGCGCAAGGTCAGCAGAGCCGCCTAGGAATTCAGGTAGCATAGCACCGAACGCTTCTAGAGCATTTTGCGACGCTTTACGTGATGCGATGTTTGCAGGGTTCGCTTGAAGGTCAGCAATGATTGCGTTTGCTTTCTCTTCCCACTGCGCAGGTAGCTCACCGTTTACGCGGCGTTTGAATTCAGCTGCCAGCTCAGGGTGTGCTGCTTCATAAGCTGCAAGTTTCTCGTTCCACGCTGCTTCCTTAGCTGCGCCTGCTTCTTTCGCATCCCACTCTGCGTAGATTTCCGACGGAATTTCAAAAGGACCGTGCTCCCAACCTAACTCTTTACGTGTAGCTGCAATTTCTTCAGCGCCTAGTGGTGCACCGTGACAGTCGTGTGAACCAGACTTGTTAGGTGAACCGAAACCGATGATAGTTTTAGTACAGATTAGAGTAGGGCGCGGGTCAGCTTTAGCCGCAATAATTGCTGCGTTGATCGCTTCTGGATCGTGACCGTCTACCGCTGGGATTACGTGCCAGCCGTAAGCTTCAAAACGCTTAGGTGTATCGTCAGAGAACCAACCTTCAACGTGACCATCGATAGAGATACCGTTGTCATCCCAGAAAGCGATCAGCTTACCAAGACCTAGTGTACCCGCTAGTGAACATGCTTCGTGAGAGATACCTTCCATCAGACAGCCATCACCCATGAATGCATAAGTGAAGTGGTCAACGATGTCGTGGCCTTCTTTGTTGAACTGTGCAGCTAGAGTCTTCTCAGCTAGCGCCATACCAACAGCGTTAGTGATACCTTGACCTAGAGGACCTGTTGTTGTTTCGATACCTGGTGCGTAGCCGTACTCTGGGTGACCTGGGGTCTTAGAGTGTAGCTGACGGAAGTTTTTCAGATCGTCGATTGATAGCTCGTAACCAGCAAGGTGTAGTAGAGAGTAAATCAGCATAGAGCCGTGGCCGTTTGAAAGAACGAAACGGTCGCGGTCAGCCCACTCAGGGTTTGAAGGGTTGTGGTTTAGGTGAGAGCGCCAAAGAACTTCAGCGATGTCAGCCATACCCATAGGTGCGCCTGGGTGACCAGAGTTTGCTTGTTGTACACCGTCCATGCTTAGAGCGCGGATTGCGTTTGCTAAATTTTTACGATCCATAATAAATACCGATAAATAGATTGTTTCTTAGAAAGGATGTTAAGAGGGGAACGCAAACGTTCCCCTCTAGAAATTCTGTTGATTAAAGCTTAGCCTCAATCATTGCTTCAAGTTTGCCTTGGTCAACTGCGAAGTTGCGGATACCTTCAGCAAGCTTCTCAACTGCCATTGGGTCTTGGTTGTGATCCCATAGGAACTCAGCGTGAGTCATTGCAGCTGGGCGCTCTTTAGCACCTTTAGAGTCAACTAGCTTCTCTACTACTTCACCTTCAGCCGCTTCTAGTTCAGCAAGAAGTGCAGGAGCGATTGTTAGACGGTCACAGCCAGCTAGCTCTAGGATCTCACCGATGTTACGGAAGCTTGCGCCCATAACTACAGTGTTGTAGCCATACTCTTTGTAGTAGTTGTAGATGCTAGTTACAGATAGTACGCCTGGATCTTCTTGAGCTTCGAAGTCACGGCCTTCTTTAGCCTTATACCAGTCCATGATACGACCAACGAATGGAGAAATTAGGAATACGCCAGCTTCAGCACATGCGCGAGCCTGGGCGAATGAGAATAGTAGAGTAAGGTTACAGTTGATGCCTTCTTTCTCTAGGATTTCAGCGGCGCGGATACCTTCCCAAGTAGAAGCAAGTTTGATAAGGATGCGATCGTTAGTGATACCAGCATCGTTGTACATTTTAACTAGTTGACGTGCTTTCGCTACGCTGCCTTCCATATCGTACGATAGACGAGCATCTACCTCAGTAGAGATACGGCCAGGGATAGTTTTTAGGATTTCTTTACCGATGTTTACCGCTAGCATGTCACAAGTGTCTTGTACTTGTTGTGCTTTGTCGTCACTTTGCGCTTTAGCGTATTCAATTGAAGCATCGATTAGAGGTGCATACTCTTCGATTTGAGCTGCTTTCAGGATTAGAGAAGGGTTAGTTGTTGCATCTTCTGGCTGGTATTTTTTGATTGCATCAATTTCACCAGTGTCAGCTACTACAGTCGTTAGTTTACGAAGTTGCTCTAATTTGTTGCTCATTCCGATCATCCTATTTAATAAGCCGCCATACCACGTTAGCTGATATGACTTGTGCAATTGCAAGCGTGGTGTCGATCTCTTCAAGCAATAACGATGCTTGTGAAATCAACAAACCCGAAATTTCAGCACCAGAGCAGATGTTGTGAACATTTGCTCTCATGTTGAGTAAATGATGGGTCCATAATTATATCATCTACCCAGAATGTCAATTGGTTAAACCGGGATATGGTGACATTCATCAAGGATTTTTTAAGGTTAGATGTGTGATTAAACCGATTAAACGTTTGCCAAGCTGTATAAGGGCGCAAGGGAGATTTAAAGAGACTAAAATTGCGACTGAGAATTTGTATTGCGCGTGAGCAAATGATGGTAATAATTGCCACTATGACATATGCTACACCCTTGAGCATATGTTACGTGCTGTTTATAGATAGGAATGCTGTAGTTATGAGTAAGATTCACAATGAGATGTCTGACGATAACACCGATCTATTGACTGAAATTTCAGTCGCATATTATCAAGATGGTGCCACTCAAGAAGAGATTTCAAAAAAATTCTCTGTATCACGTGCCAAAGTGGGGCGAATGCTCAAGCAGGCGCGTGATGAAGGCATTGTCGAAATTACCGTAAAGTACCACCCGGTATTTAGTGCCAAGATCGAACAAAGATTGATTGAGCGCTTTGGCGTTAAGCGTGCACTGGTCGCTCTCGATCAACCAAGTGAAGAGCAGCAACGTCTGCAAGTTGCGGGTTTAGTCTCTAAATATATGGCGAGCTCGATTCTAAACGGTTCGGTTGTCACCGTCGGACAAGGGCGAAACGTCTCCGCGGTTGCCCACCACGTAGGAGTCATTCCTCAGCGTGATGTGAAGTTTGTTTGTGGTATCGGTGGTATTCACCCGCGTGGCGGTATGTTTAACGCCGACCATATCTGCCGTCAGTTCGCTAAAACCTATGGTGGAACTTCAGAAACACTCTATGCGCCTGCTTATGCAGAGAACCGTGAGCAAAAGATGGCGTTTATGCAAAATGCCACGGTGAAGCAGACATTAGATTTAGCGCGTAAGGCGGATGTTGCTTTAGTCGGTATTGGTGACATGAGTGAAAACAGCTATATGGTCGATTTAGGTTGGTTCACGGCAGGTGAAGTGGTCCAGTCTCGAATGTTGCAGGGTGTTGTGGGTGACTTTGCTGGTTATGACTTCTTCGATATTCATGGCGGGGCAGCTAAAACGGTAATGAGCGACCGCGTTATTGGTCTCGGCATTGAAGAGTTTCGACCGATTGCTGAGGTTATCGCGATTGCGGCTGAAAACAGCAAACCTCTCGCTTTGCTAGGCGCACTACGAACCGGTGTGATTGACGTTATTGCGACCAGCGTAAGTAATGCGTTGACGGTACTTAACTTAGACGAACAAATGAAATAACTAGCTTTTCAATATGTTGCTTTGCAACCTGTGTAATAGCAATGAAAAAGGCATTAGGTAGCTCGCATCCCTATTTTGTTTGGACGCAAAAATTATTCTCCCTTGATTAATTAGTAGTCAGATTAACAAGGAGAATATAATGAAAAAGACAATCGCTGCTGCAGCTTTGGCTAGTATTATGGGTGTATCCGCTCATGCACAAGAAAAAGTAGTTGCTGGATACTTTGCTGATTGGCAATACAACAATCCTGATAACCCATACCAAGTTAAAAATATTCCTGCAGAAAACCTCACCCACATTATTTACGCGTTTTTAAGTATGTGTGGCCTGCATGAAGGGGCTAGTGAAGTGATTCAAAAACAAGTGGCTCAACACTGTGAAGGTAAAGAGCCATTTAGTGCCATCGTCGTCGATCAACAAGCCGCTCTAAACGAAGACTTTGGCCCAGTTTCGGTCAAGGTAGAATATAAAGGCCACTTCGCTCAACTCGCCCAACTTAAAAAAGACCATCCTGAAATCGTTATTTTACCTTCTTTTGGTGGATGGACGATGTCTGAGCCTTTCCATGCAATGGCAAAAGATCCAAAAGCGATAGAGCATTTCTCTAAAACAGCTGTTGAGCTTATCGCTAAATATGACTTCTTCGACGGTGTTGACTTAGATTGGGAGTACCCTGGAGGTGGCGGTTTAACAACATCGCCTTGGAATCCAGCGACCAAACTAACAGATGAACAAAAAGCAAGTGAACGAGAAGCCTTTAATCATTTGGTAAAATCCCTTAGAGCCGATCTTGATCTGCTTGCAAATAAAACGAAGCGTAATTATGAGCTTTCAACCGCTGTTGGAGTAGGTGCTAAAGCACAGCAAATTGACTGGAAAGCAGCCAGCCCATACTTAACAAACATGTTTGCTATGACATACGACTTTCTTGGTGGTTGGGGTCAACAAACGGGCCATATGACTAATTTGCATGCGACAGACAATAGCTGGTGGGGCATGGGAAGCGATGTGTTCATTAACCAAATGATAGAGCAGGGCATTCCTAGTGAGAAGCTGGTGATCGGCGCAGCTTTCTATGGTCGTGGCTGGCAGGGTACTAAAGACTTTGACGGAGAGAATGTTAAGGGTGATTTAGTGTCCGAGAAAGGTGCTGAGTTTGGTACTGGAGAAAATGGTTACTTCATGTTCTGGGATCTTGTAAACAACTATGGTGATAAACAAGGCTACGAGTACAAGTATGACGAGCAAGCGCAAGCGCCGTATCTATGGAATCCAGTAAAGAAAGTGTTTATTTCATTTGAGGATGAGCGCTCTATCAAGGCCAAAGCGAAGTGGGCGAAAGAGTCTAAGCTCGGCGGTATTTTTACTTGGGAGCTGTCCGGTGACCCAAGTGGAACCTTGGTCGAAGTGATGAACAAAGAAATTCAATAAACAACAAGCCCCAGTAAATGCTGGGGCTCATTCATCATTCAATTGGGAGATCTTCCCTTTGTCCCCATTCAGTCCATGAACCGTCATAAACCGCAAAGTTGCTATAGCCACACACCTCTGCAGCGAGCAGTACAATACAGGCTGTAACCCCGGAGCCACAGCTAAAAATGGTGTGGCCGACGTCATGTGAAAGTGACTTGGATAGAATGGGAGCCAATTCTTGTGCGGTTTTGAGTTTATGCTGATTCATCAACTCAGCAAAAGGTTGGCAGGTAGAGTTTGGAATGTGGCCGCTCCGTAAACCTTTTCTCGGCTCTGGAACCTCTTTGTTAAAGCGCGCTCTAGAACGGGCATCAACCGTAAGGCTATTTGGGTTATCAATCTGATCAACCACGAAAGAGGCGGAAACAAAGAAGCGCTCATCAAGGGAGCCTTGGAAATTACCTTGAGATTGCACACTTGCGTATTGCTGAACAAGATCGAGTTGATGCGCTTTCCATTCGGTTAAGCCGCCATCAAGTATAAATACTTCTTTATGACCCATCGCTTTGAACATCCACCATGCGCGAGGTGACGCAAATGTCCCACTATTGTCGTAAATGACAATGGTTGAATCATTATTGATTCCTAGTTGTTGTGCGAGTGAATTAAATCGCGACTCTGAAGGCATCATATGAGGTAGGGAGCTATCTGGGTCACAGAACTCTTTGTCATAATCAAATCTTAGAGTGTGGGGGATAAGGTTGGTTTTATCTTTCTCTACTTCGCCAGGGATTTGAAAGTCTATGCTTGCATCTAAAACAACCAAATCAGGGTTTGATGATAGTTGTTGAGATAACCACTGCGGTGTAACTAATGGGTTCATATTGAGTCCTTCATTGTTTATTCTGTTGCGCAGCAAGACACTGAATCAGCTGATACGACGTTAGTTTAGATGACAAACTTTGTTTTGATTCTAGCACTACAACCGAACCTTCCGGACAGTCCAGTTTAGGGTCTGTTGCCACAATATGTTGCTGTTGAGTGTCGGTAATGACGTTTAAATAACGTCTATGACCATCAAGCGATTGCGTCAAAGTTTGACTGATCACCGTTGCACGAATGGTGACGGATTGTTTCTCTGGACGAAGTTTTAATACAACAATAAGTAATACAAAAGTAAAAATTAGGATAAGAGTAAATACTTTTGGATTGTTCATTGTCAGAGTACTGTTCCTTTGGTTGTTTATGCGATTTTGAGGCATAAAAATACGAACTAAGTCGTTGTGGTATCGTGGAAAGTTACTCTAAATATTATTTGTCGATATAGATATTTGCAAGGCACTGTGGCTGGTTTGATTTCAGCACCTTGCAAACTTAAGAGTGTTCGGATAAAGCTTATGCGAGTTTAAAGCGTTTCATTTGCAAATCTAAGTCTTGCGCAACTTCGGTGAGCTCAGCGGCTGAGATGGCCACATGCTTCACAGTGGTACTGTTCTCTTGGGTGATGTTGTACGTTTCAGTGAGGTTTTCACTCACCGTGTTTGTCACCATACACTGCTCTTCCACGGCTGCGGCAATTTGCGCGTTGGTGTCGTTGAGCTCTTGAATGGTGCCGTGAATGGTGTTCAAGTTGTCTGATGTTGATACAGCCTGTTCAGAGGCTTTTGAAACCGTATGATGACTGTCGTTAATGGTTTTCTGCGCACTTTCCGCACCATTTTGGAGAGAGCTAATCATTGACTCGATCTGTCCGGTAGCCTCTTGAGTTTTCTTCGCTAACGATCTCACTTCATCCGCGACGACGGCAAAACCACGACCTTGTTCACCAGCTCGTGCTGCTTCAATAGCTGCATTGAGCGCCAATAGATTGGTTTGTTCCGCGACAGCGTGTATGACTTCTAAGATGGTACCTATGCTCATCGATTCATCATAGAGCTTAGTTACTTGTGTTGCTCCTTTGGACATAGTGGCTTCTGCCTGTTCAATAGCCTGAAGCGTTTTTTCGACTTCTTGCAGGCTGCTGTCGACATTGAGAGCTGCACGCTCGGTGAAATTGGAAGCGTCAGTCGCACTTTGGGATATTTCTGTAGTGCTGGTCGAAAGCTGCTGCACGGCAGAGGAAATCTGCTGCATTTCGCTACTTAGTCGCTCTGAAGATTGATTGGTTGTATAGGTAATGGCTGATAATTCCTCGGACATTTGACCGATTTTAATGCATGAATCGTTAACCTTATGCACAATCTCCCGTAACGAAACAATGGTATCGCGCATGTTTGATAGCAGCTGCGCAATTTCATCTTTGCCTTTGACGACGACGTTATGCGACAGATCGCCTTGGGCAAGTTTAGAAGAAATGCTCTTCACTTGATCGATACCATTTTTAATCGAACGGATGATGACAAATGCGGTGATGATAGCGATGACAAAAGAAACGCAGGTAAGAACGATAATTGTCGTAATGGTTTGCTGCTTTTGTGCGAGTAAATCAGTGGTGAGAGTGTGTTGTTCATCCATTGATTCCAGTTTGATCAACTCAAGTTCTTTTGAAATGTCATTACCTAGTTCGAGCATTTGCTTTTCGGCTTTATGCTGAGTGTCTCTCAATTGAATCACTTCTTCGAAACCGCGAGCATATGCAGTGCGCTGTTCAACGAATTCATTTAGCAATGCGTTTTCTTTATCTGTTTTGAGGTGAGTGCGGAATTTATCCTCAAGTTGAGGTAACTCGACATTAAAATAGGCACGAGTTTGCTCAACAATTTCACTTTTCTCATTGTGTAAGTAATTAAGCACTGCGATGTTAGAAAGTAAAAACTTCTCCATTATTAAAGAAGAGTAATACTCGACTTCGGCATCTGACACTTTATGAGCGGATTCAATAAGAGACTCAAGATCGTAAAGAGCCTTTTTTTCTAGCTCTACCATTTCAACATAGACTTTTTCTTCCACCGACTCACTTGACGCTTTAACAACAGAAAAGGCAGCATCAAATTGGTTTACTTCATCAAGTATTGTCTTCAAATGCTTTTGTCTTAGGGGATCTGTGGTGGCCTTAAGGTCTTTATCTATCAGCTTTTTAAGTTTGTCTAAGCGTTCGGTGTATATAGAGAGGTAGGATGAAGAGAGGGTACTTGCGTACTGCAAGGCGCTTAAACGGACCTTCAAGAAGTTGGCTTGTATTTCCCCCGCTAAGGTTGTTTCAGCGGCAAGCTCACCGTAATGTTTAAAGTTATAGGCAGCGGTGGACATGCCGTTAAAGCTAACATAACTGGCAATAGCAAATAGGATCAAACAGACGCCAAATCCGCCACGTATTTTATTTGCGATAGACAAATTAAACATAAGTCTCCCTGGCTCAATGGCCTATAAACTCCTTGTTTCTTCTTAAGCTTATATGGAAAACTGTGATTATCTAATTCAAAAGTTAAGTTTATTGCAGGTTATATGCGTTTCTTAGTGAGGGGCAGAAGTCGGTTAGTTGAAAGAAGCTTAAAGTGAGAAGAGAGAATTAGAGCGAGTTAGTCCAACAAACTAACTCGCAATAGGTATTATTTACTGCCGCAAACCGGGCAACTTGGCATCTTCATTAAGTTCATTTCGCGCCAAGACATACTCATCGCATCAAGCATTAAGATTTTGCCTTGTTTCGGTGTACCGTAGTTGGCGATAACTTTGATTGCTTCCATAGCTTGTACTGCACCGATGATACCGACAACTGGCGCCATAACACCGGCCTCAACGCAGCTTAAAGCCGCGTTACCAAATAGGGCACTCAGACATTGGTAGCATGGCTCGCTCTCATCTTGATAGGTAAAGACACTGACTTGACCTTCCATACGAATCGCGGCACCGGAAACCAGTGGTATCTTTGACTCAAAGCACAACTTGTTAAGCTGATTGCGTGTTTCGACGTTGTCTGATGCATCAAGTACTACAGTGTGCTGCTTGATGAGTTCTGCGAGTTCATCGTCTGACAGGCGTTTGTCGACAGTTTCGATATTGATGTGTGGGTTTAATTGCTTTAATGATTGAGCGGCAGAATCAACTTTCTTAACACCAATGTCGCCATCGTGGTGGAGTACTTGGCGTTGCAAGTTTGATAGCTCAACGACATCATCATCAATTAAGGTAAGTTTACCGACACCAGCCGTTGCTAAATACTGACTGGATGCGCAACCCAAACCACCAGCACCCAGAATCAGAATCGAACTTTGTTTAAGTGCCTCTTGGCCATCAAAGTCGAATTGTTTCAAGATGATCTGGCGGTTGTAACGCAGCATCTCTTGATCAGATAAGATCTCCAATGACTGCTCCTAGTATAACGTTGAGTTAAACAGCTGAATGTTGACTGTTTCACCGGCTTCTACGCGACCGCGTTCACGCTCAAGTACCACAAAGCAGTTGGCAAGGCTCATAGAGCGGAACGCACCAGAGCTTTGGTTGCCGGTGGTTTCAACTACAAATTTGCCATCTTCAATAGTGTAGATGCCGCGTTGGTAATCTGTACGGCCAGGCGCTTTCTTGAAAGCACTCTTTGTCACCGCTGGGATGGATTCAGGCGCTTTCCATTCACTATGGCCAGCAAGCTTTGCTAGTAGCGGCTGAACAAGCACATACATGGTTAATACAGCAGACACTGGGTTACCCGGTAGGCCGCAGAACCAAGCCGTTGAAAGCTTACCAAAGGCGAACGGTTTACCCGGTTTAATGGCTAGTTTCCAAAAGCCTATCTGACCGAGCTGTTCAAGAATATCTTTGGTGTAATCTGCTTCACCCACGCTGACACCGCCCGAAGTCACGACTACGTCAGCGAGTGTTTGAGCTTGCTCGAATGTCGCTTTTAGTGTTTCTGGGCAATCAGGGATAATGCCTAGGTCGATTGCTTCACAACCAAAGTTTTCGATCAGAGGTTTAATACCGTAACGGTTACTGTCGTAGATTTGGCCTTCTGCTAGTGTTTCGCCTAATGGTTTTAGCTCATCACCAGTTGAGAAAAATGCAACACGTGGTTTACGGACTACGGTTACATGACTAATACCGAGAGTCGCGATCATCGGAATATCGCGCGAGGTTAGACGAGCACCTTTAGCCAGCACTGTCGCACCTTCCGCAATATCATCACCCATTGGGCGAATGTTATTTTGTGGCTTAACGTCGGTTTGATTGAACTGAATACCTGCGTCGGTCACTTCGGTGTTTTCTTGCATGATCACCGCGTCACAGCCTTCAGGGATCTTTGCGCCGGTCATAATGCGAATGCAGCTACCTTGAGGCCATTCACCGTGGAATGGTTGACCTGCAAATGACTTACCCGCTAAAGGCATTACATTGTTTTGCGCTAAATCCGCTAGACGTAGCGCGTACCCGTCCATTGCTGAGTTATCAAATGGAGGAACGAAAATAGGGGATAAAATGTCTTCAGCTAATACAAAGCCAATTGCTTCGGCTAGTGGGAGTTGTAAGGTCGCTTGGATAGGTTTAATTGGCGACAGCATTTTTTCCATCGCATCTTCGATCGGCATCAAGCCAGGAGCGTCACAGCAGCCCATATCAAAATCCTACTCTTTTATTATTGTCAGATGATCGGGTCACTTTACCACAGAAAGCTATTTGCAATAATGACCTCTATTAACAATCCCAGTTTTATCAGCTCAACTTTGGGCAAAACTTGCACGTTAAACGCTAAATCTCTCCTAAAGTGGTAGATGCCCAGCATCTACAACTAAGGGATGGTAATTCTAACCTATACTCAATCTAAATAATTAATGTCGTTGGCTGCTATTCATCTTTAATTTGTCTAGTTTTGGACATAGGCAGGGAGAGCCACATGTTTAGAAAACTATTGAAGCGCGCACTGTTGGTATTGCTGTTTGTAGCACCAAGTGAATTATATGCCGAAGAAAAGGTTGTGAATGTCGGCTTTGTTGTTGGCATTCCACCGTTTGTGATTGGCGAGTCTGGGATATTGGTTGATATCGTTGGCGCAGCGTTACAGCGTTCCGGTTACACCATCTCGAATTATAAGTTTCCCAGTAAACAATTTGACCAAGACCCATTAAATGCTTTTGAAGAGCTTGATGTTTTCATTGGGACGCCGCTTAACTTCAGAGTGAACTACTCCTACGGTAAGGTGTATGAATTTGACAATGTTGCGGTGACTAAGACGAGTCTCGACCTCAAGATCGACCGCGTTTCTGATTTGAAGGGCAAGTATATCGTCGCATTTAATAATGCTAGCCAACACTTAAAAGAGCCCTTTACGACCTTTTATAATCAAGAGCTTGCCAACTGGGAAGGGTACAAAGAGATAGAGAATCAACAAGCTCAGTTCGATATGCTGATGAAAGATCGTGCTCAAGTGATCTTACTTGACCGTAGTATGGCTTATTACTATGCGCAAAAAGCCGGGGTTAAAGGCATGGAAGGGTTTACATTCCATGAGATCTTTCCTTTAAAAAACACCATCTATGTCGTTGGCCGCGATCAAGAATACGTAAAGATCATCACTGATAACTTAGAAGAGATGAGTAAAGACGGCAGTTTAGCAGAGCTCATTGAAGTCTATCGTTAGTACCGATAGGTGTGATGGTTTATGCAAACAAGCCACTCAATTAATAAACAACTGACACTGCTCATTGTCATGTTTAGTACGGTTGTAACGCTGTTTATAACGGCGTTTCAACTCTATTCTGATTTTTTAGTCGCGACAGATAACATTAAGGTAAGCCAGCAGTATATCTTCACCTCATACAAAGATGCGTTGGAAGAGAGTTTATGGGTACTAAATAATGAGCTCATTGAGTCGCAGATAAACGGCATAATCAGTATTCCAGATATCAGTTATGTGCGAATTGAAGACACAACCGAAGAATACTGGGAGCAAGGTACACCCAAAGATAAACATGTTCTACAACAAACAATCAGTTTGGAATATTCCTATATCAATCAAAAAGCGATACCGCTTGGTTATTTGATCGTTCAGTCCGACTTGTGGGTTGTGTATCACAGCTTAATCGACAAGGCGTTAGTTATCTTACTTTCCAATGGACTGAAAACCTTTATCGTCGCTGGATTTATTATCTATTTGGTCAAGGCACTGGTTACAGAACCATTGAATCAAATGAGTGAGTATTTCAAAGCTTATCAGTTCCAGCGTGATAACCCACCTATGATTATTGAGCGTAAAGCGGCCAATGACGATGAAATTGATTTTATGGTCACTATGGTTAATCGCATGTGTAACGAACTCAGCGAATCCTATGGTTCAGTACTGGAATCAAAACATCAGCTAGCCAAAGCCCTAGAGGAAAAGCAAGTTCTTCTTGAGCGAGAAATTGAGTTCAAACAGGGACTTGAGCTGATGGTTAAAGATCGGACACAAGAGCTAGAAGATACGCTGGATGAGCTTAAAGAGACCCAAGCAACCATGATTGAGAACGAGAAAATGGCTTCGCTTGGTTCGCTGGTGGCTGGCGTGGCGCATGAGATCAACACGCCATTGGGCGTGAGCATCACCTCAAGTAGTTTCGCATCAAGCGAAATTAACCAAATTCTTAAGGATTACGAAGAAGGTAAACTTCAGGAGAGTACGTTTGGTGATGCAATGCGTAATGTCCATCAGTCGATGGACATTTTAAGTGCTAATTTAGAACGAGCAGCACTGCTTGTCGCTAGCTTCAAACAAGTCGCTGTTGATCAAACTAACGAAACGGTGAGCCAGTTTGATGTCAAAGAGCATATCGAAAAGTTACTGGTTTCTCTCTCTCATGAGCTAAGAATTCGTAATGTGGAGGTCGACTTTGATTGCGATGACAGTCTAAATGTAACTAGCTACGCCAGCGCGTACATTCAAATCTTCACCAACCTGATTACCAACAGCCTCAATCACGGCTTTGATGGTTGGGCACATGAAAAGCGTATCGTGATTGATATATCTCAGCAACAAGAGGAGATGGTCATTGACTACCGTGATTCTGGTAGAGGTGTTGATGCGAGTGTCAAAGACAAAATATTTGAACCTTTCGTTACCACTAAGCATGGTTCAGGCGGAACGGGGTTGGGAGCAAACATTATATACAATACGGTTTGTCAGCGCCTGAAAGGGAAAATCAAATACATCGATGAAGACCAATCAGGTGCACACTTTGTCATCACGCTTCCACTTAAGCAGGACGATAGCATCGATAACGATCCCCACTGACAAAATGTGGGTGTAATTAATCACAAATCCGAGTATCCTTGTCTGCCATCCGAAAGGGGTAAAGTAAGAGGAAGTGGTATGTCAGGTCTTAGCGAATCAGCGAAGTTAGTTAAAGATGCGCTAGAACAACGAGGATTAGAAACGCCAATGGCGCCTAATCAGTTCAGTCGAGATGAGAAAAAAGAGAAAATTCAACACCATATGCGTGAGATTCTTTCTCTGTTAGAACTTGACCTTACCGATGATAGCCTTGAAGAAACACCACAACGCATCGCAAAGATGTACGTTGATGAGATTTTCTCAGGGTTGGATTATTCAAACTTCCCTAAAATCACGGTTATCGAAAATAAGATGAACGTGAGCGAGATGGTACGCGTGAAAGACATTACCGTAACCAGTACTTGTGAACACCATTTAGTGACGATTGATGGCCGTGCTGCCGTGGCTTATATCCCACGTGGTAAAATCATTGGCTTATCAAAGATCAATCGTATTGTTCGATTCTTTGCTCAGCGCCCACAAGTACAAGAGCGAATGACACAGCAAATCCTGGTGGCATTGCAAACATTGCTAGAGTCTGATGACGTAGCAGTAACGATTGATGCGACACACTACTGCGTGAAATCACGCGGCGTAATGGATGCAACCAGCGAAACAACCACAACAGCGCTTGGTGGTATCTTCAAATCGAATCCAGCAACAAGACATGAGTTCCTGCACGGAATTCGATAGGGCTGAGTAACGATTCAACCGATTTTCAAACCGCTTCGTTATTGAAGCGGTTTTTGTTTTTTTCGTTAACCGAACTTTGGTTAACACATCCTTAAAGGATAAAATTGTGACAACTTCATTTAAAACCTTGAACCTAAGACCTGAGCTAACTGAAACACTTGATAGCCTTGGCTACACAGAGATGACGCCTATTCAGCAGCAAGCACTGCCTATGGTATTAGCAGGTAAAGATGTTATTGGACAAGGTAAAACGGGTTCAGGCAAAACGGCAACGTTCTCGTTGGGCCTACTAAGCAACCTCAACGTAAAGCGTTTCCGTGTACAGACTTTGGTTCTTTGTCCAACGCGAGAGCTAGCAGACCAAGTAGCGAAAGAGATCCGTACGTTAGCGCGCGGCATTCATAACATAAAAGTGCTAACACTGTGTGGCGGTATGCCAATGGGCCCGCAAATTGGTTCACTTGAGCATGGCGCGCACATCTTAGTCGGTACGCCAGGTCGTATTCTTGATCACATGTCTAAAGGACGCATTAGCCTTGATGAGCTAAATACCCTAGTGCTGGACGAAGCGGACCGTATGCTAGATATGGGCTTTGAAGATGCGATTGATACCATCATTGATGCAGTACCGGCTAAACGCCAGACACTACTGTTTAGTGCAACCTTCCCAGACAACATCGACTCTTTGGCTGCCAAAGTGATGGTTAACCCAGAGATGGTTAAGGTTGAATCAATGCACCAAAAGAGCACCATTGAGCAACGTTTCTTCAAATTGAATACCACAGAAGAGCGTGATGATGCACTAGAAGCTCTTTTACTTACGCATAAGCCAGAATCTTCAGTTGTGTTCTGTAACACTAAAAAAGAAGTACAAAACGTAACAGACGAATTAAGTCACCGTGGTTTTAGCGTGGTTGAACTTCATGGTGATATGGAGCAACGCGAACGTGAACAAGCGCTGACGATGTTTGCCAACAAGAGTATTTCTATTCTTGTAGCAACTGACGTAGCGGCTCGCGGTCTAGACGTTGATAACCTTGATGCCGTATTTAACTTTGAGTTGTCACGTGACCCTGAAGTGCACGTACACCGCATTGGCCGTACTGGCCGCGCAGGTTCGAAAGGTGTGGCATTTAGCTTCTTCAGTGAAAAAGAAGAATACCGTGTTGCGCGTATTGATGAATACATGGATATCGCAATCAATGCATCAGAGCTACCTGAGAAGCCTGTTGAGCGCGCTTTCTATCCAAAGATGCAGACGATTCAAATCTTAGGCGGCAAAAAGCAAAAGGTTCGTGCTGGTGATATCTTGGGCGCGCTGACTAAACAAGCAGGCTTAGACGGTAAGAAAATCGGCAAGATTAATATTCTGGCGATGGTTTCTTACGTAGCGGTTGAGCATGACATCGTTAAGCCGGCTCTAAAGCAATTACAAACAGGCAAAATGAAAGGGCGTAACTTTAAAGCTCGTATCATGAAGTAATTCTTAAGCTTGTAGTATGAATACGCAAAACCCCACCAATTGGTGGGGTTCTTTCGTTTGTATGGCTGGGATTAAATGTTGTGGAATAAGATCTCTAGCCTAATCGTGGCTTTGAATTCACCTTCGCGCTCGGTGTCAGGATCTTTAGACCAATTGTATTCCGGCGTTAATTCGTAAAAGAACCAAGGGCGCAGAATGTTTTGACGATAGGTGACTGACATGTGCGTGTTGGAAATATAATGGTACGGACGATTAGTGCCAGTTGTACTTAATTGATAGCTCAGTGCTTGCTGGTCTGAGATATGTTGATAAAGGGTAAGTCCCGAACCCAACGCCCAACCTTTAATATCATCTTCATAGGTGGCGAAGTTGCTCCAACGAAGTAAGAATTCAGGGCTAATTGAGTAATCAAGATCGAGCTCAGTTGATTCGCCAGTCAGCTTTTTATTTTGATACACTTTTTGCGTTGCGCGCAGCAGCAGATCTTCAGAGATCGGGTAGGTGTAACGGAAACGTGCCTCTGCACCAGGGTGAGCGGTTATTTTGAAGTTAAGACTGGTTCGCTCGCTGTTGAGCCAGTCGTATCGCAGCGCGAAGACATTTTCGGCATCGTCGCTGTTATTTGGGAATAGGCCAAACAGGTCATCTTCATCATCTGACTCAATGACCAGTTTTAGTCGCTTGGTCACTTTAGGTAAGTAAAAGCGCGCTTTTAAGCGGGTCTTATACTGGTAGCCTTCTCCCTCGACATAAGAAAAGTCATTTCGCCATCGAATCACACTGCCAGCATTGGCGTCTTCATCAATACGCTCATCAACAAAGAAATTATCAAACCATATTGCTGGCTGACAAACACGGCTATTTACGTAGTTAAAGGCGGTATCAAGAATTTGCGCTGAGTCGGGCTGGCTGTGACACGAAGAGTAATCGACTTCGTCTTCAGCCAAACAAGTAACGCTTACAAATAAGAATGGGAGAGCAATTGAACGCAATGGAAATACAACAATAGAAAACTTAGAGATAAGTATGGCGAGGATAGATTCGCTTGGTCAATAACTAAGTTAATTCAGGGCTAGAAAGTAAAATGCCAATCGCAGAAGTGATTGGCATTGGCAATGATTAAGATTGAGCGATTTGCGCGTACTGGCGAAGTAGGTCGGTCAAAGTAGTCACCCATTCAAGCGCATTTTGTGGGCTCTGCTTAAGGATAACCTCGACGTGGTTACAGTGGGTATCAAGGGGAATCGCACGCTCAAGGTGGAAAGAGACCGTATAAAAGTGCCACAGTAATAGACGCTGCATGCGCAGAATGTTTTGCTCTTTGTTCTCTGATTCACTGAACAGGGCAGGAAGCTCGCTGAGCGCAATCGCATTCATTCGAAGCATGGCATCAAACTGCGCTTCTTGCAGCTTATCTTCGTTTTCAGTTTCACTTTGCTCGAAAGTAAAAAGCTCCGTCATGGACTCTTCAGGAACAAGTCGATGAACCATACGAAGGCTAAGCTCTTCGAGTTCATCTCGAGACATTACAGAGAGAGATTGATAAGTGTAATCGCGTTGCATTGTTTTTCTCAGAGATGATGAGTAGGGCAGGTATTCTAACGGCTCACAGGCAGATTGCTAGTACAGATGCGTGTCAGAAAGGCAAAAAAAGCCCCGCAATTTGGCGGGGAAACTTTATTGTTGTGCTTGCTAGGTTAGCCTATGACGTTGTTAGAGAACTTATTCTTGTCGTAAATCTCATCCATTAAAATTAGAAGCTATTGATAACTTAGCCAGTAAATAATAAATATTTGTTCCCTTTCGCTCAAAAAATGTGATGTCGATTCAACAAAACTTCGAGCAAATTTCGCCATTCAATTTGTCAAGATGACGTTAAACAGAGGACTAGATTTAGTCATTTTGATTGAAATATGAACGCTTGAACGTTTGCGTAAAAATATGTGATGAATATCTCACTTGCGCCGCTATACTTTCCGCCCGGTTGAGAGTAATCGCTCTACCAATACAAGCCGTCACACGGAATGGTGAATGACCCCACGGACAGGACCAGCTATCTATTCAATGCTTGTAGAGGTAATTTTAAATGAATGTGTTATTTGGCTTAATCGGTGTGGCATCTTTGCTGCTTTGTGCAGTGTTGCTATCAGAAAGTCGAAAATCAATTAACTGGAAAACAGTGTCGCGCGCTTTAATGCTTCAAGTAGGCTTTGCCGCGTTAGTCTTGTATTTTCCTTTAGGCCAAGCGGCTTTAACATCCTTAAGTGGTGGTGTTTCGAGTCTATTGGGCTTCGCCGATGAAGGGATTAAATTCCTGTTTGGTGATTTAGCTAGCACTGGCTTCATTTTTGCGGTTCGCGTCCTTCCTATTATCATTTTCTTCAGTGCCCTTATTTCTGCCCTTTACTACTTAGGCATCATGCAAAAAGTTATCGAGTTTATCGGTGGCGGCATCCAAAAATTCTTAGGCACCAGTAAAGCAGAGTCGTTAGTTGCGACAGGTAACATCTTCCTTTCACAAGGTGAATCCCCACTTCTTGTTCGTCCTTTCCTTTCTCGAATGACTCGTTCTGAACTGTTTGCTGTAATGGCTGGTGGTATGGCATCGGTAGCGGGTAGTGTACTTGGTGGGTATGCGGGTTTAGGCGTTGAGCTTAAATACCTAATTGCTGCAAGCTTTATGGCGGCACCAGGTAGTTTGATGATGGCTAAAATCATCGTACCTGAGCGCGACACACCAGTTGATCAATCGGATATCGAGATGGATCAAGCGCAAGAAAGCAACGTGATTGATGCACTTGCAAGCGGTGCGATGAACGGTATGAAAGTTGCGGTTGCGGTAGGTACTATGCTGATTGCTTTTGTTAGTGTTATCGCAATGGTTAACACTGGTCTAGAAAGCCTAGGCGAAGTAGCGGGCTTTAGCGGTATTACACTGCAAGCGCTATTCGGTTACCTATTCTCGCCACTAGCGTGGTTGATTGGTGTACCTTCAAATGAAGTACTGATGGCTGGGTCATACATTGGTCAGAAGATCGTAATGAACGAGTTCGTTGCTTTCATCGACTTTGTTGAGCACAAAGCGCTGCTATCTGAGCATACTCAAGTAATCGTAACTTTCGCACTGTGTGGTTTTGCTAACATCGGTTCTATCGCTATTCAGCTTGGTTCTATCGGTGTGATTGCTCCAGAGCGTCGTTCGGAAGTTGCAAACCTAGGTATCAAAGCGGTACTAGCGGGCACATTAGCTAACTTAATGAGTGCGTGTCTAGCGGGTATCTTTATCCTGCTTTAATCAATACCTAATTTCCAAATCTAAAGCCCAGAGTGAATGCTCTGGGCTTTTTTGTATTGGTTTGTTGTTTTTGGTTTTCGCTTTTGGTTGTTGCTATTCGGGCTACTGGTTTCGAAGCTGCTCGGTAATGTAATCAATAAACCCGCGTAACCTTGCTGGCATATATTTCGTTTGTGGGTACTGCATGGCGATCGCACCGTGGTAGTTACTCTTGATTGTCCAATCTGATAAAACAGGCACCACTTGCTTTTGTGCGATGGCATCAGCAATCACAAAGTCATGAAATATCCCAATTCCTAGCGCATTTTTAACTCCCGTTAAGCGCATCTGGGAATGGTTTACCGCGTAACGACCTGAAACAGAGACTGAGTGGTACTCGTCGTCTTTGAAGAAGTCCCAAATATGGTCACGATCGTTTTCCGCCAGGTATAAACAATCGTGCTGCTCTAACTCAGTTGGGTGTTCTGGCATTCCTCGTTGAGCGATGTAATCCGGACTCGCACAGAGTACTAGGTTGGTTTTACTGACTTCTTTAAGTACCAAGTTTTCATCCGGTTTATCAGTCAGTTTGAACGCCACATCAATGCCATCACGAATAAGATCAATCTCCCCATCTGCAACACGCAGTTTAAGCTGTATATCTGGGTATTGTCGTAAGAACGGCACAACGTGGGGCTGCAATACAGAGTTTAGAAAGGCTTCTGGCGCTGCGACGGTCAGTGCACCAGACATCTCTTCATGGGCCGATGTTGAAAGCTCAACCGCTTGTTTGGCGGCATTTAGCATTACCATTGCTTGGTCGTAAACTTGCTGGCCCGCGCGAGTGATAATGAGTTTACGCGTAGTACGTTCAAACAGTTTGACCGACAGTGATGACTCTAGCCGAGTGACCAGTTTACTCAACGCAGAAGGCGTTACGTTCAACTGCTTCGCCGCCGCGGTAAAGCTGCCTTCATCGACAATAAGGATGAAGCTGGCAAGATCAGGAAGTAGGGCGATGAGTTTGGTATTTTTCATAATCCGTTGTGGTTAATTGTTTGTTAATAATGTTATGTTGAGATTGCGATCGCAGTTTATGACAGCACTGTACGATATGTTGAAAGGGTCGTAATAGTCAAAGGAGATGACTTATGCAGCAAGCCACTACGTTACTCGATCTTTGGTCCATGCTTGAAAACATCTTATTTGCAACATTGGGTGTGTTCGCATTTTCTGTAATGACATTAATGCTCGAAAATCGAGAGTAAAATCTTGTTTCCTCAATATGACTAGCCTTTGACGGGCGTACCATGCCACGTTTGGTCGCCCTTAGGTTTTTTCCCGCGCATCAGCTTCTAAGCTTACCCCATTCAAACATCAATAATAACAACCTTATAAGCAGCAACCTGTGACCTTGGTCATTAAACGCTCTTATTTGTGCCTTCAGTTCACTAATGTTTTTCCACTCGATGGGATAATGAAAATTACGTGCTTGAATTACACTTAAGACATTAGATTTTGCTCTTCAGATCTTGTTTGTCACAGCAAGGCTGAAGACGGGAAGCAAGTGAAACGACTTGCCAATAATAACTAGGAAGGAATTTGCAATGTCTTCTGCATTCTACAATCAGATCCAACAACAAATCGAAGAAGTAAAGGCGGAAGGCCTTTATAAGTCTGAGCGCGTAATTACTTCTCAGCAGCAAGCCGCTGTTAAGATCTCAACAGGTGAAGAAGTACTGAACTTCTGTGCAAACAACTACCTTGGTCTAGCGAACCACCCTGAGCTTATCGAAGCAGGTAAAGCGGGTATGGAACAGCACGGCTTTGGTATGGCGTCTGTACGTTTCATCTGTGGTACTCAAGATATCCACAAAGAGCTAGAAGACAAGCTATCAACATTCCTAGGTAAAGAAGATACTATCCTTTACACATCATGCTTTGACGCGAACGCGGGCCTATTTGAAACAATCTTAGGCAAAGAAGATGCAATCATCTCTGACGCACTAAACCACGCTTCTATCATCGACGGTGTACGTCTATGTAAAGCAATGCGCTTCCGTTACTCGAACAACAACATGGAAGAGCTAGAGCAGCAACTTATCGCAGCGAAAGAAGCAGGTGCTCGCCACATTCTTATCGTGACTGACGGTGTGTTCTCAATGGACGGCGTGGTTGCAAACCTTCCTGCTATCTGTGACCTAGCAGATAAGTACGGCGCACTGACAATGGTTGATGACTCGCACGCAGTTGGCTTTATGGGTAAAACTGGCGCTGGTACGCACGAGTTCCACAACGTTGTAGACCGTATTGATATCATCACGGGTACGCTAGGTAAAGCAATGGGTGGTGCATCAGGCGGTTACACGTCTGGTAAAGCTGAAGTGATTGACTGGTTACGTCAGCGTTCTCGTCCATACCTGTTCTCTAACTCTGTTGCTCCGGCGATCGTTAACGCTTCAATCCGCGTACTTGATCTACTGAAAGAGAGTGGCGAACTTCGCGACCGTCTATGGGAAAACGCAGCACACTTCCGTACACGTATGGAAGACGCTGGCTTCACGATGGGCGGTGCAGACCATGCAATCATTCCAATCATGCTGGGTGATGCAAAAATAGCTGCAGAGTTCGCTGAGCGCGCACTTGAGAAAGGCATCTACGTAGTGGGCTTCTCATTCCCAGTAGTACCAAAAGGCCAAGCACGTATCCGTACTCAGATGTCTGCAGCGCATTCACGTGAGCAGTTAGACCGAGCGATCGATGCATTCATCGCAGTTGGTAAAGACATGGGCCTCATTTAATTTTCGCAATAGACGAAAACAGATAACACAAAATTATTGATTCTCGCCCGAACGGTGGGCGAGATGAATTGGGTAACAATATGAAAATCAAAGCTCTTTCTAAGCTAAAGCCTGAAGAAGGCATCTGGATGACTGAGGTTGAGAAACCTGAAGTTGGCCACAACGACCTTCTAATCAAGATTAAGAAAACCGCTATCTGTGGTACAGACGTACACATCTACAACTGGGACGAATGGTCACAGAAAACGATTCCTGTTCCTATGGTTGTTGGCCATGAGTATGTAGGTGAAGTTGTAGGTATGGGCCAAGAAGTTCGCGGTTTTAACATTGGCGATCGCGTATCTGGCGAAGGTCACATCACATGTGGTCATTGTCGTAACTGTCGCGGCGGTCGTACTCACCTATGTCGTAACACAACAGGTGTTGGTGTAAACCGCACGGGTGCGTTCTCTGAATACCTTGTAATCCCAGCGTTTAACGCATTTAAGATTCCTGCAGAGATCTCTGACGATCTAGCGTCTATCTTTGACCCGTTTGGTAACGCAGTGCACACAGCGCTATCTTTCGACCTAGTAGGTGAAGACGTACTGATCACTGGTGCTGGTCCAATCGGCATCATGGCAGCAGCAGTAGCTAAACACGTTGGTGCGCGCCACGTAGTAATTACTGACGTGAACGAATACCGTCTAGAGCTTGCTAAGAAGATGGGCGTTACACGCGCAGTAAACGTAATGGAAGAGAAGCTTGAAGACGTAATGTCTGAGCTCGGTATGACAGAGGGCTTCGACGTAGGTCTAGAAATGTCAGGTGTTCCATCTGCGTTCAACAGCATGCTAACTAACATGAACCACGGCGGTAAGATCTCTCTATTAGGTATTCCACCATCAGACATGGGTATCGACTGGAACCAAGTGATCTTCAAAGGTCTTATCATCAAGGGTATCTACGGTCGTGAGATGTTCGAGACTTGGTATAAGATGGCTTCATTGATTCAATCAGGCCTAGACCTAACTCCAATCATTACACACCATTTCAAGGTTGATGACTTCCAAGCGGGCTTCGACGCCATGCGTAGCGGGCTTTCTGGCAAAGTTATCCTTGATTGGGAGTAGGGTGCGACAGGGTTAACATAGCCTTATCGTTGTTCACCCATTCACTGATTACCTGAACAGGTGAATGGCAAGTATAGCCATATTTACCTATCAAAATGTCCCTTAAATTTATGGGACATTTTGGTATTCAATAAAAAGGCCTCTACCGGAGACGTTGTTCCCACTATTTGCGAAAGTGTTTCCCATTTCTTCATATTTTTCATAACTGATTTATCTTGGATTCTGACCTTACTGAATCAACGAAACAACAATAAAGGTCAATTATGAAAATTACTAACCCTATGCCATATGATTTTAAGAACTGGACGCGTGGAAACGCAGTAGAAGAGTGGGGCCCACATATTCCACAAGATACTTGGTTTTTAGAATGGCGTTGGTATACGGGCAATTTAGTCGGTGCAGATGGCGCTCGATACTTCATCTACCTAATTTTCCAACCTGGTGGCCATGGCTTCTACGCGCCAATCAATGCGGAAACGGGTAGAGACTACAAAATGGATGCACCTCTGACGTCGGTATTCTATCGCTTAACTAATGTCGATACTGGTGAAACAGTCTTCTACCATCAGGAATATACAGACATCAGCTACGACGATTTGTATGACGTTGAAACGAAAACTTGGCGTTACTCTGGTGAGAACTTCTCTGCAACTTTAAGTTGGGATGGAGACAGTATGCACTTAACTGCACAAGGTGAATCAGGTGTAATTGAGCTTAGCGCTAAAGGGGAAGCTCGCTGGTATAATGATCCAGCGTTAGATAAAGAAGGCTTTATGCGTGAAGGTGCCGGTTCAACATTGTACTACTCATGTCCAAACATGCCTTCTCATGGTCACTATGTAAAGCGTGAAGGTGATAAGGAAACACGTGTAGAGTTCGATGGTCGTGGTTGGCTAGATAATCAAGTGTGTGACTTGGTTGACCCTGACTCAATCAAATGGGAATGGACTGGCTTGTTGTTTGCTGATGGCGATCGCATCAACCTGTACAATTTCTTCCACGAGAATCTTCAAATGTGTACGTGGTTCAAAGCTGATGGAACACGTGAGCAAACGGATGTTGGCTTTACTCAAAAACAAAATGGTTATACCAAGCTTGAGTCAGGTATTTGGGTATCATATGGCTGGGACTTTGAGATTCCGGTTAAGGGTAAAAAATACAGAGTTGAGCCTTGTTGTCCAAACTTGATGCCAGCTATGGGGAAACCGGGTGGTATGTTGGAAACTATTGGTAAGTTGTTTGATGAAAATGGTGTTCAAGTTGGCTGGGCAACAACAGAGTCTATGGACGTCACTGAACTAGACAATGGTCCGAATGGTAGTCGCCAACTATAATGTATTAGTAGTGGCTCAAGCTGACACTTCAATTTGAAAGGAAGAGAGTTACCCACTTTGATAAAAGGTGCTGAATCCAAAATCAAAGACAATAAGAGGTAACTGTCATACTTCGTACTAGCAATCCAAGCATCAAACAAAAAGCCAGTTTCCTCTATACAGCAGAAGAGCTCGGCAATGTATTGAGCTGATTCAAGAAAATGAATGACGCCTCGACTAACATTGAGGCGTCATTTTTATTATCTGGTACAAAGTGATTTCTAATCACCAGTTACAGTTGGTAGTTAAACTCTAAACGGTGATCACCTTCACCGAAGTCGATATCAGCATTCCAGTTAGCAAAGTAACGCACGTTGAATTGTGGAGTAAATTGGTAAGACATTGCAAATTCGTGGAATAGTTGTTCACCTTCACCCATACCAAAGGCGTTTGATTTATAGAAATCGGATCCAGATAGAGCGGCCATGTACATAGGGTTGTAGTTAAGCCAAATCTTGTCGGTTACTTCAATCTTAGTGTAAGTACCCACTAAAGCGAAAGTACCAGGCATAGTATATCCGCTTTCTATACCATAATCTCCGATGGCGTTATTCTGAATGCTGGCACCAATACCCGCTAGAGGGAAAAACTGAACTGGACCAAATTTTGGTAACGCTTGAATGAAGCTGTAAGAGGCATCAGCACGCTCAGTTTCAACACTGTAAGAAATGTCGATCTGTGCGCCACGACCATTTTCCAAGTTCACAGTAAAATTTCGAAAACGAAATGAGTCGATCGAGTCATCACGTTGGCTACTACCGTCCCAGCCTAGTAACTCTCCGCCAAAGCCTTTAAGTTCAATCAAGTTCATGCCTAAAGTGGCATCTGAACCAGTGTCGTAAGTCTTACCTATTTTTAGATTGAGCCCTTTGTTTGTTGTCCCTGCGCCGACTTGAGTATAAATAGCAAGAGGATCGGACATATCTTGAACCTCTTCTTGGGCAAAAGAGGATGTTGAAGCTAGAAGGGAAGCAATAACTGAAGCCGATAAAATGATGTTCTTTTTCATATCGTTGTCACATAAGTAGATTAACTAAAAGCGAATCTATTCACTTTGCTTGAAGCTTGATAATGAAAAAAATAATATTCAGATATTCCCTAAATGAATATCACTATAATCATGCGATACGAAGAAATAGCTAAGGTTGATTTAAACTTATTAAAACTCTTAAAAGTTTTAGGTGAAGAGAGAAATACTCGCCGAACAGCCGAGCGTATGTTTGTAGGCCAATCGACGGTCAGTAAGTCGTTAAAGCGCCTAAGAGCATTGTTTAATGACGAGCTTTTTGTGCGCGAGCCCCATGGACTGCGTCCGACCCCTTTGTGTGAGCAAGTATTAGGTCAACTTCCCGGTGTTTTTGATGCAATTGACCGAGCTCTTAGCCCACACCGTACATTTGACCCAGCTAGTTACTCTGAAGAAGTTGCTATTGCAATAAATCCGTTATTTTACCAACCTTTGATCCGTAAGCTTTATCCAAAATTTAGGCATTTAGCCCCAAATGCATCTTTACGGTTTGTTAACTGGACAAAAGACACTGATACGATGTTGCAGCAAGGTCAAGTGACGATGGGAATTAATTTCGCTCCTATTGATTTACCCATAAATATTCGCAGTGAACTCATATGTGATGCAGAGTTCGGGCTGTGTTGTTCAACTAACGCGTCATTTAATATTGAAGGGATAAACGACAATTCTCTTAGAAAATATCCTTTGGTCCTTATGGTTATGCCTGATTTTGCAGACAAAATCAGTAAAGCTGAACAGATTTTATCCCAGAATCAAATTGAACCTAGCATTCTCCTGAGAAGTGATCAAATCGATATATGTTTCGACGCTTTGTTACGAGAGGATGCTGGCATGCCTGTTTCCTCGTTGGTTTCTTGCGTTTTACCTAAAGGCTTGACGGTTTTGGCTATGCCGGAGGAGTTTTCTTTACTGGATATTAAAATTGCTTTGTATTTTGCAGAGCCGTATCGATATAGCCCTAAGTTAGTGTGGCTGCGTTCTATCGTTGGTGAGACATTGCTTGAACTGATAGATGAAGCGAAGCAAAAGTGACCGATTTTTAGCATTCATGTTGATGTCGAGGTTAGCTAGACGAGTGTAGAAAACGGAGTAACGGAAAATTATGCCTTATGAACCATCAACATCAGCCTAAACTTTTGAGTCCGTCTCCGAGTTCCTAGCCAAAGTAGGTAGGGTTTTGAATGAATGGGGAATTGTCATTTGAACCGACGCTTCGATGGGTAGGAGTCGATCAGTCAGGAGAAAACTCTTGAGCTGAAGTTACTAAAAACTCTATGAGTGTTTTTAATGATGAAGATTGGTATTGGTGATTTGGGTACAATAACCAGATGTCTGTATTGAAAGTATGCTCTTTTTCCAACAGTTGTACGAGTTTTCCTTGTTTAATGTCTTTTTCACATATGATCCAAGGAAGTAATGCAATTCCTTGTCCTAACAGTGTTGCTTGATGAATTAAACTGATATCGTTTGAAACAAAATTACCCTGTCTTTTTTCAAGATCAAGGTCAGCACTTTCCCAAATTGATTCTATTTTATTGTCTGAATCGCGAAACCTTAAGCAGTTGTGATTGGCAAGATTCTGAATAGACTTAGGTTGAGGGTTTGATATTAAGTACTCTGGTGATGCTACGATTACCCGTTTCATTGTGAGTAATTTTCGACACTTCAAATTAGAATCATTTTGATCCCCAACTTTAATTGCCAAATCAATACCATTTTCAATTAATCCAATATTTTGGCTTTCTACCACAAGATCAAGCGATATGTTTGGATGGATTGTTTGGAATTTATTGAGATAAGGAAGTAGAGGTATTGCTGCGGGAAGCAATTGAATCCGGATTTTACCTTCTAAAGCTGTATGGCGGCTGGTTAACTCTTCAATAGCACTGTCTAAGTTTGAACATATCGACTTCGTTCGTTGGTAGAAAACTTCCCCCGCTTCAGTGGGTACAACGACACGAGTGGTTCGCTTAAAAAGAGAAACATTTAACTCTTCTTCTAGCTGAATAATTCTTCTACTGACATTGGTTACTGGTAACTCTAAGCTTTTTGCTGCAGCGGAAAAGCCACCGCATTCAACAACACTATGAAAAATCTTAAGTACATTGACGCTAATATTCATGTCAGTATTCATATTTGTAGAACGAATTGTTTATTTATTATACGCATCAAGGTGTGTATTGGTATTGAATTAACTAGTTAAAGGACATAACCAGTAATTTTACTGGTTATGTGTATCGCGTGATAGGTGCAGTGCTTTTTCTTTTGCGATGGTTTGGTAGCCGTGCTCTATCAGTGCATCTACCTGCTTGGGCTCTAGTGTGAAGTCGGTAGGAATCGCATTTATAAACTCTTGATTTTCAGCGTCAGTCAGATTGATATCGATAAAGTGTGTTTTGCGCCCAGGCTGGGCATGCTGCCAATTATCTAACTCTTCTTGAACCAACAATTTAATCATATCGTTATAACGATGAAGCTGGATGCCAGTAATTGCCCCTACCATATCGCTCGCGTTGGGTGTTGACGGTTTACTATCAATGCCCCTATCGGGGGTGGTAGCGGCATCAACGGAGACAACGATGACGGTATCGACATGTTGTGTCATTTCTTCAAACAGGTCATAGTTGCTTTGCATCAGATCGTAAAGCGCTAGCATGCCAAGGTTATCGGTAATGCCGCCATCAATTAAGTGAATAAATGGTCGAGACTCTTTATCGCCGTAACTCTGCAATCCTAAATGTTTGCTTTGAGTATGAGCGTTATCAGATTCTGTGAATTCATATTGATGTCGGTTGTGACAATGATCATGGTTTTCTAGCACGACTGGTGTGAAAATAAACGGCACTGCAGACGAAGCCGCAACAGCGCTGGCTACTGAGTAGTTATTGACATCAGAGCAGAGTAAATCGAAGTATTCTTGGACGAATGAAAATCGAACGCCACGACCGAGGTCAGTTGCATTGATGATGATCATGGGACCTTCGTCTTTCATATCGTCAAATGTTGAACCGCTAAATAGCGTTTTATTGTAAAAATCTGCTGCGGCGGTAGAGCGATCATCTCCTGAGAACCAGTAGCTTGGACTAAAAAGAATATTGACTAAGCTCTTACTCACATCACGATAAAGAAACTCTTGTTCATAACGAGTGAATATTTCATCTTGATACAGGCCGTAATACGCTGAAGTGAAACTACCACCTGATACAGAGCTAATAACCGACAGTTGTTCTAGCATATTTGTTTCAACGCCATGTTGATCGACATAGTTGTGATCACGTAGCCCTTGAAGTACCCCGTAGGAGAGAGCTGCTGCTCGTGTACCACCACCAGAAAAACTTGCGAGAACCAATACATTGCGACGTTCTTGCTGTTTGGCTTTTTCAATGACTGAATAGGGAGGCGTATTTGTTGGTGTCACTTCTGCATTCGTTATGTTTGAAGATGACGAGCAACCTGCAAGCAGCGTTGTGAGTGAAACTAAATAGATTAAAGGGTATTTGCATGCATATCTCATTGCGCACTCTCTTTTTGCAGAGAGCAAGCACGCGAACATAGCCTTTGCGTGCTTGCGTTATCATATCACTTGTCTTGTCTAACAAAGTGCTAATCGTGTCAGTATGTGGTTTACTTCCAGTAGCCGAATTAACCAGAATGAGCCACTGGGTTTGGCTCAACTTGCCAGTCTCCACCCAAAGCTTTGTATACAGCAACAGTAGACTGAGCCGTTTGAAGTTTGGCGGCGACTTTTCGATCTTGCATCATGCGTTGCTGCCTTTGAGCATCGAGCACTGACAGATGGTCAATCAACCCGGCTTGATACAATGATTTCGCTTTGGATACAGCTTTGCGGGTGGCATGTAATGCGTTATCTATCTGCGCTTGATTTTGTTGGCTTCGTCCATAGGCAAATAGAGTTGAATCCACTTCAGTAATTGCGGAGTCAACCGCATGTTGATAACCCAACGCAGCCGACTGGAAACGAGATTCATTTAATTCAACCATGGCATCCGATCTGCCACCATCAAATACATTCCAACTTACCCCTGCTGATCCAACCCAACCAAACGAGTCGCCGCTAAATAGATCGTCAAAGTTGCTAGCAGCCACACCTGGTGTACCCGTTAAGAAGAACTTTGGATATTTGTTTGCGATGCTGGCAGCGAGCTCCTCATTAATTGCTGCCATTTCACGTTCTGCTATGCGGATATCAGGTCGACGTTGCAGCAGATCTGATGGTAGTCCAACGGGAATCACGCCATCGAATGTTGGCACACCTTGTACATTTGCTAAACGAACATCGACTTGTGATAGTGGCTCACCAAGCAAGATAGCTAAACGATGCTTGTGGACTTGTTCGGCGATCTCAAGTTGTGGGATGAGGGATTGAGTTGCTGCCAACGCTGCCTGTGCTTGAGCGTAGTCAAGTTCAGAACCGTAACCACTACTGACCACTTTTTCGACCAGATCGAGCGTTTTACGTTGGTCTGATATATTGTCTAACGCAAGTTGCTTTCTCTCGCGTGCTCCCTGATATTGAATGTAATTGTGAATCAAATCCGCTGTTATCAAGGTCGTTAGGCCATTTTGCATCAGCTCTGCTTGCTCGACTCGAATGGCAGCAGCAGTACTTTGCCTATCTAGGCGGCCAAAGAGATCCAACTCCCAAGAGATAGACGCCCCTATAAAACCGCCATCATGTTGCTCGTCTAGAAGAGTCATGCCTGTAGCCCCTTCAACGGTATTAGATAGATCAAACACAGGACCAAGCAGTGAGTCGTTCTGGCTCAGTTGGTAGTTTACGTAGCCGCCGCCAACGTTGATAGTCGGGACTTTGAATGAATCCACCATGCTCTTATAAGAGCTGGCCATTTTTACGCGCTCAGCGGCGATCAAAATGGGTATGTTTTGTTTCTGAACATCACGTACCATCTGGTTGAGTGTATCGTCTTGAAGTGACTCCCACCAAAAGCCAGACTCTTGCTGCGTCGAGCCATGGCTATTTAAGTATGTGTCCGAAATGGAAACCGTTGGTTGTTGGTAGTCTGGGCCAACCGCACAGCCACTAAGTAATAGTACAAGTGCGACGGCAGAAAGTTTATGCGCAGTAAAACGTTTCATTAGTAATTCCTATGCATTATCAGTGGCTGTTACGTTATTGGTTGAAGGGGACGGTGACTCACTGCGAGCGGGATCGTCTTTACTTACCAACTTATACAGTGCTGGCATGACAAGCAGTGACAACACGGTTGCTGCTGCTAGTCCACCAATGATGGTTGCTGCCATTTGGTCAAACAGAAGGTCACTCATCAGCGGGATCATGCCCAAAGCCGTTGTTAATGCGCCCATGGAGATCGCCATCGTGCGGTTGATGGTGGCTTCTTTGATCGCATCAGAGAGGTTTTTGCCGTTTCTACGTTCCAGTTCAATCTGGTCCATTAATACGATTCCGTTTTTAATGATCATGCCTGTTAAGGTGACCGCGCCAATCAACGCCATAAACCCAAAAGGTTTGCTGAATATTAGCAATGAGAAGCTGGCTCCAATTGAAGCTAGTGGTAAGGTAGTCAGAATGATTAGAGGCTGCTTAAATCCATTAAACATTGCTACGAGAATAATCACCATGATTAGCATCGCTTTTGGCAGTTGCTTTAGAATATCAGTGACCGCTTTATGTTCATCGTAGTACTCGCCTCCCCATTCCATGCTATAGCCTGGTGGTAGTTCAATCGCTTCAATCTCTGCCTTGATGGCATTACGAACACGAGCTGGCGTAGTGTAATGCTGGATACCTGCTTGAGCGGTGATGGTTTTAACGCGATCTCGTCGCCATATCATGCTTTCTTCTGCTACCAGTTCAAAGCGATCGACAACCTGGCCAAGTGGCACAGTATGCAGGCCAAGAATGGATTTCACAGGAAGCGTTTCAAGTGATGCCATCGTTTGGTTAGAACCGCGCAGTTGGATAGGAATAAGTTCCTCGTTAAGATTCATCTGGCCCAATGGCATACCATCAGAGCCTCTCTTTAGGGCAAAAGCGATGTCAGCACGGTTGATTCCAGCTAGCCTTGCTTTTTCTTGGTTGATGACAGGAACTAACGCTTTGCTCTGCTGACGCCAGTCATCACGAACGTATTTCGTATCTGGGTGGGCCGACATAATTGTTTGCGCTTGACGCGACAGTTCATGCAACACCATAGGATCTGGGCCAGAGAATCGCGCTTCAACTGAAAATTTGTCAGAGGTTGCCAACTTCAACGATCTAAAGCGTGGTTCAGCATTCGGGAATTCATTCGCTAACCATTGGTCTCCGCGAGTAACAAGGCGCACAATATCGTGGAATTCATGTACGTTGATGAGAATCTGACCATAGGCAGGATCAATTGGCTCTGGTTCTACCGTGACCGAAAAACGTGGTGCACTCGAACCCACCGCGGTAGAGATAGAAGCCACCTCTGGTTGTTTAATCAGCCACTGCTCAATTTTTGCCATGTCGGCGGACGTTTGTTCAATCTTCGCGCCGTTTGGTAACCAATAGTCTAGAAATACAATGGGTCTGTCTGACTGTGGAATAAAGTTAACCGCAATGTAGGGAACGGCGATAGCAGTAGCGATTAGCAGTGGAATCAGGCCAGACATTGCTTTAAGCGGATTATCAACAGTCCAGTGAACAAAGCGTTTGAATAGGTTTAGCTTACCGTCTTCGTTTACAGCAGTGGGTTTGAGTAGTAACCAGCACATCAACGCGGTAAAGGTCATAGCGACAAACCAAGATAGCAACAGCGATGCAGCCACGATGTAGAATACCGAGCTGGCAAATTCCGCAGCGTCAGTTTGTGAAAAAATCACGGGACTAGCACCCATTATGGCGATTACCGTCGCGCCAAGTAAGGGAAGAGAGGTTTCTTTTATTGAATCAATAGCTGCTTGGGTGCGATCTATGCCCTTATTCATTTTAGAGATCATCATATCGGTGATTACGATAGCGTTATCCACCAACATCCCAAGCGCGAGAATGAATGTACCTAGCGAAACTCGATGTAGATCGATCTGCTGAATATTCATGTAGATCAGTGTGAGGAGAATGGTGATTAATAAACTCGAACCGACAATGGCTGCGCTTTTAAAACCCATGAATATAAGCAATACAACAAAGACGATCGCGACACTTTCTAATAAATTGACAACGAAGTCATCAATGGCTTTCTGTACCTCTTCAGGTTGATAAGCCACAGTCGAAATATCGACCCCTAAAGGCAGTTCTTGTTCATACTCTTGAATGATTGTGCGAATTGTATCGCCCAGTGATACAACGTTAATGCCGTCGACAGGGCTCACCGCTAGCGTGACCGCAGGTTCGCCGTTATAGCGGTTTTCAGTCAATGCGGGTTCTAGGTATCCCATCGTTACGTCGGCAATGTCTCCTAGTCGGATCAAGCCTGAGCTTAGTTCACTTACACCACCTCGAATGATGAGGTTTTTTACATCTTCTAATGACTGAAACTCGCTACGTTGTTGAATGCGTATGCGTTCATGCCCAGCACTGAACCGACCGGCTTCGAAGGTCATGTTTTGGGTATTGAGTTGGTTCCACACCTGCGAGATAGAAAGTCCATATTGGCTGAGGCGCTCATCTGGAATATCGATGTAAACCACACGAGGTTGAACGCCGTGAAGCTCAATTTTTTTAATGCCTTTTACAGTCTTAATGCGACGTTGCAGCTCTTCTGCATAACGACGTAGATCGCTAGCTGTTGCATCGCTGCTGTGAATAGAAAAGAGCATGCCATACACTTCAGAGAACTCGTCTTGGACAATGTTGATTTGTGCCGTCGACGGGAGTTGTAGTGATACATCGTTGATCTTACGTCGTAAAATATCCCATTGTTGGGGAAGCTTGTCTGAGCTTAGCGATTCTTTTAAATCGACAAACACCATTGAAATACCGGGCTTTGAGAGTGAACGCAAGCGGTTTAACTCTCCCATCTCTTGTAGTTTCGTTTCAATCGTATCGGTCACCTGATACTCAACCTCTTCGGCTGAAGCTCCTGGGTAGAGTGTAACCACTACGGCTGTCTTTACTGTAAAGCTGGGATCTTCTAATTTCCCCAAATCAAAGTATGAGTAGATACCAGCGAAGATCGAAAGCACAGTAAAAAACAGTACGAATGTGCGCTGCCTAATTGCAAACTCTGCGAGATTAATCATGGTCCTGTCCTACTGTGTTTTTACAATGAGGTTGGTGGCAGCGTCACCTTCAATAACGTAGGGTGAACCACTGATAACAACGAGGTCGTCGGCTTTGAAATGACTAGAAACACAAGCAACGTGTGCGTCTAAAGTACGCATCTGAACTGGCTGACGAATGATGCGTTTTTCGCGCACTAGGTTGACATGTAGGTCATTGTGCTTACCAATAAGTGCAGAGTAGGGCAGGCAGTAGACAGGTAGCTCATTACCCAGTTGACTCGAAACTGTTACAGAACGACCTGGAAGCAAAGCGTCATCCAACTCATCGAGATTGAGTGTGACGTTATAAGTTTGTTTCAGGATGTTTGGAAAGGTGGAAATTTCCGATACAGTCGCAGCTAAGTGGCGTTCTGCTTGGTGCCAACTAACCTGACTAGACTGACCAATGTGAAATTGGTTAATGAGCGTTTCTGGTACATCAATTTCAACTTCCAATTGGGTTAAATCTTGAACGTCGATGACACTGACCCCTGGCAGTATTTGTTCGTAGGCATCAAAGTTGACTCGGCCTACGACACCGTCAAATGGTGCCTTTAACTCGGTGTAGCCAAGCGCATCATGTGCACGTTGAATATTTTTATTTACAACTTTAATTGCAGATAGACTGCGCTCATATCCACTAATTGCTCGATCGAGATTTACGCTAGCGATAGCGTTGTCAGCCGTTGCCTGTTTTACGCGCTCGAGTTCAGCTTTCGCAAGTTTATGTGCAGACTCGGCTTCTAACTTACGAGCCTTTAACTCTTCGAGTGTGACTTGATAATCATGACGATCAAGGTATGCCAACACTTGGCCTTTAACGACAGAATCTCCCTGTTTGACCAGAATGTTTTCGATCATGCCTGGTACACGAAATGACAGCCCTGCTTTTTTTTGTGACAGAACAGTACCGTTGAAGTGTTTCAAACTACCGTTTTTCGTTGATTCAATTTCAATAACCTGTATGGGCTTGTCGATAGGAGGAGGAGTGTTGGTAGAAGCTTGATTACAACCAAGCAAACTTAAAGAAAGCATGGCTAAGCAGAGACGTTGTAAGTTCATGTTCATGTGATGGTCCTTAATTTTTTATCACATACTACAATTGAACGGTGTTCGAATAATTGTCTATTTTCAGGAATCACTTTTTCGAAAAATGAGATAGTCCCTATGTTTGTCATTGGACTAGTAAATTTTCGGGTGGTTACAAAGAGAGATAACCCATAGCATTCGCTCTATAAACTTCTTATTTTTTTAGCCAGACCAGCGAGGGCTGTTATGAATGTTCTAAAGAGCATAGGTCGAGTCATTTGGGCCATTATATTGGTATTTATAAAGTTTTTTGCGTTTATGGCCGTGATGTTAGGCGGTGCGTATGTGCTTGCTCCAATGGGAATGGTCAATTCCAAAGACATTGATATGAGCATGTTTACCAATACACCAAATCCCACCATGATGACCATTTTAAATAGTGAATATTTTAGTGGTTATTTGTTTGCGGTAACCATAGCGTTAGCGCTTTTTGTTGCCTACTTGCTATGGGAGATTCATGAAGTAGCCGTCCATAAAGCCAAAGAGAAAAAGAGTACTCACGTTCAACTCGTATTTGCGCTTTCTTTATGTGGTCTACTAATACATAAAGCGTGGTGGGTATTAGCTGTGATCATTGCGTTTGCGAATTGGAAGCACATTGGTTCTTCGCTGAGTCAAGTAATAAGAGATGGTATATCAAGTATGAAGTTTGATGATACAGACAATAAAGATATCAACATGAGTAAGTCGGAGCGCTAATAATGAAAGAAATTATGATTCCCTATATTTTGTTGATGTGGATACTTGTATCTACAGGAGCAATTAAATGGACTCTTAAGAGTGCTTTTTGGATTATTTCTGGCGGTGTGTTCATCTTAGTATTCTTAGGTATACTTTCTAGGTTGTGGGCACCAGTAGATATGACGTACTCTTCTACGGTAAAAGCACCTCATGCAGTTTTATCTCCAATTTTTGGTGAACAGATCGATGAGATTTTTGTTGACCATAACCAGGTCGTGAAGCAGGGTGACCCTATATATACACTTGTTGACACTACCTCTGCCGCGGAGCTTGCGAAAATTACTGCAGCGATTACAAAGCAAGAAGAGTCGATTGCTCAAATGGAGCGAGATCTTGAACGTGCTAAAACTTCTCCGGAAATCTTTAAAGAACGAGATGTTGAAAATTACACTTCACAATTGAGAATTGCCCGCTCTCAGCTTGATTCATTACAAGCTGACTACAAGAAGGTTGAATTTGTTCAATCTCTGAAAACTGTGACAGCGCCTTTTGATGGTCAAGTCGCAGTGGTGAACGTAGCAAATGGTAGCCGTGTGGGTAATATGCATATTTATGACATATCGCGTAAATTTGTTGAGATGCGAATCCCAGATCAAACGTTCCGATATGTTGAGCCTGGCCAATTTGCCGAGTTTTATGTAGACGCGTATCCAGGTGAAGTTTTCCGTGCGCGAGTACATAGTTTTACCGCGGGTACTGGTGAATCGTCAGTTTCTCCTATTCAAGGGCCACAGAGTGTACGCCAACACGTTGGTGCAAATACGAGTAGCCATGGCCGAACAGTGATATTGGAAGTTATTGAGCCTGACGGTAAGTATATTCCGATTGGTGCAACTGGCTCTGCTTGGATTTCAGCGAAGAAGCCTCATAGTCTATTAGGATTTATTGATGTTATCGGTGCAGCAACTGTCAGACTGCATTCATATAAATCATATCTAAACGCTATGTAACGTATTTAACTATTTAACCATAAAAAGCCACTTATTTAATTAAGTGGCTTTTTTAATTGGTGCAAATAAAAACTCGTATATTTACGAGTTATTTAGTCTCTCTCAACCATATAAATTGAATGCAGATAAATGGGAGGCTTAACATGAGCAATAGTGAACCTTACAATAATTTGCAGCGAACTTATCAGTCGGTCTGTCGTTCAGTTATTGGCCAAGAGGAAGTGATTAAATCAATCTTTATTGGCTTATTGGTTAAAGGGCATGTGTTGTTAGAAGGATTGCCCGGGACAGCAAAAACAAGGTCGATACAGACCCTTGCTAAGGCAATAAATGCTCAATTAGGTAGGGTTCAGTTTACGCCAGATCTTTTACCTTCCGATGTCACAGGTTCAGAAGTCTATCGTGAAGTGAATGGCAAGCCTTCAATTACCTTTGAAGAAGGCCCTATCTTTAATCAACTAGTGTTAGCTGATGAAGTAAACCGAGCTCCGGCAAAGGTTCAGGCTGCGCTGCTAGAAGCCATGGCAGAACGCACTGTAACTGTCGCGGGGCAAACCCATAAATTGCCTGAACTCTTTTTGGTGCTAGCAACCCAAAACCCACTTGACCAAGAGGGAACGTACCCCCTTCCAGAAGCTCAACTTGACCGTTTTTTGCTTAAAGTCAACGTGGACTTTCCTTCAAAAGAAGCTGAATTAGACATCATTCGCCTAGTAAGAAGTGAAGAATATCAGACTCAATGCGCAGATGATTCAAACTCGCTGCATACAAGTGTTGAAGACGTACTGATGGCACAGAAAGAAGTTTCTCAAGTTCATATAGCTCCGACTATGGAGCAGTACATTGTTAACCTTACTACGGCAACTCGATATGGTGAAGAGCACCCGAACGCCACTTTCCCGAAATGGTTAGAGGTCGGTGTTAGCCCTCGTGCTTCAATTGCGTTAGATAAATGTGCTCGAGCGCATGCCTGGTTAGATAATCGTGACTATGTTGAGCCTGATGATATCCGTGCAGTAGCTCATAGTGTTTTAGGTCATCGACTAACGCTTAACCATGAAGCGATGTATGAGCAAGTGACACCAGATATGGTGGTTGATGACCTTTTAAAGCACGTGTCTATAGGGTGATTTCTTATGAACCCGTTATATGAAGGTTTGAAGCATGATCGCCGAGTGTACACTCAACTCGATCTGTTGTATCGAATTAAACGCGCTACGAATACAAAGAGTAGGTTCCCTGAGTTAGTTTATGCGCGCAGTCCCTCCGGCTCTCATTCATCAAATCACCGAGGCCGAGGGCTGAATTTTGAAGAACTTCGCCACTACCAACGTGGAGACGATGTTCGACATATAGATTGGAAAACTACCCTGCGTACCGGTAAACCCCACATTAGGGCGTATAGCGAAGAGAAAGAGCAAAACGTACTCGTCTGTGTCGATCAACGCGAATCCATGTTCTTCAGTAGTGTTGATACTATGAAGTCTGTTGTCGCCGCAAATGTGGCTGCTTACTGTATCTGGTCCGTGATTGGCAAGGGCGACAGAATAGGTACTCTTATCTCAAGAGATGAAGAAGCAATTTTTGTTCCTTGTAAGAAAGGTGAAAGCCATGCAAAGGGAATACTTGAACAGCTACATACTCAAAATCACCGATTAGGTGAAGATATCGCCTTTGTCGATCAGAGCAAGTCTTTCTTAACGCAACTTAAGTGCATACAGAAGCGTAATGTGGTCAATACGACCATTATTATAATTAGCGATTGGTATGGACTTGAAGCGAGTTCAATGCGGCTAATACAACACCTACAAAAAAGCAATCGTATTATTGGCGTTCAAATCATTGATCCAATAGAAGCCAATATTCACGACTGGGATGGTGTGAACATTTCCGATGGCCAGCATCAGTTGCAACTGAGCCAATTTGGCCTAACAAATAATGATGTTTTGCAACAGTACAGCGATGCAGTAGAAGAGCAGTTTAAACTGTTGTCCAAACGATTATCGACTGCAGAATTTCCACTCATAACACTAACCACCGACGGGCATGAAATTGAAGCCTTTCGCAGTTATTTTCTTTGAATTTAGAGAGCGTAATGAGCGAGTCTATTTCTGAATTGACATCCAATGGTTTTGGAAACCTGATTCTATATGGATTAGGAGAGCCGACAGGCTTTCATGAACCTCTTATTGTACTAGCCATTCCTTTTACACCTCAAACCGTTGGCTGGCTAGTGGTTTTGCTCGTAGTGTGCCTATATGTTTGTCTACGAGTGCGCTCAAGTATTCTCCATTGGGCCAAAAATCGCTATCGAAAACAATACATGTCGCAACTACCAAACATTGAAAGTCATTCTTTTGAATATGACTCCTTTCGAATAATGACAAAAATACGAACAATTTCGAATAACGATAACCCGTATTATAAAGCTCATCTATTTGGGCGAGAGTGGCTTAAAGCTATGGATGAACAGTGTTCAAAGCGTTCAAATTTCGATTCAAATATTGGACGTGAATGGATGAAGCTTCTGACTGGCCAGCGTAAAGACACGATGACCTCTCATGAAAAAAAACACCTGTTGGAGTGCTGCGAATTATGGATCTTGAATCATAGTAATTCAGTAGAAAAAAAAGGTGAATTGGAAAAAGGGGGCAGCTATGGAGCTTGAGTATCCCTTGATGTTGCTTTCACTTCCGCTACCTTGGATTATTTACCGCTATGCCCCCGCTTTTCGCACGTCTGATGAGGCCATAAAAGTTCCTTTTTTTCGCCGAATCATCGAACTTAGTGGGGAGCGTCTAACAACTGGTGGCCAAGTCCTTACCCCAATGTGGTGGCAAAAATTGTGTCTTGTTTTTGTATGGTTCATGTTGGTTATTGCGGCATGCAAGCCAGTTATTTTAGGAGAGCCTCAAACCTTTACTAAGGCAGGGCGAGACCTAATGGTTGTCGTTGATTTGTCAGGTTCAATGGAGACAAGCGACTTTAAACTCCCTGGAAGTAATGAACCAATCTCCCGCTTAGAAGCATTAAAGAATGTATTGATCGAGTTTTCAGGTAAGCGGGAAGGGGACCGTCTGGGATTGATCTTGTTCGGAGACCGAGCGTACTTGCAAGCGCCTTTTACTGCAGACCACAAAACCTGGCTGTCACTTGTACAGGAAACGCAGGTGGGGATGGCTGGTCAAAGCACCCATATTGGTGACGCTTTGGGGTTAGCGATGAAAGTGATTGCTAAGGATTCGACAGCGTTTGAAGAGAATGGAGATGAATCTAATCAAGTAGAAAAAGTGATTATTTTACTCACCGATGGCAATGATACGGATAGTCAGGTCCCACCAATAGAGGCGGCCTCTTTGGCTAGAGACGTCAATGTCCGCATACATACAATTGCAATTGGAGATCCTGAAACCGTGGGAGAGTCTGCAATGAACGTTGAAGAGCTTGAAAAGATTGCTCGTCTTAGCGGCGGAGAGTCCTTCCAAGCAATGTCCTATCAAGAGCTGCAAGCTATTTACTTGACACTCAACGAACTTGAACCATCGGAATACGCTAGTTTCAGCTATCAACCCAAAATAAGTGCGCATCATGTGCCTATCTGTCTTGGCTTGGGTGTTTACCTATTTGCCTACATTGTTAACTTTATGAGCCGAGTTTCATCCGGTAGAGAAAAACTGGGTAAATAAAATGAGTAGCTTATTAGATTTTCATTTTATACGCCCTCTATGGCTTCTGGCATTAATCCCCGTTTTATTAATGGCTTACGTTGCTTTAAGACAGCAAAGTAATAGACCATCTTGGGAAAAAAAATTACCGAAACACTTGGCTCTCGCTTTAGGTACCCGTGATAAACAATGGCGTAAAAAACTACCAATAAAAGTTTGGCTAGTGGTTAGCATCATTGTGATTGTCACCGCTTCAGGCCCAACATGGAAACGAGAAACGACGCCATTTAGTGAGGACCATTCACCGCTGTTTATTGTTTTGGATACGTCAGAGTCGATGTTGGAAACGGACGTTAAACCTAATCGACTTTCAAGAGCAAAACTCAAAGTTCAGGATCTTTTGGCAGAAAACAGTAGCAAGAATACGGCATTGATAGCTTATGCTGGCAGCGCTCATCTTGCTGTTCCTTTGACACAAGATGAACACGTATTTGTTCCAATACTACAGTCACTTAGTCCAGCGGTTATGCCGCTACAAGGTAAGTATCCAGAACTTGCAGTGAGTGTTATTGAAGACCAGTTAAACAAAATGTCTCAGAAAGCGGTTTCTGCGACGATAGTCGTGCTTAGTGACGGGGTAGGAAGCAGTGCAAAAGAGTTCTATGCGGCGTTGTCACAGCGTAATGACATCTCTATTAAAGTTTTGATCTTGGGAATTGGGGATCAAACAAGAACCAGTAACATCCCGTTTGATGAACGAGGGCTAAAGATGTTCGCCTCCCAAATCAGTGGGGATTATCACAGAATGACTAGTGATGACTCAGACATAAAGTGGCTATCGAACCATATAACCAATCACACTCGTCTTAACGGAGAGCAGGCTCAGCCGTGGAAGGATATGGGGTACCCACTTGTATTTATTATTATGGCAATTTTTTTACTGTGGTTTAGGAAAGGGTGGACTGTGCATTGGTGTTTACTACCACTCATCTTGGTTATGCATGCTCAACCCGTTAGTGCTGAGAATACCGATGGCACTAGGGGTAACTTTGTGTTTATTGATTTGTGGATGACAAAAGATCAACAAGCGCAGTGGTACTTCAATCGAGGTGATTACCAAAAAGCCGCCGAGCTATTCGTCTCAACGGAGCATAAAGCACAAGCTTACTATTTAGCTGAGAACTTTGAGTTGGCCAATGCGTATTATCTACGGGTAAACAATAAGCAAGGGATGTTGGGTGCAGCAAACTCTGCAGCCCAACTGCGAGAGTATGTTGTTGCTAGGCAGATGTATAAGCAAATCCTGAGGCAATACCCGGATTTTGAAGCCGCTAAGACGAACTTATTGATCGTCGAAAAAATTATCGAAGACATTAATCGACAGAGTGAAAGCCAAGCAAATACTGAAAACGAGTCAAGCAAAGAGCTTGGAGATGCGCCACAAACAAGCGATGGTGCTGAAGAAAAAGTGGCCAAGAAACAGGTTCAAAAGCAGAAGTTTAGCGCAAATCAGTTGCGAGCTAATAAAGCCATGTTCGATGCATGGATGAAACAAGTGGAAGGCAATCAACAAGCCTTTTTGGCGACAAAATTTGCAATACAGCTACAGAAGAAGGATTCGTCTAATGAAAGCGACTAAAAAGGCTTACTTGAAGCTAATGTCATTAGTTGTTGCGTTACTTTTTCCTGCTTTTTCTGCGGCATCAACCGATCTAAGGGCTTTGCTTGATGAGGGCAAATTGAAAGTGGAAGTCTTTCTATCAGTTGAAGGGCAAACAAAGCGCGCAAACCAATTATATAGAGCAGCAGCAGTCAATGAGCAAATCGATCTCATTGTGAAAGTGTCTACCCATAGATGGTTTACTCGAGGCACTCGAGTTACTCCTCTAAGCCTTAATCAAGCCCTTGTTCAGCAAAGAGATAAGCTTGCCTCCAATTATACTGAGAAACTGCAAGGTCAAACCTGGTCAGTTCAGGAGTGGCAACTCGCCATCTATCCGCTTGATAGTGGTCGCTTTCATATACCGAACCTAACGCTCGCGGCTTCGGTGTCTTTGGAGGAAGGTGGAAGTGCAGAAGGCTATATACAGACTCCCAGTGTTAGCTTTGAGGTGATGCAATCTAATGGTGTTAACTCATCGCAGACTCCGGCATCGACAGACTTACAATTCGGTCAGACGTGGAACGAATTGGGTGACGTAAAAGTCGGAGACGCCATTACGAGAACGCTACGCATAAAGGCCGATGAAACGACAGTATCTCTATTGCCAGAACTCAACGCACTTGAATTGGTTGGTACTAATAGTTATAGCGAAGTTTTAACATCAAAAGACATGCAAAGTCGAGGACGATATTCTGCAGAAAAAACGGTTGTCCATACTTATATTGTTCATAATAGTGGCACGTTAATGGTACCGCCAATAGAGTTAGAGTGGTGGGATACTAAAACGCAAAGCATAAGAAGCGTAGAATTAACGGGTTTGGAAGTAAATATACCTCACACTCCTAAAAGTTGGTTAATGCAGTACTGGGTTCATTGTATCGTTATCGGATTACTGATTTCATTATTGACGGCCTCTGTACATTACTTTATTCGTCGCTTTGACCAAGAGAATTTACCACCAATCTTTTTCCTGATGCGCAGCCTTGTATCAAGAGATTGGAGAGAAGTGCATAGACATTTGTATAACCAAAATATGAAGAAAACAGGGCGCGTTGAAATCAGGGGGGGTGTACCTGAAAAAGAGGTAAACGAATGGTCTGAACAGCATTTTTTGCCATCTTCTCGAGCTGACAACGCGAAGGTTTCTACGGTCTTAAAATTGTGGAAAAAAATTAACAACGAACGATAGTACATGACCTATCAACTGATATCTCAATGATATAGGAAAAAACGTGTTTCACCATCAGTGCGGTAATAATAGCTAACTTGCTGAACCGGAGAGGTTTACCATGCTTGCCTTGTTTGTTTTTGCTTTCATTCGGCTATCGCTTCTCCAACAATCTAAAAAATCAGAGAGCCACAGTTGATTAAGGCTCTATTGTACTGCTTCCAGTTAGTTGTTTTGTAACGAAGTTTAGGCGTGAGGCTACGACGAACAATGGGTGTTGCCGATCAGTTCGTAACTTTATGATTTAGTTCCATCTATTTAAGCAACAAAGCTGTATAAATACTGCTGTAAATTATTTTTTTGCAAAAATCAGGTATTTTTTCTAGTAAGGTTCTTGCTCTGTTAAGAGTAGCATAGAGTCTAACTTTATACTGAGGGGAAAGGATGTGCAAAAGAAGATTTTTCAACATGTAGCTATTAGCGTTTTAATAATTACATTTCTAGTGGTTTTACTAGGTTATAACCATTTTCAAAAATCAAAAAGTCTTGAAATAAGTCGCCTTTCCTTAAATTCCCTTGATACATTAACATCTACGTTTGAAGGAAATCTTGCTTCATCCATTAATAAAGTACGCTCGATTTCACGACTCGTAAATGACGTTAACAATGACGATGATATAGAACGATACATGGAACTATTATCAGCAGTCAAAGATGAAAATAATGAATATATAGATATCTATATTGCAAATGATAAAGGTTATGTTGCATCTGTTATAGAGAACGGGTATTGGGTTGAGGGTTTTAATGCAATTGAGAAAAAACGGAATTGGTTTCTTGACGTAATTAATCAGGAAGGCGCTCATTTTCTTAGTAATGCCTACATTGGAGACAGAGGTTTGATGAATGTCACTATGTCCATCGCCTTATTGTCAGAAAAGGGGACCAGAACGGTACTTGGCTTTGATGTAGAACTCTCAAGTTTAATGCCATCGATTAAAAATACTGAGTACGCTATTGCCGATTCGAATAACGTTGTCGTCGCTACAGATAGCGTAAATATGAGTTGGTTAGGTAAGAATATTGAACAGTTGAGGCCAATGTATTTAGCTAGTTCAAGGGATAACATCATTCAGTATGCGAATGAACAAAGTGATAGATTCGCAGTAGCTTCTCAATCTGCTTATAACGGCGTGTTTACTATCTATGCAATTACACCTCTGACAGAGGTTGAAGATAATATAACAAACAATTTAGTAGCGTTGCTGATCAGCTTATTTTTCCTCGGGATATCAACTCTTGTGCTTGTGATATTTATTGTCACTAAGAATTTACTACCGCTTAAAAAACTAACCCTAGCCATCGATTTGATAAGTCAAGGAAGACTCGATACGCCGATTTCTAGCGATGGAAAAGTACCTGAGGTGAAAGCTGTTGAGCATGCGTTGGTAAAACTATCAACCGTATTTTCAGATTTCGTTTCAAATACAAAGAATGCTATATCCCGTGTAGAGGCTTCACAAAAGGAATTAGGGGGCATTTTCACATCGACCAATCGAAATGCAGTTGAGTTCTCTAAGTTGGCTGAAACAAAAAATGATTTGCTACATGTTATAGATGATGCAGCCAAAGTCTGTTCTCAAGCAATGCAGCAAACCCATCAATCAGTTTCTACCCTTGAAGAAAGCAAATCTACGTTGCATAAATCATTTAAGCTTATTGAATCAGTCTCTACCGGGATGGACAGTTCAAATCAAGGCATAATGGCACTTGTCGGAATGAGTGAAAGGATCAGTACTATTATCGATGATATAACTGCCATATCAGAGCAAACTAACTTGCTTGCATTAAACGCTGCAATCGAAGCTGCACGAGCTGGTCAACATGGCCGTGGATTTGCTGTAGTCGCTGATGAGGTGCGCTCACTGTCAATTAAGACTAAAAAGGCGACTCTTAATACTCGAAATATCGTAGACGAAATGCTTTCTCAAAGTCGAATTGTTGAAAAAGAAGCCAACGCAAATAAATCTAGAATTACTGAGTTAATGACCGTAGCGAACCAGCTTGAACTGTTTGGAAAACATATTGAAATCGAAACAGGAAACAACTTAGAGTCCGTGAAGAGCATAGAGTCTGCATTATGTAAACAGCAGACGTTTGTGACTGTTTTTGATAACCAAGTTATCGCTTTGCAAAGCGCTTTTGACTCTAATGATGAGTTGATTGAACAGTTTAGTGAGATAACGATATCAGTGTCAGAAATGGTTGATGAACTACGTAATAAAGCAACGTATTTTGAGTTAGACTGATTTTATGAATTATATTGACGCTTCCGGTAGGATGATTGAATGTGAAAGTCATCATCAAAAAATTGTCGATAGCAATTATCAGGTTATTGGCCATGAAATGCTATGTCGACTTAAGGTAGGCGGTGTTGATGTAAGCGTTGATAGTTATTTAAACTCTTTGATCATGGAAGAGCGTACTGAAACTGAAGTTGAATTAGGTTTCATGCATATGGAGTATTTTTTTACTTCTAAGCTAGAAGGGATCTGCTTTATTAACTTATCTAGCGACACGGTTTTGCATTCTGTTGACTCAGGAAGATACGAACAGATAAAAGAACGAATGAGTTCTAATAATATTCCGTTAAAGAGAGTTTGCTTTGAAATTCTTGAATCCTCTTCGCGTAATGAAGGCATGCTGTATGGGTATTTGTTATCAAAGTTGCTTCCAACAACTACCCGAGCTTTAGATGATTTTGACTATGCTGATGAAGTGGCAAGAAATCGCCTTGATAATATTGATTTTGAATTGGTTAAGGTTGATAAGAAATACATGCTATCAAATAGGTATCTAGAGCTTCTTTATATGCATTCATTATTGGTTTCTAAAGGAAAGAAAATTGTCTTTGAAGGTGTTGAAAGTGAAAAGGATTTTAAGTTTCTTTCCTCATTAAGTAATTCTTATAGTCAAGGATATTATATACACCGACCATCGCCAGTAAAGATGTAACATGAATACAATACACATTATTTTAGGAATCGAATAAATCATCAGCTAAGTGGTGTTAGCTGATGCATTATTGTTAAATGCAGACAGACTATCGCTGTGTGAAAGTAAGTTATGTGGTAAATCATTACTATTTACACGTTTTAAAAGTTCAATGTGAAATTTGCAGAGAACCCAGCAGTTTGCTTTCTACTATAAGTTAATGCGACATCCGTCTGAATTACATTAAATAGGATAAGAGCGGCACCTGTGGTGAGACTCGCTTTTTCTTCTTCATTGGCTAGATTGTCATAATATCCGAATCTTAATCGTATCGAGCGAAGGATATACTGAGACTCCATACCAACTCTTAGGTATCTAGTATTATCGTTAGTATTCAGGTAGCCCTCTCGTTCATTTAAATCGTAATCGAGAGAAAAGGTGCCAGTATCCCCTACGATACCTAGGCCTACTGTTGAAGTACGTGACAGTTCGTAAACATCTTGTTCTTTATGGCCACCCCATAGGTTTTCGACTGCAGTAGTGGAAAATTGTTTATTGCGAATGTTTTTTGAACTCACACCAATCCGTAATGGGCCATAAAACCATAGTAACCCTGCATCGAAGTTTATCAAAAAGCTAGAATTTTTATTCTCTTTAATATCGTCTAAATTAAAACGGTCAACTCGGCTTTGATACGTATACGTTGTGATCGTTTGTAATTTTGGTGTTACGCCAAATGTAAAGTGTTGATGCCCTATGGAAGCATATCGTGATAACGCTAGACCTAGTTCTTTTATTTTTACGGACTTGGTTTTAATTAATGAACTATCCTCATTGGGATTTCCGAATAGATCATACTTTATCTCTGGTTGAATGGTATCAATGCTGTAGATGGACGTATAAGCTGATATACCAGCGGTTGAGTTAGGGACAGCAAATGCCATCCCAATGCTCGTATTTAATGTCAACGAACTTCCATCAAGCGCTATAAGTGAATCGTTAGGGTCTTCATCATTTTCTATGGCATTTGATGCATCCGATAAGTTAGATACAAAGTTACCTAAAGACGTAGCCGTAGTGGTGAAAGTTGGACCTAAAAAAGCTGCGTTATCTGTAGTGCGATAGATACTAGAGAGAGCTGGATTAAAATAAGGAGCAGAGACAAAAGTCCCCGAGACCACGCCAGTTCCTCCCATTCCTACAGATTGTGCTTCTGTAAGGCCGAATGCATTACAATTCATAGAGACAAATAGACTCAAAACGTACTTTGAACTCGTGTTGGTTGTTAAAGTACGAATTGCTCGGCCAGCTGATAAATTTAGGCCAGTGTTATAGGAGATCATTTTCATGGCATGTCTCTAGGTTATTGTGTCAGCTAAATGGATACTGGTGCCGTAGGCTGCGGATAGTCTTATCGTGCAATGCAGGTAAAACGTCATTACTTTAGTGAGGCGAACATCGTAGAGCGGCGTCATACTCATACTTAAATATATTCAAAAAGCGCATACGTTTTTCGGGCTTGGAAAGGTGAATTAAAGTACGGCTTAGTAACCCGTTTCATCCTTCGTCAACTCCTAGCCATCCATTTTGAGTTGACGAATGTTTTAGTGATGAGGTGTCTATTAGTAGGTACTATTCATAATGCCTTTTGTTAGTACCGTGACGAGACATTTTTTATATTGAAATGAGTCCTTTAAGCTATCGAAAGTTGCTTTGCTTTTTAACTTCGTATCCTAGGCTTCGTACAATGTAGGACATAAAAGGGTCGATGTGTTTAAAGAATTTATGCCAACCAGAACATAAATAATTGTGGCCAGCCTCACCGTCATGAGAGCGAACGAAACGATTTTTTGGACACTCGCCATAACAAGCAAAAGCATAGTCACACTTTTTGCATTGTTGAGTTAATGTTCTCGTTTTGTTGAACCCAAATTGTTGCTGCTTCATTGAGAATGCCATGTCATCGAGTTTATTTTCGTATGCATTGCCAATTTTGTACTCTGGATAAACATAGTGGTCGCAAGTGAAAACATCGCCATTAGGCTCCATCGCTAAACCTTTACCGCAAATACTTCCTTGAGTACAAAGAGGGCTATCTTGACCTGTCCAAGAAATGAAAGCAGCTTCGAAATACTGTACGTTGACTCGGCCTAAATCGTGGTTAAACCATTCATCAAAGACTTTGCATAGAAAAGTCCCCCAGTCTTGACTTTTCACACACCAAGATTCGACGATTGAATCGGTTTCTGTTGGGTCGGTTTGTTTCGAATCCATTACTGGCATCTCGCGAGATTTCCAGTGTTGTGGCGCGGTTTGACGAAATGATTTTGGTTCGACGATTGGTATGAACTGAATTTGAGGAGAACGAACGACGTCTCTAAGAAATCGATAAATCTCAACGGGTTGTTTGCTCGTTAAACTATTTATACAAGTCAACGTTGCAAAGTTGACATTGTGTTTATGTAGTAATTCAACAGACTGCATTACTCGCGAAAAGGTGCCTCTGCCAGATTTATTTGTACGGAAGGCATCATGATACATTTGTGGGCCATCAATGCTTAATCCCACTAAAAAGTTGTTTTTGCCTAGAAACTCGCACCATTTATCATTTAGCAAGGTTCCATTAGTCTGTAAATCATTAGAAATTTTAACACCAATAGGGGCATATTTTTTTTGTAGTCTAACAATTTCCTCAAAATAAGGTAATCCGAGCATCGTCGGCTCTCCCCCTTGCCAAGAAAATATTATTTCAGGGGTGTTTTGTTGCTCAATATACTGAGAAATATAGGATTCAAGATCCTCGTAAGACATTTTAGGGGAGCAGCCTTCCTTATACTCCAGTAGGTCTTGTTTACTTAAGTAGTAGCAATAAGTGCAGTCGATATTACACGCAGCCCCAATTGGCTTGGTCATTACATGCATTCGTTTGCTAGCTTTACCATTGTGAAGGTAAGTTGTTATGGCGTTCATGTCGCGCCCCCAGTATTAATATTAAAGGTCATTTATTTCACTTGTGAATATATCAGTGACTGGGTGTTGTTTCGAATGAATATTCGTCCGGTTAAGTAAAACTGGGAAAATTACCAGTATGGATATATGAGATAGATCAACCTGAAATGATAACTAGAAAATTTGCTAGTAGGTTTGTTTTCCTTGTCGTCGTTTAATGAGTCCGAAAACATTTTTAACCATGCGTTTGGTTATTTTAATATCTTGATAAGGTGAACAATTATGTCTAAATTACTTGGACAAGTCACAGTAGGCTTGGGTGTTCTAGCAACTGCCCATGCTGCTGTAGCTGCTACATCTGAGCGTCCGAATATTCTTGTTATTTGGGGTGACGATATTGGTTATTCGAACATCAGTGCGTACAACAATGGTGTGATGGGCTACGAAACACCTAATATTGACCGTATTGCTAATGAAGGTGCACTATTTACGCACCACTATGCTCAGCAAAGCTGTACTGCAGGCCGCTCTTCTTTCATTTTAGGTCAGCACCCTTTCAGAACGGGTCTTTTGACCATCGGTATGCCTGGCTCTGATCACGGTATTCCAGATTGGGCACCGACTATTGCAGATGTACTTAAGAACAAAGGCTATGCAACGGGTCAATTCGGTAAGAACCACCTTGGTGATCAAGATAAACACCTGCCTACAAACCATGGTTTTGATGAATTCTTCGGTAACTTATACCACCTGAATGCAGAAGAAGAGCCAGAAACATACTACTACCCTAAAGACCCTGCGTTTAACAAAAACTTTGGCCCACGCGGTGTCATCCACGCGTTTGCTGATGGTCGCGTAGAAGATACAGGTCCTATGACTCGTAAACGTATGGAAACAGCGGATGATGAGTTTGTAGGTGCGTCTATTAAGTTTATTGAAAAAGCAGTTAAAGAAGACAAGCCATTCTTTACTTGGGTAAACGCTTCGCGTATGCATATCCACACTCGTCTACAAGATAAATGGGATGGCATTACAGGTGTGGGTATTTACCCAGACGGTATGACAGAGCACGACTATCACGTTGGTTTGCTTTTAGACAAGTTAGAAGAACTGGGCATCGACGACAACACAATCGTTGTTTACTCTACAGATAACGGCGCTGAGAAATTTACATGGCCTGACGGCGGTACTTCACCATTCCACGGTGAAAAAGGTACTACCTTTGAAGGTGGTATGCGCGTCCCTCAGCTAGTGCGCTGGCCAGGTACAATTGAACCGGGTACAAAAGTTAATGCAATGATGTCTCATGAAGACTGGTTGCCAACATTTGCTGCTGCTGCTGGTATGGATGATGTTGTCGGTGATCTTAAGAAAGGCGCTAAGTTCAACAACAAAGAGTGGCGTGTACACTTAGACGGTCACAACTTTAAACCGTTCTTTGAAGGTAAAGAAGATAAAGGCCCTCGTACTACTAAATTTTACTTTAGCGCTAACGGTGAGCTAAACGCACTTCGCTGGAATGAATGGAAAGCGACATTCGCAATGATGGAAGGTAATATGCAATCTGCGGTACGTATGGCTCCAGCTTGGCCTGAGCTAACTAACTTGTACGCAGACCCATACGAAATTGCGGCGCATGAATCACCAATGTATGTACGTTGGATGATCGATAACATGTGGCTGTTTGTACCTATGTCACAAGAAGTACAGAAGTTCTTTGCTTCACTAGAAGGTTACCCTATGCAGAAAGGCCAAGGCTTTAGTGCAGCAGGTATCAACTACAATACGCTTCAACTTCAAAAAGTGATGAAGCAGCTTCAAGCTACACAAAAAGCACAATAGCGTTTCCCCCCGCTATAGTGATGTCAAAGGCCCAACCTAGTGTTGGGCCTTTCTCGTAAAACTACGAGCAGAATCGCTCGTATCAATGATGTACAGTTTAATTATAGCTTTCAAATATACATATATTGCATAGAGGTACCAGTAATGAAGAATTTAATGATGGCCGTGACGGCTGCCGCCTTCCTACAGGGCTGTTCGACTTCTTTATTTATGGAAGCAGAGGATATCGCGCTTAGGGACAAAATTATGTCGCAAATGGTTCATGTTGCCGGCGGCGATTATGAGCTTGGCGAGTCATGTGAAGAAGATGCCACTGCTTGTCCGGCCACTACTGTAGCAGTGAGTAGCTTTTACATATCAAAGTTTGAAATGACTCAGGATATATTCTTTGATGTGGTTGGTAATGATGTGAGTTACTTTCGCGGCGACAATATGCCAGTGAATCATGTTACGTGGCAGCAGGTTCAGTATTTTATAGAACAACTTAATAAACGAACAGGGAAGAATTTCAGATTGCCAACCGAGGCCGAGTGGGAGTTCGCGGCTAAAGGTGGCAACCAATCACAAGGTTTACGTTTTAGTGGTTCTAATAACATAGATGATGTGGCTTGGTACAAAGGTAACGCGAAGAATAAAGCGCACTCTGTGGGATCTAAATTGCCAAACGAATTGGGTTTGTATGATATGACTGGCAACGTAGGAGAGTGGGTGCAAGATGCGTATGAGGCAGGATACAATCGTTTTGAATCACTCAGTGACCCGATCAACGATATAGATTCTGAACATCACCTTGCGTACAAATCGGTAAGAGGTGGTAGTTTCTCGTACCCTCCAGAGTCGTCAAAGAATACTAGTCGAGATTTTGCGAGTCAGACAGCGATGATGGCGGATATTGGCTTTCGTTTAGTTTTATCTGAAGAGTAACGCTAATTTATTAAACTGAAGCTTGGATCTTATGTTGCTCAGGTGATGATATGACATACCGCCTGAGCACCAATTAGAGCCTTATTTTACTAAACCATGTCTCAATGCGTACTGAACTAAAGCCGCGCCAGTTTTAACATCAATCAATTTCATCATAGTGTATTTGTGGAACTCGACAGTGCGGGATGAGATGAAAAGTTCATCTGCCACTTGCTTTGCTGATTTACCTTCTGCCAGTAATCTTAAGACACTTAACTGACGAGAGGTAAGTTGAGGTTTATCTTCGTTGATAGTAATTGACTTAGAGAGATACTTTTCCCCGGAAAGTACAGTCTCAACAGCTTGAATAAGTTCATTTGCTGCTTCGTTCTTTAAAACGTAGCCAAGAGCGCCAGCAGCAAAAGCACCTTCCGCGTACTCTTGCTCTTCGTGCATTGTGAGACAAATAATCTTGACGTCCTTATTAAGCCTTTGTATTGCGGCTGACGCAGCAATTCCGGTCATATCGCCCATGCTAACATCAGTAATAACGAGCTCAGGGTTATGTTGTTTCACGAGTTCTATTAGCTCTTCCCCGGACTGCGCGATAGCGATAACATCATGCTCTTTATTTAAAATGCCAGCAACGCCTTGCGCTACGATGAGGTGGTCATCGGCCAGAATTATTCTACTCATAATACCCCTGTATGTTTGGAATCTTAATATCTATTGAAAAACCACCGTCACTTGGTGAATTGAATGTGACTTCGCCATTAAATTGAAGTGTTCGCTCAGTGATGCTTCGTAGACCGATATTAGTCTTAGTTTGTAAACCTTCAAGATCGCAGCCTATGCCGTCATCAACAATTTGGAAGTTGAGAACTGAATCTTTAATTTCTAAAATAACAAATACTGCAGAAGCCTTAGCATGCTTTGCTACGTTATTAAGGGCTTCTTGCAAAATTCGGTAAAGGTTGAGTGATAGAGCTTTGCTGAGTGTTTGAAGAGGGGAAATCAAGGTTTGGATTTCAAAATCTTTTAACTCTGAGATTCTTCGGCATTCAGCAATTATAGCAGGAGTAAGACCCAAGTCGTCTAATATTGCAGGGTGTAATGAACGCGATAGAGCCTGCATTTCAGTGGCAACGAGTTGGATCTGATGCTGAAGTTCACGCAAACTAGTTTCAATTTGACTATTTTCAGCTTGGCCAACTAAGTTCGAAGCTTCAAATGTCAAAAGTGCCATTTTTTGAGAAAAGTTATCATGTAATTCTCTAGACAATAAGTTCCGTTCGACTTCTTGGTTGCGAATAAGATCTCGAGAAAGCTTTTCTAGTTCAATGTTTTTATTTTGAATGGTTTGCCAGTATGAGTACCTTTCATAGGTGGCCGCAAGGATCTGTCCAAAACTCTGCATACGTTGGACAGTCGTATCGCTCCAACTCTCTTTCCCTGTATATCGACTCGCATTGATGCTTCCCCAAATACTACCCCTAACTTTGATAGGAATGGCAATATGAGAAATGATGCCTTCTTGTCGAAAGTAATAGTCGTCTTCAGTAGAAAAAACCGCTTGCAGGTTGTCCTTAGTAATTATTACAACTTCACCACTCGCTATGAGTTCTAGATAATGAGCTGTTGCTCCAACGTTAGGAGTTAAGACTGGACGGTAGCCGTCTTCTACAGCAGAAAAAACAGATTGAAATCCATTATTTTCATCCATCCGTAACAGAGACATTCGCTGAGCCGAAATGTACGGCAAAAACGATTTTAATGAATGGCTGATCGCTGATGGTAAGTCTGCTGTGTCATTGTCAAGCAACCACTTTGATATTTCGATAGTAAATTGTTCGATTTCAGAAAAACTCTCTAGTTCATTCATTGTATTCGACTCGTGTATTCAATTTAACACTGATTATTATCACGTCTAATTGGAAACGAAACCAGAGTCTATGTGTGACTTTGATCATGGCTCGTGGAACCTTTATCAACAACTGGGAAAATTTCGAGTTTAGGTAAGTGATTTGGCGATTTAAGATCCAGTTAACCGTAACCTCCCAAATAGTTATTGGGCAGCCTTTTAATACAACTGGAAATAGAAATGGATAAAGTTATTGCTCGTGTTCTATGTACAAGTTTACTTTGCAGTGGTCAAGCCCTTGCTGTGACGTTCGAAGAAGTTTACGAAGACGCAAAGAACAATTCACCAATGCTGAATCAAGCAAACGCAAAGCGGGAACGATTGCATGAGAACATTGAGCAACAAACTGGTGCGCTATTACCTCAGGTAAATTTGTCTGCGAGTTATGTTGTTAGTGAAGGTGACAGTTATGATATTGAACGAAGTAACGCCTCTATCGCAATGCAACAGGTGATTTACGACGAATCAAGTTGGCAAAGGTTGTCTCTTAGTGAGTTAAATGCTCATTATGCAGATGTCCAGTTTGATGACCTCAAGCAGAGTTTTATATTGTCGGTAGCGACATCATATTTCAATGTTCTTAAGGCTATTGACAAACTGACATTGACACAGGCGGAAAAGAAAGCGGTTAGAGAACACCTTAATCATACCAAGAAGCGATTTGACTTAGGTCTGTCTACAGCTACCGATGTTTATGATGCGCAAGCAGAATATGACCAGATGTTAGCGAACGAAATTACCGCTAAGAACCGAGTTAAAGATAGAAAGCATGAGTTATGGTTATTAACCAATCAAAGATATAGCGAACTGTCTCCGTTAGATACAAATAAATTTAGTCACGGAATACCCAACTCTAAAGTTGATGAACTATTTCAACAAGCAAAAACAGAAAACTTGCAGTTGTTAGCTGGACGAATTTCTATGGAAATACACAAGGCTAAAATTGACTATGCGAATTCTGGCCACGCTCCAAATGTAAAATTAAATTCAAGTTATCAGCACACAAACTATCGTAATGGCGATGTATTAGATCCATATACTGATGATGGTGATACATGGAATGTGGGAATTATGATGAATGTGCCTATTTATACAGGTGGTCAGATTAGTTCAAGTGTTAAACAGGAAAAATTCGCACTTGTAGAATCGCAAGAGCAATTTGATTCTATGATTCGAAAAACGGAGCAAAACATAAATAAGCTGCACAATGATATTATTTCAAACTCTGAACTCATAAAGGCTCATACCCAGTCTACAAAGTCTGCAAAAGAATCGCTTAAAGCAACAGAGTCGGGATTTGATGTTGGAACACGTTCTATTATCGATGTTTTGCAAGCCAGTCGTCGACTATATAGTTCAAATAGAATGCTGTCTGAAGCACAGTATGATTACATTATTAGTAAGTTATCATTGAAATATCAAGTTGGGACGATTAGTGAACAAGATGTCCGTGATATTTCTAAAGGTTTGCACATTAAAAAAATTAAAATATAGGAACAAAAATGTTACTTAACAGAAAGTCACTTATCGCCTTGTCGATTTTTTCGGCATCAAATGCAATGGCAGGTGCTTATATCTTCCCTGAATTGGGAATGATGAGTGTGAGCACTGCTGGTGCCGGGGCACAAGCGATTGCTGAAGGTGCAGAGACAGCGTTTGCCAACCCTGCGGCAATGACACGACTAGAAACCGATACAATTGCATTCAATTTTCAGGGGATGGTTTCTCAAATAGACTACACGGACACTGGCTCTACGGGGATTTTCGATGGCGGAGCTGAAAAGACTTCGGCTGGTACTAAAATGCCAGCAGGCTCTTTTTATTACGTAAAACCAGTTAACGATAAGTTTTCTGTCGGCTTCGCGTTAGCTTCAGCCGGTGGTTCGGCAATAGATTATGGCCCTAACTTTTCAGGTTCACTATTATTGCAAGATGCAACCTTAATGACTGTTCAACTTAATCCTAGTGTTGCCTACAAGGTAAACGATGAGCTTTCTATTGGCCTTGGCTTAGTAGGTGAACTTGGGTATTTGAAACAAAACTTTGCAGGGAGCAGGGACACAACGTTACCAGCATTGCAAGGAAGCGGTGATAGCCTGGAATTTGGCTACACAATCAGTGCTCACTACGAGGCAGACGAAAATAACCGATACGGTATAGTTTATCGTTCGGAAACGAACCATGACATGGATGGGAAGTTAGAAAGTAATCAACGATCTACCAACGCTTCGTTTAATATCATTATGCCATCAATGGCACTTGTAAGTGGTTACCACAGCATTTATCCAGAGCTTGCTCTATTATGGAGTGTAGGTTGGAGTGATTTTAGTAAAGTACAGGAAACGACAGTTACACTTACAAATATTGATGCAGCCATAGCGCGAGAGTGGGAAGATACCTATTCAGTAAGTGTAGGTGCGCATTACCAAATTCAGCCAAAGCTAAGATTGGAAGGGGGCGTATATTATGAAACATCACCTCAAGATGATCCTAAATTTCAGTACCCTGACGTACCTACAGGCGAAATATGGAAGTTTGCTACCGGTGCGACATATGATCTAACGTCAGATTGGCGTATGCAAATGTATTATGAGTTCCTCTACGGAGGTCATCCGAAAATTGAATATACGACATTTGATGACACGATCATTGAAAGTCAACTGTCCGGGGAATATAGTGCAAATGTCCATTTCTTTGGCGTGATGATGAATTATAGCTTCTAAATTGAAATTAGATAAAAGCCCGATGTGTTCGGGCTTTTTTTATGTCTGTTTTTGGTGGTGTTGTCCGCACTATGCATTATTATTTCGTATTGGGAGTAAACTGGTAAAAATTCCTGTTTTTCATTAATTGTGTCTATCCTATTAATTTTTAATCTCCAAATGAAATATATATTTATTGAACTTTTCATGGGTTGTATATTTGCACTGAATTGTCGCCATGGGGCGACAATATGAAGAAGATATTATATTTGGTAGTGGCAATGAAAAAAACAATTCTAGCAGTCTTACTGGCAACTTCGGCAACATCTGTAGCTGCAGGTGACATTTATTCTACAGACACGACGAACGTAGCGTTAAAAGGTGAAGTTGATGCGTACCTAGCAACAACTGATATTAAAGGAACTAAGACTGATCTAGACGTGAACGTTTGGGCAAAAGTTCAAATGGATGTGGAGCAAAAACTTACGGAAGACCTAACAAGTTTTGCTTCTTTTGAAATTGAATCTGGCTCATGGTACGACGGTACTAATAATTCGGCAAAATTTGATGATGTCCACATTGGTATTAAATCAGATAACTGGGGTGTTGCAATTGGTGAAGTTGGCGACGTAGCTGACTCTGCAGATGCGATTGAGAAAGACGATATTACCAATGAAGGCAACTACATGGGTTCGGCAGGTGGTCATCACCGCGAATCAAAGGGTAACGGCATTGTTGCAAAGACAAAATTTGGACCAATGACGTTTGTTGCTGATGTTAATACAGCAGAAGATGAAAATACAGATGCTACGTTTGGCTTCTCAGCAGACTACGCTAATGACGTAGTATCAGTGGGTGCATCATTCGTTCAAGGCGAAACAGACGCAAATGAAGATTACGAATTGTATGGCGTATCGGCATCTACCGAGTTCAACGGCCTTTACTTAGCTGCAACTTATGCTGATTTTAAAGGTACTGAAGGCTTTGGTTTCTACAAGACTAGTGCGTATGCGGAAGGCAGTACATTCGGTCTAGCGGCATCGTACAGCATTCAAAAGACCCGAATCTATACAACTTATGCCAACGCTGACGTAGAATCTAATGTAGAAAATGGAAATGTGAGCAACTTTGTAGTAGGTGCTGATTACTCTATTGCGTCAAATATCCTAGCATTCGCAGAATACCAACAAGGTGATGCTGATTGGGCTACTGACGACTCGATGACAGTTGTAACTGGCGTATACTACAGCTTCTAATAACTGTAGTTACCTTTAACTTATAATACCTACAAAAGTCGGGGGGCAAGGATTGCTTCTCGGCTTTTTATTTTGCTTCTTAGACTCTGTTTCCCTGCTAGAAACGGATTCCTGACAATCCTATTGTATCCTTCTCAAAACTAGTCTCTAGTAATTAGTCTCAATAGTAAAATAAGGTATCGATACTAATTAGAATCTAAATGCCCCAAACCGGTCCCATAGAAATTATGTAATTTTCTAAGTCACTAATAGTAAATGATTTTTATTCTATCATGCCCAACATGTTTGAAACTTGGTACAAGATGGCTTCACTGATTTAATCAGGCCTAGATCTAACACCAATCATCACTCACCACTTCAAGGTTGATGACTTCCAAGCGGGCTTTCTGGCAAAGTTATCCTTGATTGGGAATAGGAAAATTTAGGTTCTAATTAGTGAAAGGCGACAGGTCAAACTGTCGCCTTTTTTAGTTTTGAAGTTGATGAAAACCTACGTAATCTGGCAGGCTTATTTAAACCATATATATTCTGACAACCACCAGCTAGATTACGCGGATAACCGTGCTCCCAGAAAGCTGTGCTGAATCAGTGGAACAACTTGTTTGATGCGAACGGATTCTTTACACATCCGAGTGTAATAAGCTCTGCGTCATATATCTCTTGATTCTTCACCAGACTCGGTACTTTCCGTCAGTGCCAGACTTTTTGATTTTCTACTCGTCTTTAGCGTAGACCTCGCGTTCTGTAGCATCAATTGTCGAATTTTTGTTTTGCCTTGAATGCTATGGGGACCATTTTAGCTCGCTTGATAATGTATGAATAATGAAGGCATAACAACGGTAGTTGAACGAGCTTAAAAAATCGAATTGATGACCCCTTAAGACTTCTCAACGGTCTTGAAAATATTCGTTTAACCATAATGATGGCTAAGTCGCTGAAAACCCGAGGGCTTCTACGGTTGATCTGCTTGATTTCCTTCTTAATCAATCAAAAATGGCGGCGAACTGGCATCGATTAATCCTTGGTTATAGTGTTTCCAGTTGGTTGTTTTGTAGTGAGGCCTGGCCGCTAGTCTAAATATTTGAATGAACTTAGCTGATCAGATCGTAGGTTGATGATTTAGTTACCTAATAAAGCTGGGAATGCCACCTTTGTAGCACGTGAAGTGTAAACGTTCGAAGCATGCTAACGAACTAATGTGCGTGTCTAGTAATGTAGGTGAGTTACCAGACGAACATTCTTACTTAGATTTACAGAAAAGGTAAATATATGAAATTTAACAAAATTTATGCAATTGCTTTCATCGCTTTAGGTGCAAATGCTGCTGAGGGTGATACAGCAACGGCTACTGCAAACTGGCAAGGTGTTATCCCTGGTGTAATCCAATCTGACGGATTTTTAATTACTGGCGAAGGGGGTGAGCTGGTTACACCTATCGGTCAGTTAATGCGTGATCAAAATGGCGCAATAATCGCCCCAAACATTCAATTAGAAGCTCGCGATAATACAGGTACAGCTGCCGCTCCTGTCGTTGGTGAATTAGTTTCTACCACTAAACGTGATGACGGTGCTGGCGGTACAGAAGCACGTTCTATCGAGTGGACTATCGCTGATGTGGCGTTTTACGCTAATGGTTCACCAGTTACTAGCATCGAATGGTCAGTACAAAATGAGGGAGTTCAATTAGCTACCGTGTCTTCAACTGGCGTTAAACAAGTTGCGTCGCACACAGGCGATATTCTTCGTTTAAACGCAGTTTCCACATCTAACACAAGTACAATAGATACATATACAGGTCAAGACGCGGCATTATCAGTAACGGTAGTTGCTTCAGAGCTTTAACTTATGAACTAATTTGGGGCAATGTTAATTAAAGTTGCCTCAAATTATTGGGTTAGGAAGTTTTACGTGAGATCTATTTATCTTAGTGCAGCATTAATATTGGTTTTGATGGCACCAAGCACCATTGCCAATTATAAAAGTTATACATTTCAAGTATCGGCCAATATTGATCGATCAAATATGTTGGCAGATACCGTTAGTTTAAAACTCAGCCCTAGTTCGATAACATTATCTTATGACCCTACTATTAGCACGTTTGCTAATAAGCTAATAAAGCTAACTATTGAATCTGACTTTAGCTCATTTGATTCAAAATTGAAAATAAAAAGTTATCAATTATTTCTCTTAAATAACATTTCTAATTGTTACGCATCAACAAAAGCAGAGTTCGGCAATAAGTTAGATGCCTATGAAAATATCGCCAATGTACATATAGACAATAAAGCAGAACCAATGACCATCGGTGAAGCGATTACCTACTCAAATACAACATTTGAATCAAAAACTCATGATCTGATGCTTAAGTTTAAAACTGTAGGTGAGGACGTTAAAAGCTGTAACGGCGCGTTTGTTGTAGGTTTTAGGTATGATATATGAGAGATGTGTGTAAATTGCTGACGTTCTGTTTCTTGATTGTTTCGTTAGATGTTTTATCTATGGGAAACAACGTTCCAGAAGGTTTTGAAGATTTCTTCCTATACCAAAAACAGAACCTTAAGTTCAAACTGCCTAACGGTGACTACCGTGATGTGGTTCTATTGGTTACTTACGATAGTGTAAAGTTAACAGGCGATTCGGCCGAAAATACAAAAATTAAACGTATGTTGCTAGACAACAATGTGAAGGACGAATACACCGAAAAAATTCTAATCGAGTTGAGCAGAGGCATGACGGTTAGGAATAATGAATGTAAAGAACAAGAAATATTAAAATGCGTATTATCACTAACCGACGAAGATTACGCGTGGGTTTTGGATTATGACAACAAGGTTCTATTGCTATTTATTAGTCCCAACTTATTAGATGAAGTTGAGTTTAAGAGTGATGGGGAATATCAACAAACCAAAAAAGACAACCCAGCAACAATTAATCATTTTGCTATTAATTTTGATAAATACGACGGCACTGATTTCAACTATAGCATCAACAACGAAATGATGCTGGGACTGAATTACGGTTACATTCAAAGTGATGTACAATACCAGAGCTATAATGATGAGTTTGATATATACAAGATTGCGTATCATCTCGATTTTGACCGATACAATTTTCGAGTTGGTCAGTTTATTGGTCATGAATCGATGAACAGCACAGATTTCTTGCGTGAAGGTTCAACGTTGAACGGCGTAACTGAGCGTACAATAGACTTAGGTTCATCGGACAACCTACTGTTGGGTAATAAGAATGGGAACAAAGTACTCTATTTTTTCTCGACATCTGTTGGCCGACTAATTGTTAAAAATGCCGACAATGGACGTATTTTATTAAATAGGAACACTGCACCAGGACAACAGTATGTGTCTTATTCTGAGCTGCCATATGGTATTTACGATGTGGTTCTAGAAGTTCGCAATAACGACGATGTGTTATTACGTGAAGAACATACTATTTATAACAAACGTACTGATAATTTAGTAGTTAACGATTACGATTTTTTGCTTTCTGTTGGACAGCTTGAAAGCAAAAACATCGTTGACAATGAAAAAACAAATGAATTGATGTTTGCTCGCGGTCTCACGAGTATAAAGGTACACAACTCGACACTTTTGGGTTTAGGCGTTACAGGTAGTGAGTTAGGGGCAATCGCAACAGCGGGGCTAGCGCTCGATTTGCCCTGGAGTCTTTCTTTGCAGTCAACCTATAACTACGCTAACAGTGGCGAAACCTATTTTAATACTATGTTGAACGTAGCCTTTTTGACGACTTCTTTCCAAGAATATAAAGGTGGGAAAGACAGTAACTTAGCATCTTTATTGTACGGTTATGGCGATTCTAAAAGTGCGTACATTGGTAGTTCATTCAAGTTGTTTAACTTAGGACAAGCAAGGTTAAGTGCCGCGTATAACTTTAACAAAAGCGATGTTACGTCGATTAACTATGAAAATTATAACTTCGCTTTTGGTTTAGGACGTCAAATTAATAACTATATTCGTATGGATATGAGTTTGGGTTACACCACTAACTCCTTGCGGGAACATTTTGAGTTAGACAAACTTGACGGAACTTTTTCCGTGACGATAAATTTAGACCCGCAAGATTTTGTTTCTTATCGTTCAACTGTTCATGGTTATAATCGGCAGATATCATCAATACGAAATTCGTTGTCTGCCTCGTCAATCATAGAGAGAGGAAATTACCGAGATTATGCTGAAGTCAGCCATGTTTATAACAACGTTTCTGAATCTCCGACGAGAATCGATACCTCTTATTCGGCCAATTACAAAAATAATTATTTGCGCGCAAACGGACTAGTGACCGCAGATACACTAGGTAAAAAAGGGGCTTCGCTAGGCTTTGATTCATCACTGATCTTCGCAAACAATAAAGGATACATTACTTCCGATAAAAGTAGCAGTTACAGTATCGTTGATTTGCAACGTTACGGTGGTCGTCAGAGCGCAGATGATAATAAGCTTAAAGCTTATTTGACCGTCAAAGACACTGGAGGTCAAATAAAAAAAGTATCACTTTACAATTACCGAGCGGTTGTTCCAATTGATGATTATCGTGAATACACAATCGAACTAAATACGGACGTCGGTGATTTGCAAAACAACGGTCTCGATTACGCCTCGGGGTATTCGTATCCATCTAGCGTGATTGAGTTGACTACTAGTGTGGGTGTTACCAAAAAAGTTATCTCCGGTTTCAAAGATATCTTTGATAGACCAATTGTAAATCTAAAATGTGATGGCGCTGGTTGTCTAAAGGTTCACAAAATTTATGATGGTGTTTTCGATATCACAATATTTAATAATTTGCCTTTTAATTTAAGATCCGATGGCTTGGTGTGTGACTTGGAAATTTATCAAGAGAAAACCAATTACGGGACTAACTATTGTTTACCAGAGTTAGGGGTGGGCGAATCCATTTTAATATCAGGTCGTCCTAATAGAGATAAGGTTGTTAAATATTTAGGCGAGTATTATAAAGGTTCCAATATATCTGATTTCATATTTAATATCGAAAATTCAGATATACAATTTCATATGCTAGACAAGCGCGATCGAATCGCGATCTATGTATCTTATAGAGATAAAGTCCTTCTCTCCGATAAACAGTTAGAAGGTATGGATATTCTTCTAAAATTCGCTAGAACAAACAATCCAATAGATATTGGTGAGGTAAGAAAGTAAGATGAAATCTAAATTTTCAATTGCTACGTTTTTTTGTCTTTTCTCGACATTATCCAACGCTGTGTACCTTGATAAAATGTTACAGGTTTCGGATGATAACGGGAATGCTTCGTTTATCGTTACCAATGACAAAAATATGAACTATTTCGTCGAAACGAAAATCAATGAAATTGTCACCACCGAAGATGGAGCGTTAATTCGAAAACCTTACACACGAAAAAATTTAGTTGAATGGACTGTTGCTGTCAGTAACCCCAAGTTTATTATTGAACCGGGTCGAACAAAAATTCTTGGTATTCGAGCAATCTGCGGGGATATATGTTCATGGGATCAAGACCGTACATATGAAATTGTATTTGTTCCAAAGCCGTATGCTAACGATTATGAACAGGGTGAACAGTCGGTGAATATTTTTGTTGGATATGCGCCTGTATTGATTGTTCCAGCTAAAGAACCGAAGGTCGATTATGACATTAACGTTACAGGAAGAAATCTATCTATCCATAACAAAAGTAACACTATGCTACGATTTTTAGTTGATAACTGTCAAGGTGTAAAGGACAGCTCTTGTAGAGTTTTCTACACGTTGATAAAAGGTAGAAAAAAGAACTTTGAATTACCAAATAGTCTTGTAGACAAAAGGCTTAATGTCACGGTGCTAAACCATGACGAAAGCTATCGAGATAAAATTATCATTCGTCCTGAAGGTCTTTAATGATGTGTTGTCGCTTATGAGGTATTTAATACTGCTTGTGCTGTCTTTGATATTTAGTGCGTCCGGTAACGCTTTAACGATAAACATCACGGTTAAAGGAGATAAAGTCCGATACGAAAATTCGCGTGACCGTGGGGCTGGTTCTTTCGTCGCAACGACCTCTGAAATTTTTTCTAGCTTAGAGCCAACTAATAAATGGATACCTGCAATTTTAAAGGTAGATAAAGATGTGGTACTTATTGGTCCATCTTCAGAGCAAGTAAATCTTCAAGTGCTTGTCAATGGATTAGAGTATGATTGGGGAAGTTTAAATCATTCAACTGTTATCAATGCTAATTTAGGTTTGGAAGCAGATTACTGTAGCCAAACCAAGACATCAAGCACCATTACAATAACTACCAATTCATTACAATCTTGCATTGCTTCAAAAGCATTAGTAAGCAATAAGAACGCGGGAAATATTCCTTTTTATTTTGTTAGACCGGTATTCGAAGTAAAGGATTTATTAGATGCGTTAAAAGGAAAGTCTGAGGGTGTATATATAGGAAGCGTAAAAGTCCCATTTCGTTATTATTACTACAATAGTATGTCAATACTGACGTATAAAAATCTTTTATTAAATTTGACCTTTAAAGTTAACTATATCCCAGAAGTATTTACTTCTCTGGTTGTGATTCCTGAAAACGGTGGTGTAATGTCTCCTCAATACAGTTATGGTAAAGTAAAAGGTGAAACACGATTTAATATTGAGGTGTTAGGATATTTTAATGCTGGAATCAAAATGAAGATTGATACCTCGAAAGGTTATTACTTAAATCACGAATCTCAAATGGATAGAAACATACCATATTATGTTCGATGTGATATCTGTGAGGATAAAATTATTGTCGGAGATAACGGTAAAGTGACCTCGTCAGTATTAAATAATTCTGGCGTGGTATTGGTTCCAGTGGGAAGTGATAAAACAAAAATTAGCTATTCATTAACAGTTGGTTACAGTGATAAAACGGTCCATGACGTTTCTACTGGAACTTATTCTGATTCCTTTGTCGTGATATTTGGATTAGATTATTAATATGTTTAAAAAAAACATTATAACAATTGCTTCTGTCTTTACGATCACTTGCACTGCTACTGAATATGATGAATTGTTTTATATTTCATCAAGGTTTGATTTTATTGATCAACTCGATTTAGAAGATGAATCTAATTTTGTAATTGCCCATACAATAGATTTTGGTATACCAATTTATAAAACTATGTCCGTAGAGAATACTATTAGATATATAGGTTGGAACTCAGAGGAATTTGAAAGCAACACACTTCAGTATGGCATGTCGTTAAGGGTGGGTTATTCATTCAGCGAGAAAATAAGCTTAGGATTTTCTGGGGGAATCTTGACAGATCTAGATGTGGGGAGTGCCTCTCGTAGCAAAGAAACAAATGCCTACACTAAATTTGATGTGTACTACAGCATCAATAATAATTGGGCTCTTGTTTTGGGCTTTAACCAGTCTTTCAGTTCAAATTATTCGGATCAATACGCTTATAGCCTAGGCGTGAAATATAGGTTTTATGAAAATAAGCATGTTGTAGGCGATGAGTCTGTTTGTGATTGTATTTTTACTGGAAGAAATGTAGTGCAGCCTATATCTTTAAAAATTCCAGATCCTGTTATTGATGAAGTAATGAAACGCACGCTTGATTACGTAGTTAAAGAAGGCGATCATATTTACCAAATATGTAGGCGTTTTAATATGTCTTTTGACGAGTTTGCGAATATGAATCAAACTTTCTTTTTAGATCGAGATGTTGATTATATTTATCCTGGCGAAATTGTAAAAGTAAAATATCCCCAATAACTACAAATAGTAATATGATTATTGTAATTATGAAAATTAAATCGTTTTAATATAACTGGATGTGTGAGAATAATAATGAAAAAATCGTATTTGTCGTTAATAATATTACCTATTACGTTATTGGGGTGTAATGAGAAAGAATATTTTGTTGCCTCTGATGATAGTGATTTAATAGAAAAAACGCCATTGGTTTATACACAAGATAGTATTGTGCGTACCTATACTGACCAAAAAATTACGATTGACTTGAGTGAAAGAAATTCGATTTCAACTAGCGAAGATTTATCAATAAATGATGTTACTAATGTTACGGGCAGCAGCATGTGCGACTCTGTTGTAGTATCGAACATGACATTTGAGTTAGACACCTTTGAAGAACCAACGTTGTGTCAATATCAATATTCGTTGCGCGGTGTTGAGTCAGGAATAACATTCACCAACCCAAGAATGGTGATGAATGTATTGGTTGAAAAGAGAAAGGTGACTATGCCAAATAGCAGGTCACAGATGCGTTCGTTACCTTCCAGCGAACTACCACCAATTCAGGTATCTGTTTCTATGCCTGGAAGCGTGATAAACATCGATTTGAACTCACAACTAGCAAGCGTATACCCGAAAGATAGCGGCGGCAAAAACTACATATTATCAAGCACGATTTTGGTCCTTGGCTCGGGGGAGGTTAAAGCAACAACCGATGTTCTGAATAAAAGCATTGTTGAATACACAAGTGACACTTACGACATAGGTGGCATTACACGATTAATATATTCACTATCTGATGATTTTGATGGTGATGGTGTAGGCGATTTTAAAGTTGGTGCGATTGATATAAGCGTAAGTTCATCTAGTGGCAATAGTAACCCTGAAACTAAGTATTTCCAGTGGACTAATCATGGTATAGACATCAAAGTTGGCAATAAATACACGATCGATGTAATGGATGATATTAGTCCAGAGTGTACTTATGGACGCGAGCCGTCAGATATTAAAGGTAGTTGTATTTATGATTCAGACAACGATTCCCTACAGTTAGTTGGGGTTTACGCGTATGACGCAATTGTTGCGCCCACGAGCCTAATCCTGTTAGATAATACTAAGTTTGATGTAACATTTACTCGCACTGGTATGCATGATATTAACTACCAAGTTAGTGATCACAATGGTGGTTTTGCGACAGGGATCGTTCGTGTCGACGTAAAAGAAAACAGTGCGCCAGTATTAAAAGACAGCCCTTATATTTGGTATGCAAATGAAAATGCAGGAATGTCGATTAACGCCTCAGGCCTAGCAACTGATGTTGATGGAGATACGATAACTTTCAAGTCAGTTACTCAGCCAACATCAGGTAAAGTCAAAGCTAAAATCTCAACGGATAAATCGAAAATACAACTTGACACACAAGTCGATTCTGAAGGCACCCATTTCTTTGATGTTGTGTTGACTGATGGAAATAACGATGTCACTCAGCATTGGGTAGTCATAGTTAATTCAAATACCCATTTATATCTAAAAACTGAATTAGAAAGAACATTTAACGTGGATACGGAGACTCCGTTAACTATCGATATATCGTCATTAATTGAAGGGTACCTCGTTGATGAGAAAGCATCCGTAGAAGTCAAAAGTACGTCAGGTGCACTTTTAGGCAGTGTTAAAGTTTCTACTAATAGTAAACATAAAGTTATTTATACGCCTTTTAGAAATGAAATTGGGGTGGATGATTTCATTTTCGAAGTTAAGACTAACTCAGGAGCAGAAATCGCCGGCAACGTAGTTGTTCATATTGGTAACCCACCAGCTTTAGTCATCTCAGCCATTGAAGCTACTGAGGGAATAAATGATGTCATTACAGCATCGGTTACTTGTGATTATTGTGATGTCAGTAAATACGAATATCAATGGGTGATCGATGGTGAAATGATCTCAAAAGAAAAGTCTTTTACTATTACGCCAGAGCAACGTAGTTACAAAGTGACTCTTTTTGTAGTTGGTTACGATGTGTTTGGCCAAGTTACTTACTCGGTCGGATCATTTGATTTCTTTAAAATTGTGGCTGGTTCGTTCGAACACCCAGCGACAGATTGTCAAGAAATCTTCTGGGAGTATAACTCTCCGTATGTGTTGGTAGCAGATGATGGAGAATACTGGTTGAGAAGTGGCGATAATACATATAGTTATAAAACACAATGCGACATGGTTTCCCAAGTAGAAGCGGATGCCTTGGATAAAACTGTGGGCGGATATACACTCGTTTGGTCATATTCAGAGAGGACTAATCTGCAACGCTTTGGTGGAAATACAACTGTTTTCTCTCAACGAGGAAAAGGAGTAGAGTTTGATGGCTCGTTGTTCCTCAATGGTAGAGGGCTTGTGAATATTAAGAATGGAACTGTTAACTACAACGATTTCCGCATTACTAACTCCGAGTTGCGTACTAAATTTAGTTCAGTGTATTCTCGAGTAACTTATACCTCAGACCCATCATTCAAAACGATAGATAAAGACCCAGATGATACTGTACAAAATTGGTACATGCAGACAACTGATCCGGTAGATATTTACCGCGGTGTAATCAGCTTCGGTGGTAGTGGGGTGATTGGTAAACTCAGAGGGAAACAATTTTCAGGTACGTATAATAGTAGTCGGGTGGTTGATTTAACCGATGGTGATGGCAAGAGCATTGGTAGTATGACGATGTATGGTGGCCCATATGGTTTTCATTATTACGTAAATGAAATCATTTTGGGGGAATATCTGAACAACTATTGGGGTTTTTGGGGGCAGCTAGATCACCAAGTAGATCTATTTGGCCTTTGTACAAGCCCTACCTTGATCCAATTAGCTGGTGTTCAAGCCTACGGTTGTAATGGTGATGCAGCCGGAGCTAAGTCGTACCACGTAACTGTGAATAACGGGGAGGGCTACGTGGCGCAATGGTGGGCTCAGTAATTAATCATCGCTTTGTTTCCTAAATCATCAACCTACGATCTGATCAGGTAAGTTCATTCAAATACTCAGACCAATGGCCAAGTCTTGTTTACGACTTGGCCATCTCCCGTTAATGTCACATTCAAGACAAAAACTAAAGGTTCAATCCAGAATTTGGTAATTGATGCTACCGGCCTGAAGGTGAGTCAACGCAAGCGGTTTAACTCTCCCATCTCTTGTAGTTTCGTTTCAATCGTATCGGTCACCTGATACGCTACCTCTTCGGCCGAAGCTCCTGGGTCGGCATCTACCGAGTTCAACGGCCTTTACTTAGCTGCAACTTATGCTGATTTTAAAGGTACTGAAGGCTTTGGTTTTTACAAGACTAGTGCAGTACATTCGGTCTAGCGGCATCGTACAGCATTCAAAAGACCCGAATCTATACAACTTATGCCAACGCTGACGTAGAATCTAATGTAGAAAATGGAAATGTGAGCAACTTTGTAGTAGGTGCTGATTACTCTATTGCGTCAAATATCCTAGCATTCGCAGAATACCAACAAGTTGATGCTGATTGGGCTACTGACGACTCGATGACAGTTGTAACTGGCGTATACTACAGCTTCTAACAACTGTAGTTACCTTTAACTTATAATACCTACAAAAGTCGGGGGGCAAGGATTGCTTCTCGGCTTTTTTTATGTGTTAGGCAAAGTGAACCCACCTTACCCAGCCCGTAACGTTGAAGCTTTGATTTTAATAATCACTTAATCTAATCATCATTTGATTCGAATAGGGCCTATAAACAAATGACAATATGATGTGAATAGATTGTTTGGTGAGACGCTGCTCGCAAAATAACTGCTTGCTTAGGCAAATAAAAAAGGCAGCCTCTAACTGAGGTTGCCTTTTTTGTATCGACGTTTTGGATGGATTAGCTGTCGAATAGGTATAAATACTCGCCGTAGCCTTGTTTTTCTAACTCATCAACAGGGATGAATCGCATGGCGGCTGAGTTCATACAGTAGCGCAGGCCCGTTGGTGCTGGACCATCTTTAAATACGTGCCCAAGGTGAGAATCGGCAAATCGGCTTCTTACTTCGGTACGTGGGTAAAGTAGGTGGTAATCGGTTTTCGTGACAATGTAACCTTCATTAATTGGCTTGGTAAAGCTTGGCCAACCTGTACCAGACTTATATTTGTCGGTTGAAGAGAACAGAGGCTCACCAGTCACGATATCAACGTAAATACCGTGCTCTTTGTTGTCCCAGTATTCGTTATTGAATGCGCGTTCAGTGCCTTCTTCTTGTGTCACGTAGTATTGAAGGTCCGTCAGCTTTGCTTTGATCTCTTTGTCAGACGGTTTGCTGTAAGCCTTAATGTTTGCAACGGCGTTTTTCTCATCAATTAATTGGCGCAAAGTGACAGGATTGTCTTCACGATCATCACCGAATATGTCATCTAAGTATTGGTCACGACCAGACGCATACCGGTAGTAGTTGTAGCGAACTTTGTTTCGCTTGTAGTAATCCTGATGGTAGTCTTCGGCAGGCCAAAACTTCTCGAACTTTATCAGCTCAGTTTTAAGTGGCTTCTTAAAAATGCCAAGTGCATCGATTTCAGCCATGAAGCTTTCAGCAATCTGCTTTTGTTGATCAGTATGGTAGAAGATAGCAGGGCGATAGTGGCGACCTCTATCTACGAATGAACCTCGATCGTCAGTCGGGTCAATGTGACGGAAATACTGATCGAGCACTTGCTCATAGTTGACCGCTTTAGGGTCATACTTTACTTCAATCACTTCGATGTGCCCGGTTTTACCCGATGACACCTGTTTATAGGTTGGGTTATCAACATTTCCGCCAGCGTAGCCTGATACTACGTCCAAGACGCCAGGCAGTTTTTCAAGGTCCGATTCCGTGCACCAAAAGCAACCACCCGCAAGTGTTGCAACTTCATATCCTTTTGAAGTTTTTGTTTCAGGCATATCACTGTCCGCGTTGCCTACAAAAGAGGCAAGGATCGCGATGGCAGCAATAGCAGAGAAGGCAAACTTAAACTTCGTTTTCATATCAACCTCATCGATTATGTATCGGTATTGAGTAATAAGAACGGGCAACAAAAAGAAAAATTGCACCTTATGTGAAGTTTTAGTCGATTAAATTTCAAAACGATCAAAAACGGCGCCTATAAAGACGCCGTTTTTCTTGATTATTTATCTAGGGAAAGTTATCAACCTAGAGCAGGTAACACACCCATAGTGATAAGTAGCTGTGCGCCGACAATACACACACCAATAGTGCTCGTCACTGCGAGGCCAAGGTTGCCGCCAATAACTTGGTAATGATTTTGTTCAGATTGCGCGCGTGCTTTCTTCACCATCAGGATTGGCAGGAAGATAGCTAACACAACCAGAGCAATAGCCGCATAACCTAACGCCATGATAAAGCCTTGTGGGTAGAACAAAGCGAAACCCATTGGTGGTAAGAAAGTAACGGCGCCAACAAGTACTCGTGAGTTGCCTTTACCTTGCTTTTTAAGGCTGTCGCCCAAGAATTCAAACAGACCTAAACTCACACCAAGGAAAGAGGTTAGCAGCGCAAGGTCTGCGAATACACCGATTGTTTGGCCAAGGTTTGATTGATGAACGGTTGTTGCAAGCGTTGAAATAAGCGCGCTTAAACCTTGGTTATCAAGCAAGGTAGATTGATTAACAACGCCCAAAGTTACCAACTGCCAAAATACGTAGATGATTAACGGAATTGCTGAACCAATCAGGATGGCTTTACGTAGCGACGGCGTGTGCCCATCTAGGTAGTTAACAATCGCTGGGATACTGCCGTGAAAACCAAATGACGTGAAAATTACTGGGATAGCAGCAATCACCAGACCTTGCTCAACAGGCATGCTAAGTAAGTATGATTCGGTGACATTAGGCGCTAAGAAGGTCAGTACCATCGCCATCGCTACAATCTTAACTAAGAAAAGCACGCGGTTTACTTTATCAACCGTTGATGTACCAATCGTTACTACTGCAGCTACGATGACGGTAAACAGTAGGGTTGATGTGGTGTTGGAAACCTCGATTCCAGTAAAGCCGGAAATGCGATCAGCGAACTGCGAACCACCACCAGCAATGTATGCAGCACATAACGCGTAGAACAAGAACATCATCGAGAAGCTTGCTACCCACTTGCCTTTTTTACCCAAAAATTTGTTTGCTAAGGTGTGCAGGGTGGCATCTTGTTCGGCGTGTTGGTGTATTTCAATCATTAGTAGTGCGGTATAAGCCATTAGCGACCAAAGTGCGACCATAATGATTAGTGATGTTGTGAATCCAATTCCGGCTGAAGCGAGTGGTAGTGCCAACATACCAGCACCAATAGTAGTGCCAGCGATGATCAAAGTACTACCCAATACCTTTGATTTATCCATTGTATATTTTTCTTTACGTTATTGTGGTGAGGCTTTAGTCATTTAGCCCACTCGCGGCTACATTAGTGAACGAAATAACTATCAATAGGGGCATTATTCAAGATGAACTGGATGATTTCAAGCTAAATGTACGGATTATTTACCATCACTGTAAATTTAAGTGTACATTGGTTGTTTTTGTTTTCACGTAAACGTTTACTTGAGATATGATTCAAACCATCGCCAGTTTTTACTTTCTCCTTTCAAAAAACTGTCATATAAGTGGTTTAAAAAGGAACACAAGTACCGCATATTGGTACTAGGGCCTTCGCCGGTCTTGAAATAATGTTTTAAAAGGAGGTCAGAATGAGTGACCAAACAGTTAACGAAGAATGCCTTGAGCTACTTGATGCGATGGAAATTGGCTTTGAGCTCTCAGACTATGAGCAGTCAATTGAAGAACTCGCAGAAGAGATCTTTAAATAAAATTCTTCGGAAATAAAAACTACCATTTTGGTGGTTAACAGAAAGAGCCAGTGCAGATGCGCTGGCTTTGTGCTTTATACTACTAGGTAGTTTTCAATAACCGCCGACTAGGAATCATCTTGAATTATCTTGCTCACCTTCATATTGCCGATCATTGCCAGTCTAGTTTGCTCGGTAACTTGTTAGGTGATTTTGTCAGAGGTAATCCTGAAAGCCAGTTCTCACCGCAAATATCAAAAGGGGTACGACTGCACCGTTTTGTCGATTCATTTACAGATAGCCATCCATTGGTGATTGAGTCTAAGGGACACTTTCCTCAAGGAGTAAGACGCTTTTCAGGCATTGCTTTAGATATGTTCTGGGATCACTGTCTAGCTAAGCGTTGGTCTGAATTCCACTCTATGCAGCTGGGTGGTTTTTGTCAGTTTGCACAGCAGAATGTTGAATCGGATGCGCTTACGACTTTGCCTGAATCCTTTGTTCGTACGTCTACGGCCATGTGGAAAGGGCGCTGGCTTGAGTCTTATCAGCATATTGAAAACATCGAGTTTGCACTAAATCGTATGTCTAATCGACGGCCAACCATGAAAGTACTAGCAGAGTGCTTCCCTTACATTGAGTCAAACTATCATCAGCTTGATGAAGTATTTAGTGCCTTCTACCCAGAGATACTAACCGCTAGCAAAAGATTCTGATAGAATCGTCGACCTTGCAATTATAGGTAATTTACATGTCGACCGATTTCCAATCTCTTGGGCTGTGCTCAACGCTTTTAACTACGCTTGAAAAGCTTAATTTCAAACAGCCTACCGAAGTTCAAAAGCACGCCATTCCACATGTGCTAGAAGGCCAAGATGTGCTTGCTGGCGCTCAAACCGGAACCGGAAAAACGGCAGCGTTTGGCTTACCTATTATTCAGCGCTTACTTGAGTCTCAGACGACTCGCGATATTCAAAGTAATGACGTGTTAGCGCTTGTACTTGTTCCTACACGTGAACTTGCTCAGCAAGTCTTCGACAACATTACTTTGTATGCCCAAGACACTAACATTAAGGTCGTCACTGCTTATGGTGGCACGAGCATGAACGTGCAAACGCGCAACCTAGATCAGGGCTGCGATATCCTCATTGCCACGCCTGGGCGATTAATTGATCATCTGTTTTGCAAAAACATCAACCTGACTAAGACACAATACCTAGTCTTGGACGAGGCTGATCGTATGCTTGATATGGGCTTTATGCCAGACATCAAACGCATCCTTAAACGATGTAATGAAGAGCGCCAGACGATGTTCTTCTCTGCAACGTTTGATAAGCGCATCAAAACCATCGCTTATAAGATGCTCAGTGAGCCAGTTGAAGTTCAAGTAACGCCATCTAACAGTACCGCTGAAACCGTCAAACAGATGGTCTACCCAGTCGATAAAAAGCGCAAAGCAGAGCTGTTAGCTTATCTAATTGGTTCTCGCAACTGGCAGCAAGTGCTCGTCTTTACCAAAACCAAGCAGGGCAGTGACGCTCTGGCAAAAGAATTAAAACTTGATGGTATTAAAGCAGCGTCTATTAATGGTGATAAAAGCCAAGGTGCTCGCCAAAAGGCACTAGATGACTTTAAATCTGGTCAGGTGCGTGCACTTATCGCAACGGATGTCGCAGCACGTGGTTTAGACATTCAGCAACTTGAACAGGTTGTTAACTTCGATATGCCATATAAGGCTGAAGATTATGTTCACCGCATCGGTCGTACTGGCCGAGCAGGTCAAGAAGGCTTTGCGGTATCTCTGATGAGCCGTGATGAAGAGTATTTACTAGAGGCGATTGAACGCCTATTGGACAGTAAGTTACCTCAGGAGTGGCTTGAAGGCTTTGAACCAAGTTTGATTGAAGAGATCGAACCTGATCGCTCTCCAAAACGCAAAGGCCGAAACTCTGACAAGCGCAAAATGAAAGCTAAACTTAAGATTCACGCTAGCCGTGGAAAAAGGCGCTAATTACTAAGGGTTAAAAATGATCGAGCAAAAGGATTTTGCTGATATAAAACTTGAGCTGCTCAGTTTTTCTGATACCGAGCAGCTGCTTGACTTTGAACTTAAGAACAAAGATTGGTTCGAGCAGTTCATCCCCCCAAGAGAGCAAGGCTTCTATTGTACCGAAGGTGTTCAGACTCATATTGAGCATTTCTTGCTTGAATACAAATGTCACCAATTGCTGCCTCTAATCATTAGAACGTCAATTGGCTCGATTGCCGGAAGACTCAACTTTACCAACGTCGATCTTAAAAAAGGTACGGCCCATGTCGGCTATAGGGTCGGGAAAGCGTTCACTTCTCAAGGGGTGGCGAAGACGGCATTAGCAAGAGGAATGTCTGTACTAAAAAAGCGCGGCATTAAACGTCTGTTCGCCTATGCGGAAGTAAACAATATGGCGTCACAGAAAGTCTTAACATCCAATGGTTTCACCAAAGTTCGCGTAGTAGAAGATTATGCGAAACTGAATGGACAGAGTATTGATTGTATTGAATATACCTGTGTCTTGAAAAACGCTAACCACCTTTTTCTCTAACTCAAACAATAAAGGCCCTCAAATGAGGGCCTTTTGTTATTCTTTGGCTTGGTTTAAGCGTACTGCGCAACCATAGCGTTCCAGCTCTTACGTTGAGCAGCAAGATCTTGTTTCATCTGTTGGTAACGTACCTTAAGAATCGAGCGTTCATACTTTTCTGCTAAGTTAGCCTTTTTCGCTTCAAGAATTTGCTTTCTGATGTCGTAGTAATCGGACATTTTTGCAACGAGCGCTTCAAATTCCTTGTTTAACGCTTCATTAAGCTGTTGAGCGTTGGGTAGCTTACTGACTTTCTGAGTCGCTTCGGATAACGATTGTTTAGCGCGGGCTTTTTCAATCTTTAGCTTAGGCGTCACGCGAAGTTTTTTGGTTAAGCCCAACCAAGAGCACGACTTGATTAACCACTTAGTTGGATCATATTGCCACCAGTAAATACCGTTGCGGTAATCGTTCTCAAAAATGTGGTGGTAATTGTGGTAACCCTCACCAAAGGTGAATACGGCCAGTACAGCGTTGTCGCGCGCAGTGTTCTTTTTCGTGTAGGGCTGTGAACCCCAGATGTGCGCCAACGAGTTAATAAAGAATGTCGAGTGATGACTCAGTACCAAACGCAGTACACCCACTACAAGTAGCATACCGATCATGTCGCCGTAGATTGCGCCGAGAAGAATTGGGAAACCAAAGTTAGTCGCAAGTGCGAGTGGTACATAGTACTTGTGTTGCCACATCACTATCTTGTCTTTCTGTAAATCTCGGCAGTTTGAGTAGTCGGTATAGGTATTGGCATTGTACTCACGCAGCATCCAACCAATATGAGAGAACCAAAAACCACGTTTCGCTGAATAAGGATCTTTGTCGTTGTTATCGACATGCTTGTGGTGGATGCGGTGATCTGAACTCCAATGCAACGCGCTATTTTGTAGGGCGAAGGCCCCACCAATAGCAAAAAGGAAACGCAATGACCAATGCGCCTCAAATGTTTTGTGTGACCATAATCTATGGTAACCAGCAGTAATTGATAGGTTACAAAATGAAAACGCGACGATAAACCAAATGAGGTGCTCAGCGCCGTAGCCTAATGTGATTCCATACCAAGGTACAATCACAGAGGCGACGATAAATGACGATAAAAAGATAAAGATGTTTAACCAAATCAGCGGTGGTTTACTAGAGCCAGACATGGTGAATTTCCTTTCAGCTAACAGTTGTGCGCTAGAATATCAGCGTACACGTGTAAGTCAAACGGCATGGTTCAAATTTATGAGGAGTAAACGGGGATATTTGGTAACGATTTGTAGCTTTTATAAGAGTGACTATGCATTACCAATGGGTAATGTTTCAGAATGTTTGGCTTTTAGTTAAATGTTTTATAGTATGAAGGGGTAAACAATCCTTACAGGAAGTAATAAGGTACTACAAATGGAATTGAAAGTAGCTGAATATAGCGACTACGAGCGCATTGCTACACTGCATGCAGAGAGCTGGAAGAAGTTTTACTATGGAATACTAGGTAAAGACTTCCTCGAAAATGACGTTCAAGAAGAACGATCCGCAATTTGGCAAACTCGCCTGATTAATCCTCCTTTTAACCAACATGTCGTGATCCTCGAAGAGGGCGGGCTGCTTTGTGGCTTTATTTGCGCATTTGGTAATCATGACTTTGAAAAGGGAACCATTATTGATGCCCTGCATATCGATCCTGCTTATCGTGGGCGTGGTTTAGGTGTGCAGCTATTATCAGAAATGGCAAAGTGGATCGCTCAATATTTCCCTGATAACGGCGTCTATTTAGAAGTCATGAAGGACAATAAACAAGCGGTAGAGTTTTATGACCATCTAGGCGGAAAATGTGACCTAGAAAGGTTATGGAACGCACCTTGTGGTAACCAAGTGCCAGAGCTTGTCTATACGTGGAGTTCCGGGCAAAAACTGCTAGATAGTGTGGCTGGTCACATAAAGTCTGAATCTGTAACAGCTTGATACACTTAAGCCAACCGTCCTGATAATTCTCGGACATTAATTTGTAGACCGTTAGGTAGCTTTAGATAAGCCCATTTTTTATTTATCTAACGGTCTATTCAATGAAAAAAACGTTACTCTTCACAGCACTAAGTAGTGCTCTTTTTCTCGTAGGATGCGGCGACAATACTCAAGGACAGAAACAACTACCGGCTCAGCTCGTTGTAGCCGAGCAAGCTCAATTTACCCCTCATCAGCAGAGCAAGTCGTATATCGGACGCGTTGAAGCTGTTGAAGACACCAATATTACTGCTCAAGTGACTGGCTATCTTAAAGCGAGACATTTTGAAGAAGGTGAGATGGTTGAAAAGGGCCAGTTACTCTATTCAATCGAACCCTCATCATTTGAAGCACAACTAGCCAGTGCGAAAGCTGCCTTAGCTCAAGCGAGAGCGACGCTAAAGAAGGCGGAACTTGATTTCGAACGCGGTAAAAACCTTTTGCCAAAAGGCAGCATTTCTCAATCTGAATTCGATAACCTCAACGCAACCTTGCTCGGTGCACAAGCACAAGTCGAAGCAGGAAAGGCTCAGACTCACCTTGCAGAGGTCAATCTCTCCTATACCCAAATCAAAGCCCCGTTTTCAGGTCGCATTGCACAAAGCAAAGTAAGTACTGGTGATTTGGTTTCTCCCCAATCTGGCATATTAACGACATTAGTTAGCTTAGATCCTGTCCACACTAGCTTTAGTATAAGTGAACGCGAGCGTCTTGAGCTAGGCATGGACAAAATCAAGGGTGATGGTTCCGCTGATGCTGTAGAAGTGCAAGTGGTATTGGAAAATGGTCAGCCGTTTGAACATTTAGGCAAGTTAGACTTTTTAGGTAATCGTATAGACCTGAATACCGGTACTTTGGCCATGCGCGCGATTGTCGATAACCCAGACTATCGTTTACTACCTGGTCAGCACATTCGTATCGAACTACGCGAAAAACAGTCAACAGACGTTATCGTAGTGCCACGTCGAGCGGTACAAACCGACCTAGAAGGTAACTTTGTCATGGTGGTCGCAGAAGGAAACGTCGCGGAGCGAAGAAACGTTGAGCTTGGAAGGCAATTGGAGAAAGGAGTCATTGTCAGAAGTGGTATCAATGCGGACGAGCAAGTCATTACTCAAGGATTACAACGTATCCGTAATGGTGTTCCAGTTCGTTTTGAACAGCCACAATCTGCTGAATAGAGAGGTGTAAATGTTAAGTCGTTTCTTTATCCAGCGCCCTAAGTTTGCGCTGGTCATCTCAATCATATTGACTCTGGCGGGTGCAATCTCATTAGCGATCTTACCTGTAGCAGAATATCCGAAAATCAGTCCTCCATCAGTGAGCGTAACTGCCTATTACACAGGTGCAAGTGCTGAAGTCGTCGAGCAGGCGATAGCTGACCCAATAGAAACCTCCGTTAATGGCGTCGAAAACATGATTTATATGTCTTCGAAAAGCGCTAACGACGGCTCATATAACCTGAACGTAACGTTTGACGTTGGTACTGACCCTGACATGGCGCAGGTAAACGTACAAAACCGTGTCTCTCAAATTGAGTCTAAACTGCCACAAGAAGTGCGCATGGTTGGCGTGACCGTTAAAAAGCGTTCGCCTGACTTGTTGATGGTACTTAACTTCTACTCACCAGATGGTAAGTATGACGATCAATTCTTGATCAACTACATTAACCTCAATGTGAAAGACCAATTGGCGCGTGTAAAAGGCATTAGTGAAGTTAGCGTAATTGGTGGTGGTGAATACGCAATGCGTGTTTGGCTCGATCCTGAAAAGATGGCCAACTTAAAGCTAACCACGAGTGATGTATACGGTGCATTAGCAGAACAAAACGTGCAGGTTGCTGCGGGTCGTGTTGGTGCTGCGCCTTACAGTGAAGCGCAAGAAGTACAATTTAACCTTGTAACCAAAGGTCGATTGGAAAGTGTTGATGAGTTCGAGAACGTGGTATTGCGCGCTAACCCTGATGGTTCTTCTGTTTACCTCAAAGACGTTGCACGCGTTGAACTAGGTAAGAAGTTCTACGACGGTAGCGGTAAATTCCGCGGTCAAGATGCATCAATCGTTGCTTTGTCTCTTCAATCTGATGCTAACGCACTTGAAAGTGGTAAAGCGGTAATGGAACTGCTTGATAACTTAAGTGTGAACTTCCCAGAGGGGATGGCATACGAGACCAGTTACGATACGACAGTGTTTGTTGCGGAGTCGATTAAAGGGGTAGTAAAAACGCTGGTGGAAGCGATTCTACTGGTTATTGCCGTAACTTACCTGTTCTTAGGTAGTGCGAGAGCAACACTTATCCCAGTGGTTGCGATTCCTGTCTCTTTGATTGGTACGTTTGCGATCATGCAGACCACAGGTTTCACGATCAATACAGTGACCTTGTTTGGTTTGATTCTCGCGATTGGTATCGTGGTTGATGACGCAATTTTGGTCATCGAAAACGTCGATACGACAATGGCGAAAGATCCTTCGTTGTCACCACGTAAAGCGACCTTGATCGCGATGAAAGAGGTGACTGGGCCAATTATCACCTCTACCTTGGTACTATTGGCGGTATTCTTACCCGTAGCGATGCTTCCGGGCATTACGGGCATCATGTACCGACAGTTCGCGCTGACGATCTGTATTTCAGTTGTTATCTCTTCAATTAATGCTCTGACGCTGTCACCAGCATTGTGTTCGTTGGTGTTGAAGCAGGGCGGTGGTAATACATCCCGCTGGTTTACTGCATTTAATTCAGGCTTAGAGCGCATCACAGTACGTTACGGTCAAATTGCGGGCTTCTTGGTTAAGAAAGCATTGCTTCTAGTGACATTCTTTGTTGTTGCGGTCGGTGCGGTGACATTCTTCGCCAAGACCACTTCGACGGCGTTCGTACCACAAGAAGATAAAGGCATATTGTTAGTTAATGTTCAGTTGCCAGATGCGGCGTCGCTATCTCGTACTGAAGAAGTGACTGAACAGCTTATCGATATGGTTGAGCAAGAGTCGGGTGTCGATGGTATTACTGTTGCTAACGGTTATGCGTTTATGACTGGGGCGGCAGCATCGAATGGTGCATCACTATTTATCAAGCTACATGATTGGGATACAAGAAATAGCTTTGATGGTGACCATTCAGCTAACGCCATTGCACAGCGTATTAACGGACGCGCGGCAATGGAACTGCCACAAGCAATTGTGTTTGCCATGGGGCCACCAGCTGTTCCTGGTATGGGCGCTGCGTCAGGCTTTGAATTCGTGCTAGAAGATACGCTAGGTAGAAGCAGAACCGATCTGGCGATGGTGATGGGCCAGATGATTGAGGAAGCGAACAAGCAACCTGAAATTGGCTTCACCTTCAGTACGTTCCGCGCCAATGTGCCGCACTACTATGTTGATATCGACCGTGAAAAAGCGCAGCAACTTGGTATTCCACTATCAAGTGTGTTCCAAACGCTACAGGGTAACTTAGGTTCGCTCTACGTGAATGACTTTACCATGTTCGGTAAGAACTTCCGCGTGACTATGCAAGCGGATGGAGAACACCGTAAAGGAATGGAAGACCTCGAGCGTTTCCATGTGCGTTCATCAAGCGGTGAGATGATTCCCCTCAGCACCTTGGTTAGCTATGAGCAAATCTTTGAGCCTGATGTGGCTTGGCGATACAACATGTACCGCAGTGCCATTATCCAAGGCCAGCCTGCGCAGGGTTACTCGAGTGGTGATGCGATTGCCGCTATGGAACGTGTCGCGGCAGAGATACTTCCACAAGGCTATCAATACGAGTGGACAGGTATGGCTTACCAAGAGGTATTGGCGGGTAACCAAGCTATCTTCGCTTTTGCACTTGCGTTGATCTTTATCTACTTGTTTATGGTCGCGCAATATGAAAGCTGGACGATTCCGCTCGCGATTATATTGGTAGTACCAATCGCGACTTTGGGCTCTTTCCTAGCTTTGAACTTAACAGGGACACCGCTAAACCTGTATGCGCAGATAGGTTTAGTACTGCTCATAGCGCTCGCGGCGAAGAACGCAATCTTGATTGTTGAATTCGCTAAGGTTGAGCGTGAAGAGAAAGACGTGCCGATTGATAAGGCGGCAGTAGAAGGTGGTAAACTGCGATTTAGAGCGGTGAACATGACTTCTTGGTCGTTTATCTTGGGTATCTTCCCACTGATCTTCGCTTCAGGTGCGGGCCATGTAAGCCAGAACTCATTAGGTATCTCCCTAATTGGCGGACTTCTGTGTGTACTACTTGCGGGTACGTTCTTAATCCCTGGCTTCTATGCCATGGTTCAGCGTAAACGTGAAAAAGCTCATGGTGGCAATACTAAGTTGATCCCTTTGGATGACGAGTAAAGCAGCGTAAAAAACAAAACCCTAGCGTAATCGCTAGGGTTTTTTATGTTTAGGCTTCACTGACTCTATTGGGATGTCTTGAACTCAGCAACGGCGCTGTCCATATCTGTTGCTTGCTCGGAAATGTCGTCAACCTCATTGAGACATTGCTGTGCAGAACCCATGTTACCTTCAGAAATCGTATTCAGCTCAGTGATTGAGTCGCTCACTTGGTTCATCACGATACCTTGCTCTTCAATTGCTGAGGCAATACGTTCAGAGTTAGCCTGAATGTTGGTCATATCATCAATAATCTGCGACAAACTACTATCAAGTGTTTGTGATGCTTCCAGTGTTTGCGCGCCTTGATCGTTACATTGATCGATATTGGTCACCACCTCTGACATTTGGCTCTGAATCGCGGTAACGACTTTGGTAATTTCTTCAGTTGATTGGTGAGTGCGGCTTGCCAATGCACGAACTTCATCGGCAACCACAGCAAAACCACGGCCTTGTTCGCCGGCACGTGCAGCTTCTATCGCGGCATTAAGAGCGAGTAAGTTAGTTTGCTCGGCAATCTCTTGAATAATATTGACCGCATCGCCAATTTTGTCGACGTGATTGTTCAACGAATTGATCGACTCTTGGCTACTACCCAAAATACTTGATAGCTGATCGATATTGTTCACGGTTGTTTCAACCACTTTACGACCATTTTGTGCATTGACGGATGCTTGTTGTACGCCTTCTACGGCTACTGCTGTACTTTCAGAGATTTCATTGATGGTCGACACCATCTCTTGCACTGATGTTGCCATCATACTGGTGTGATTAGCTTGGACGTGGAATTGTTCCATCACATTTTGCAGCTCGCCATGCATGTTTGAAGTGCTACCTGAAAGTGCCGATGATTTGGTCTGCGTACCTGAGATAAGGCGTTCAAACTTATCAAGGAGCATATTAAAGTAATTACCGATTTCAGATAGCTCGTCGTTGCGAGTTAAATTTGCGCGCAGAGATACGTTGTTGGTGTTGGCGATTTCTTGAATAGCCGCAAGTAATGACGCGACTTGTTGGTTGATTGAACGAGAAATCTGGAAAATGAAACCAAAGATTATCAAGACGACTAATGCTGTCATGACCATTTTTAGCGTAGCGAGCTGGTCTTTAGTTGCTTGAGATTGCTCATCAAGTGCTTGGACAAATGCTTTGAATTGTTTTTCGACGGTATGCGATAGGTTACGAGTATCACCCAACAGGCCTTCGTTGTATTTAAGCCCAATAACCTTACTTTGGTTAATGTAGGCTTGAGAAGATGCGGTAAGGCTAGTTGCGTTCGAAGGCAGATACTCTGGCATGAATTGACCAGCTAACACTTGTTTGTTGAATTCAAACAACTTTACTAGCTCATCACTCGAAAGAGAGGGCTTAACGGCTGTTAAATCTGCTAAATATTGTCCTGCTAAGTTATCTTCAGCTTTGAGACCAAGTTGCTCATAGGCTCTTACGAGTTTATTAAAACCGTCTTGATAATTGAGAATATCTTTCTTTAGTTGAGCACTGGATGGGAGAGAGTGCTCAGACAAAATAACTGAAAGTTCCTTTTCTAAGTCAAGGAACGTATCCATGTTTTTGTTGAACTTATCTAAATATTTCATATCTTTACGTAGTAAGAAGTCTTTCTCGTTCCTACGCAAATTCAGTAAACGTATTTCAAGTTTGGCGACCAACAAGCTCGCGTGATTCAATTGAGAAGTCGTCTGGGTAAAGTGGGTTGTTGCAAAAAGTACCGTTACAACCCCAAAAATGGCTACAACACCCAATGAATACAGTTTATTCTTGATATTCATGAGATTACCTTAGTCCGTTAAGTTAGCGATTTATAAGTATTTACAGTGATGTTAGTTGTTAATAATAAATATATCAATGCAATAATTGCGTAAGAAGTATAGCGGACAATTATGTTTGTATGCCTAAAAGTGAGTTTCAGATGTATAAAAATTTAGAAAAGTATCAAGGAATTATCTTTGATATGGATGGAACCTTGATCGATACAATGCCGGCACATCTAACTGCTTGGGCTAAAACGGCGCAGCATTTTGGTTTTCCTTTTACCAAAGAGTGGTTGCACAGCTTAGGTGGAATGCCAAGTTTTAAAATCGCGGCTGAAGTCAATGCTAATCATGGAATGACGCTCGATCCGGCTGAAGTCTCACGCTATAAAATGGCTGCATTTGCTGAACTTGATGAGCATGGCTCAAACATTGACTGTACGGTAGAAGTTCTCAATTACTTTAATGGTCAGAAAAAACTTGCAGTAGGGACGGGGAGTCAACGTGAGAGCGCGATTCGCCTATTAACCAAGGCAAAGCTAATCGAACAGTTTCATGCAGTGGTTACGGCTACCGATGTAGAAAACCACAAACCAAATCCAGATACTTTTCTCAAAGCCGCCGAATTACTGGATCTTAAACCGCAAGAGTGTGTCGTCTTTGAAGATACATTACTGGGGTTACAAGCAGCACATTCCGCAGAAATGGACTGTGTACTTGTTGAAGAGGGTGAACTGAAGTTTTATCCGTGCCCAAGGCAATAAAGTCGTATAAAAAAAGCCGCTATCTTTAGCGGCTTTTTTTTATTATCGATCCCAGTATGCTTCTTCTAGGCTATCTTCGCGCTCAGGTAGTGCACGAGCGAGGCGAGGAGAGTGCTGAGTCAATACTTCGTAACTAACACGGTTCGCGTACTTACAAATCTGCGACAATGACGAGTATGTTAAGTAAGGCTGATCATGCTTAGATGAGTTTGGAACGTTCATTTGATGATGGCTGTTTGCTGCCATATCATGAAGTAATGCTGACAAAGCGGCATCACCCGCGCCATTGGTGTTCTTAATCTCAAGAGGACCGCCAAGGTATGGGCCGATGTGAGAGTATGCTTTAACTGGATTAACACAGTCAGAACGACGCATTGCACGGCTAAACTCATATTTGTTGAATTCAGGGATGTTACCCGGTAACAATGGCAGTTCTGTTTCGCGCTTGGCAGAATCATCGGTGTAACCCGCCATATATAAGCCAACAGGGCCAGAAGTACAAAGGACAACGTCCACCCACTCTAATGCTTTGTCTGCGGCCAGAAGCGGATCTTTCTCACCCGTTAAGGCTTCACCTTCTTCTTCGTTCATCGCAACAATTGAGATGTTTTCTTTAATGTAGTCTTGCCACCATTTCGCGTTGCCTTCAATGACCCATTTCGTACCTAAGGTAAGTACAACAGGAACATTCTTCGCTTTAGCGATTTCAATAGCACGAGCAACAGCTTGTGGCATTGGATCTTCAGGCTTACCACGCATTAGGTATGAAGAGACAACAAGCGCTGACGCTTTGTCGAATACATCTTCAGGAATGCTATCAGGGCGAAGCTTGTTCATATGACCTTCGTTAATCGCGAACGTACGTTCACCATTTTCCGAAATCAATGTGTAGCAGCGACCAATAGAGCCTTCGACCATTTGTAAATGATTAAGGTTCATGCGTGAAGAAGTGCGGCATAAGTAACGGTAAGCGAAAGAACCTACTTCGATATTACGTGACATAACGCCAAGCAAGACTGATTTGCTGTCAGCAAGAACAGAATAGTTATGAAGCGTGTTACCGATGGTGTCGCCAGGGTATTGGTGCGTGATGAGTTCACGTTCAACCAACTCTTCATAAAGAGCGTCCGCTTGGCTTTCTTCTAAAACTAATGAGTGTCCCTTGCTCAGTTCGTATTTTGCGAGGAACTCGTCGTCAACTCGTGCTTCGATATCAACGATAGTCTGGCCAACACCGACCACAATTGGGCGAAATAGCTTTGGTGTTTGCTTCATCTGATTGATGAGTGGATCACGAGCGTGAGTTGGAAAGTAGTGCTTAGATTTGCGCTGTCCGGGAAACTTCATGTTAAAAGTGGAGTTGGAAATTTTCCCGCATAATATCACAAAGGTGAAAGATTGCTTTCATATTTATTACATAAAAAGGGGCCAAGCGTAACTGTTTGGCCCTTTAATAACCTATTTTTCGCCTTGATAAGCGCCGTACGCTTTCGTTCCCCAAAGTGGAACTGTTGATAGGCTGTGTTTGAAGCTACCTGATGTCTCTTTGGTAGAGTAGGACAAGTACATCAAAGTTTGGTTTTCGACGTCGATAATACGGCGAATCTTCATGGCCTTGAAAAAGATGCTTTTTGATTTCTTAAATACCACTTCGCCATTGCTAGATTTGTCGATTTTAGCAATCATCTCTGGAGTTATTTCACCCGTTTGACGACAAGAGATTGAGCTGTCGCTTGGGTCAGCTAGACTGAAGTCTGCTTCAATCGAAGCGACATGACAGGTAACACCTGTTACAACAGGATCTTGCATATGGTTTAGTTTGATATCCTTCATCGTAAACAAACCTAGGCTTACATCACCCACTTCATCGCTGCTGTCACATGCGGTTAGTCCTAGTGCGAGTAAACCGACTACTGCAGTTTTTTTGAACATTTTAACGAGTCCTTTGCTAAGTATATTTAGGTGAAACACAATTAGCATATCAGCTTTTTTGTTTAGATGGGCAATATGTATGTAAAAGACTTGTGAGCTCAATGTGTTATCGAGTAAGCTTCAGCTAGTTATAGTACAAAGACAGGTTTAGTCGTGACGACGTTGATTCCCCAAATTGCTCAAGTTAAGAATTCATGGCTGTACCAACAAGTCGATGTGCAATTTCCTACCAAAGAAAGCCTTAAAGGTTTAGAACTCTATAAACGAGCTGCTTCGGCGCGTGAATATGAAGTTCTCACCGAGTTACCGTCCGCAGAAACATCGTTTCATTCTGATGACATTTTCCTCGTTGATTTTCATCGCCTGACGGTGATGTTCGCCCTTATTCAAGCTAGTCAATGGCAAAACGAGTTTGAGCGAGAAATGATCGTTGAGTTCCTAACTCAAATCATCTATTCAGAGCCTTGCTCATTGTATCTAGGGTTTCAGTCTGGTGAGCCAGTAGCGGCTGCGATTGTTACTCAAACGGAACAAAGCATACTGATTTCAGACATTGTCGTTAAGAGTGATGAGCCTTCTGCGCATTTTGTGTCGGCATTGCTAGGCAAATTAACTGACCAAATTACCGCTGATATTGAGCTTATTGTTGAAAAGTAAAGCCTATGTAAAAGGGTGATGTACTCTAAAGTTCTGAGCATCAGAGTTTTAATAACCAATAAACTGTTAACTTCGTCATTTTAATTACAGCATTTTTTTTTATTATTTCTTAATGCGAATTAAGAAGGTAATTTGAATGACTAAGACAAATGCTCAATGTGTAATCTTCGATTGTGACGGTACGCTTGTCGATAGTGAGAAACTTTGCTGTCAAGCACTGTGTGAGACCTTCAGTCGTTTTGGGGGCAAACTTTCAATGGAAGAGGCGGTTAGCCATTTTGAAGGTGGCAAGCTTGCCGATATCTTAGCCAGTACAAAACATCGCTTAGGCATCAACGTCTCTATTGATAAGCTTGAACCCGTTTACCGTGAAATTCTTGACTCTCTTTTCGAAGAACAGCTCGAACCTATGGATGGCGTATTTGAAACACTCGAGTTCCTGAAAGGAGCAGGGGTTGAATATTGCGTAGCGTCAAATGGACCGAGTCATAAAATTGAAAGATGTTTAGAGCTCACAGGACTATTACCCTTCTTTAAAGGCAAAATCTTTTCCGCTTTTGATACCAACAGTTGGAAACCTGAACCGGACCTAATTCTTTATAGCGCGATGAACATGGGGTTCAAACTACAAGAGTGTGTCTATATTGATGATACGCCTAAAGGCCTTGAAGCGGGTGTTAGAGCAGGTGTGAAAACTGTCCACTTAGTCGGTTTGAATAACAAAAGTCACAAGCTGGAGCTACTTAAAATTCAAAACCTTAGAGAATTGCAGGCAGTCTTAGAAGGCTAATGCATAGGTAACGTTAGTAGAGGGGGCATTTCTCTACAGGCTGATATATGCGGCATAACGGGCTGGGTGATGACTATAGATTTGATGTCTTCAAAGAATGACCCGCATTCTGCGCATAACATTTTGTCGTTGCTAGATAACAAATACTCTTCGCTACCGCAAAGTGGGCAACAAAGTACATCATGGTCGGTATGTTCTGATGTCATAAAGGTTCTCCTAGCAGCAAAAGTGACTTTAACGTTGTTTTTTTATTATGTTCACAGGTTAACTACATACCTGTGTCGTTACAATTCTATTTTAGTCTAATTCCTCTTCAGAAAGCCCGTCAGCGAGATCAATTGCAAAAGTTTGAGAAGCAATTCATATAACGCCAGCGATCAAACTTTAAAATTCAGAATTCTCTACACAATAAACACGCAATAAAAAAGCCTGCAAATATGCAGGCTTTTCTAAATCTGAATATCCTAAGTACGATTAGCTAAGTAAGCTTCGTAATCTGGGATTTCAATATCCACTTTTTGTTCAATCAGCTCTGATTCGATAATGAACTTTGCCGTTGCGCGGTTAGTTGCCACTGGAATGTTCCACACACTAGCAATACGTAGCAGTGCTTTTACATCAGGGTCGTGCGGTACCGCGTTTAGAGGATCCCAGAAGAAAATCAGTACATCAATTTTACCTTCAGAAATCAAAGCGCCAAGTTGCTGGTCGCCGCCCATAGGACCGCTGATCATGCTTTTAATGGCTAATCCAGTTTCTTTGCTCAGCATCGAGCCCGTGGTGCCTGTCGCGTAAAGGAAGTGCCCTTGTAGTTTTTCTTTGTTCTCTTTAACCCAGCGAAGTAACTCTGGCTTACAGTTGTCGTGTGCAACTAAAGCAATGTGTTTGTTTTCCGGTAGAGTACGAGTCGTTTTTTCCATTTAGACTTCCTAATTATTTGTTTTCGTTATAGACGTAAAAAGTGGGTCGATATTCCGAAGGAGACAGCGATTGGTCAATCACCTTTGGATTCAATTTGTGTGGCGTGAGCGGCTCAATGATCGGAGCCATCACTTTTTCGTATGGCTCACCGCGCAGGTAGCTAACCGCTTGTTGGATAGACAACCGGCCTTGTAAAACCATTTTATCAGTAGGAGCGAACTCAACTCGATCGCGCAGTAAACCACGATAGACGCCATGACTTAAATAGGTAGAAACCAAGCCTATCTCGTTAGTTTTTCCAGCGCTACGAAGTTCACTGATCGCCGCTTCAATAGCGACGGCACTACCTACGATATAATCAACATCAGGGTTGTCGATAGCGGATTGTACTAGGTTACGCTGTAACTCCTTGTCATTGTCTGCCCATAAGGTTTCCGTGATATGAATGTCACTGTTTTGAATTGCCGCGTAGAAACCTTGGATAACCGGCTTGGTACCACCACTCGATTTAGGGCCCGGCAAAAGTGATACGTTTGCAACGCCTGAACCTTTAGGATGTTTAGATTTTAAATACTCGCCAGTGTAGTAACCCATCCAGTACCAATCGACGCCAACTTCACCTTTAAGGTTGGTTTTATTTTCGTCATCGACTAAGAACTTATTAACCGTGGCAAAAACGGGAGTGCTGCCAACGTACTGGCGTAGAGAGTCATAAAATAGGTCAGGAGCAACTGTGCCTACAATAATGGCGTCGGCGTTCCAACGAACACATAGAGATAAATGCTGGCGCTGCTTCTCTAGATTAAGGTAGCCACCGGCTTCAAGTACTCTTAAGTCGACGTTTTGTTTTTTCGCTTCGTCAACCATACCGTAGTTGACCGACAACCAGTATGAGTCTTTTAAATGAGGGTAGATTCCACAGATTCGTAGCGGTTCTTGTGCCTGAGCCTGATTTGCAAAAGCAATCAGTAGCACAGCACTTAAGGTTGTAGCTCGCTTTTTAATAGCGGAGATCAAAGACATGCAGTATTTCGTTGGTAAAGGCCCTATAAACACTGCAAAATATACCGCATTATAGATGACTAAAGAAGTGAAGATTCATCGTGTTACTTGCTAAAGCCAGTATTGGGCGTAAGTTATTGTTTGCATTCTTGGCAATGGCCTTGCTGGTTTTGATTTCCGCTCTTATCGGTGTGTTTGGTTTTAGCTTTGTGGCTAAAACAGAGCGTAACGTCGTTAATTCAGCGATTCCTTCTATGATCGAGGCGCGTCAGGTCTCTGTGCTTTCCTCTCGGATCATATCTTCCGTACAGGTCCTATCTAATGCTAAGACCGAAAAAGAGCGTCAACAAGCCGGCCAGGAGCTGTTCGCCCAGTTGGAGTCTTTACTCACGCATATAAAACAACTTGGCTCTGACTCTTTTGATTCCAAACTTCTGACCAAGTTAGAGACTGATTTACAGGTTGTCATTGATACACTTGCCAAGCTGGGTATTACAGTGGAAAAGCGTCTATTCCTAGATCAAGAGTTGGTCGTTCGTACAGAAGAGTTACGCAACCTGGCGCAAGAACTGGAACAACTGACGCGTACCCAGGTTTCCAATACCTCGACCATTGCTGTTGCTAACGTCACCCACATCTACGACTTGTTGTCTAAGCAAAAGACTCTGCAGGCGTATAAAGCACTCGATACCTTGGTCGAAGTCGACCTTGATCTTTCTGAACGTCTCCATGAACTGCATCTGTTGGCGTTTAAGCTTCTCAATCACATTGAAGAAACTCGCACAATTTCAGACATAAACCGTATTAAAACGATTCGCCAAGAGTTTGTGAATAATCTATCGATAATGAAACGTCGCGTACAAGCAGTAGAAGATCCGACACGTTCAATCCAAATGGTTGACTTGTTAAAGCAGCTTGATGAGCGAGAAGTGGTGTTTGATGTCTTGCTGCAGCGTTATGAAAACGAAGCCTTAGCACAACAGTTAATGCAGAACACCCTCGATCAGTTCTCGGCTCTGAATACAACGGTAAACAAACTGGTTGATGAATCCAACGCAGCAACAACCGTGGCTGTATCAGAGCTAAAAACCACCTTAGACTATGCCCAACTGACACTAACGATCATCACAGTGCTCGGTATGGTGATCGTTGTTTTGATCGTTTGGAAAGTGGTTTATGTCTCGGTGCTCAAACGTTTGGCGGAATACTCTTCGGCGCTATTGTCTATCGCTAAAGGTCAACTGAAAGTGGATGTGACGGTTAAAGGTAACGATGAGTTGGCACATATGGGGCAAGCGATCATCACAGCTCGTAATACCGCTCATGCGTTAAAAGTCGTCGCGGAAAGTGAAGCTAAAGCCAAGCGCGAGTTACAAGAACACAAAGAACACTTAGAAGAGCTAGTGACTGAACGAACTCACCAATTACAAGATGCTAACGTCCGCCTTAATGAAGAGGTGGAAAACCACGCAAGAGCGCGCACTCTCGCGGAGCAAGCAAGCCGAGCGAAATCTGCATTCTTAGCCACGATGAGTCATGAAATACGTACGCCAATGAATGGAGTACTCGGCACAGCAAGACTATTAAAAGATGCAGGCTTAGACAGCAAGCAAGGCTATTACGTTGATGTGATAAATCGCAGTGGCACAACATTGCTGGCGATCCTAAACGACGTGCTTGATTACTCTAAAATAGAAGCTGGTCATCTAGAAATAAGACCTGTCGACTTTAACCTATACTCTATGGTCGATGACACTAAGCATCTGCTGGATGGACGAGCAAAAGAGAAATCATTAGAACTCGCTTGTACTATTGAAAGCGATGTAGAGAAATTTTGGCATGGTGATGTCACCCGTATTAGCCAAGTTCTCAATAACTTAGTTGGTAATGCGATTAAGTTTACTGATCAGGGCTATGTCGATATCTATGTGTCACTCGACCCTGATTGTGACGGCCACGTTTTGTTTGAAGTGTCAGATAGTGGCGTCGGCATCAGTGAGCAAGAGCAAGTCACACTGTTTGATGCCTTTACTCAGGCCTCCGGGGGCTTAAGTTCTAAGGGGGGAACTGGGCTGGGCTTAGCGATCAGTAAACGTATTGTCGAAGCGATGGATGGTGAGTTGCTGGTTGAATCGAACGTTGGTGAAGGGAGTCGTTTCTGGTTCTCGATTCCGTTAGCTGCAGGCCAAGAAGTTGAAGAGTCTGAAGCCGTCTCGGAATGTAAACTCAAAGCCAAAGTGCTACTCATCGAAGATAATCCGGTCAATTGCATGGTTGCTGAAGGGTTCTTAGAAAGTATGGGGCATACTGTCCAGACAGCAATTGATGGCAAGCAAGCAAAGGACGTGTTTACCGATCAACGCTTCGACATAGTCTTGATGGATATAAACTTGCCAGATTGTGATGGTATTGAATTGCTCGCTGAGCTAAAACAAGTTGAGGTTGAGCTCAATATAACACCAACACCTATGATCGCGGTATCTGCCCATGTATATAATGAAGAAGTACAAAGCTATCTTGCCGCAGGTTTTGATGGATATTTACCTAAACCGCTCGATAAAGACGCGCTGTGTGTCATTGTACAAAACAGCTTAGATGGGCAAGAGCTTATTCTTGAGCAAGCCGAATGTTATGAAGGTGGGGGTGACAGCGAGATGGAACAACGAGTAATCATCGACAGCAAAATCGTTAATGCAGACATGCAAGTGCTGGGCAAAGAAAAAATGCGAGACATTGGCCACTTGTTTAATCAAGGAGCGGATGAGATTCTTAAACTCCTAGATGCCACCCAAGATAATAACGGCGTCAAGCAACTTGCGCATAAACTCAAAGGTTCTGCTGGAAGTATGGGACTCAATGCTCTGTTTGATATTTGCCTACTCATTGAGAAAGATAGTGCACCTTTAACTTGTTATACCAACAACAAACAGGCGCTTACCCAATTGGTCCAGCAGTCAAAACAAGCCTTAAAAGAACTATTAGATTAGAGAGCTTTAATGTACGTAATTGAAACTAGTCATTTAAACATGTCCCAAATCTCAGAAGCAGATTGGGCGCTATTCGAACGTTTACACCAGGATGACGAAGTCATTCGATATGCTTTTGATAAACCGTCTGTCACAGCTATTCGCGAACGCTTTGAATCACGTTTACCAGTATGGTCTTGGCCGAGCAATCATTGGTTATGTTTAGTGATAAGGGAAAAGCAGACAGGAAAAGCGATTGGAGTAACAGGTCTATGTATTTCAGAACAAAATGATCGTCATGTGGAAGTTGGTTATCTGCTTCTTCCTGAGTTTCACGGTAAAGGCTACGGCACTGAATCTTTGATCGGCCTCATTGACTATATGACTGACAGTTTCCCAATAGATACCGTCAACGCGATTGTTACGGATGGGAACATTGCTTCGTGTAAGGTGCTTGAAAAGGCGGGGTTTTCTCTAGCTGAGCGTGAAAAAGACGCGTACAAAATAGGCGAACACTATTATGACGACCTTATTTACCGCTACCATGTAGAAGAGCCTCAGTGCTAACTCAATACAGATAAGGTCAGAAGCGCTTGTGCGGTGTAGTAAGTCACCATAATCACGTGTCGTGAGAAAGCGGAACTACTACGAAATCTGTCGATGGCTAATACTAAATCTGACGCGATAAACACAATTGCTCCAAGTGCTCCATAGGCGGCACTAATATACGGAGAAGCTGACCACAGCTCGATCGCTCCCCAGGCCATCCATAGAATAGCGATACTGTAAACGGCAACAGGGATCTTCATCTCGCCGAGTGTGGGCAAAAGAAACAAATAGACGATGACCCCAATCGCAAGCAAAAGACTTAAAGTGGTGTAGTTAAAGCTAGTGGTCTCATTAAAAAATGCTGCGGTGTAAACAATATGGGCGAGGAAGAACGCACTTAATCCCTGAATGAACTTGTCTTTTGGATGCATCAGGAAGAGGTCACCAATACTTGAAAACAGTAAGCCCGCTCCAATTAGAAGTGCGTAAGTTTGATTTGTATGGCCTTCGAAAGAGAACACGAGATAGGCCATCATTAGGATAGGAGTTGCTTTAGTCAGATAGAAAATCGTTCTATTTTTTCTATCAATGCTCCAGATATGAATGAAACATATCAGGCAAATCGCTATCCACATAAACCTTCTCTCAAAAAAAAAGCAGCAAGTGCTGCTTTTTTAGAGTAATGATTGGCGATCTGTTACGCAATAGCGCTTGCGAGAATATTGCGACTTTGGTCTAAGGTAATCGCTTGATTTTCACCTAATGCTACCATTCCATGCTGCTCTAACTGTGACACTACCGCTTCAACAGCATCGTTTTTACTACCTTGGTATTCATTAAACTCTGTAGTAACCCCGAGTGATTGGTAGAAGGCTTCAATCGCATCGATCGTTTGCTCAGCAAGCGTGTCTGAATCTGTCAATCCAAATACGTTTTTGCCCATTTGCTCAAGCTTGGCTTTTTTCACTGCGAATTGATTACGAAGTAGTGATGGCTGAACAATAGCAAGTGAACGTGCATGATCAACTCCCCAAAGGGCAGTAAACTCATGACCAATCATATGTGTTGCCCAGTCGTGAGGAACACCAGAACCAATTAGTCCGTTAAGCGCTTGGTTGGCATTCCACATTAGGTTTGCACGCCACGCATCGTTGTCACGACTTTCGAACTCTTCACCCAGTTTCTTTAGGTTTTTAAGCAATGCTTCAGCGTAGCCATCTTGCACCATAGCGCCGTGAACATTCGTTAAGTATTGCTCACAGACGTGAACCCATGCGTCGACGATACCATTGACAAGCTGTCGTTCAGGCAGCGTTTTCATCACATCAGGATCCATCACGGCAAATTTTGGTTGTACGTATGGCGTCATGAAAGGAAGTTTGTCGTGAGTCTCTGCTTTAGTGATTACAGCACCCATATTCGACTCTGAACCTGTTGCAGGTAGCGTCAGAATGGCACCTAGCGGAACGGCAGACGAAACAGGGTGCTTACCGATCATGATATCCCAACCATCACCATCGTAATGAGACGCCGCTGCAACGTATTTAGAACCGTCAATCACTGAACCGCCACCGACAGCCAGAATGAAGTCGATACCTTTTTCTTTAACAATGGAAACCGCTTTGTCGAGCGTTTCCTTAGTTGGGTTTGGCTCTACGCCAGAAAACTCTACCCAATCGTAGCCTTCAAGCGCTGCACTAACTTGGTCGTAAACACCGTTTCGTTTGATTGAGCCACCGCCGTAAATCACGATAACCTTGCTGCCTTGAGGAATAATCGAATTAATACTTTGAATTTGTCCCTGACCGAATTGGATTTGGGTAGGGTTTACATAGGTAAATTTCATAGGGTGCCTTTCAGTTCTATGTGAATACATGCTGAGTTTGTATTGTGCATATTAGTCTTGACTTTATAATCATAAAAGGCCAATTTCTCTAATATTATTGCCTATTACTACATTTTGTGGAGTGCTAATGTCGCTAGCTAATTTAATGCAGCAATACGTTGAGTTAAACCAACTAGAGAACCTTGAAGGGATTTCAAAGACCAAAATTGAAGGTGTATTCTTCTATCGCAGCAGTAAGGGAAACAACCGCCAGCCTTTTGTTTATCAGTCTGGTGTGATTGTTCTCGGGCAAGGGCATAAGAATATCTACCTAGGGGATAAGCCTGTTCGGTATGGTTCTGAAGACTATTTAGTTGTCGGCGTGCCAATGCCATTGGAATGTGAGTCGTTTCCTGATAACGGCGAGCCTTTACTAGGTTTGAGTATCAGCATTGATCCGCAAGTTCTTCATCGGCTTGTCAACAAACTGGAATCACTACATTGCTATAAGCCACATGACGAACGCTGCGTAGGAGCAGGCTTAGGCGCTGTAAAAATGGATGATGGAATGCTTGATGTCTGCAAGCGCATTATGAAAGCATTATGTTGTCCGATAGAAGCGGAAATTTTGGCGGATAGCTTAATGGAAGAGCTGGCCTATCGAGCCTTGATGAGTTCAGAAGGGCAAGTGTTGTTTGATCTAGCACGACATGATGGTCATTACGCGAGAGTTGCAAAAGCACTGGAGTTTTTACATAACAACTACCATGAAACGGTGACCGTTCAGCACTTGGCGCAACAAGCAAACATGAGTGTGTCAGCATTTCACCAAGCTTTTCGAGATGTAACCCTTGAGTCCCCAATTCAATACATGAAGAAAGTAAGATTAAACAAAGCGCGAGAGCTAATTCAATTAGAGGGAGTTCGGGTAGGAGTCGCGGCAAGAAGTGTTGGGTACAACAGTACATCGCAGTTTTCGCGCGAATTTAAGCGACATTTTAATCAAACGCCGACTGAAATAAATGCAACGGCTGATGATTAACGACAAAACTTGTTAAAAGAGGAAATTGGATTTTACAAGTTTGCAGTGTTTTTTGAAAATTCTTTAAGTAATACTAGAGGAAATAAGAGCAAAGCTCTAAAGACCCCTATAGGAGATCTAGTCAATCTTCTAACCAAGCCCCTTCATCGATTCGGTGAAGGGGCTTATTTTTTATAAGTAAAATAAATCAGTTATTAGTTATTGATGCAAAATAAGCGTCTCATTGTTGCAAAAGTGACACTTGGATTTGCGAGTGAATTTGAAGTCTAACGATTTTAAACGTGTGTTTCTGCGGCTGTTATCTAATGTTATTTCACTGAGTAATTTAAGTTCGTGGTGATCTTTATTCCACTTTTATTACGTGTAAACAATAACTTAAGGATAACGCAATATGCACCTATCAAAAAGGAATGCAGCAAAAAGAGTCTTTACGCTAAGTACCCTGAGCGCATCGTGCTTGATGGCATTTAATAGCTACGCGGCTGTTGATTGTTCAACGTTAAGTACTTGGGAATCAACGACAGTTTACAATTCTGGAGACCAGGTTGAATACTTAGGAAATGCTTATCAAGCAAACCACTGGACTCAAGCCAATGACCCTGCTCAGACGGCAAGCGAGTGGGGACCATGGAAAGAGATTGGCAGTTGTGATGCGACGGGTGGTAATGAACTTCCTAGCGCTACGATTACTTCTCCTACAGCGACAGATAGTATTGCAGAAGGCGATGTCGTTCCTCTGTCTGCAGATGCAGCAGACATCGATGGAACAATAACTAAAGTTGAGTTTTTACTGAATGATGCAGTCATTGCTCTGAGCACATCTGCGCCATATGCTGCCGTTTGGACTGCAATCCAAGGTAACCATAAAATCACGGCTGTCGCTTACGACGATAAAGGTGCGCAGAGCGTTGCGAGTGATGTAAATATTACGGTTACGTCGCTTAATCCAGACAACATTGCGCCAACCGTTGACCTTACTCTGTCTGCGGCTTCAGTGGAGTTAGGAAGCGTAGTTGCTCTAAGCGCAATGGCTGACGATAGCGATGGAAGCGTCGAGAAAGTTGATTTCTACGTAGCGGGTACGCTAGTTGGCACTGTCGCAACTGCGCCTTACACGCTCGATTACACAACAACTCAATCAGGTAACCTAGCTGTCTACGCGAAGGCGACCGATAACTTAGGCGCGTCAACCAATTCTGCATCAACTTCTCTTAAAGTAAACAGCGCGCCAACCGTGGCGACATGTCGACCGGATGGTCTTTATCAAACACAAGGTGTTGACGTTCCATACTGTACGACTTACGACGAAGAAGGCCGTGAATTGATGGGAGCGGATCACCCTAGACGCGTGATAGGTTACTTCACAAGTTGGCGTGCGGGGGATGATCCTCAAGCGGCTTATTTGGTTAAAGACATTCCTTGGGAGCAACTAACTCATATTAACTATGCGTTTGTGGGTATTGGCTCGGACGGTAAGGTCAACCTAGGCGACGTTAACGATCCAAATAACGCTGCAACAGGCAAAGAGTGGGCTGGGGTAAACATCGACCCAACCCTAGGTTTCAAAGGGCACTTTGGTGCATTGGCAACATACAAAGAACGCTACGGTGTCAAGACGCTGATTTCTATCGGTGGTTGGGCTGAAACCGGTGGCCACTTTGGCGCTGATGGAAACCGAGTCGCGGATGGTGGTTTCTATACAATGACCACTAATGAAGATGGCTCTATTAACCATGCGGGTATCGAGAAATTTGCGGCATCTGCCGTAGAAATGATGCGTACCTATAAATTCGATGGTCTTGATATTGACTACGAATACCCAACCTCAATGGCAGGGGCTGGTAATCCGTATGATAAGGCGTTTATGGAGCCACGTCGCCAATATCTATGGGCATCATACCAAGAACTGATGAAAGTACTGCGTGAAAAACTCGATGCAGCTTCAGCTCTAGATGGCATTCACTACATGCTAACCATTGCGGCTCCGTCATCAGGTTACTTGCTACGTGGTATGGAGACATTTGATGTTACTAAGTATCTCGATTACGTAAACATTATGTCTTACGACTTGCACGGAGCTTGGAATGATCATGTTGGTCACAATGCGGCGCTGTTTGATACAGGTGAAGATTCAGAGTTAGCGCAGTGGAACGTATACGGCACCGCGGCTTATGGTGGTATTGGTTACCTAAATACCGACTGGGCTTATCACTACTTCCGTGGTTCAATGCCTGCAGGGCGCATTAACATTGGTGTTCCATACTATACTCGCGGTTGGCAAGGTGTCACAGGCGGAACAAATGGCCTATGGGGCCGCGCAGCGCTACCTGATCAAACCCAGTGTGCGGAAGGTACAGGTGAAGGTGAGAAGAACAACTGTGGTAACGGTGCAATGGGCATCGACAATATGTGGCATGACCTAGACCCTAACGGCAACGAAATGGGCGCAGGTTCAGGACCAATGTGGCATGCGAAAAACCTAGAAAATGGTATTTGGGGTAGCTACAGCGACGCCTATAAACTAGATCCTGTGAATGATCCGACGGATCGACTCGTCGGTACGTATCAACGTAATTATGACAGTGTGGCGGTAGCGCCATGGCTATGGAACGCAGAGAAGAGCGTATTCCTATCGACGGAAGATGAAGCCTCTGTCAGCGTCAAAGCGGATTACGTTATTGATAAAGAGATCGGCGGTATCATGTTCTGGGAACTAGCAGGTGACTATAACTGTTATGAACTCGATGCTAATGGTCAGCGTATTAACGTCGATGTTAGCGAACAGGCCTGTAAATCGGGTACTGGTGAATACCATATGGGTAATACCATGACGAAAGCTATCTACGATAAGTTTAAGTCTGCAACCCCTTATGGCAATAAGATCGCGACAGGTGCAATCCCATCCGAAGCTGTTGATATCTCCGTTTCAATCGGCGGTTTTAAAGTTGGCGATCAGAACTATCCAATTAACCCGAAAGTGACGTTCACTAACAACAGTGGTCAAGCGATCCCTGGTGGTACTGAGTTCCAATTTGATATTCCAGTCTCGGCGCCAGATAATGCAAAAGACCAGTCAGGTGGTGGCCTTAAAGTTATTGCTTCTGGTCATACAAAAGCAAACAACATTGGTGGGCTAGAAGGAACAATGCACCGCGTTGCGTTCAGCTTACCAAGTTGGAAAGATCTACCTGCTGGTGGCACTTACGAGTTAGATATGGTGTATTACCTACCGATCTCAGGTCCTGCTAACTACACGGTGAATATTAACGGGGTAGATTACGCATTTAAGTTCGAACAACCAGACTTACCTTTAGCGGATTTATCAGCAGGTAATGGCGGTGATACAGGTGGTAACGGAGGAGACACTGGCGGTAACACAGGCTCTGGAACCGTTACAGCGTGGGAACCAGGTGTTACTCAAGCAACAAACGGTGACACATACAGTTATAACGGCCAATGTTTCGTTGCTAAGAACAACCCAGGTACTTGGGAGTCTCCGACGCAATCAAACTGGTTCTGGGATGAAGTTCCTTGTCCACAGTAGTTAAAATGATAGTCAAACACTAATAAAAAGGCCTTGGGGATATCCAAGGCCTTTTTCGATTTAATCTGATGACGCTTAAGCAATTGAATCATTTTCAGTCATCGACAGGATAGAGACTTTATCGCGTCCTAAAGATTTTGATTCATAGAGTGCAATATCAGAGCGTTTATAGGTTTCATCTTGGTGCGAACAAATTTCGGTAAGCCCGGCACTGACAGTGATGTTTAAGTCGCTTTCTAAATTTACCGCAATACGAATTCGATTTAACACGACTTCTGCTTCTCGTAAACCAGTGTGAGGAAGGATAAGAGCGAACTCTTCACCACCAATACGCGCAACCAAGTCGGTTTCCCTTAACTGTTTTTCGATCGAACGCGCTACTTGCTTGATGACCGCGTCGCCTTTGTCATGCCCATACCGGTCATTGACACGTTTGAAGTGGTCTATATCGATAAGCGCAAGAACAGATTCAGCTTGGTTTTGATAGCGTTTCGCACGCGCTGTGTGAGTCTGCATTTCAGAATCAAATTTGCGACGATTCCAAAGTGACGTCATGGAATCTTTTTCACTTAAAGCGCGTAGACGGTTTTCGAGCTCTTTACGATGAGAAATATCAACGAATGACGCAACATAAAACTGAATCGTATCGCTATTGTGTTTTACTGTTTGGATACGCAGTATCTGAGTGATAAGTGAGCCATCTCTGCGTTTATTGATGACTTCACCTTCCCATAGACCGGTATTTTCTAGCTGCTTCCACATCTTTAAGTAGAACTCTTGTGAGTGCTTACCGGATGAAAATAGTGAAGGCTTGTGACCTTTAACATCTTCTAACTCAAATCCACTGACACGTGTGAACTCTTCGTTAACCTGAATAATACGATTGTTGCGATCAGTAATGATCACCGCAGACATACCGTTCATCGCTGCGCGCGCAATTTTACTGTCTAGACTGTTTTTCTCGTGGTTATAGTTCCATGTAACGAAGGTAAAGGTTAATAGGAACAATATGATCAGAATAAAAGTTGCTTGCTGATATAGCTCTTGCCTTTCATCTTGTGTGAACGCGTTTGCTTCAGAAAAATCAGTTTTGAGAAAAAGAATCATATTGCTGATTTTATCAACGTTATCTATCTGAGTTTTAGTGTAAGAAAGCCAACCGTCTTGATCTTTTACTGTTCCTGAGTCACTTTGTTGAATGCTACTCCAAAGCGCTGGGTATTGCTTGGCTATGTTCATTTCCTGATTTTCATAAACCAAATGCCCCATAATGTCGGTGCCTATTGGTGTCATTAAGTAATAGCCTTCTTGAGTGGCTATTTTCGGCAAATTGACAGCGCGATTTTTATAAGCGAGTTTGTTGTATATTCTGACGATATCTAAATTGGCTACAAAATAGCCTAAGCGTTCACCATCAAATGAAATAGGGTAGATGACGCGATAGGTAGGAGTTAACGGGTAGACCAGATCACCATTTTCTTGTTCTAGATCGATGCCAAACGTACCGACCTCGCGGTCTCCTAAGTTTCTAGCGTACTCAAAATAGTCTCTATCACTCTTATTTTGTAAATGCTCTGCTTCAACAAGCTCGATGAAGTTGTTACCACTATTAATACGAACAACCTCATTACCATCGATATCAATAAACCTAAGTTGCGAGTAATACCCTTGAGTGCGTGCAATCAGAACCCAGAAATCTTGGAGGGCTTCCAAATTGTCTTCTGATGGGTTGGTCACAGCTTGCAACAGTATGTTGTTGTGAGAAAGGTAGCGTAATGACGCAGACATTTTGTCTAACGAAGACTGTAATTCAACCTTTGAATACTCGAGTTTATTGCGGCTCTGCTGCTCAATATTGGATTCGGTTTTAAGCTCAATTAAGGAGAGTTGATTGAAAAAGTATAAAAAGGGCACGAACGCCAATACGCTAAATACGGCGATAGATTGAAGAACAAATTTGGAACTGCGTTGGCGCATTATATCGATGTAAACTTCAAATTAATCAGTAGCCGACGACTATACACATATTTTATACCATTTACTGTGAGCCTTGTTGAGTATATAGCTATTGAGTATGTCATCTCCTATGCACACATAGCAATCTGTTGCTATGTGTGTAAACGGATACAAAAAAAGCACCTGCAGTAGGTGCTTTTATCTTGGGGGTTATGAATTACAGTGCTGATGCAGCAACTTCATTCGTTTTTGCCTTACTTTTAAGGAATGCGTAGCTGAAGCCTGTCACCGCTGTACCGGCTGCAATAGCAACTAGATACATGAAGACAGGGGTAATTGCATTTGGAATCAGCAATACAAACAAGCCGCCGTGAGGTGCCATAAGTTTTGCGCCAAACAACATAGACAGTGCACCTGTTAACGCGCCACCAGCCATACATGCAGGAATTACGCGCATAGGGTCTTTGGCTGCGAATGGGATAGCACCTTCTGAGATGAAGCATAGACCCAGAACAAATGATGCTTTACCTGCTTCCTGCTCACTTTTCTCAAATTTACTCTTTGCAATGAATGTCGCTAGACCCATGCCTAGAGCTGGGACCATACCCGCAGCCATGATTGCAGCCATCGGTGCGTAAGTTTGCGATGCCAACAGGCCAACACCAAACGCGTATGCCGCTTTGTTTACAGGGCCACCTAAGTCAAAACACATCATTGCGCCAAGTAGTAGACCTAAAAGAACAGCACTGTCAGATCCCATGTTGTTCAAGAAGTCAGTCAATGCGTTCATCACGCCTGATACAGGGCCGCCAACAATATAAATCATCACCAAACCAGTGAATAGCGTGGCAACAAAAGGAATGATCAGGATTGGTTTTAGAGCTTCCATTGATTGTGGTAACGACACTTTATCCGCTAGGAACTTCGCCGCATAACCTGCAATAAAGCCTGCTGCAATACCACCTAAAAAGCCTGCACCAGTTGAACTTGCAAGCATACCGCCCACTAAGCCAGGAGCTAGACCCGGACGGTCAGCAATTGAGAATGCAATGTAACCAGCAAGAACCGGAATCATCAGTGCGAACGCAGAACCACCACCAATTGTCATGAGTGCTGCCGCTAATGTGCCTTCTTCTTTAAAGGCTTCAATGCCGAACACGAAAGAGAGGGCGATGATCAAGCCGCCAGCAACTACGACGGGTAGCATGTGAGAAACACCGGTCATTAGATGTTTATACGCGCCTTTCTTTTCATCAGTGTTATTTGAAGCTGTTGCACCACTGTGTTTATATTCAGTAGCCTTAGAGAAAGCGTTATCCATCTCTTGAGATGTCTTTTTAAGTGCCGGACCCGTTTTGGTGCGATACATTAGCTTTCCATCAAAACGGTCTAGGGGCACTTCAATATCTGCTGCAATGATCACAAGGTCTGCATCAGCGATTTCTTGGTCAGTCAGCTGGTTTTTTGCGCCAACTGAACCACGGGTTTCAACTTTAATTTGATGACCGCGTTTCTTGCCTTCTTCTTCAAGTGCTTCTGCAGCCATAAACGTGTGTGCAACCCCTGTAGGGCAAGCAGTAATCGCGACGATTTTCTTCAGTTCGCTAGTGACTTGAATTTGAGTCGACTCAATTTGCACATCTGATTTTTGTAGTAGGTTGGCATGTTCAACTGCGTGCTGTAAAAAAGCCTTTGAATCAGCCGCAACTTTTTCTATTGAAGCCGCATACACTTTTTTACCGACGAAACGACTAGTATCGATAGTTTTGTCTGCCGCAATAATCACAACATCGGCTTGGTCGATCTCTTCAGCACTAAGGACTGCAGAGTCCATGACTGATGATTGACACTCAATTTTCGCGTCCCAGTTTAGTGATTTAGCCGCTTGTTCTAATAGACCCGCTGCTAAGATGCTATTGGCTACGCCACTAGGGCACGCAGTAATGATTGCTAATTTCATAATGGTAACCTTTGTTCCTTAGTTCTCGATATGAGTTGTTGCTAAGTCAAGTGCTTGAACTTGTGTCTTGCTCTTGATCTCATCCAGCTCTTGTTGGCTGGTTAAGCCCACGCCAACTTGACTAACAGCAAGTGCTGATAGTGCAGTGGCGAAGCGAATTAATGATTCTTTTGGTAACTCTTGCATGTGGCCCCAGCAAAGCCCTGCAACTAATGTGTCTCCGGCACCAACGGTACTCACGACTTTCATTTTTGGCGGCTGAGCTGAAATCCATTCACCTTCATGAAGCCACATGACGCCATCTTTACCCATCGATACCACGATGTTGTCGATACCTTTGCTGCTTAAGCTCTGCGCTGCTGATTTACACTCGTCTGCCGTTGAGAGTTTGGTGCCGATGAAGTCACTAAGTTCTTCGTCATTGGGTTTAATTAACCATGGCTGAGCATCAATGCCCGCACGTAGCGCAGCTTTGCTACTATCAAACAGCACTTTCTTGCCGCGTTTACGTAACTCTGAAATCCAAGACGCACACAGCTCAGGAGATACGCCACCCGGAAGGCTACCTGCAAAGACAAAAAACTCATGATCTTCAGCGAGTGCGTACAAAGTCTCTTCAAAGCGTGTAATATCACTCTGTGACACGGTCACGCCAGGGAAGTTGATATCCGTTACTTGCTCATTCTTCTCAACCAGTTTGACGTTGATGCGCGTCGCACCTGCAACTTCGACAAAACGGTCCGTTACACCAATCTGGGCAAATAACTGATGGAATAGCTCTGGGTTTTCTTTTCCCAAAAAGCCAGTGACCGTAACATTTGCACCTAACTCACTGAGTACCTTTGCAACATTGACGCCTTTACCCGCTGCGTGGAGATTACTTGAAGAAACTAGGTTCACTGCACCAGCGCTTAACATCTCGATAGAGCCTGTTAAATCGAGTGCTGGATTCAGTGTTACTGTCACAACTTTATTTGTTTTAGTCATGAGATACCCTTAGCTTTCGCCTAAGCCAGATGCGATGGCAACACCGATCGACTCAAGTGCCATTACAGCATCTTCGCCATCAGCACTGAACTGAAGTTGATGCCCATGTTTGACACCCAATGCGATTACTTTCATCAAGCTTTTTGCGTTCACTTCTTTGCCATCACCATCTAGGTTAGCAACACGGATATTGGATTCGAATTTCTTCGCTTCTGCTACCAGCATTGCGCCTGGTCTAGCGTGTAAACCATGAGCGTTCTTAATCGTAAATACCGCAGTGTTTTCGTCATTTTCTTTGCTTGGCGCGCTTACGGTTTCACCGTTTAACAGAGCAATAACTTGCTCAGTTGATACGTTAATCAGAGTTTCTTGTTTGTTCTCAAAAACGATTGATGACAGGTTTTGTAGGATTGAACTGTGCGAGCTATTGCAAGCAGCAAATGCAATCAAAGCACGAACAGGAGTGCCTTGAAGTGAACAATCGTTAGCGGTAGAGACAAATGAAACGCCGGTACGAGTTACATCTTTGTCACTGCCTACTAGCCACAACCCTTTGCCTAGATGAGTCGGTGTTTTGGCGACGATATCAGCGACAAAATCGCTACCAGCACAGCCTGTATTTTTTAGCAATCCAGAGGCAACCGCGCTCATTTGAACCATATCGCTTGCTGGAAAGTTTAGTTGAACAAGCGAAGCATCAAGTTCGGCTTCAAATTGCGTTTCACCAAGTAGTAGGGCAGCAATTTCATTCTCAGACTTAGCTGTTTTAAGCGCTTGCTCTACACCGTCCGCAGACAAAACTTTGGTCAATTGCTTCAAAATACCTAAGTGCTCGTCAGACTTAGCTGCAATACCGATTGCAACGTAAACAATGTTACCGTCCCCCCAGTCGACACCATTAGGGTAGTGATGAACTGCCACACCCGTTTGTTTAACTAAAGGTCTTGTTTCAATTGTCCCGTGAGGAATGGCAATGCCGTTGCCTAAAAAAGTCGAGTTTTGCTTTTCGCGATTCAGCATTCCTTCTACATAGCCTTCATCGACCAGTTCGTTAGTGGTAAGGCTACGCGCAACGTTACGAATTGCCTCGTATTTGTCATTTGCAGCTTGTGCAAGCGTAATATCGCTAGTGGACAACTTAAGCATGGTGGCTTCTCCAGCTTTCTAAAAACATACTAATTACACGGTCGGTAATCAGCTTCGAACTCATTTGCTGAATATAACTGAATCGATTCAGCAAAAAGAAAATAAATTAAGGATTCAGCAATCACCTAAACAACAGGTTTCCTGTCGGGTTGAAAGAAGAAACAAATAGGTGACTCTTGTCACTCTATTAGCCTTGCTGAATCCTTTCAGCTTTTATACTGAATCGTTTCAGCTTATAATTCAACTTCGTCAAAGATCGTAAGTGGCGGATTATGATCCAGCGCACAATAAAGAGGTTTGTGATATGACACTCGATGAAATAGCCCAATTAGCGGGGGTTTCAAAAACTACAGCGAGTTACGTGATTAACGGAAAAGCGCAAAAATACCGTATAAGTGAAAAGACTCAGCGTAAGGTAATGGCCGTAGTAGAAGAGCACAATTACCGTCCGGATCTTGCCGCAAGTACTTTGAGAGCGGGGCATAGCCGTTCCTTTGGGCTGATTATTCCCGATTTAGAAAACACCAGTTACGCACGTTTAGCCAAGCTACTAGAGCAAAACTCACGTTCAGCCGGTTATCAAATATTGATTGCCTGTTCTGATGATGATCCGGAAACGGAGAAAAACGTGGTGCGTGCATTGGTCAGTCGCAAAGTGGATGCGTTATTCGTAGCAAGCGTCATCCCAGAGGCCAGCGACTATTATGTAAACCTTCAAAATAGTGGCACACCAGTGATTGCGCTCGACCGTCCTTTAGATGATGAGCACTTTTGCTGCGTTATCAGTGAAGATTTTGGTGGTGCATTTGAACTGACTTCATCCGTTATTAGTGACAATGTCACTTCAATTGGACTTATTGGAGCATTGCCAGAGCTAAACATCTCAAAGGAACGCGAACTTGGCTTTGCTTCTGCTGCAAAGAACCACGCAATTACGTCAATAATCGGCTATGGCGATCACTTTAACCGCAGTGAAGGCAAGCGCGTACTCGATCAATGGGTAGCAAGTGATACCGTTCCTGATGCTATTGTCACTACCTCTTACACGCTACTAGAAGGGGTGCTTGATGTGCTTCTGGAACGTCCTGAACTGGCAGGGAAAATCAAAATTGCCACGTTCGGTGACAATCGACTGTTAGATTTTCTGCCGATGAAAATCAATTCATTGCCTCAGCAGTTTGAGCTTATCGCCGACAGTGCAATGGCGCTCGCGCTAAATGCGGCGTCGAAACGATACCAAACAGGCGTTGAGCTTATCCCACGAAAAATCGTCGTTCGTTAAATCAATCTGATAACAATAAGGCCCTGACTATTGCTAGTCAGGGCCTTATTCTATCTAAGTAAGCTATATAGCTTATGTATCGCGGTCATATATCGGTAAAACTTGTCCTCCCAATATATGCGAGCGTATCCAATCTTTCGATAAGGTGGCTACTCGACTATGAGTAGCCGAAATGGTTTAGTATTGGAAACGAACTGACATCGTAACTTGAGGGCCGTAAAGACCGTTGTTACGAGTTTCTGCAGAAAGCGATAGTTGCTCTGTCGAATGGAATCGAACACCTGCGTGGAAAACAGAAGAGTCGTCGTTACGACCAAGTCGCCCCGTAGCTTCTACTTGATTCGTCAGCCAAGCTCTTAAACCGATGTTGAATTCTGCTTGAGTATTGCTGTCGCCACCGGCTTCTTCCGTAAGCTTCACTTGGTGGATAAGTAGCTGACCATATACGTCTACAAATTGGTTTACTGGGCCATTAAAACCAATACCGCCCGCTAAGTCGTAATCGCTGTCAAACTGGCTGTCTACACGCACGATGAAGTGGGAGTTATCAGTAAAGAGTGTACTAAATTCTACCCCAGTCATTTCTGGACCAATGGCGGTACGCACTTCAAGGTAGTTGTAGTTAAAATTGTTTGCTTGAACATTTCCGCTGATGCCTGCGATCGCTAAGGCACTGGCCAAGATAATTTTTTTCAAAAGTAGTCTCCGACTAACATTAAAATGTAGTTATAAAAATGGCTTGCAATAAGCAAGCCAATAATAACTTAATCGAAAGACTAATTCAGGCGATTTATAATACTTGGATACGATCTACTTCAATTTCCGGGGTGTTTCCGCCTTCATATTCGCCAAATAGACGTACGTTAGTCGTATGATCAAGAGGTTGAGTCATGTGAATATCATCGTCTAGTTCAACTTGAATCTCGCCTTTACCGTCGGAAAAGATAAACGTATCGCCTTTTAATTGACGCACAAGTACACCTTCAACCACAACGTTCTTCTCAGTAAACATACTTGTGTCTTTAAGTAATGAGTCTACCGTTACTACTTCAACAGGACCCGTATATTGGATCGCGGATTGATGGTTTCTGTCGTCGTCTTTTGCCATCGCCAATGTTGGAGCTAGGATGATGGTTGCAGCAGTCGCTAAAATTACTTTTTTCATTGAGGTTTCCTCTGTTTTATTCGGTAGTGTTTGTTTCGATGGAGCTATTAAAACAGAGTGAAGTTGAATCGATACTGAGGACAAGGTTCATATTCGATTCATCTTGTTGAGTCATTGCTATAAAAGCCGCTATTATGGCAAGCAGAACAAATGTTTATTGAGTTTGAAACGGAATGCAGTCGACGTTAAAAGCATTAATGGTACAAGGCACCACTTCTGATGCCGGAAAAAGTGTGTTAGTGGCAGGATTATGCCGTGTGTTAGCGCGAAAGGGGGTAAATGTCGCCCCCTTTAAGCCACAAAATATGGCGCTCAATAGTGCAGTCACGGCGGATGGTGGTGAAATAGGCCGAGCTCAAGCCGTTCAAGCTCTAGCGTGCAACATTGAGTCAAGTGTTCATATGAATCCAGTGTTGCTTAAACCCCATACGGACATGGGCGCACAAGTAATCTTTCAAGGAAAGGCAACGACAACCGTAGATGCTATTGGCTACCAATCGTATAAGAAAGTCGCTCTTCCTGTCGTTATGGAATCTTTTTCGATCTTACAGCAGCAATATGACACGGTATTGATTGAAGGAGCAGGGAGCCCAGCAGAAATAAACCTGCGCGAAAATGATATCGCCAACATGGGATTTGCTGAAGAGGCTGATGTTCCCGTGATAATCGTGGCAGATATCGACCGAGGCGGCGTATTTGCCCATCTGTACGGTACGTTGGCACTTCTATCGGAAAGTGAACAACAGCGCGTAAAAGGGTTCGTTATAAATCGTTTCAGAGGCGATATCTCTCTTCTACAACCTGGGCTTGATTGGCTGGAAGAAAAAACAGGCAAGCCTGTTATTGGCGTCCTACCATACATTCATGGTTTTGATCTCGAAGCTGAGGATGCGATTAACGCAGAGCAGCTTACCGGCGAAGAGACCAAGCTAAGGGTTGCGGTACCTGTATTTCCAAGAATCAGTAATCACACTGACTTCGATGCGTTAAGAGTCAATCCAGATATCGATTTGCAGTATGTCGGTAATGGCGAACGCATAAAAAATGTCGATTTAATCATACTTCCAGGTTCTAAAGCGGTCCGAAGCGATTTGGACTATCTCCGCAGTCAAAAATGGGATCAAGACATTCAGCGTCACTTGCGCTACGGCGGTAAAGTTATGGGCATCTGTGGTGGATATCAAATGTTGGGGCAGGCGATTCATGATCCACAGGGGATTGAAGGCGAAGCCGGCTCAACGACCGGACTTGGCTATTTGGAAGCGGAAACCGAACTCAAACCTAATAAAACACTGACTAATGTCACAGGTCAACTTAATCTAAATGGCTCAGATATCCCGGTGCGCGGATATGAAATCCATGCAGGTATCACCGAGGTGAAATCAAAGGCGCCTGTTTATTTGCAGTCTGGACAAGCGGACGGGGCAATTAGTGATTGCAATCAAGTGTTTGGTACCTACTTACATGGTATCTTCGATATTCCTGCAGCGGTTAATGATATTTGCCGCTGGGCAGGCGCTGATAACATCGCTCAGATTGATCATCAAACCAATCAACAACAAGCCATTGACCGCATAGCAGATGCAATTGAAAGCCATCTCAAACTCAATGTTCTTTGGCCACAATTAAAAGATTAAATGAAAATAACCAAATTTCGCCATATTATTGGTACGGCTGCGCTGCTATTTTGCGCGTCATTATCTGCGCAAGAGCAACTTCGAATTTATGCAGCGTCATCGATGACGAATGCTGTTAATGAATTAGTCGATGTTTATGAAAGCAATAACAAGGTAAAAGTGACCACTGTATATGGTGGTACCTCTTCGTTAGCTAGACAGGTAGAGCAAGGTGCGCCGGTTGATGTGTTTATCGCTGCAAATACGAAATGGATGAATTACTTGGTCGACAAAGACCTTATTTCAGGTGACAACGTCACCAATATTGCAACCAATAAGCTTGTTGTTATCGCAGCCACTGCAATTGAACTCGATGTCACTAACGAGAATTCTTGGAAATCAGCACTAAACGGCCAACGTTTGGCAATTGGACAGACTAATGCGGTTCCAGCCGGTATTTATGCAAAGCAGTCGCTAGAATCACTGAATGTTTGGTCACAGCTTAAGCGTCAATTAGCCCCAACAAAGAACGTTAGGATTGCATTAACGCTAGTTGAGCGCAAAGAAACGCCACTTGGCATCGTTTATCAGACAGATGCCTTATCGAGTCCCAATGTCCAAGTTGTCGCTAGCCTTCCTGAAACAAGCCATGACGCCATTATTTACCCAATGGCTATCATGAACAGTGAGCCAACAACGGTGGACTTTACCCAATTTGTTCATTCAAAGGCAGGGAAAGAGATACTGAAAAAGTACGGATTTAATCAAGGTACGCAATAACCAATGGAAATATTGACCGAGTACGAATATCAAGCAGTGATACTTAGCTTAAAGGTAGCCTTTTACGCGATTGTTTGGCTTATCCCCTTAGGAATAGGGTTAGCTTGGCTGTTAGCTCGTAAGGAGTTTTACGGTAAAAGCTTCATTGATAGCTTGATTCATTTGCCTCTCGTGCTTCCTCCTGTCGTTGTCGGCTATTTGTTACTGATTTCAATGGGACGCCAAGGGTTTCTTGGTGAATGGCTGTACCAATACTTCGGCGTTGTATTCTCATTCAGTTGGAAAGGAGCGGTATTAGCCTGCATTGTGGTGGCATTGCCGTTAATGGTGCGCTCAATTCGCTTGAGCTTAGAGTCGGTTGATACGAAGTTAGAGCAAGCCGCGGCGACCCTTGGAGCATCTCCCATTAAGATCTTTTTCACGATTACTTTACCATTGACTATCCCGGGAATTATCACTGGTACCATGCTGGCTTTTGCCCGTAGTCTAGGCGAATTTGGTGCAACTATCAGCTTTGTCTCTAACATCCCTGGTGAGACTCAGACAATTCCACTCGCAATGTACAACTTTATTGAAACACCTGGCTCTGAAGCAGAAGCAATGCGCCTATGTATTATCTCGATCGTGATTGCTTTAGCGTCTTTGATTGCTTCCGAACAATTGAGTCGTGTTACGGCTCGTCGTTTAGGAGGAGCTAAATGAGTCACTTAACCATTCAGTATAAACAGCGCCTCGGGGTGCTAGATTTTGATATTGACCTACAGTTGCCAGAGAAAGGAATCACTGCCGTATTTGGTCGTTCAGGTGCTGGCAAAACGTCTTTAATCAACGTCATCGCCGGATTAAGCAAACCAAGCACTGGCCTGATCCAAATAAACAACGCCACACTTTATGATTCTGAGCGAAAGGTCGATATTCCAACCTTTAAGCGTAACGTTGGATACGTTTTTCAAGATGCGCGGTTATTCCCTCATTACAAAGTTAAACGCAATTTGACCTACGGGGTGAAAGCTCACGATGAGCAGCATTTCGAGCAAATAACGCACTTATTGGCCTTAAAGCCACTGCTTGAACGCTATCCGAATCAGTTATCTGGTGGGGAAAAACAGCGCGTTGCTATTGGTCGTGCACTACTGTCTAAGCCCGATATTCTTTTAATGGACGAACCTCTAGCTTCTTTGGATTTGCCACGTAAGAGAGAAGTGATGCCATTTCTTGAACAACTGGCTTTGCAGGTCGAAATTCCCATTGTTTATGTGTCTCACAGCTTAAATGAGGTGCTGAGACTGGCTGACCATTTAGTTATCATTGAAAAAGGTAAAGTGGCGATAGCGGGGCCTATAGAGCAAGTATGGGCATCGAAAGCCATGCGCCCTTGGCAATCTTTTTCTGAGCAAAGTACGCTGTTTGAAGGCAAACTGATTCGTCATAACGAAGAGTATGCTTTATCTCAAATTGAGTTAGCCAAAAACATTACGCTTTGGGTGCAAAAAATTGATGGTGATATTGACTCCTCAGTGCGACTACAAGTGAGGGCCAACGACGTTTCATTGATGTTAGAAGAGCCAAAGCAGACGTCTATACGAAACATTCTTAAGGGTACGATCAGCCAAATTGAGACTCAGTCTCATGGTCATGAAAGACAGAGCGTTTCAGTGCAAATAGAACTGGCTGACAGCTGCCATTTGAATGCCACAGTGACGGCATGGGCGAAAGACGAATTGCAACTCTCACCGGGTATGAGCGTTTATGTTCAGATCAAAGGGGTGAGTGTTACCCAGAAAGATATTGTGTTATCCCATTAAAAAAACGCCGCATATAGCGGCGTTTTCTTTATTTGCATCAGCTTACTTAGCAAATACGTCCGTGAAATCACGCTTAAGAATTGGGTCGCGTCGTGCTTTTTTAATTTGTTTAACCATGTCTTTAACACAGTTGTGTAAAACTTGGTCAAGCAGCTGAGCGCGGTACTCTTCTTTTTGCTCTTCAGTCATGTCTTGTGGAAGATTCAGTGTTGGGAACTCTTCCATCACATTTAAGCCTGCAAATGCTTGGCTTACTGAGATAAGTGCGTGAAATTGTTCGAAGTTGTCTAGAACGTTTTGTGCGCTATTTGGTAGCTCGTTCCAAGCTTCACGAACAGCTTCTTCGGAAACATCATGGATTGACGTCACCATGTAGTGCATTGCTTCTGGTACTCCGTCAAACTCAATAACTTGACGCAGTTCTGCAGAAACTTCTGCTAAATCTACTTTTGGTTGTTCTGATTGATTAACGTCAGACATGTTGATCTTCTCTTATATGTGTATATGACGGCGTTATCGTAAAAAATTGGCGCCAAATGTCAACCTTGAATGGAGGATTATGTAATTGTGTAGTATTTTTAGTCTAAGCATGTGATTTCTTATTAGTTTTAATCTAATGCCTATTTCTTATTTGTAACTCTTTTTATCAAACCTTGGAGCAATTAGAGTGGATGTACGCGGTTCTTCTATGAAGATACTCCTGGTTGATGATGTTCAAATGGAACGTATTCAACTGGCAATTCGATTAAAGCAGCTAGGGCATACGGTTGAAATGGCCGATTCTGGCCGCCGTGCGCTTGAGCTCTATCGTGATTTTGAACCTGAGTTAATACTACTCGATGTCTCTATGCCAGATATGAATGGCTTTGAAGTTTCAGCTCAAATTCGTAAGCAATACCCTGAGTGGGTACCGATTATTTTCTTAAGTAGTCACGACGAACCTTCAATGATCGCCAATGCAATCGAAGCAGGGGGCGATGATTACTTAATAAAGCCCGTCAACAAAATTGTCCTTAACTCCAAATTGATTGCGATGCAAAGAATCGCCTTTATGCGTCGAGAGCTTAAGCAAAAGTCAGCAGCACTGGCCAAAGCCAATCAAGAGCTTGAGCAACTCGCACAAGAGGACGGCTTAACTAAGGTTAAAAATCGCCGATTTGTCGATCAAAAGCTACAAGAGATGATTCTGCTTCATGGGCGTCATGAGTTACCACTCAGCGTGATATTGCTCGACGTAGATAAATTTAAGCTATTTAACGACAATTATGGCCACATCGAAGGCGACAAGTGCTTAATTTTATTAGCGGAGCTCTTAAGCAATCTATTTGTACGTAGTGGTGAAGTTGTTGGGCGATACGGTGGTGAAGAATTTGTGATTATTCTCGGCTATACCGATCAGGAAAAGGCCATTAAAGATGCGTCGCGTATACAGTCTGCGCTAGCTGAGGCGAACATCCCTCACGAGTACAGCGAAGTCGCCAGTATAGTGACAGTGTCACAGGGTGTGTTCACAACTATTCCAAGTGGCAAAGAGAGCATTGAACAAATTTATGAGCTTGTCGATAAGCAACTCTACCAAGCGAAGCAGGCTGGCCGGAACCAATATATTAGCGTTCACCAATAGTCATCAGTGATTGTTTTGAACCCGATTTTCAAGTAACTTACTCTAATTGCGAATGAATTTGGAATTTTGATTAGATGGTAACGTTTAAATCTTGCCGTTATCTAGGCTTGTCGTTAGCGTGCTTTTCACCGATTGCTTTAGCCAAAGGCAACCCTCACTTCCAAGACTACTTAGAACAGGCTTTTTCCGCAGCCATTGTTTTGACTGACAGTGATGTCTTCACTGTTGGGGTTCATGACTTTGACCCAAATGATTGGTTTAACCTCGATAATGAAGATATCGGCTCTCAAGAGTCGGTTCAGTTGCGCCAGCAAATCGCAGTTTCAACACTCCCATTTACGATAGACCTAAGCGATGATGATGCGGTTCACAAGCATCAAATATTCACTCGTTTTTCAATTCTTGGTTCACGCCAGGATTTTGAGATCAGGCCATCAGACGCAGATGATTTCCAACACGAGATCATCCTCGGGGCATTTACTGCTTATCGCTTCCGTTACCAGCTATCAGAACATTGGGCTCTGACACCAGGTATTGGTATGCACCTGCAGTATTTCAATAATAATCACGAGTATCGAAGTGACTTTTCTAATGAGAATGTAAAACCCGCTTTAGACAAGGTCATTTTCAATACTGACGCTTGGGCAGCCTCTGTTGAGCCTCACGCCGAGCTTAGATACGACAAACCGACAAATTGGGGCAGTTGGAATGTCACGTCTTCATACCATTACTTCTATGGCAAAGGATGGGGTGAAGCCAACTACGGCGACGTAGGCAACCCTGAGGGCTGGTATATGGCCAATGGAATCGAAGCTTACTATAACGTCAGTAAATTAGGTCGTTCTGTACAGTCGGTCTACAGTAGCTTTAGACGTATCGATATTGGTGGAGATACCAGTACACCACTGGGTACACCGTATTACTATGAGGGCTCGATAGGATGGTTAATGACGCCGCCGTTTGAATCTGATTGGATTGATAACGTGGGTATCGGACTGAATATTAACTACGGCAGCAATCTAAAAGGGGGCAGTATCGTCTTGTTCTTTAACCAAGTCGATTAAGCAAGACAAACCTTATTGCGACCTGCTTTCTTAGCTTTGTACAGGGCATCATCGGCAGACTTCATTACTTCAGAAACCTTTGATGTCTCACTACTATCCGCTACACCAATACTGATGGTGACATTCACAGTATCGCTGGCCTTTTTACCGCCACGTTTCTTACTCCCTTGCTTGTCGTCTTTAGGGCGGGCATCTTGGTTTCGTAGCACCATATCGTAATTTTCTATTGATGCACGTAGTAGCTCTAAGTGATCCTGCGCTTCATCAGCATACTTTCCTTTAAAGAGCACCGTGAACTCTTCACCGCCGTAACGGTAAATTCTTGCGCGTCCGCCAATGTGCGACATCTTCGATGCAACAAGCTTAAGAACTTCATCGCCAGTATCGTGTCCGTACGTATCGTTAAACGATTTGAAATGGTCAATATCAAGCATAGCAATCGTATAACGACGGCCTAAGTGCTTTAGGTCAGATTCAAGAGCAAGGCGGCCCGGTATCTCGGTTAGAGAGTCAGTAAAAGCAAGCTCATAACTGGCGGATAGCAAATAGACCAACAGCAACACACCGGCCAGTGAGAACATAGTGCTGGATATGTGAGGAATGTGGAAAAAGACAAACGTTGTTGATGCGAGAAGGGTAGCCGAGTAAATAACAACATCGACGATACGATTTTTGCTCAACACGCAGATCGCGAATAGCAACACCATAGCGAGCGAGTAAACCACTAAGATAAACGGCAGCTTAGAGACCTCAGGCAGAACAAATAGGAAGGTTTCATCGATATTATCAAACCCACCATCATAAAAGTGACTGAGAATGAGGTAACACCAAAACACAAATAGTGACAGTGTAACTAGATATATACCAAATGAGCGCGAAAACAGTGTCGAGTCACGATAAGTAAAGACAAAAAGCAGTGCAATCGGCAGAAGCGCCGCAAGAAGTGACAGCTCTAATATCGTCGTACCTGAAGAGAGCGATGACTGTAATCGATTTTGAATGACCCAGTACGAAAGTGCTAGTGCACAGGCAACCATAGCTATCCGGCTCTGCTTAAAGGCATTAGCCAACACAATGGTAATTGCAAACAGAACGAAAGGAAGTTTAGAAACAATCCCCAAATTAGACTGAGTTAATAGAATCACGTTGTTCATGCCAAAAGCAATAAACGTCAACAGTAGAAGAGGTAACGCAACACGGAACCAATTAGTTGTGACGATGGAAAACGACATGAAACCCAGCCTAAGACGAATGAATTATTGATTGAATGCTTGTTAAGAATACTTTTATTTGATGAATTTCCAAGCTTTTTACTAAACTTATCTATGAAAAGTGCGGGCATGGATAAATTGCGGACAAAAGTTGATGATAGAGTGTGCAACCTATAGTATCAATTGAACGTTTTAGCCATACTGTATAATCAGCGCATTATCTTAGAAGGAGCTAAGCCATATGCAAATAAGTGTAGATGTGCATAACTATATGGAAACTCTCGTAGGGCAAGTACTCGCTAAGCCGGAATTTGTCGATCACTTCGATCATGAGCAACTTGCCGATCTCGCTTGTCTAGCACTCAGCCAACTTCGCCCAGTGTATATACGGCATGATATCGATTTTCTATCCGCGTTACCTGAAGAACGCTTAGTTACGTTGAAAACTTATTCTCAGGTAGCCGTAGACGCTGCTGTAGGCATGATAGTCGATGATCGCCGCAAGCACCGTAAGGACGAAGTTCCCGTTATCTTTAGTAAACAAAGATTTGATGATGACATTGAGCTAGAATGGTTTGAAAAACCAATCTTGAAGAAAGAAAAGTAAATTCGAGGAGTCGTTAGTGGGACTGTTTTCACGCTTGTTTGGGGGCTCGAAAGAGCAACCGAAAGTTGAAGTTGAGCCGGTGGAATACAAAGGCTATCTAATCTATCAAGAAGCTCTGTCGGAAGGCGGGCAGTATCGAATCGCAGGGCGCATTACAAAACAATTTGGTGATGAAACAAAAACACATCGCTTTATTCGTTCAGACGTACTTCCCAGTGAAAGCGATGCAAATGAGTTTATGCTCAAAAAAGCGCAAATGTTCGTTGATCAAATGGGTGACAATATTTTTCAATAGATCCGTACCAATTTGATAAACATCATAAATTTAAGAGCCATTAGTCGTTATGCTGATGGCTCTTTTGTTTATGTAATGAACGTAATTCTTTGTTTTTATGGTGAATTATTGCTCCTGGTTAGACCTCTTACAACTTATGTAATTCGTTGTTGAAAAACTAATTAAACAGCATGCAGGCTCATTACCAATGGTTATATGTAATGATATTTTGTGTTTTTCTTACAAAATGCTTGAAGTATCTCTAACCGTTGGATAAAAACAGAACAATCATTGTTGCGAATAGTCAAGGAATAGCTAATGCAAATTGGTGTGCCAAAAGAAATACTCGCCGGAGAAACGCGAGTGGCTGCGTCGCCAAAATCGGTTGAGCAGTTATTAAAACTAGGCTTCGACGTTGTCGTCGAAACAGGAGCTGGGGAACTAGCGAGTTTCGACAACTCAGCATTTGAAGCGTCAGGGGCAAAGATTGTTACGACTGAAGAAGTCTGGCAATCCGATCTTATCTTAAAAGTGAATGCACCTTTGTATTCTGAAGAGAGCAACGAGATTGCTCTGCTTAAAGAAGGTGCGAGTCTTATCAGCTTCATCTGGCCAGCCCAAAACCCAGAGTTAATGGAGCAGCTTTCTAGCAAGAACATTAACGTCATGGCGATGGACGCTGTGCCGCGTATTTCGCGTGCACAAGCTCTAGATGCATTATCGTCGATGGCGAACATTGCTGGTTACCGTGCAGTCGTTGAAGCGGCTCATGAGTTCGGTCGATTCTTTACAGGTCAAATTACGGCTGCAGGTAAAGTGCCACCAGCGAAAGTACTCGTTGCTGGTGCTGGTGTTGCTGGTCTTGCTGCAATTGGTGCAGCAGGTAGTTTAGGTGCAATTGTTCGCGCATTCGACGTACGCCCTGAAGTAAAAGAGCAAGTTCAGTCAATGGGTGCAGAATTCCTAGAAGTCGACTTCAACGAAGATTCTGGCTCTGGTGACGGCTACGCGAAAGAGATGTCTGATGAATTCAACAAAAAAGCGGCTGAGCTATACGCGCAGCAAGCAGAAGATGTTGATATCATCATCACTACCGCACTTATTCCAGGCCGACCTGCTCCTAAGCTAATTACCAAAGAGATGGTAGATAGCATGAAAGCGGGCAGCGTGATTGTTGACCTTGCAGCTGCCAATGGTGGTAACTGTGAATACACAGTCGCAGACCAAGTTATCACGACAGCTAACGGCGTTAAGATTGTGGGTTACACCGACATGGTTGGTCGCTTACCGACGCAATCTTCTCAGCTTTACGCAACCAACATTGTTAACCTGTTAAAACTTCTCAGCAAAGAAAAAGATGGCAACATCAACATCGACTTTGAAGATGTCGTTCTACGTGGCGTAACAGTCGTTAAAGAAGGTGAGGTTACTTGGCCAGCACCGCCGATCCAAGTATCAGCTCAACCAGAGCAAAAACCTGCAGCGCAACCAGTTAAACCTGAGCCAAAAGTTGAAGAGCCAGTTTCTCCAGTTAAGAAGCTAGCTGCTCTTGCCATCGGCCTAAGTGCTTTCGGTTGGGTAGCGTCTGTTGCTCCTGCTGCGTTCTTATCTCACTTCACCGTATTCGTACTTGCGTGTGTAGTTGGCTACTACGTTGTTTGGAACGTAACGCATGCATTGCATACACCTCTAATGTCGGTAACGAACGCTATCTCAGGCATCATCGTCGTAGGTGCATTACTGCAAATAGGACAAGGGAATGGGGTCGTCTCATTCTTATCTTTCATCGCCGTGCTTATAGCAAGTATCAACATTTTCGGTGGTTTCACCGTAACCAAGCGTATGCTTGAAATGTTCCGTAAAGACTAAGGAGTAACAGGGAATGTCTGCAGGATTAGTACAAGCAGCTTATATTGTTGCTGCATTATTCTTTATTTTGAGCTTGGCAGGATTGTCTAAGCAAGAGTCAGCAAGATCGGGGAACTACTACGGTATTGCTGGTATGTCTATCGCGTTGATCGCAACGATCTTTGGCCCAGAGTCAGAAGGTCTTGTTTGGATCATCATCGCTATGGTGATCGGTGGTGGTATCGGTATCCATTACGCTAAGAAAGTTGAAATGACAGAAATGCCAGAACTTGTGGCAATTCTGCACAGCTTCGTTGGTATGGCAGCGGTACTTGTTGGTTACAACAGCTACATTGACGCCCCCGTCATTGCTTCTTTGAACCCTCAAGAAGCGCACGCGGCACACGTGATTCACTTAGTGGAAGTATTCCTAGGCGTATTCATTGGTGCGGTAACATTTACAGGTTCTGTTGTTGCGTTTGGTAAGCTACGTGGCGTGATTTCATCATCCCCACTAAACCTACCTCACAAACACAAGCTGAACCTTGCGGCTATCGTCGTTTCAACGCTGCTTATGATCTACTTCGTAAAAGCTGACGGTAGCATGTTCGCGCTTATCGTAATGACGCTTATCGCCTTTGCATTTGGCTACCACTTGGTTGCTTCAATCGGTGGTGCGGATATGCCGGTGGTTGTTTCAATGCTTAACTCATACTCTGGTTGGGCAGCGGCGGCAGCAGGTTTCATGCTAGCAAACGACCTACTGATCGTAACAGGTGCCTTAGTAGGTTCTTCTGGTGCGATTCTGTCTTACATCATGTGTAAGGCGATGAACCGCTCGTTCGTTAGTGTAATCGCAGGTGGCTTTGGTCAAGAAGTGATTATTTCTGATGACGTAGAGCATGGCGAGCACCGCGAAACGTTCGCTGAAGATGTTGCTGATATGCTGAAAGACTCAAAATCTGTAATCATCACTCCTGGATACGGCATGGCGGTAGCGCAAGCTCAGTACCCAGTGCATGAAATTACAGAGAAGCTGCGCGCACAAGGCATTGACGTTCGCTTTGGTATCCACCCAGTTGCGGGCCGTCTACCTGGTCACATGAACGTACTACTTGCTGAAGCAAAAGTCCCTTACGATATCGTACTAGAAATGGACGAAATCAATGATGACTTTGGCGAAACAGATACGGTTCTTGTTATCGGTGCAAACGACACGGTAAACCCAGCGGCGCTTGAAGATCCAAACAGCCCAATCGCAGGTATGCCGGTGCTTGAAGTTTGGAATGCGAAAAACGTAATCGTGTTTAAGCGTTCAATGAATACTGGCTACGCTGGCGTTCAAAACCCGCTGTTCTTTAAAGAGAACACGCATATGCTCTTCGGCGATGCGAAAGAGAGCGTAGACGCGATTTCTAAAGCGCTATAACGCAACCTTCCTAACTAAGAAGCCAGCTATAACAGCTGGCTTCTTTTCATTTGTCCGCATTATTTCTGACATTGATATCACATTTCAGTTTTATCTTTTTGCGATAATGTTTTACTCTAAATCTAACTCACTGATTTATTGAATTTTTACATTGATTAAAACGACGATTAAAACACTGTCAATTTCGTTGGTACTGCTAAGTGGTAACGCATACTCAGAGTCATTACCCGAGCGTATTGACCAATTCGTCGATCTTTTTGATCAAGAAAAAGCGACTGCATCTTATGATATTCGCAGTCTACAAACAGATTACCCGACGCGCCTACTGACCCCTGAGTCCATGTTGCCTCAGACTTCTGCGTATCCTTTGAAAGATATCCAGAGGCTTTATCAACTCGCCAAGAACTGTACTGGTAAATTACCCCTAAGCCCGCTGATTACAGAACCGCTGGTATACACACGTGCAATGTGTAAGGGTAATAGACTAACAAACAAATGGTTCACGCGTAGTGCATTAATACACCCAGGCGGGGGGACTTATGCGAGTCGCTATGTTGACGTTTATCCAGATAGAAAAGATGAACTTCTGCAATACATGCATATTAAAGAACGTTCATTAGCGCCAGATTCTACGTTACTAGGGCGTTTACAACGCATGGATGAAGACGCCATCATTGCGCTGATTTCTGGGTCAAGCATGTTCATTGAACGTAATGAGCTTTGGTTGAGACAAAGCGATAACTATTTAATATTCCCAGAGTATATCTGGAGACGAAATGTCGAAACGGCAGGGCTGTCATTTACTCTTCGTGAGGAGTCGAGCAGCTGTTTCGTGCGTCGAGGCAACCTTTGTTGGGATGCTAAAGATCATTCCGATCTACTACGCATGAGCATGGTCGCTCTTGTTATCGCTAACATTTTGTTGGTGCTTGGTTGGTCAGTGTACCGTTGGAACACCAAGCGACAAGAGATGAAAAGTCGCATGCTCATCTTGCAGATTCTTACGCATGAGCTTCGAACACCAATTGCGAGCTTGTCGTTAACAGTAGAAGGCTTTAGACGTGAGTTTGAGCAGCTACCTGAAACGGTTTATGATGAGTTCCGACGTTTATGTGAAGACTCTAGACGCTTAAGGCAATTAGCTGAAGCGAGTAAAGACTACTTACAATCAGACAATAAGCCGCTAGCAACTGACTGGGTTCCATCGGTTAAAGAGTGGCTTGAGTTTAAAATTGAAGAAGAATTTAATAGTAATATCGAATTCGTTATCAATGAAGATATCGCGGCCAAACTTAATGTATATTGGTTAGGTACGTGTATAGACAATTTAATACGTAACGCTGTTAAGTACGGCGTTGCGCCTGTGGTGCTTGATGTCACCACATCTAAGCAAAAGATTACGGTTAAAGTGATTGACCAAGGTGAGCTGTCTTCAAAAGATTGGCGTCAGCTCAGAAAACCTTTTGTAAGTAAAAGCGGCCTTGGCTTAGGCTTAACCATCGTTGAATCAATGGTCGGACGAATGGGCGGTAAAATGTCATTAGTTGGTCCGCCGACAACGTTTATTTTGGAGATACCCTGTGAAACAGACACTGCTTCTTGTTGAAGACGACAAAAACTTAGCTGATGGACTTCTAGTAAGTTTGGAGCAAGCGGGATACGAATGCTTCCACTCAGAAACCATCGCTGATGTTGCTCAGTACTGGGACAAGGCAGACTTAGTGATTCTTGACCGTCAGTTACCTGATGGTGATTCAGTGACACACTTACCTGAATGGAAGAACATCAAAGAAGTGCCTGTCATTCTATTAACGGCTTTAGTTACCGTTAAAGATAAAGTTATGGGCTTAGACGCTGGTGCGAATGATTACCTAACTAAACCTTTTGCTGAAGCAGAACTATTTGCTCGTATTCGTGCACAGCTTCGCGCGCCAGAAGGTGATTCCGCTGATGACAGTAAAGTAATCACTGAACACCTAGTTATTGATAAAGCAACTCGTGAAGTTCAGTACAAAGACGAAGCGATCACGCTAACGCGTACTGAGTTCGATCTGCTGCTATTCCTAGCAAGCAACCTTGGTCGAGTATTCACACGTGACGAGCTACTTGACCACGTTTGGGGCTACAACCACTTCCCAACAACACGTACTGTAGATACTCACGTACTACAGCTGCGTCAGAAGTTGCCTGGCCTCGAGATTGAAACGCTTCGTGGCGTTGGCTACAAAATGAAAGCTTAATGGTTAGAACAGCAACATTAATCGGTGCACTGGTATTAAGTGCACCTCTTTCAGCCGCGCAAATACCTTGGTTTGAAAGTAACTCACCTTTAATACAAGCGCACAAGCATCTGCTTGATGGCGACTTGCCTGGTATGTTCAGCTCATTAGTCGAAGTTTGGCAGCTTGAGAAGAACGAAAGCATTGTTCCACACTTAAACGATCTCTTTTTGCAATCTCTTGAAGTGGACTGCGGAAAAGGACTAGACAACAAATCTCTCCCAGATTGGATCAATACCGTTTTGGTTCGTCGCACAGAAATTCAAAGCCCAGGCAGAGACTCTTACCGCGCGATCGTTGAAGTTGGTTCAAGCAAAGAGCTGAAAGAGATTTCATTAACCCGCTGGGTATCAAAAGTACTCTCCACTGATACGACGGTTACCGAAACGCCAAACGAAGACGACGGTAAATTCACTCGTTACGTCAAACGCTACAACTTAAACAGTCGCGTTAAAATGGGGCTCTACCGTATCGACATTACTGCTGCTGATGAAACATCATGGAGCTCATGGCTATTACTTGGTGAGCCAAAGGCAAAAGTGTCTGTACGCTGGAACTCAAAAGCGCAGTGGAAAGTCGAAAAGAACGCATTACTCAATCGACACTGTCCATTACCTAAGTTAGAAACGGCCGTTTATGACTATGTGGATGGGACTTATAGCCAAGTGTGGGGAGAGAGCTACGACTCCGACTATCCGACCGCATTAGGTAACGTGCCAATTGAGCCAGGACGATACGTTCTTGCTGTATCAATGAAACATCAACGCTGGCAAGGGCCAATTATTGTAGAGCAATCACAAATAATCAGTAAAACGTATGATGTTTCAGTGGATGAATAGCTCAAGTTAATTCACAATATGTCGATATAAACACATGGAATAGAAAAAGTTTATACCGATATGGAAAATAAATTAAAGCTCTTATCGTTGTCTATTATGTTTGCTGCTTCATCCGCGTCTGCAGCAAACTATGCAATTGAAGCCCGTGGCGATGCGATGGGTGGTGTTGGCGTTGTTTCAGCAAACTTTCTGACCGCTCCTTTTTATAACCCAGCACTGACTGCTATTTACCGTCGTAACGACGATGTTGGCATGATCACACCAAGCTTCGGTTTATCATATAGCGATGAGCATATGATGGTTGATGATCTCGATAAGGCTGCTGGCCTAATTGATCAAGCTATTGGTGGGGACTATTCAAATATCTCTGAGCTCGAAAGTACTCTAGATGCCCTAAATGGTGATATCGCTAAGCTTGAATTCGGTGGCGTTGTCGCGTTTGCTATTCCGAACCGCTATGTTGCTGCAAACGTCTTTGGTAAAGCCTACGCAGAATCGTTCGCACAAACTGATATTTATGATGGCGCTAACAGCGGCATTGATCCGGCTTTAAACCCAGCAATCAATGCTGAGTTAAGTGCGGTCAACGCTGTAGGTGTAGGGGTAACTGAAGTAGGTATTTCACTAGCAAAATACCAAACATTCCTTGGCCAACACATTTCGTTCGGTATTACGCCTAAGATCCAACGTATCTATACCTACGTTTACTCAGCGAACCTAAACAATTACGACATTAAAGACGTACGCGATAATGGCACTGGCGAAACCATGTTTAATATGGACGCGGGTTTCTTATGGTTCCATGGGCCGTTACGCGTTGGCTTTTCTGCAACAAACCTTATCTCTCGTGATATCCAAACCATAGAGCTTGCGGGTTCAACTGTTACATCAAGTATCGATGGTTCACAAAGCCGGACATTTGATCCTGTATCTTATGCATACCAAATGCGTCCACTTTATACAGTCGGTGTTGGCCTAGTTGCAGACTACGCAACTATAAGTGTTGATTACGATCTTAATGAAGAAGAGCGTTACACTAACTTTGATGACAACACTCAAATGCTTCGCGTCGGTGGTGAAATTGATATTATGCGTCAGTTAAAGCTGCGCGCCGGTTGGAAACGTAACCTAGCTTATGATGATCTCGACGATACCGTGACGGCAGGTATTGGTTTATCTCCGTTAAATCTGTTCCAACTAGATATCGGTGCGAGCTACACCAATGAAAACTCTATGGGTGCTTACGTAAACTTCTTAACCAGTTACTAAGCAACGGGGTAGGTGATACTAGCCTAATCGTACAATTCGTAATATAGTCGGCTCCTAAATGTTAGGAGCCTTTTTTATGTTTGACGATTTACCGCCACTATCACACGAAGAACAACAGAAAGCCGTAGAGCGCATTCAACAGCTCATGGCAGAGGGCATGAGTACAGCCCAAGCAATCAAAGTTGTTGCTGAGCAGATTAGGGCAGAAGCTGCAAAACAATAACTGACCACACATCATTAAAAAGAGCAGGGCACTGCTCTTTTTTTATGCCTAAATTTTAATGCGCACTATAACAGAACAAAATATCGCTCTTAGGTGACACACTCCAACCGCTACCTTCCTAACACCTCTCACAACCAACAAAATATCCATTTGTAATAAAACTGAAAGTCCGATCAAATAAACCAACAATTACGACCAAAGCACTAGTTATCAATAACTTACAAAAGCACAAAACACTTAGCACAACACCTTTAAAAACCGATTTGTAATTTAATTACATACCTGTAAGTTTCCGGTGTAAGCGCTTACTGTCAGCCAGTGTAATACTCTGCGTGGTTATGGCGTAACAAAAGTGTTCACTAACTGAATCGTTTAACAGACGTGTAATTAGAAAATCTTCAAAACTAAGAAGTGCCACCTGAACATGGTGGGATTGATGTGCTAACCTATTGATTATTCGTTTTCATAATCCAGGGTTAGGAATAGACATGGTTATTAATAAGTGCAAAACACTCGCACTCGCAGCCTTAAGTTTAGCTGCACCAATCTCGGTATCTGCTCAAACTCAAGCTGTATTGGCTGAATCTATCGCGCTACCAACATTGAGCGTCTTGAGTGGCAAACAGCTTAAGTTGTCTTTGGCGGGTGTAGAGTGTGGTCAAAATGAATATTTCACTGATAAAGCCAACGTCAGCATTCTCGCGAACGGAACGCCACTTGAATTTTCCCGTACGTGTCACGATTCAGTCTTGGCCTTTGAACCAATTAACCGCAGTGAAAACGATCTATTTGTAGAGATCTTATTAAAGAGTAGAAACCTGAATTTGCGCTACATGGCGAGTGCAAGGTCATATGCATATAACGATTGGCAGCTAGCGCCGGTTAAAGAAGTGCTGAAATGAGTGACGTCGTAACTTTCATGCTTTTAGATCACAAAAATAAAGCCATAAAAGAGCCCGAACTTTTCGGGCTTTTAATACAAGAAACGGACTAGTATTACGCTATAACAAAATTGGCCGAAATACATTAAAGTAATGTTAGGCTGCAACTGGAGCCTATTTAGATTTATGGATTGCAGCAACTAATTTTGTCATTTTCTCAATTGACGAATCTGCAGGGTGGTCATTTTTCTTAACCAATCCGAAAACTTCATCGTTACGCATAAATAGTTCAGCAAGTGCCTTGTTCGTTTCTAGTTTGACTGCTTTATCTTCTGAATCTACTAAAGTAGAAATGAAACTAGCACCACCACCAACAAAGCCTTTGAGATGCGTATAGCGTACAGACATCATTTGATAAAGCTTATATTGGTTGAAGAGGAAGTAAGAAAGAATGAAAAGGGGGATGGAAACACCTAACCTTAACACGTTAACATCAACCGTAGAAAGGGAGAGCAAAGAGTTGATGTAGGCAATTCCTAGCCAAAATAAAGGTATCAAAATTAAAGAACCGATAAAGCCACACATAAATCTAGACTTATAAGTTTCACTAGCTGAAAGTTCCTTCTCGATGGAATCAGCAAAGTTTCCAGAGAGCCTTAATTCAGCTTTAAGACCTATAAGATCTTTTATTCCTGACTCGATTTCAGTTTTGACCATATCTTTAAGGTCATTAACTTCTGAACGAACGCTGTCTAATAGCTTATCCCTTAAACTTTCTGTAGTTAAGAGTAATTCTGAGGTTGGATTTATTTTATCTAGGACTGCTTCGACCTTGGCGCTAGCTTCATTTAATCGCTCAAAATACGCTTCATAACTATTTAAATGGTTATTTGTTTGTAACTGACCCCACTGGTTATTCCAGTTAGGATAGAAATTTTTTTCAAACTCGTTATAAGCAATATTATATTCGCTCCATTTTTCCCTTTCGAAAATGCAATTACGAACCTGATTGTAGTACTGCCTACGAGATTCCACACGTGTTTTCATAGCGATCGCAGCATCTTTCAGTTCGTTGTTAGATAAGCCGGTTAAGTCGATCTCATCAAATATCATTTAAAAGTATCCATATACACCAATTTTTAAGACATCAATAATGTATCACAGGTATATGCAACCTATACTATTTTTGCGCTCAAGCAGAATGACTTAGCTCGTTTGGTTTGACTTATTTGCATACAACTGATGTCCACATAACCGGGAAGGCTAGCTATACTGTCATAGTAACGATAAGCCTGTATGCATCTAAAACGTCATTTATCAAGCAAAGACCTTTAATGAACAATGTCCACATGCGAACATATTTAAAGGTGCTATTGGATAAGATTTAAATCGTTCATTTGTCAGAGCGTCCTTCAAACCAATCATGGTGAGAGCCATCAATTTGGATCAATTCACCTAAGCAGTCTCGGCGATAACGAGGTTGATAGATTCGAGGTTTTCGCTTGGAGTGCGGAACCCAAAGGCCATCGGCGATCATCCATTGGCGGAGAGTTTCATTTGATATTGGAAGGTTGTGTAACTCGTAGAGTTTTTCTCTAGCTAATGTTGGTGAGAAATCTACGTAATGGGTGCGAACTAATTTTAGAATTGTTTTACGGTAGTCATTCGGATAGCGATTGTTGCTTGGTTTACCTCGAGATTGATGTACGAGTCCAGCTGCACCAGATTTACGAAGGCGGTTCATGAGTCGTTGAACTTGCCGGACACTTAAACTCAAAATATCCGCAGCATCGGCTCTGCGAATTCGACGGTCAGAAGCACTCATAGTCACTAGCATCTCAATGTCCTTAGCTAAGGGCTGTGAACCAAGTTTAGTGAGCTGGTGCTAAAGAGACATTTTAACTTTGATAAATAGTGACATTACAACTTTGCGCTTACACTCTCAGTGCGCATTATGTATATTATGTTAAATATTGATGGTTACTTCCTAGGTTCACGAACAACCACTAATCAATAACTTATGTCCCACCCCTCAATGCTTACAATTAAATGTTTTATGTCTACACTGAGTTTATGAGTCGATGTTCAAGGTTTTCTGGTAAGTTCATAAGAAGGCGTATTTAACAGTATTCAGATTTACCATAAAGTACCTAATAATCAGTTGATCATCTTGCGATGATTAATTGATTATTAGAAACGAGGTTTAACCTAGGTACTATGTCGTTTAGCGAATATGTTCACAGAAGTTGACCAAAAGGATTTTTGAGCGAATATGAGTTATAGCATTGCCCACACAAAGCGTAACGGACAGCACCTAAAACTGGTTGTTGATGATGTCACGACGCTGCCATCACTATTCTTAACGATTTATACGATTAGTCGGCTCACAAAGAAAGCACTTGGAACTCAATCCAACTCCCTTAAAGCACTGCGCTTCTTCTACGAGTTCTATGAAAGAAAGCATGGCTGTACCTTTGACGGTGCCTTCATAGATGCCAAGTACTATATTGAACCATTCCTGAAAGAAGTAGATTACTTCTTTGAATATCTTCTATCAAAACAACATATCGATGGCTCTTCTTCATACATTTCCGTAAGTCCTCTTTCTTCATCCGCTTCAGTAAAAGAAGCGTATGTGGCTTATGTTCATGTGGTTACGCGTTACTTCAAGTTCCTGAATGACAGATATACGTGTATGGATTATCAAGACTGCTCTCCACTGGATGCCTCTATAATGCATCGTGAAATAGATAAGAAAATCAAGCACATTATAAAGGAATACTCTGCACTGGACGTAGACTCTAATTCTTCGACAACACGATACAAGAGTCTAACCGAGCAACAAGCACTGTTGTTGGATAACATGCTTGTACCATCTACAGAAGAGTTTGTAGACTCAGACACTGGCGAGATTCATCCTGCCGTTACAAACCCTCAAAACCCTTTTTCAAGTCAGTTTGAGCAATTCCGAAATTACCTCATTCATAGGCTAATGTTTCAGTATGGACTTAGAATCGGTGAGTGTTTGCTGCTCTCACTGAGATCCTTCGGCCCAACCATCCCAGACCCAAACGGAGAACGCTCTTATATCCTTCTTGTCCAGAACCTACCCGATGGTTTCAATGACCCTAGAAGAAATCCTCCTTCAATAAAAACCAAGAACTCCCAACGAAAAATCCAATTAGAGCCTAGTGACTACACGATGCTTACTATCTACTGTGAAAAGAGAGCTGCGCTATTTAAAGCAAAGCCCGAGACACTTGACTATGGCTTTCTTTTCATTGGGGTACGTGGTGAATTAGCTCCCCTATCCTACGATGCCGTCAACACTTACTATCGAAAAATTGATAGTGCGTTCATAAAAGAACATCCGCATTTCAGGGCGATGCCAGAGGTGAATATCGAATTCATGCCCCAAATCACCCCCCATGTAGGAAGGCATACGTGGGCTTATATAACGCTCGAGTTCATCTATAACGAGCTATTTATTGAAGAGTTAGAATTGAAGCGAGAGTATGGGATTCGGTCAAGAATGAAGGGGTTACTAGACGTTGCTGTTGACAAGTTGAGAGCCCTCGGTGGGTGGACTCTCACTAGTACAATGCCAATGAAGTACGCTAACCGATTCATTGAAAAAGTAGCAAATGAAAGCAATATTAAGAGAACGAATATGGTAACAAAACGCTCCCAAACACCATCAACTTCAACTAAAGGCGATCTATCGAGTACGAGCAATGTAGGTGCTATCGATGACGACAACAACTTTGGAGATTACGATGAGTTCTTCTAATGTAGTAACCCTTGATTTTGTAAGCCCTCATGCAGTCAGTGACGCTGCGTTTTCTGCGGAGCAACTAACATGGATCAGCGAGATTGATCTACCAAAGCTTGTGTTCCTCAAGCATGCTGAAAGAACCGATGATAAAACCATAACTTTGGACGACGATTGGCGTTACTACTTTTCAGGTGAAGAGCGTTACATTCGGTTTAAAAGTTCCCCGGCCTTCTCTGAGCTTGATAATTTCAAATTAAGCTTAATAAAGTTCGTAGCCCTTTGTTATCTCTGGGAGAATTGCGCGACGAATGTACCTAAGTTATGTCTCTCCCTAGCTCATTATTTCAAGGGTTGTGAGCAATTCACTAAAGCCTCTTTTCTAGCGCACCTTGAGCATCTAGCCACTCGAAATAATAAGCCTAACGCTTCAGATAATAAGGACTTTTATCATATTCTATATGCTTTAAGGGCGCTAGATCGTGCTGAATTCTTTAAAAGTACGGATGATTCAAAACAAGATCTTGAAGAGCAACTGCTTTTTATCCCTCGTCCTTTCACTGATAGCTTCGGGGTTTATCAAAATCTTGATAACGTGATTCCAGTAGAAGTGTGCTCGATGATTCAGGCTGGTATTGTTCGCTGGGCATCCAAGTTGACACCTAGCTTGAAAAGTAAAGCCGAAATCAAAGCGCACCTAAGCAGAATCAAGACCCAAATTAGCGTCGATACACTCCGTGATTGCGTTACTCTTGGCCTGACTTATTACACTGGAGCTAGACCTGCACAACTTGCAAAACTTTATGCCAGCGATTTGAGTTTGGATACCCAAAATAAAACAGGCAATCGATTTTCGATCCTGATCCCGTTATCAAAAAAATCAAGAAAAAACCCAGATCCGGTATTGGTTGCAATACCCGATGAATTAGGAAAGCTAATCAAATTCTATATACGATTGGCTAATATTAATCCTGATCAAGCTTTATTTCCAAAGTCGAAATCAACATCAAAAGCAGCGATTGCATCTATCGATAAAATGCTCTTTCGTTTTTCGCCTCAAGAAACCAAAGACGCAGTTAACGAAGGTCTGCTAGAGCTTCCTCGCTATACACCTATTCTCTTTAGGCATAATGTCGGGCACTCAATGGCAATGAGCGGCGCTAGTGCCACTGACATTGCTTATATTTTAGGACACAGTAATACGAGGGTAGCTTCTCGCTATATTGCTGTGACGCCTGATATAGCTGATATTCGAGAACAAGTCCTAGGTCGAAACCCTGTATTCAAGAACATGATGGCTTTGATACTAACAGGGAATCTTGTTCATAGTAAAAATTGGAATGGGCGTAGAGTAGCTGGTTCAATTGGAGGCACCCTACACACGCACACTGGTGGGTGCAACTATGAAGAACTGATTTGCCCATTCAGCCAAGGGCGAGCTTGTTATGGGTGTCTGTACTTCCACCCATTCCTGGACGGCCAACATAAGGAAGTTTACGACGCATTTGGTCGAGAAGTGGACGAATTGATAAAACTATCTGTAGACACCAACCTTCAAAGCCACCCTCTTGGCAATGATTTAATTCGTCGCCAAACCAATGTTGCTAATGTAATAACTCGAATAGAACATCATCGAGATGTGAGAAAGTAATATGCTTAATGTAAGCAAGAATGTTGATACCTATATAAGCGAAAACTGTAATGTATTCCGTATAAAGGCACAGGAAGCCGGCGTTGAGGATGTGTTTTTATGGGAGTCTGAGGGTTGGGACTTTGGTCAAACAGGCTACGCGTGGCTTAAGGGTGCAGCTAGGGGAAGGTTACTCTTTAGCAACACCGACCAAGTGAGGGGTGTCGAAAATATGGACATCACCCCCATATATCAATACTTCATGAAAGCAATGTTGGTTGAGACACTGCGCATGAACGGCAAACGCACTCCATCGGGATCTGTTTTTCGTCAAGAGTTATTGGTCATGAAGCGTTGGTACGTTGAGCTTGTTAAAGCTAAGGGGCAATCACACCCTATGTATTTGACGTCAGACATTATTCACGCTGCAATGGACACCCACGCTAAGGCGGCATCGCCAATTACTGTTAGTGATTATGCTGACAAAGCAGTCGCACTAGCGAGAGTGCTGAATGCAAAATCGCTAACTTTAATAACTCTCAACATACAAAACCTACACCCTCACCGAAATAAGTCAGTTGATATAGCTGAGCTAGATCCTCTGAAAACCGACGATGAACACTTAATTTCGATTAAGGCGTTCATGTCAGTTATTGAGCTGATTCATCTAACCAAGAATGATGAAGATAACGTGTTGTTATCAGGCTTGCTTTTGTTACTAATTACAGGTTTTCGATTCCAAGAGTTGCAGAACTTGAAAGTTAATTGTCTTGTCAGGCGAGAAATAACCGAGCCCGATAAACTGCGATATGCCAAGGATATGGGTTTCCCTAGTTATTATCTAGGCATCGACTATATCGGAGCAAAGGTCGCTGGCAAACGCATACACTGGTTAGCCCCTTCAACCTATCCTATTGTCGAAATGATAGTTAAGAGGGTCACGGAACTAACAAACAAACAACGCACACAGTTAATTCACTATCGAGAGTCAGATTTCACACATCTCCTGCCTGCTGCTATCCGTAATATGTCGAGAGATGAAGTAGAATCCAGAGAGCTAGTTGATCATGTTGTTGCTGGGAGTGGCGGCGCTAGAGGAGCGATCGTTAGAAGTATTCAGACATCAATCAAATCCCTCACTGGATGTAGCCCTAGAGTTCACGAGGTACATAAACAACTCAAACACTACTTTTACACAAAAGCTCAGATAAATGACTACATCACCGCTCAATATTCAAAGACCACCAACTTCGAACAAGGACACCGAGGGGTACATACCTATAACGACAATGGTACATTCTGGAACATTAACTACGAAGAATTACTATTCTTGGCTCCCTATGGTAATGGAAATCAAGTTAATGACTTCCGTCATTTGTCAGTAATCCTCCCGTTACAGGAAATAGACCTCAGAAAGTGGCTCGGCAACGTATCTGGAGGTAAATCCATTTTCTCTTCCTTTGGAATGACTGAAGACGATGGCTCAGAGATACGAGTCCCTAAGCACACCCCTCGCCACAACATAAATACTTTTTTGGCAATTGCTGGCGTAACAGATCACTTACAAGCGATCTTGATGGGTCGAGTAGATCTCACACAGAACAAACATTATCAGCATGGGGTCGAATCCCTTGAATATAGAACATCAGCTATGGCTATGGTCTCACTAGAGAAGACCTTTAATACCAAGAAAGATGTATTTACTAAAGATGTTCAAATATCGTGTTTATACACGCCAGTTGAGCACTCATTAACCGTTCAAGATAAGGATAAGTCAGAAGTAACTCAGCGAATGGCTGCATACGCAAAATCCAATCGCACTCATACGGGTATTGAAGCCATCAAAAGCACTGCGAATATAATTATCTCAAAAGACTTATCAACTGAGACCAATATAAAGCGAGCTATGCAAACATATGGTGCAACCAGTGAAGAGATGGTGAGGTTTGTTAGTGACTCGATGTCAAAAAGCTTCATACCTGAACTAAAAGAAGCGCACGATAAGCTCATCAATAACAAGCAAGAGCTGGAAGCTAAACGCCTACTTCAACGTCAAGCTCGAATTTACCCGCTTGTCTTTGGGGTATGCACTAGACATTTAGTTAACTGGTGCTGCCCTTTCGCAATGCGATGCCAGGAAGGTGTACCTTGTGGGTATTTCGAGCTTTCTGGCCGAATGGGAGAAGCAGAAGAGATTGTCTTTAGATTAGAACGCAAACAAAAAGAAGTAGAAACACTAAGAGAATTAACCTCGACCAACCCAGCCTTTCAACTAGCTCTTGATGAGCAAGAGCAATCATTATTGCTTTATGAGGCGCTGAAGAATAAAGCTCTCAAATCGCTAGAAGAGTCAGAATTAGTTTCCCTTTTAAGTGACAAACCACAAAATCCTCTTGCTCACCTTGTAAAGACCATAAGAGAACAAGACCTCGTAGGGAAAACTCCAAAGACCTTGGCAGACCTTTTCTACATTGAACAAAAACGAATAGAGCGTGATGGCGCTGAAAAAAGGTAGTAATCAACAATGAGAGAGAAACGCTTAGCGGGAAAAGAACTCGACCAGTACATCCAAAATGAATTGCTGATGATGATTCGAGAAGGCTTGGAGAAGTCCCCTATCCAACCATCCACTGTGCACGCCCGACTCGTAGCGAGAGGAATTATCAAGGGTGGTCTGAGCACCTTAAGTACACCTCACCGCAAGAAAATGATTGAGGATGCAAAGCAACGTCAGCACAACACCAGTGAATTCACTGATGAAGAGCATGAAAACTTCTCAAAAGGTAGAGTATCGAAAGCCTATGTCCAAAAAGCTGAGAGGTATAAACAAGAGAGAGATGAGTTCAAAGAAAAATATGAGCTTAACGTACTAGCGGTAGCAGACATAGTTCATTACGTCGAATCGATTACGCCCATGAAAGTAGAGGAAGTTCTGGGTGAATATTTAGTTAGAGAACTAGCTGTTGCTAAAAAACGAGATTAAACATATCTGCTGAATAAATGTAGAAAAGCTTGAAGAGTGGATAGCAAAACAAAGTGAAACCTGTCAGTTTCATTTCCTTGGTCCGATCCAGGTGCTGTAAATTGTTTCTTCCCCCAAAGCCGTTGGGATATCCGTACTTAATGTTGTTCACTGCGTGTGGAGTTCTGTTAATGAAGTGCTGTACCACTTATAGAAAAACGCAACGGTACAGTACTTTTAGGCTTCGATGAAAAGTGATGTCCGCCAAATTCTCTTTAAGGACGAATTACTTTTACATATGCAATCGATAGGCTATTTATTAATATATATCACTTATGAGCTTGAATTAAAAGAAGTTATGCAGGGTCATTGAGTCCTATCTTTCAGAAGTTTGTTCTGGAACCCAGAAACGACAAGAGCCACCGTTAATGACTCTTGTACGTGCTGCATGTGGAAGAGGTAGGCCTATTAAAATAGTTTTTGCTGCTGGACGACTTTTACCAACCTAATTGTGCAACAGGTTCTTGCACAATTGCGAAACAAGCTGTTTCGTAAATTAACTTTGCTCCTTTCTGAGTCTTGCTTCTATAGAAAATCAGTATTTGTGCTCTTGAGTTTCCTGAGCAAACTTAATATCTACAGTAAGCATCGTTATGCAAAAAGGTGAGCATTCAGTTGCGGGGTTTAACTTCAACAAAGTATTTGAGTCGTTTCAAATAGAAGTACCTGTTAGATATTGTAGAAACGAAACTGGTAGTCTTCACTTCACTAATACACAATGTCAGCTAATAACCGTTCCTCATGCTAGTTACTCTCTAACTTCAAGTTAGATGGATTAGGAACATGCTTTGTCCATCGGCTGTTGGTTTCCAGTACCAAGTTGCTAACAGTAAACGCTAGCAGTTCACTTGCTTTGCTTTCATCTAAGCCAGTGTACTCTGCCACATTGAAATCAAAGTGGGTAATCTGTACTTCAATTTGTCTCTGTGCATTCCGGTAAATTGACCATAGCTCTTGAGGCTTACGTAACTGTAGCCATGCTGTACAAAATGCAGCTACAGCCGACAAGATTGATGGTAACACTTTTGCGTACAATACGCCCTCACCTAAGCCGACTAAAAGAGGGGCAGATAGAGTGCCAAACATGATAATTCTAAAACACCAAAGTGATTCTTTTTTATTGTGATCCGCTTTTTTCTTAAAGTGCTCTGCTTGTTCTGTGCCGTATTCTCTAGCTGACATTTTTTACACTACCTGATTAGTATCTATTTGAAACAATATAATGGATCTCACGTAATCGTTTATTATGGGGGTACTCTTCTATTAAGACGTCTAACAAGTCTATTAAACCTCGGTTTAAGGCCCCTTTTTCTGCTTCGCTGGCGGCATAAAACCATTTATCTAACTCTGTTCCAGAGTTTTTTAATCTACTTGGTTTACCGCCAGCCTTCTGCCAAATATAGTCAAGCCTATCATAAGCGAGATCGGCACTGACTTCCGAAAACTTCTTAATGATCTCATTTTGGTGAGGTTGGGTTGAAGTGCCGGTATGGAATGAAAACCAAAACTTATTACTCGCATTCAATAGTCCTGAACAAGCTTCTACTGCAGGCTTGAAGTATGGTGTGTCCGGTAGCCAACCATAACTACTTTGGTACAAGTAATTGGCAACTTTGCTCCAACGCTTTTCTAATATTACATTCCCAAGCATATGAGCATGAGAGTGGAAGTTTTTCGAGTGAGCTTTTTTAACCCAGTTCAAGACATCATCTTCACGATGAGTAATCGATTGTGATAAGTATGAAAGAAGAAAAGCAGGTTCGATATGATTGCCAGTCATGTGGGCTTTCAATTCATTGATAAAATAAGGTTCTGTGTCACTTAAGTGCTGTAAAGCCTGAGGGGTTGTCACAACTTTTTTAGTCATATCTTTAGCTAGAATATTACTTCTTGTCGGGTCGAGCTGAGACCAAACCTTACTTCTACTTTCATTTGATAATAGATACTCCGAAATTTCCTGAGATATCTGCTCAAAAACTCTAGGTAAAATATTAGTTTGAAGACAATCACAGAGTTTTGCTAGAAAAGCCTCTGTTTCTATGTTTGGAGGATAAAATCGTCCGCCTATATCTAACTGTTTTTGCCACATTAGAAACGCATTCGGTTCTGCGACGTCAATATAGTTGAGAAGAATTGGCTCTTTTAGGGATCTTTCAGCCAATAAATTAATGAATGGAGAGAAAGCACTATCCCTGAGTAGATTAATCGCATGCCTGTGGGACAAACTTTGAACTATGAATGGTACACCTTCAGTCCAATTGGGCATGGAGTTGCAGTGCTTATTGTATACTTGCTCTTCATCATATAGGTTGAAAACAGCCCAAGCGTGTAGCTTTGCCCATTCCTGAGAGATAGAAAATTGCTCTAGCGCCATTAAGCTAACTGCTGTCATATCACTTGTTTTTGCGCTCTCAAACAACATTTGCTCAAGATCTTGCCGCACAGAAGATAGCCGTAAGAAAGTTTTTTGAAAGTGGACTATAGAAAGCCAGAACAATATATGTTCACTGGTTTCGGGTTTATTAACTATTGTGCTGATCCCATTGACTACTGACTGTGACCACCACTGCGTTGATTTATCCGGCAACGCTCTTTCAAAGTACTTGTTAAGGTCTTCATGACTAAGAGTTATTAAGTTGTGCTCTATCCAAGTTGATAGTTCCACTTCCGGCATAGCTCCTTTAGGAACGGCGTCACTTGATAAATTGCACATAGTCAAAATATCAGAAGCGTCGCCTTTGCTCACCATTAGCATCTTAATCGAACTCAAGAGCTCGTTTTTTATATCTGTAGCTTTATCTGGTGAAGGAGAGCAAGCGATTAAAGTCCTAAGTGCCACGATAGCATTAGTCAAAGTAGAATTTGCACTAAACTGATCGATGTTGTCAGCTGCTCTTCCTAGCTTATTCAATACTTTCAAATCACCAGTTAACTCGGAACAGTTAAGCAGTAGTTGATGAAGTATAGAATCATTTTTGGTTCTACTAATCAGGTAGTTAGCTGCTCGAGAGGTTTCAGTGGTAGTTGTACTATTAATTAAGGATACATTAGGCAGATACCATTGATTCAAAACTGATGCGGGAACATAGTAAAATGTAGGCAACTTAGCACGTACTAATGCTTGAGGAGGCGTGAATGCGCTTCTAACAGAAAATTCTTTTCGTGCTTCTCCCCACAAATTCTCCCATAGGTGAGCGATTAATAAAGGTAAGGTTTCGTCAGCTTCTATGGCTAGGATGTTATCGGTACAAATCAGTTCGTTTGCGACACTTTGCAACAAGCTGGAGTAAGGCGGCTTGCACTCATCATGGTTAACTAGTTGATAAATAAATTCTTCTAGACAGTGCACTTGAGGCACCTTATCCAGTTCCCAAAGTAAAACCGTACTTTTAACCATACCACTGCGCGGCGCACCTAAATCAGGCTCAATACTCCACAGCGCCCACCAGTTACCAACAGGTCCACAGTTGATTGCTGGCCACCATTTTTCTTTAGGGGTAACGTATCCCCCTGGTTTGTCAGTCAAACCAAGTAACTCAGGAGGAAGGGGAGAATCTCCCTCCCAGAATAGCAAATCATGACTATTGTTCCTGCAACCATAAATAGCTTTTAGTGGTTTCATCATCATATATTATCTAGTATCCAAGAGAGTGGAGCTGTTAAGTCAGAATCCTTGTTACTCTGCTCAGGAGCAATTACCCAGCCCTGATATTCTGGGCCCTCATCGATGAAATCATCATCATTGCTATTTGGTTGAAGAGTTTTACCCAAGGAAGACACCCCCCATATAGATGTCATCTTTTTCGGCCAAGTTGCTTGGATAAATGAAAAGAATAACGGTAATTTACTTTTCAAGACTTCTGAAGGCACTTGACCCTCTTCAAGTACTTCGTCGAAACAAGATAATACGATTGCTAACGGAGGCTTATTTTCCTTAGAGCTTAGATTTAAGCCTGCCACGTGACACAACATCTGAAGAAGTTCTATCCAATATACGTTAGCATCCCAAATTTCAGGTCTTGTAGTTTCACCTGGAGTGTTAGTTGGTATAGAAGTTAGCTTTGACAAAGCGTCAGGGTATGTTTTCTCTCCACTAAGGCGAATAAATACTAACCACCCGTCTGTGCTTTGTAACCTACTACGCCAATCTGAAGAGATCTCTCGCAGCTTAAAAACCTGAGATAATTGCTCGCCACCGTAATCAGGCCAGTACATATCAATTGTTATCTGATTGCTATCAATTAACGGGAATAGTATTTCGGAGTACTGTTCGGCGTGAGTGTGCTCAGCTGCATTGCCGTCTTCCAACTGGGTTAGTACATCTTCTAAAGCACTTAAATTAACTGACGCACCATCACCAGTTCTGATTTTCAACTTACCTGGCCGCCGTTTCAGTCTTCCATAGAGCTGTCCTGCATAGTGTGTCTTACCACTATTAGGACCACCAAGAAGCAGTATTTCAGTATTTTCCATGGTGCCCCCTAAAAGCGAAAAATGAAGTGTTCCCTAGAATAGGTTCCGCGATAGGCTCACAAAACCTAGGTATCCAAGCCTCATTTAAGATTGATTCTAACACTACTGTAAAAGAAGCAGGCTCTTCCACTGTCACTTCAAACTCTTTGGCATGAGGAATATTGCTTTCTAAAGCCCTTTGAATTGCTTTTTTTATTCCCTCTGTAGGTTGTTTGTCACTTTTTGCCCAAACAAGTACTGTTGGCCTGGAACCGACAGATTCACCTAAGCGTTCGATAATTGTCCGCAGCTCTCTCCTTGCCACACTGCGCTCTTCTCCAGCAAGCCTTTCACAATCAGCAAATATTAAGAATGCATCACTCTGCGATGCTGTCCATTTTGCTCCTTCTGCATCTATAGCGTCGACATCAATAGCCCACCTTGTAAACCATTCACCAGGAGCATCCGTAAGAAAGATGTTCTTAAGCTTATCTTTGGAATCTTGTAACACGAGATGAAGAATACCAGGCGTTCGATCCACCCCACGTGGAGTATGAGGAGGAAATGATGGCAATTGCTTCTCATTGTTAATTCGAGCCCATGATGCTATTGATTCCCATGCCCCAAGAGTTTGAGAGCCACAAAACTCAAAATTGTTGTACTTTTCACCTGACAGTAATTGCAAATAATTCGCAGCTAGAAAAGTCGTTTTCCCTGTGTTTTGGGCGCCAAGTAATCCAATAAAAATGGACGGACCTTGTTGATATAGACGTGATAAATCTGAGCTTCCTAGAGCAGAAGATGACCAAGGCACCCGAAAAGCAATATCGTTTTCATTTTTTTCTGGGTCAATTTTTTCAACTCTTATATTCCTGCTCCAAGAAGGACAATCTTCATGATTGAGCTCCCCCATACAGCAAGTATCACCTTCATGTACGAAGCAATTCGGATTTGAGCACCGAATCATACCTACACCTCCGTGACCAATCGGTATGCTTGTTCCTGCCTAAAGATTGCTCTTGATAGTTCGGGCAAACTACAACGCCACTCTTGAGGGATAAAAGAACTCTCCATCAACGAATCCAAATCGCAATTCTCATCAACTAAAGCTCGAACAACCACCCCCCCTATATTTGAGCTTTTCTCATCTGATCTAGAAGTAAGTGCTTCTAACCAACAAGGGGCGAGCTGCGAACGTTTGTTTCGGATTTCAGTTAAAATTTCACAAAAACTATAGTCACTGTTATGGCCGCATTCAGGTAACTTGCCTACCGCCTCAGCTAACGTAAATGCAACACTAGCTGGTGACGGCAGCTGGATTTCTTCGAGCAAATCATACGGCATTAAAACTGAAGCTATTTCAGGAGGGTACGATCGATAGCCCTCTTTTTGAGAGGTTGAATAGAGAGCTTCAGCCCACCATAAAACATTTAGCCTCGTCTGCTCCTGCTTTTGATAATTTAAAAATGCATTTTGCTGTCTTTGGAGGACTAACCTTTGCTCGTTTAGCGCTTTTTCAACGGACTTCTTCAGTAAGTTAAGATTCTCCATTGATTTGTTGTTAGCAATTGAATTTTCCTCAACTAAAGCAAGCTCCGAAGTAATAATGTCAGACATTCTTGCAGCAAAATCGCCAGCCCACTGGGCTGGGTACTGATGAGCGGCGTATCTATTGGGGTTTATACCAGCAACATGTTGGCCATCCTTATCGACATAAGTATTATTAGCAGCCCCACCTATACGCTCGCGAAGATCATTTTTATCAACATCTCTTTTATTAACAACAGGAGTTGGTAGCTCACCTAGCTTAATTGTTTTCGCTTTGTTAAATGACAAATCTGGCGCACTAACGATTGCATTCTGCTCAGCAGTACGCCCTAATGATTGCAAAAAGGTTCGCAATAGATTTTCTTCTTTTCCACACCTTAACAAAGGGAAAACGTCACAAGCGGTGAGCCACATTATTGCTGCATTGTTGTCTTCTTCTGATACTAGGGAGCACGCTTCGAGAATAATAGATCTATATAAATTAATTGGTTCATCAGTATATGCTGTCAAGAAAGCTTTCCACTCATCCTGAAGAAGCTCTTTTGCTTTTTTTATAGTAGGCTCATCTAATGAAACATTAGGGTTTATTCCAGATAAAATTGCTGGAATCAGTTGTTCTCGTTCTTCTCGATAATATTCGGACAAATTTGTGGCAGCTTGTTCTATTTTCGCATAACGTTCATCATTACCATCAATGTTGTCGATCATCCCTAAACTTAAAAATGAATTTAAAATAGTATCCATGCTAGCTCCTTAGTACAGTTTTTCGTTGACGGATAAATGAATTAAAAAGCTTTCAATTAAATCGCTTTCAGGATAGTCATGAGCAACAGTATTCAACAGGTCAGTTGGTTTCACCGCTGCACCATTGACTGATTTTTGCCAAATATTCAACCACATATCTTTTGGTCTCGAGTTGCTCGCAATATCACTATTTCGCCCGCCAGCTCTCTTCCAAAGAGCCCTAGCATCTGAAATATCAGGGTACTCTTCTGCTAAAAAAACAATTAGGTCATCAGTTGAAACATTCATCAACTCGACTTCCTGGTGGTGAGTAAACATATCTGCATTATCTCGAAGAAACTTCAACATGCACTGAGCGGATGCTTGAGAAGCAAAGTGCCTGTACTGATCATCTTTAAATGTGTCCCCAAAATCAGAAACTGCTTTTACTACAATTACAGGAATTCGATTTATATTACCTAAAGCACCTAGTGCACTTGCTTCCATATCAACACCAAGAACTTTACGCATAGAATGAGAAAGCCTTGAAAACAAGCCTGAATCCTCAACAACAGCAGCCCCAGTTGCTATAGGAGCGACATGAATTCTAAATGGCTCAGGCTCAGGTAACCCTTTCGGGTGCCATAGATTCAACTCAGTGGCTTTCTCGATCCCACTGTCAGTTAAAGTAAGTTCCTTAGTCACTAATTTTTTCTTTAGTAATCGGGCTAGCACAGACTGCCAATCTGCGCATTTGGTATCAAATTCGTCATGTTCAAATGGTTTAATTTGATTTGCTAAACACTGTATTACCCAATTCTCTTGATTTTCGAGTGGGTACTTAGGTCGAGATATCGGCCAAGCGGATAAATCTACAGAGAGGTTTTGCATTCTTTGAACAATTTCTGTGTCAGGACGGTATTGAAGCATATCACCTTGAAATACCTCGATATCACCTTCTTTAATGAGCTTACCTGCATCATAAGACCAAAGTCTTTCCGCAAAAATAACATCGCCAAGGGAGACTTTTCCTCTTCGGCCTGCACATATACCCGTCATTGCAATGCACTTAAAGTCGGCCTCGGAAAGCATGCTATGGACTAGAGCGCTCGCTTCTTCTCGCCCCATATATGAAGACCAAGTAACTCGAGCAGATATTATTGCATTATCTTTACCTGCAAAACGAGCATCAGCAACTAACCTCCCGCTTGATAAAGTTCTCTCTATCCAACCAGTACTCTCGATACCGTCCTTGATTTGTAAGACTTGCTCAAATTCATCCTTTAATGCGCATACAATAAGCACATCAATTTTTTCTTTTTCTGCCATGGTTATCTGCTTCTAGATTTAGTCACTCGAGAATAGCAATATTCTAAATATCATATGGTGATAGGTGCATTGTTTTTCAACGGATGCTATTCAGAAAACTAATCTTTATTCATGACATTACGAGCATATAGATGAGTTATCTTCGAGTTTAGCTATAGCGGGTAACTAAACACCTGCATAGTGCTATACCTGAACTATGTAATGATTTTGCGGGTAGCTCGGATAAACCTAATATGAGTTAACTTTCCAAAGGGTTCGTTGAAGACGTTAAGTATATGAAAGCGACAAACTCGCTGTGGAGTCACCTGAAAAACGTAAGCTGACGGCAACTTAGTGCTGAAAAATCCAAGCCAAAGTTGGGATCTAATTTGACTAGATGTTGGACTGTTAATCTTAGGATAAGAACTGGTGTAGGTTAGCTATATGCTACGTCAATTTGACGCAGCCCAGACAATGTCTTGGTAGTCTAGTTGATGTGGCTAGCTCAGAACTACCCAACCTCGTTTAGATATCTATATATAAATATTGATCACTACGTTTGGAATTCTGATTATAGAGTACTGTACCATTATTAGAAAAACGCAACGGTACAGTACTTTTTAGGCTTCGGTGAACATGACTTACGCTCAATTCCCTTTAAGGACGAATTACTTTTATGTATTCAGCTAACATATTGGTTCTTAATCCTTAAGCCTTAAAGTTTTTCTGCTTAGTATGATGTTCGCTGCTGAGTTTGCATTACTGGAGTGATGACAAGGCTCAAAAGCCGAGTTCTGCGCCCCTATCAGAAATTTGTTTTGGATCGCTGAAACGACAATAGTTACCATTAAATGCTACCTGTTGATAGCTTTTTTGGTCTGTTTCGTAAAAAGCCCTTCACCGTTTAAATAGAACTCTCAATAACTTCTCCCCCTTAAATTAACAGAGGCTCCTCATGGAGTTCTTTTGACTAAAGCTCTTAGATAAGGGATACTGATATCCTTCACTTTCCAAGTTCTAGCCTGACCTAAAAGTGACTTAAAAAAGTTGACAAACATTGACGCTAAGGTCAATAATCAAATTTGATAACCATGTGTTAACTATGTTTTGGTTTTATCGTATCCCGAGTTTTGAGAGAATTTATGAAAGCAGTTAGAAATTCAAGCAATTGCATCGATGTAATAATTAGAGGTTCAAACACTCCAAGCAAAGTGTCCATGAATCTTAAAAAGCTTGAGAAATCTATCTTTGATAATGTGCGTCTATCTTTCGAACTAGAAGGACATAAAATCTCTGACGCGGATTGGAAACGAATCGCAAACGCTAGTAGTCGTTTAGCTACTTTGATATAGGTTATTTGCAGCCCTTAGCCTAGGGCTGCTGCAATGATTCTTCTTAAATGACTCCTGTCTTTGCTCCCCTCTCTAACGCAAGAGCGTACTGCATAATGATAGTATCTTTTGTTCTTTGAAAGCGCCTTCGCTAAGTTAAATTCAAACCCACGAGTCCTAGCTACGATTTCAAGATACAAGCGAATTGTCCTTCCATTCCCATCGGAGAAAGGGTGAATCCAAGCCAACCTTTCATGAGCAAAAACTAAAGCATCTATCAACTTTTCTTTGTCATGTTTTACTTTACTTAAATACTGTGAAGCAAAATCAGCACAAAAAGATCTCATCTGTTCGGGTACTTCATCAGGGTGCATTGTTGGAAAGTTTCGAGCAGAAATAACAACTTCATCATTTCGATACTTGCCACCCCAGTCATAAATCCCTCCAAAAAGCTCAGTATGGCATTTTATGAAAATAGACTCGCCAAGACTTTTGCTCTGTGTCATATATTCCTCAATCAGTTTTTTAGACTTGATAGCTGAATATATGAACTCAATTTTTTCCAATTCATCTTCGTAAGCTGCAAACACTTTGTTTTTTGTCGCTAACCTTCTATTGAATTTTTTGTTATTGGACACAATAAAAAATAGAGATTTATCATAAGGAGCTAAAGTACCAGCTATAGGACACTGAGCTGATGTCGGCTCAAGATAAAGCCAAAGCTTACCGTCTTCCCTTTTTTTCCCAATCACTGTAGCACACATTATTGGCAACGCTTCCGCGTACAAAAGATACACGACAGAATCACCAATCTGTATTTCACTACGAGGGAATGCATAACAAGCTTCTCTTGTTATAGAAGCCGACGCTAGAGACTCAACAGGAAATTGGATCTTACTACCACAAATCAGCTCAGAACGGCTTTTGTTCCAATAAAAATGGGTTCCCCCTTTTGAAGCTGGATCAGTCTTAATATGAACAATTTTTCCATTAGTCTGATCAATATTGAGAGCACTTCGATTTTTGATATGTTTCATTATGTATAGCTCTGTGACTCTAATTTTATTGCTCGATAATATATAACTTTTTTTCTATCAACGATATGCATAAAAACAATTCAAGGGGTTACGCTCTTTCTTTAATCATCAGAACATCGTACCAATGCCAACGCTCTAGCAACTTTAAGTAATTTAGAGGATGTTCTTACCTCAAATTCGGACTTGATATCTAATAAGCAAACAGCGGTGAGTCTTTCTTGCGGGGACACCTTGCGACCAGTAGGAAGCTCTAGCTTCTGATTGCACATTCGAAAACCATCCCACTCTTTTGAATGAGATAAAGCTAATCGAGTTGAGAGGCGTGTTAATTGGCAATATTTGCCTTATAAAAAGCTATTCATGAATCGCTAATGTTAGAATTCCTGAAACTCGTTTATGTCCAATTTCGAATTACGACCACAGCAAGACAAGTCTGTGACCAAATGATGGCTAACCACTGGTGTTTAAAAACGAGTATATGACATTGAAAACAGAAACTGAGGTTCATGAACTAACTGTTTCTGTTTTCCTCTTTAGCTTGCGCTTTGATGAAGAAAAAACAACTTCATGAATCAATTTTCACTTCATGGGATTTAGAATGTTAGATATTAGTAAGGTTTAACGACTAACTCACTCGCGTACTTAATCGCAACCAAGAATAGTTTAATATCGTATCAAATTAAAAGAGCACAATGAAGTGCTCTGATTCTACTAGCCTGCTTTACGCTCTATATGCTGTCTGATTCAACATAATCGAATTTTACATAAAATACCTAATAACTAGTTTGATAATCAGAGATTAACAAACCTGTTCTTAGGTTTAGCCACCGGCTAATTTTACTGTGTGGCCTTTCTTTTCAAGGTGCGCTTTGATCTTGTCACGTGCGTCGCCCTGAATTTCAATTGTGCCATCTTTTACTGAGCCACCACAGCCACATACTTTTTTAAGCTCTGCTGCTAGCAGCTTTAAAGGTGCATCATCCAAATCTAAACCAGTTACGATAGAAACGCCTTTACCTTTGCGTCCTTTCGTTTGGCGAATGATACGAACGATTCCATCGCCTTTTTCACGCTGTGGCTTTTCTTCTTCAGGTTTGATTCGACCTACATCAGTACTATATACAAGAGTCATAAGTGTTATTTCTTCTGTTGCTGTTCGGCTTTTTGCTTAGCCAGCAAGTATGCCTCTATATGCTTCTGTATAGCAAGTTTTCCACCCTTAATTAGACGACCGTTGAAGAAACAGTACCAACTGTTCACGTCACCGGTGTCATTTTTGAGCGTATAACCGTTAAAGTTTTCCTGTACAGGGCTCCCTGTCGGCGTTTTCTTTTCAGCCAACGAGCTAAACTCTTTAGGGTCGATGATGGTAGCCGTATCACAGAACCAATCGATACTCTTTTTCACAGCAGCCATGCTGCCTGACAGCACGTGGCTCTTGATTTGAACTTGCCAAACTTCCGTTGAATTTCCAGCAGTTTTGAGGACAAAGCCTCTGTAAGTAGCAGCAGCCATAATGATTATTATCGTTGTAGTAGATTAGTTTAATAATAATTGTAAATTGCTCATTATCAAGTATATTTATCATAACTTTATTGGTTATAGTGCGTATAAATGAAGAAAATCGTTCGCGTCATCACATGCAAAGACGAAAGAAATCAATTTGCTTCTACATTTTCTAGTCCTATCGAATTGGAAGATATCAATTCTTTAACAGATAACTCCTACTCTCATAACTCACTGTTAGCTATGAGAAAAGATTGGAATCTATTCACTGAATTTTGTCAGAGCAAGCATGTGCGCCCTATTCCTGCCTCATCGACTGCTGTTCGATTATTTTTGGAACGTGAAGCTCAGAAAAGAAAATATGCGACCATTAAGCGTTACGGCGTCACTATTGGTTTGATTCATAGAATCCTAGGGATTGTCGATCCTACTAGCACCCAAGGCATTCAAACCCTTATGGCACGGCTAAGGCTTGAGAAAAAGCACGATGCAACCTCAGCTCAACCTTTTACTCTCAAGCATTTAAAGATGATTACTCAACGCCTTGAGTCTTCCACGAAGTTGAAAGACAAACGAGACCTCGCGATCTACTACATCATGTTCGAGTGCATGTTGAAACGTGGGGAGCTAAAAGTGTTATCCCATCAAGATGTTATCGGTGACCAACACGCCAAACAACTATCCGTTGGCTCTGCAATCTATTCATTATCTGAATCTGCTAGCCTTTTCTTGGACAAATGGATTGAATCGAAAGCTTATTCCTCTGGGCCACTTTTTACAGCCATTGATAAGCATGGTGTCACAAGTAATAACCCATTAGATGACTCTTCTATCTTTCGTATATTACGTAACGCGAGTAGCAAGCTTGGCTTAGATGTTCAGTTTTCCGGTCAATCACTGCGAGTTGGTGCAGTTGAGAACCTTGCTAAACAGGGAAAAAAAGTGAGGGAGATCCAGCAACTAGGTCGCTGGCAAAGTGCAGCTATGCCTTATCACTATCTCGGTAATAAGGCACAGGCAGAAGAAGAAAAGATAGTCTTTAAATCAATTAAGCCTTGGACTTAAATTGATGTTTTGACACAGTTAGCGAGGAATTCTGCAAAGCTGTGTCCGTTGTTCTCTAGCATTTTAGGGAACATCGAAATTGGCGTCATTCCTGGGAACGTATTCACTTCATTCAAGTAAATCTCACCGCTAGGCGTTAAGAAGAAATCGATTCGAGATAAGTGACGAAGGCGCATTTGCGTGAAGACTTTCTCTGAGCTGGTACGAATCACCGCTAGCTGATTTTCGTTCAAGTCAGTCGCCACCACTTTAGTTGTAGAGTGACTTGTTGTGCTGTACTTCTCTTCATAAGAATAGAACGCATCTTCCGGTGCAATTACTTCACCCGGTGCAGTGATATGAAGCTGACCATCAATTTCATACGCAGCCACTTCAAGTTCACGAGGTTTAACCGCTTGCTCAACAAGTACTTGGTCTGAATAACCAAACGCATTATCTAGAGCAGCTTGTAGTTGCGACAATTCCGTTACCTTATAACAACCTACAGATGAACCTTGTCGTGCAGCTTTGACGAAGACACTTCCCCATTTTTCAAAAGCTTGCGCGCTTAGCTCATAAGCTTGTTGGCTATTCTCAGAAAGGAAAATGTACGGCGTATTCGGAATGCCTAACGCGTCATACCATAACTTAGATGTGATCTTGTTGAAGCTGTTTGTACTCGCTTCAGGGCCACAACCTAAATAAGGAATACCCGATAGCTCTAGCATTGACTGAATGTCGCCAGTCTCACCAGGGAAACCATGAATACAAGGAACGACAAAGTCTAACTTTATCTGCTGAGAGTCGGTATTCAATGTACCAGAGTTGGTATCTAGGTATGCAAGGTCACCACTGTCGGTGTACCACCCATCTGTTTTCATCTCTACGCGTACAACGTTAAAGTCAGACGTCTGTTCTAGCTGAGATTGAAGGAAGTTTGCAGAAACGAGTGATACTTCATGTTCAGATGAACCACCACCGCAAAGAAGAAGAATTGTCGTACTAGTCATTAATCGATCTTTCCGTGACACAACAGAGGGATTAGAAAAACATGATAATCAAAAGCGCATACAGTTACACGGTTTTCGCAAAGAATTTCTGAATTTGGCTTCTGAGTGCTTACAATTTAGACGTAAAAAAAGGGGCGAGAGCCCCTTCTTATAAAAATGGTATTAATTCAACTTGTTCAAAGTTGGGTATTGAGAGTTCTTGATAGCATCAATGCTCTTCACAAAAGGTTTCATAGATTGGAATTCACTTGGAAGTTCACCGATCGCCTTTTTAGCATCTGTGCGAGTTGCATAGTCACCGTAAAGTACTGAGTACCATTTAGTACCGTTCACTACTTTGTAGTTTTCCCAGATAGGTTGGTTGTCACGTGGCAATTTACGTGCAAACTGATCAACCTTAGTTTGTGAACCGACAGCAACCACTTGGATAGTGAAACCGTAACGAGGGTTCATCGCTTTCTGCTTAGCGGTAGGCGGAATAATCGCTACAGCTGGTTTCGCTTTAGCCTGCGTCTTCACAGCCTGTTTTTCTGGAGTAGACATATTAACAACAGCAACGTTGTCTTCTGAAATGCCGTTGGTCATTCCCTGCTGTGATACAACTGGTTGTTCAACCTTAGCTGTTTTGTAATCCTCACGATAGCTTTCCGAGCTTACATCGGTGACATAATCACTCGACACACATGCAGAAAGCACCACTGATAAGCCAACAATCGCAATTTTTTTCATGAAATTTTAAATGCCTTAACTAGAAATTACTGTAAATCATGCCGCTAGAAAGGAAGAGAATCAACCCAACATTCTAATTATATATCAATACACTGTGACGCATGGCACAAACTTAACCAGCACCGGAGTGATCTGATTAAAACAACATCAAAATCGATGAGTATTTACCAGTTAGGTTCGCTAGGATGAGTGTTGTCGCTGTATTGGGAGCATGAGATGAGCAACTTGAACCAACTCTTTAAACCTCGTTCTGTCGCCGTTATTGGTGCATCGACTAAACCGATGCGAGCCGGCAATATCGTAATGAAGAATTTGCTTCATGGCGGCTTCGAAGGTGCAATCATGCCCGTCACGCCAAAATACTCATCGGTGTGTGGTGTGCTCGCCTATCCTTCGATTGATCAACTGCCGATCGTTCCCGATGTCGTCATTTTGTGTACTCATGCGAAATACAATCAGGCTCTATTTCAACAGCTCGCAGACAAGCAGGTAAAATCGGTTATTGTCCTCTCTGCCGATATGCATTTATCCAATGACGATGGCGAAAGTATTCAGTCTGCCTGTCTTCGAATCGCAAAACAAAGTGGTATGCGCATACTTGGCCCGAACAGTTTGGGCTTGGTTCTACCTTGGGTGAATTTCAACGCCTCATTCTCTCCTGTTACCGCAGAAAAAGGGAAAATCGCCTTTATTTCTCAATCAGCGGCAATGTGTACGACAATTCTTGATTGGGCCAATGACAAAAACATCGGATTTTCGGCGTTTATCTCATTAGGTAATGCTCTAGATATCGATTTCGCTGATCTGCTTGATCATTTAAGTACCGACACTCATACCGAAGCCATCCTGCTTTATGTTGATACGATCAAAGACGCACGACGCTTTATGTCTGCCGCGCGTGCTGCGTCTCGTAACCGCCGTATTTTGGTACTGAAAGGCGGTAGAACGTCTGCTGGGCGTCTTGCCGCAAAAGCACACACCGGTGGCGACGACACGCTCGATATCATCTACGATTCCGCTATTCGCCGTACGGGTATGCTGCGCGTAAACAACTCTCATGAGCTATTTGCAGCGGTAGAAACTCTGACGCACTCGGTCCCTTTGCGTGGTGAGAAGCTTGCCATCATTACCAACGGTGGTGGCCCTGCAATCATGGCCGTCGACACACTGCTTGAACGTGGCGGAAAATTAGCAGAGCTATCTGATGAGACGTTGGATAAGCTGACTTCGCTTTTGCCCACCAGCTGGAGTTACAACAACCCTATTGATATGGTTGGCGATGCGGATCAGTCACGCTATGTGAATACACTCAACGCACTGATGGATACGGATTGCGCTGATGCCATTTTGATCATGCACAGCCCGTCTGCTGTCGCGCATTCAGAGTTAACAGCCAAAGCGGTGGTCGATGCGATTAAAGCGCACCCACGCCACAAGCGCTTTAACTTTCTAACCAACTGGTCTGGTGAACTGACCGCAAAACCAGCTCGCGATATTTTCACCCAAGCCGGTATTCCTACTTATCGCACGCCTGAAAGTGCCGTGGTCGCCTTCATGCACCTTGTCGAGTACAGACGTAACCAAAAACAACTGATGGAAACGCCAACCACCGCAGAACCCGTGCACATCGCAGAGTTAAAAGAAGCGAATAATTGGATAGAAGAAAAGCTACTGGATAAAAACACAGTATCACTGGATACTCATCAAATCGGTCCATTCTTGCGCTGCTTTAACTTTGAAGTGCTGCCGACTTGGATTGCTTCAGATTCAAGCGAAGCGGTTCACGTTGCGGAGCAAATCGGCTATCCAGTTGCGGTCAAGCTGCGTTCCCCTGACATCGCTCATAAGTCAGATGTACAAGGTGTCATGCTTAACTTAAGAAACAGTACTGAGGTGGCAAGTGCTTCCGATGCGATACTTGATCGTACTAAACTCTCCTATCCTTCTGCGAACATACACGGCCTGTTGGTACAAGGGATGGCAAAGCTTGCCGGTGGTGAAGAAATACGTATCAAGGTTAAACATGACGATACGTTTGGTCCGGTGATCTTGCTGGGTCAAGGCGGTTCTGAGTGGGATGAATCTCTCGATGCTGCTTCTGCTCTTCCGCCACTCAATATGGCCCTAGCGCGTTACCTTATCGTTAGAGCGATCAAAAATGGCAAGATTCGCCCACAGAAACTGCCTGAACCAATGGATATTCATGGTCTGTCAGAGTTACTTGTTCGAATCTCGCAAATGGTGGTTGATTGCCCTCAAGTACATGAACTGGATATTCATCCAGTACTCGCAAATGGGTCCAATTTCACCATTATCGATGCAGATTTAGTATTGAAACGATATGAGGGGGATGCGCAACAAAGATTGGCGATCCGTCCTTACCCTGTAGAGTATGAAGAGCTTATTGAGCTCAAAGACGGTGAGCAAGTGTTGCTGCGCCCTATTCTTCCTGAAGATGAGCCTCACCATGCGGACTTTATTCATAATGTATCAAAAGAAGATCTCTATAAGCGCTTCTTTACCGATGTTGGCGAGTTCAACCATGAAGCACTGGCAAACTTGACTCAAATTGATTACGACAGGGAAATGGCATTCGTCGCCGTGAGCCAGTCTCGTCCTGGTTCACCCATCATTGGCGTATCACGTGCATTGATCAATCCAGAAAACACCGATGCCGAGTTTGCTATTTTAATCCGTTCTGATCTTAAGGGAAATGGTTTAGGTAAGGTGCTGATGAATAAGATAATCCAATATTGTCGCCACAAAGGCACCTTACAAATGTCGGGGATGACAATGCCAACTAACAGAGGCATGTTAATGTTGGCTCAAAAGCTAGGATTCGAGTTAGATGTTCAGTTTGAAGATGGCGTTGCAGATATGCGCCTTTGCTTAACGGAATAGATTAAGGGGAGCCATTGAGCTCCCCTTATTGTTTATACTTTTGATTGCTTCTTCCAGTGCTTCATCAAGTATTGAATGCACCAAGATTTTGCCTCACCAATCTTATTGCGTTTCCATACCAGTATGATGTCGATAGGCTGAGGTTTGGTCCCTTCAATTTGTTTGATTACCCCTTCTTCAATGAGCTCTTGCGCCAATTCCTTTGGTAAGGTGCCAATCCCTAACCCCAACTTAAGTGCATCCACTTTGGCTGAAAAGTTTGTCACAGTAAGTCGTGGCTGACGCTGGGTGATGTTAACCGTTAGCGCAGGTTGCTCTCTCGCCGTATCTGCGATGGCAACGATTCGATATTTTTCGCGCGCCTGCTCATCAAACTCACCCACACGCTTATGTACATAATGGTCGACCGCTGCGACCCAAATCATTTCCATTGTGCCAATGGTTTCCGCTTTCACATCTTGGGGTAAGGTATCGATTCTCGGGGCAACAAGTAAGTCAGCCCGACCATTGTTTAATGACTCCCAGCAACCCGCGAGAATCTCCTCCTGCAGCTTGATGCGTGTCGAACTCACATTGCCAAGCTCAGCAACTAAGCCAAAGAAGTTTTTAACTGGAATAATGCCATCAAACGCAAGTGTAATATCAAGCTCCCAACCATTGGCCAATACGCTCGCATCATTCACCAGCTTTTCCGTCGCGGCAAGAATGTCTCTTCCTCGCTCAAGTATAAGTCGCCCTGCTTCGGTAAAGTTCGCTTTGTGCCCGGATCGGTCAAATATCATGATATCGAGGTCTTGTTCGAGCTTTTGAATTTGATAGCTCAGCGATGAAGGTGCTCGGTCAAGTTCATTGGCTGCCGCTGCGAAGCTACCTCTCCTTTCGATCGCATCTAATATATGAAGTGCTTCTAATGTTATTGGACTCTGCACAACTGCTTTCCTTATCTATACCCACTGCACATAGTGTGATAAAAATCACACATTAAACGTATTAATTGAACCTTTACAAATGTTAAATAAATGCATATCTCGCTGTAATTTAAAGATTTTCTCGTAATTAAGACAAGTTTGACGTACGAAAACCCAAAAAAACACCAATGCGAACAATAGTAATTATCATTTAGATCCAATAAGATTCGTATCGCTCAACGAAAACCTATATGGATAAAAGGTAATAACCATAATGTATAAAAAATCTCTACTGTCAGCTTCAATCGTTTTCGCGCTGACGTCAACTGCCTCCGCCGAAGAATATGCCCTATTTGACGAAGTTGTGGTATCTGCAACGCGTACAGAGCAAAACAAAGAAGACGTAGCTGCTTCTATTGATTCATTTTCCTCTGAAGATATCGACAACTCTCTTTCAAACGATTTAAAAGATGTTCTTCTCAATACCCCTGGGGTCGATGCGACGACTTCTGGTCGCTTCGGTATTTCAGGCTTCAATATCCGTGGTATGGATGGTGACCGAGTTAAAGTTGTTGTAGATGGTGTTCAACAAGTTACCCCATACAACTCAGGCGGTGGCACTCAGGCAATTTACCCGAACACAATTGAAGTCGATACCCTTCAAGCGATTGAAATTAACAAGGGTGCCTCATCGACCCTTTATGGTTCAAATGCGTTGGGCGGTGTGGTTGTTCTTAAAACTAAAGATCCTGAAGACTTTCTTGTAACTGACGGAGATGAATCTCGCTTTGGTATTAAGTCCTCATACTCATCAAGCGATGAACAGTTTAAAAACACCTTAACTTGGGCTATGCGACGTGGCGATCTAGAAACCATTCTTATCGGCACATATGCGCAAGGTCATGAAACAGAAGCTTATGGTGATGGTGCTGACGTCGAAGGTGAAGATCGCGGAATTTCAAACCCTGCTGATAAAGACATGAGCAATATCCTTGCAAAAGTCTATTACCAATTAAACGAACAAAACCGTATCGGCTTAACGTACGAGCGCAATAACCAGAACTTTGAAGAAAACAAGCTAAGTGGTAATTACACATCTAGCCACCCTATGTTTGGCGACATTGTTACGTACGACAATTCAACTTCTGACGATGAAACGTTACGTGAAAAAATCGGTATCAGTTATGAGCTGCTTGGTAATAACGTTGCTTTCGATAGCATGGCGCTTAATCTGAATTTCCAAACGACAGAAAGTACTAACGAGAACTACGCTTTAGTCACTGACCACCTTGGAATGATCGGTTACAGCGGCGAGCGTACACGAACACGTTACGCTGAAGACGAAACAGTTCAATTCGATGCACAGTTCGATAAAATCGTTGCCTTAAGTAACTCAACTCATGAGATCACTTATGGCTTGAATTACGTCAATACTGATTTCTCACTAAACAATGTCGATTACTTCCACGACAATGGTGCTTCTTCACCAGGCGCGACAAATGTTCCAGACGCAAAGATGGATCAATGGGGTGTATTTGCGCAAAACAACATTTTCCTACTTGATGAACAGTTAGTTCTTAACGTAGGCCTACGTTATGACGCTTATGAGGCCAACCCATCAACAGATGACGGATTCTCGACAGCGCATAAGGTAAACGAAGACGATGCATTCACTGGTAAGGTTGGTGCGGTTTATCACTTTAATGATCAATTGAGTACCTTCGCTCAAATTGGTCAAGGCTTCAAAGCGCCTACCGTAGAGCAACTGTATTACGAGTACGATAAAGGTTCTGACTTTACACCAAACTCAGATCTTGAAGCAGAGAAAAGCACATCTTACGAAATCGGTTTCCGTGGCAAAAACGAGTTCGCTCAATTTGAGCTAGTTGGCTTCTTCAACGACTACAAAGACTTTATTTCAACAGAACAACTACCTGAAAAGACGCCAGGCAAAGAGCACTTCACATTGGTTAACCTCGATGAAGTAGAAATCAAAGGGGTTGAATTTAGTAATGTATTGCTACTCGATCAGATGTTTAGCGCGCCTGAAGGTACATACACTACGTTCTCTATTGCGTACGCTGAAGGGGAAGATAAGAAAACCAGTGAGAAACTGACCTCTGTAGCACCTTTAACATCTGTTATTGGCCTTGGTTATGACAACTTTGAACACAAATTTGGTGGCTTGGCTACTTTGAAGTTGGTAGCAAGCAAAACTGACTGGCCAACAGAAACTTATGATTATGAAGATTCAGCGGGTTATGGCGTTGTTGATATCACAGCATATTATCAACCAGTGACAGATCTTACGCTACGAGCAGGTCTGTTTAACGCGTTCGATAAGAAGTATTGGCAGTATGACAACTTTACGGTCGATTCTAGCGCTAGCACAGCTTCATATAATGATCGTTACTCTGAGCCGGGCCGTAACTGGGGTGTTAGCTTAGATTACCAATTCTAATTTCCATTTAGTGAACAAAAGCCAGCTCAATGCTGGCTTTTTTACGTTTATGGGCATAACCAATTGATTATTAAGCTCTACAAAACAAAAAAGCTCCCGTTTAAGGAGCTTTAATCACTGACATTTGCTAAAAAGATTATAAAAAATGGAGCAAATGTGAGAATTACTTAGCGCTAGCCATCTCTTTCTTTACCATAACAGCAGCTGCAACGATAAAAGTGATGATCAGACCTAGTTCCATTGTGTACCTCTGAGATATATTTGGAAAAACCGAAGATTAACTGCGGATATTCTAACAGTTTTAAATAACATTGATAGCTCTTAACAAGGTTTTTACGTATTTTATCGATTCAGATCAAAATTAACCTTGAGTGCTCTGTTATTTACACTTTCTGTATCCTTTTTAATCAGCAGGTTTGCCAAAATAATATTCTAGAACGCCACTATTTCATGGTCACTTTTCCACCGATTATTTTGTAAGCAGGCGTTCCCCTAACTAGCGTGTCGCGCGCAAATTCACCGCCACACTCGGGGCAAAAACAGGACGTTTTCGTGAAATCTTCGACAATACGCTCTTTAAAACACTTAACCAGAGCGCCCTTGCCTCCCTTGCGATACTTAAACAATTGCGCTTTACACTTTGCACAGTAGATATTGACCGTTTTACTTGGCTGCTTCTTATTTGGTTTTGCCACTACTCAGTACCGTCGCCCTTTTCAAGAAGCTGAGGCTTAACCCACACCTTGCTAAAATCAAACCAACCCAGTGCATTACACTTTGCATTTTGTAATGAGCCACACTGATCTTTACTTACCCCAAGCCAGCAGTGAAACATCGGGATCAACTGCATTTTTTCAGCTAACGACTTACCCAATGCTTTTGAAGGAAACGCTGCGTTTGGCGTCGCTTGCCAGTCTCTTACTAGCTGTGCCCAATAATCAAAGTCTTCTTCTTTACTTAGCGCAGCAATATCACTGTAGTTAAGTAGCCAGCCTGCTAATGCATCATCACGGTTGGTTGAAATTCCCATTGGCTTTAACCATATATCGATAGCAGACGTCTCTTCGACAGTTTGATCATAAGTAATCAGATTGACGCCTAACCCATCTTGCTTAAGCAATGACTCAATACACTTAACCAGTGTTGGGAACATTGGGTGTTGTCCGTGGTAGGCAATCGTCACCGTGCGATATGACGGCGGTGATGTGTAGCCTTGTTTGGTATGGTGATACCAACCCGGTTTTAAACCATGAGCAGGTAACACGCCGAGCTCGGCCAATTTATCTTGTGGAAGCTGCTGGAACAGATTCAGCGTGGTGAGTTTTTGGCTAAAGTAATTTGCCCAATCATTTGTAGCAGCCAAGCCATCCTTTCGGTTGAGCATCAATAAGGTACAACCTGGGTCCAACTCAACTTCATCGGAAAACTCAGCCGTCTCAGGTCGAACAGGATTTGCTAGGCTTGGAAACACCATTGATGAATGCGCTTCATCAATCACCCAAACCTCTACTCGATCGAGTAATGGCCTAAATCCAAAGTATCCATCAAACGCTTGTAAAACCAAACGTTTTTGATCGTTTTGCACAATACGATAAGGCCCAGTACCGATTGGCAACTCATCAAAGTTATCCGCTCTACTTTCTAGCGGTAAGGTGATTTTCGCGCATGACTCCGACAACAAAAGAGGCAATTTATAGTCTGCACGATCTAGATGAATATCTACGATCAAATGACCCGGAGACTCCACGCGTTCAATGTGGGAAAACAGCGTTTTTTGCTTTAATTCAGCTAAGCAGTCGAGGATATTTTCAACCGTCAGGAGGTCGCCATTATGGAATCGTACACTCGGGCGAATGTAAAAGCGCCAATGAGTTGAGCTAACCATTTCCCATGTATGTGCAAGATCAGGCTGTAATTGCTCTTGTTCATCAATACGAGTTAATCCACTAAAAATTTGCTGAGCGATGTGCAGCTCAGAACGCCTCATTTGATCAAAAGGATTGAGGTTCGAAAGCGGTCGATAGTAAGGAAGGCGCACCACTTGCTGTCCCTCTTGATGGACAATACCTAGATACTTTTCAACTACTTGAGCAAGCTTGGCACTATCATGATCCAGCACTTTTAACGCTTGGCCGATTTTGCCTTCTTCCAAATAGCGTTTAGCTAAATTCTCACTAACGTCAGCTCGGCTTCTTTTAAAGTTGAGTTGGGAAAGCTTTCCACGCCCAGGGGCAGGATGCCACTCTAGCCACCCTTCTTCTTCCATTTTGTTGAGTACGATTCGTGCATTACGACGGGTACAAAATAGGATTTCGGTAATTTCTTCTAATTGAACACCGGAGTCTTGTCCTTTGTAGTGTTCAAATAGCGTTTCAAACTGAACTCTTAGGCGGGGGCTACTCATAAAGAGGAAATCTCACTAACATTGGGATGTTAATGAGTTTCCTCATTTATGTAGATAGGATCAAGTGCTAATTGGATTATTGAATCGCAATGCTTGTTTCTTGCGCAATTTGTTGAAGCTGATCTTCGCTATCTAGCTTAATTGACCATTTTGTCTCACTGCCGTTCGCAGCAATCACATTCGCACCGCGTCCAATTAAAGTAATTGCATCGACTTGAGATTGAAGCGTCACCATCGAAGCAGATTCAAGTTTTACGACAATTTCATGAGGCGTAACAATAACCTTTCCGGCACTGAAATGAATAACCATTACTCCGCCTCTTTACGTCGGGTAGTCGACTTTTTGTTTTTTACCGCGATGGTTAATCGGCTGGTACAGACGAGTCTTTCGCGATCATCGGTAATATTGATTTGCCAGACTTGAGTAGAAACACCTAAGTGAATCGGTTTGGCAGTCCCAATCACGTGGCCACTACGCATTGAGCGGACATGGTTAGCATTGATATCTAACCCGACACAATAGCTACCTTCAGGCACACAAAAGTTTGCCGCAACAGAACCCAAAGTTTCCGCTAATACCACAGAAGCCCCGCCGTGTAACATGCCCAGTGGCTGGTGGGTAAACGAGCAAACTGGCATGGTCGCCGAAATATAGTCATCCCCAAATTCGGTATAAATAATATTGAGATGCTCTATCAATGTATTTTTTGAGGTTTTATTTAGCACTTCTAGATCAATCGGGCGTTTCCAAATGCTCATTTATATTTCCAATAGCAACTACAGTTACAAGGATTGTAACCTAATGTTATGATTTACCTAATTAGATTCTTACGTTTGCTATAGGGAACTCAATGCAAAAGTGGCTAAAGCTATCAACCGTCGTTACAACACTTGCTATTGCGGCATGTAGCGCCTCTCCAACGGGACGTAATCAGTTATTGTTATTTTCTGATAATGATATGAGTAGCTTGGGTGCACAGTCTTTTGATCAAATGAAGAAAGATCAGAAAGTCAGCACAGATGCGAAGAAAAACGCGTACGTACAGTGTGTTACACAAGCAATTACTAAGCACGTTCCGCCTCAGCCTGGCTTCAATCAATGGGAGGTTGTGGTATTTGACAGCGAGCAAGTTAACGCTTTTGCACTCCCCGGCGGAAAGATTGGCGTATATACAGGGCTATTAGATGTTGCGGTCAACCAAGATCAGCTAGCGACCGTGATCGGTCATGAAATTGCTCACGTTCTGGCAGACCACAGTAACGAGCGTTTATCCCAGTCTCAAATCGCCAATGCGGGTCTACAAATTACTAATCTTGCGTTGGGTTCGTCAGAGTATTCCCAATACACAGGTGTCACCATGGCAGCACTGGGTTTAGGGGTACAATATGGCGTCTTAATGCCTTATGGTCGAACGCAAGAGTCTGAAGCAGATATTGTCGGATTAGAATTGATGGCAAAATCAGGCTTTAATCCTAACCAAAGTGTCGATTTATGGAAGAACATGGCCAAAGCATCAGGTGGCCAACAACCACCGGAATTACTCTCTACGCACCCTTCTCACAGTACGCGTATCCAAGATTTAAAAGCGAAGATCCAAAGCTTGCCAAACTACAACGCTAAACGGCCAAATTGTTCATAAGTAAAAGGGAGCATCATGCTCCCTTTTTAATTCGGTTAAGTTCCTAAGATAAGTAATGGTAGCTGCAGTAATTGATCCCCTGTTGACGCAAAGAACCAAATAATGCCAATCAGCGATGCCACCAAACCAACATACCAAACAGCTGAGATAATTTGCCCGTATCTGTCTAGTGGTAACAAATGGCTATGGTGACGGCCGCGCCATTCAATGACGATTTCTAGCATACCCATAATCAGTAAGAATCCAAATAAGGTCAGGCCTAACGAATAGCTAAGCACCACTCCACCAGCCGCTGCCGCAGTACAAAGAATGATTCCCGCAACGCTATTCATTGAGAAGCTAATGCTTTTTAGTACATGCCCGCCATCAAGCGGTAAGATCGGCAGTAGATTGAACAGGTTTAAGAAGGCGTTAAACACCGCTAATCCCGCGAAAAACATCTCGCCAGTAATTAAGTAGACAACTAACAGAATAATCGAAAGGATCAAGCCGAACATTGGCCCCATAATCGAAATAACAACATCTTGCCAACGGGTATTGATCTTCTCATCACTGAGGGCCAAACCACCTAGAAATGGCACTAAGTAAATTCCTTTTGTTTTCATGCCAAAATACTTCATCGCCTTAACATGGCCGTATTCGTGAAATACCAAACAAGCAATCAATGCGAGGGCAAACTGAAATGAAAATAGCCATGAATAAGCAGCTAAACTCGCTGAAGCCAACACCACTTTAATTAACTTGGCACTCTTTAGCGCCTTCATACCTAAAGAGAGTAAACCAATTAGGCTAAAACGTTTTTCTGGTGTCGGTGGCGTGAACGGAACCTGCTTCTCAATATCTTTGGTATCACGGCTCCCCTGTTGGATAGTATCTCCGTTCACCGTTGCATGGTAATCAATAGTGAAAGGCTGCCAGATTAGAGTCGTTTCAAGTTTACAAACCAGCTCTTGCTCTCCATTCATCAAAGTAAACTGATGATGCGAGTTATCGCCACGCTCTGAATTGGCATCAAGTTGCGAGACCAACTGGTTGTTCCAAAACAGTTGCTGCCAACCAGCCATAGAGCCTTCTAGACGAAGCGGCTTACCTAAAAATTCAATCGAGAGAAGTTCCAACGCTCGTAACCTATTAATTTGCTATAAAGACGCCGTTGATTATGCCTATCCTGACTAATGAGGTAAAGAAAATGCTAACAATGTGACAATGTCACACAGATTAAGCCATTGATGAGGCTTATTTTGTTTACCTTTAGTATTCAAAAGTCAGAGTAAAGCAATTTTATATCAGTTAAACCTTTGCTATTCGGTATACCCCTTTCTTTTCGATGGATAAAGTGCATAATAGCCGCGTAATTAACACCTAACTAATGTGAGTCCATTATGTCTTCTGAAGCTACTATGCTAGAACGCTGCCAATCAAAATGTGAATTATGTGCTGCTGATGCACCATTAACCGCTTATGCCGTTCCTCCGCACAGCCACGTGACAGTAGATTACGCCATCATGGTATGTGACAAGTGTCTAGGTGAAATCGAAGAGCCAAAAGACATCAACCACTGGCGTTGTCTAAGTGACAGCATGTGGAGCCAAGTTCCTGCTGTTCAAGTAACTGCATGGCGCCAACTAACTCGTCTAAACACTGAAAGCTGGGCGCAAGATGCGCTAGACATGATGTACATGGAAGAAGATCAAATGAACTGGGCAATGACGGGGATGTCAGCTGATGACAAACCATTCGATTGCAACGGCGTTGAACTTAAAAAAGGTGACGACGTAACGGTTATCAAAGACCTACCAGTTAAAGGTACTAACCAAGTAATCAAGCAAGGCACGGTTATCCGTGGCATCAGCATCGGCGACGATCCTAAGCTCGTTTCTGGTAAAGCGAACGGCGGCCAATCTATGTACGTTATCGCAGAATACTGCCGTAAGAAGTAATCACCAGTTACTTTCGACAGATATTAAAAAGGCGCTCAATTGAGCGCCTTTTTTGTTTTAGCTTGATATCTCCAGCTTATTATTTAACCAACAGCAATCGACCTGTTAATGGCGGAACTTCAACAGCTCCATTAGTAGACTGAATGCTAATACTCTCACCCGTCATAAGATCAACAAACTCTGTCGCTGATTTTATACGCGATAAATCCACATTGAGCGTGCGTTGGCTTTCGCTCGTATTAAGAACGTAGATAACCTGCTGCTCACCATCAACTTTAAGATCGGCATAGAGCGTATCATCTAGCCAAAGGTTTCTTCTTTCACCGTTGAATAACGCTGAATGCTCACTGCGAACCTTCATCAATTTAGCGACGTATTGCTTAAGATCGCTTTGATCAGTGCTAAGCGTTGTAGACGTAACGCCTTCAACTTTAGCACTTGAGCGAGCAACGTGGTCATCACATAGCCCTTGGCTTACACAATGTGAGGTTACTTTAGCGGCAAAGTTTTCTACTTCATCACCAATTTCCTCACCATAGTAGAAGGTAATTGGGCCAGAATATGCGGCTAAGAAACTGTATGCGGCTTTATGGCGTTGGAAGTAGTCACCTAATCCACCACGTTGAATCAAGTCACCAAAGCGAACCAGATCGTGGTTACCAATCATTAAGTTTGGCATCGCATGATACGGCGCTTTAGTTCTAGAGTTCCATTCTGCATCAAGCACGCGAGCGGTGCCCTTAGCACCCGACTCTTCCACAGCAAGCGCCTGAACTAAGCCGTAACGAAGTGGGAAGTTAAATGCAGATGAAAGGCCTGGTTTAGCGTCGCTTCCATAGACAGTGCCAGTGATTTCATCAGCACTACTCCATGCTTCACCGACCATGTAACCAAGTGTCCCCCACGCCTTACCGGCTAGCACATTTTCCATAGATACCGCTTCTACCGCAGTGCGGATATTACGCCAGCTATCTAGAGGGACTTGGTAAGCTTGATCCAATCTCCACCCATCAATCCCATACTCCTTGATCCAGTATGTGGCCACTTCAGTGAAGAAGGCTTCGCTATCAGTATTTGGATAGATGACATATTGTCCTGGGTAACCTGACTCTTTTCTTAAACTAGGCACTTTACCGGTTGGTGAAGGCTTAGCACCATTGATGTTGGTATGGCCAAACACGCCATCTAAGAATACATACAGTCCCTTTGAATGTGCCGTATCAATCAGCTCTTTTAACTTCTCGTTGGTTCCAAATTTAGGGTCAACGTTAAAGAAGTCACAAGCAAAGTAGCCTGTCGCATCGAGTTTGTCGTCGCCTCCTTGTCCAGCACATGAATCAAACACCGGTGTTAACCAAAGCGCATTCATATTGAGGCTCTTGATATAGTCGAGACTATTAATGATCCCTTGAAGATCCCCTTTATGATGTGAGTTGCCATAACCTACGCCGTAGTCGTGGTTTGAGTCACCATCAACAAAGGACTCAACCATGACTTGATAGATACGTAAATCACAAGCCGTATTGGTATCACTGTAGCAACCGTAATCTAGCCCTGTATCTTTCACCGCAACTTGTAGAGATGACTGGTCTTTGGCATTTAAACTAAAGTCATAAACACCTTGCTCGATGACGGTAACTTTAATGTTTCCATTACCCGCATCTTCAAGCGTGACCGAACCATCTGCTTGAGTGAAGGCACCAAAGCCAAGGTTTACCGCGCTCCAATCTGCAGACGCCAATTTGAACTCATACACACCAGGGGTTAAGTATCCATTAAATGTGTAGATACCCTCACCTTGGTAGTGCATTTCATTGCTAGTATTCCACCCGTTCATTGACCCACGAACATAGAGCTGGGTACTTCCATATGGCGCAACATCAACAGGTTTGTTATCAACAACTAAGCCTTCACCCTGTTCACCAGCTTGTGGTAGTACAAATACCGCTGCAGTCAGTGGTGGAACCGTAAAGGTTTCATTAGCAAAGTTAGCTTGCTTAACTACGTCATCAGTCGACTTTACAAGCGCACTATGCAGCTCAAAACCTTGTGCACCGCTAATCTTGATGCTTTGCTCTGAGGTATTCGCATTGATCAACACAAGGATCGCATCATTGTTTAGGTCTAAGTCCGAGCCGACTGAAACTCCATCGTTCACAGACATTGCAATCAGGCCCGGTAGCGCGTTGCTTCCGGTATTATGGAAACGAACTCGATCGACCACCTCTTGCTCTGATACCAGCTTAAGTAGTGGCGTTGACGCGCGTACTTGCAGCAATGCTTTAAATGCACTGTCTGTCCATTCGATATCCTGTGCAGAAGCGACGGTGTTTGGATTACTAATCACGGATTGGATCGCGTTCCAGTTAGCTTGATCTTTGTCTGCGCGCGGTAAGCCAATATTCCAGTTATTGGTTTGTTTGCTGAAATCGACTTTGTTGTACCAGTCACCACTGTCGTAGCTATCGCGTTCCATTGACTTAGAGCGAAGTAGCTCTGAGCCCATATGCAGGAATGGTACCCCTTGGCCTAACATCACCGTTGATAGCCCAACAATCTGCATTCGAGCACGTTGCTCAGAGGTCATATCTGCCGAGGCTTTGTACTGGTTAAAGTCCCACAGCGTTTGGTTGTCGTGCTTAGATACATAGTTGATCGACTCTTGTGGATCGAGAGTATACGCAGCGCCTTGACCACCATACTGATAGTCTTTGCCATATACCACGCTGCCACTGTAAGTCTCTAATGGGTAGTTTTGCAGGTTACCTGTCATACCGTAACGAATCAGATCCATTTTCGATTTAAGACCTTCATCGAATCGGTTGCCAGCATTAGCAAATCCAGGAGTTTGAAGCAGTGCATCGCCACTATCGAATGGCCCACCGCCACGGACACCATCGCGAAGTCTATCGTTATAAGTACCAATCCCAGTGCCTGCCATCGGCCACTGCGTAGCGTTTTCACCGCGCTGACCGTTAGCAACCTCACCGAAGTTCCAGCCTTCACCATAGAACCAAGTATCTGGATCAACTTGCTTCGCTTTGTCGTAGATATGTAACATGCTCGACTTCATTAAGTGGCCCATCAAATCAAAACGGAAACCATCTATCTTGTAGTCTTGCGCCCACATCATGACGCTGTCAGCCACTAACTTCTCAAACATGCGGTTTTCAGAAGCGGTATTATCACAACACGTTGAGTTCTCTACTACACCTGTCATTGGATTTAGACGGTGGTAATAGCCCGGAACGGTTTTATCGAGTACCGACTTATCATAAAGACCCGATGAATAAGTGTGGTTGTACACCACGTCTTGAACGACGCGGAAACCCATATCGTGGAGCTTCTTAACCATTTGACGGTATTCGCGGATTCGATCAGTGCCATCTTTCAATACCGCATAACTGCCTTCCGGCGCGCTGTAGTGGAACGGATCGTAACCCCAGTTGAAACCATCTAACGGTCGAATATCTGCCAGTAAAGCCTGAGCTTCACCGGTATTTGGATCGGTTTGTTCAAGAAGCGATAGAATTGTCGCACCATGGTTTGTTCCATCTTCACACAGTTTCGCTTTCGGATTGACGGAACACAACTTACCGACCGTATCGTTAAGATTCACGGTTTTAGACTCATGCTCAGGTACAGAGGCTAAGTCATAGCTTGGCAGTAAATGAATCGTGGTTAAGCCTGAATCTTTTAATGACTTAAGCTGCTTAACACTGTCACGTTCATCTTCTAAGAATGCCGTGTACTTGCCGTTTCTCTCTGGGGTGCCAAGCTGGTCACTCGCACTAAAGTCACGAATATGTAACTCATAAATGATGTGATCTTCTGGATTTTCGAGCTCAGGGATATCGTGACTATCCCAACCGTTTGGCTTAGTATGCGCCGAGTTTAAGTCCACAAGCTGCGAATGTAAGCTATCGGTGCTGAGAGACAGTGAGTAAGGGTCTGTGCTCATCATCCATTCAACATGATCCGTTTTTGGATGGTAAGCTTTGACGCGGTAGCGATAGAATATGTTCTCTAGCGCAGCACTTCCTTGATAGCTCCAAACACCTGTATCTGAGTTTGGTGTCATCTTAATCGGCGACTCTTGAACAAGTGCTTTGTCATTATCGTATAGATAAAGCTCTACATCTTGAGCGGTTGGTGCCCAAAGTGCGAAGTTTGCTGTATCAGCCTCAATCCAACTACCGAGCTTCGCTTCGTCAGCATCGTTCGGACCACTGGTGTACAGGACATCAATCACACCCGGTATTTGAACGCGTGTTGCAACAAGGGGTTGGCCTTGTTCATCGAGTGCAACGGCAATTAGCTGCTGTTTTACTAGTGCCTTTGCTTCCTCGCCTGTTATCGCCAAGTCAAATTGGACTCGACCTTTTAGATGTGGAAATTTAGCATTATCAACAATGCCCGCTAACGCAAGTTCACGCTTAGTAAACTGCTCCGGTTTACTAATATCTCCTGCACCTGCCGACGTTGACCAAAGTTGGTAAGATTTTGCTTGTGAGTGATCAAACCAAGCGAAACTATTAAGATCTAACCAATGTACCGCTGCTCCAGATAGCTCGACAATAGTTTGTTCATCAGGTGAGTATTTAAGCGTTGAACTGCCATGCGTGGTGTAGAGTGTATTGCCTTTAGTGAACTCAAGTTTTAGGTCGTCACCACCCAGCGCTTTGTCGTTACCTTTATGCACGATTAAGTTCATGCAAGCGCCGTGAGCTTCTTTAAGTGCTACTGTATATTTTGCGCCATATTCAGGGTGAATTTCCTGCCAGATAAGTGGGTTGCCCCAATCTACGCCATCTAATGCGCCATCGCTAACCGCGTCACAGCTGGCGTTGTTCCATAGGTGTAAGCCCCAATCGGCGTAGTTGCCATCATCACGCTTATAGTAGATAACAGCTTCTTGGTACGTTGGTGCCGGTTCGGTCGAGGTGTTATCTGGGCTCTTAGGATTTGGATCGATCGAGTCAGGAATGCCGTCTCCATCGTCATCACTCGATGCAAAGTCTCCTAAACCATCACCATTGGTGTCGGTACTTTCGAACTTATCTTTTGGAAAAGCATCGCTGGCGTTTGGCGCCCCATCACCGTCGAGGTCTTGATCTTCTGAATCCGCAATTCCATCTCCGTCATAGTCGCTTGGCTTACTTTCAGCCGAGTATGGATCGCTACCTAAGCGCTCTTCATCGGCGTTGCTCCAACCATCGCCGTCGATATCAGAGTCTAAACTGTCTGGAATCTTATCCCCATCAAGGTCGTTTGGCTGACTTTCTGAGTCATAAGGATCCGTACCTAAGCTAAATTCTACGCTATCGGCAAAGCCGTCGTTGTCATCGTCTAAATCACGATGATCGCCAATGCCATCTTTGTCACTATCGGCAGACTCTTGGATATCTGTTGGGAACACATCGCCTAAGTCGGCAACGCCATCACCGTCGGTATCTTTTGCGACAACAGGCTGGCCGCTGCCATTAATCATCAAGGTCACGCCTTCTAGACGGCGGTTGCCCTGTTTTTTCTCTTGGCCTAAGGCCTTTGTGCCGATCTCCACCGTTTCTAAAAGGTTTTCTAAGCTGTGTTCTTCAATGTTATCAGGTAAAACTTGGCTCAACGCCTTTGCGGTTCTCGCAACTAAGCTTTGGCCATTTTCAATATAATCTGCGTCCAAATCCAGCTTGGGCTGTTTTAGCTGACGTCTAAGCTTAGCTGTTGCTCTTTTTTCACTCTGACCATCCTTCATCTGAAGTGAAACATACGTAGAGAGTGGCGTGATGTAGCTATGCTCTGCCGGTGCTAGCATCAAGTAATCTCTTGTGGCTGTAACGCCAGGAATGTCACTATCTATTGAAATACCGCGCGTAACATGGGCGATAAGGTGGACGTTGCGGTCTTGTTTAGATAAACCGCTAATATCGATCGCAGCGTATCCGGTTTCATCTGTCGTCGCTGACGGTTCATGGTCATCCTGTTTATAGTTGCCATTAACGTCGAGCCACACTTCGGCGTTTTCGAGGTAGCCATCCATCACCTGTACTTCTAGTTGATCATTACAACCTGCTAGAAGCCCGATCGATGCCATGGCTATGCTGAGTTTGGTTAGCTTGATGTTCATTGTTATATCCATTCTAAATTCACGTCGTGAGGTTGAACTCTTTGAAATAAAGTCAAAAAGCCTCAAGTTGACGTTATATGTGGATATCGAAATAACACCTCATCCTATGCAAAGTGATCCATGGGCGTAGATCAAAAGGAGTAGATTCAGTTTTGGATTTAAGCTCACATTGAAGAGGATGAATTAGATCAGTACATTACACAGCTATGGCAAAAAAAGTGAGTTATACAACACTTTGTAGCAGTAGAGCGATGACGAGCTGTAGGATTACAACAAAGTGCCTCAATTATGAGAAACATGATCTTGTGCTATGTCTGTTATCGAATTCACATCGTAAGCCAATGCTTAACGACGCACTTTTCATTTCCTACAAGCATAAAAAAACGCCAGCTATTCCTAGCTGGCGTTTTTAAAATCTGCTCGTTCGAATTAACGATATAGACCGATATCTTTCTGCATGTGACCAGACAAATCATTTGCGTAGTACGCACGTGGTTCGCTGTTGTCAGTGAAAAGAATATCTAATAAGTGTGCAATCAATCCTTTGAAAGAAACCGCGTAGGTTTTTTTATCCATAGAGATAGGTGCGTCGATAGTACCCATTTGCATTGCTTGTGCCATGATTGCCTCTCTATAAACTGGTGTAATTCGTTTTGTTGAGGCAATAATAGGCAATATTTATTTGCACAAAAAATGACTATTTTTGGTTTTTCGAATTACTTTTTCTAATGAAACAATGCATTAACAGTGTAACTTTGCATTTATGCACAAAAGACTCACACAAGCAGCATAAGTAACCACTACTAGTGCATTATTATTTTTGACACAGCAATAACCCCTGCTTTGGATCACAAATATTTTACAAACATTCGCAATCGAAAGCAGGAAGTCACTCGCAAGTTAATTAGTTTATTTATCAGCAGTTACTGTTGTTTCTACCAAACTATTTCTTTGTTTAATGATTGAAGCGATCACCGCCACTGTCATCGTCGCCAATAGCACAAGTAATGACACGGCTGTTGGGATTTCCCACGCCGACCCTACTAGCATCATCTTGATACCGATAAATACCATGATGAAAGATAGCGCAGGTTTAAGGTAGATAAACTTATCCATCATACCCTGTAGTACGAAGTACAGTGAACGTAGACCAAGCAGCGCAAATACGTTCGCAGCCAAGACTAGGAACGGTTCTCTTGTTACCGCAAATATCGCAGGAATCGAGTCTAGTGCGAACATCACATCCATAAACGCAATAACCGCGATCACGATGAACATTGGCGTTGCGATTCGCTTACCCTTTTCGACGATTGTCAGCGCGTTACCCGCGTAGCTATCGGAAACCGGTACAAATTTACGAATGATGCGTTCAGGCAATGGGTTAATTTCATCTTCACCTTTATCGCGTGCTAACTGGATACCTGTCCAAATCAAGAAAGCAGCAAATAGGTAAAGAATCCAATGGTACTGAGCAAGCAGCTGAGCACCGACCGCAATCATAATTGCACGTAGTACTAATGCACCAATCACACCCCATAACAGCGCTCTAGGGCGCAAATGCTCTGGCACCGCATATTGGTGGAAAATAATCGCGAACACGAACAAGTTATCTACACTGAGGGATTTCTCAAGCAAATAGCCGGTAATAAACGATAGTGTCGCTTTTTCTGCTGTGTATTCACTGCCAGGTGCGTACACATCCCAAAATAGGTAGATAGTAGCGGCAAACAGAAACGCGAGTGCAAACCAAAATAGACTCCATACAGCGGCTTTCTTGATGGTTATCTTTCCACCACGAGTTTGCCAAATGTCCAGAGCGACCAGAGTAAGCGTCAATAAACCGAAACTGAAGTAAGTAATTGGGGTCATGTATCCTCCAAAGGCGGAGGGATCGAGGAACTAAAGATGTGTGACGATCCCTACCGCAAACAAACTCATTACCCAGCGTGAAAGCTAGGTAACATTGATTGCGTTGGTCTCGTCGAAATATGCCTAACTGAGTGATTCAGTGTACATACTTATACTTACCGGATAGAACGACGTCTAACGAGATGACGATAAGTAAACCAGAGGCGACTACTCCCCAAACAAGGCGGATTTTATGCCTGAAAATTGAATTCGTCTATAAGAAAAATCAAAAAGGAGCAAAAAAATGCTCCTTTTCCTCAACGCTATTGGCTTGGTTATTTCAACCCTATACGCCACCAATAGGAACAAAGTAGACAAGTGCAGACCATACGCCAATCCAACTAACAACGACAGCCACATCAATCCAATCTCGACTCCACATAATACCCCCTGAGTATTATTCATACATAGCATGAACCCAGAGATTATTTAGCAACCTTTATGCCATTGCCTTTTTTGTTCGCTGCGCTGATCGCGATTGAGTACATCAGGCATTTTGCTAAGTAGCTCAATAAAACAATCCGCCATGGAAACAGTTGTGATTAACCCTTCCCCTTGCATGTTTAGAATCGCTTCATAGCCTTCTTTGCCCTTCATGGTATAAGCCGACGATGTCCCTGTATAAATTTTATTTGATTCAACAGGTTGCCAAACGCCTTGTACATCACGAATTTCCATCTGTTGCACTCTATTGCCAGCTTCAGCTTCGTAGACGTACTTAAAACGAAGGTTATTTGTGTATGGATAAGAACCGTCCCCAGTACCATTGACGCCATTATTCAGAGCATTATTAATCGCCCCTTCGATGATAAGAGGCAAGAATTCTCCCTTGATCTTATATACACCAATGGGAACGGCAAATGGCAGCAGCTTTCCGGCAACGTCTGCCACCGAAACATCACCGGCATTAAGTGAGTTCCTAACGCCACCCGCATTATGAATGGCGAAATCGACCTTATGACCTAACTGCATCATTTTATAGGTAAAGGATTCCGCGACTAGCGGCGCTAGTTGACTAGGCCCTTGTTGGTCTGGAACGCGAACATGACGCAATTTTTGGTTGGCACTGGCAATGATCTCTTTTTGTAGAGTTCGTACGCGCGAGATATATTTTTCTTCAAGTATCGATTGCAGAGCGCGATCTTTTTTACATACCACCACATTCGGATGGTTATCAATAAAATTTCTTGCCCGTTGGTATGGCGTTTCGCTGTGTGTTTGGCTCATGCTGGCGTCGATAAACAGGCGTCGCCCTAATAGCAACTCGTTTTTGCCATTGAACGTGGCGACAGAACCATCTTGATTAAACTCAATATCGCAGTGACCTAGGCTCAGAGCGTGATAACCAGCCTGTACGACGTAAGTATTGTTAACTCTTACACCGTACTCATCGTCTTTAACTAACCCTAAGCTACTAAAGTCACCCTGTAACCTATGACTGTGGCCGCCAACAATCACGCTGATGCCATCAACATGATTGGCGAGATCTAGGTCTGCATCATAGCCCATATGGCTTAACAAGATAATCTTATTGATACCCGCAGCGTGTATCCGCTCCACAGTGAGCTTCGCCGTTTCAATCGCATTGGTGAAGGGTGTATCGATATCTGGATTAGAAATATCAGCCATTTTGTCGAGCGCTAAGGAGAATATCGCCACCTTGTCATCATCAACCGATTTCTCAATCCAATTGGCGGCCTTGGTTGCGCGGTTATAGGCAATAACACTCGGGTTATCAGCAAGGCGAATCGATTTGGATTTTAACTCATTTGAAAGATCCCAGTTACCCGCAAGTAATGGGAATTCGATTTGTTGAGCGAATTGAGCAACGGGTTCGTTACCCATATCAAGCTCATGATTACCCAGTGCCATTGCATCAATCTTGAGACTATTGAGCAAGGTCGCATTGGCTTCACCTTTAAACAAGGAGAAGTAAAGCGTGCCTTGAAAGCAGTCACCGGCATGCAAAAATAGGAGTTCTGTACTTTGTGATTGAGCTTGTTGGCGTAATTGTTCTACGCGTGTCGCGATACGTGCAAAGCCACCAGCACTGACAAATGGAGCGAGCTTTTCTCCGTTTACATCAATGGTGAGTTGCAGCGACGTTGGTTCAAAGTATGAGTGTGTGTCATTAATGTGCGCTATTCTTAGCTTTGTCGTTTTGTTATTTTTATCTGTCATATTCATCTCTCTTTTCACTCACATCCTACCGCAACCAATGTGACAGATTCATTATATTTCACACTTATATTAAACATGACGTTTCATATACATTGATATCTTTGAGCAAAATCACTCACTTATTGACAATACCCAATCCAGTATTGATGCGAGTTTGTGAGCTAAATGTCTGCTATAACAGGAAAATTCTATTATGCTTAATATAGAAATGGCGTAATGGAGTGATTCAATGAAGCTTGAGCGAATCGAAATTTCTGGTTTTCGCGGAATCAAACGTTTATCTATTGCCTTTGATGAGCTCACCACTTTGATTGGTGAGAACACTTGGGGCAAATCATCACTATTGGATGCGCTTTCTGTCGCACTCCCACCTGAAGGTGACCCTTACAGTTTTGAAATGGCGGACTTTCATGTCGACTATTCCGTCTCGCATCCTCAGACCCAGCACTTACAAATCGTATTGAGCCTAGTTTCTACGGACAAAAACGAAATCCATTCTGGTCGATACAGAAGAATCAAACCTATCTGGGTTCAAGATGGTAATGGTGTAAATCGGATTATTTATCGGTTAAGTGCGTCAAGAGATGGCTACGATATCGTGACTCGCTATTCATTTCTTGATTTGGAAGGTATGCCTTTACCTCTCCACCATTCAGAGAAACTCGCTCAAGAATTGATGTCGTTGCATCCAGTTATTCGCTTGAAAGACTCTCGCCGCTTTGAACGACCAATCAACAACACTAAAGATGTTAATGCACGAGTTGAGAAACGAATCGATAACACTTGTCGACGTTTGATGGCGATCCCGGGACATGTCAATAAGGGGGAAATGAGAAGCAGCTTGAGCTCCATGAATGCTTTGGTCGAGCACTATTTCTCATTTAAACCCAACGTTCGTAGTAACCTGCGCAAACAGCGCGATGGGATCTTTTTCAATGCCTCACCCGGTAGTAAGAGTATTTCTGAGGTTGTCGAAGAAACCAAAGATAAACAGACGCGGCTATTGTTTATGGGGTTACTCAACGCATACTTACAAGCCAAAGGTCCCACTACATTAAGGCGATGTGCCCGCCCTCTATTGATCATTGAAGATCCCGAAGGACGTTTGCACCCTACTCACTTGGCTCGCGCTTGGGGCCTACTGCAGTTATTGCCGATGCAGAAGATTCTCACCACCAACAGTGGCGATCTATTAGGTCAAGTTCCACTGCATAGTATTCGTCGATTAGTCAGGCAGTCCGATCGCACTATTACCACCTATTTATCAGACCAAGGATTAGGCCGTGACGAGTTTCGTCGAATTGGTTTTCATATTCGTTTTCATCGCCCAGGGGCACTATTTGCTCGCTGTTGGCTATTGGTTGAAGGTGAAACCGAAGTTTGGCTGTTCAATGAACTTGCTAACCAGTGCGGCTATAACCTTGCAGCCGAAGGTGTCCAAATCATCGAGTTTGCTCAGTCCGGACTGAAATCTTTGATTAAAGTGGCTAAAGCGTTTGGCATTGATTGGCATGTAGTGACGGATGGCGATGCGGCAGGTAAGAAATATGCAGCAGCAGTGAAGGCCCAATTGGATAACGATCAGCAAAGACATCGCCTCACTGAGCTTCCAGACAGAGATATCGAACATTATCTCTATAACAATGGCTTCGAGGAATTCTTTAAAAACATGCTTAAGATTCCTCTCGATCATCCTATTCCAGCGAAAAAGGTCGTCACTCGTGTATTGAAAAAGTTTGCTAAACCCGACTTAGCGTTGGCGATTGTTTCTCACTGTGAGAAGCAAGGTGTGGAAGGGATTCCTTTACTGTTACGTTGGACGCTAAAACGAGTCGTGACTATGGCGAACGGTAACACATAAAAAAGCGGCATCGAATTTATCGATGCCGCGTATCAAAAATCGGTGATACAAATCAATCGGGGGTAGTCCAAGCTGCCCTTTTCAAAAACAGCTGAGACTTATCAAAGGTCACTACCGTGTCTGTAGACTTGCATTAACCTGAGATTGCTTTGACTTTTGATGTAGCCACAGTCCACTCGCCTTCATTAGGTAACCAAAAATGCCACCTAAAATTAGCGATGGAACCACAAGCTTCCAGTTACCATCGGCAGCAAATGTCGCGCAAGATCCGATAAACGTACCTGGAATATAAGCAAGCCACGACTGTTTCGCCTGAATACACATAAAGAATGCAACAACGGCGGTGATGACATAGCCGAGGATTTCAAGCGAAACGAATTGCGAACCATGAATGATCACCATCGCCCAGAAAACACCGCTCATATTGGTTATCAAACTTACTGATAGGCCTTTAAAGCCATCGTTAGGTGATGCAAAGTAGCTTGTGCAGCCTAAAAACCCAGCCCACGATAGTAGTCCAAGTGTCACCGCTATCCAGCCCCAAAGCCCAGATAAAATGCCAGTAGTCAGGGAGATTGCGAATAAAGTGCTCATTACGCCTCGCTCAGTGTGTGGTTTCACACATCAAAAGTAACAAGTAGGCATCTTAGAGAAACTCCGCTCGCAATCACACATTACAGATCACATTTTAAAGTCATATCAATACATTCATTTCACAAAACCTGTGATGCAATCGATATTTCAACAGAAATAGGTAATAACAAAATCACCAGTCAGAGCACAGATGGCTTGCCCTTCATCATCCTTGCGCCTTCTCTTTTGATACATTCCACAAGCGGGTTTTCAACCATATCGGCACGCCAGATGAAAGAGAGCGTTCTTTCCATTTTCAATTCAGGTACATTTAACGCAACTAAATGACCACTTTCAATAAAGCGTTCAACGTCAAGGTAAGGCAGACAAGTGATGTATTGGCCATGTTCAACCATACTACGAAGTACTGGAACGTGTTCGTATTCTCGCCATACATCAAGATCTTCAATTAAGTGATGAATTGAGCTGTCGAATATCATCCGCGTACCACTGCCGTGCTCACGTAATACCCATTTAGCTTGTTCTAGTTGTGCTAGGCCTACTGTTTCTTGCTTTGCAAATGGATGATGGGCTGCCGCGACAACGGTCAAATGGTCTCGGCACCACACCTCTTGGTGAAGTCGATTGTCATCGCAACGACCTTCGATGATACCGAGGTCATATTTATAATCTAAAACCCCTTCAATGACGCTATCAGTACTTTTTACCTTTAGTGAGATTCGCATTTCTGGAAATGAGTTATCAATAATACTGATAAGGTCTGGGACAAGATGTTCTGCGGGAGTCTGGCTAGCCCCTAGCTTAAGGTGACCGCTAAGCAAATGCTGCTCGTAAAAGCCCATTTCAATCTGCTGGGCATCTTGTAATAAGCGTTTGGCCTTAGGTCTTAACCACATGCCCCAATGCGTTAACGCCATCTGTTTACCTTGGCGTTCGAATAAAGGTCGCCCAAGCATCTTTTCTAATTGAGCTAACGACATACTTGTCGCTGATTGAGTTAAAGCTAACTTATCGGCGGCAAGGCTGACACTCCCTGTATCCGCAACAGCATCAAACACGGTCAGCTGCTTTAATGAGTATCGCATAGGACTCCTATCCTTGTGTATTGCATGAGTTTTACACCATTAAAAACTCTACTAGTTACATATCCATCATCAATGATACGCAAGCCGTTTCATTTTACCTGCTCCCACCCCTATATCAATATTTTTGATAAGGATTTTAAAAATTATCAATTTTACCTCTACCTCCACCCTACATATTCTGAATGGGCAGTCACGAAACGTAACTGCACTTTTAAGGAGATTACTTATGACGTTTACATTCGGGAGTGCGTATGACACCGGCTCAAACGAATAACCAATACTTTTCGCCAATGGAAATGATGGCCGAAGCTGAGAAGTTCGCATTAAGCAAAGCGAAGAAAAGCAGCGGCATGACATTAAGCTTGGCGATCATGGCAGGTGCTTTTATTGGCTTAGCTTTCTTGTTCTATATAACGGTGACGACAGGTAGTACCGATGCTGGCTGGGGGCTTAGCCGCTTAGCCGGAGGACTTGCCTTTAGTATGGGCTTAATACTTATCGTCATTTGCGGCGGTGAGCTATTTACTAGCTCAGTACTTTCAAGCATCTCTTGGGCAAACAAACAGATTAGCTTTGGCAAGATGATCTCAATCTGGGGCAAGGTCTACATCGGCAACTTCATCGGCGCCATGTTGCTATTAACCATTGTCGCCGCGGCAGGTTTATACCAGATGGATCATGGTCAATGGGGGTTGAATGCACTCAACATTGCTCAGCACAAGCTTCATCACACCACTTTGCAAGCTTTCGCTTTAGGTGTCCTGTGTAACTTGTTGGTTTGCTTGGCAATTTGGCTGACCTTTAGTAGCGCTAATGCCCTAACTAAAGCGGCGATGACAATTATGCCAGTTGCGATGTTTGTATCGAGTGGCTTCGAGCACTGTGTGGCGAATATGTTTATGGTTCCACTTGGCATCGTGATTCAAAACTTCGCTCCCGATTCATTCTGGCAGCAAGTCGGCGTTAGCGCAGCGCAATACTCAGACCTAAATATTAAGCAGTTTCTGTTTGCGAACTTAATCCCTGTGACCTTCGGCAACATCGTTGGCGGCGCAGTATTGGTTGGCCTGGCCAATTGGGGGATTTACCGCAGACCACAACTTAAAGCAGCGAACATTCGCACTATTACAAAGACAACTCAGATTAATTCGGCTAAGGAAATCACCATGAACAACAACATCACAGCTAAACATGTAATGAACACGAACCCACTCACTCTACGTGCAGAGATGCTTACTCCTGTTGCTATTGATTCTTTACTAGAGCATCGTCAAATCAGCGCGCCAGTTTGTGATATTGAAGGTCGCTTAGTTGGGTTCTTCTCAGCGCATGACGTTATGGTCGACCTTTGGTGCCAAGATTACCTTCCAGCTAAGGAGCAGAAAGTTGTCGATATTATGGCTCGTGACGTGGTTGCGATTGATGCGAACGATAAGCTTGTTGATATTGCAGAGTTTCTTTGCATCGATAAAGAGCAGCTTTATCCAACGACCAGCATGGGCATTGCTACTCAGCTCACCACTCTATCACTTGAAGAACGTGCTAAAGCAATGAGAGTAAGTAAACCGCATGTACTGCCAGTCCTAGATAATGGGAAGCTTGTTGGTGTGATTACAAGAGAAAATGTTTTGGAAGCACTACGCCCTATCTACGGCGAGCGTATGAATATCGTAGAAACCCAGCGTGAACTTGAAACAGCATAATAATACTAAACACTAACAACGCTTTGGCTCAGAATTTGGTCCGGAAATAAGTCGCTTGACCAAACCGCCCCCAACCTAGGTTGGGGGCATTTTTGTTTTTACTTCTTAATACCTTCGACATGAAGTTCCATGTCAACATAGCTTGAAGTGCCCATTACGGCGATATCGAAATCAGCAAGCTCTAGACGAGTTGTTCCGATGAAACCAGCGCGCTCACCACCCCATGGATCTTGACCTGCGCCAATAAACGTTGCGTCAATTGTGATTGGCTTAGTCACACCGTGAAGGTTTAGATCACCATTAACCGCTAGTTTGCCTTCACCCTTGTCTACAACACTTGTACTTGTGAATGTTGCAGTTGAGAATTTAGACGCATCAATAAAGTCTGAGCTACGAATATGTTTGTCACGCTCTGCATGGTTTGAATCTAGACTTGTAGTGTCTACATTCACCGTTACTTTTGATGCTGATACGTTTGCTGGATCGTATGAAAACTCACCATCAAATGTGTTGAAACGACCTTTAATAAAGCTGTAGCCCAAGTGACTTACTTTAAAGTTCACTGAAGCATGAGCGCCTTTTGTATCGATCATGTAATCCGCCGCGCTTGCACCAAATGGTAATGCCATTACCATTGCTAATCCGGTAGCAAATAACGTTTTTTTCATTTTGAAGCTCCTATCATCTTGCGTAGCGTGTTGTCTTTATTAATAAAGTGGTGTTTTAAAGCTGCTATAGCGTGGACGGCAGCAATAAGAATCAGCGCCCAAGCAGCATAAAAATGAATCTGTCCAGCCATATCAGCCTGCCCTTCGAATAGAGCACCTAGGCCAGGAATAGTGAACCAGTTGAAGACATCGATTCCTCGACCATCTTCTGTTGAAATCAAGTAGCCTGAAATAGGCAGTACGAGCAAAATGACGTACATGACTAAATGAGCCAATTTAGCACCAACGACTTCGTAGCTTGCCCCCTCCACCCTTGGTGACGGCGTAACAAACTTCCAAGCAAATCTAATCACGGTCAATGCAGCCAACAGTAGACCAATAGATTTATGCCAATGCGGCGCCGTTCGGTACCATTCACTGTAGTACGAAAGATCAACCATCCACAAACCGACCGCAAACATACCAATGACGACAATTGCCGACAGCCAATGAATGGCGCGCGCAAGTGCATTGTAGTTTTTTACTTCTGATTCCATTTGTATGCCCTAGTGGTTAAATGACTCTTGTTATTATTTAGAGTACATATCTCTTTTTCGTTGCAACAGATTATTTACCATTCTTTACATTAGTGAAATATTCTCCGCTCGATGAAGTCGTTCAAAAAATTTGAAGAAACTTTTTCAGCGTGTCAAAAGTCACTTGGCTGCTCTATTTCATACAGTTCATCAGCAATATCGACAATCTTACGCTGCATGATCGTCTCTGCGTCCGCCAACCCTTGATTGTAAAAGGCTGGACCAAATTTATTGGTAATAAATTCAAGTAAAAAATCAGCATCAAATTGACCAATTTCCACATCAAGCTCATCTTCTAAGTAGCCTTGTAGCGCCTTAGCCATTGCCTGTTTTTGTTGTGATGTAAATTCAATCTTCGACATAAACCCCTAAGGCTCCTCATGTTTTAGTCGATTAAGTGTAACTAAAGTTATCATACGCGTGTTACGCTAGTTGCGCATATTGCTCATTATGGAGAGATGGATCTTGTTATTGGATGTGCTAGTTCAGAGTGTCAATGAATTTCAGGCTGACTGCATGGCGTTGTGTGAAAAGCACTACCCTACAATTCACAATAAAGGAATGAGCGAACATCATTTAGGATTAGCGTTTGCGCGCAGGCTATCGAGAACCTTGAATGAGTTTGGGCACGATTACGATTATAAGCCCCTAGATACCCCTCAAGCATCTGATCTTCCCCATCACTATCGTGTCAGCTCTGATATTGGCACTGTTTGGATCTTAACTTCACACCTTGTGAGTGCAGGGCCTTCATGCCGTAAAAAACTATTTAAAACAATCGCCCAATGGCAAGAAGAATATGGCTTTGCGGTGCAACCTAATGACCTTCTCCTATTGCTTACTGACCACTGGATTACACGCAGTAAACAGAGCCGAGAGCTACTTCATTGGTGGACGGGCGAACTCCCTGATGAAATCGATGAATACCGCATTCAGGGAATCTCATTGTATGAAAGTGAATCCCAACTGGCGTTGTCACTTGAAGAGCATTTCAAATTGAGCCCGTACTTCGTAAAATTCACGCACCCGCTAAAAAGAGCAACGGACCGCCAACTGGTTCGAAAATACATCCAACTGTACTCTGTCGTTCAACTGAGCTGATAGGCTTTAGCTACCTTTATTTGTAATTGGTCGCCATTTTCTTAGCACAGTCCTCAAATTGCTATTGTAGAACCACTTACCTTCTAGGGAGGATGAGAGACTCCTCCCGAAAAGAGACTGTGAGACCCTTCACTACTATCATTTCAAATTGTAACAGATAAAATCTTACGGCTTAGCTTGTATCTAACAATATAACTATCAAGGTAGTTGTTTGATTTTGTATGGTATTAATAAGACTTTACGTCGATTCGGATATTGCTAAGATTAAAGATGACGCAAACATTGACAAAATCACGTCATTGTCAATATTATGTCAAAAGTTTGCTTTATAGCATTCTGTAAAGTGCATTAGTTAATTGAGGTCGGTAGTAAATATGATTCTCTCTACACAGCAACAGTTTGTTGACTGTCTTTCTATCAATGAGCATTTCCAATATATCGGCCAATACAAGGAACTGACTCTACATAGCGTTTTTCAGCCCATCTTTAACTCAGACAACCAAATCATTGGTGTTGAGGCTCTAGTTCGTATCCAGCATGCTCAGAATGGTTGCGTTAGACCAGACGTTTTTTTCCATTCAGACGAGACTTGCTTTGATGACAAGATCAATGTCGAGCGATTAAGCCGTGTTATCCATATCCGCAACTTCGCAAGATCTAAGCTGCGCCATCTAAAGCTCTTTTTGAATGTGTTGCCTTCTGCAGGTGAATATTTAGCGTTAGAAAACATTGATACTAGCTTGCTTGCCCAGCGCCTTAGAGCTCTAGGTATTAGCAACAACCAACTTGTGATGGAAGTTGTAGAACTGGAAGCAGACAATGAGCAAAGCCTTGCTAACGCGATGAAAAAGTTGAATGACAGTCAATTCAATATCGCAGTCGATGATTTCGGTATTGATGCATCAAACCGTGAACGTGTTGAAAGGCTCAAACCCAATATTTTAAAAATCGATCGCTCGCTAATGCTCTCTTATATGGATGGTGACCAGTTCGCTTTACTTTCCGGATTGAAACTGGCGCAGAAGCTAGGCTCTCTCATCGTCGTTGAAGGCATTGAAACAGAAGAGCAGTTAACGGCAATGCGCTCACTCAATGTCGATATGTACCAAGGATATCACTTAGCCATGCCAGAGCCTCTGGAAGCGGTTTACCGTGAGGAGTGCAATGATCTCGCTTCACTTGGTAACCCTGCCTCTATTTATATCGGTTCGTCTCGATGAGTCGACTGTAGATCGAGATTTGATCTAGCTAAAACTTTCTAGCCCTCCATTAGCATTATATTTAACATCTGTAAAACCATATAAATACAAGATGTTTCACTAGATTTAATACCCAACTCATTTTATTGCTCTAGATCATCGGAACCTCAACTTAGCCTCGTCGGACAGCATAGAATTCTGTACATTCTTTGAAATAGTTTGAAACAGTTTCTTTATAATTTTCAATAGTTGAGGATATTTCTATGCTGGAACTCTTAATCGGGTTAGCAGTGACGGTTGCCGTTGGCTACTTCATTGTTAAGGGCTACAAACCAGCCGGTGTTCTACTCACGGCAGGTGTGCTACTTCTAATTTTAACGGGTCTCATTGGACATACCGTTCTCCCTTCAAAAGTAGCCTCAACCGGTAACCTATTTACTGACGCGCTAGAATACGTCAAATACATGCTGCAGTACCGTGGTGGCGGTCTAGGTATGCAAATCATGTTACTTTGTGGTTTCGCTTCTTACATGACTCACATTGGCGCAAACAATGTTGTTGTTAAACAGTTTTCTAAGCCTCTATCTGTTATTAAGTCGCCTTACGTTCTGTTAGTGGCTGCCTATATTGTTGCATGTCTTATGTCTCTGGCTGTGAGCTCAGCAACGGGCCTAGGTGTACTCTTGATGGCAACACTATTCCCTATGATGACTGCAATGGGTATCTCTCGCCCAGCAGCGGTAGCGGTATGTGCTTCACCTGCAGCAATCATCCTTTCACCAACCTCCGGTGACGTTGTGATCGCGGCAGAGAAATCAGGCTTAGATTTAGATGTATTTGCGGTACAAACGGTATTGCCAGTTTCTATCTGCGCGATCATCGTAATGGCCGTTGCTGCCTTCTTCTGGAACAAGTACCTAGATAAGAAAGACAATTCACCAATGGAGCGTGTCGACGTTTCTGAGATTGAAGTAAACGCACCTGCTTTCTATGCAGTACTGCCTTTTCTTCCAATCATCGGGGTATTTCTATTCAACGGTCGCACTATTCCAGGCCTGAAACTCGATATCTACACCATTGTAGTGCTATCAATCTTCATTGGCGCCCTAACCGACTTTGTTGTTAAGCGTTTTGATGGAGAAAAGACGCTCGCAGATCTCGAATCATGCTACCAAGGCATGGCTGACGCATTTAAAGGTGTGGTCATGCTATTAGTCGCTGCGGGTGTGTTTGCGCAAGGTCTAATGTCTATTGGCGCGATCGATAACCTACTTCACCTTGCGGAAACCGCTGGTGCTGGTGGTATCGCTCTAATGCTTATCCTAACAGGTCTAACAGTTGCTGCCGCGATTGCGACAGGTTCAGGTAACGCGCCTTTCTATGCCTTTGTTGAGCTAGCGCCTTCTCTGGCAGCTAAGATGGGCCTAAACCCAGCATTCCTTATTATTCCGATGCTTCAAGCGTCTAACTTGGGTCGTACGATTTCGCCAGTATCTGGCGTTGTGGTTGCGACTTCCGGTATGGGTAAAATTAGCCCGTTTGAAGTCGTAAAACGTACCTCAGTGCCGGTTGTATGTGGTTTGATTACGGTTATCTTCGGTACCTTAGTACTGGTACCAATGACCGCTTAATTGATACTTTTCATACAGAAAGGGGGAGCTCATTTGAGCTCCCCCTTTTTCGTTTATCGCTACTTGAGCACGTTATTTCATTTCACCATAACGCTCAAGGTACAGCACTGTCGCTGCGGTACGCGATGGCACTTGAAGCTTCTTCAGCAAGCTTTTCATGTGAACCTTTACGGTCGACTCAGAAATGAACAAGGTATCCGCGATTTGTTTGTTTCTAAGACCTTTCGCAACCTCTTTCAAGATCTGCATTTCACGATCAGTTAGCTCGTCAAACACACTGCTGCTGTTTTCTCTTTCAGCCAAGTAAGTTGCCACCTCTTGACTGTACGCCTTATTACCGCGTAACGAATCTTTCAGCAAATCGATCAATTCATCAGGCTCAGTATCTTTAAGCAAGTAACCATCTGCGCCTGCTTTAACGATCGCTTCGATATCTGCTGGGCTATCTGAAACCGTTAGGATAACGATAGTTGCATCACATTCATCGGCACGTAAAGCGTTAAGTGTGTCTAGGCCAGACATCCCCTTCATATTCAAATCAAGGAGAATTAGATCTGGTTTGTGCTCATGGTTTTGGGCAACGGCATCCGTACCATTGCTTGCTTCTGCAACAACTTCAAATTCATCTTCGAAACTCAACAGTTGGTTGATACCACGTCGCATTAATGGATGGTCATCGACCAATAACACTCTACACTTTGTCAATGTTTGAATCCTTAATTTTTGGGTACTTTAAATAGACCTCACAGCCCTGCATTTCATTCGCTGTGATGGTTAGCTTGCCGCTAAGCCTTGAGGCACGCTCTTGCATAATACTCAGTCCGTAATGGTTGGCTTTTTCTAGTTTCGTATCGAAGCCAATCCCATCATCTTTTACCAAGACTTGGATGTGAGTTTCTGTTTCGTCGCACTCTATTTTTATATGTTTTGCCTGCGCATGCTTGATTGCATTAGTTGCCGCTTCACGTATCAACTGCAATAAGTGTACTTGTTGGTTTGTCTCTAGTTCAATAGAGGACAATTGGTTATTGAGCTCAATCTCAGCATCGGTCTGATCAGATAGCTGTTCCGTCATGCTTTGAAGAGCGGTACCAAAGCTGCCTTCTTGAATAGATAACCTGAAGGTCGTCAGTAGCTCACGCAACTGCGTGTAAGCCGCAGACAACCCTGTATCTAGCTCAGCCAACACTGGTGAAGTTTTCTCTAGTGCCGGTGAATCCGGTAGCTTGCTCATACCTCTCTTCAATAAAGAGACTTGTATCTTCAGGTATGACAACGCTTGCGCTAATGAGTCATGGAGCTCACGGGCGATAGTGGCACGCTCTTCCATAACGAGTAACTGTTCTGCTTGGCGCTGAGCCTGATTGTAATATACCGCACGCGATAAGATCTGTACAAAGTTGTCAATCAATGCTTGATCTGGACACGGTAAAGAGACCTTCCAATATAGCGTACCAAGCTCTAGACCATCTAAAACGAGTTTCTGACTACTGCAACTCTTCTTGCAGTTTCTGCATGCCTCACCTTCAGAGATCAAAATAGGTTTTTCGCCTACTTCATTGATTTCTAATCTAGCTGCTGAAATGCCTTCTAAGCTAACAATATGCTTTAAGATTGCTGAAAAGTTATCTTGCGTAATCCTCGAAACCGTAAGCTCTTGTGAGGATTGATATAAAACGCGCAAAGAATCGTTGGCATTTTGCAGTTTTAAGGTTTTCTCGTTAACGGCCTTTTCTAGACCTCGGTATAGGTTACCTAAATCACGAGCCATATTGTTAAACGCTTTGGCTAACACGCCCATCTCATTCTCGCTAGAGATATTGAGCTGGACATCAAATGAGCGCGCTTGAATTTGCTCACTTGCTAAAACTAACGAGTTCAAAGGCGTCACAACATGTTTTCGCGTGTAGTGCACAACAAAAATACTGATTAAGAGTACAAAACCTAGCCCTAAACCACCAACCCAAGCAAGTGAGATCAGCTTCGTTTCCGAAAAGTCTTGCAGTTTAAACACAAACGCATCGATCTGATTAACAAACCCTTCGACCAGCTCCAAATAGCGCTCTCTATCGTCGCCTTTTAGAACCAGTTTTAGCTCATGCCAACGAGTGATCAAACTGTAGTAATCGTGGGTTATGTCCCTAGGCACCACCCAATGTTGCAGCGCTTTCATTGAAGGTGAATAAATCGAGTGCTCAAACATCACAATATGAGACTCATAATCGTGTGATTCAGACTGAATATCGTAAGCCAGACGGTAGCTTTGCATACGCATTGAACCGGCAACGTTAACCGCTTCTGCATCATTTAGGCTAGAAGCCAACATAAAAATCGCAAAGCTAGTTGTCGCCACCGAAAGTAACAGGATGCATATCATTGCCTTAGCAATAGTCGTTGTAACTGAGCTTTTCACATTCTTTAACATGTGATTTTTTAACACCTTCACACAAATTTATTGTTTACATACTAAGCTTATAATCAATTAGCGCGACAATATGTGATCACTTCGCTGTAAGTTTATTGATCTAAAACAACTTTCATCGCTAATTACCTCCTAGGGGGTATTTATCGAAATATTTCAAAAACTACAATTTATATATGGATAAATGAAAGGTTATGAACAACAATTTATCCAGAATTACAATAGCTAACAAGTTTAGGTGAGATAGTGGTAGACCTATCCAAAAGACGCTTATTTTCAAAACGTACAGTTGACGATAATACTATTCGTTTACCGTGGCTTGCAAACAGCACTCAATTCACCGAATTGTGTACTCGCTGTGGTAAGTGTGCTGAAAACTGCGAAACGAACATCATCATTAATGGTGACGGTGGTTTTCCTCAGGTCGACTTCTCACGTGGTGAATGTACTTTTTGTTACGGATGCGCGCAGGTGTGTCCGGAGTCGTTATTTGAACCCGAACAAAATAGTCCGTGGTATGCGAAAGCAAGCATTACTAACGGGTGTTTAGCAAAGCAAAATGTCGAATGCCGAAGCTGTGGCGATATGTGCGAAACCATGGCAATCCAGTTTAAGTTGGAAATAGGTAAAGTCGCACAACCCAATTTAGACCTTGATGAATGTACAGGTTGCGGAGCATGCGTTGCAGTGTGCCCTACTTCATCCATCAATGTGAGCAAATTAGTATAAAACGGAAGTAACCAATGTCACTGAATGAAGTGCATATTTCTAGCTTAGTCGTTCATTGTGCCCCAGAGCACTTGGATACGATCAAGTCACAGATTAATGAGATTGATAACGCAGAGATCTACGGTGATAGCCCACAAGGTAAAATCGTCGTGGTAATGGAAACAGAAAATCAAGGTTTCATTACTGACAATATCGAAGCAATCAACAACTTACCAAACGTTTTGAGCACGGTTTTGGTTTATCACCAAATCGAAACAGAGCTTGATGAAAACGAATCAAAAAATAAAAACACTGGAACTCAACATTCCCAAACCGAGGGTGAAGTATGAAGATGACAAGACGAGCGTTTGTGAAGGCAAACGCGGCATCAGCAGCAGCAGCGGTTGCAGGTATTACATTACCAGCTTCAGCTACTAACCTGATCGCTAGCTCAGACCAAACTAAAATCACATGGGATAAAGCGCCTTGTCGTTTCTGTGGTACCGGTTGTTCTGTTCTTGTAGGTACGCAAAACGGCAAAGTTGTTGCGACTCAAGGTGACCCTGAGTCACCAGTAAACAAAGGCCTAAACTGTATTAAAGGTTACTTCCTTTCTAAGATCATGTATGGCCAAGACCGTCTAACTCAGCCACTTCTTCGTATGAAAGATGGCAAGTATGATAAAGACGGCGACTTCGCTCCTGTTTCATGGGATGTTGCTTTCGACACAATGGCTGAAAAATGGAAAGAAGCTCTTAAGAAGCAAGGTCCGACAGGCGTTGGTATGTTTGGTTCTGGTCAGTGGACAGTAATGGAAGGTTACGCTGCGGCTAAAATGATGAAAGCCGGTTTCCGTTCAAACAATATCGACCCTAACGCTCGTCACTGTATGGCATCAGCGGTAGGCGCATTCATGCGTACTTTCGGTATCGATGAGCCTATGGGTTGTTACGATGACTTCGAAGCTGCGGATTCTTTCGTGCTTTGGGGTTCGAACATGGCAGAAATGCACCCTGTTCTATGGACTCGTATTACTGACCGTCGTCTTAGCCACCCACACGTTAAAGTAAACGTACTGTCTACTTACTACCACCGTTCTTTCGAGCTAGCAGACAAAGGCTACATTTTCGAGCCACAGACAGACCTTGCAATTGCAAACTTCATCGCTAACTACATCATCGAAAACGATGCTGTAAACTGGGATTTCGTTAATAAGCACACGAACTTCAAGCAAGCGACAACCGACATCGGTTACGGCCTGCGTGACGATGATCCGCTACAAAAAGCAGCTGCTAACCCTAACTCGGGTAAAATGTCTTCTATCTCATTTGAGGAATACAAGAAGTCAGTCGCACCTTACACAGTAGAAAAAGCATCTGAGATGTCTGGTGTTTCTGAAGAGCAACTTATTGAGCTTGCTAAGCAATACGCTGATCCAGATACAAAAGTAATGTCACTATGGACTATGGGTATGAACCAACATACTCGTGGTGTATGGATGAACAGCCTTGTGTACAACATCCACCTATTAACAGGTAAGATTGCGACTCCTGGTAACAGCCCATTCTCACTAACAGGCCAGCCTTCAGCATGTGGTACTGCACGTGAAGTTGGTACGTTCGCGCACCGTCTACCTGCAGATATGGTTGTTGCTAACCCTAAACACCGTAAGATTGCCGAAGGTATTTGGAATATTCCTGATGGTGTTATCCCTCCGAAACCGGGTTACCACGCGGTTCTTCAAGACCGTATGCTAAAAGACGGCAAGCTTAACGCTTACTGGGTAATGTGTAACAACAACATGCAAGCCGGTCCAAACATCAACGGTGAACGTCTACCGGGTTACCGTAACCCAGAAAACTTCATTGTATGTTCTGACCCGTACCCAACAGCAACAGCGCAAGCAGCCGACCTAGTTCTACCTACAGCAATGTGGATCGAAAAAGAAGGTGCTTACGGTAACGCTGAGCGTCGTACTCAAGCTTGGTACCAACAAGTTGAAACGGTTGGCGAAGCGAAATCTGACTTGTGGCAGGTTATGGAGTTCTCTAAACGCTTCAAGATGGAAGAAGTTTGGACTGAAGAACAACTTGCTGCTGCGCCTCAATACCGCGGTAAAACTATGTATGACATGCTATTTGCTAACGGCGTGATCAACAAGTTCCCTATCGAAGAATCTCGTGAGCTAAACGACGATGCGCACCACTTCGGTTATTACGTTCAAAAAGGCCTATTCGAAGAGTACGCTGAATTTGGTCGCGGTCATGGCCACGACTTAGCCCCTTACGATGTTTACCACGAAGTACGTGGCCTACGCTGGCCTGTTGTTGATGGTAAAGAAACATTATGGCGCTATAAAGAAGGCTCAGATCCATATGCGAAAGCTGGCTCTGGTTGGGACTTCTACGGTAAACCAGATGGTAAGGCTCTTATTATCTCGGCTCCATATGAAGCGCCACCAGAAGCACCTGATGCTGAATTCGATATGTGGCTATGTACTGGCCGTGTTCTTGAGCACTGGCACACAGGTACTATGACTCGTCGCGTACCTGAGCTTTACAAAGCCGTTCCTGATGCTGTTTGTTATATGCACCCAGCAGATGCGAAAGCACGTGGCGTTCGCCGTGGTGACGAAGTACTGATGGCTAACAAACGTGGTGAAGTACGTGTTCGTGTTGAAACACGCGGCCGTAACCGCCCACCTCAAGGCTTGGTATTCGTACCGTTCTTTGACGCACGCATTCTTATTAACAAGCTAATTCTTGACGCGACTGACCCACTGTCTAAACAGACAGACTTCAAGAAGTGTCCAGTTAAGATCACTAAGATCGCTTAAATATGAATGCTCTGACTGCTCTTTTTTAGAGCAGTCAGAATCAAGAATTTGGCCATTAGGCGGAGAATTAATAATGAAAAAATTTCTAATTGCACTGTTATCTGTTGGTGCTCTTATCAGCGGCGCGGCCGTTGCTGAAATCGAAAACCCAGGCGGTATCGGTGGTCTTGAGTCTTTACGTGGTGCAAGCGAGTTAGAAACAACGCGCGCTGCAGACGACTTTAAAAAGTTCCCACGTGAACAAGTACTAGACAGCAGCTTTGTATATCAGCCACCACTGATCCCGCACAACATTCGTAGCTACGAAGTGTCTCTAAATGCGAATAAATGTCTAGCATGTCACAGCTGGAAAAACGCAAAAGAGATGGGTGCAACTAAAATCAGTGTGACTCACTATGTAAACCGCGAAGATGCTGTACTTGCTGACGTATCACCTCGCCGTTACTTCTGTCTTCAGTGTCACGTTCCTCAAGCAAACGCGAAACCGCTTGTAGAAAATGAATACAAGAGTGTAGATGCGCTTAAATAAGCACACGTGAGTAAATAAGAGGCTACCTATGAAATTATTGAAAGCGTTTTGGAAGAGACTAGCTAGTCCGAGTAAAGCTGCCGTTGGTGTGGTTTTATTTATGGGCTTTGCCGGTGGTCTTCTATTCTGGGGCGCATTTAACACAGGTATGGAAGCAACCAACACAGAAGAATTCTGTTCTGGTTGTCACGCACCTATCGTCGAAGAGATCCAAGAAACGATTCACTACTCTAACCGTTCTGGTGTTCGTGCAATTTGTTCAGATTGTCACGTTCCTCATGAGTGGACAGATAAAATCGTACGTAAAGTACAGGCGTCTAAAGAGCTTTATGCGCACTTTATCGCTAAGACCATCGACACCCCTGAGAAATTCCAGGAGCGTCGCGCTCACTTAGCTGAACGTGAATGGTCTCGTTTGAAGAAGAATGACTCTCTCGAGTGTCGTAACTGTCACCAGTTCGAGTACATGGATTTCTCAGAGCAAAGCACACGTAGCGCGAAGCAACACTCTACTGCCCTAGCATCTGGTGAAAAGACTTGTGTAGATTGCCACAAAGGTATCGCACACAAACTACCTGACATGCATGGCATCGAAGGCTGGCAATAAGGAGCACTGAATTATGAGTACATTAGAATCTGTAATTTGGCATGTCCTAGGCTATGGCGCTATGCCCTTCATTATCTTATCAGGCTTTGCAGTAGTCGCTGCTATCTCTGTATGGCTACTATCGCTAGGTAAAGATAAAGAGGTTTAATCGACTTTACTTGAGTCATTAACACTTTAACGCTTAATCAATTTTGCCTATTTTGTATCAAGCGTAAATAAAAAAGCCACCGTGTATACGGTGGCTTTTTTCTATTCATTGGCTTTAGACTTAAGCTTCTGGATAACCTTGAGGGTTGTTTGACTGCCAGCGCCAAGTATCAGCGGTCATTTCTTCTAATGAGCGCTTAGCTTGCCACTCAAGTTCATTCATTGCCTTAGCTGGGTTTGCCCAACACTCGGCAATATCACCTGGGCGACGCTCTACAATCTTATAAGGAACCTGTTTACCAGACGCAAGTTCAAACGCCTTAACCATTTCAAGAACACTTGAGCCATTGCCCGTGCCTAAATTGTAGATATGCAAACCATCGTTACGCCCTACTTTTTTTAGCGCCGCAATGTGACCATCAGACAAATCCATCACATGGATATAGTCACGCACACCAGTGCCATCAGGCGTTGCGTAATCATTACCAAAAACAGATAGAAACTCACGGCGACCGACTGCGACTTGAGAAACGAAAGGCATTAGGTTATTTGGAATACCTTGAGGATCTTCGCCTAACTCACCGCTAGGGTGCGAGCCTACCGGATTGAAGTAACGCAGTAGCGTAATGCTCCAATCAGGGTTCGCTTTTTGAAAATCAGTTAAGCACTCTTCGACCATGAGTTTGCTACGACCGTATGGGTTCGTTGCACTGGTCGGAAAATCTTCCGTAATAGGCACAGATGCTGGATCGCCATATACTGTCGCTGACGATGAGAAAACCAAGGACTTCACGCCCACTTCACGCATCGCATCCACAAGAACTAACGTACCATTTACGTTGTTGTCGTAGTATTCAAGCGGCTTCTCAACCGACTCACCGACCGCTTTTAGGCCTGCGAAATGAATCACAGCATCAATGTGATGGGTTTCTAGCGCATCTTTTAGTCGCTCTTTGTCACGGATATCGCCTTCAATAAAATGCGGCCTAACGCCAGAGACTTTCTCGATGCGCTCAAGCACAGAAGATTTACTGTTGTACAAGTTATCGAAAATAACAGGCTTCATCCCTGCTTCAATCATCTGAATACAGGTATGGCTACCGATATAACCCATACCACCGGTTACTAGAACATTCATATTGCTAACCTTTTGAAATCACTGACCGTATAATAAAGAAGTGTTACTACAAAACATAGGACATATTTGCATCAAAGGACAAAGTTAACCCTGATTGATGACATATCGACCTTTACCACTACTTTTTGCTTGATACATGGCAGTGTCCGCGGCTTTAAGCCACTGGTCTAAATTCTCACTCAAGTTAGCAGAATAATGAACGCCAATACTCGCACCAACCCTCAGAACTCGCCCTCTATAGACGATATCGCGCTGGATGGCATCTATTAGCTGTTCAGCAATCGAAGAGATATTGGTCACGGTTGTTTTGGTAACAAGTACGACAAACTCATCGCCAGAAAGCCGTGCAACTAAGTCATGACTGGTAAACGTTGATAACAGACGCTCAGCAACTTGTTTTAACACCTCATCCCCGGCGTCATGGCCATACGTATCATTGACGCCTTTAAAACCATCTAGATCAAGGTACAAGAGTGCTACGCCATCATTGATATCACGTTCAATCGTTAAAGTTTCATCCAGTACTCGATATAGCTTGGCACGATTGGCCAACCCGGTTAAGGAGTCATGGTGCGCTAGGTACTCTAGCCTTTCCATCTCTTTGAGATTAGAGAGATCTGAAAGGATATAAACGTAATCGTAATTATCAACCCCTTCGCTACTCACAATGCGCGACACTTTAACGAACATAGGTACCTTATGCCCGTCACGGTGTTTTTCCCAAATCTCGCCTTGCCACTGGCTGAACTCCTCAACAGACTCTTTGATTTTGGGCATTAATGAGTAAAACTGCTGCCACTCAAAAGAGTTTTCCGGCTTCTTACCAAGTAAGGATTCTTGGGTATAGCCCAGAAGACGTGTGACCGCCGGGTTAACCATAGTGATCACGTCGTTATCATCCGTCACAATAAGGCCATCTTGGCTGTTCTCGAACACACCTGCAGCCAAACGCTGACGCCTTAACGCTGCTTCGACTTCGGTGATATCTTGAATCGCAAACAGAACCTGACCAACCTTACTTAGCTGAGTGGAACTGATGTTAAGCAATTGATGATGTTTAAACACATCCATGACCCAAACTTGCTTATCGGTAAACTCCAAATGGCGATTAATCGCGTCAGAAATAACGGAAGAATCGCCCTCATTGATGATATCGACAAGTTTTGTTCCCTTCAGGTATGCTGAGGTACAGCGGAACACATCGCATGCTGCTGGGTTAAAGTGAATGATCTCACCACGAGAATTCACAACAATCAGAGCGTGTTTAACCGTCTCTACCACTTCATTCGCAAACGACTTTTCTTCCTCAAGCTTATCAAGCGTAAAAGCAACCTGCTGTTCACGTTGCTTCAATCTATCAAGCATGGTGTTGAAGGCTTTAACTAGGGCACCAATTTCATCATTCGCCGCCGGCAATATATTCAGTGCCGTCTGTTTGCGATCGATAAAGGAACGCATGCCGACATTCAAGTTATACACTGGGCCCAGAATGTATTTTTGTACTGTCATATACAGGACTAAGCCTGCAGCCGCTAATAGCACGAAGAACACTAGACTATTGAGTAACGCATTCGTGTATAGGCTATCGAATGACGCTTTTGAAATCGTCACCCTAAGATTAGCAATAACTTCTTTTTCTAGCTCTACGGGAACAAGTAAGAAAATATATTCGCTACCAATCGAGTAGCTATTCAATACAATTTCTTCTCGCTGGCGCTCAGTTGGTACCGGAGCCACAGAACCATCGCGTTCATACATCGCAAATAGCTGACCATCAGAGGTATAGAGCTTGACTCGATATACCTCATCATCTGCTGAGAATGCATCGAGTACTTCTGTTGCACTCAAGCTATCACTGAATAAGATCGCAGCCTGTAGGTTATAGGCGACCCCTTTTGCCAATACGCCAACTCGATTAATCAAGTTTTCTTTCTGAGTTTCGAAAGCGTTAAAGAACGCATAACTTTGTGAAACAACAAAAATCATCCCAGTAAACACGATGATCGGTACGATCAATTTACTCTTCAAAGAGAGGTTGGTTAGGAGCTTCACTGTTTCCCCCCTTCAATCTCTGCAACACGTAAGAAGTTTGATGACAACTGGTAACCCGATATGTTTTCCAAATTCACCTTAGGTTTGATTTTTCCTTGTTTTTCGACCAACTCTATTGCGCCGCCACTATTCGTGAACTGCTCCATACCACCGATAGTCACTGTCCCTTTCGGAAGGCCCACTAACAAGTTCAAATTACTCCGTTCACTGATGTAGAGTACATCACAGTCCGCATCAGTAATATTTAGTGGTTTATTCCGGACTTGCTTGCCACGAGTGATTTGTACTAGAATTTTTTGCATTTCAGAGTCATCAGCAACACAAATATTTATCCTGTTCATCTCTAACTCTTGATCCCACTGGATGAAGGTTGCTATACGATACAGATAAACCGCCTTCACTTGTTCAGGGGTGTACTTTGACCATGCCGGCATTGAAACCACCAGCACAACGAATAAAGTGACTAAGCGAGCCCACAGGTGATTAATAAGCATGACTCACCCTCAGCGCGATACTTTGTTCTTGTTTATAGCGGCCGTACGCTTCCTCGTAGTAACCTTCACCCAGGTTTTTAACTAGCAACTCAACTAGCGGTGATGCGGGTGTATGTTGCCAACCTAAACGGACATCTAGAGCAAGGAAGTTATCGAGTTCCGATTGGTTACCATAATCAATTGATTGACCCCTTAGCACCATATCTAACTCAACTTGATCGGTAATACTCCATAAGCTCTGCATAGAAGCAATATGTTGTGAATCGATAGAGAAATAATCAATATCACTACCATTGCTGCTACCAGAAGGTTGCCAGTCTTGATCGAGTGTTAGGTAACTATAGGCGCCATACAAGCCAAATGTATCGGTAATTATCCAATGAGCCGCGACTTCGACACCGAACGAATCAACAACATAATCTGAGCTAGATTGATAAACATCGATTTGATAGTAATCGGGATGAATACCAATAAATTCTTGTCCAACAATATTGTCATACTGACTGAAATAGACCGTACCATCGAGTTCAAAATCGTTCGCTATATGGCGATAGCCAAGCTCATACGTGAGCACATTTTCAATTTTGTCAGATTCATTTGGTAATGATAGTGAGTAGAAATATTCATACTTATTTGAGTCAGAGATGCAATCCTCTCCAGTAGGGCAATAAGTCCCTGTCGAAATAAATGATGAATTGGTATCCATATAGGAAGGCGCTATTGCACTACGACCAATACCCGCCCAAATACTGTTAGTAGCGTCAATGCTGTAAATTGCGCGCGCTTGTGGCGATAGCTCTACCTGATCGTTTTGTTCGAAATATTCTGCTTTAGCACCAATAATCGTTGTCAGCTTAGAGGTCCAAGACGCGGTATGCTGAAGAAAGCCGTTAACGATACTGTCTGACGCTGAATCTATATTGTAGAGACGGATATAGTAGTGCGAATCATCAAAGTCATAGCCTTCTAATTGATGATAGAAATCAAGGTGAATAAAGCGGTAACCACCACCATAAGTAATAGTATGTTGATCATTCAATGCAGTGATAAAGTTAGCTTCAGCATCAACGGTGAGGTACTTTCCGGGCGCATCGTACGCAGAGTCATGGTTTTGTTGAAACCAGAGGCGATAGTTGCTGTCAGTATCTGCAGAGAACTGAACGGTCTTGTCGTACTGGGCATAGTACGAGTAGCTATCAATCTCTTCCGTTTCAGAGCGAATATCGGTGTAATAACCATTGTCATAGCTGACCTTAAAGACATTTTCATCAAAACTCGCTTGTTCGCCACCAACTCTTAAGCTCCAATCATCCACTTTTTCAAACACCATCCCTGCAACATGAGTGTTCCATCGTGTGGGATCTTTAATTGGATCGCGCTTAATTGACTTGTACTTATAGAATGCACGAGCATAAACATCATCAGACAGCGCAAAGCCTTGTCTAACGCCTAAGTTATACCCGCCGTATTGCTCATACGTTGCCGTAACTAAACCGCCCTGAGTTTTATCTGCAGACTTAGTGACGATATTTATTACACCATTTTCCGCGTTACCGCCCCAAATGGTGCCTGCAGGCCCTCGAAGCACTTCAATGCGTTCAATGTCCTCAAGTAGATAGTCTATTTCAGCCCAATAGACTCCACCGTAAACGGGGCTGTATAAACTGCGGCCGTCTTGAAGGACGAGCATCTTATTGAACAGACCGCCGTGAAAACCTCGACTAGAAACTGTTGGCTCAGTGGCTGAGAAATGGCTCACCCGTAAACCAGGAATAAGTGCTAAGGCTTCAGCAATGGTTTTCGCCCCGCTACGCTTGATTCGCTCTCCCTCAAGCACATACACAGCAGCAGGGATATCCGTCAGCTTTTGCGAAAACTTTGAAGCAGTCTCCATCGTTACATCGAGCATAGAAAGTTCTTCTAAACTCATAGACATAAGATCTGTAAGCTCGTCATTTGCGTATGCTGAATAGCAACAAAGCGTAACCATTGACGATATAAACGTTCTTTTGAACATAGATGAGCCTGATATATTAGATATTGCTATTATTTCATCTATCATTACCAATTTACATACGGAATGGCATCTTTTTAAGATTTGTTAACCAAACAATGAATCTGATCACTGTTTGTATTCCACATATGAAAGATGTTACTAAGTACCTCTTACATCGGAGCAATGCTTGATGAGAAAAAGCACAACATATTTAAACTGTGATATGGGCGAAAGCTACGGCTCATGGAAAATGGGGAACGACCCAGCCGTTATGCCGCATATCGATATGGCAAATATAGCATGTGGATTTCACGCCTCCGACCCCATCATAATGAGTAATACAATCCGACTCGCTGTCACTCACGATGTAAAAATTGGCGCTCACCCGAGTTATCCGGATCTACAAGGCTTTGGCCGTCGTAGTATTTCAATGGAGCCAGAAGAAATTACCGCGATGGTCATCTATCAAATCGGGGCTCTTAAGGCTTTATGTGAAAGTCATAATACTGAAGTGACATACATCAAGCCTCACGGCGCGCTCTACAACGATATGCAGACCGACCTCACCGTTTTCGAAGCTGTGGTTGATGCGACCTCAAGCTTCGATCTTCCTCTTATGACACTCGCGGTTACCGATAACCAAGCATTGCTCGATATTGCTGATAAGTATAATGTCCCTCTTCTATTCGAAGCTTTTGCTGATCGACGCTATCAAGCTAACGGGTTACTCGCACCTCGCAGCCTACCAGACGCAGTCATTCATAACCGAGATGACTTACTCAGTCAGGTGCAGCAAATTATTCGTTATAAAAAAGTTCGTACTATTGATGGTTTTTTAATACCGCTTGAAGCCGACACAATCTGTGTTCATGGAGATAACGACGAAAGTATTTCACTCATTCAAGATATCCGTAATCTGATCAAAGCTGAAGAAGGTGCTGAATGAATATAGAAACATCCATCGATCCGGTAGCCGAGTGCTCAATCTTGATCAAATTCAACAGCGAACCGAATGATCACCTCTCTTGGGTCATTGGCCAAATTAGCCAAACCCTCAGTAATCAGCTCGGCCCATGGGTGATGAACGTTACGCCATCTTTTACGACTATCTTGATTGATTATCTCCCACACCGTATTTCCATCTTTGAATTCGTTCCCTACTTGGAACACCTCGTCACCGAAGCACTAAAAGGGATGCCTGAGCATCATAGCTCTAACATGATTGAGCTGCCGATTTACTACGACGTGTCGGTCGGCCCTGACTTAGAACTATATCGACAGCAAGGACTCGATATAGACAGTGTTATTGATGCTCACCACAGCCAAGTTTATACCGTCGGTGCGATAGGTTTTACCGCAGGGTTTGCGTTTTTGACTGATGTCGATGAACGTATCCGTCAACCCCGTAAAGCCAGCCCGAGAGTAATGCTACCCAAAGGCAGTGTTGGTATTGCCAATAATCAAACGGCAATTTATCCGTGCGAAAGCCCCGGTGGTTGGAACATTATCGGTAACTGCCCAGTAGATTTGTATCATCCAGACGCTTCGCCGATTTCACCTTTCTCAATTGGTTCCCAAGTCAAGTTCTACCCTATCGATCTAGAGGAATTTACACAGTTAGGCGGAACGATATCGGAGGGTTGGCAATGAACAAATCCTATTGCATTGAAGTGATCAAACCGGGCCAACAGACATTGATTCAAGACTTTGGACGTTTTGGTTATTCCCATTTTGGTATTACTCAAGGCGGCCCAGTAGACGATTACGCTTATAGTTGGGCTAATCATTTACTTGGCAATTCGATCAATGCGGCTTCACTAGAGATCACTCTAGGGCAAGCGGAGTTTCTTTGTCACGCTTCCTGCGAAATGGCTATTGCAGGAGGAGACCTTAACGCTCGTTTAAACGGTGAGCCTATCGAGAACTGGTCTACATTTCGCGCACTTAAAGGGCAAAGACTCACCTTCGGGTTACCTAAAAATGGATTACGCGCATACGTAGCCATTAAAGGCGGTTTTTGCATTCCTCAGCAACTCGGGAGTGTAGCGACTGTCACTCGCGACAAATTGGGCGGTATTAGCGGAGGCCACCCTCTTGCTCTTGGTGACGTACTCAGTTTTGTACCGCACCAGATTTCATCACAAACGAAACAAATGACATTCCGCTATAAACCAGACTACGACCTTCCTATTGAGTTGCGTCTAATCGAAGGTTATCAAGTCGATGACTTCAACCGTGATCAAGTTGATTTGCTTTACAAGATTGAGTTCGAAGTCAGCCAACTGATTAATCGTATGGGTTACAGGCTAACGAATGGCAGGATTAAAGTACCGAGCAAAGAGTATTTAAGTGAAGGTATAGCGTTAGGTTCAGTGCAAATCCCACCTAATGGTGAGCCAATCATTTTGCTCAATGATCGGCAGACCATCGGCGGCTATCCAAAAGTGGGCTGTGTGGCCAGAATTGACTTGCCAAGATTAGCGCAAGCTAAACCAGGCCAGAAGGTACGCTTTGTGAAAGGAGACTTGCTAGGACTACAGGACGTTTGGTCGCAGTGGGCACGCTTCTTCGGCTACTAAAGATAAGAGGTGGTGAATGCCACCTCTATTGTTGTACGCCGTAATAACGCGCTAGCCCTTCTGGGTAACCCCTTTCCAGCGCGAGCTGAACGGCTTTGTACTCAACGTCTTGATTTGTCAGCGCCATACTTACCGGATGAAGCTGCTCAATGGATTTTGAACCATATTCATACAACCCCCACGTATTTACGAGTTTGATCGCGGCTTCCAACGCTGACGACCCTTTCACCACTTCTACGCGCGCGTAATGTTCACCTTCAAAAGTCACGTCGGCTGCTCGCAAGGTGTCATCTTTACCGGGAATTTGTTGGGCGCCAAACAATGGCGTGCCATATTCATGTGCGCTTCCGTATGCCGGAACAAAACGAGCCATATGATTTATTGCACGTCGACTGCGATCAATGATCACATCATCATTCCAGCCTTTCTTGATTTTTTTTATTAAACGATTTGGTAGCAACGGCTGTGAAGATTGCCCCTGAGTTGCGACTAGACCATCATCAAACAAGGTAATGTCTTTCGTCATACCGTGCAGCTGAAAGATACCATTCGGATAAGGCGTTAACTGCGCCATGCCATTTGGTGTTCCTCTTGGGCCGTGGAAGATCACTTCTGGCCACAGTTCATCACATAAATCCCATTGCGTTACGTAAGCGGCTTTAAATTCAACTAAACGTTCTCGGGGCTTGTTGGCTAAATCATCGATTGCGCCTGTTTCATAACCACATGCATTTACCAGGTAATCAACCTCAGTGATTTTGCGCTCGCCATTACTCGCTAGGTACTCAATCTTCCAACCATTCGTTTCCTCTTCGACGCCAACCACTTCGGTGTTGGTTAACAACTGACAGTTGCTCATCTTCTCTAGCGCAAGCGTGGCAGAAGCAGCAATACGAAAAACGCTCCATCCATGCTCTTGAACCGCCACTACAGGGAACTTGAGGCCTTCGAGATCAGTATGCTTGGCAAATGGAATCATCCACTCATCGATCGTTTGAGGGTTAACTGGCTGAGACTTAGCCACCAACGCTTCTAGCTCTTCTTTGCTATAAAAACGATAGTAGTCCTTGGGGTCACCTAGAACTTTGTTAGCACTATCGAGTTTAACTAGCTCAGCGTAGCACTTTTGAATCGTAATTAGCCGTTCGTAAAGCTCTTCCGGACTGCCGCCATCGCTATAAGGAACAGCAATGACAGTTGGTCGATGATTAATCGTATTTGGATATAGACGAACCGTTTCGATAGATTGCTTTAGCAGCTCAAGACACTGCTCCGTATCAATCTCTCTGTATAAATTTCCACCAGCATGCAAATGACAGATGGGAGGTCCGCTAACTAGGCCTGCCCCTTTCTCAATCAAAGTGACGTTTAGGCCAAGCTCAGCTAGGTGCACTGCGGCTGTTGCACCGGCTATACCACCACCGATAATGGCAATTTTAGTGTGCATCGAGTTGTCGTTATGAGGTTGCATTTATGTCGCTAATCCTTTCATTCTCAGGACATTTTACTGTTTATGTACGACGAATAAAATCACATTTTTTGCAGGGTGAAATGAGACAATTTCACGACGAAAAAAATCAAAAAAAAACTTGACTGATAAATTGAGAATTTTGAATAAATCACCACTGTGAATAACAGAACTCGCCAACGCTTTTATAAACTGGGGCTTGCCGACGATTGAAGTTATCTACAGGCCTAGTTATCCAAAACTTTATCCACTGTTTTTGTGGATAACTGAACATCTAGGCCTGTGAGTATTTAGCTAAACGCTTTATTTACAGGGGTTAACAGCCGTTTTATAAGACTGTTCACAACTAAAGCAAGTGTGAAAAACGTGCCACTAGGTAATGCAATCCAGAGGAGTTGATGGAGGCTTGGCGATAAGTCAAACCCATACGACATGATGGCGCCAACAACTAACTCTGAGCCAATTATTGCAATAAAACTCGCCACAAGTGCCATCAATCCATATTCAGCCCATATAGTTTGTTGTACGCGCTTTCTGCTCGCACCTAGGGTCCGATATAACTGAATCTCGTCTTGCCTTTGGCCCAAGCTCAGTCGTAATAGAGTAAAGATCAACAATAATCCCGAGACTACCCCTATCGCGGCCAACAAGGTGATCGACCAAACGATTTGAGACAGAAGTTGCTGGATCTTCTCGCCCATCACTCGTATATCCATCAAGCTCACCGTTGGGTGCTGCCTAGAGAGCGCGTTAAGCACTTGGTCGTTACTTTCCTCCACTCTGAAGCTCACTAAGTAGGTCGCTGGAATCTCTGCAAGTACATCAGGCGTAAAGATGAAGTAGAAGTTAGGCTTCATGTCTCGCCATTCGACGCTTCTGATCGAATTGACACTTGCCGTCACCTCACGACTGTTGATAACAAAGCTAAGCTCGTCACCCAATTTTAAGCCTAAATCACGTGCGACATCAGACTCAACGGATACACCACCTCGTTTGCTCCAATCCCCACTAATGATTCCATTATGATTTGGATTAGCATCAGCGAAGGTAAAGTTGATCTCTCGCCTTAGAACGTCAGACCCCTCTTCTCCTTGAGCCTGTGATTTCGCATCTTTTCCATTGATATTGACCAAACGGCCCCTAACAATCGGGTAAGCTTCTGAACGCGTCATAGCATTGTCATCAAGCACCTTTAAATACGCATCTTTCTCATAGGGCGCAATATTGAGTGCAAAAGCATTTGGCGCATCTACAGGTAAAGTTCGTTGCCAGTCAGTCAGTAAATCAGTTCTTACCAGCCACATTGTTGATAGCAACATTAAAGATAACGCCAACGCACCAAACTGGACGCCAGTAGCCGAAACCGAGCGGTTAATTCGACTTAAAGCTAACTTAAATGCTGTATTTAGCGGTACCTTCGCCAACAATCGAGTAATCAAAACGCTAATTACCGCTAACAAAATAAATAGCGCGACCATGCCACCAAGAACAATCCAAACAAAAAGGTTGTCATAATAGGTAATCAACATTGGGATAACTGGCACTAGAACTAGCGCAAAACGTCCCAGCCCAACTTGAGGTGACTCACCCTCTTGCATCACGTTAACAGCACTGACATTAACCAAGCCGATCAGTGGAATCCCTAGTGCTGGCACAGCGATTAATATGCTAGTACTGATAGCAATCAAGGCAGGATTGATACCGTAGCTCGGTAACGGGTTAGGTAACAAATCGGCTAATGGTATCCTCAGCAGAAACTCTAGGCCGATACCAAGTGCAATTCCGGCCAAGACCGCTGTTGCTAACAAGATAGTAACTTGGGTTATCAGCCAACGAATCACCCAAGCTTTGCTCGCGCCTAGGCTTTTTAACATTGCTATTGTCTTGCGTCTCGTTGCTACATAGTGTTGGCAGGTCAACACCAACGTTGTCGCTGCCATTATGACAACGATCGCCACGGTTAAGGAAAGGTATTGTTCGGTACGCTGGAAGACTTCATTGGTGCGGCTGGCACTGTTTTGATCACGCCAACGGTCGCTCGGCGTAAGCTCAACCTGTTGCTTCAACTGCTCAATAACGTCACTATCCCCATTAAGGAAGACGCTATATCGAACTCGGCTACCTAGTTGAACCGCACCCGTTTTGTCCAAATCAGCAGAGTGAATAAACGCAGATGGCATTTGCTGAAATGGGTTAAAGCTCAAACCTGGCTCTTCTAAAATACGTCCTGTAACGACAAAATCTGCATCGCCCACCGTGACAGCGTCACCAATCGTAACATCAAGTTGGTTAAACAGACGTTCATCAAGCCATAGCTCGCCAGGCTTCACTTGACCAAACTCAGACTGAGCATCGCTAAGTCTAAGTTCTCCCTGAAGCGGGTACTGCTCGTCAACGGCTTTAACGGTAATCAGTTTCATCGCATTGTCGCTAAAGGCCATCGTAGCGAAGCGAGTTTGTGTCGTATGGGTTAACGAATAAGATTCAATGAGTTTTTCAAAAGACCGGTCAATTGGATTCGCTGACACGTAAACCGTATCAGCCGTCAACGCCTCTTTCCCCTGCTTTACAACCACCTGCTCCATACGTTCAGCAAGGGCACTCAGCGCGAAAATACAAGCAATGATTAGAACAAGAGCAATAGTGACAGGCCAGAGCTGGCCCTGCTTAATCTCACTTAGGCTCCAGCGTATAAAGCGTTTATTTAATTCTGCCTTTCCCTGAACAGCCATTATGACTCCTCCAATTGTCCAGCTTTCATTGTGAATATACGATCACAACGCTGAGCCAAGTTTTGGTCGTGAGTCACAAGCACTAGAGTCGTTCCATGCTGTTTATTTAAATCGAACAACAGTTTGATGACGTTGCTTGCGGTCTGTTGGTCTAAGTTCCCCGTCGGTTCGTCTGCAAACAGAACTTTGGGTTCAATCATAAATGCTCGAGCTAAAGCGACTCGTTGCTGTTCGCCGCCGGAAAGCTGTGACGGTGAATGGTTAACTCGATGTTCCAAACCCACTGAAGTGAGGAGATCTATCGCTCTTTGCTTATTTTCCGCTTCACCTTTCAATAGACAAGGCAATGTCACGTTATCTAAAGCACTTAAACTAGGGATAAGTAGAAAACTCTGAAATACGAAACCAACTGACTCACTTCGTATGGCCGCTCTCGCTTCGTCATCTAGGGTATGCAGCTGTTGTCCCAGTAGGTCAACTTCACCTTTTGACGGCGTATCTAGCCCTGCAAGAAGCGTCATCAGTGTCGACTTGCCCGCACCGGACGTTCCAACGATCGCAACACTCTCACCAGATTTTATGTCTAGGCTCACATTATCAAGGATTGTTAATTGTTCCTGATTAGTAGAGACTACTTTAGATAATGATTCTGCTTTAATTACGGATGTTTGCATGTTTCGACGACTTTCCTTTCTAATTTTAATTCTTGTTCTAAATCCTGCATACAGTAAGACGTTAATGGTATTCGGGGACAGCTTAAGCGCCGGATACCAAATGCCAATCGCTGAAGCGTGGCCTTCTTTATTACCTGCTGACCTAAAGAGCAAAGGTCAAACAGTGACTGTAGTGAACGCGAGTATTTCTGGCGATACCACTGGCAATGGTTTGGCTCGCCTGCCTAACCTTCTTGACCAACATCAACCAGACTATGTTTTGATCGAACTCGGGGCCAACGACGGTTTACGCGGTTTTCCTCCCGGGCTAGTTCAAAACAATCTAACACAGATCATACGTTTGATTAGAGAATCCGGTGCAAATCCACTGCTAATGCAAATACACGTTTTGCCTAACTATGGCAAACGTTACACAGAAGCATTCTCTGCAGTCTATCCTGCCGTATCTCAATCACTTGATATACCACTATTACCGTTTTTTCTTGAAGGAGTGATCATCAACCCCGAATGGATGATGGACGATGGCCTTCACCCTAAGCCTCAAGCACAAGCGTGGATATCGAACTTTGTAGCTGAGCAGCTAATTAATCACCTCTAATTGCCCTAGCTCAATAAACTTTACAAAGCTTTACGCTAACTTAATTCGTACGCTTTCTTTTAAAGGAATAACTATGATTATCAAATCGGTAATAGATGGAGTTGTCGCTCGTACCGCGCACCCACTCGGGTGTAAAGAAGCAGTACGCCAGCAGATAGAATATGCTGAATCATCTCAACAAATTGTCGATGGCCCTAAGCGTGTTCTTATTATTGGTGGCTCATCAGGGTTTGGCTTGGCTTCACGTATTGCCCTGACTTTCGGCGGTTCCAAAGCGGATACCATCAGTGTCTCATTTGAAAAAGGCCCTTCTGAAAAGGGTGTAGGCACAGCAGGTTATTATAACAACCACTACTTTAAGAAATTTGCTCAGCAAGCAGGCCGTACCGCGATCAACATTCAAGGTGACGCCTTCTCTCCCGAAACCAAAGAACAAGTCATCGAAGCTATTGAGACATATTTCGAAGGCGAAGTTGACCTCATCGTTTATAGTCTCGCCAGTGGTGTTCGCCACGATTCAGGCAACGTCTGGCGCTCAGTGATCAAACCTATTGGTGAGCCTGTTTCAGGTTCTACGTTAGTGCTTGAAAACGATCAGTGGCAAGACTCAACCCTAACACCTGCATCAGCAGAAGAAGTCGATGCCACAGTTAAAGTAATGGGCGGAGAAGATTGGGAAGCTTGGATCGACGCGCTTATCAATTCGGAATCTATCAGCTCTGGATGTAAAACTATTGCCTTTTCTTATATCGGTCCTTGCGTCACTCACCCAATCTATCTTGAAGGGACATTGGGGGCAGCGAAAGCCGATTTGCATCAAACCAGTCACTCACTCAATCTTAAGCTCGCGAATTTTGACGGCGGCGCTTACGCGACAGTGTGTAAGGCGTTGGTCACCAAGGCAAGTGCTTATATTCCTGGGTTTAGTCCTTATATCACCGCCCTCTTCAAGGTGATGAAAGAGCAAGGTACCCATGAAGGTTGCATTGAGCAGATGCAACGCCTTTTCACTACCAAGCTATACAACGTAGACCATGTTCCTGTTGATAATGAACGTCTGATTCGTATCGATAACTTTGAGCTTGATCCAGAAACGCAAAAGGAAGTAACTGCATTGCTGGCTCAACTCAACGAGTCCAACTTTATGCAATTAGCTGATTACGAAGGATTTAAGAGAGAGTTCTTGAATCTAAATGGATTCGGCTTTGACAACGTTGACTACACTAAGAAAGTTGATATTGATAACTATATAAGTAAAAGCTTATGATTTAAAAAGATGTCTTATTTTTGATACAGGCATTACACAAAGGCCCCTACGCTCTGCTTAGGGGTTTTTTTTATCGATTTGGTCATGCATTCTTAACCTAACCCACACGATAAGTGGATTCATTATAATGATACCGACTATTATTAGATTAATGAGAGCAAGGAATGCCCTTATTGAGAAAATAGTGCATAGGGATTTTGTATGTCCAAACTGAACACAAGTAACATGGTCGTTCCTGACGAGTTGGCTTCAGGATGGCAAGAAATTGTAAATCTATTAGCGGAAATCACCTCTGTTCCCGCAGCTTTGATTATGCGCGTTCATCAGGACCATATTGAAGTATTTTCAGCCAACAATAACCGCAAACACCCCTACAGTATTGGCGATACCGAAACATTGGGCCACGGTCTCTATTGCGAAACTGTGATTAACGAGAACCGCCAACTGTTAGTGCCGAATGCGGAAATCGATGAAGAATGGTGCAACAATCCCGATATGCGCTTTGGACTTCTCGCTTATTGCGGATTACCACTCCAATGGCCAAACGGGGACACATTTGGCACCATTTGTGTGCTTGATGATAAAGAAAACCATATTTCCACCACTTACCAGCAGCTCCTTAACGCGTTTAAAATCTCGGTCGAAGCGCAGTTGAAAACCGTATATCAAAACCATCACTTGCAACAGTTAAACTCTGAACTTGAATCTAGAGTGACGACGCGTACCCAAGATTTGGTTGATTTGAACTACTCACTTAACTTAGAAATTGATAAGCGTAGAGCAGCTGAGCGTACCATTCGTTACCAAAAGAGACATGATCTCGGTACTGGTTTTCTTAACCGCTTAGCGCTTGAACAACACACCAACCAAATGCTTGCTACGTTAACACCCCATTCAAAACATAAGGTTGGCGTGATACATATCGGGTTTACTAATGGCCGCCGTATCCAAGCTAAATATGGTTACGCGATGTGGGAAAACATTCTCATCGAGTTCAAACAGCGACTGACCTCCCAAAGCAACTATAAACTGATTACCGCTCGCCCTCGCTCTACAGATTTAGTGTTTGTATTTGAGAGTCATAACCTTGACGAAGACATTAATTTGTTATGTAGAGAATTAGTAGAAGTCAGCCAGTCAGCTTTCTACCTTGATGGAGAGCACCTCCACTTGCATAGCTATATTGGGATAGCCAGCTCGGATGATACGTTGAACTCTAAAACCTTACTCAAATACGCAGTGGGCGCGATGCAATCATGCAAGGACTCAGGACATAAGTTTAGTTTCCACTGCCAACATATCTCTGATACGCAAAAGAACATCAATCAGTTAGAGAGCTATCTACTCCAAGCGGTACGTAATGATGATTTATTACTCTACTTCCAGCCAAAGGTATCTCCAAAAACACATAAATGGATTGGTGCAGAGGCTCTAATTCGCTGGCGTCACCCTATTCTTGGTGACATTTCAAACGAGACCTTGATTCACTTAGCTGAACAAAATGGTCTTATCTTTGAAGTTGGCAGTTTCGTCTTACGCTCTGCAATTCAAAAAGCGGCAGAATGGCGAGGAAAAGTTCAAGACTTTAAAGTGAGTATCAATGTCTCTGCGGTTCAACTGCAAAGCCCACAATTTACCACTCAGATAGAAGATCTATTGGCAGCCTATCAATTGCCCGGCTCCTACATAGAGCTGGAGATCACTGAAAGCGGATTAATTGCTGATGAGGTAGTGGCTAAGAACACCTTGCAGTCATTAAGCGAGCTCGGGGTGACGTTGTCACTTGATGACTTCGGTACTGGCTACGCGTCATTCAACTATCTGAAGAAGTTTCCTTTCGATGCCATCAAAGTTGACCGCAGTTTCGTTCAGCAACTCGACACCAGCGAAGAAGATAAAGAGATTGTGCGTTCAATAATCAGCATCGCTAAGAAGCTCGATCTTGAAGTCACGGTTGAGGGTATTGAAAATCTCGACCATGAGGCGTTCATCCTCAGCGAAGGCTGTGATATCGGCCAAGGCTATCTTTATGGTAAGCCAATGCCTTGCGATGAATTTGAAAACAGTTTGATCAATCAAAACTACCGACCGGAACATTATTCCTACTCTTGTTGATAGATCATCAGTAAGGCCTTTACTCTCAGGCGTGCGATTCCTATAATCCACGCCTTTCCTGTTCTCAATCAGTGATACCTCTTTATGGACCAACTTACCGCCACCTTAAAAAAGATCGAAAAACAAAACTATCGTGCATATCAGCAAATCAAAGGCCAATACGATTTCACTGATTACACCTTTTATATCGATTATGTACAAGGCGACCCATATGCCTCTGCATCGCGCGTAAGAGCGGTAAGACCTTGGTCTGTTACTGGTCTTGCTTGGTTACGTGATCAATCTGATGCTTATCAGATCGCTGCACGCGACTTTATTGCTCGCAGTTTTGCAGAGTTCGCCAAGCAGGAACAGAGCATTAGTATTGCATTAACGGGTCAAACGGTACTCGACAGCACTGCGGTATTGTTTACAGATCAAGGTATTGAACTACGTTTTAGAATTAACCTTCCTGCTGACGGTCGTTCAGTGCTGGGTAAAAAGACCGACAATATCCTAACTTTCCATCTGCCTAAATTTATTCGCCGCGCGACATTAGAGCGTGAGTTGGACAAAGAAGCACTGATTAAACATTGTCAAATCATCGAAGACCAAGTGGCAATGCGTGAACAGCTTGAAGAGAAAGGTTTGGTTGCTTTCGTCGGTAACGGCTCAGTTCTTCCACGTATCGCAGGTAACTGTGATTTGCCGATGAAAGATGCGGTTGCCTTCAATGCGCCTAAGTCGCTTGAAGTGACATTGACGACACCTAACCAAGGTGAAATCTCTGGTCTTGGCATTCCAAAAGGCATCACACTGATCGTTGGTGGTGGTTTCCATGGTAAATCAACCCTGCTAAATGCTGTTGAACGCTCTGTCTACAACCATATTCCAGGTGATGGCCGCGAATGGATCGTCACTAATAACGAAGCAATGAAGATACGTGCGGAAGATGGACGTTGTGTTCATAACTTGAACTTATCGAACTACATTAATCACCTACCGATGGGCAAAAACACCGCCGACTTTTCAACTCAAGATGCTTCAGGTTCAACGTCTCAAGCTGCTTGGCTCCAAGAATCTATTGAAGCAGGTGCGCAAGCAATGCTGATCGATGAAGACACATCCGCGACTAACTTTATGATTCGTGATGAGCGTATGCAGGCATTGGTGTCTAAAGGTGATGAGCCAATTACTCCTCTAGTGGATCGTATTGGCCAGTTAAGAGACGAGCTCAATGTTTCAACCATTATAGTTATGGGCGGTTCTGGCGACTACTTAGATGTCGCTGATTTGGTTATTCAGATGCACGATTACCAAGCTGTGGACGTGACAGAAAAAGCTAAGCAAGTTATCGCTCAGCACCCTACCCAGCGTACTAACGAAAGCGAATCACTGTTAGAGACATTTCCTCCACGTCAATTAAACTGCGCATCACTGCAAAAAATATTGGTGGAAGGCAAATTCCGTATTTCTGCTAAAGGCAAAGATTCGCTGCGCTTTGGTAAAGAGTTCGCGGACCTAAGCGCGCTTGAGCAGTTAGAATCAACCAGTGAATTGCAGGCGATTGGCTGGGTTTGGTTCCAACTGGCACAACACGCTGGTTGGTCAAAGAACCCAGCAAAAGAGGTAGCGAAACAACTTGAAGGTGATTGGTCAAACTCGATGCCTAACCAAGGCGACCTTGCTAAGCCACGCACATTAGATGTCATGGCTGCACTAAACCGCATGCGTAAGTCGCAGTTCAAAGCATCTCATTAACAATTGAGTCATTTTTGATGTATAAAAGCGCCTAATGTGGCGCTTTTATTTTTTTGTATGATGATGAGTTTTATCCTTTCCACCGAACGTTTCCTATTAAGAGACTTTACCAAAGCCGATGCGGCTCACTATGTTAATCAATGCCAAGACCCTAAGTATCAGCGGTTTTATAGCGATGAGGATTGCTCTGAGGAAAAATCGCTTTATTTGGCTGAGCTTTTCAGGCAACAAGCATTAGAAACCCCTCGTACTCAATACCACTTAGCCATCGTTGATAAAGCAACCGGGCAATATATTGGTATCGCTGCATTAAGAGTGGAAGCGGACAAGCAAGCGTCTATAGGGTGCGGCTTAGTGAGAGGCTATCAAGGAAAAAAAGCCAGTGAAGAAGCGATGAGTGCTCTACTCTCATACGGCTTTAACCACTTAGATATTCATCGAGCGTACGCGGAAACGTTAAGTAAAAACAAGGCAGCTATTCGACTTTGTCAGCGCTTAGGTATGCGTATTGAAGCTCAGTTCATACAAAACAGATACTTTAAAGACTGCTGGTGGGATAGCACCGTGCTGGCGCTCTTGCGTAATGAATGGTTAAACAGAGAACTAGTGTCTTAGTACATGCCAAGCTTCACACAGGATCCTAAATTGTTCACTATTTCCTGATTGACGATCTGGGTGCCACTTAAGCGCTAATCTACGCCACGTTTTTCTAATTTCCGTTTGGCTCGCGTCATGTGGCAACTTAAACAGGCTTAGCGCTTTTGCCCTATCCATATCTTTGCCATTTGTACTGCCAACAAACTCGCGATAACGTGTCCAGAACTCGTTCAGTAAACGTTTCACTTCCCCTTCTTCCGCTTCATAATTAAGCCAATCAAGATAGTAATCGCGCAATGGGTCATTGTGGTCAACTTCATGACCAAACACCTGTTGACTTGGCATTAGGACTATATCCATCGCCTGTACTTGCAACCAGTTATCCGGATATAGGGTTTCTTGGAGTTGATAAAGCGCGTTCATAATTAGGAAATTTCGCTTGAATAAGTCCTTCTCAGGTCTAGCGTCAAGCAATGGCATGATTTCAATTTCGGTCAAATGAGAAGCGAGCGTATGCACCTTCCAGCCACTCGATTGCTTTCTCAACACCTCAAGTATTGGCCAGAGTAACGGGTTCTCCATGTACTGCTGAAACTGCGCAGCGACGCCTGATTGCTGTGACATATGATTCACTAATTGTTGAACTTACTTTAATTGAAATTCAGGAGTAGCCGTTTGTCGAGTATAGAAAGCACAAACAGACACATTTTCGACATTTTTGAGAGTTCACTCCCTAACTTCCGGCTTTTGAGTGAGTCGTCGCTTAGTAATAAAGTTGATATTTAGGCTTTGCTCATCTAAACCTTAATTATAGTTTTCAATCGTTCATCGCCGTGATGTCGCGTTGATTAGCCAAGGACCCGAGCTTACTTATGGAATCCGATACGTACTGTTTCGCGCCCTCCGACAAACCAATCGAAGGCCCATTACAATCATTTTGGGAAATACTTGTCGTTGATGACGAGAAAGATGTTCATGATGTCACCAACCTTGTACTTGGCAAAAATGAATTTCTTGGCCATAAACTCCATTTCACCCACGCGTACTCTGCAAAAGAAGCAAAGCTAAAATTCAAAGAAGGGCCTCAATATGCCGTCATTCTTCTCGATGTGGTTATGGAAACTCGCCAAGCAGGATTGGAATTAGCAAGGTGGATCCGTGACGAATTTGGCGACAAACACTGCCGAATCATTTTGCGAACAGGTCAACCCGGTGACGCGCCTGAAGAGAAAGTCATATTGAACTACGACATCAATGACTATAAGACGAAAACTGAGCTCACTTCCACACGCTTGCTCACCACTATCTATTCCGCTATCCGCTCATACAGTGACATCATCACCATTGAGCACACTAGAGATGGCCTTAAAACCATTATCGAATCTACATCGAATATTTTAACTGACGATACCAGTAGCACATGGCTCAATGGGATACTTCAACAGATCGTCGCTCTACTCAAACTCAACGACGCCCATACCCTGCATTTTGGCGCTTCAGAAATCGATGGTGATTGGACTATCGCCACCTCAACTGATGAGAACAAGGTAACGATTGGTCATGAACTGACTAACTACATAGATGCCTCACACCTGACGAGTTTTAACCAATCTTCTGAGCTGATTGAGATTTCTCCCACTAAATTTGCCTTACCGATTGAAGTACACAATAAACACGGCGTCATCATCATTAATTGCAGCAAGCATGTTATTCAACAGCGCAAAGAACTGATCGAATTGATGGTCAAAAATGCCTCCATAGCCTACGAAAAACTCTATATTCTCAATGACATGCTAGAGACCCAAAAAGAGATAGCTTACCGTCTAGGCGAGGTGGTCGAAACTCGCTCTAAAGAGTCAGGTAGTCACGTAAAAAGACTTTCGTTACTCTCGCACCTATTGGCGTTAGAAGCAGGGCTCGGGGAAAAGATGGCAGAGAGAATCAAACTCGCCTCCCCACTCCACGACATCGGAAAGATCGCCATTCCCGACAACATACTCCACAAGCCAGGTAAATTAACCGAGGAAGAGTGGGAAATAATGAAAACTCATGCCTCCATCGGTGGTGACATTCTGTCCGGCTCTCACCTTGATATTTTAAAAGTTGCCGCCGTCATTGCGTCAAGCCATCACGAGAAATGGGACGGCAGTGGCTACCCTAAAGGCCTTTCTGGTTTGGATATACCCATTGAGGGCCGAATTACCGCCATCATCGACGTATTTGATGCGCTTGCTTCCAAGCGCAGTTACAAAGAGCCTTGGAGCCATGCCCAAATCGTCGAGCATTTTCAACAGCAAAATGGCTTACACTTCGATCCAGAGCTGTGCGACGTATTTCTTGGAATATACGAAAAATGCGTGGCCCTTCGGAATTCTTACCCTGATTAACTAGGAGCACATTATGCTTGCTTCTCTTGCTCGTAACACGACTGCACTAGTCCTCATCGCCAACCTGATCTTCCCCATCACAAGTATCGCAAAGCAACAATTTAGAGAAGATACCAGTGCACAAACTGCGACCGGGAAACTCAAGGCGGGTTCACATGTTAAGGTCTATCTACCTAACCTTCCCTACATTGCGAGTTCGCATTCAATCAACGGGGCACTCTTTCGCCCAGCGAATAATGAGTTAGGTTGGGAATATGACATGGCAGTAAGTCATGAGATCATTAGTCCGACCCTATACGAGTTTACCTTAAGACAAGGGGTGAGGTTTCAAGATGGAACACCTTTCGATGCAGACGCCGTACTACTTAATATGGAGTATTTCGTTAAAGAGCCTTACACATTCACCAAGCTCCATCGCATATTAACCAAGGTAGAGAAAGTCTCTCAATACAAAGTACGCTTTCATCTAAGCGAAGATTACGGTTTATTACTCTACGATGCTATATGGTTGCAGTTTTACACACAAGCCTACCTCAAAAAGCATGGCTGGAACGGGAAACCATTCTGTCCTAATCTTGCGGAAGCTGGCCCTTATGGTTTAGGTCCTTACATCTTAAAAGAAGGATACATTGAGGGAAATCGTCGCAGTGACGTTGCGGTACTGGAAAGAAACCCCTATTACTGGGATCCTGACGCAGCGAAGGTTGAAAAGTTCACCCTGTATATGGGGATGACACAACAAGAGGCGAAAGATAAAGCGCTGCATGCAGAGGGCGACATCGATATTACACCGGTTTTGTTTTCCGATGAACTAGAAGCGATATTTGCTCCATATTCCAAGACCAGTCGGCTTCAATCCACCAATACCTACATCGCGCGATTTAACTTATTCACCGGTAACCCAATATTCCAAGAGCGTGAAGTTCGTGAAATCATCAATAACCTTATCGACCAAAACTCACTGGTATCACTCTCCATGAACGGCGAAGGCAGGCCAACCTATGCCTCCATTCCCGAGCAGTTTTATGGCATGAGTGAAGCATTAGAGCAAATCGACGCACATCAACCAAGCTCGACAGCATCAAACCGTGAAGCAATGCGGGAACGCTTGAACGAATACAAAATTCAGTATGGATATCAAGAAACCCAAAAGATTCCACTGCGCTTTTTAGCTCAAGAAAGCATGCGTTATATGCTCAACGACATTAAGTTTTACCTAGAGAAATTCGACTTTGATGTGCAATTGATCATCGCCGATTCAGAATCTGCGATGTTCACTAGCGCCATAGGTGCACGCAGTCAGTCCAACGATATCGATTTTGACCTTGTCCTATGGCCCAATTTCGATTGGCTGAGAAACCCTTGGGTCTCCTTCTTTATCTTTGATTCCAGTTCTGTCTGGTCTACCACTCAGCCTGAGAAAAACCTCGATAAGTTAATTAATGACTTTATTGCTACGCCCTATACCTCTGAAGAGTATATCGAACGGCTACGTGATCTCCTCACGCATATTCGACACATGAATTACCAACTCAGTTTGCCGAGTCCTTTTAATATCATCGCCCTAAATAAAGAGATCATATTCCAGCCACGTACCTCTGCCGTTTTCCCTTTGTGGGAAGTTCAAGTCAGTGACTACCATTGGTCTGTAAGAAAAGAGCCAGCCTACCCTGAGGAGCTAAAGGTGCCAATTAAAGTGATGACATCAGGAGAAGAGTAAAATGGGGAGATTCGCAGGAGATAGCCTATCTAAAAAGATACTGTTGCTGTTTATCACGACAACGACGGTACTTGTCTTACAAGGCCTGTACAACATCTATAGTATGAATGAGGTCAATACCTCAATTCGACAAGTTCACGACTCGGTCTATTTGGTCAACCAAAACAACCAAGAAATTTCCTATCCGGTATCTGAACTTAGACAACTCACCATGTTTCTGGTTATGGCTCCTAACGCCAAGACCAAGCGTGAGATCATCACTTTAATTGACAAAGATATCGCGCTGATAGATCGAGGTATTGAGCGAGAAATTCAAAACTCTAACTTGGATTCGACAATTCAAAGTTTATCACTGCAGATACGAAGCTCATGGTTAGAGTACCGAGCAACTGTCCTGCAAACTTTAGAGTATTCAGAAGAAGGTATTCGAATTGCAGAATTTATGCATATCACCACTGATGCAAAAAATACTTACGACAAGATGATTTCCGACGTCGATGCCTATAATAATCATCTCGTCACGCTGAGTGACGAGATCTACATTGAAGCTCAAGAAAACTCTAAGTGGGCCTTCTGGGCCGTCATTATTACTACGGTCACGGAAGCGATCATTTTGAAGATCATTCTATTCTATGTCCTGAACCTAGTGAAAAAACGGCTCGACGAGCGAAAACAACACGCTCGTGAGTTGACGAACAAAAATGAAGAACTACAAAACAACATCAAGCAGCTTCAGTCAGTGCAGAATCAATTGATAGAAGCGGAGAAACAAGCCTCTCTATCAAAACTCGTTGCCGGTGTCGCGCACGAAATTAACACGCCAGTAGGATTGGGCATCACGACGTCTACACACCTAGAGGACTTAACCGATAAGATCGAAAAAAAGGTCAAAGAGAGTACATTAACCAGAGTTGACTTAGACGAATTCATAGACCATTCACGCGATGTCACCCGTATTTTGATCAGTAACCTAACCCGAGCTGCGGATATTATCCAGCGATTCAAACGTCTCTCATCTGATAATATCCATTCTCTGATTGAGAAACTCAACATTGGGCAAAAAATCAATGACACTATTTTAGCACTTGGCCCCAATATGAAAGGAATAGAAATTAAGTGTGAAAACTTCCAAAATATTGAAGTAAAAACAGATTCTGGTGCTATCTATCATACTATTTCAAACTTGGTCTTAAACGCTAAGAACCATGCGTTTGAAGATATTGAGCACCCTACTGTGACAATAAGAATGGACGATTACAACGACCAGTATGTACGGATTACCGTCGCTGACAATGGTAACGGGATTGATGAAGAAGACCAAAATAAGATATTTGATCCGTTTTTTAGTACCAACCGTGAGAACGGCGGAACGGGATTAGGCTTATCGATTGTCTACAACGTGCTTGCTCGAATCGATGGCACGATAGATTGCAAAAGTAAAAAGGGCCAAGGTACGATATTCACTATCGACATCCCCGGCCCTGCAACATTAGTTACCGACTAATCATTCGCGGTTAGATAACGCCAAGCTCTCTTAAACGCTCCATTAGGTAGCTATCTGCAGTGTAACGCTCAGATAACACAACTTCTGGTTTCGGGTGCAAGAACAGTGGTAATGAAATACGTGACTGCTCTTGGCGCGCGCCTGTTGGATTAATCACTCGGTGCGTTGTTGATGGGAAGTAACCACCTGATGCTTCTTGAAGCATATCGCCGATGTTAATGATTAAGTTACCAAAGTCACACGGTACATCTAACCAATCACCCTCTTTGCTTAGTACTTGTAGGCCCGGCTCGTTTGCAGCTGGTAGTACCGTAAGAAGGTTAATGTCTTCATGAGCTGCTGCTCGGATCGCACCCGGCTCTTCTTCACCAGTCATTGGTGGGTAATGAAGGATACGCAGCAGTGTTTTTTCGCTGCCGTTGATCATTTCAGAAAGAGCAATAGAGAATTTTTCCTGAACATCTGCTGGAGCATGCGCTTCAACCCAACCTAGCAACTCTTCCGCGAATGCATTAGCGCGGTTGTAGTAATCTAAGATCTGCTCTTTCAACTCTTCAGGGATCTGACCCCAAGGGTAAACGTGGAAATACTCTTTAATGTCTTTAACAGAGTGTCCCTTCGCAACTTCAGAAACATTTGGTGGGAAATAACCATCTTGAGTTTCAACATTAAAGTGAAATTCTTCTTTGCGATCTGAAGTGAAAAACTTGTACCAATTTTCATAAATTGACTCTACAAGTTCTTTTGGAATTGGGTGATTTTTCAGTACACCGAAGCCCGTTTCACGGAGAGAGGTAACAAATAGCTCGGCGGCATTTTCAGCTTGATAATCGACAGTTTCCAGTTTCATGACTTTACTTTCTAATAGTTATGTATGTGAAACGCAGATTGTAAATGTGACATTTTGGTAAAGCAAACGATAAACCGAATACGCGTTTCATTTGCATTAAGAGTGTGCAAGATGACGACTTTTCAACAAAATCTGTAATTAGATAAATTAGCGTATTCAAATAATAACGCCCAGTCGCCGTCGACTCAGCAACGCGTGTTTTGCTCAATCCAAGCTAAATAAGGGTTAAAACCTTCAATAAATGGCACTTGCACCACTTGTGGAACATCATAGCTATGCTGTTCCACAATCACCTGTTCAAGCTCGGCGTAGCAGGCTTTTTTTGTTTTCATGATGAGTAAGGTTTCTTTATCTGTGCACACTTCATCTTTCCAAACATAGTGGCTCTCGATCGGCATCGCCTGAATACAGGCCGCTAATCCGCGTTTTAATACCTGCTCGATGATTTCTTTACGATTGCTTTCTGTGTTTGTCGTGGTTAATACAATACAAAATTGGCCGCTCATTAGATCCTCTTATTATTTCGAAACCGTCACTGGGTAGTCTTGTTCAATCAATTCTTTCACAAAGCATGAGCCTGAACCTGAATAGGAAACCCAAACTTTTTTCTTTGCTCTGGTTAATGCTACGTAAAACAATCGTCGTTCTTCAGCATAAGCAAAGGTATCTTTCGATTTCGTCAATGCATCACTGAGATGCAGCGCTTTAACCCTTGCTGGGAACTGACCTTCATCCACCCCAACAACAATAACAAAGTCCGCTTCTTTACCTTTACTGGCGTGACAAGTCATAAAGTCGATCTTAAGCAAGGCGAAGTTTTTCTGCCAATCTGAAAGAAGCTCAGGCTTGTGGTAATGATTTCGTCCCAGCAACAACACACTTTGAGTTGATTTAGCGCTGCGATTCAGTTGATCGAGAACCTTCTCGACATTATTGCTCGGGATTAAATTAACCGCTTTGGCTTTCTGTTCTTTGTGACTATTGAGTTCTTTCTCTAATTGGGCCGGGTTTTGTTGCACAAAACGATTAGCCACTTCGCCAATTTTACTGTTAAAGCGATAAGTCGTGTCTAGGTAGTGCACTGTTGAATGAGGGAAACGATCCTCAAAGCCAGTGGTTAAATCAACATCTGAGCCAGCAAATTGATAAATAGACTGCCAATCGTCACCGACGGCAAAGAGCACACAGTGTTCATCATTGCTTTGTTGGCATAACGCTTCAACAAGTTGCAAGCGCTGTGGTGAAATGTCTTGGTACTCATCAATCATGATATAGCGCCACGGGGATTTAAACTTACCACTTTTCACATGCTGAGTGGCTTTCGAAATCATCAAGTTGAAATCGATATGACCCTGCTCTTTGAGCTGTTGTTGCCAAGCCTGATAGCATGGCCACACTAAACCGAGCTCGCTGTTTAAACGCGTATACTCTGAGTTATCCACCAGCAGTTGCTGAAGCTCTTTTTTCGTTAAGCCCATTGTCGCGAGTTGAGATACTTGCTTTTCAAGCCAAGCAATCAATTTCGGGTTCTCTACATGGCTACCTAACTCTTCATCACCCGCTAGATACGCGATAGGCCATTTAGACAAGTGTTTTTGCCAGCGTTTAAAATTAGTTGGCGTCATCCAATGCTTTTTCAACCAATCAATGCACCAGTTGTGACGCTGGTTATCATCAGACACCAGCGGAGACAAAGTTGCGCCCTGTCCGTCGACCTGATTTAAAATAGAAAGGCCAAGTTGGTGGAAGGTATTCACTTTGATCCCTTCCGTACCACTACCAATTTTATCACTCAATCGCTGGCTCATTTCCGACGCTGCATCTCGACCGAATGCCAACATCAGTATGTCGCTGGCTTGCGCTAGATGACTTTGTAATAAGTATGCGACGCGTGCAGTCAATACACTGGTTTTGCCCGAACCGGCACCAGCAAGAATAAGGTTGTTATCATCATTTAGCAGCACAGCTCGCTTTTGGCTTAGATTTAGAGGTGATGATTCAATCTGAGAGAAAAGAACTTGCCAGTTTTCTAGCTCGTTTGCCATCCACTCATCGTTACGCTGAGGCAGTGCGTCATTTTCTTCAACCAACCAAGACTCGATATCGCTCATTCTATTGGGCATACGTAAGCATGCATCCTCAAGATCCATTTCCATAGAGTTGAAATCGTTGTTCAGATTCGTGCGCCACTCACCAAGTGCTGAATGCGTAAGAAAAGACGGCTGGAAACGAAGAAGGTTTAAGCTCTCTTCCCACTTTGGCAAATGTTTCAATAACTGAACGCACTGCTTCTTATGCCACTGCTGATACGTGGCAACGGCGAAGCGGGCAAATTCACGACATTTAGATAAAGGAAGACCTTGGACTAACCAAGCTTGTTCAGCGCCCTCTTCACTGTATGCGTAGAAGAGTAAACTCCCCCAGACTAGGCCGTTCTTAACTTGTACGCGGCCGCTCCATACGTTGAATGGAATCGTCTCTTGGCGAGTTTCTGAATTTAGAATAAGCGCATCTTGGGTGATTTCAATTTGATTGTATTCGCGTTGGATGAAAAACTGTGCAGTCTTGTTTGCTGTTAGCTGCATTATATCTAAGCCTTTAAATTCCCTTGCAAACATCATAACGCAATTGATTTTGCTTGTGACAAAATAAAGACAAAAATATCGGGCCATTGGACATGAGGCCAATTCGAGTTTAATTGACGATAAATAGTCAAGGCCCCAATTGGGCAAAACTTCATCAAACTCTTCGGTATCTTTATTTGGATCAGGGCGTTACGATAGACAAATCGATACATTGCAGATAATCATCGGTCAAAAGTAGTTTCTAGTGAATTTTATTAGTCAGTTGCGCCATCATTGGGCGAACAAAACCATCAACTATAGTTTTTTGATATTGATTGCCTTGCTTGGGGTTGTTATTCCATCATGGTACTTTCAATTAAACTCACTGATCATTCCACTGATCCTCGGTATTATTGCTGCAGCACTGGCAGAAAGCGACGACAGTTTCACTGGTCGACTTAAATCTCAATCTCTCACCCTTGTCTGTTTTGCCATCGCCTCCCTATCCATTGAGCTGCTGTTTAATACTCCATGGCTGTTCGCATTAGGCCTGTTTATTTCTACGTTTGGCTTCATCATGCTTGGTGCGATTGGTCCGCGCTACGCTAGTATCGCATTTGGCTCATTACTTATCGCAATTTATGCCATGCTTGGCGCGCATGAAAGTATCAATCTATGGTTTCAACCCTTACTGCTATTAACTGGTGCAGCGTGGTACTATTTTGTCTCAATGATTTGGCATGCGTTTTGGCCGATGCAACCCGTGCAGCAGAGCCTTGCCAACGTCTTTTTGCAAATGGCTAACTACTTTGACTCTAAAAGTCAGCTGTTTCACCCGGTGAGTAGTATGGTTCCTCAACCTCACCGTATTGCTGAGGCAAAACTCAACGCTGCAACGGTAAATGCTTTGAATTCTTGCAAAGCAACGTTTCTCAGCCGCTCTAAACGTGGTCATGTCGATGGCGCAAGTGACCGTTTTTTGAATATCTACTTTCTTGCTCAAGACATTCATGAGCGTATTAGTTCAACGCACTACCGTTACCAAGACTTAGCACATCACTTCGAACGCTCTGATGTGTTGTTTCGCTTCAAACATCTAATGGAAACACAAGCTCAGTCGTGTAGAGAAATCGCGGAGGCCATTCTATTAGGTAAGGAGTATCAACATAACGATGACTCGGTGATCGCGCTTGATGAACTGCAGAACTCACTCAATTACTTACAAGAACAAAACAATCCTCAATGGCGCTTGTTGCTTGGTCAGTTAGGTTATCTATTTAACAACCTCGCGACCGTCGAAAAGCAGCTCAGTAACGTCAATAACCCTGATGCGAACCGACTCGAAGAAGATGTTCTCGATGATACTGAAGCTCACTCGATTAAAGCGATGTGGGCCAAGATAAAATCCAATTTCAGTAAAGATTCAATGCTGTTTAGGCATGCCGTTCGTATGTCGATTGCATTGACCGTCGGCTACGGCATTATTCAACTATTCGATATTGAACGTGGCTATTGGATTCTGCTTACAACATTGTTCGTATGCCAACCCAACTATAGCGCTACAAGACAAAAGCTTGTCGCCCGTGTTCTCGGCACTTTTGCAGGTCTGCTCATCGGTGTGCCTCTGCTGACGTTCTTCCCGTCGCAAGAGAGCCAGTTAGTGTTTATTGTTGTCTCAGGCGTTGCCTTTTTTGCATTCCGCTTAGCAAATTATGGCTATGCGACAGGCTTTATTACTCTACTGGTGCTGTTCTGCTTTAACCAACTGGGTGAAGGCTACGCAGTAGTATTGCCAAGACTCGCCGATACATTAGTCGGCTGCGCTTTGGCCGTGGCAGCCGTTGCTTTAATCCTACCTGATTGGCAGTCTAAGCGATTACATAAAGTGATGGCAGATGCCATTGAGGCAAATAAGAATTACCTGGCGCAGATTATTGGCCAATATCGCATCGGTAAAAAGGACAGCTTGTCTTACCGTATCTCACGTCGAAGCGCACACAACCAAGATGCCAACCTGACCAATGCGATTAGCACTATGCTAGCTGAGCCGGGCCGTTATCAATCCGCTATCAATGAAAGTTATCGCTTCTTAACGCTCAATCACGCTTTACTGAGTTATGTCTCTGCTCTTGGGGCACATAGAACCCAGATTGCTGATGAAACGACACATAAACTGATCCTCGATGCCCACCGTGTCATTCATCAGCATTTAGATATTCTGTTTGCTCAACTCAATCAACACTGCGACACCTGTGATACTAGCGATATCGATGATCCAGCGCTTGAACAACGATTGGCAGAGTGGCGTGATGAGGACGACAGTTCCGTTCGCATGGTGCTGCAGCAGCTCCATCTCATCTATCGCATGTTGCCTGAATTACACTCGTTAGCGAGTAAATTTGCCGTCAGAGTAAACCATAGCGACCAGAAGTAATCATAAATCCTTCCTCAACCCAAATTACGTAACCGATTTATTATAACTGTTTACGTAATTTGGCTAATTTATAACCTCCTTACCTACTATTTACACGCCCTGACATTGTTCGGACAAAATTTGAGCTGTGCCAAATAAAATTAAAATTAGATAATTCTTACACAGAAGAACGGATTTTTCTGACATGACACGCTAACAAGATGTCGGAGGTTTTGGACTATGACTCAACAACAATTTGAACTAATGAAGAAGCAGTTGAAGAAGTTATCGGCTCAGCAATTGCGCGTACTGAAATGTGAGATCAACAGTGAGTTAGACGCAGATAAGAAAATCGCTATCACCGACGAAGAACTTAAACTGATTTCGAGCCTGTTTGCATAACCAAACTTGCTGAATCTCATAGCTGCATTTAAGCTATAATTAAGTGGAGGTGTATATGCCAGTCTCTTCCGTTCAATCCGGATATCAAATCGTTGATATGTCATCGAAGATGGCCGAAGACGCTGCGCTTGAAATACAGCAGACTCAACGTGAACTCTCAATCCCAAAAGATAATACATACGAATTCAACAAAGTTGAATTCCATGCTGAACCTCCCCTTTCTCACCTTGACGCCATCAACAAGCTAAATTCTTCCGAACGTTACTCTCGGGTGGGTACGAATGTGATGCAGCGCGACCAAGATATGATTGGTACATTGCTTGATATTCATGTTTAACACTAAGCTCCAGCTTAAATTGTAGCAATACATTAAACAGTCGTTGTTTTCCCTACCCTATACGTTAGAATGCAGACAAATTTATCGTTTTAATTTGAAATGCCGAAACTCAATCTATCTACTCGCGATATTACTCAATTTCTCCAGCCAGAACACTGCACTTCCACTTTAGAACAAAAGCTCAGTCCTAACTTTGCTCGCTCAACGTTAAGATTAACCCCTAGCCCATATATAACCGAAAAAGCATTAGCTAAACGCTGGGAAAAGGTTGGTCAATTCACAGATCAGGACATACTGCTAGACAAGCAAACTCTACAAAATGCCTCTCTATACAATAAGAACATTGAGCATTTTATTGGTACAGTAAAAATCCCTGTCGGTCTTGCTGGTCCATTACGTGTGAATGGCTTGCATGCCAAAGATGATTACCTGGTCCCCCTTGCCACTACAGAGGCCGCCCTTGTTGCTTCTTATAATCGTGGCGCTCAGTTAATTACCGCCGCTGGTGGCGCAAGTGCGATGTTGATTAATGAAGGGGTAACACGTACACCGGTATTTTTATTCGAATCCTTAATCGACGCTGGTCAGTTCGTTGCATGGGTGGTCACTCAGTATGATCATTTCAAGCGCATTGCTGAGTCCACAACCTCTCATGGTCAACTGCATGACATCAATGTCAATATTGAAGGTAACCATGTTTACCTCATCTTTGAATACCGCACTGGCGATGCTTCAGGCCAGAATATGGTCACCATCGCAACCAACGAAGTATTCCATTACATATTAGAGAACTCTCCTCATACTCCTGAGGAAGCCTTCCTCGATGGAAACCTGTCCGGCGACAAGAAAGCCAATTCTCATACGCTGCGCCATGTTCGCGGTAAAAAGGTTACCGCAGAAGTTCACATCGAGCGTCACCTTGTGGAAAAATATCTACACACAACACCGGAAGAGATGTCGCGCTTTGGCCAAGTAACAACAACTGGAGCGGCATTGAGTGGCAGTATTGGCGTCAACGCTCATTACGCTAATGCTCTGGCTGCGCTTTATATTGCGTGTGGCCAAGATGCAGCCTGCGTGGCAGAGTCAGCGGTAGGCATAACACGCATGGAAGTGAGTAAAACAGGCGGGCTTTACGCCTGTGTAACCTTACCCAATATCATGGTTGGCACTGTGGGTGGCGGTACAAGCTTACCATCCCAAAAAGCCTGCCTAGAGCTGATGAACCTACACGGTAATGGAAAAGCGAAAGCACTTGCAGAAGTAGCAGCCGCTTTGTGCCTAGCTGGCGAGTTATCTATTGTTGGCGCTTTTTGTGCTGGTCACTTTTCGCGCGCTCACCAAAAACTGGCTCGCTAAAGTCAGTCTAGATATTAACGAATAGAAAAAAGGCTGTGTGTTCACAGCCCTTTTTCTATTTTAATGTCGCCAGTTGATGATAGTTTTTTTTGAAATGTAAAAACGCCTTATTTAACGCAATTTCCTTTATCGGTTTTACGATCACGTAATTTGCTCCGGCTCTCAAAAACGAATGCCGCGTTTCCTGCATACCATCTGCGGTACATGCATAGATCGGAATGGTCAATCCCAGCTCATTACGGATAATCTTTGTCGCCTCTATCCCGCCCAAATTGGGTAACTGATTGTCCATCAAAATAAGCGCGACTTGACTATCTTTCTTCAAGAAATCGATCGCATGCAAACCATCTTTTACCCAAGTCACTTTCATGCCATATTTTTCGCAAAACGCTTTGGCGATAAAGGCATTGGTATGATTGTCTTCGACCAAAAGTACATGTACTTGCTCGTCAAACATGGTCGCTGGCTCAGCCAAAAGACCAGTATTTTCCGGCAGAAAGGTCGGATTCATCCCTAACTGAATCGGAACATGTACGGTGAAATGTGTCCCCTTCGCGACTTCACTTTCAATTTCAATTTCGCCATCCATTATCGACACTAGACTACGAACAATTGCTAGACCTAAGCCACTACCGCCATATTCACGAGTCGTCGTTGATTCGGCTTGTACAAAGGGTTCGAAAATATCTTTCAGTTTACTCTTTTCAATACCAATCCCAGTGTCAAAAACCTCAACCTTCAGAAACGTCGTTCCATCTTGCTCTAGTGCATTAACGCTTACTTGAACGTGCCCCTGATGAGTAAACTTAACCGCATTACTAACAAGATTGAACATGATCTGGTTCAAGCGAATTTGATCGCTAAATACCCAACTTTCAGCATCGATGTTACTTTCAACGCTAAAGTCGACACCTTTACTATCACACAGTGGTGTGAATATTTTCTCAACCGTATTGGTCAGCTCAGCTAGCCTGAACGCAGATTTCTCGATGTGAAACTTACCGTGCTCAATCTTTGAAAAATCAAGGATATCGTTCAGCACTGCTAAGAGATGTTCACCGCTATTGCACAGCACCTCCATGTGTTCGACATCACGAGGATCATCCATTTTGCTCTTCAACAGTTGGGAAACCCCTAAGATACCGTTGAGTGGTGTGCGGAGTTCGTGGCTCATTTTGGCTAAAAAGTCTGCTCGCACGCGCGCGGATTCCTCGGCCTCTTCCCTTGCCGCTTCACTCTGCCTCTCAGCTTCAATAAAGCTCGTAATATCCTGCCCTTGCGCCATAATTCGCATCACGCTGCTGTCTGTAGTAATCGGTGATAAATTCCAACGGAAGGTTTTATTGGCAATAGTGGTATTGATACCAGTTAACGTCGCTCCTTGAGCACACATTCTTATATGCGGTTGAAGACTCTCAATCAGCAATCGACGCGCTTTATCGGTTTTAAAGCACCTTTCAGCCGATGGGTTGAATCGAACCAACTGTCCCTCAACATTCCATAACGTCACTGGCGACAAAGAGAAGTTAAATAGGTCTGCAAACTGCTTTTCTTGCTCATTTAATCGTTTAAAGGAACGCTGGAACGAGTTCCCTATCTGATGGAACTCTTCAATACTTGAACCCGCGAAGTCACTAACGGTTTGGCGTTGGATCGAAGTATCAGCGTACTTCATCAGACTCTGTAGTTCTTTGGATACCCTTTTACCGACCCAAATGCGCGTATAGATGGCAATACACATGACTAAAAGACTCGCTATCGCGATCCACACATAGTGACTACGAACAAATTGGACAACGTGTTCGTTGCCCTGAATGGTATAAACCGATAGAAAGGTCGGCACATTATTAATGGTGAGGTCGGTTTTCGACACCATGTAACGGCTTGCATTTAAGGAATGCGAAGATTGCTCAAGCCACTCGATATGCTGAAAGTCTTGGTCCTTTGTACTCGCCGCGATCACTTGTGAGCCAACCGCCAAAAGTATCTCATCGGCATTGCCCCCTTTCGTTATTGCATTGACTAAAGAGAAGTTGTTATTTAGCACCACACCGATAAATAGAAAGCCAACCACTTCCCCGGTATAGAGATCGATGATAGCAGTTCGTCGCATCATCAAATAACGCATGCCCATGCTCGATGGTGTTTGCGAAATATACCAATCCGTTCCACTCACCATATCTTCGGTAAGATGTAGAATTTGCTGTTCAGAAATACCGTAGAACTGATAATTTGCATCATCCCAAACAATCTCATCATCGCTATAGATAAAACGAAAATCTGGTGCCAGATCAGGTGAGACTTGGTCGATTCCATTAAAGAATCGACCAAGGGCTGGAGCGTCATCACTCAGCAGCCCTTCGAGCAGCACACGGTTTCGACTATAGCTATCTTGCTGGATTTCTAGAGACTTAATCCTAAGATTGAAAATCTCTTGAACCAGACTCTTTGTTTGCTGCTTAGTCCGACCGATTTCTTGCGATACTACCTCTCGATTAACCTGATAGTTTTGTAACACCATCACGATAATCAATACCCCAATTACGAGGAAAATGGAGTTGGTCAGTATCGTGGCAAGCCGGTTCTTATTGCCGTGTGAGAAAAGTCTTCTCATTACTGATCCGAATACCTAAACGCGCGCTGTTTTAGTTTCTCTAGCTTGCCGGCACTATCTTCACTGGTCACTAATTCAAAATCTCCCGAGTAGACATGAGGAACCGCTCGGCCTTCAATATCCCACTTGATTGCTTCTGCCATCGCGATACCCGTATCATCATTCATACGCATTACCGTCACGTTTAAACGCTTCTCTGCGATCGCTTCGAGCTCTGCAGTTCCGCCTCCCCAACCATTTAATAAAATGTCTGTACGCTCAAGGTCAGTTAATGCATCTGCCGCACCTAACGCCACGTCTGTTGAACATGCATAGATAAATTTGAGGCTAGGATCTTTTTCAATCGCAGCTAACGCGGCTTGATAGCCTGAGTCACGAGTCGCTTTGGTATAAAACGAAGACGAGAGCTTATAGTCATCATGGTGGCTCATTTCTTCAATAAATGTGTCACCCCTAGCATCACTCACGTAACCTTCAGAAAAATAGAGCACTGAGTAACGGCTTTCTTTCTCTACTTGTTCCTTATAGTAGTTTTCAATCACTCGCGTGCCTTTGATATGGTCAAAACCAACATACATAAATGGCTGTTGGTGATCCCACGCGCGAACAGGAGTCGTGATGTTTTGCAGTATCAATTTGGTATCGGTTGAGCTTAAGACATGCTCTATAAACTTACGGTGACGCGTCGTGTCGAGTGTAAAAATTAAGTAATCGGTGTCATTTTGAACCGCTTCTAGTAACGAAAGACTCTGCTGCCTAACGTCTATATTAGGTCGAGTAAATACTTGGTTGATGCTGTAACTGACCCCTAATTTCTCTAGGCGCGTTTCAAACGCCTTGATGTTACGGCTCCAGTAATCTGAGATTTGCTGCCCAGGATAGACAACTGAGATAGTCACTGGCTTTTGCTGCTGAACCGCTAAAGGGGTGGGATAACGGCGAACTTCGTCGCTGAGTTGAGCCGTAAGCTGTTGTTGTTTTGGATGAGCTTCTAAGTACTCGTCGTACTGCCAGTAACCATTCAGCACTTGAGTAGTGTGGGCAAATGAAGCCGAAGAATATAAAGCGAATATCGATAATATTAGCGTTTTTGACATGCAAATTTCTCTTGTAACCAACTAGACTGAGCACTATTTATTATATTAGAGTTTCTAGCGCCTTATTCGTTATTTTATATACTGAGATAAAATGAATGAATCCAACTCATTCATTTATCTCAGGATTTCTATTATGCCGTATAGTGTCTAGAACGTAAAAGCTAAATTGCCTGAAAGACCGAATTGGTTACTACCAGCGTAACTTCCCGCTAGATCAAAACTAACTAAGTCACCAGGGCTAATACCGACGCCCAATGTTACTGAGTCATCCACGGTACTTTCTAGATCCATTTCGTAACCCGCTCTTAGTTGAGCCCAACCAAACGCGTTTCCTTCAATACCAAGGCGGAAGTACTGAGTATCATCGTTTAAATCAGAAAAACGTTCTTGGGAAGTTAGATCTAAGTCCGCACTTGCGACTAAGTATTCCATTGCGTAAGAGCCTGACACAGTCACTTGTGTATTAAGCTTATACGTACTCACGCCACTCCCCACATTTAGCGTATCGATTTTTTTGGAAAATAGATCTTTGACTGCGATACCTACTCGATAAGCGTCATAGAACCAAACCGCACCTAAGTCCATATTAAACGCATTCTCTTTGGTTTCACTTTCGTCATAGTCACTGACATCAAAATCTTCAACCGAAAGGTTTTGTTTGTAAGTTTTGAGCTGCTGATACTTGGGTGTGATACCAAATGAAACATCTTGGCCTTGAACTGTCATACGTTTGGCGAGCGCAACACCAAACTCTGTGTAGCCAAACGCGATCATATCAACTTCGGAGTTTTCATAACGAGTGGTGACTTCAGTGAGTCCATTACCATTGTCTGGCGCTATTGCTGTAACAGCGATAACCTCTGCATAACCACGGGTGAAAATATTGGCTGATAGTGTGTTGATTGGTATAGCGACAGCAATACCAACTCCACCAGTGACGGCAAGAGGTTTGTCGTCTGACAAATCGGTCAAATAGCCATTTAGCTGAGTCGCAATAGCGGGATCAGTACTACCACTATTCTCAAAACTTGTAATCGTATCTTGTAGGCTATCGATGGTATCAAGTGAACCGTCGGTATCACGAACATTGGCACCGATCGCTGGTACAAGAATACCAAATGTGTCGCTATCACGATGAACAGCGGTTAAAGCAGGGTTATAGAAAGGAGCCAATAGATAATCCGCGCTCGTCACACCGGTATTACCCATACCATTGCCTCGACCATCGGCAATCACGGTTGCACCAATACTCACCGTTGAAAAGCCGAGACAACCCACCACTAATGATATTTTACTTAATTGATTCATATCCTTATTAACCTTATAAGTTGCATACTTATCATTATCAAGGTTAATACAAATATTAAGTTTTAGAGCGTTTTTTAGTCAATTAGTGCTAGCTCTACCAAATCGGGGAGTTGTTTTACCCCTGAAACGAGCGTTTCTTTTTGGCATTTGCTTAAACGCTTGATTTTATACTCAAGTTTAGAAGCACTACTTCTTGAGCTTCCTGCTTCATGAAACCAAGCCAATTCAAGCGGTCCTTTGCCTTTTAATGCTTTAGCACCAGTGCCACTTTGATGCTCTGAAAACCTGCGTTCTACATCGGTGGTTATACCGCAGTAGAGCGCATTATTTCGCATTCGGACTAAATAGATATACCAACCCGAAATTGACTTGTCAGTCTCAGAACTCATTAAGCTTGAAGCTGCTCGACAATAGCGCGAAGCTCTGCCATTTCTGTTTTCAGAGATTCTACTTCTTGTTCCAGCTGTTCGATTCTATCATTGCTTGGAGATGAAACTGGTACTGCAGCAGATAAAGCTTCAATATCCACTTCGCCACTAAATAGATGCATGTAGCGAGATTCGCGCTTGCCCGCTTCGCGCGGTAACTTCACAACTAACGCTCCTTCTTCACGAGACGCCATGTTATCAAGCACAGCTTCGACTTCTTTAACGTCGCTAAAGTCAGCTAATCGGTTGGTGCGTGTTCTGAGTTCACCCGGTGTTTGAGCGCCACGTAGTAGCAGGCAGCAAACAATCCCTTTTTCTTGTTTGGTTAATTTAAGATCACCAAACTCGGTATTGCAGAAACGATGCTGAAACTTGTTAGCACGACTGTTAAAGCCACTCTCGTCGCTAACTAAACGGCGAGAAATTAACGCGTCTACAGCCTGTTGGACATCACCATCGGTCAGTGCCATCACTGGCTCTCGGTTGCTCTTTTGATTACAAGCCGTCGTTAAGCTATTGAGAGTTAACGGGTAGTAGTCAGGTGTGGTGACTTCTTTCTCAATCAAGCAGCCGATAACACGCGCCTCAATAGGGTTAAGCTCAATATTCATACCGTTTCCTTATCTTATTCTTGTTACGTGATTCCACTAGTGCTCAGCCAAGATCGGTACAGACTTGAAGTCTCCGTTCTCATCAATCATCACAATTTTACTGCGATTCAATTCTACATCAGTAATCTCTTGTTGAGTCCGCTCCTTTTTATACGCTGATACAAGTTTACTTGCTCTACCTTCAGGAGCGTCTTTAGGTGGAGGAATGACAATCTGGGACGTACGCATTGCTTGCGCTTTATTTAACTAACAATGTGCAAATCATATATCGTTCCTTGCCAGCGCTCAATTGCCTCGTCGCAGATTGACTACAAAAGCGTCAACACATTGTAATGATTGATCTAAAGACTGTTATCGTAGTAGATGTTGTGATTTAATCGATAGCAGTTAACCAAAAATTAGGGAAAGAGACTTATGAGCGGTGTATTTGAAATCGTATCTGAAGCACGTCGTAAAAATAAATTGAAACGTGAACTTATCGACAACGAGAAGAAAGTTCGCGATAACCGTAAGCGTGTAGACCTATTAGAAAACTTGCTTGATTACATCAGTTCAGACATGAGCACCGACGAGATTGTTGGCATTATCAAGAACATGAAAGCTGACTACGAAGATCGCGTTGATGATCACATCATCAAGAGTGCAGAGATCTCTAAAGAGCGTCGTGATATCAGCCGTCGTATACGTGAACTAACGGAAGAAGATAAAGTAATTCAAGGTAAGAAGAAGTAATTCTTGTTTCACCTGTATTCATAGAGCCCGCTGAAATCAGCGGGCTTTTTATTAAGACTTGCTACCAACAAATTTGGTTATTTATTGAGTGAAATATGCGTAAAACGTTTGCGTAATCGCTAACCCTCTCCGTTCACATTTCTGGGGGTTTCATCACACATTTAGCCCTGTTATAGTTCGTCTCAGTTAATCATTTAGACCATTCGAGGCACGGAGCTTCCTCAGTTATCTCAAGAAGAGAAGAATTGGTACCGACAACGTTCGGCAAAAATTAAGAGGGTCAAATTATGGATATGGTTGAAATTCTAGGTTATGCAGCTTCTATTATGGTCGCTATCTCACTAATGATGAAAGACATTGTTAAACTACGTGTTCTTAACTTCATCGGTTGTGCTCTATTTACTGCATACGGCCTTATGATTGATGCTTGGCCTGTCGTCGTTACTAACGGCTTCATTGCGTGTGTTAACGTTTATTTCCTAGCAAAGATGCAAAGCGAAAAAAAAGACGAGCAAGTTAAAAGCGCCGCATAACAATTAATACAAGTTATCAAAAAGCCCTGAATAGTGACTATTCAGGGCTTTTTTAATATATCTAGCTCAGTAAGCTCTAGTTGTTTGAGACAATAAAGAGTACTTCTACGCGACGGTTACACGCCTTACCTGCTTTGGTTTTATTGCTACAAGCAGGGACATATTCACCATATCCGCGCGTAAAAATTGAATCCATCGCAACGTTATTACGCACCAACTGGCGTTTAACGGCGCTCGCTCGCTTCATTGAAAGACTGTCGTTAAACGTTGGCACGCCCGTACTGTCAGCGTGGCCATCAATCACAATATCGATTCCTGGCTGAGTGGCAAGATAACTGCCCATCATATCAAGCCAATATTGCGAGTCAGCTGATACGTTTGACGACCCAGTATTGAACTTGATGGTATCGGTAAGTTTTACCATAACGTGATTACCCGGCAACAGCTCATAGTCAACACCGTTACTAGTCAAGAAGCTTTGTAAATTATGATAGCTCTGTGTGCGCTGTTGCCCCATAGGGCCTCTTACTCCAGACGGTGAAATATTGGTTGGCGTTCCCCACTCTGGATATCTAACATCAAAATCTGAGCGTGGCGCGGTATCAAGCATATCATTGCCTAGCATCGCTATCTCGTCAGTCATATTGCTACAACCCACTAATGTTAATATAAGTGGTAATACCAAGCGCTTCATTCGTTCACCCGTGAGTCCTTTACTGTTCTCTAACTGTATCGGCCAATTTCGGCAGACTTTAGCTTAGCAATCAAAATTCTTTATTTGTGTGGCTAATCTTTGCTCTGCTTTAACTATTAGTCATACTTTAATTCTAAATTCAGCAACCTAGCTGTTTCTCTTCTGACTTGGAGCAAGTAAAATTGGTCAACTATTTACGAACTACTGTCTAATTGTCTCCGCGCAGCAGTAGTAACGATATGAGAATCTAATATGAAAAAGCTTGTTACTTTCGCGCTGATTGCGTTATCAACATTGCTTGTTGGGTGTTCTGAAAGCACTACCCCACAAGAAGGCACACACTATCAACAACTGCCAGCAAACCTTACTACCTTCCGTCTGCCTCTTGTCACTGAAGTCTTCTCTCTGAACTGTGGCCATTGCCGTAAGATGGAAGACGAAATGCCTACGATTGAGAAACTAACTGGCGAAAACATTGGCAAAGTTCACGTGACATTTAATGAAAGCGCACAAATTGGTGCGATGATTTATTACGCAGCTGAAATGCAATTGGGTAAAAAACCTGATCACGACATGATGCTAGAACTGTTTGCTGCAACGCAGATGGGTGACGGCGCATCACTGGGTGATAAGAAGTTAGCGATTGATAAAGCATTTGAAAGTAGAGGCTTAACGAGCCCATATAACTTTGATGAAGAGCAACAAAAGCAACTATTTGCTGCGATGCAACTGGCTGACGACATCACAACCAAAGGTGAAATCAACTCAGTTCCTACCTTCATTGTTAAAGGTAAGTACATCGTTAATACTAGCGCTCACCAAGATGTTGAAGGTATCGCTAACACCATCAAGTTCCTAATCACTCAACCATAATTCGACGGAAAGGATTTATGTCTAAGATTATTTTTCCAATCATTATCTTCGTTCTAGCGGCGTTCTTTATCTACCGTACTTGGACAAACCATAAAGCAGGTGAAGAAAACTTTGCGATTGGTCAAACTTTCTTACTTGAGAACGGTAAGAAAGAAGGCGTTATCACCACTGAAAGCGGCCTTCAGTACGAAATTCTTCACAAGGGCGAAGGTGAAGAAAAGCCAACCGCGTCTAGCAAAGTGAAGGTACATTACCACGGTACACTTATCGATGGCACTGTATTCGATAGCTCTGTTGATCGCGGCCAACCAATCAGCTTCAAACTAAATCAAGTAATTAAAGGCTGGCAAGAAGGTTTAACCTACATGAGCGTAGGTGATAAGTTCCGCCTTTATATCCCTAGCCCACTGGCTTACGGTAAAAACGGCTCAGGTCCAATCCCACCAGCATCAGCACTTATCTTTGACGTGGAGCTGCTGGAAATCCAGTAACAACTGCGGATAAACAAAAAAGCCAATCGAGAGAAATTTCGATTGGCTTTTTTATTGTCACTGGAATAGTTTTATTCGTAGCGAATAGATAAATTAGCTGTATTGAGGCAGATGCGTCTTAATAAAGTCGATATCTTCTGCGTAAAAATCATTGAGCGGCAAATCTTTTGGCTCAACCCAACGAGCACTTTCAGGCATGTCTGATTTAGCAAGCTTCAACTTAGCTTTAGCATCCGCCTTAAAGATGGCGTAGTAAGTGCGCCCGCCTTTTTCATTAACGCCACTAAATGTCGCAGTATGCTGAACTTGATTCTCATCTGCTTCGACAATTAGCTTACGCGCCGCATCAGTTGCTGACTCATTGTCGCTAACTAGCCCAAGTGGAAAGTCGATGACTTTAGCCCCACTTGATGACTTGACTGTCTCTTGAACCAAAACTTTGCCATCTTGCACAACAATAGCCTTAGACAAGTGCTTCATATCCATATTCCTTATTATTTTATTTGTATGTACAGCCTGCGTGTTTGATTTTTATGTAGGGGAACGCAAGCGCCTGAGGGACCGACTAAACGTGCAAATAATAACCTATGGAAAAAGAGTATGCAGATATGGGTCGCAAAAGTATGACCTAGAAATAAAAAAACCAGCACATCATCATCGTGCTGGTTTTATATCTAGAACATAAAGAGGTTATTTATGCTTATCTTGAACGAATTTCTTGCTTACATCGACAACAGCGACATCTTTGAAAAAGCTACGCCCTAGCAGAAGTGGAAATGACAGGTGCGTACGGTCAGCTAAGGTAAAATCGGTTTTCTCTTTCAAATCACCAAGTTGAATCCAAGCTTCAACGACTGCACGTTTTTGCGTACCTTCTGCACTAGACTGTCGAATCTTGACCCAACGTTTAACTGGAAGCGCAATTTCTTTACTCTTCACACCATCGTGTTCAATTTTAAATTTAACCCAGTCCTTGCCATCTCGCTCAAACGGAATAACATCAACTGCGCTAATTGAAGACGTTGTTGCACCTGTATCAACGCGAGATTTAAAGCTTTGCTCTAACCCAGGTACATATACCCACTCTTCTTCACCTAACAGCAGTTTGCCATCAGATGTTTTCTTAGCCTGTACTTCAACCACTGGCTCTTTTGGTTTGGTTGGCTCAGGTTTAACTGGCTCGACAACCTCTTCTTTTGGTTGTTCGACTTCTGGTTCAACGATTGGCTCTTCGATAACAGGCTTTTCTTCCGGCTCTACTGGAGCAGGACCTGTTGTGGAACATGCCATTAAGCCACCGCTTAACATTAATGGAATCAGCACTTTCCAAGGTTTATTCATTCGACCACCTAATCTCGACAAAACAATATAAGGGACGCATCGCGCCCCGTTATATTTAAGATACTTTGATAATCGCTTCGGCTACGTAAGGAATGTCCTTTTCAGTTAGGCCCGCGATATTAATACGACCATCGCCTACCCCATAAATACCATATTCTTCACGGAGTTGCGTCATTTGGTCTTGCGTAAAGCCTAGCACAGTAAACATGCCTTTGTGGCTCTCGATAAAGTCGAATTGTGAAGTATTGTGGGTATTTCTCAATTCATTACACAAAGTCTGACGCAAGTTTAACAAGCGCTGTTGCATTTCACTCAACTCTTGCTTCCAAACTGTTGTTAACTCTTGATTTTGAAGAATGGTTTTTACTAATGCTGAACCGTGGTCTGGTGGCATAGTATAAGTAGAACGCGCTAACGTCAGAAGCTTGCCTTTCGCGTTACCAACATCTTGCTGAGATTTACCGATAACAATCGCCGCACCAGTACGCTCACGATATAGACCGAAGTTTTTCGAACACGAGGTTGTGATCAGCATTTCTTCGACGTTGTCGGCCATATGGCGAAGACCTTTTGCGTCTTCTTCTAATCCGTCACCGAAACCTTGATAAGCGATATCAACGAATGGCGTAAAACCATTTTTCTGAGCTAGCGCCGTAATTGCTTGCCATGCTTCAAAGTCGATGTCTGCCCCTGTTGGGTTGTGACAACAGCCATGAAGAAGCACAACATCAGATGGTCCCGCTTTTGACAAGTCGTCTAGCATCTTTGCAGTGTCAACTTGCTTCGTCTCTGGCGAGAAATAATGGTAGAACTTAACTTTAAGACCTGCCGCTTCCATAACTGGCTTATGGTTAACGTAGCTTGGATTCGAGATCCAAACAGTCGTATCTGGCTGCGCAACTTTCATTAAGTCACCCAACATACGCAGTGCACCACTCGCGCCTGGCGTTTGGATAGCAGCAACGCGATCGGTTGCCGATGTGCCCGTCAGTAGCAGGTCGATCATGCTTTGGTTGAATTCTTCACAACCGGCAAGGCCTACATAAGACTTGGTTTTTTGATTTGCAATCACAACGTCTTGAGCCATTTGAATGGCTTTCATGACTGGCGTTTCGCCTGCGCTGTTCTTATATACACCAATGCCAAGGTCAACCTTGTTGGTGCGTTCATCGTTACGGTATGCAACGGAAAGAGATAAAATAGGATCTAATACTGGAGTTGGTAGATTAGAAAACATGAAAGTCATAACCCTTTGAAATTCAAGTAACGGCTGACACGTTATCATCTAACTTACAAATTCAAAAACAAATTTTAGCGACCAAGAACAAATCAGGATTAAAATCTGTAAAGTTTAACATACACGCAACATTCAAGACTCCACGCTTAGAAGTAAATTTCGTTATAGCTTGAAGGTGTGAATGATCTGGTTTGAGCTACCCCGCCACTCCAAATTCAAGTCTTTCTTGTCTTGCTCAAACTTACCATCAATCAGCACGTCAATATACTCAACGACTTCTCTTTGCGCCTCATCAAGCTCACTTAATGTGTAACCAGTCCAAACCCAAATATCTTTGCCCGGACATTCCACTCTAACGCGTTTAACCAGCTTCAATATGTCTGCCACATTCACTGGATGCAAAGGATCGCCACCTGATAACGACAAGCCACGCTTTTTAATGCGCGTGTCATTCAAATCGGCAATGATTTGGTCTTCAGCCTCTTGAGTGAAATAGATACCAGAGTCTAAACGCTGAGTCGATTGGTTATAACAGCCACGGCATTGGTGGACGCACCCTGATACAAACAGCGTACAGCGTGTACCTGGGCCATTAACGACATCAATCGGATAGTACTGGTGGTAGTTCATGGAGAGACCTTATCGACGAAAAGAAAATCAACCCATTACAGGTTGATTTTCAATGTATGAGTGAGGAAGTAAGCGCTTAAAGGTGCTTCACTCGACGCTTAACTTCTTCTTGCTTACCGAAATTAAACGGACGTGCATCTGGGCTGCCTAAGTAACCACATACACGGCGTGTTACAGATACCTTGGTTGAATCGTGATTACCACAACTCGGACACGTAAAGCCCTTGCTGGTACAGTCAAATTCACCGTTGTAGCCACATTCGTAACACTCATCAATCGGAGTGTTGGTACCGTAATATGGCACGCGGCTGTAACTGTAATCCCAGACATTTTCTAACGCTTCAACGTTGCGTTGCATGTTCGGGAACTCACCGTAACAAATGAAGCCACCGCTTGAGATTTCTGGGTATGGCATCTCAAAATCGATCTTATCGTATGGATTTACTTTCTTCTCCACATCTAAGTGGAAGCTGTTGGTGTAGTAACCTTTATCAGTCACACCTTTAATCACGCCAAACTCTTTGTTGTCGATACGGCAGAAACGGCTACATAAGTTTTCACTTGGTGTGCCATATAGGCTAAAGCCATAACCTGTTTCGTCAGTCCACGAGTTCACCGCTTCTTTCATGTGCTTGATGATGCCAAGTGCTTTCTCACGTAGAACCGCATCATCATAAACGTGTGCTTCTGTGCCAAACAGTGCGTTAACCGTTTCGTGGATACCAATGTAGCCAAGCGAGATAGACGCGCGACCATGTTTAAAGATGTCCGCAATTGAGTCATCTGCTTTCAAACGAACGCCACATGCACCTTCCATGTAAAGAATTGGTGCGACACGCGCTTTCACGTTTTCAAGACGCGTAATGCGTGTTTCTAGTGCGCGTCGAGCCAGTTTAAGCTTCGCATTCAGTAGTTCGTAGAACTTAGCTTCACTCCCGTTTGCTTGAATCGCAATACGTGGCAGGTTCAGGCTCACAACACCAAGGTTGTTACGACCTTCATGAATCAGTTCGCCATTCTCTTCGTAGGTACCAAGGAAAGAGCGACAACCCATGGGCGTTTTAAATGAACCCGTAATCTCTACCACTTTGTCGTAGTTAAGAATGTCTGGGTACATACGCTTAGAAGCACACTCTAGAGCGAGCTTTTTAATGTCGTAGTTTGGATCTTCAGCTTTGTGGTTCAAACCATCTTTGATACCAAACACAAGTTTTGGGAATACCGCTGTTTTACGGTTTTTACCAAGACCCGCGATACGGTTCTTAAGAATAGATTGCTGAATCAAACGCGATGCCCAGCTAGTACCAAGACCAAAGCCAAAAGTAACAAACGGAGTTTGGCCATTTGCGGTATGTAGCGTGTTTACTTCGTACTCAAGCGACTGGAATGCGTCATAACACTCTTTTTCAGTGCGAGCAGTAGCAAACGCTTCTGCATCAGGAATGTTCCACTCTTTGGCAATCTCGAAGTGCTTATCGTAGCTCGTCATCACATACGGCTCTAGTACTTCATCAATACGGTTGATCGTTGTGCCGCCGTAAATATGGCTTGCTACTTGCGCTATGATTTGCGCCGTTACCGCTGTCGCAGTAGAGATTGATTTTGGAGTATCAATCTCTGCGTTACCCATCTTAAAGCCACGTGTCAGCATGCCCTGTAGGTCAATCAACATACAGTTAAACATTGGGAAGAACGGTGCGTAGTCTAGATCGTGGTAGTGAATATCACCCTGCTCATGTGCCTGAACAATGTCACGCGGCAGAATGTGGGTTTTTGCATAGTGCTTAGCAACAATACCCGCAAGTAAATCGCGCTGCGTAGGAATCACTTTACCGTCTTTGTTGGCATTTTCGTTGATAAGATCTAAGTTGCTCTCTTCGATCAAACCCTCGATCTCTTGCGTCAACGCACTCTGTTTCTCGCGTGCAGTATCGCGGTCATGGCGGTATTCAATGTACGAACGTGCCAGCTCTTTATAAGGCCCTTGCATCAATTCATCTTCAACAAGGTTCTGAACTTCAGTGATCTCAACTTCATCGCGATCTTGTAGCTTGAGCTCAACTGCTAATGCCACATTTAGGGCATAAATAGCGATCTCTTGGCTATTGTGATCCGCTGCTGCTTCCACTGCTGCTTGGATACGGTCTCGACTAAATGGTGCTCTCGACCCATCACGCTTGATTACGATTGGTTTCACTGATTCTCCTTACCCTAAGCATACTCACAGAGTTATCCACAAAATACACTATATAGGCGATTTATTATTTAGCTGACACAAGATGTTGTGGCGTATTTAACGAGATGACACCGCCAAAAGTATTGATTTCGATCAATAAAAAGAGAGCCTAGCTCAAGATCAAATCAATCTTGGTGGCATTGATCCAAGTTAGAAAGTAATTCGTGAAAATTGCAAAATTGGCGTATTTGAGACTTGATTTTTTGCGATGACTTATAGGATAAAGGTTGCAATAGAATTCGAAACATTACGTCAACTATTATGCAAAAAACGTGGTCAATTATTAGTATCCTTGCCTTATTAGGATCATTTTACAGTTATGCGGATACTGTTTATTCAGCTTGGAATTTAGAATGGTTAACTAGTACGCCATCTAGCAAATTTAAATCCTCGTTGCGAGATGATCAGGACTACCAGTCTTTACATCGTCATTTCACGTCTATGGACAGTGACATTTTGGCGTTTCAAGAGGTCAATGATAAGCAGGCTTTAAAAAAGGTCATCGGCAGTGATTACCAAATCTTTTTCTCTCATCGTTCAAACGCTGCCAATCAACATCATCAATTTAGTGACATTAATCAGTACACAGGTTTTGCGGTCAAAAAAGGTATTTCGGTAAAAGATATGCCCGACGTGAAGCTGGACAGGTCACGCAATAGCAAGCTTAGATTTGCTAGCTACGTCTTGCTTCACCCAGACTCACACAAGCCAATCCATGCTCTGTCGGTGCATTTAAAAGCGCGTTGTTCGGGTGCTTATAATGGGAGTAAAGCGTGCCGAACGCTAAAGGCACAAGGTGAAGAACTCAATAAATGGATAAAGGAGCGTGAGAGAGCCAACGACGCTTATGTCATCCTTGGTGATTTTAACCATAATATGGGGTATCAAGGAGACTGGCTTTGGGATGAGATTGCTCGAGGTACAAAAGCCGTACTCGCATCTAAGTCAAGCAAAGCAGAATGTAAGGTGAGATCTCGAAACAATCCGAATAAGACTCACCAATTCCGTTCATTGATCGACCATATTATTGTCAGCAAAGTCCTTACGGCTTCAACTCCTAAGCAAGACATCTTTCCCGTACAGGACGTACTCAAGTATCAGTTAAGTGACCATTGCCCTCTCTCCTCCGATGTTCGCTAACTAAAAATCACGAGGATTTAGCACTACCCTATCACCTTCACTTAGTCCCTTACGTACTCTGAAACCATCTCCCAGCTGAACCAATCGAGTATGTAAGGCTCCCTCTTCGACGACTTTGACATAGTCCAGTTGGCCAACTTGATAAATAGCAGCAACAGGTACTGTTAAGACTTTCTCCGTTCCAAGGTCGACGGACACTCGCGCAAAGTTACCCGGATAAAGGGGGTGTTCACTCTCAAAACCAAGCCTAATACGATAACTTCTTGAACCACTATCCGCTGCAGGTGCAATTTCATTTATCGTCGCATCTAATACTAGGCCATAAGTGGGGATTTCTAATGCCAACGTTCTACCGATTGATAATACAGGCATCACGGACTCTGCCACATCAACCTCAACAATTAAGGACTCAGGATTATACATTGATAGTAGAGCCATGCCTGGAGTTGATGTATCACCTGAGTTAACAGGTTTATTAGTAATGACACCATCAAACGGAGCAGTAATTACGCTAAAGCCAAAGGTTGTTTCTGCTTCTGACACAGCCGCTTTCGCTTGCTCTAAGTTTGCAGAGGCCGTTTTTAGCTTGCTTTCAACCTGATCAAATTGCGCTTGTGGAACCAGTTTTTTAGCAAGCAGTTCTTTAATTCGAGCATACTCTTTTCTGGCTGCATTAAGCTGAGCCTGAGACGACGACAGACTCTGCTCTGTTTGTCTAACTCTCGCATCCAGGTCATCACTTTCTAATCTCAACAGTACATCACCTTGCTTAACGGACTGGCCTACTTCAACCAGTACCTCCACTACTGTGGCCGTAAGTCTTGCAGCTATCGTTGCTTTTTGGTCAGCAACTACAGAGCCTGGAAAATCGCGCATCACTCGCTGCTCTGTGGCGACAAGGGTCACTACTTGTTGCGGCTCTATCATAGACTGACGTGCTTGCATCTGAACAGGAACCTTAGGGCTAAACACTCCTGCCATGTAGAGAAACACAACGGCTAATCCAGCGAACAGTACTAATCCAAGAAAAAGTTTACGATTCATCATTATTCCTCCTCCGTTACTGGAAGTCCGTGTCCCTTAGTATTTTGATAGGCGAGATTATAGACAACTGGAATCACCAGCAAAGTAAAAACGGTTGATGCTGAAATACCAAAGATGATTGCCCACGCAAGGCCATTAAATATAGGATCAAGGGTAATCACAATGTTACCAAGCAATGTTGTACCTGCTGTTAATAGTATTGGTCGCATTCTTACCGCTCCCGACTGGAGCAACGCGTTGTGCAATGACTCACCTCTAGATAGAGACTGCTGAATAAACTCAATCAGCACTAACGAGTTACGCACTACAATGCCAGCCAGTGCAATCATGCCGATCATCGCCGTCGCAGTGAACAGAGCTGGATTAGGATAGCCGTTAATGTCAGCAGATAAGCTATTCAGCAGCCAGAACCCGGGCATAATACCGATAACGGTAAGTGGTATGGCGAGCATGATGATTCCTGATACTGCAGGTAGACCAGTTTGAACGAGCATCACGACAAACACCCCAAGCAAAGCAGCGCCATAGGCAATACCAAGATCACGAAAGACATCGACCGTAATCTTCCATTCCCCTTCTCCACTCCAAACCACTTTGATGTGATCATCGAGCTGCCAGTTTTGGCCAGAACCGTTAGTTAAATAGGTTCGCTCTTGCCAATCAATAAACTCTGTCTCGTCTTCGCGATTGTAATCGGCAATAACATCAGCAACGATTTCACCCGGCACTCGACCCACAGATTCCGCATATACATATACAACAGGCTTTAAGTTTTTATGGTAGATCGGGCTATCGACAGACCGTTTAACAAATTCACCTAACTCCGATAGCTGTACCAAGGGCTGAGGCGCATCAATAAATGATCCTTGGCTTGCAACTTTCACTACCCCGGCTTGGCCACGGACATACAACTGCTTAATGCTTTCAAGGGAGTCTCGCTGAGCTGCTGGCAGACGGACCTCAATCGGTAATGCAGCGACTTCGCGAGGAATTGCAAGATAGCCCAGCACTTTACCCTTATTTGCAGCGACAATGGTGCCATTAATATCCTCAATGGATACTCCAGATAGAGCTGCTTTCTCTTGATCGATAATAAACTGCCAAGTTTCCAACTTTTGCTGAGCACTGGTATCTACCTCAGTGACATATGCTTCATCTCTTAGTCGGTTGGCGACAATGTCGGCCTGAGTAATTAACTCTTGGTAGCTAGTCTGCTCATCGCCATACACCTCAGCCGTAATCGTCGCGATCACAGGTGGTCCTGGTGGCACTTCGACTAACTGAATGTCGGCCTGATACTTAGACGCAATACGCTCTAAATCGCTTCTGAGCCGTGTAACAATCTGGTGTGATTGCATCGAACGATTGTGTTTTTTAACCAACACGATGCGCAGTTCCCCCTGATACGCTTCACTACGCATAAAATAGTGTCGAACCATACCATTAAAATCCATAGGGGATGCGACTCCAGCAAACCCCGACACAGACTCCACCTCTGGGACATCCAATAAATAATCAGCAAAAACACGTAGCGTATTAGAAGTATCTGCAAAGCTCGTAGATTCAGGCATGTTAACGATCAATTGAAATTCGTTCTTGTTGTCATATGGCAATAATTTGAGGGGTACTAAACGCAATGCTGGGAGCATAGCTGCTGCAATAAACAGCGCTGCCACTAGGCTCAGAAATAGCCACGCCTTTTTACGACTCACCAACAATGGTGATAACAAGGTTGCATAAAGTTTATAGAGCGAGGTATTTTCAACGTTATAGTGTCCCTGTTGCTGCGCAGACTTTAGAATTTTCTTCGCCAGCCAAGGAGTAATAAAGAAAGCAACGATGGTGCTAAAGATGACACTGATAGGCACGTTGAATGCCAAGGGCGCCATATAGGGGCCCATCATGCCGGTGATGAAAAACATTGGTGTAAATACAATAACGATCGCGACTGTCGACATGAGCAAAGCACTGCGAATCTCCGCCATTGCATACACTATCGCTTTCGAGCGGGATAACTCTTTACGCTTAAGATAACGCTCAATGTTATCAATACTGGCAATGGGATCGTCAACGATTAGACCGAGTGCCAATATAAGCGCAAACAGCGTCACACGATTAATCGAATACCCGAACAACAAGTCCATTCCAAGCGCCGCACCATAGCTGATAGGAATCGCGATCCCAACCACCAAGGCGCTTCGCCAGTTTAGAAATAGGCCAACAAACACCACCACAGTCACTATCGAAATGGCCAAGCTAGAAACAAGATTGGACACCTTGTCATCTGCTGTCTGACCATAATTTCGAATAATGTCTACCTTGACTTCACTCGGGAATTGCTCACTTTGCAAGCGAGTGAGTTTATTGACGACAGATTGCGCCACATCTACCGCGTTTGAACCTTTTTGTTTCGCAACGGAGATAAATACCGCAGGATACTCAGTCACATTATCTTTGGAGATATGCCAAGTATCTGTTGCGGCTTCCGTCGCACCATCAATTACATCTGCAACATCTTGTAAATAGACAGGCTTGTTATTGACCACCGCGATCACTAAGTCTCTGATCTCTTGCGCCGATTTGAACAACTGACCCGATTCCAGTTGATACTGCTGGCCCGAAATCTGTACAGCGCCAGCTTGCGACTTGGTGTGGCTTACCCTTAGTGCGTAATTCAAGTCACTGACCGTGACGCCAAAATTGGCCATTGCAACCGAATCAAGTTTGACGTGAATTTTACGAGCCTCACCACCAATTACGCTAACACTATTCGTATAAGGCAGAGACTTGAGACCTAGCGTTGCTTGATCAGCAAGCCGACGCAATTGGTAACGATCTACTTTGTTTGCGTCCGTTGAATAGACTGCAGCTACGACAATAGGCACATCATCAATTTCAACTGGTTTAACGATCCAATGAGTAACAGAAGGCGGTATGCGGTCTTGATTGGAATAGAGCTTATTGTAAAGCTTGACCAATGCCGCTTCGCGAGGCTCACCGACAAAAAAACGGACAATAACTTGTGCTGCCCCTTCCATCGAAGAGGAATAGACGTATTCAACACCATCGATCTGGCTAAGTAGCTTTTCTAATGGCTCGGTAACTTGGTTTTCAACTTGTTCTGCGCTTAGGCCCGTAGCTGAAATCAGCACATCGGCCATGGGAACAACAATTTGTGGATCTTCCTCTTTCGGTGTTAACCACAACGCTGCGGAACCAACGGCCAATAAAACAACGATGAGTATGGCAGGAAAGAAACTATTCATCACTGAATGAATCACACCGTCCTTGGTTGCTTTTCGTTCCATTTATCCCTCCAAAAAGTCCTAGCTAGACCCAACTATTCGTGCTTGCCTGTCGCTCTTGTCAAATATCACTTTCGCAATTAAGGAGCCTATGACCATGGCGCAGAAAAAAACCACTATGGATGCATTCCCTAGACCTAAGCTTGCTACTGCTGGACCAGGACAGATTCCCGCGATTCCCCAACCAAGTCCAAATAATGCCGATCCTGAAATCAGCTTAGAATCGATATTTTGCTGTGTTGACAGACTATACTCGCAGCCATTTACCGCCTGCTGCCTAGGTTTGATGACTAAAAAATAGCACGGCATGAATACCATCAATGCTCCGCCCATCACATATGCCAGACTTGGGTCCCAACGGCCCGCAACATCTAAGAAACCAATCACTTTTTTTGGCTCAATCATGCCAGAAATAGCCATGCCCGCGCCAAATAGCACACCACTAAACAAAGCGGAGATACGAAATACTAATTTGTTCATTAAACGGCCTCTATTAATAAACGTGCAAACGGACAAATACCGTCACCGCAGCAGTAAACATAAAAACCATGGTCGCAACCAAAGAACGTTTCGATAAACGTCCGATGCCACATATTCCGTGTCCGCTCGTACAACCATTTGCTAATCGAGTACCCATACCAACGAGCAGACCAGCAACAGCCAGAATAGGAAGTGAAATTCCTTCAGTAATAGGGCTAGAAACACCAAATGCAACAACACTGACAAAACCACCAATAATCATGCCGGCAAAAAACAGCAGTCGCCATGAGTACTCCCCTTCTTTCGGGGTAATCAAGCCATTTATCACACCACTGATACCGGCTATTTTTCCATTAAATAGCATGAGAAAAGTGGCCGACACTCCAAGGAGTACCCCACCAAACAACGACTGCCAAGGGACGATTTCTAACATAGAAATTAACACCTTCTTATTTACAAAAAACGCTGTGTAAGCTTTGAATTAGCGGTTCCACTCGCAGATCCGCTAGAGAATAAAATACTTGTTGAGAGGCCTTACGCGCTCGAATCAAATTATGTTTTCGTAGCACGGTCAAATGTTGAGAAAAGGCAGATTGACTTAACGCCGAACTCAGTTGTAGTTGCCCAACACCGACCTCACCTTGAGTTAACTGACACAACACCATTAAACGTTCTGGATGGGCCATAACCTTCAGTAACTCAGCCGCTTCAATTGCGCTCTCCTGCATTTCAGCTAGGTTCATTTCATGCTCAACCATATCAACCTCACTCATTTAGCTAATTTAGATATTACTAAAATACATTAATTAGTCAACCCTAATTTAGTAATCAACAAATTAGATAAAATAACATTAGACACTGCTAATGTATGATCTTATAGTTATGGAAACAGACAACATGTTAAGGAAGATGTTATGACACTTGATAACGCAATACGTGTACTGGCTGGTAGCATGGTTTTGCTATCTGTTGTGTTAACATTGGCTGTCCACTCAGGTTTTGTGTGGCTGACAGTATTTGTCGGCGTTAACTTAATCCAAAGTGCATTTACGGGAATTTGCCCCGCAGCTTTCTTCCTTAAAAAGTTAGGCTTTCATTAACCGGAGTTTCAAATGACAAAAATTCTAATTGTTGGAGGAGTTGCCGGTGGCGCTTCTGCCGCTGCTCGTGCCCGTCGCCTTAGCGAAGACGCTGAAATCATCATGTTCGAGCGCGGCCCACATGTCTCTTTTGCTAACTGTGGTCTTCCGTACCATATTGGCGGTGAAATCCAAGACAGAGGCAAGCTGTTGCTTCAAACACCGGAAAGCTTTTTAGCTCGTTTCAACGTTGATGTCAGAGTCATGAATGAAGTAATTTCGGTCGATCGAAGCAATAAATCTGTCACTGTTAAAAATGTTCTTGATGGTAGCGAATATACAGAAAGCTATGATTTCTTACTCCTAAGCCCTGGCGCTTCACCTGTCGTTCCGCCTATCCCAGGGATTGATAACCCTCTCACCCATTCTCTTCGTAATATTCCCGATATGGATAAAATCCTCAATGTCCTCAAAACCAAACAAGTGGCACACGCCACGGTTGTTGGTGGTGGCTTTATCGGATTAGAAATGATGGAAGCATTCCACGCATTAGGGATTCAAACGTCTCTGATTGAAATGGCTGATCAAGTCATGACGCCGGTCGATCGTGAAATGGCAGGCTTTGTCCATGCAGAAATCAAACAGAAAGGCATTGATTTACAGCTTGGCGTGGCACTCGAAGCCATTGAATACCAACCAAACGAGGACAACGAGAACTTACTCCTGTCACTGAATAATGGCCAACAGATAGAAACCGACTTGTTGATCATGGCAATTGGTGTTCGCCCAGAGACCAATCTCGCCGTGCAGGCCGGGTTAGAACTTGGGCCATTAGGCGGCATCAAAACCAACGATATGATGCAGACATCAGATCCTTCAATCTTTGCTGTGGGCGATGCCATTGAAGAAAAAGATTTCGTAACAGGTGCACAAACACTTGTACCGCTTGCCGGGCCAGCAAACCGACAAGGCCGCATGGCAGCAGACAATATGCTGGGCAGACGTGAAACATATCAAGGCACCCAAGGTACCGCCATTTGTAAGGTATTTGATCTAGCTATTGCCTCTACTGGTAAAAATGAAAAGCAACTTAAGCGCGATGGCGTTGGCTACGAGAAAGTGTACGTGCACACCGCAAGTCATGCGAGCTATTACCCTGGCGCCGAGATAGTCTCATTTAAGATGCTCTTCGATCCTAAGTCTGGAAAGATTCTAGGTGCTCAGGCGGTCGGTAAAGATGGCATAGATAAACGTATCGACGTCATGGCGGTAGCGCAACGTGCTGGGATGACCGTCGAACAGCTGCAACATTTGGAGCTGACTTACGCTCCTCCTTTCGGCAGCGCTAAAGATGTCATCAACCAAGCGGCATTTGTCGCAAATAACCTCATCAAAGGCGATTCAACGGCAATACATTATGATGAGATAACGAATCTCACTGATGATCAGATTCTTCTTGATGTTCGTAATCCTAGGGAACTCCAATCCGTGGGCTATCTTGAAGGCGCAATCAACATTCCAGTTGATCAGCTTCGCCAACGCATGGATGAGCTACCAAAAGACAAAGAAATCATCATCTACTGCCAAGTAGGGTTGCGTGGCAATGTTGCGTACAGACAATTGGTTAACAACGGGTATAGAGCCAAAAACCTCATCGGCGGTTATCGCACCTATCTATACGCGCAAGCCTAGTCAAACAAAACACTGCATTTAGGGAGCACTCGCTCCCTTTTTTGTTGTTACGACTTGTGGTCAGTATCACTACTACCTTGGTATATAGGCCACATAGAATTGATTTAGATCAATTAACCATATTAAAAACAAGGCTATGTTTAATATATGTTAATAACTCTTTAACAAAGGATTGAATTATGGAATTGAAACAAGACCCTCGCTGTTATACAGACGTTTGTATTGATGGAAAGTGGTTTCACCATGATCACTGCACTACCAGCGCTTACATGCTTAAAGGTGGCGCTTCATGTGCCGTCGAACTAAAAAAAATGCCAGAAACTGAAAACGAACTTATTGAACTCATTCAACACAATCTTAAATAACCTCCTCTCAGAATGAATTCAATAAAAGCAAAAGAGCTGCACCAAGCAGCCCTTTTTTTATGTCAACGAGTAGAACGATTGCCTAAGCGATAGATTGTCGCGCTCTATACGTATTTACACCAAATAACGCTAACACGGCCAATACAAATGGTAATACGTAGATGTTCATCATTTCCCACCCAACGGTAGATTCTAGCCAGCCTGATAGGAGCGCTGTTACGGTTACGCAGCTGAAGACAAAGAACTCATTAAACGCTTGCGCTTTGGACTTATTACGCGGCGAATACGATTGACTAAAAAGCCCTGTTGCTGCAATAAACATAAAGTTCCAACCAACACCGAGCAGAATAAGAGCAAAACTGAAGTGCCAGATTGATTGCCCATGAATATTGATCGCAATACATAGCACAAACAAAATACCACCGGATATGATCATGTTCCTTGCACCAAAGCGTTCAATCAAACGTCCGGTGAAAAACGCAGGAACGAACATGCCCAATACATGCCATTCAATCACGCCTGCCGCTTTTTCGAAATCAAACCCGCAACCAATCATGGCCAAAGGCGTTGCGGTCATCAAAATGTTCATCACTGCATACGCCACCATTGCTGCGAATACCGCCAGCATAAAATTGGGCGCTTTTATAATGTCGAGCAAAGGCTCACTTTGTACCTGCTGATGGTGCTCGTGGGTGGGTGGAAACTGAATGGTCTGAAGCAGGCCCAAGGCGAAAATATTCAAGCCAATTAACGCCATAAATGCGCCAACATACAAACCGTCAGCCGACCACTGCTGTGAATAGATTGCTAGATTGGGCCCAAGCATAGCTGCTAAAACGCCACCAGCCATAGAAATCGAAATCGCCCTATGCCTTGCGCTTTCATCGCACACTTCTATCGCAGCGAATCGGTAAAGCGTACCAAAGCCAATACCAATCCCTAGCAGGAATGTACCGACACAAAACAGGTAGAACATCTCTTGGGATAGTGCATAAGTCGACACGCTTGCGCCTGAAATACCAATTAGATTACCAATGCTAAAGCCCTTACGTCGACCTAGCTTGCCCATAATCAAAGAAGCAGGAATCGTGGCAGTCATTAAGCCTAAAAACTGTAAAGCTACAGGCAAAGTGATCAGGCTTAAACTTGGCGCTATCGCTTTACCAACTAGACCAATTACCGAGATAAGCAGTATATTGCCTGTCATTAACAGAGCTTGGCAGAGTGACAACAACCATACATTTCGATTCATTAACTCACCGCCTGTTGGACTGCGGCTAAAGCATGAATCTCAACTGTATCAAATAGTGGAGTCTCCGTTTCATCTTGTGAGACTAACAGCCCAATCTCTGTACAACCTAAAATCACACCTTGCGCATCATTTTCGGCAAGATCACTGATGATGGTATGAAAATCATCTTTCGAACGACGGTTTACCTTACCCAGACAAAGTTCGTTGTAAATAACATCATGTACCAACTTTCTCTGGACGCCGTTTGGCACAACGACTTCAATCCCGAATTTGTCACTTAAACGTTGTTTGTAAAAGGCTTCTTCCATTGTAAACGCGGTGCCTAGCAACCCCACTTTGGTAATGCCCTTTTTAACGAGCACCTCACCTGTAGTATCGGCAATATGAAGCAGTGGGATGGATACCGCCTCTTCTACTTGTTCGGCCACCTTATGCATGGTGTTGGTCGCAATCAAAACAAAGTCTGCACCCGCTCGTTCTACTGACTGAGCAGCATCGCACAGCAATACGGCACTTTTGTCCCACTCTCCGCTACGCTGCAGCAGTTCTACCTCTGAAAAATCGACACTATTGAGGATGATCTTCGCCGAATGTAGTCCGCCTTTGTGCTGTTTTACGCCCTCGTTGAGCTGCTTATAATATTCAGCTGTAGACTCCCAACTCATACCGCCAATGATCCCTATCGTTTTCATCCCTTCCCCCTCACATTTATTTGTTACAAATAATTAAACAGATCCCATGTAACATTACAAATAAAAAAGGCTTCCAAACAGAGTTTGAAAGCCTTGCGTTGTTTCACTTAGTAACGCTGTTATTCTGAGCGTATCGGTAGAACTTGCTTCACATAGTCGCCAGGAGCTTGGCCCAATACTGGGAACTGCTCGCTGCCTACAGAGAAAGGCGCAACTTGTTCTTCAGCATTGAAACCCATTAACCACTGGTGCCAATGTTTCCACCAAGAACCTTCAGTATGATTTGCGTTAGCCAACCATTCATCAGCACTCTCATCTAGCGTGTCACTCGTCCAATAGCCATATTTATCTTTATCAGGATGATTTACGATACCTGCGATATGGCCTGACTCACCAAGAACAAACGTCTTGTTGCCGCCCACATTCAGTGCACCACGATACGTTCCTTGCCAGAGAGCAATATGGTCTTCTTTGGTCGAAACAAAGTAACTCGGGATTTTGATCTTGTTGAGATCTATCCACACGCCACCGATTTTCACCCCTTTGTCTTGAACAAGTTTATTGTTCAAGTACAACTCCCTCAGCATGAAGTTGTGCGTTTTAGCTGCCACGTTGGTGCTGTCACTGTTCCAATAAAGCAGGTCGAAATCAACCGGGCTATTCCCTTTCAAGTAATTATCAACGTAGTAATTCCAGTACAAACTGTTCTCGCGTAGCAAGCTGAACGTCACGCTGAGGGAACGACCATCCATGTAACCCTTGGCATCATTCTGAGCTTCAATAGCTGTGAGTATCGTGTCGTTGATGTATGCGCCAACTTCACCTGGCTGAGAGAAATCAAGCAATGTCGTAAAGAATGATGCACTCTTGATACGCTTCTTCATGCGCTTCGCTGCGTAGTAAGCAATAGTACTCGCAAGCACAGTGCCACCAATGCAGTAACCTGCCGCGTTGACTTGGTCTTGGCCAGTAATTTCTTCAATCGCAGAAACCGCTTTTGCCACACCTTCAGTTACGTAATCACCAAACTCAACATCACGCTGCTCAGCACCAGGGTTACGCCAAGAGATCATAAATACTGAATGACCTTGCTCTAGTAACCAACGTACCATCGAGTTCTTTTCACGCAAATCAAGAATGTAGTATTTGTTAATGAACGGTGGAACGATCATCAAAGGTGTCGAGTTAACTTGCTCCGTCAGAGGGCGGTATTGAATTAACTCAAATAGCTCATTCTTAAAAACCACATCGCCCGAGGTATTCGCAACGTCTTCACCAATGCGGAAAGCATTATTGTTGATCATACGAATTTTAAGAATATCGGCGCTAGACTCGGCATCTTCTTTCAATTGCTCTAAACCAACCAACAAGTTCTGACCATTTTGCTCAAGTGTCAGCTTTAGCAGCTCTGGGTTGGTCGCAATATAGTTGCTTGGAGAAAGTGCATTGATAGCCTGACGCGAGAAAAAGCTGATTCGTTCCTTGGCTTTATCATCTAAGCCTTCGATGCTATCGATAGTTTCTAAGTAGGTTTTACTGAAAAGCAGGTAAGACTGTTTGATAAAGTTGAAGAAAATATCTTGTTGCCATTCTTCGTGAGTAAAGCGCTTATCGCCTTTCTCAGCCTTAATGACATCGTCAGTATTTGCGCTAAGAGCAACATTTTGCCAAATCTGCAATTGTTGCTGCCACCAATCGGCTTGGATTTTAAGCATTGCTGCTGGTTGGTTGGCTGCGACCTCTAACAACTTAGCGGTGTCTTCGAGGTTCACCTCTTGCATTGCTTTATTGAGAGGAGTGTTTGCGGCTGCCCTGCTGAGTTCTAGATCTTCCCACCACTTTTGATTGGTTTCTTGGAGCTTAACAAGGTAGTCCGAAAAGAAGTTGTGTAACATAATTAGACTCCTACGATCGGAAAAAATGCCGCCTTTCGGCGGCTAATATAGGCAGTGTTATGCGGGAGTCACTGTCTTAAGGTTTTCCGTCGTCATCTGTTCCACATCATCTTTGAACTCTTTGGCAACGGCTTGAAGCTTGTTGCTATCGTCCATCATTTGCTGAGACAACTTAGTTAGAACACTTAGCTGCTGGCTGTTGAACGCAGTTAGTGACGTTACATCTTTGATTTCACTTGCCGCTTTCATTTGAGTCAGGCCCATTTCGCTGTAAGTACGTATCGCGTTCAGCTGAAGCTCAGTTAATACTTCAATATTCTTAGTCACCAGCTTGTTGAACTTTAGGTATGGTTCTAGGCTTTTTTCAGTTTGATCGCTAAATGTTTTAAAAAAATCTGTGTACATGAGTATTACTCCTGGGTTAATTCCATTTAATAATTACTGGGTTGATTTGATGATTAGCGCGGTACCCATGCCACCACCAACACATAGAGACGCCACACCGTACTGGTCACCTCTTCGGTTGAGTTCATGGATGAGTGATACAAGAATTCGGTTACCAGACGCTCCGAGTGGATGGCCTAACGCAATTGCCCCACCGTTTACGTTGGCTTTATCTAAGATGGTTGAAATCGATACTTGGTGTTTATCCGCAAGTTTATGGATAACGCCAAGTGCTTGCGCCGAAAATGCTTCGTTAAGTTCATACAGATCTAGGTCTTCGATGCTTAAATCTGCTTTATCGAGTGCAATGCTGACCGCTTCTACAGGACCGAGTCCCATTAGCTCCGGCTCTAGACCTGACTGGCCATAACTCACGATTTCTGCAATAGGTTTTAACCCATGCTTTTTAACCGCAGATTCACTGGCAACAATAACCGCACTCGCACCATCATTTAGGCCTGAAGCATTTCCTGCCGTCACTGTGCCTTCACGATCGAACGCTGGTCGTAGTTTTGCCAATCCGCTTAGTGTTGCTTCCGCTTTTGGATATTCATCCGTATCAAATACAACGGTTTCGCGACGTTTCTTCACATCAACAGCAACAATCTCTTGCTTGAACTTTCCAGCTTCAATCGCTGACACAGCCTTAAGTTGACTACCTAACGCATATTCATCTTGCTGCTCACGACTAAGGTCTACGGCTTTTGCGATATTTTCAGCCGTAACACCCATATGATATTGGTTATACACATCCGTCAGACCATCATTGATCAGCAAGTCTGTCAGATTCATATTGCCCATTTTGTGGCCGTCACGAATACCAGAAGGAATAGTAAATGGGATTTGCGACATCACTTCAACACCAGCAGCAACAACTATGTTAGCGTCTCCAGCTTTAATGTGACTCGCCGCGTCCATAACCGACTTCATACCGCTGCCACAAACCATATTGATAGAGTACGCTGGCACTTCATTGGGAATTCCAGCGTAGAGAGACGCTTGTCTGCCGACTCCCATCCCTTGACCAGCACTAATCACATTACCAACGATCACCTCATCAACTAGGTTCACGTCAACATTACCTTCTGACAGCGCCGCTTTAATCGCGATTGACGCTAAGTTACCAGCAGAGATGTCTTTCAGCGTTCCACCAAATGAGCCAATTGGAGTACGCTTTGCCGCTACGATATATACTTTTTCCATTATTCTGCCCCTTCTTAATGCATGTATAAGCCGCCGTTTACAGAGAGTGTTTCCCCTGTAATGTACGCGCCTGCATCACTGACTAAGAAAGAGACCGATTTTGCAACTTCAGTTGGTGTTGCGAGACGACCCATAGGAATTTGAGCTTTGATAGATTCCAACGCTTCTGGCTTCATTGCTTCCACCATTGGCGTCCCCGTATAACCCGGTGCCACAACATTTACTGTGACACCACTACGAGCGCCTTCCGCTGCAAGCGCTTTCGAAAAACCAATCATGCCCGCTTTCGCTGCAGAGTAGTTGGTTTGTCCGAATTGGCCCTTTAGTCCATTCACCGATGAAATGTTAACAACTCGGCCGTTGCCCTTTTCACACATAGCGGCAAACAGAGGTTGGGTAACGTTAAACACACTGTTGAGATTTGTTTCAATCACTTCTTTCCATGCTGACGCTTGCATCTTTTTGAACGTTCCATCACGAGTAATGCCTGCATTATTGACGATGACATCAATGGTGCCCTCTTCTTCAAGCAAAATCGCTAGGCGCTCCGCACACTGCTCTGTATTGGTCACATCCAGTTCAAACAAGCGTACCTGATCTTCGCTAAATCGCTTCTCATTGAACCACTCTAACGCGCACTCGTAGTTACCAGTAAAGTACGTCGCGATGATTCGATATCCGTCATTCACTAACTGCTCCGAAATAGCAGAACCTATTCCACCTTTCGAGCCTGTGATCAAAGCAATTTTCTTCATTAATGGACTCCATTCTTAACAAGCAATAAATATAACGTAATAAGTTCTAATTTATACGTAACTCAATACGTAAAAATCGAAATCAAATAAAACCTATTAAGGCTTCCCTGTGCCTTTTAATATTTAAAACTAATCCTAAATTATTACAGTTCAAATATTTTCTCGAAATTAGTTCGTAAAGTTGAACAAAGTCTCATATGGAATGAAATGTTATATTGATGTTAACTCAAATTAAGTATATGTTTTTAATGGTTATTTTTTAACCAATAGTTCTCTCATTAAGATTTAAGTTACTGTTATTTTAAGGATTATATATAATTGCATAGCATTTGCATAAAATTTCCATTACGTGAAATATCAATAGTTAGTTTCCCATAACCTAAGAAAATTTAGTGAGTAAGCCATCAATAAAGATTTAAACTTTAGTATTAGACTGGGTCAACACTTCAACTAGGATATAACCACAGAATTTATAAGATTATGATTAACAAAGGTTAGATAAATAATTCACACCTATACCATTGTCTATATTTAATTATGAAAACAGAAATATTTACTATATCTTTTACTTATTTATCAGAGCTAAATATTAGCGAGATAAAAAAGCCCGGATTTAATCCGGGCTGTATCGTTTATTGAATTTTTGTTGATAACAAGTATTACATTATTGGCCTGCAATTTCGATATTGTCACTAGACGACTTGATGGTTTCATTTAACAAGCCTGCGTATAAACCATTAAGAGCCAGTAACTGTTTATGATTTCCTCGCTCAACAATCTCACCCTTTTCCAACACGAGTATCATGTCAGAGTGCCTTACAGTACTTAACCGGTGAGCAATAGCGATAACCGTCTTCTCATTAAACAATCGCTGCATCGCTTTTTGAATGAGGGATTCAGTGATAGAGTCGACCGAACTCGTTGCTTCGTCTAACATCATAACTTGCCCGCCTTGTGCAACCGCACGAGCAAATGAAATCAACTGGGTTTGCCCTACTGAGAGGTTCGAACCATTCTTTTCAATTTTGAACTCATATCGCCCAGGGAGCTTATCGATAAAACGATTCGCGTATACATACTCAGCCGACTGTTCTACATCCTTACTCTCTATCTCGGGTTTACCTAACGCAATGTTAAACTCGATACTCTCTTCAAATAAATGAACTTCCTGCATCATCAGTGAGAACAGGTGCATGGAGTCCTCTACGGCAATTTGTGACAACTCGATACCGTTCAATAGGATGCTTCCTTCGTAGTTTAGATAAGTCCTAGAGATCAACCGCAGTATTGTCGACTTCCCTGAACCTGTTGACCCTACCAGCGCTATTTGATGGCCTTTTTCGAGTACAAAGGAGACATTGTTTAATACATATGGTGCATCATCCTTGTAGCGGAAGCTCACATTACGAAACTCCAATCTCTCGAACTGTGTGAGTTGACGTTTCACTTCTTTAGTTGACAATAACTGGCGCCCTTCTTCCGCTGTCGGTTGAGCGAAGAGCTCTTCAATATGATCGAACGCAGCAAATGAGCTCTGTATTGAGGCAATTTGAGAGGTGAAGTCACGTATCGGGACAAAGACTTTTTCCAAGGTATTGATAAATGCAATCAAAACACCAAGTGTCAAAGCACCTGCAATCACTTGTTCTGAACCGTACCAAATCAGTAGAGCAATGGTTACAGAGGTAATACCCGAGATAAAGGAAAACAGAATTGCATCATATTTGTTGATCTTCTTCTGCGCACGCAAAAATTCATCAGTGTAGCTTTTGAACTTCTCTTCTACTTGTGTCTCTGCTCGATACATTTGAACGGTTTTCATACCAAACAAGACTTCCTGCAAAAAGCCAACGCCTCTTGCTAATGCAGAGCGAGTCAGCAGATACAGCTCACGGAGCTTGTTTCTCACGTATACCGTTAAGTACATCACCGGCGGCATGACAACCAAAACAATCAGCGTTAGTTGCCAATCAATTAAAAACATCATCACCAACAAAGCAATGGTGTTAAACGTATCCTTCACCAACCCCACCACCGATTGTACGAAGGTCTCTCCGATGGTTTCTAGGTCACTTGTCAGGCGAGATAGCGTGACACCAATAGGCGTACTATCAAAATAGCTGCGGGGTAACTTTAATACGCGATCAAACAGAACACTGCGCATATCTGTCACGGTGTTTTGTCCCGTTTTTCGTAAGTTGTATGAGTAAGTCGTATCAACTAGGTAACTCATCACTAGAACCGCAACTAAATACGAGACATATTCTAGCAAGCCCTCCATGTCTCCCTGACTGAGGTGGACATCGATGATTTGGATGATTAACCATGGAAACAGTAAACTCGTCATCACAGTAAGCGGCAACATTGCGATGCCCAAAATTGCTGACTTCTTATACTTCTTAGCGAACTTGAAGAAGTGCTTAAGATATTTGACGTCGACACCTTTTAACATGCTGCTGCCTCCGTCTCATTTTGTTGTAGTTGCCAAGTTTCTAGATAGTAATCACACGTTTTGAGCAACGTTTGATGCTCCCCTCGGGCAATCACTTCACCGTTGTTTAAAACAACAATCTCATCCATATATTCAAGAGCATTAACACGGTGAGACACGACCAAAACTGACTTGTCGCCTAAATGTTCGAATAGATTCTCTAAGATTTTTCTCTCTGTTTCGTAGTCAACGGCAGAGAGTACGTTATCCATGATGATCAACTCTGCAGGCTCTAGAAGCGCACGCGCAATACTAAGCCTTTGCTTTTGCCCGCCAGACAGCATAATGCCTTTTTCACCCACTAGGGTTTGGTCACCATGTTCAAAACGAGACACATCACTGGCCAACTGACTGAGTTCTAATACTTCATCGACTTGCGCTTTAGCCACCTCACTCTGACTACCAAAGCGGATGTTGTCTTCAACCGTTGCTGAAAACAAGTACGGATCTTGGGTCACTGTTTTGATATAGCGTCGCAAGTCCGAGCGCGAAAAAGAGGTAATGTCCCTATCACCAATAAAGATACTTCCTGCGGGTACCTCTAGATGATGGTTTAGGCAGTTAACCAGCGTCGTTTTACCCGCACCGATCCCACCAAGCACCCCGACTTTCTTTCCTTTCGGGATATCAAAGCTAACATTGGACAGTACATTTTCTTCATCTGAATCATATTGAAAACTCAAGTTACGGACAGAGATGGTTTTCCCCGTGAGTTGAGCAACTTCAGGCTGAGAAAGTTTAATTTCATCTAGCTCTGGCATATCCGCGTTCAAGATTGTTTGAGCGCTCTGAATGCCAACAATTCCTCGCTGATAAACGGTCGCGATACGGCCCAACTGCATTAATGGCATCGCAAGCAGCACGGAATAAGTCAGAAATGCGGTTATCTCACCCAGTGTCAGCTCTTGCGCCATCAACATGTACCCGCCTAGACCTAGAATAATGATCTTCATTAAGTCATTGGCGTAATCCAAAACCGGCATAAAGTAGACTTGTATGCGCATGATTCTCATGCGGCAGCGCAGTAATTGTTGGTTGAGCTTTTCTATCTCAGCTTTCACCCAAGGAGACATGTTCTGGCTCTTAATTAAGTCGATACCAGACAAGTAATTCATCATTTGAGCCGATAAGTTTTGCAGTCGATTCATATGTTCAAGGTGCAAAGTTTTCATGCGCGTAAAACCCACTCGAAATATGACGAAAGCAATTGAAATGGGAATAACTGAATACAAAGTCAGCTCAGGAGAAATGCGCCACATGTACAAAGGGGTTAATGACAGTGCTAACAAGGCATTAAAAAACTGCAAAAATCCGACCCCGAATAACAGTCGAATTCCGTTGAGATCATTATTGATGATTGAAATGAGGCGGCCAGAAGCAAACTGCTGATGAAAACTACTCGGCAAACGATTGAGCTTTTGAAGCAGTGTATTTTTTAATGCCGCTTCTGTAATCCTGCCAGGGTTCAATGCATAGATGCGGGATAGAATACGGACGACCACCATCGCTATCGACATAGCGACCACAATACCAACGTAGTTTTTAAGTTGGTCATGGCCTGCCACCGACGCATCTTCAATCAAATCAATCGCTAGTTGAATATAACGTGGGATTTCGACTTGCAGCCAGTTAACAAGAAAGATAAATACAATCGCAAGCAAATACGATTTACGATTCATGCGCACATAATGCGCGAAAAACTCAGTTTTTGTCATACGACTCGTTCTTTCTAGAAAATTTTAGTATTCGATTCAATTTAGCATTTCAGTACGATAAGGCGGCGAGTACATGACGAGAAACGCTTTTAGACTAATGTTCAGTGTACTGTTTGAAACTGGGAATTTTACTCTCTTCAGCATGAAAAATCATCAAGTTGAGTCCAGTTTTCAAGCCCAAAAATAGGATGAAAAAAGCCCGGAATTAATCCGGGCTGGCATTAAACGAATCGATTTCAATCCTTGAACTATCCGGCAGTGGATGGTTTGATTCGATAAAAAATAGCGAATAATACCGGTACAACAATCAGTGTTAGCACCGTAGCAAAGCCTAAGCCAGCCATAATGGTAATCGCCATTGAGCCAAAAAATGCATCAAACACAAGTGGGATCATGCCCAGAATTGTGGTCAGTGCTGCCATACTCACGGGACGTACTCGTGAGATAGCACTATCAAATACCGCTTGATATGGGTCTTTACCCGACTCAAGTTCGATGTTGATTTGGTCGAGCAATACAATACCGTTTTTCAAGATCATCCCACTCAGACTTAATAGACCGAGGAAGGCGGTAAAACTAAACGGCATATCCGTCGCGAGCAGGCCAATAGAAACACCGATGATAGACAGAGGAACCGTGAACCAAATGACTAACGGCTTTCGCAATGAGTTAAACAGCAACATAGTGATAATGAACATCAGCAAGTAACCCATCGGCAAAGAGCCAAACAGTGCTTCTTGCGCATCCTTTGAAGATTCATACTCGCCACCCCAAGTAATTTCGTAGCCAACAGGGAGTGTTAGCGCCTCAATACTTGGTTTCACTCGACTAAATAAACTCGCTGGTGTCTCATGTCCTAACACATCGTGATCGGCAAGTACGGTCAAAGTGCGTTTTCTATCTCGACGCTGAATTAACGGCTCTTGCCACTCTAGGGCTACACCATCAATGACTTGCTCAACAGGAACATAGCTTTGTAGCGTTGGGCTCCAAATTTTCACGTTAGCCAGAGATTCAAAATCAATACGCTCTTGCTCAGGCAGACGAGTAATGATCGGCAACATGTGCGTACCGTCGCGCAGTAAGCCAATCGGTGTTCCACCAAATGCCATCTGCAGGGTGTTCGATAAGTCTTCTTTGGAGATACCTAAGCGTCGCGCCTTAGACTCATTGAATTGAGGAACCAGTTCTTTTGTACGCTCACGCCAGTCATGACGGACGTTCCTAGCACCAGGGTCTTGCAGTAATACGTCTTCGACCTGCACCGCGATTTCACGCAGAACTTTAGGATCAGGGCCAGTAATTCGCGCTTCAATCTTTGACGCAGGTGACGGACCGAACTCCATCAACTTAAACTGAAACGTTGGTTGATTGAACTTCACTGCTAGGTTTTCGTCTAGCTCTGCCAGCAGTTCGAACATGGTTTCTCGATCAGAGGTACGCACCTGTAACTGGGTATACGCTTCGTAGCTTTTCTCCGGTTGATAGGTTAATGCGAAACGCTGTAGGCCTTGTCCCGTCGTGGTAGAGACAAACTCGACGTTCTCTTGCTGGCGAATGTACTGCTCAACCTTTTTGGTCTCGTTGATCGTCTCGCGAATGTCTGTCCCTTCCGGCATCCACATATCAACGTAAAACATCGGTGTATTGCTCGGCGGGAAGAACTGCTGCTTAACCATTCCAAAACCCGCAACCGCAGCGACAAGCAGACCAACCATGCTGATGACCGTTAACCAGCGGAAACGCAGTGCGAACTTAAGGCTTGCGCCGAAGACCGTAAACAATACGCCTTTGTATGGGTCGACATCTTCTGCTTGCGCTAGTTTGTCTTCCTCTTTCAGCAGTAGGTCTGCTAAAAACGGAGTAAGTGTCAGCGCTGTAATCCAACTCAAGAAGAGTGAATAACATAACACCCAGAATAGTGAGCCCATGAACTCACCGGTCGCATCTTCAGACAGGCCGATTGGAGCAAACGCCGTAATCGCAATGATGGTCGCGCCAAGTAGTGGCCATTGAGTCTGCTTAACAATATCAACCGAGGCTTGAAGTTTGGTTTTGCCACGCTTCAATCCAACCAATATTCCTTCCACAACAACAATGGCATTGTCCACCAGCATACCTAGCGCAATGATGAGTGCACCAAGCGAAATACGGTGAAGTTCGACATCATTTTGCTTCATCAGAATAAACGTGCCCATCACCGTCAGTAACAACACAGCACCGATGATCAGGCCACTACGCAAGCCCATTGCAAATAACAGCACGATGATTACGATCGCTACTGCTTGACCTAAGCTGACGATGAAATCATCGACTGACTTCTCGACTTCCGCCGACTGGTTATAGAAGTAGTTAATCTCTACTCCTGCCGGACGAATAGACTCTAGCGCTTCGAGCTCTGATTCTAAGGCTTTACCCACTTCAACGACGTTTACACCAGCTCGAAATGATATAGCAAGGTTTATGGCTGGTTGGCCGTTGAAGGTGATGACATTACTCGGCTTCTCTTGAATACCGCGAGTCACCGTTGCGACATCTTTTAGTCGAATCAGGTTACCTGTATCACGACCATGAATAATTAAATCTTCTAGCTCCTGCTGCGAGCTCATAGTGCCATTAGGGCGGATGGTCAGTGTTTGTCCGTTAACCATCACTTCGCCCGCTGATTGGACACTGTTTTGCTGGCTAAGCAGACCGACAACCGTGTTCATGTCAAGATTAAGAGCGGCTAATCGCTCTAAAGAAACCTCAACAAACACTTGCTCTTGCTGATCACCGGCAATGGCCACTTTACCTACACCATCAACCAGCTCTAACTCACGACTCAGATAATCGGCATAGCGCTTAAGCTCAATATAGTCATAGCCGTTGCCAGTAAGCATGAGCATGATGCCGTATACATCACCAAAATCATCAATGATCTGAATTGAGTTCACCCCAGATGGCAACGTTGGTTGAAGATCGTTGATCTTACGGCGCATTTCATCCCAAATCTGAGGGAGTTCGTCTGGGCCGTATTCCATCTCCATACTGACCATTATCTGCGACATTCCGTTCGATGAAGTCGAGGTAATTTTGTCTAAGTAAGGTAGCTTACGGATTTCCTTTTCTAGTGGATAAGTCAGCTCTTCTTCTACCTCTTGAGACGTTGCCCCCGGATAAGTAGAAATAATCATTGCGTCTTTGATGGTAAACGCAGGGTCTTCAAGTCTGCCCAAATCCATGAACGAGGTATAACCCCCCACCGCCAGAATGACGAGGAATAGCCAACTGATCACTTTATTCTTTATTGAGTACTCAGCAATGCTCACAGCTCAACTCCTTTAATTTCCATTCCTTCACGCAGCTTTCTCAGATTCGAATTAATGAGAACATCGCCTTTACTCACGCCCGATGCGACTAAAGCACCGTTACCTGTGATTTGGTCAACGCTGATCGGATATTTGTGCGCTTCGCCACTTTCGAGTTTCCAAACGTGAAACTGCTGAGCTTCACTCCCAGCATCAATTGCTGTCATAGGAAGTTGGTAAGCTTCAAATGTGCTCAGTCCCGCCTTAATCAGATCAACGGAAACTCTCGCACTGGTTCCGGGCAAAATTTGATGTTCGATTTGCGGCATGTTGAGCCAAACCTCATAAGTTTGGCTTTGTGGATGAAGCTCACTAGTGTGTTCCAAATAGCTCACTGGGTAACTGCCTTCATGGCCAGCAAAGGTCGCCGTAGGCTGGTAGCTCTGTGCATTAACATTCGGGTTCAACATCGCAAGCACAGAGTCAGAAACTTCAATCTTTACGTATACTTGGTCATTTTGATAAATCGTGACCACTTGTTCGCCGGGTGTTACGTTCTCGTGTTTTTTCTTATCAACAGATGAAATAACGCCATCAAACGGAGCCGTTAAACGTGTGTAGCGCATGCTGGCTTTTGCCACACCTAAGTTCGCGTTTGCCAATTGCAAATTGGCGTTCAACTCATCGAGTTCGGCACGTGAGATCATCTTGTTGCCACGTAACTCCTCACCGCGTTTCGCTTGTTTTAAGGCCAACTCATATTTCACTTGAGCATCGATCAGTTGCTGCTTGCTCTTCGCATCATCTAACAAGGCGACGACTTGCCCTTTCGATACACGATCGCCCTCTTTGACTAAAATAGCCGACAGCTCACCATCCATACGAAAAGCCAGCGGCGTCAACTCTGCAGGCATCACTTGGGCATTGAAGTTACGATATTGACTCTGAGACGCTTGTTCTACGGTAAATGTATCAACCATGACTGGTTTCGTTGGGCGGTGTTCCACCTCTGGCGTACAAGCGACTAACACACTGGCTGATAGCATCGCTACGGCAAATTTATTACTAAGCATCCTAGATACCACCTTCTTTCTTCCATGCTTTCACTTGTTGACCTGGTAGCAGACTCTCTACACCGGCTTCGACAATAAGGTCGCCACTGTTTAACCCCGCAATCACATTGCCATTGCTATCCAGTTGAACCTCAATCGGAGAGATGGTTTGCGAGTCTTGATCAAATCGATATAGCTCACCGCTGGTATCTTGCTTAAAGACCCACGCCGTATCCGCTATCTGAACGAATCGTTGCCCCGTTTCATTAAGTAATTTCACTTGTGCAGTCATGCCCGGGAGCAGGTTCATTAACTTAGGACGCTCAATAGACACGCTGGCAGAATAGCTATTTGTATCACTGTCAGGTTTGGTCGAAATTTCTTTGAATCGTGCAGGAATAGCCACTCCGCTATGGCTGTCCATAACAACATGAAAAGTAGACGACTCTATATGCTCTAAACCGTACTGCTCGGCATAACTCACCGGAATGGTAAACACCACGTCCATTACGCCGTTATCGATAACATTGAGTATTGGCTGGTTAGCGCCAACCACTTGGTGTTCTTTGCTAAAGGTAATAGACACTACACCATCAAACGGCGCGAGGATTTGGGTGTAGTCTAAGTCTGTTTTGGCTTGTTCTAGAGAAGCGAGAGCCGCTTTGTATTGAGCCTCATGTTGATCATAGGTATCAACACTGATGAGTTTTTTAGCGTGCAGTGTCTCCGCTCGTTGGAACACAGTTTTCGCCAAATTAAACTCAGCTAAACGAGCTTGATAAGCCAATTGGTAATCGGTTGGGTCAAGTTTCGCAAGTACGTCGCCTTGCTTTACTTCACTGCCCATGTGGATCAAGAGTTCGTCTACTTCCCCTGCCACTTGGAAAGACAATGACGCGCGATCAGTCGCATCAATATTTGCAATGAAAGAATCATAACGCTCGCTCTGAACGTTAGGCACTTCAGTCAGCTTAACGGGCTTAACCACAGGCTCTGATATTTCTGAGTTTGCCTTGTTACACCCTGCAAGCACCAATACGGATAACCCTATCGCAGCAAAACGCACCATTGGTCTTATTCCTTTTGTCGATGTGTTCATTGTTTATTTATCTTTTCATATTGCACACCTGTGCAGTATATAAATTATATGAGTGAGATCAATATTTATTTTCCACCCGTGCAATATAATATTTATGTAGGCTATACTGTTAAGCGGATTCTTTAATGAAATGATGCTCATTTTCTGGTAGAAAGAAGGCGTTAAACCAAATTGACTAGGTACTATGACGGAAAGAAAGCAAGGCAGACGAAGCGCTCAAGACGCTGAGAAAACCAAATGTGAGATTATGCGTGTCGCAACTGAGCTATTTTGTGAGCTTGGCTATGAACGAGTTTCGCTGCGAAATATCAGTGAAAAAGCAGGCGTATCGCACAGCCTGATTCGCCATCACTTTGGCAGCAAAGAGCAGATCTGGTATTCGATCAGTGACGGATTACACCTGTACATGGAAAAGTATATGCGCACGATCATCGCGAATATGCCAGAAGGTGTCGGCTCTAACATTAAGCTATACCACTTTTCCGTTCGTTTACTCGCCCATATGCTTGATTGCAAACAGCCTATTCAGTTGATTGCTGACGCAGTGCGTCAAGAAGATGCCCTGTTTGATTACTTTATCGATAATTCAGGCGAAATTGAGCAGTTAGTGTATAGCCTAGCAGAGCAATACAATGAAAATCACCCTGAGACACCTGTCAAAATATGGGAGATCAAATGGCAAATGATGATGTTTGCGCACGGTGCTGCCAGCCTTACGCCATTTATGAAAGAAACTTGGGCCGATCAAACCGATGACATTGAAGTGTGCTTACTTAAGCACTGGGAAATGTTCAACAATATGATGGCATGTCGATTCCAAGTACCAAGCGAATACATTTTGCGTCCAGATCGCGTGACTGATCTAGTCTATGAAGTCGAGTGCGATGCAGAATCCTTGACTCAAGAATAGTCATCCCCACATTTAAAAAGCGAGCTATCAGGCTCGCTTTTCTATTATTACGTACTAACTGCTTAAGTTTCTTTTCTTAGGGTCATCGCTCAAATATTCAACAAATTCGATCTCAAAGCCTGCTGGGTCAACAAAGTAAACATTCTTGCGGTAAGGCTCTTCTGCGCCATCTTTCGCAATTGGGAACCCTGCCTCTACTAACCTTTCAATGACAGAGTCGATGTTGTTTGTCACATAAGCAAAATGCGCGAGTCCGACTTGATGCCCTGCTAAGTATCTATTCTCACCTTCACCGTGATCACTGAGCGCAATGTATTGGTATTCATCACCAAAATGGAGCCAGTTACGAGGCTTACCCGACCACTCCCCTTGGCCTTCATCACGCACGTACCAATGTGGAAACGCCGCTTGGTAGAATTTAAGCATCTCTGGAATATCTTTTACGACCAAGTTTACATGTTCTAGTTGAATCATAACGCTCTCCTTAGGTTATTCATTTTTGATTCGTTTTAAGCAACTGAGAACATGCTAATACCTCAAGTTAAGTTGAGGTAAAGGGCTAATTTCAATTTTTTATAGATATTTTTCAATCGGCAATAATTGTAGGAATCCAGACTGCATCCGACGCCATTTTCCTGTTTCAGGCTCTTTGTCCCATTCACGGTCACCTGATAACCAATAGACATCGCCATCTTTTAATTCTAAATGCCAGCTATTTTCATCAGTCAAAGCGTGCTCCATTTTAACGTTTAGCAGTTCAGCAACCTCTTTATCACGAATAACTAGGATAGATTCGGTATTCAGGTAGGTTGAGCGCAGGTTAAAATTGAACGAACCAATAGAGGCAATACGGTCATCAATCACAACTGATTTAGTATGAAGCCCATAAGCAACAGACGGCGCACACTTATTGCTATCTTTTGTCGACTCTACGCATAGCTCGCTGTCGGGTTTTAATTCATACAGGTCAATGCCGTGCTCAAGCATATCTTGCCTGCGACCCGCATACGCAGAATGGTTAGTCACAAGATCGTTAGATGCCATTGAGTTGGTCAGCGCTTTAACATCGACGCCAGTTTGCTCGAGCTTTTGCCACTCTTCTAGCTGACTGTCATCAAACACTAAATAGGCAGATTCCATAATAACGCTATCCGTTGCGCTATCGACTAACTCAGACAAGTACTGCGCGGTGCGCTTTGGTGTATCGGTATCACTGACCTCTGCTGGGATAGGTTCATCATAGACATAGCTTGCGTCTACCCAGTGCGCCCCTTGCATTACGTCGGTCAGCAAGCGTGATGCAGCAGAAGGGTTGTCTGGTAACGATGGGTAGCTTGCATAACTCGGCTTGGCTATTTGATCTGAGGTAGGCAACGAAGTATCGACCTCGCCCCCTAACAGCTCTACTGGGTACGCCCAACGGCTGTTCCAGTATTCAACAAACCCAGACTGGATATCACTTACGACATCACCACTGACCAATACATCACGGTCTTTAAAGTTTATCTGCTCGGATAGATCGAAGTATTCGTCGCCAATGTTTCGGCCACCGACAATTGAAAACGCCCCGTCGACAGTGAACGACTTGTTGTGCATACGACGATTTAAGCGAGAGAAATCACCTAAGAAGTTCAACCATTTAGTCACGCCACGTCTGGTTGGGATTGGGTTAAACACACGGATTTCAATATTGGGATGGGCATCCAGCGCCGTGAGCAAATCTTCACGCTCATTGAGGTTAATGTCATCCAACATCACGCGCACTTTCACTCCGCGATCCGCAGCAGCGTACAAGCGATTGGCGAGGTACAACCCCGATACATCTGAGTTCCAAATGTAGTATTGAATATCAATGGTATGCTCCGCCAGCTCGACTAAAGCGAGCCTTTGAGCAAGCGCATCCCAACCACTCTCTTGCAACACAACAGAGCTGGACTCTGCGGCTGTTTCACTCGGTTCAGACTTCGCACTGAGTTGAGACAACGTACTGGTTGTAAAGATCACAGGTTCGTTTGAGTGAACCACTTGTTCTGGCAAAGAGCCACAGCCAGCTAAGGATATAACAGCAAGTGCTACGACAGCGCTACGCTTAAGATTGGGCATTAAATCAATTCCATGTGCTTATCTACTAAGTTCAATACTAAACTAAGACCGCTCAAACAGCACAGTTCAAATTCGAAAATACCTGATAAACAAAGAAAAAGGCGAACACTTGGTTCGCCTTATGTTTTACGGACTCAACAATTTCCGTATTGGTTCCTGTTCGGTGTACTCAACGGCAGAGCTGTCATTGAGTGCTTCAACGTTTTCACTCGCTCCGGTCACTACCAAAACTCGTTCATTGTCTAGCGTCTCAACCACCTCAAGGCCTTTCTCATATAACATGTCGCGAACCTGTTGTTCTTTGCCTTGCTTATATTTAACAAAGTAACGTGCACTTTGCTGGTCAACAAGCTCAGGTCGAGTATCTATGAGAGGAAACCCTTGATTGTTTGCTGCTGCCGCGTTGCTACTCGCCAACCCAATCGTTGGGATAACTAGCAACGACAATAGCGTGAGTATCGTTTTGTTTTTCACTGTCACTCCTTACGGAAACGTCAATGACCATCGGTTTAGTGTACCAATATCTCTTCTGGCACTGTCGACCACTTTTAGTTCCCAAACGCCAAGTGAATCAAAGCCGGAGAAATCAACTTGATAACTGGTTTGGATATCGTTGCGACTGCCACCCGAATAGTCATGTAGCACTACTTGACCACCGTCAGGGGACGTTAGCGTTACTCTAAGATCACCGATGTAGGTATGGCTGATATCAAGGTCAACGGTAACAACGCCTGAGTCTCCTGAACGATCAACATTAAGGCCGCTAGTCACCCCTTTCGCATTGTTGTCTGGGATTGATTCGCGTGTCTCATTGACGTATGCATTCGTATCAGTGCCGCCCGCGCCTTCACACCCTTGTGCAAGGTATTCTTTTGCTGCGTCAGCATTGACCAGACCATAACCCGTTCGGTTATCTCGGCCCGCAACATCAATATCTGTAGTGGTTTTGGTTAATGCGTTACGAATTTGGCTCGCGGTACAGTTTGGGTAGTAGCTCCATACTAAGCCTGCTACGCCAGTCACGTGCGGAGTGGCCATCGAAGTACCGTTGTAATATTCGTAATCTTTTCCTAGCTCCGTTGAGACCGTGATCTCTTGACCGACATAAGCCTGTAGCTCTTGACCAAATTGACGGTCGACGGTGACAGACACCATACGCGCGGTATCATTTTGATCGACTAAGAAAGGATTCTGCAGCCCAGGTAATTCAGAATTACTGTATACCACAGTCGCACTTGCGCCAGCATCGTAACACGCTTGCACCGCATCAATTTCAGGATAGCTTCCTGAACCTTGGTTGCCGATTCGCTCAACTAAACAGATTTTGTTGGTCATATCTTCACAGACAAAGCTGCCACTTGAAGCATCACAACTTGCCAGTACACCCGTGAACGAACCCGCAACAGGTTCTGGAGTGTAGCTACCACTTCTTTGCACCAATCGGTTATGCGGCACAACACCTCGTTCAAATTGGCTGACTCCATTTAAGTAGATATCAGACAGTTTACCTTCACCGACCGTAACGGTAGACAGAATCGCCACACCCGGCCCAGAGATTTCGACCTGATCCGTCGCTTGCGAAAACGCCGCATGGTCGTTATGAGTATCTGTTGCCGCTACAGACATTACAGAATCATAAGAAGCAGGATAGCTATGCGCTGTATTGCCGTCGTTACCTGCTGCAGCGATTAGCAGCACACCTTGATCGTAAATACGCTGCAGTGCATTTTGCTCCGTGACGCTCGATTGGCTACCACCCAAGCTCATGTTAACGACGTTAGCGCCATTGTCTGCACAAGTTTGGATCGCTTTAACCAAGCTCGACGAATATCCCCAACCCGCTTCGTTGAACACTTTAACAATATGCAGGTTTACATTTTGATTTGGCATTACCCCCTTAATGCCTTCGGTATTCGCAATCGCTGCAATTGTCCCCGCTACGTGGGTACCATGCGCGTTATTGTTGCCCGGTGCACTCCAAGAACCCGTTCCACTATCATTGGTACCGTCAACTCGGTTACCACTTAGGTCGTTATGCGCTAAGTCGTAGCCCGAGTCGATAATACAAACCGTTCGATTACCCGCGTTGCTATCATCCAGTAACTGCGCATTCACCGCAGTATAACCCCACGGAATTGTTTCACTAAGTAGATAGCGAGGTGGATCAACTTCTACATATTCAACATCGCTGCGATTGCTCAGTTGGCTCAATTGCGCGTTGTCGATTTCAATGCTGTAGATCGATTGGTCACCTAGCTTTTCAACTTTATTGGCATCAAGTTGTTCCAATACCGACTCTTGCACAATGCGCGGTCCAAAAAACCGACTGTTCGACAATGTGGAAGGCGTTGATGAATCTTCTTTAAACTTAACAATATATTTAGTTGGCAGATTCGATTCATCGAACCCAGTTAAAGAAGCGTACGTTGACGTTGGTAGTACTAGCGCTGCTGCGACCGCAGTCGTTGATAGCAGGCCTTTTGTTATTTTTGATGTGTGATGCATTTTGCCTTATTCCTTTTGAGACAATTTTATTCACTAAATGTTAATTAATAGTCACTTAGTGTGAATCTGAGTGACCAGCATAGCTATAATCCACAACCTCAAAATGCCAACACATTTACATCCTGAATGGATAAATTTGAACAAAAGATCTTCAAAGCAACACTTTCCGTTAACACTAATCGACTAATATTTTCCTTATAAAGCAATTACTTAATAACATGATCAGTGCATCATTACTTACCAAATTTGAGTAAATATCCTAAATTGGTTAGATTTTTGGTATTTACTAAATCTATTGAAAGTAGATCTTCAACCCAAAGCTGAAACATTCAGTCTATGGATATTTGACATATTAGAGTATTTAGTCAGAAACTGACCTTTAGATGAGAGAACTTCTCATTTATTGCGACTGATAACGAGACTATTATGAATAGAACAATGATTTTATTGAGTGCTTTGCTGCCGCTCACTGCAACCGCATCAGAAACCTCCATCTCTCCAGAAATGGTTAGCTCTGCACAAGTTGAGAGCGCGAGAAGCAATCAAACCTATACTTATGTACGTTGTTGGTACCGGACCAGTTATTCTATAGATGAGCCTGCGACAGACTGGGAATGGGCCGAAAACCCGGATGGTAGTTATTTCACTATCGATGGCTATTGGTGGAGTGCCGTCTCTTTCAAAAACATGTTTTATACCGACACACCACAAAGTGTTATTCAGCAACGCTGTGAACAGACCTTAGATCTTGCCAACGACAACGCAGATATTACCTTCTTCGCAGCAGATAACCGTTTCTCCTATAATCATACGATTTGGAGTAATGATCCTGTGATGCAACCAGCACAGATCAATAAAGTGGTCGCATTCGGTGATAGCCTCTCTGACACAGGCAATATCTTTAACGCCTCACAATGGCGCTTCCCTAACCCAGACAGCTGGTTCTTAGGTCATTTCTCTAACGGATTTGTCTGGACGGAATACATTGCTAAAGCCAAAGGGCTGCCTCTGTACAACTGGGCGGTTGGCGGCGCTGCGGGTGAGAACCAATACATCGCTCTAACTGGGGTTGGTGATCAGGTGTCTTCTTACCTCACTTACGCGAAGTTAGCGAAGAACTACCGACCAGAAAATACCCTCTTCACATTAGAATTCGGCTTAAACGATTTTATGAACTACGGCCGAAGTGTGGCCGAAGTAAAGTCTGATTATGCCGAAGCTTTAATTCGTCTAACGGATGCAAGAGCGACTAATTTACTCTTGATGACGTTGCCGGATGCGACGCGAGCTCCGCAGTTTAAATATTCGACCCAAGAGGAAATTGATGCGATCCGAGCGAAGATCGTCGAGATGAACGCCTTTATCCAGTCACAAGTGGAGTATTACATGATGCAAGGCTACAGCATCACTCTATACGACACTCATGCACTGTTTGAAGAGTTAACCTCTGCACCGCAAGAGCATGGTTTTGTGAACGCGAGTGAAGCGTGTTTAGACATCAACCGTTCATCTGCGGCCGATTACCTCTACAACCATTCATTACGCTCTGAGTGTGCTTATGAAGGTTCTGAGAAGTTCGTATTCTGGGATGTCACCCACCCAACAACCGCGACACATCGATACGTTGCAGAGAAGATGCTAGAAAGCAGCAATCAACTTTCTAATCATCCGTTCTAACCACAGTGTATAGAAACAAGGCGAGCTAATTAGCTCGCCTTTTTATTTTTAAACTCGTCTGACGATGATCGCCGTACCCATTCCGCCCCCGATACACAAAGAGGCTAACCCTAGCTGAGTCTTCGAACGGATAAGCTCATAAATCAAGCTGGTGAGGATTCGCCCACCAGACGCCCCTATCGGGTGCCCAAGAGCAATTGCTCCGCCATTAACGTTGGTTCTGTCAGCAAACCAGCTTTCAGACAATTGATGCTGCTTAGCCAAGCCTTTAATGACACCTAATGCTTGTGCGGCAAAGGCTTCATTGAGCTCTAAGCGTTCAATATCACCCAACGTCAGCCCTGAACGCTCAAGTGCTTGCCCAACTGCTGGAATCGGACCTAAGCCCATCACATCAGGCTCAACGCCACCTTGCCCAGTCGCCAGCACCTCAACTAGCGGTGTTAATTGATATTGTTCTACCGCTTGCTCACTGGCTAAGACTAGCGCCACAGCGCCATCATTGATGCCTGACGCGTTGCCCGCGGTGACACTACCACAACGTTCAAAGGCAGGTTTCAGACTTGCCAATGCTTCCAGTGATGCGTCGAACCTTGGGTGCTCATCAACCGCAAACTCAGACACACCTTTTCGAGTCTTGATGCTGATCGGTACGATTTCATCTTCAAAGTGCTGCCGCTCTATTGCCGTTTGTGCTCTAAGTTGGCTTGTTAGCGCAAATTGATCTTGTTCCTCGCGGCTAATCTGGTACTGCTTGGCGACGTTCTCTGCGGTGATCCCCATATGAAAATCACCAAACGCATCGGTGAGTCCATCTTTGAGTAGCGAGTCAACCATCGCCATATCGCCTAATTTGTGGCCTTGGCGAGATTTCCCACTCATCACAAACGGCGCGTTACTCATGCTTTCCATACCTGCTGCAACCACCAGATTCGCATCACCAGACTTAATCGCATTAATACCATTGAGCACAGTTTTCATACCGCTGCCGCAAATCATATTCAGCGTATAAGCAGGCACCGTTGCAGGTATGCCAGCACGAATCGACGCTTGTCTGCCCACACCTTGACCTTGTCCTGCACCCAGCACATTACCTGCGATAACTTCATCAACCCAATCCGGCTCAACATTGGCTTGTTTAAGTGCGGCTCTAATGGTTTCAGCGCCCAGTTCGATCGCAGAAATAGAACTTAAACTGCCAAGAAAAGAGCCAATTGCGGTTCGTTTCGCCGCGACAATATATACTTTCTGAGTCATCTTACAGCACCAGTCCACCGTCTATTTTGAGCACTTGGCCTGTAATAAAGCTCGCCTTATCGCTAGCTAAAAACTCAACGCCATTGGTAATATCTTCAGGCGTGCCCATTCTGCCTAGTGGCGTTTTAGCTCTCATTAAATCGAGTACTTTTTCCGGCAAATTCTCAGTCATTGGCGTCGCCACAAAACCCGGAGCCACGCAGTTTGCGCGCACCTGAGCCCCTTTGCGGGCAAACTCTTTAGCCCAACCTTTCGTCATCGCAATCACACCACCTTTGGTCGCAGCGTAGTTACTTTGGCCGATATTGCCGTCCGTTCCTACCACCGAAGACATGGTTACGATTGAGCCTGCGTTGTTTTCCATCATGATTGGCGCAATGGCTTGTGTGAGATTAAAGACCCCTTTTAGGTTGACGTTGATCACCGCATCCCACTCATCTTCAGTCATTTTCTCTATGAGAGCATCACGGGTAATGCCCGCATTATTTACCAACACATCAACGCGGCCATAGTCAGCTTGAACCTGTTCCACTAGCTCAGATACCGCTTGGCGATCGCAAATGTTCATCACTACTGGTGTGATGTTATTAACGCCTTCATAAGCAGTGCTCAGCGCTTGCTCATTCATATCTAAGGCGTAAACCATCAACGCTCCTTGGCTAGCAAATCGCTCAACAATCGCTTTACCTATTCCTTGGGCTGCACCAGTGACGATGCACACTTTCTTCTCAAACATTTCTCTATCCTTTTTGTGTATGACTGCTTCACTAAACTGACAAGTTATGAGTAATTGACGGACACTTAGTCAGTGTCTCTGTTAATAGTAAGTTCAAAATTAGACTGGTATATGGCGTTATCCATAACCTTTAATGACGAGCTGATGACAGGCACAAAGGCCATTTGATCCAGCACGTCTTTGTGTAGGTCTATCCCTGGGGCGACTTCAATCAGTTCAAGACCCTGTCCGGTCAAGCGAAACACCGCTCGCTCGGTAATGTAGAGTACTGGTGTGCCTTTGCTCAGTGCTTGCTTAGCGCTGAACGTTATTTGTTCGACTTGGCTAATGAATTTGTGCTGCTTACCTTCAGTGACGATCTCTAGCTCACCGTTTTGGACTTCAAGATGCAATCCTTGCGCGGTAAACGTACCGCAGAACACTACTTGTTTGGCGTTTTGGGTGATGTTGATAAACCCGCCACAGCCAGCAATTTTGCTACCAAAACGCGAGACATTGATATCACCTTTCACATCGCATTGGGCTAAACCTAAGAACGCTTGATCGACGCCACCTCCGTCATAGAAATCAAACATCTGATCTTGACCAATAATGGCTTGAGGTAAACGAGAAGCACCAAAATCGAGGCCACTTTGCGGCGTGCCGCCAATCGCGCCGGGCTCAACCGTTAAAATAAACTCGTCTAACACGCCTGCTTCACCTGCCACTTCAGCAATGTACTCTGGTGCGCCAATACCTAAATTCAGAATCGAGCCCGCTTTGAGTTCCATCGCCGCTCTACGTGCAATTAGGGTTTTGGCATTCAGTGAAGTACGCTCTTGTGTAGTAGACTTAGTGACAGTGTCACTCGATGCAATACCAACAAACTCAGGATTCATCACCGTCGCAAAGGTCTGCATGTGCTCTTGAATGTTTTCACACTCGACAACAGCATCAACGAAAATACCCGGTATCTTGATGGCATGCGGGTCTAGCGTGCCGCTTTCAACAACCTGCTTAACTTGCACAATCACTCGGCCGCCATTGTTCTTCGCAGCCTGTGCAGCGGCAAGGCTTTCCACCGTTAAGCACTCATCTTCCATGGTAATGTTGCCATCTTGGTCTGAGGTTGTGCCACGCAAGACCGCTACGGTGACGGGGAGCTTGTGGTAAAACAGGTGCTCTTCACCGAGCAGCTCTACGACTTCCACCCACTCTTTGTCGGTGACAGCATTGATTTTTCCGCCTTCAATGCGCGGATCGACAAACGTACCTAAGCCAACTTTGCTCAGCGTTCCAAGCTTGCCAGCCGCGGTGTCTCTAAGAAGATGAGAGATGATGCCTTGAGGAAGATTGTAACCTTGGATGAGATTATCATTCGCCAGTTGTTGTAGTTTAGGTACGAGCCCCCAGTGACCACCAATGGCGCATTTTACTAGCTCTTGATGGGCTAAATGATTGATCGCGCGCCCTTTGCCATCACCTTGGCCTGCGGCGAATATCAATGTTAAATCACGGGGAGTTTGAGTCTGGTTAAAGCGCTCACCAATCGCACGTTCTATCGCTTCAGGTACCACACTGCCAATAAATCCGCCGAGTAGAACGGCGTCACCATCATTGATCCAATTTGCTGCCTGCTCCGGCGTTAACTTCGCTACCACTGCACTCTTCCTTGATTGCTTGTTATTCGTTCTTAATGCAGCTTAGTTGCAGATGCGCTGAATGTTAATTGCACAAATGTAGATTGTGAATTTCATAATAGGAACAATCGTAATGAATCAGGCGCTCAGTGCTGCAACGCGTTCAACGAGGTACTGCTTGAAACCACTGCAGCGTTCAGGCATTGGCGAGCGAGGTCGGTAGAACATATCAACATCAAAACTGGCACATTGATAGTTGGCCATAATTTGGCAAAGCTCACCAGACTCCAGTGCTGGGTGAACGAGTGAATGGGGTAAGTAAGCAACACCAGCGTGCTCTAAAGCCAAATCGAGCAGCATTTCACTGTTATCACATTCTAACGTATCTTGAATGGTGACGATCTCAGACTCCCCTTGATGCTCAAAACACCAACGATTACCGCTGAGCAAGGTTTTCGCGTAAAGGCAGCGATGTTGTTTGAGCTGCTCTGGGTTAACTGGCTCACCATATTGTTTGATGTACTCTGGTGATGCACATAAATAGAGCGTTTCCCGTAGCAGGCGCTTTCTAACTAATAGAGAATCGATGTCTCGCTCACCTTCATAACTGGCACTGGCTCGAAAGGCAAAGTCGATGGTCAGCGGATCAAACTCTCCCGCTTCAATGAAGATACGAAAGTTAACCTTCGGGTGCTTTTGCATATATTCAGCGACAATCTTGGTCAGATACTGACGTGCAAACAGCGGTGTAGATGAGATCCGGATTTCGCCTTGCTGCTCTTCGGCAAGGTTTTGTACCTCTTCACACAAACTATTAATGTCTGGCAAAAGCGGGGCAAATCGGTCATAGAGTAATTGACCTGCTTGGGTCGCCACCAATTGACGTGTGCTGCGTTTGATCAGCTCAACGGACAAAGCCTCTTCTAGCTCTTTTACCCAGCGGCTTCCCGCAGCGGGTGATAGTCCTTGCTGGATTGACGCTTCGCGAAACGAGCCACTTCGCACCACCGCGCAAAAGAAGACGATCTTATCAAGAATGGGTTGTCGGCTAGAGAGCAGATTCTTAGACATTAGGTCACCAACCCCTTTTGTAACGCCAACTTAACCAGCGCTGCGGTCGACGTTGCGCCGAGCTTCTTCTTGATTCTTAAGCGATGAGTTTCAACAGTACGAACACTGATATGCAGCGAATCAGCAATCTCTTTGTTGCATGCACCATTAGCAATCGCCTTAAGAACATCCGACTCACGCTTAGATAAGGTGTCATCCTTTTCTTCTGGCGCTTCGTTGATCTGCTCAAGCAGTCGATCTGAGGCTTGTGGACACAAATAAGATCGACCTTGCGCGACTTGGTTAATCGCCATAACCAGCTCTTCTGAGCCGACATCTTTTAGCACATAACCTTTTGCGCCTGCTTTAACCGAGCGAACCACATAGTCGCGACTATCATGCATCGAGAGCATAATGACTGACGTGGCAGAGCTGGTTTTCGCTAGCTGTTCCAACACTTCAATCCCATTAAGGTTGGGCATGTTGATGTCGAGTAGCAGTACATCGGGTTTTAGCTCCAGTGTCGCTTCTAAGGCTTCAGTGCCCGTACCGACACAGGTAACAATATCTAAGTTATCTTCACGCTCTAATCGCGATTTTAGCCCGTCTTGCATTAGGCGGTGGTCATCCGCCAATATCAATCTAATCATACAAACTCCATGTTTAAGCTCACGCGTACTTCCGTTCCTTCACCCTGCTCACTGGTGACGCTAAACGTTCCGCCAATCGCTTGAATCCGTTCTTTCATATTTTGCAGCCCCATATGCTCTAAATGCGCGCTGCTGTTTCTCTTCGACTTCAACTGCTTGGCAGGAATGCCAACACCATCATCGCTAATAGTTAAGATCAGCATTTGTCCTTCACGCTGCATAATCACATCTACACCCTGAGCATTAGCGTGCTTTTCCACGTTATGAAGTGCTTCTTGCACCACTCGATAAAGTGTCGTTTCCACTTGCGGTAAAAACTCAAGCCCTTCTATATCATGCTCAAACACCAGCTCCATTTGAACGCGATCTCTCAATTCATTGATATAAGTTTCAATACCTGCGACCAACCCCAAATCATCCAGTTGCGGCGGTCGTAAATCACGAGAAATCCGTCGAACCTCGACAATGGCGTGTTCCATCGCGTTCTTGCTCGCATCAAGCTCAAATCGTTTCTTCTCTTCGTCTTGCTCTTTGGTGACATTGTCTAAGCGATACTTGGCCGCGACCAACAGTTGGTTTACCCCATCATGCAGCTCTCTTGATACGCGGCGACGTTCGTTCTCTTGCGAGTCGATGATCTGTTGATTCAACACACTCAGTTGTTGGTTGGCTAAGCGCCTAACATTCAAGTTGAGCGAAGCGCCCAGCCCGGCAATCACTGTCACCGCAACAAACATCAACCCAAACAGCGCAGTACTGGTTTTGCCAATATTCTGATCAAAGCCGCTCTCCATATGGTCGACTTGGCGCTCAATATCATCAAGATAGACTCCGGTGCCCACCATCCACTGCCATTTATCTAATGAGATTGCGTAGCTCAGCTTAGGCAACGGCTCTTTTTTTGAGGGCTTATGCCAAAGATAATCAACAAAGCCGCCACCTTCTCTACCCGCTCGAATCAATTCTTGGAGCAGTTTTTTGCCTTGGACATCTTCTACATGCCACCAATTCTTTCCTATGCGATCTTTTTGATATGGCAGCACCAGCGCATCACCTTCCCATGTATAAGCAAAGAAATATCCGTCGCTGCCATACGTGAGCTGGCTCAATTTTTCGATAACAATTTGCTTAGCAAGCTCGGGGGTTAGGGATTCATCTGAGTAGTAAGGCTCGATACTTTTGACTGCCATTTCTACGTACTGCTTTAATTCTTGCTTTTTCACCGCCAGCACATTGTTTCTTGTCAGCGAAACCTGATCTTCAACTAGTTGTTTTGCCTGACTAAATAGAATGCTAGCAACAATCGAGACCACAATAATAAGTGGCACGATCGACAACAATATTATGTTCACCGTCAGTCGTCGGTTGCTTACAAATCCCATATTCCCATCCATGCGAGTACGTAGTTTTACTGAAAGATCGTGCGGAAAATTGCCTTTTCTACGGATTAAATTTGCGCAATTTTGCCAATAGAGCGCAATAAATCTCCTATCTACACTTAGCGTCAAATGTAACATCGCATTAACACAAATAAATACGCGGCGTTCACATTTACCAAGATCGACATGGAACATAGTCAAACAAGGAGAACACCATGAACCTTAAGAAAGCTGCCATTGCCTCTGCGCTTGCTATCGCTGCAACGGGTCTATCAGTTTCGGCTCATGCCGCTGACAAGAAGATACTACTTAAGACCCCTATCGCTTTCGGTAGCCACTTACCTGCATTAGGTACACCGATTCAATGGTACGCCGACCACATCACCAAGACTTCTGGTGGCACCATCAAAATGAAAATCTACGAGCCGGGTAAACTGGTTAGCCCTGCCGAGATCCTTGATGCAGTATCAACGGGTAAGGTGAACTCCGGTTATTCAACGGCTGGCTACTGGCAAGGTAAGTTACCTGCATCTGCCCTATTCTCTGCGGTTCCTTTTGGCCCAGAAGCGGGTGAATACATGGCGTGGCTTTTCTTTGGTAACGGTCTGAAGCTGTACCAACAAATGTATGACGAAGGTGGCTACAACGTAAAAGTGGTCCCTTGTGCAATCATTTCGCCTGAAACCTCTGGTTGGTTCCGTAAACCAATCGAAAAGCCTGAAGATCTTAAAGGTCTCAACATGCGCTTCTTTGGCCTTGGCGCATCGGTTATGGAAAAACTGGGCGTAGGTACGGTTCAGCTACCGGGCGGCGAGATTTTTGGCGCACTTGAGAAAGGCGCGATTGATGCTTCTGAGTTCTCTCAACCAGCTATCGACCAGCGTTTGGGCTTCCACAAAGTGGCGAAGTACAACTACTTCCCTGGTTGGCACCAACAATCGACCGTGTTTGAGCTGCTAATCAACAAAGATACTTGGGGCAAGATGAGTGATGCTCAGCAAGCGGCAGTCGAGACCACGTGTATGGCCACCATGACTTACTCGATTGCCGAAGGTGAAGCACTGCAATACTCAGCAATGGAAAAAGCCAAAGAGAATGGTGTTGAGATCCGTTACTGGAACGACGAAATGTTGAACCTGTTCGAAACGACTTGGATGGAAGTGGTCGAAGAGAAGAAAACCGAAGACCCATTCTTCAACAAGGTATGGGATGACTTAAGCCAGTTCCGTAAAGGATACGCGCTTTGGTCTGCGAACGGTTTCTTACCACGTGAAACGCAAAATCAATAACCCTGTGTGAATTGGACCTGTTGGCCGGCAGTCTTGTCGGCCATTGGTTGTAAGGAGTTGCCAATGAGCAAGGTACTTTATTCTACCCCCACTTATCCTCTCTATTTTCATATAGAACGAGCGATCACCAGTGCTAGCCGCTTTCTCGCGTGGACTAATCTAGCCTTAGTCTTGGTGATTATTATCCAAGTCGTGCTGCGCAAAGCCTTTGCCAACGGACAAATCGCATTAGAAGAACTGCAATGGCACCTTTACGCCACCGCGGTCATGTTTGGTACCGCTTATGCGCAAGTGAGTAACTTGCACGTTCGTGTCGATATCTTCTATCACAAGTTTTCAGAGCGCAAAAAAGCCCTCGTCGATCTATTGGGTTTGTCTTTGTTGGCGATTCCGTTTGTTGTCGTGGTGATCCTTCATTCCTATGACTTTGCCTATGAGTCTTGGCGTGTGAATGAAAGCTCAGCTTCCCCTTCTGGCTTGCCTTATCGCTGGCTAATTAAGAGCGTTATCCCTTTGAGTTTCTGCCTATTGCTACTGTCGATAGTCGCCAGAATCTTACGTAACATCGAAACCTTATTTAAAGGCGACACATCTCAAGGAGATCATCATGGAAGCTAATGAGTGGATCGTTATTGCCATGTTTGGCTCTTTTATCTTGCTGCTGTTTACCGGCATTCCTGTTGCCTACGTTTTGGGCGGCATTGGCGTTGTCTTTGCGGCAGTTGGCTATTTTGCTGATATCTACTTAGATACCTTTACCGGATTGGATTACACCAGCTTGGGCTTAGTCGTTAACCGTATCTATAAGATCATGGATAACTGGATTTTGGTCGCGCTGCCGATGTTTATCTTTATGGGTAACATGCTCGATAAGTCTGGTATTGCCGAGAAGCTGATGTCTTCAATGCAGGCACTGTTTGGTAAAGTTCATGGCGGTTTAGCGATTACCGTTATGGCGATCGGTATTATTCTCGCCGCTTCGACTGGCATTATCGGCGCGTCTGTCGTACTGCTTACCGTGATGTCACTGCCGAGTATGATGCGTCAAGGCTACCACTTACCGCTTGCACTGGGTACAGTCGCCTCTGCGGGTACACTTGGTATTCTTCTGCCGCCATCGATCATGCTGGTTATCATGGCTGATCAACTTGGCCTATCCGTTGGTGATTTGTTCATGGGCGCGATTATGCCGGGCCTATTGCTAGGCAGCTTGTACATTCTGTATATCTTGATTGTCGGCAAAATGAATCCAAGCAAAGCGCCAGTGCCTGAAGATGTTCAGCCTGTTGAATGGGGTTTGATCCTGCAAGTGTTCAAAGACATTACCCCGACAGTGATGCTGATTTTCTGCGTGCTTGGTTCTATCTTCGCAGGTGTTGCAACGCCAACGGAAGCATCTGGTATTGGTGCGATAGGCGCAACGCTACTCGCGGCCTACAACAAAAAGCTCAACCTTAAAGTGCTTAAAGAGGTATTACTCTCTTCGTATGGCACAACCGCGTATATCTTTATGATCTTCCTTGGCGCATCTTGCTTCGCCTTGGTATTGCGTGAGCTAGGCGGTGATGAGCTGATAGAGTCATTCCTAACCAGCTTGCCATTTGGCCCGTACGGCATCATCGCGTTTATCTTGCTGATTGTGTTCTTGCTTGGTTTCTTCTTAGATTGGATTGAGATTACGCTTATCGCCCTACCGCTTTTAGCGCCTGTTATCTCTAGTCTAGGTATTGAGCTTGATGGTCATGGCGTGGTCGATAACCCAAGCTTAGTGTGGTTTGTGATGCTGGTTGCCATGGCGCTGCAAACCAGCTTTTTGACTCCGCCTGTTGGCTTTGCCTTGTTCTACTTAAAAGGCGTTTGCCCAGACGGTGTTGCACTGAAAGATATTTACCGCGGCGTGATTCCGTTTATCTTAATCCAGCTTACCGCGCTCATCTGTTTGGTGATGTGGCCTCAGCTAGTGCTGTGGTTCCCAAGCGTCGCTTATGGTTAATGGCGACCGTTAATGAGAAAGCCAGCGATGTCAGTCGCTGGCTTTTTTGTTATTGAATAGGTAGCTTATAGCTTCTTCAAGAAATGCATTTATCATGAGAAGTTCAGAGGAAGGTATTTATTAATAAATAAATACTGCTCCAGAATTGGTGTGAGTATTATCTTTATAAGGAGCCCCTATTGCTATTGTACTACCATCATCTGACAAGCTAAGTGAGTAACCAAAGCGACTATCGTCGAGCGTAATTGGCGCTTTGAGATAGGCTACTTGACTCCACTCGCGACCATTGTTTTTAAAAAGATAGGCGGCACCAGAATCCGCCTTTGCCGAAGTATTGAGATTTGAGTCATCGTTAATACCAATGGCATCCGAGTCTTCACCCATCGCCCCGACCGCTAGTGTGTCACCATCATAGCTGAGAGACACACTCATTCCGAACTGATCAAAAGCTTCTGGTACCTTCGCTTTTATATGATCAGTAAACATCCATTCATTCCCGTCATACTCATACAGATAGACGGCACCTGACCCACGTAACGACGAAGAACGACTATGTTGGTCACTGCTGTTAATACCAACGGCATCAGAGCCTTCAAACAAAGCGCTAACTGCAAGAGTGTTTCCGTTACCACTTAAACTAACTGCATTACCAAAAAACTCGTTCGAAGCAGTATTAGAGGCTTTGATATAGGTTTCATTAATATTGTCCCAACTACCGTTAGAATAGCGATACACATAAACTGCTCCTGAGTTGCTCATTGAACCAACTCTACCACCAGCTACCCCTGTAGTGGCAGAATCTTCATATACTGCGCCAACAGCCAATACATTGCCATCCCAACTCAGACTAACCGACTGCCCATATCCATCGGACGTGTTGTCATTGATTCCGGCTCCACCGCCAATATTCAAATTGTCATTCGATTGAAAAAAATCCTCTTCAATCCATTCATCATTAGCGTGATGATATCGAAAAATATAGACAACATCTTTGTCACCGGTTTTGTTACTATGATTGGCGGGATCACCAATCGCCAAAGTATTGCCGTCACCGCTAATAGCGATAGATTCACCAAAGGCATTTTCTGTATCTGATGCTGCAGAGTTAGGCTCTATAGTGGCAACGCTCTGAGTACGTTGCCAAGCGCCATTAGAATTTTTATATCGATATACATAGACGATCCCTTTCCTGTTGCGGGAGAGGCTATCATTGGTCGTAATTGCCAACACCGAACCGTTAGCATTTAGAGCTACCCTATAGCCAAACCAATCGTTACTAACAGGTAAAGGGGCTTTAACGTAGTCCACATTTTGCCATTGGTTATTTTGGCGCTTATAGATATAAACCGCACCAGCAACCGTCAAACTCGTATCGGCCGGTGACGAGCCGTCTGAACGCTCTCCAGGTGCGCTTATAGCTAACGTTTCTCCGTCGGCACTTAAGCTCACAGACCACCCTAAATACTGCTCATCACTTGCGTTAGAAAGCTCTATCTCACGTATCATAGAAGTCAGTTGGGCTGAATCGAAATTAACGCCAAGGATATTCGAATGGCTTTGATATTCGCCTGTACTCGCCATAATGTACAGATCGCTACTAATAAGCGGAAGGGGATTAATATCGAGCGAAATCTCAGTGCTATTGGTCACCGAACCTAAATAAATACATTCACCTGACTGGTCTGGATCTGTCTGACAAAGCGTATAGACCACCTGTTTTCCATTAGCATCCACCGCTTGCCATTGGGCTTTGACTTTACCATCAGACTGTAACGAAATATCGTAAAACTGAAATGGCGCTAGGGAAAAGTGTGAAGATTCTTGTTCTTGGTTGACAACAGCATCACTACACCCAGTAAGTTGTAATGTAGTGAATAAACTAACAAAGAACAAACAATGTAAATTTTTAATTAAAATCATTAAGTTAACGCACCCTGGTGAGTTTAGTACGCTAATAGTAAATGATGCGCTAAAGTCAGAAAATAGCAAATGAAATATATAATTTTCACAGTGCTAGGGTGGCAAGAAAAACACTCAAAGCCCACGATGATAGTCGTTGGTTTTTTCAGAATTTGAGAACTCACTCTGCGCAATTATTGGACAGAGTTTCTCAAAAACGTTTTCTAATCCGGACTACTATCGTGAAGCACATTGCTCAAAAACTATGCTTAACACATAACGCTCAACAAATTAGAGGTAATAAAAAATGAAAAAAGCTTTATCTTCCCTCGCTATGACGCTCACGCTGCTTTCTAGTGCATCTTTTGCTTCTGATAACTACACGTTAGATTCAAACGTCTCTTCCGTTAGCTTTGCTACGATTAAAAAACAGTACATCGTTGAACCTGCAACGATAAACACCCTATCTGGCACGTTAGATAGCAGTGGTCTGTTTAATGTCTCTATCGACCTAAACGGGATTGATACTGGCGTTGAGATCCGCAATACCCGCCTTAATGAGATCTTCTTTGAATCTGCCAAGCATTCACCGGTAACCGTAACCGGAAAAGTTGATTGGGCATCATTAGGTGAAGGCTCGCTCAAGATGAATGTACCGGCTGAAGTAACGCTGTTTGGTAATACTAAGTCGATTGAGTTCCCAGTGGTCATCTTAAATGCTGGTGATATGGTAATGGTGAGCTCTAGCGCACCTGTGATTATTGGTGCTGCTGACTTTGGGATTCCAAGTAAGAACTTAACTGACTTAGCCGCAACGGTTGGTGATATTGGGATTTCAGATAGAGTGCCGCTTACATTGAATCTGATGTTTAGGAAATAGTTAGGTATGAGAGGAACTCTGACAAAGCCAAGTTCGTAAAAAGGACTGACATTATTCGTCAGTCCTTTCGGATTTTTATAGTCTCAAATTACTTAAGATAACTTACTTTCTAGATTAGCGATTAGCTTCCAACTTTGAGGGTATTTTTCCCCGAGAACAAGAAAGAAGCTCTTCATATCCAAACTTTCTTCAACTGCTATATCAGCAATTCGCGACAAATAAATTTCATCAGTTTCAAAGGAACGTATAGGGTTACGTTCTAGAAAAAGCAATACTTCGGTGTTCATTCTTATTTACCTTATCACTTATAAAATATAAGACAGCGTAGCATAGGACTCTTTCTCTACAAAATATAAGCTGGTCAACTTCTATTTTAGTATGGCTCTTTAAGAGACAGCGCAAATAACAAATACCGTCCACACAACAAAGCCTCATTGTGCAACAGCCCACGACATATCAATCAGCTATTGAAATAACATCAAAGTGCGAATACATCTTGGGTCAGAGCTAGCTACTCAGCAAACGAATCTAATCTATTCTCGATAAAAAGGTTCTATTTACTTGGGAGTCCATATATCGAATGACAGCAACTAGAGTAACTTCTGCTTTACCACTGTCATCCCCGAGAGGGAGGCACGAACGAGTTGGGGATCTCTAACAGTAAGTAGAGAACCTAATTTAGGCAAGTTCATGTAGAACAGGCATTGGGAGAAATACTTAGCGTGAATCTAACCTAACGACGACCTAAAACGCCTTAAGAATCGCCGAATCATAATTCGCAATATCTAACGTCACACCATGCTCTTCTACCAGCTCATCCAGTTTAGCTTGAGCCGTATTCAAGCTATCCATGGTGATGGTGTTGTCGTCCAATTGCCAAAGCTGGCGAGAACCGTCATAGCTAAATTGAAGCGCAAGCATGGCCCCAGCATTACCCTGCTCTGCTGCGGCATCAAGCTTTCTCTTCTTACGGTGGATGAGGTTTAACGCCTGCTTAAGGTCCCAAACGTAGGCGACTTCATGCATTTTAGGGTGCGTTTTGAGCTTAATAAGCGTCATCACGACACCAATTGCGCTGATAATCACGCCAAGTACGTTCCAATGGAAATGTGAGCCGGACTCGTCTGGAAAGAGGAAAATAAGCGCCTGAGAAATGGCAAGGCTAAACACCGCTAAGACTGCGATACACGCGACAATGACAATGTTTAAACGTGAGCGGTATAACTGCTTGTCGATCTTTTGTAGTTTCATCAATAGTCCATTGTTTGAGTAGCCTTAACATCGCATCGATAGGCTGAAATGAACTGATGATTATACATTTTGTACGGCTTGAGATAAGCGCTAATTTGTTGCAAATAGTGAGTTGTTGATTCACTGCATATCGCTTGAATGCACCGCTTGGGAACGGCCTCGGTTCTTAGCTTCATACAATGCGTTGTCGGCGAGTTTAACCAAGCCTTGATATGACACGTCGGCATCAGGAAAAGTAGCAATACCTGCAGAGATACCGAGTTGCCCGAGGGATAAGCCTTTCATATCCAGATGAAGTTTTTTCACCGACTCAACAATGGTTTCAGCTAAGGTTACCGCTTGCTCTGACGACAGATTGGGACAAACCACCGCAAACTCTTCACCGCCAATTCGGCATACGACTCCCTGTCCTTCAGTGATGAACGTCATTAGATTTGCGATTTCTTTTAAGACGAAATCACCCGCATCATGGCCAAAGTTGTCGTTAAATTGTTTGAAGTGGTCAATATCCAGTATCTGAACTGAAAGCGGCGCTTTTGTTTGATAAGACGTTGAATACTCTTTCTCTAACATGTCTTCAAACAGTCTACGGTTATACAATCCAGTTAACGGGTCACGCATGGCTTGAGAACGCAGCGTTTCTTGCAGGCGTAAATTGGCCAAGGCTAAGCCAAGGTGCTCAGCTAAGGTAAATGCCAACTGTTTTGTTTCTTCATCGATGGGCTTATCTTCACTTGAAAAATAAAGGTGAAAGAGCCCCATAGTATTACCGTGGGCGATAAGCGGAATGCAGATGGTCGTATCTGAGGTATCCATCCCGCTCATGTGGCCACAATCTAAATGTTGATTCTTCTCTTTAGACAAATGGTACTTACCTTTTCTCATTGCCCAACAGTCATCTGGTGCAAAAGTTACCGCTCCGGGCCACTTGCCTCCCCAATCAATCACCACTTCTAGTAAGTTTTGCGACTCACGCATAATCGAAATGCAGCCATTGATATCTCCCAATATGCGAGGCACGACATCTTTAACAACGAATGTGGCTTCCTCCATGCTTTTACAAGCCGCTAGTGTGGTTGCTAGTTGGCGCAGCAAATCAATTTCTAGCGTACTACGGTCAATTCGTAACTGCTGCTCTCTTTTGTCACGGCCAACCACCGCTGCAACACTTCGGTACGCGTACCATGATGTACTGAGCAGAACGATCATCGAAAATGCCATGATCAAATAGTTGATGAGTTCTAAGTCCTTAGCCATTCGATAGACAGAAGCCATGGGGACCGCCAATCTAATCACGTAGATAGAATCGTGCACCTCATGTTCGCTTTCGTGTTCATCGTGATGATCGTGTTCAACATCAGTATCTTCTTCATTGTGCTCTTGGAAATGATGTGGATCGATGATCTCCACTCGAGCCGCTACATGCAGAAAATCTTGATTACTGGTGGTATTAAATCGTTTTGCGACGCCGATTCCATCAGCAAGTGCAGCCTGCACTTCTGGCCTTTGACTAAAGTTTTCTGCGCTATTCACCTCATGTTTCTTGAGGTGAGAATCCCCGAGTAATTTCCCGCTAGAATGGATAATGGTAAATCTTTGGTCGGAGGTAGATTGGGACAAGTTATCAAGAAAGTCATCGATTTCATCTGACGAAAAATCATAAATATGAAGCTGTTTTTCAACAATCTCATGCTGTACATCATTAAGCAGACCTAGCATGTGATCACTAACAATCTCAGTAGTCCAGTTCTCTAATGTCTTTTGAAATAGGTACGCTCCAGCAATAAATGACAAAGCCAGAGCAATAATTGGTAGGTAAAGGATCTTACTAATCGGGGTGGCCACCATTAACTTACGCCTCAAATCACCTTAACTTTCAGTTTAGATGATAAAAAGATAAGTAACACGACCAACTAGTTCAATTGTACTAAGCACCAACAAAGTGCGACTGATAATACTTCGGCGTCACCGCCAAGCGCTTTTTGAACTGGCGTTGAAAGTGCGCTTGATCAGAAAAACCTAGACTATGCGCCACATCTGATAGAGATTCCCCCGCTTTAAGCATCACTTTCGAGCGCTTGATCTTTTCATCCATCAAGTAGGCGTATGGCGGCAATCCGTATTGGTTTTTGAATGCGCGCAGCAACTGGTAACGGCTCATCCCCGCTTCTGCTGCTAGGTTTTCTAACTCATGGTGTTCTGCTACTTCATCAAGCAGCTTTTCTCGAATGCGTTTGATCGGCTCGACATGCTTATATCGATTTGTTGGGCTGGTGATTTGAAAAGTTGATTCAACGAAGCTGTACAAGCAAGTTTCAATGTTTAAGCTAGATTGCTCACTTTCCAAGGCATCAAACAGAGTCAGATATTGCGCTTTTAACACATCGTTGCGCTCAAAGTCACTATTAAATGCTTGGTAATCCATCGGCATCTGCTGGTTGTTCTCACGCAAAATATCGCGCTGTAATTGGCCCATTTTTGTCGCGTTCACAAACAACATACTATAGGACCATAGGCCCGCTGCAGGGTTACATGAATGCACATCGGAAGGGTTAATCGTGACCAAATCTCCCACGCTGATTCGATGGGACTTATTGCGATTTTTATAGTCTGCAGCACCTTGGAGAATAACACCAAAAGAGAACTCATCATGGGAATGGGCGTCATAACAGGCGCTACTTCGATTGGCGACTCTTAGTTCAATCCAAGGTAGAACTAGGTTTTGCTTAAAGCTCGCGCTGTTATCTCTTTTCATTATGACATTCCTTGTCAAAGCCAAATCATTAGCACTGAGGCTAACAATATAATAGCCATTGAACGATTAAAGAACAGTTGTTTTCTTTGCTCTTGAAGTTGGCTGGTAAACATCGTTCCAACCACAGCCCATAGTCCGACACCGATTAGGCATGCGATAAGTGAGATTAATGTGTACATCCATAACCAAGCTTGCTGCTCACTTTGCCCTACCACATAAAGGCTGACGCCAGACATGGCAACCAACCAAGCCTTGGGGTTTAGTAGCTGAACCAATGCGCCGCTCAGCCAGCTAGAATGACGACTATCTTCCGTTTCTAGTCGACCAAATGGCGCGGTATAAATCTTGTAGGCTAAATAGCTGAGAAAGGCGCTGCCAACAAGCTGCATCGCCAACTCAATTCTTGGTAACCATTCAACGAGGCTGTTCAGCGTATTACCTGTAATAAACACCACCAGCGCGTAAGCAACCGATGCACCGATAACATGCTTAGCAGCGGTGGATTTACCAAATTGCGCTGCCGTAGAAGTGGCGATTAGGTTGACGGGACCAGGAGTGACGGCGCCAACAAACGCGAAAATCACCATTGCTAAAAATACGCTATTCATACCCTCTCCTTGTAAGATGCGATCTCAGACCTATCAAGATAAAGAGAATGGGATTAACAGTATTGAACGATATTGCGCAGTGCTATCCCGCGGGCATAATCATCACAAAAAAGTGGCGTGTGCTATGGTTAATTCAACACTTCGCGTCGAGAGTTCATCATTATGCCTCTATTTATGGATCGTCATTTTTCAGAGAATCCCACCCGAGAAGCCATTGAATTAGCACATAAAAAGGACTTGGATATTCAAGACAAATATGGCGTCAAATTTGTCACCTACTGGTTTGATGAAATGCGCGGCACTACCTTTTGCTTGGTCGAAGCTGAAGACGAATCTGTCATACGGAAAGTCCATCAAGAAGCACACGGTGATATTCCCGGAGAGATCATCCCCGTCGATGGCGATATTGTTAAGTTATTCTTAGGACGGATTGCAGATCCGGTCCCTTCAGAGCCCCATGAAACAACGGAAATCGATAGCGCGTTTCGTATCATCATGTTTACTGATCTAGCGGGGTCTACCGCTATGACTACTGAGTTGGGCGATAAGAAATCTATGCACCTATTACGTATTCATAATGTCATTACTCGTGAGGCAATTAAGGCGCATGAAGGCCGTGAAATTAAACATACTGGCGATGGCTTCATGGTCTCTTTTACTTCAGCAGATGAAGCAGTTAAATGTGCGAAAAGTATTCAAGATGCGTTTAAAGAACATAACCAGAATAAGCCAGAGCAAAGTATGCATGTTCGTATCGGTTTAAGTGCGGGCGAACCGGTCGAAGAGAACAACGACCTATTTGGCAGTGCGGTTCAAATGGCTTCTAGAGTGTGTGATGCCACAGAGTCTGATCAAATATTGGTTGTCGAACTGGTTAAACAAAGCTGCTCAAACAGTCAGTTCCAGTTTCGCGAGTTTGGTAAGAAGATGTTCAAAGGATTTAATGAACCGACGCAGGTTTATCAGGTTATCTAGATCTAGCGAACTTTGCGCTAATCCCTAATCACCACAGCTCTGTGCGGCAGAGTCATTTCGTGAAAACTGAACTATTCTAAAGAAGTTCAAAAGGGAGTTGTGATGAAGTTAACCGACGATACGTATTCACTTGGAAAGCTGTCGATAGCACATGGCCGCTCGTTTGCCACAACAGTGATGTCGGAGGAGTTGAATCAACGCCAATTACGTTGCGTCGAAGTGAGTAACGAGCAAGAGATCCTCAACCTATCCCCCACGTTACTGATATTAGATCAACAATTGCTTGAAGTTGTGAGCATAGCCACCATTAACCAGTGGCGCGAGAATCAAGGTTTAATCGTTATTGCTGAGCAGCACCTTGAGGTTGAAGCCGACCTTTATGTACCAACAGGATTCACGAAAAGAATCACCCTAAAACATATCGAATCCGCACTATTAATACATACTCAACGAGAGCAACAAAAGGAGTTAAAACAGCTCCTGAGCAATAAATCGAATAGCTTAAGTCGACTGACCGAAATTGGTATTGCACTGTCAGCGGAAAAAAACCTGACGGCTCTACTCAATCGGATTTTGGATGAAGGACGAAAGCTCGCTGTGTGTGATGCAGCCTCACTCTTTTTGCTTGATGATCACGATAAAGACCATCGTCAGTTAGTTTTAAAACTTACTCAGAACGCCTCTATTGAGTTTGATTTTGAAGAAAAACGCTTCGACCTTAATGACAGTAGTATCTCCGGCTATGTGGCGATTCATGGTCACGAAGTGAATATCGAAGATGTTTATGACATCCAAGACAAACCCTATCGATTTAACCCAGTTTTTGACCATGCGACTGGGTATCGTTGTCAGTCGCTGCTAGCAATACCTATATTCAATTACCATCAAGAAATCATTGGCGTATTGCAGTTTATTAATCATACCAAGCAAGCTGGTGTGCACCTCTCTTCTCACTCGGTGACCAAAGACAATGTCATCCCGTTCGATAAAGAGATTTGCCCTTTGCTACGTGCGTTAGCGAGTCAGTCTGCGATTGCGATTGAGAACAGGCGCTTGATTGAGAGCATACGCCGTCTATTTGAGGGGTTCGTCCAAGCTTCCGTTACGGCAATCGAGCAGCGAGACCCGACAACCAGTGGTCACTCGTTTCGTGTCGCTGACCTCTCTGTTGCCTTAGCGAACTGCTTGAATAACTCCAACCTTAAACAATATCGTCATCAGCGCATCAATAATAAAGATCTACGTCAGCTCAAATATGCTGCGTTATTGCATGACTTTGGCAAAGTGGGTGTAAAAGAGTCAGTATTGACCAAGGCGAAAAAACTCACTGATCATCAGCTCGATGTAATCAAATATCGCATTCGCCTTACCCAGCAAAGTTTGCTTCGTCAGCGAGCAGAGATAGAACTCAAGTTATTTAGCCAAGCGCCTGGCTCAAATTCGCAATCAGCGCTTAGGCAACAAGAGAATATCCAGCAGCAAATATCTCAACTGGAGCAGTTCTGGCTCGATATCTTGCAAGCCAATGAACCTTCCGTGCTGCCCGAGTCAGCCTCTGACACCCTAAAAGAGATCCATGCTTATCACGCAATCGATGAAAATGGATTGCTTACTCCTTTGATCAATGAAGATGAGTTGCTTGCTCTATCTATCCCTAAAGGAAGCCTGACGCCAAGCGAGATGGATGAAATACGCTCTCATGTCGTTCATACCGAAACCTTCCTAAAGCAGATCCCTTGGACTCAAGACTTGCAGGATATCCCTCATATTGCGGGCGCTCATCATGAAAAAATTGATGGAAGTGGCTACCCCAAAGGCTTAGCTGGTCAACAGATCCCCTTGGCTTCACAAATTATGACGGTATGTGACATTTATGATGCGCTCACAGCCTCTGACAGGCCGTACAAAAACGCTCTTCCCGACGATATTGCGTTTAAAATTCTTTTTAATGAGGCAGAGAAAGGACAGCTCAATGGCGATTTAGTCAAACTGTTTATCGATGCCAAAGTGTTCCTAGCCATCAAAGATAAACAGTACAAAAATGATTGCAATGAGTGTGGTAATTTCCATCACCACGTATGTGATTTTGACTTGTTGGATCATCACTAAAGCTCACCAATCGATTAGCGTTTAGCTACTAAATTTCTACTACGTTCTGCACTTGATAGTGTTAGAATCTCCGCATCAGAAATATCGAGATACCCTATGTTTATCCATCACGTTAACGGCATCGACTGGCTGGTCATTACCGCTTTTGAAGAACTGAAACCTATATTTATCGAAGACGCAGGTAGGATCCCTTCTTGCTTCTCTACCACCAGCGAATTGAGCCTGATTGACCAAGCCAAGCGCACTTATGGATATTTGCCTCCACTTAGTGGCGTAATCACCGATACTGGCACATTTGAAAGCCCGGATAACGAAGAAGATTTGAACCCACAGCTTGCCTGCTTGATTGAAGGACGTGGTCGAGTGTTTATCTATCACGGCGGCTTTGTTGCTTTTGTCGATGACGAGCAAACCTTTGTTACCCGCTTGGACTGAAAATTATTCAGTAAGTTGAAATCAATATAAGCCGCTCAGCTTGCAATAGAGTTCTTATTCCAATTCTGTTACTTTGACCAAGGAATATGCAGGGAACGGACTTCACATGACACAAAAAACGAAGCATGCCTTAGTCGTTGAAGGTGGTGCAATGCGAGGGATATTTGCAGCTGGCGTTTTAGATGGCTTTATCGATCACGACTACAATCCTTTTGATTTTTGTATTGGCGTCTCTGCGGGTTCGACCAATATCGCCTCTTGGCTTTCTAACCAACGAGGTCGAACCTATACCATCATCGCTGACTATTCCTGCCGTCCTGAATTCATTAACTTCCGTCGTTTTGCCAAAGGTGGTCACTGGCTCGATCTAGACTGGTTATGGGATTACATAGCACTGCACAACCCTTATGATATGCAAGCCTTTGCCAAGCAGCCTATTCCCTTTCACATCGTTACAACCGATATCTCGACGGGTGAACCCGTTTATACCCTAGGGCATGAAAATAATTTAGAGATGATTCTAAAAGCGTCATGCTCACTGCCTATGGCTTATCGCACTCCCATCAATGTTGAAGGAAAAACATTGATCGACGGAGGTGTCGCAGATTCGATTCCCGTGATGGAAGCCTACAAGCGAGGCGCAAAGGAAATCACCGTTATCCTGTCGCAAAAACCAGGCTATATGAAGCGACCGCCAAAGGCTACTTGGTTAATACGTCGACTGATGAAAAACACGCCTCATCTTGCTGATGCGATGATCAATCGAGCCAAGCAATACAACGACACTTTAGAGTTTATTAATAACCCTCCTCACGACTGTACTGTTCACATTATAGCCCCAGAAGATAACTTTGCCGTGGGAAGGCTAACAACGAACAAAGACAAGCTCGATGCTGGATATCAAATGGGGTTGAGAGCAGCGAAACATGCCATACAACCCTTTCCGATTGTTTGAACTACCGGGGGCTATTCTTCCAGCTATGTTGCTATACCGCGCAAAGAGTAGTAGCCTTTAGCAAGGCCGGTTGGATGCCTACCTCGCAAAAACGATAGTACCAACGATTAAAAAATTTATAGCAAGCATTTCACTTGCATATCATCCCATCACCGACAGCGAGTAGGTTGAGTAAAAGGAGGACGATATGTGCCATCAAAATAACCCCGATCTTCAACTTTGGCTTCGAGAAGCAAAGGTCTTACAAAAACTCACCCAGTCAACGTCACTGTCTGACGCTTTGCCTGTTCTTAGACGTTTACTCAATTCAAACGTGCTAACCAATATCTCGTTGGTTGAACTTAAGAAGAATGCTTCGATTATCCAACGTAAGCATTTGTTGCAGATGCTGGCTGCCGAAAATGGCGCAAGTTGTTGGGCTGACTTTAAACAACAAATCGTTACAGCTCCCGAAGGTTCAATTCTGCCCAACAGTATTGAGTTACGTGATGCTGGTTACCCTGTTCTTTGGTTCTCCAATGCAACCGAAGCAACTGGCTACTCTAACCAACACGGTGGAAAAGTCGTTAAGTTAGGCAACCAAGCAGCCGTTGTTCCATCACAATGGGAACGATAACGAGCATCACCTGTTCAGTTGTATTTGATAGCTTACGTAACACTCATGGGTAAATTAAAAAGGAGTTTAAAGTGGCTAGGTTAATTCTAGTGTGTGGGCCTACAGGGGCTGGTAAGACGACGTACTCGATGGATTTGTGCGACAAGATCAAAGCAGTGAAATTTTCAATAGACCCTTGGATGCAGACACTGTTTGCGAAAGATATGGTCTCACTTGATTTCTCATGGATGATGGAACGTGTAAATCGTTGTTATGAGCAGATTTGGGAAGTCAGTGAACAAATTCTATCATTCGGCGGAAATGTCGTGCTTGATCTGGGTTTTACAACTAAGTCGCAGAGGGACATCTTTGTAAATAAGGCATTAAGTTTAGGCATCAACGCTGAAATTCATTACCTCGATGCGCTTACAGAGACACGAAGACAGAGAGTCGCTAAACGAAATGTTGAAAAAGATCCTACCGTATACTCTTTCGAAGTAACGGAGATGATGTTCAACTTTATGGAGCCTAAATTTGAGGTACCAGAAGAAAGTGAACTTGTGAATGGACGCCGGATTGTCGCTTAACTTAATAAAAAAGGCGAACCAGATGGTTCGCCTTAAATTGACTTATGTTCCTGTTTGAGCTGTTACAGTAGCTCGACTGATTGCTGTGCAATAACGAACTCTTCGTTGGTTGGAATAACCATCGCTACTGCATCAAGAATTTGTGACTTCGCGATGATACCTGCGTTACCAAAGCGTGCGTCTTCGTTGCCCTTCTCGTCTTCAACAAAACCTAGAAGTTTTAGGTTGTTTAAGATTTCACGGCGAATAGGTAGTGAGTTTTCACCAATACCACCAGTAAAGATAATTGCGTCTAGGTTGCTAAGTGGAATTAGGTAAGAACCAATGTACTTCGCTACGCGGTAGGTAAACACTTCAAATGCGAGTTTCGCACCTTCGTGACCATTTTCCATTGCTTCTAGAATGCCACGAGCGTCTGACGTTAGGCCAGAAACACCTAGGAAACCTGACTTCTTGTTCAGCGTTTCGAATACTTGCTCTGTCGTCCAACCTTTTTTGATTAGGAACTCGATAACACCTGGGTCAAGGTCACCAGAACGCGTACCCATCATTAGACCCGCTAGCGGCGTGAAGCCCATAGAGGTATCAACAGACTCACCATTTTCAATCGCACATACTGATGCGCCATTACCTAGGTGAACAGAGATGAAGCTCGCTTCTTCAACTGGTTTGTTTAGCATCTTCGCAGCTTCACGGCTTACGAAATAGTGGCTAGTGCCGTGGAAACCGTATCGACGGATCCCGTACTCTTTATAAAGCTCATTTGAAATCGCACCTGTGAATGCTTTTTGCGGCATTGTTTGGTGGAATGCAGTATCAAATACAGCGAATTGAGGTAGGCTTGGGAAAGCTTGCATAGCAGCTTGAATACCTTTAGCGCCTGCTGGGTTGTGGAGCGGTGCCAAATCAGACAAGTTTTCAATTTCTGCTAGTACTTCATCACTAATTCGTACGGTAGAAGTGAACTTCTCACCACCGTGTACGATACGATGACCCACGGCAACTAAATCTTTTGTGAAACCTAACGTTTCCATCAATGCTACGATTCGATTGATAGCATGTTGGTGATGATTGTCTGGAGCATTGACAGCTTCTTCAGTTTTCTCACCATTATACTTCCAGCTGATCACGGCTTCTGGTAAACCAAAGCACTCACCTAAGCCACTGACAATCGCGTCACCAGACGCAGAGTCAATCACTGCAAACTTTAATGATGAGCTACCAGAGTTAATGACCAGCACAAACGAATTCGACATGGGTATGTTCCTGTTTCAGAGCAATTTGATGAAGCGTAGTGCTTCTATTGTATTGTTTGACCCATTATTCAATATTTTTTGAATCTTTCAACTTATATTTGAAAGATTCAACAATATAAATAATTTTTGTTGATCTGACGCAATTGTTGATTTAATTCGGCCTCAAAAATTAATGACATCTTTATAAACAGAGATTTGGTGACTAAGATTTAAGCTATGAATACCTTTTGCACTTGATATTCATGTCGGCCTAACTACAATTTAACAAAACAATATACTGTTACTGGATATTTCTTTGTTTATACTCGCGGTCATGCTCATTATCATCGGCATTATTTTTCTTGTTTCTGGGTTAGCACAAGCAAAAAAAATATGCGCTCAAACCCAACATACTGGGTGGAGATTGCTGAGTCTGCTGATTGCCTGTTTCATCCTCGGTTACTCTCTGGTTTTAGGTTCACTGCTGATCGATAAAACTGTCGACGCTATTTTATTTGGTCTATCGACGATTCTGTTTTCAGGCAGCATCTTTGTCTTCATGGTCACTAAGTTTAGCCTGAGCACCATTCAACAATTGCATATGCTCGCCCAAGAAGAAAAGCACAATGCTCTGCATGACCCATTAACAGCCCTACCCAATCGCAAGCACTGTATCGAAACGGTCAACTTTTTGGTCGAAGACGATGTTCCTTTCCAACTAATGCTGCTCGATGTGGTCAACTTTAAGCAAGTTAACGACGGTATGGGCCATTTTTGCGGTGATCAGTTGCTGATTCAAATAGGGCATCGCGCTAGAGCGCACCTCATTAAAGGTGACTTTATTGCCCGCATTGGCGGGGACGAGTTCGTTGTCGTTATGCCTAATCAATCATTGGATCATGCATTTGACGTTGCTAATAAAATAAACCAATCGCTCAAAAGGCCCTTTTCGATTGATGGTTTCGAGCTAACCAGTAGCGTTATCGTCGGCATCGGCTCGTACCCAAAACATGGGACCAGCGTTGATCAGATCATTAATGCCGCTGATGTCGCTATGTATTGGGCCAAAACAAACGGAAATGAGGTGGCGAACTTCTCATCGCATATGAGTCAAGATGCACTAAGAAAACTGCAGATTTCTCGTCAAATTGATCAAGCGATCGAAAACAATGAATTTGAATTATTCTATCAGCCAATTATCTGTTTAGAGCGTGATATTGTGTGTAGCTATGAAGCGTTAATGCGTTGGTTAGATGAAGACGGAAAGCCAATCACACCCTCTGACTTCATTACTATTGCTGAGCAAAGCAACAAGATCACATCAATCACTGAGTGGATGTTAGATAAGGTAGCAAGCGACATAGAGAAGCTAATCAAGGCGGGCATTCACTGCCCAATACATGTGAATTTGTCAGCTAAAGATTTGATGAGTAAGAACCTAGAGAACCAGTTGAGTCGCTTGGCGTTTTTGAACAAAAGCTTTGTCAATATGGTCGTATTGGAGATCACTGAAACAACGGCAATTAACCGCTTACGAAGCCCCGCAACCCTACTAGAAAGACTGAAACAAATGGGGTTTAGGATAAGTCTCGATGATTTTGGTACTGGATTTTCGTCACTTTCACTACTGCGAGATCTTCCCGTCGACCAAATCAAGATCGACCAATCCTTTGTATATCAAATGCAGAGAAACGCGAGAAACCGCTCAATTGTGGCTAACTCCATTTCTCTTGCTCATGGTCTTGGTTACACCGTGATCTCAGAGGGTGTAGAACACGAAGAGGTAGTCAGCATTTTACGCGACTATGGCTGCGATTATGTCCAAGGTTATTACTATAGCCCTGCTTTGCCGTTAGAGCGGGCCATTAACTGGACGCTAAGCCGTGACGCTGAACACTATGAGCAACTTGCTCAACACAAAATAAAAAAAGCTGCCCAATAGCTATTTAACATTTTAATTGCTAGCGACAAAAACTACATTTCATTCTCCCCAAAAGCAACCGTTTGCATTTATTCCCCCTATCATTGACCCACTACCAATTCCAATTTAAATGATTGATTATTAAAATTTTATTTATGATAAAGGCGACACATTCACAAAAAGAATACGTAAAAAGACAAAACTATAAAAAAAGCTAATGTAACAATTAATTTCAGAATTAACTGATTGATTTATTTAAAGTTCCCACCAATTTGAACGTTTTACGTTATTTTGTAACCTTTATGTTAAAAATCCATATAGAGTCTGCCACATCGTTAAAACACGAATGACAATTAAGCCTGTCGGCTCATATATATGGACTTTATTATGAAAAAAACGATCTTAGCAGCTGCTATCGCAACTCTTTCTACTTCTGTTTACGCTGTTGAACTGTACAACCAAGAAGGCACGACTTTCTCAATCGGTGGCCATGTTTCAGCAAACCTAAATGGCTCTGAGCAAGGCGATACAGATGTCGGTACAAACTCTCCACGTATCAACTTTAACGCTACACAAGATCTAGGCAATGGTTTCACTGCTGATGCAAAAGGTGAATGGGCTCTTAACTACCTAGATGGTGGCGACAATGCATTCACAACACGTCTAGGCTACGTTGGCCTAACGCACGATGAGCTTGGCCGCGCGGTTGTTGGTACTCAGTGGGCACCATACTACGACGTAGCTGGTGTAGCTGATATGCCTATCGCTTACGCGAACGACTTTATCTACGACAACCACGGTGCTCTAGGCACGGGTCGTGCTGATAAGATGATCAGCTACCGTAACGGTTTTGAGTTCGGTGACGCTGGCGCATTTAACTTCGGTCTAGGCTGGCAAGGTGCGAACGATGAGCGCACACTTGATGAAAACGATAACCTAACAGGCATCAAATACGATGACCGTATTCAAGCAGCGGTTAGCTACTCAATTGCTGGCGCAACTCTTGGTTACACCTACAACACGGGTGATTTCACTACATTCGGTTCTGCAAAGCGCACTGCTGAGTCGCACCTAGTATCTGTTAAATACGGTACTTACGGTAAAGGTCTTTACCTAGCGGGTGTTTACGCAGATAACGAAAACATGAACAACGGTAGCTCTGGCCTATTAGTTGAAAGTAACGCGTACGAAGCACTAGCGTCATACGCACTAGATAACAGCCTAAACCTAATCGTTAACTACGAAATGGTTGAAGGTAAAGAAACTAAGTTCTCTCAAAAAGAAACGGCACGTGAAGAGCTAGCACTCCAAGCTGAGTACAACTTCACGCCTAAGTTTGTTGGTTACACTGCATACCAGTTTGACCTAAACGATGCGAACAACAACCAAACTGATGACAAGTGGTTAATCGGCGCTCGTTACTACCTATAAGCTATTACTGTCCCAATTGCTGAATACTTCAGCACCGCCCACCTCTTTTGAGGTGGGCTTTTTATTTTCAATCACCTCTTAGTAGCTAAATTGCTGCAAAACTCGTTACAATAGTGGTTAAGCACCCTATACCCTATACCCTATACCCTATACCCTATTTTGACTTGAGCTTGAGGATCGACACATGAACATCGGCGCTGTATCAAAGCTGACCGGACTATCGAGTAAGTCTATTCGCCTTTATGAAGACAAAGGCTTGATTACTCCCCCTAGCCGCAGTGATGCTGGCTATCGTGAATATTCAGAGCAACAAGTCCAAGAGCTTAACCTTATCTCTCGGGCAAAAAATGCAGGATTTTCACTGATCGAATGTAAAGAGTTTGTTCAGCTTGCTTCCAACCCAAACCGTAAAAGTAGCGAAGTAAAAGCGAAAGCAAAAGAGAAGCTGGCTGAAGTGGAAGTGAAGATAAAAGAGCTCAAAGAGATAGAGCTTCAGCTCAAAAGCTGGGTCTCTGCTTGCCCAGGGGATTCTGGTAGCCAGTGTCCAATCATTGAAGATTTGACCAAGTGATCAAAAAAGGCCTTGATTGAACTCAAGGCCTTAATTTCATTAGTAGTAAGTACACATCCGTTTGCCATCGACTTCGATGATGTTAAACGGCGTTTCGTAGATACTTTCTAAAATATCAGACTGAATCACTTCTTCCACTTTACCTTGCGCCACTACCTGCCCTTTCTTAAGTGCAATGATCTTATCTGAGTAACAGGCAGCAAAGTTAATATCGTGAATCACGACGACGACGGCTTTGTTCATCTCATGGGCTAAACGGCCAACGTTGCGCATAATCTGCAACGAATGCTTAATATCTAGGTTGTTTAACGGCTCATCGAGAAATACATAGTCGGTATCTTGCGCCATCACCATAGCGATAAACGAAAGCTGTCTTTGACCACCACTTAGCTCATCTAGGTATTTGTGCTGAATCTCTACTAGGTCCAAGTATTCAATCGCTTTGTTGATGATCTTATTGTCTTCATCATTAAGCTTGCCCTGTGAATAAGGGAAACGTCCAAAGGCGATCATTTCTCGAACGGTAAATCGCATGGTGATGTTGTTGGCTTGGCGCAGCACCGCAAGGCGTTTAGCGAGCTCTTTGGTATCCCACTCACTAAGCTCTTTACAGTCGATGTAAACTTCACCTTTGTCTTTACTGACTAGGCGACTCGCCATAGATAGCAGAGTACTTTTCCCTGCACCATTTGGGCCGATGATTGAGGTCACTTTGCCTTTTTCAAACTCAGCGCTCGCGCTATCGACCACTTTAGATTGACCAAACGCTTTGGTCAGGCTTTTTAATGAAATCATAGAAACCTAGACAATTTTGTTGCGCAGCAACATGGTTAAGAAATAAATACCGCCGACAAAGTTAATCACGACACTGATGGTGGTTGAGAATCCAAATAGATTTTCGACGATCCACTGACCACTTAATAACGAAGCGACTGACAATAAAGATACGCCTAACAGTAATACCTTATGCTGGAACGACTTAAACAGTTCTCTTGCAAGGTTGGTCACCAACAAGCCAAAGAACATAATTGGACCAATTAAGGCAGTCGAGACAGCAATAAGAGCCGCGCTCAATATCAGCACTTGCAGCGTCACTTTCTTTACGTCAACACCCAAACTGGTGGCGTTGTCTTTATCTAACCAAAACACATCGAGCGTGCGGTGCAAGCGGAATAACAAAAAGCTGATACCAAGCAGCAACGGCGCGCAGAGATAAACGAGCTCGACTTTAACGTTATTAAAGCTGGCGAACATGTTCGCTTGTACTGCAGCGAAATCATTAGGATCAAGCAGCATAGTGAAGAATGACGAGATGCTTGAGAACAACTGCCCAAGGATAACCCCTAGAAGCAGCAACACCATCAAGTTCTGTCGCTCTCCTCTGAAATAGAAGCTAAACAGCAGCACAGAGAATCCCAACATTGCCGCCACAGACAAACCAAAGTTAAGGTATGCGTTTAGTGCCATGGCGCTCATGCCGCCAAACAAAACAACCACCAGCACTTGAGTGAACATATAGAGCGAGTCAAAACCCATAATGCTCGGCGTCAAAATGCGGTTGTGCGTGATGGTTTGGAACACCAGTGCAGATTGGCCGATGGCAATGCCTGCAATCACCATTGCCAGCACTTTAGGAACACGGCGTGACAAAAAGTATTGGTAGTTGTCGGCATTAAGGTCAATGCCAATGAACAGAAAGCAAAATACGATCGTCGTTACTGCAAGCAAAACGAGTTTGGTTCTATCTTGCATCTTTCTGCCCTTTCAAGATAAAAAAGATAAACACAGAGCCGCCCAAGATGCTGATGATGGTCGAAATAGGAATCTCATATGGGAAGATGATTAAGCGACCTGCCAAGTCACAGCACAGTACAATCAATGCGCCGAGAATCGCCGTAAGCGGAATATTGCGTCTTAAATTATCACCGAAGAAGTGACTGACAAGGTTTGGCACGATTAGACCAAGAAACGGCAGCATGCCGACAATCATCACCACAGACGCGGACATCACAGATACCAGCAGAACACCAATGATCAGTACCTGTTGGTAGTTCAAGCCCAAGTTGGTCGCAAAATCTTTACCAAGGCCAACGGCGGAGATACGAGCAGCATACAGGTAGCTGAATATTGCAAATGGAATCGCGATATAAAGCAATTCATAATCGCCTTGAAGAAGGTTGGCGAAATTAGCCACCGTCCAGCTGGACAGGTTTTGCAGCGCGTCGTATTTGTAAGCAATAAAGGTGGCGAGTGAATCAACCACATTACCGAAAATGATACCAACTAAGGGTACAAAAATGGCGTTTTTAAATTGAATTCGGTTGATGAATTGGACGAACAATAATGTGCCAGCCATTGCTACACCAAAGACTAGCCATAGCTGCTCACTACCAAACAATACCAAGCTGATGATGTAACCGAGCATGGCACATTCGATCGTGCCTGAAGTGGATGGCGACGCAAATCTGTTCTGACTGATTTGCTGCATAATCAAACCTGCAATACTAAGGCCTGCACCAGCAAGAAGCACTGCAAATAGACGTGGAATACGGCTGGTAAATAATAGATGCCAGCTAGCAGAATCACCTGCTAAAAGGGATGTTAGGTTAAGCTGCCCGACACCAACAAACAATGACGCCACACTAAGTAAAACTAGCGTCAGAAGTAACTTTTTCACTCTTTGCCTCTCAGCACAAAAGCCTCAAGCATTAACTTGAGGCTCTTTTCTTATTCTTTTTGTAATAGGTATTAGTTTATTGCCGATGCAGACTTAACATCTGAAATCATCTGTTCTGTTGCGCGCATACCAGAAATTGATAGATACCAAGCATTAATGTCTAAGTAAGCCATTTTCTTATTTTGGTAAGCATCCGTCGCTTTCACTAGGTCGTTCTCAAAATCACGTTTTACTGTGCTTGGTTTACCTTTGTTGATTAGGACATCTTTATCGATGATCAGTAGCGTGTCTGGGTTTTTCTCGCGAATGAACTCATACGATACTAGATCGCCATGACGGCTTTCTTTAATACCTGCGACGGTTTCTTTAAAGCCGAAGTCTTTGTAAATAGCAGAAAAGCGAGATTGTGTGCCAAACGTAGTAATGTTGCCACCCGCGCTCATTACAGTCAGAGCATCGGTGTTGTTTTGCTGGTTCGACTTACTGATCGCTTTGAACTCGCTATCAAGTTGTTCGATTTTCTTCTCAACGAAGTCTTGCTTTTCGAACACTTCACCTAGGTTGCGCCATTGTTCTTGTGTGCTCGCCCAGTAACCCTTCTTGGCGTCTGATGCGTAAACAATCGTTGGTGCAATTTCTGAAAGCTCTTTGAACTTAGACGCAGCACGGGTACCAATAATGATTAGATCCGGTTTTTGCGTGTAGATGGTTTCGAAATCTGGTTCATGTAGGCTGCCTGCCGAAACAAACTTGTAGTCACGGTATTCTGATAGGTAATCAGGGAACATGCTTACGGTAGAAATAGCTACAGGTTCAATACCAAATGCTTTCACGGTATCAAGTGCGCCTAGGCCAATAACCACCACGCGTTCAGGGTTTGATTCTACTTTCGTTGTGCCCTGCGCATGTTCAATCTCGACCATTTTTGCTTGAGCGCCAAACGCTAGTAATCCCGTCACTAGCACTGCTGCAGACATTTTCATTGTTAGACTCCATAATTACAAATGCAATGCATTATCATTTAGATTTGTAGTTATGTCATCTTCCATTTACGTTTTTTACATTCATCACTCTAATGTAAAGCACCATTACTTGAATTACAGGCACAAAAAAGGGGCTCAAGGCCCCTTATTAACAATCATGATCTGTTAGAAGAAATCTATCGAGCCACGTCCATTACTGTTCTTTGACTTGCTCTCAGGTTTGTCTTGTTGAACATTTTTCTTCTGTCTAGAGGGGTTAGCTGATGGTGATTTCGCCTTCTTTTCAGTTTTCTTGGCAGGTTTTTTCTCTGCTTTCTTTTCTTGCTTTACTGGCTTATCTTCCGGCTCTGTCACCGGCGCATCACACACAACAACGTAATATTCTTGGTTAAACTCGAAGAAATCTCCATCATACATTTTACGACGTTTTCTTGTTTCTAGTTCACCATTAACAGCGACATAACCCTCAGAAATAAGGTGTTTAGCTTCACCGCCGCCACCGACTAAGTTAGCAATTTTAAACACTTTATAGAGCTCGATCGGATGTGAAGACACCTCGATGCCGATCGCTTCAATCTCTATTTCTTCGCCTTGTTCGTAGTCTTGGCTCATACCGTACCTTGGGTAGATTTACTCACAAAGATGAGAGTCTAATCTCAATACTTCGATAAATAAACTAAAGTTACCAATAAGTATAAAATACTTGTAAGGTAGAATCGCGTTGAGATGGTTACTTTTCATTAGTCTTTTTTTCAGTACGATGAGTGCTGCTTATCATCCACCAATAAAGGTGGTGGTCTATGGTGACAGTGGCTATCCTCCATACAGCTATTTGAGCAACGGCCAGCCTGCAGGAATCTACGTCGACATATTACAAGCGGTGTTTGAGGCCATGCCTCGCTATCAAGTTCAGATTCAATTGGTGCCGTGGAAACGAGGTCTTAAACTGCTCGAAGTTGGCGAAGGCTTTGCGTTGTTTCCTCCCTACCTTTATCCAGATCAACGGCTTTATATCTCTCCTTACTCAAACCCCATTATCAAAGAAGAAGTATCCGTTTTTTGTTCTCGCGAAACGGCTGCTAACCAAAAACTCTCTTCATGGCCAAAAAGCTACTTTGGCTTAACCATTGGCATCAATGAATCATTTTCTTTAGGTGGCAGAGAGTTCTGGCAAGCGGTAAAAAAAGGCCAAATACAGATTAAAGAAGCCCAAGGCAACCGAGACAACATTCTTAATTTGCACAACGACAAAGTCGATTGCTATATCAACGACCGTATCTCAATCTTGTGGGAAATAAAGCAACTTATATTAGAAGGGTCTTTGCCTAAAGACTGGAAGGTGATAGAGAGCACGTCTGTCTCTAGTGAACAAGGCTATCTTGGCTTTACCAACGTCACCCCTGAACGCTACCCGTATAAAGATGATTTCATTGACGACTTCAACACAAGCCTTGAAAAGCTAAAGCAAGATGGGACGTTAGAATCAATCCTCCACCACTATGATCTTAGTGACTAAGCTCTGACATAGTTGACTTTTTGCTGACTGATTTTCCGATTTGGAAAATTTGCCTTTCCCCCTTTTCCGTCAGTTATGCCTTACATTACACCCCGCTCAACGAATACATCAATAATTCAAATCAAATTAGTCAGTGGAGAAAATGTATATGCCTATTTCTAAAGCCTTAGTTATCGACAGTCAACCAATCATGCGCGAAGCCATTGGCCAAATCATTCATGATTTATCGGTCAGTACCCAAGTCTATCAAGCATCATCTTCATCGTTTGGTTTGCAGATTATTAATAACCACCCTATTGACCTTGTCATTCTCGATGTTGACCTTCAAGGCTCTGACGGTTTTGAATTTGTTCGACGCTCACGAGCACACGGCTACCGTGGCAAGATCCTATTTATTTCTGCCAATCAACATCCAATGTTTTCCAACACAGCTAAACAAATTGGCGCGAACGGCTACATCACTAAAGCCGAAAACACATCAATGTTGAAAGAAGCAATTGTTAGCGTAACCCGTGGCTTTAGCGTATTTAAAAATGACGAAGCAAACACAACCCGTCGACATACAAAACTGTCAAAACGCGAGACGATCGTATTCAATTACCTGTTAAAAGGTTATACCAATAAGCAGATTTCAGAAATCCTGACTCTAAGTTCAAAAACTATCAGTACTTATAAGTCGCGTATCTTAGATAAGTATAAAGTGGACTCTATTGTGGAGTTGATTCGACTTCAGCAGCATGTCGATGTAGATATGTCTGAACTTAAAAAAGATGCCGCTTAATCATATCAACAATAATGTTGTGCATCGGATTACCGTAGTTAACTAGCTTATAGTTAGCGACAACCGATGGCGGGTGCTCTAACTGCAGCTCTTCAGGTAACACAGTGGTTTGACACTGAGTACAAGACGTTATCTGACGAACTGCAGGGAGCAATGTTGCACATTCAATTTCCTCGAGCACGTCAAACAGACAGGTAATGTTGTCTACTGTAGCAATCTTATTCACTTCTAGGCCATTTGATTGTAGGGCTCTTCGGCCAACTTGCACTTTATCGCGCCAACCTTTCATTTCCATCAAGATATACGGCATAGAGAGCTTTTCTTCTAATGAGCGCTCTGCGTATTTCTTAGAGCAAACAATCGCAGCCTTGTACTTACCAAGGTGGTTTTGATAAATGGTTTTGGTCAGCTCTTCATTGAAGTACTGAATACCTAAGTCGATATTGTCATCCAAAATGTCATTGATCGAAGTATCAGACCAAGTCGTAATTGATATTTTCGCTTTTGGAAAGGTGCTAAGTAACTCCAGGAGTAGGTCTTTACCTACTAAGTATTGAGCAAGGCTAGGCAAAGCGATAGAAATCGTCTTTTCGTAACTGGCTGGATCAAACTCTTCATGTTGCACAGCCTCACCAATAAGGTTGAGACCCGCCGAAATTTTCGGCAACAGATTGATGGTGTAATCGGTCGGTTCAAACTCGAACGCACCACGAACAAAAAGCGGATCACCAAGTTGCTCCCGAAGTTTGGCGAGATGCTTACTCACTGCACTTTCCGTTTTACCTAACTCTTTCGCTACAGGCTTTAGTTGACGGTGCTTATCAAGCAGCGGTAATACCTTAAGCAGATTAAGGTCAAGCTGAGACTTCATTCTCACTCCATAGAGATTTTGTTGAGTTTAGGTGCATAAAAATGCGACAAACTAGCTAGGAAACAAAGCCTTAGCATGGCTCATATCGGTGGGCAAATTTACCATTTATTCAATTTGAGTGAAACAAGCAGAGTTCATTTTCGATACGATCGTTTAATTAAATTTCAACTGTTTCGCTCAACCAGTGAGCTCCAGTTAATATTTTTTAATCATATAGCCAAGATTAGTATCAATTTGATAGGAATTCATAAATATTTCATGTATTACTCTAACTATAGATTTGTAACATCACTTTCTTGTTTAAATAGGTAAACGCTCGTCAATGTCGCAACCCATCAAAAGCATTCAACCTCGACCAAAGATAACACTTGTCTCTGAATTGAGTGTCGATCGCAATGATGAAAACGCCGAGCTGCCTATCGGTCTCACAGGCGCTCAACTTGATGACCTAATGGATAACCAATTTTGTCACATGGTTGATGTGATGAATGACGGTATTTTCTATATGGCTGATACCGAACATGTCTGTTTATATAACCCCTCTTTCTATTCTAAGTTTGGCATTCAATCAGGCCATACCTGCTTACAAGATTGGCTCGATTTAGTTCATCCACTTGACCGAGACTCTTTACGCGACGAGGTCGGTGATCATATTCAAGACAACGAATCGAGAGTCACTACTCAATATCGTATCCGCTCTAAAAATGGGCAGTACGTTTGGCTTGAAGGCACGGCGATAACCAAAACGGTTAATGGCAAACGGTTTATGATTGGCTGTCATAAAGATATTTCCGACCGTAAGCTGATGGAAACCTATGTGCAGCAATCCTCGCTTCGCGACGGGGCCTCGGGGTTATCAAACGAACAAAAGCTAGCGATGGATCTAGGCGATCTATCTGCTGATGAAAGCTATCACTTAATGTATATCCAACTGGATAACCCGCGCTCATATCAGGTCGTCTACGGTTCACAAATCGTGCGTAACATGCTTTCCCATCTTGCTAATACTTTGAATCGCTTTCCCGACCAATTTGTTGATTTTTATCGAATTCAGTCTAATGACTTCGCGATTCTTCTCTACGGTCAATACGATGAGGCAGGCTTAAAAGAGCTTGCTCTTCGCTTACACTCCGCCTATCAGGAGTCGCTCAAAGCCCTTGATCTTATGTTTACAACTGACATCAGTGTCGGCATTTACCCAGATATTTCTCGTCATGGCAGCACAGGTGAAGTGGTAAAAATTGCCGCGCAGACCAGCCAATTTGCCAATACACAGCAAGAGAGCTCTATTCGTGTTTATGCTGGTTCAACCAAAGCTAAAGTAGATCGATACTTTTTTATTGAGCAAGAACTGGCGAATGCGCTTAATAGCGGCAAACTTTCGGTTAAATTCCAACCTATCATTTGCTCTCAATCTCAACGTATTGCGAGCTTTGAAAGTCTCGTTCGATGGAAAAGTGACGAGCTCGGAGAACTTTATCCGGATGAATTTATCTCTGTCGCGGAGAAAAATGGCTTGATCAGTGAGTTGGGCTATTTTGTTTTTGATAAAGCTTGCCAGTTCATTAAGCAGTATCAATTAACGCATACCGGTGATGTACGTGTGAACGTTAATGTGTCTGTACTCCAGTTACTCAGCCAACAATTCCCCCAAGAATTAATGCGTCTTGCTAACCAACACGGCATTAAGAGCTCCTCTATTGTTCTTGAGCTTACCGAAACAATCAGCCTAGATGATAACAAGAGCGCTATTACTCAATTAAACGTCCTCAAAGATTTAGGGTTTCAGCTTTCTCTTGATGACTTTGGTGCCGGTTATAGCTCACTGAACAGTTTCTTCGATCTCCCTCTTTCACAGATTAAAATCGATAAGTCGATCGCTTGGCGTTCACTTGAAAACCCGGTGACATTCGAATACCTCTCATTTATTACTAATTTATGTAATTCATACGGCATCGATATCGTCATTGAAGGTATTGAAGATGCCGCCATGCAGCGCGTCTTTACTGATATGGGCGCTTCTTACCTACAAGGCTATTGGTTTTCAAAACCCCTTTCTCTAGCTAGCGCTAGTCACTACACCAAAGTCTAATTGTACGCATCTCAAATTTAAGACACATTCACCAAGATCATATTTCCATTTGACTAATAAACCAAAGTTGTAGAGAATTCGCACAAATTTATAAAAGCATGTTCATGCTTCACGTATTACGTGTGCTGTATCAAGGATAGATACTAAAGTCTAAAATCAATAACTTAGGCTTTGAACAAGGAGAGATTAACCTTGCTCCGGAGAAGAAAGTGTCTATTCAATACCGCCAAATTCTAAGTACTCTGTTCGCCTGCACTGCTCTTGTGTCATCGACGGCATTTGCTTATAGCAATGCGTCACTTTGGTACCCTAGCACTGACATTCACATGCCTAAATCGACCACTGTTGACCGTTTGGACAATGGCTTAAGATACGTTGTTCTTCCTACGACTCGTAGCTCCGATGAAGTATCAATCCGTGTGCGTGTTAATGCAGGTGTTGCACAAGAAAACAACCACTTTCCAACTGCACGTATTGTGGCTTTAGATACCATTCAAGGTACTAACTGGCACGTATCAACTGACTACCAGCAAACTGTCTTTGATATTGATTTTGCATCAGCGACAAATACTGACATCGAGAATGCACTTGAGGCGCTTTATGCAGGTCTAATCAAAGAAGTTAAACAACCAAACGCAGACCAGTTATTGGAGTCAGCACAAGGTTCTCTCAATGACATCGATGAATTAATTAGTCAGCGCCACCTAGACACATTAACTCAGGCGCTAGCTCCTCTAGACGAGCAGTCATTAAGCCAAACGCCATTAGAGTCAATAAAAGAGTTTAAGCAGACTTACTTTACACCAAAGCAAGTATCGATTGTTGTGGTTGGTGGTATTAAGAAAAAATCGGCTATTAAGTCGATTGAACGTCAGTTCTCATTCTGGAAACCAACCAATCAAGAGCAATCTGTACACTCTACCCCGCAGCTTGAACTTATCAGCCAAGTAGAAGAAGCAAGCCCAATTACTATTAGTTCTTTGAGTACATTTAACGATGAAGCAGACAGTAAACTTCATCGCAAAGAACTTCTGATGACAACACTTGCTAACAAAATGCTAGAACAGCGCATCCAAGACGCACTAAGCGAGCAACACCTACAAGCTCAAGTAGACGTAGATAACCAAGTTCTATTTGATCATCGTCTGCTGTCTCAGGTACGCGTGGCAAATCTTGAAGAAACAAACAAAACTGAAGTGGAAAAAGTGGTTAAGTCAGAGATTAAACGCGCTCTCGCTTCAGGCTTTACCCAAACAGAATACGAAATGGTTGTTAGCCAAGTTCGTAAACAGCTTGAACGCCAAACTCGCTTGAACGATCCTGATAGCTACACTCGTAATCAAGCAGACCGTGTTGTTGCAGCCATTGATAGCGGCAGCGTTTATACTGCACCTTCATACGACTTAGACCTACTCAACTTCCATGTCGCTCACCTCAATGAGTTTGATATTAGTAAAGAGTTCGAACACATTTGGTCAAGCACATCAAGCGTGATTATGTAATACAAAAAAGCTGCCTATCTCAGGCAGCTTTTTTAATACCTTAATGACAATATTGGCTAGACCATGGATAGGTCGACCAATTGACGTGTATAGGCTTGCTGAGGCTGGGTGAAGAGCTGCAACGTATCGCCCTGCTCTACAATCTCACCTTGTTTCATCACTATCGTGTAGTGACATAATGACTTCACCACACTTAAATCATGACTGATAAAGAGGTACGTTAGCTTGTACTTTTCTTGTAATGATTTGAGTAAATCGAGCACTTGTGCTTGCACTGTTCTATCCAATGAAGACGTTGGTTCATCAAGAAGAATAAACTCAGGCTTTAAGATCAGTGCACGCGCAATAGCAATTCTTTGTCGTTGACCACCAGAAAACTCGTTGGGATAACGATGACGTGTCTCTGGATCCAAATCGACTTCCGTCATCACTTCACAAATGCGCTGGTCGATTTCGTCGTCATCAATTTCCTGATGAACTCTAAGACCCTCACCAATCACTTGGGCTACTGACATGCGCGGATTTAATGCTGAGAACGGGTCTTGGAAAACAACCTGCATCTTACTTCGATAAGGCAGCATGGCTTTTCTGTCTAAACCTTGTAGCTCAACACCCTTGTAGGCGACAGAACCTTCAGATTTAAGTAATTTGAGTATCGCCATTCCGGTAGTCGACTTACCAGAGCCACTCTCTCCAACCAACCCTATTGAATGACCTTCTTTCAATGTAAAAGCCATATCGGTCACGGCTTTAACATGCGCTACCACACGCTTGAAGATCCCCCCAGTAATGGGAAACCAAACTCTAAGCTGGCTCACTTCTAACAGTGGATGCGCGTCTTGACTGACTGGAACAGGTAAGCCTTTCGGGTCTGAGTTGATTAGCTGTTTGGTATAATGGTGCGTCGGCGCAGTGAATACGTTATGACAAGCTCCTGTTTCAACTAATCGGCCATGCTGCATGACCGCAACCGTATCAGCAATGCGCCTAACGATACTAAGGTCATGAGTGATAAACAACATTGCCATGCCTAACTCTTGCTGCAGCTCTTTGAGCAGATCCAATATCTGCGCCTGAACCGATACGTCCAATGCTGTAGTTGGTTCATCGGCAATAAGGAGTTCAGGTTCATTGATCAACGCCATAGCAATCATGACACGCTGTCGCTCTCCGCCCGATAACTCATGTGGATAGGCACTCACCTTCTGTTCTGGATAGCGGATCCCTACTTTAGCTAACCACTCGACAGCAAGCTGCTCTGCCGCTTTTTGTCTCATTCCTCTATGAATTGCGAGCGTTTCGACAAGTTGCTTACCAATCTTATGTAGAGGATTTAATGACACCATCGGCTCTTGGAAAATCATACCGATTCGCCCACCACGAATGCCTCTTAGCTCGCGTTCTGAACAGCTCAGCATATCGACACCATCAAAATCTATCGATCCTGATAAGTAGTGCGCTGACCCTTTAGGCAATAGTTTTAAAATGGAGTTTGCCGTGACTGACTTGCCAGAGCCACTCTCTCCCACTAAAGCGAGCGTTTCACCTTTCTTAATCGACAGTGATACATCGTGAGTAACCGCCTCAACGTCATTTTTTCGGCCAAATCCAACCGAAAGCCCATTAATTGATAATACTGTTTCAGCCATGCTTATCGTCCTTGGTGATGGGGATCAAACGCGTCACGTACCGCTTCACCGACAAATACCAACAATGTCAGCATGACAGATAAAACAAAAAACGCAGAAAAGCCAAGCCACGGAGCTTGTAAGTTTGACTTACCTTGCGCAAGGAGTTCACCTAATGAAGGAGAGCCTGCTGGCAAACCGAAGCCAAGGAAATCAAGAGACGTCAGTGTCGTCACCGAACCTGAGAGGATAAATGGCATCATGGTCAATGAAGCAACCATCGCATTTGGCAACATATGACGCAGCATAATACGTTTGTCAGACACGCCCATAGCCTGCGCGGCACGAACATAATCGAAATTTCGACAGCGTAGGAACTCGGCGCGGACAATCCCGACCAAACTCATCCAGCTAAATGCCACCATGATGCCGAGCAGCCACCAGAAGTTAGGCTCAACAAAACTCGACAGGATAATCAGTAGGAACAGCGTTGGCATACCCGACCATACTTCAATAAAGCGTTGACCAAAGAGATCTAACCAACCTCCGTAGTAGCCTTGAGTCGCGCCCACCGCAACCCCAATCACACTGGAAACTATAGTCAGGACAAAGCCGAACAGCACTGAAATTCTAAAGCCATAGATGATTCTTGCTAAGACATCGCGCCCTTTGTCGTCTGTCCCGAGCCAGTTCACACTGTCAGGGGCTGACGGGACTGAGCCGTTGATATTGAAGTTGATCGTGTCGTAGCTAAAACGAATAAGCGGCCAAATGATGTAGCCTTGCTCTTCGATAAGCTCGATGACATAAGGGTCGGTATAGTCAGCCTCAGTTTCGAACTCGCCACCAAACTCGGTTTCTGCATATTGATTGATGATTGGGTAATACCATTGGCTCTCGTATTCCACTAATAGCGGCTTATCGTTAGCGATGATTTCTGCAAACAAGCTCAGCACAAATAGAGTCATGAAAATCCACAATGACCAGAACCCACGTCGATTGGCTTTAAACCTTAGCCACCTAGCTTCATTTAATGGATTTGGTGTTTTTTTCTTCAGCATCAACGCGCCTCAAAATCAATTCTAGGGTCGACCCATGTATAGGTAAGGTCAGAGATAATGCTTAGAATCAGTCCCAATAAAGTCATGATATACAAAGAGCTAAACACCACGGGATAGTCACGTTGAATCGTCGACTCAAAACCAAGTAAACCAATGCCCTCCAGAGAGAACATCACTTCAATTAGCATCGAACCAGTAAAGAAGATGCTGATAAACGCCGCAGGAAACCCGGCAATAATGATTAGCATCGCATTACGAAATACGTGTTTGTAGAGGATATCGCGTTCATTAAGGCCTTTTGCCCTTGCGGTCACGACATATTGCTTATTAATTTCATCTAGGAATGAGTTTTTCGTCAGCATACTCAGCGTTGCAAAGCCACCAATCACCATCGCAAAGATAGGCAGCGCTAAGTGCCAAAAGTAATCAATGATTTGTTCGTACCAAGTGAGCTGTTCGAAGTTACTTGATACCAAGCCACGTAGAGGGAACCAGCTAAAGTAGTTACCACTAGCGAAAAGAATGATCAGGATAATAGCGAATAGAAAACCGGGAATCGCGTAGCCAACAATGACGACAGCGCTCGACCAAATATCAAATCGGCTGCCATGGTGAATCGCCTTTAACACGCCAAGTGGAATCGAAATTAGGTAGATGATTAAGGTACTCCACAAGCCTAAAGAAATGGACACCGGCAAACGCTCGACAATCAAGTCAATGACATTGCCGCCTTTAAACAGGCTTTCACCAAAGTTAAACGTGGCGTAGTTTTTCAGCATGTCGAAGTAACGCTCATGCATTGGTTTATCAAAACCAAACTGCTTTTTGATCGCTTCAACCACTTCTGGATCCAAGCCTCGTGAACCTTTATAACCAGAGGCATCGGCTTCATCACCTGTGCTTAGGTTGACTTCACTCCCACCACCAGCAAAGCGCTCCATGATGCCTGATGTATGACCTTCAAGTTGAGCAATCGCCTGCTCTACTGGCCCACCTGGTGCAATTTGAATAATGAAGAAGTTGATAGTGATGATCGCCCACAGCGTGGGGATCACCAGTAACAAACGTCGAAATATATAAGCAGCCATGTACCCTCTTTAACGACGTTTTTCAGGAAGCGCTTGGGCTTTATCTTTTGAAACCCACCAAGTATCTAAGCCAAGATCGTACTTAGGTAAGATGTCTGGTCGCTCGAATTTATCCCACATAGCAACACGATACTCACCGACATGCCATTGAGGGATGATGTAGAAATTCCACTGAAGCACGCGGTCTAGGGCACGTCCTAATGTCAGTAGCGCTTCTGGGTCTTGTTGCTTCTTGGAAATCTCCATGGTTAAAAAATCCACCACAGGATCAGTGACTCCAGCGGTGTTATAAGTGGAGTCTAAATAGTTCGAGTTCCAAGCAATCATCAGGTTTGGACTTGGGTATGGGTTCGCGCTGTAAGCCGACGACACCATATCAAAGTCTCGGTCTCTTAAGCGCTTGATGTATTGAGTGGTATCTACCGTACGGATTTTCATATCAATACCCATACGACTTAGGTTTTTCTGTACTGGAATCGCAATTCGCTCCGTCGTTGGACTGTATATCAGCAGTTCAAACGCGAGGGGCTCACCTGTCTCCACATTCGTCATGACTTTGTTTTTGAGCTCCCATCCCGCCTCTTTGAGCAGCTTAAACGCTGAACGCATTTGAGATCGGATTCGACCAGAACCATCGGTCACTGGCGGCTGATATTCCTCAGAGTAAAGACGAGGTGGTAATTGTTCTTTAAACGGTTCCAACACCTTTTGTTCAGCGGCTGACGGCGTACCTTTCGCTTCGTAATCTGTGTTTTGGAAGTAGCTACGCGTACGATTGTATTGGCCGTAGAACATGTTCTTGTTCATCCACTCAAAGTCCATCGCATAAGTCAGCGCCTCACGGACGTTAGGGTCGTTGAACATGGCTCGCTTGGTATTAAATACAAAGGCTTGAGTATTCTCTGGCTTCTGATGAGGTATCTCAGATTTGGAAATATACCCTTTGTCGAAATTCACGCCAGTATAAGAGTTGGCCCAAAACTTAGCCGAGTTTTCTAAGCGGAAGTCAAACTCACCCGCTTTGAAGGCTTCGAGCATCACAGTGTCATCACGATAGTAATCGTACTGAACCTGTTTGAAGTTATTACGACCCACATTGACGGGTAAATCCGCTGCCCAATAATCCTCAACTAACGAGTAAGTAAGGCTCTGACCAGATTTATAATCGGTGATCTTATACGCTGAGCTGCCAACTGGTGGGGTTGATAAAGGCTCAGATAAACTTTTGTCTTGCCAAAAATGCTTAGGTAACACACGAGTGCCTTGAGCAAAACTGAACATTTTTTCGCGATTTGGCGTAACCATATCGATACGAACCGTTAGGTCATCTTTGGCTGTGACTGATTTGATGTCTTGATAATAAACGCGGTATTGAGGCACCCCTTCAGACATAAACTTTTCAAACGTAAAGGCGACGTCATGAGCGGTAATTGGCTTACCATCGTGGAAACGAGCTTTAGGGTTGATATCAAGCTCCAGCCAAGAAAAGTCATCTGAGTAGCGGACACGCTCTGCGATCATTGGGTAGTAAGCGTCGATTTCATCGCTTGGAGAGAACATTAGAGTGTCGTAGAGTTCGCCAGTCGCCGCAGCCGCGACACCTCGTGAGGCAAATCGGTTGAAGTTATCGTAGGTACCGACTCGGCCATAGGTGACTTTGCCGTACTTGGGTGCATCAGGGTTAACATAATCAAAGTGGGTGAATCCTTCGGCGTATTTGGCTTCCCCAAACCCCACTAGCGTCGTTGTCTCAACCACAGCGGCATAAGAACCAAACGTCGCCGTTGAAGCAACTAGCCCACCAAAAGCAATCTGTCGCCACATTTTCATACCCTAATCCCTCAGTCGTTTCCGTACAATCGTATAATATATGATAATTAATATATTAATAATTCAATTACTTGGGAAAGTATAGAAGCCCTTAGCAGTTTCTGTGAAGCAAATTAGCCAACGCTTATGCACACGGCGACAATTTAGCCAGATTTACACCTCATTAACGGAATGCTATGCTGAGCTCATTATAATTCAAATGGATATTGATATGATTCAATCGAACGGGTTGTTTGAATTTGGTCAGATTGAGCTAAATGAGCGACTAATTATGCTCTCTTTGAGTAGTGATACGCATCATCAGTGGAAGTCGAAGCTGCCTTATAACGTCGAGCAGCAGTTGCGCTCAGAGATATATCCAGACTTACTGCGTCATTTTGATAACAATGACACCATTAGCCAAGTTATTGGTCACTTTGCCGTTCATCAAGCGATGGAGCAGTATTTTGATATTCTGTTCAATCAGAAGCTGGATCAGAACTATATAAATAGTATTTCAGACTACGCGCTTAAGCTTGCCAACCAACACGTCACCCTCAGTCTATATTCGATCATTGCCTTTGAGTTTAAGCGTTTAATCCTCAGCCGATACCGCGATTACGTTCAGTGTCCTTCCGCTATCGACATTCTCAATCGACGCCTCCAGTTAGATATCGTGCTGGTTATCGACTGTTTACATCACAAAGAACTCGAAGACGTCAAACGTTACGCAGCCTTGATGGAAGTTAAGGACAGCCTGACCGATCTTTATACTTATTCAACCTTTGTTGATGAAGTCGATCGAATTGTCGCTCACTGCCAACGAACGCAATCTTCAGCGCTGTTGGTTAAAGTTAATGTCAAAGAGTTGGATAAAATCAATCAGCAACATGGCTACTCGACTGGCAATCACGTATTACAAACATTTGCTTCAGCAACTCAAGAGTTCATCCGAAAGTCCGACCTATTGGCTCGTGGTGAAGATGATAACTTCTTCCTCATCATGCCTGACACCTGTAACGATGAAGCGCGAGTAATCTGCGAACGCATCATTGAAAACTTTGAGCGCAACATTGATATCCCTGCAACGTTGAGGTTTGGCGCTGTCGCCTATGATCCTGAGCAAAACACACCAATAGAACAACTGCTTTGCTTAGCTGATGAGCATTTAGATTTTGCCAGAGACCGCTCTAAGATCACCGACCAACATGAGTTCAGTGTCTACTTTCCAAATGCCAACAATGTTGTGCGCCTGATTAAATAACAAAGCCAGCGAATTCGCTGGCTTCTTTTAAATCATTTCTTTGGCAATCAAGTGCAATAGATAGGTTTCGCGCTCAATGCTCATACCTTTCTTTTCGCTCTTAGCGATGGTTTGCTCATTGTGCGCTATCGCTTCGTGGATATTCATCCAAACCGCTTTCATGCCGTTTTTAATTTCATAATCTTCATAGTTAGTTTCACCTAACTCACGATCGATTTTGCATGTATAGCAGTAAGAGATCATGTGCATCACGTCCGCATCATCTTTGTACCATGGGCGGAACTCTTCGAAGATCCCAAATGGTTTAATGCCATGAATATTCTTAGCACCTGTTTCTTCTTCCAATTCACGCACCATACCAGCAATCATGTCTTCACCATCGTCTAAACCACCGCCAGGTATGGTGTAGTCATGGTAGCGCTCAGTATAGAGCAACAAGATATCTTCGCCATCGACGACAATCGCACGCGCCGCATTACGCTTAAAAATAACCTTATCGTCTAGGTGTTGAAGGTCTGGGTGTACAGTGGTTTTTAGGTGTCTCATGAAGCAATCTATTGGAAAATTTGTGCGATTCTAACACTAGCCGCATAACGGATTCCAATTAGATTGCTTCTTGAATGTCCTAGGCCAACTTGAACTTACGTATCATGCTAACCAGATTTTCAGACACCGATCTTAGCTCTCGCCCTGAACTGGCCATTTGCGATGATTCACCAGACACAGACGAAGCCATATCACTCAAGCTAACCACGTTACGGTTAATGTCATTCACCGTCACCGTTTGCTGCTCGGCGGCCGTGGCAATATGCTGAGCCATCTCTTGAATGGTGCGTACTTCCTGGTCAATTTGCGTCAGCGTTTCTCCCGCTTGGTTAGATAACTCTGCCGCTTGGTAAGCTTTACTGGCTCCTTGATTCATCACTACCACGACATTTTCAGCGCCGACTTGAAGTCGTTCAACAATGCTTTGGATTTCTAATGTCGACTCTTGGGTGCGTTGAGACAAAGTACGCACCTCATCAGCAACGACAGCAAACCCTCTGCCTTGCTCACCCGCACGTGCCGCTTCGATTGCCGCATTTAACGCCAGCAAGTTGGTTTGCTCAGCCACTCCGCGAATCACCTCTAATACAGTATCAACATTACGAGCATCGGTTGCCAACTGTTGAACCGCTTCACTCGCGGCGCCAATTTGTTCAGATAGCTGATTCGCCTCGTCGACATTTTTTTGGATGATATTACGGCTGTTTTGCGTCTCTTTCGCCGCGAGACAGCTGGCATCGTTCGCTTCAGTGGTTCGTCCTGCCACCTCTTCAACGGTTGCGAGCATTTCTGTCATCGCCGTTGCTAGCATATCAACATCCGCTTGCTGCTGATTCAAACTGTCATCAATGTGATGCACTGAGTTAGATAGCTGCAATGCAGACGACGATACTTGAGATCCCGCATCATTAATATTGAGCATAATAGACTGGATAGATGCGACAAACTGATTGAAATAGCGCGACAGGTAAATCAGCTCTTTACTGCCCTCTTCTGGCAGCCTTTGGGTTAAGTCCCCTTCACCTTGAGCCAGTACTTTCATCGCTTTCAGGGTGCGTTTAAGCGGTGAGGTAATCGTCTTGATAAAATACCCGACCACAATCGACAGCACCAATAGTATACCAACAGCATAGCTGAGTGAGTTGAGTTCTGAGCGCTGAGTTACGGACTGTAACGCATCCATATTCATACCAGAGCCGACCATCCAACCCCAAGGTTCAAACATCGTGGCATAACTGGTTTTAGGATCTAATGTTTCTTTGTCTGGATTTCGCCAGTAGTAATCGACAAAACCGCCGCCACTTTGCGCCGTCTGATAAAGTTTCTGCACAAAGTACTGACCATTACTGTCTTGTAAGTTCATTATGTTGGTACCAAGCAGGGAGAGTACGCCTGTTGAAAGCTGATACCCTTCTCTATCACCAACGAAAATATAATTGTCACCATCAAAACGCATAGCCGTTATGGTCTCTAATGCTCTGGCTTGAGCCACATCCTCTGACAGTGCACCATTTAGGCTCTGTTGGTGATAATATTTAACGACCCCCAATGCACTTTCAACCATGGTTTCAACGCCACGTTCATAGTTCTCTCGCATGTGTTGGCGAGATGCATCGATATTAAGGAAAGTATTTGTAAGCAGACTGATCGCAAACAGTCCAAGAATTGACCATGCCCTAGCAGCAATGGAGACTTCTTTAAGTTTCGTTACCAACATAGTTATATACCCTAGCCAAAATTATAATGAATTACCGACCTTCTAAACCTTATTAAATAAACGGTTAAATAGGATCGATTTAGATTTTTATTAATTTCAACGTAGCAGTAATTTTTATGCTTTGTGTAACAATGATATGAAATTAGTAACACTTAAGAGGTACTAATAAATTAGTCATCTCAAGTGTTTGATATTTACCTTACGCGTGCAACTTCATCAACATAATATGCTGTGGGCCTGCAGCTCCACCTAAATAACATTCATTGGTGTCATGGAATCCATTTTTGACGTAGCACTGGTATGCATTGGTATTCTTGCAGTTAACGGTTAGATAAATCGAGTGATGATTTGGGTAGTGCTGAGCAAGATAGCCACGCAGTTGACCCATAACTTTCCCGCCATAACCTTGGCCTTGCTGGTGTTGATCGATCAAAAATGCTCGAAAGCCTAGACTTCCGCTTTCTGCGAATTCATACGACTGTGAATACACCATATCAATGAGAAAAATACCAATCACTTGATCATGTTTAAGCACTATATGCGGGTGAGTATGTTCGTCGGCATTAATTAACACTTCATCGATTGTACCTACATAGGGCAACTGTTGTTCGGCGACCGATAATTGAATCACTTGTTCAAGCAATTCTGTTTTCAATGGAGCTAATTTGACCATACTAACCATTCAACCAAATAAAAATTATCGCTCAATATAGATCAGACAGTTACCTCATTCCAAGCTCTAAAATAGCCCTTAATAATTCATGGTTTATTTTTGTTGAAATAAGGTATTCAATAAAGGGATTACTCTCCCCGCAATCTTTGAGAGGTTTATATGATAGATGTCGCGGTATTCAGTTCTAAATCTTATGACGAAGTTTCTTTTTCAAAAATTAACCAAACTCATGGTTTCAATCTCCATTTTCACGAGTTTCAACTAAACAAAAAAACCGCAAAGATGGCCCACGGTTGCCCTGTTGTCTGTGCTTTTGTTAATGACGACCTATCAAAAGAGGTATTAGAAGCTCTGTCAGAACAAGGTGTAAAGCTTATTGCCATGCGTTGTGCAGGCTTTGATCGCGTTGATCTCGAAACAGCAAAACAGCTGGGTATCCAAGTGGTGCGCGTCCCGGCCTATTCACCTGAGTCTGTAGCCGAGCATACAGTTGGCCTAATGATGAGCCTCAACCGTCGATTCCATAAAGCCTACCAACGTACTAGAGATGCAAACTTTAACCTTGAGGGTTTGGTTGGTTTCAACTTCTACGGCAAAACCGTTGGCGTTATCGGTACGGGTAAAATTGGTATTGCGACCATGCGCATCCTAAAAGGTTTAGGGATGAACATTCTTTGTCATGACCCTTATGAGAGCCCAATTGCGACTGAAATGGGCGCAAAATATTGCTCAAAAGAAGAGCTATTCCAGCAAAGTGACATTATTACCTTGCACTGCCCAATGTTTAAGGAAAACTACCACTTACTGGATGAAGCTGCCTTCGACCAGATGAAAGATGGCGTAATGATCGTCAACACCAGCCGTGGTGGTTTACTGGATTCTGCAGCCGCTGTCGAAGCACTTAAAAAAGGCCGCATTGGCGCACTTGGCCTGGATGTTTATGAGCACGAAAAGGAGCTATTTTTCCAAGACAAGTCTAACGACGTCATTGTTGATGATGTATTCCGCCGCTTATCAGCTTGTCATAACGTTCTATTCACTGGTCACCAAGCGTTCTTGACCAATGAAGCCTTAGGCAACATTGCAGAAACCACCCTGACAAATATTGAGGCGTTCGCCAATAACCAAGCTTCCGGTAACGAGATCATCGAGTTTTAATCCACTTAAAAAAAGAGCCCCTATTAAGGGGCTCTTTTCGTTTCTGGCTATTTTCTTAGTGCATTGAGTTTTGCCTGCGCAATACCATAAATGGTATCTATCGGGTAGCTGCCCTCATCACTCGGGGTACCAGCAGATTTGCCTGTGAAGAGTTCAATCGCTTCCGTCACATGATCAATCGCCCAAATATTGAATTCTCCTTTCTCTACGGCTTTGACAATATCAGGACGTAGCATCAAGTTATGCATGTTTGAGCGAGGAATGATCACCCCTTGGTTTTCATTGCGGCCTTTGATAGCACACACATCAAAGAAGCCCTCAATCTTCTCATTCACCCCACCGATTGGCTGAGATTCACCAAACTGGTTCATTGAACCCGTAATCGCAATATCTTGGCGGTTTGGCTGCTTTGAAAAGGCAGACACTACTGCACAGAACTCCGCCATACTCGCACTATCACCATCCACGCCACCATAAGATTGCTCAAAGGTAATGGTCGTACTCAGCGGAACCTTGGCTGTTTTACCAAATACTGATGATAGATAAGCACTTAGGATCATCACCCCTTTGGAGTGAATACTGCCGCCGAGATCAACACTGCGCTCAATATCGATCACTTCACCGTCACCGTAACAAGTAGTGGCCGTAATTCGGTTAGGCGCACCAAACATGTATTCGTTTGTACTGAGCACGGAAAGCGCATTCACTTGGCCAATCGCTTCACCTTCTGTATGAATCAAGGTGGTGCCATTGATAAAGCTTTCCATCACGCTATCTTTCAGTCGACTAACGCGCATCTCTTGATTGGCTAGCGCTTCTTCCACATGGCTGCAACGAATCATATTTGAGTTCGCTTGCTTCGCCACGTAATTAGATTCACGCAGTAAGTTAGCAATGTTCGCAGAGTGCAAAGAAATCTTATTCTGATCCCCTGCTAATCGAGAGCTGTGCTCAATAATGCGCGCAATGGCCTTACGATCGCAGTGAAGCATGTTGTTGTCATTCACAACACTAGAGATGAACTTGGCGTATTGCAGCTCGGAATCCGCATCACGCTTCATTTCATCTTCAAAATCTGCTGTCACTCGAAACAGTTCACTGAACTCTGGATCATAGTGCTGCAGAAGTTGATAAGTACGATAATCACCAAACAGGATAATTTTCACATCCAATGGTATGGCTTCAGGGTCAAGCGAAACTGTCCCCGTTAACGTGAGTTCTTTTTCCAGCGAGGTAAAGCTGAGTTGTCTCGCTCTTAACGCTCGCTTAAGCCCATCCCATACGTAAGGTTGTTCAAGAACCTTCTGTGCATCCATGAGCAGCACACCGCCATTGGCTTTGTGCAAACTACCTGGGCGAATCAATGAGAAATCCGTAAACACCGTGCCTTTGAATGTCGCGGTTTCAATGTAGCCAAACAGGGTGTGATAATTTGGATTCTCCTCAACCACAATTGGAAAATCTTCATCTTTACGGCTTACTAACACGTTAACCTTGTAGCGGCGCGGCAACTTCTTATCAAGAGATGCTGTTGCTGCTTCACCTTGCTCAGCACTTTGCTCCAAGAAAATATCGGCGTTTTCGACAATGTCCGCTTGCAGCTCTGTAAGATAGGTCTTGATCGCTGGGTAACCAGAGTAGTCCTTCTTCAATTGCTTAATGAAGTGGGTAATAACGTCTAACGTCACATCGTCATTGAGTTTTTTGATCTTCTCGCTATACGTCTCTTCCCATTCAGTGAGCTGCCTAACCATGGTTCGAAGCTGAACTTCAAGGTTATCAATCGCGGAGCCAAAGTACTCTTGCTCTTTTTTACTCAGCTCATCAAACGTCTCTTCGCTATGCAGATCTTCGCCATTCATCGCGACAAATTGATAATCACCTTGGGTAGTAATCGTTAAGCTGATCCCTTTAGATTTCGCGTCTTTGGTGATTACCGCAAGCTCAGCTTCTTGCTTAGCTGCCAGTTGATTTTTTAACTTATCAGCACGGCTAAAATAGAGCTCATTATCAAACGCAAGTGGCATTGCGTTAACCAATTTTGACATCAGCTTTTCGATATCTTGCTTGAGTTTGCTGCCTACACCACACGGCAGTTTTAGCACTCTTGGCGTACGAATATCTTCAAAATTCGCCACATAGCACCAATCAAACAGTTCAGTGGCATCGTGTTGATGACGGTTAAGGTAACGGAGGATCATCGTCCGTTTACCTAGGCCATTTTGGCCAATCGCATAGATGTTGTAGCCTTTCTCTTTGATCGACATAGCAAACTCGACAGCTTTTTGTGCTCGCTCTTGTCCGACAATTTCGTCGATAGGCGGTAACTCTTTTGTCGACTTGCTTTCTAGTTTTTCTAGTTCAGCTGTTAGGTATAGCTGACTGGCTTCAAGTCTTTGAATTGTCATCACTCTATCCTTGTGTTGAATACTCTATAAGAACTAGTTTAGGCCAGATTTGGTTATATTTTAGTGACTTACAGCCAATTCGGGTTTAAGTGATTACTTTTTATCCATTCACGTGCAAATTTTAACAATTAAATGATAACCATTTGCATTGGTTAATGAATTGCATTTAAATATAGCGATGATTCGTTAGCGGAGTATATGGATATGGATTTGCAACAGTGCTGGACACACTACCTCAAAGCAGAACAACTATTAGAGCAAGGTCATTGGCCGGAAGCTCATTACCTGTATGACCAAGTACTCAACCATCTTCCTACTCACCTACAACACGCGGTAACGGACGAAAATACCAAACCGTGTCAGTTTGGCTGCCTTGTCACTGGACTGCGTGATGCTGCGGTCTCTCAATCTGAAATCCTAAATAAGATGGGACAGCATCAACAAGCGTTCGATCTGCTCAATCAAACCTATGCTCAACTTCAGTTTATCTCCATCGAAACGTTCGATTTGGTCAATGCGACGCAGCACATCATCCACAAACAGTGCGAAGACCTATTGACCCACATGGGTGCGTTTTGCAGTGCTCAACGCAGCGCACAATGGATGCTTGAGTTTGAAGGTGTACAAAAGGCCCACCACTATTTTACAACGCTAAAGCAATACAACGCTGTCATGGAACAGTCGAACATAATAAATTAATAAGGAAATATCATGTCACAGACGACCATTTTATCGGTTAAAAACCTATCGGTGAGCTTTACCACCAATGATGGTATTGTCGACGCAGTCAAGGATGTCAGTTTCGACCTATTTCAGGGCGAAACCCTCGCAATCGTAGGTGAATCAGGCAGCGGCAAGTCCGTTTCAACTAATGCGTTGATGCAGCTATTACCCAATAATGCTCTGATTCACTCTCAATCTCATATTGAATTCGAAAGCAAATCGTTGCTTGATCTACCTGAAAAAGAGATGCAGTCGATTCGCGGCGACCGTATCGGAATGATTTTTCAAGAACCGATGACGTCATTAAACCCGTTTATGCGCGTTGGTATTCAAGTGGCTGAAGCGATTATGTGCCATCGCAGTGTGACCCGCTCGCAAGCAAAAGCGAAAGTGCTGGAGCTGTTCGATTTGGTTCATTTGCCAAACCCGCAGCAAGCTTACACCAAGTATCCACACGAGTTCTCTGGCGGTCAGCTACAGCGCATTATGATCGCCATGGCGCTAATTAATGAACCTGACATATTGATTGCCGATGAGCCAACAACTGCGCTAGACGTGACTGTACAAGCGGAAGTGCTTAACCTGATCAAAGAAATTCAGGCCAAAATGGGCATGTCTATCTTATTTATCACTCACGACTTAGGGGTAGTCAAACACCTTGCTGATCGAGTCATCGTGATGTGTAAAGGGGATGTCGTTGAGCAAGGAGAGTGCGACGCGCTATTTGCTAACCCTCAGCATGAATATACGCAAATGCTGATCAACTCGATACCAAAAGGCAGCAAAGACCCGATTTCAGAGCATGCCCCTGCTCTACTTCAAGCTGATGATATCCGTGTGAAGTTCCTTATTAAATCTCACTTCCTACCAAGCAAGAGTCAATATTTTGAGGCGGTTAAAGGGATCTCGTTAGAGCTAAAACAAGGTGAGACCTTAGGTATTGTTGGAGAGTCTGGCTCAGGTAAATCGACCCTTGGACGCGCGCTTATTGGATTACTTCCATCGACAGGTCGCATCCAATTTAGAGGGCAAGATCTTGCTAACCTCAGCGAGAAGCAGCGCTTTGAGCTCAAGAAAGATGTTCAAATGGTGTTCCAAGATCCATATGGTTCGCTATCTCCACGCATGACGGTCGGTGACATTATTACCGAGGCACTGACCGTTCACCAGCCACAGTTAACGCGCCAACAACGCATGGCTCGTGCACGCAAAGCGCTGGAAGAAGTAAGACTCGACTCGCATTCTATTAACCGTTATCCACACGAGTTTTCTGGAGGACAGCGACAGCGTATTGCCATCGCCCGAGCGCTGATCCTAGAGCCTTCTTTCATCTTACTTGATGAACCAACATCGGCACTCGATCGTTCGGTTCAGTTAACGGTTATCGACCTACTCAAAGATATCCAAAAGAAACACAACATTGGCTTCTTATTTATCAGTCATGACCTGAGCGTGGTGAAAGCGCTGTCAGACCGAGTATTGGTTATGCAGAAAGGCGAAGTGAAGGAACAAGGCACCGCTGATGAGATATTCCATAACCCGCAAAGCGACTATACCAAGAAACTGATTGCCGCTTCCTTCGATTTAGATGAAGAAATCGAAGCAGCATAGGTAAACCTGACCTAAACTTAAAAAGTTCGGTTTGGCCGCCGACTTAATGCCGATGCACGGAAGCATCGGCATTTTTTCATCATAAGAACGATCAGAAGTAGTGAGAGATAGCTAAATAGCGAGTTCGAATATGCTCGATCAGTAGCTTTACTTTGTTTGGCGGCTGACGAGTAAATGGGTAAACCGCATATATTCCCAATCGCTTGCCAACTTGTTCTGGAAACAGATCGACTAACTGCCCATTGCGAATGTCGTGATAGACCAAACAACGCGGCACGTAAGCAACACCGTGTCCACCCAACGCGGCCTTTCTAAGCGCGGTTGCGTTATCAGTCGAAAATGAGCCAGACACTTTAACGATATAGTTGCCCTGCTCTGCTTTGAACTCCCATTCACTTGCCCCCGTCGTTTGATAAGCATATTGAAGACAATTGTGTAAGGTTAGATCTTGCGGCTCGTTTGGTTTGCTGTTTCGCGCAATATAGGCAGGCGACGCACACACCACCCACTGTGAATCGAGTATGTGTCGAGCAATCAAGCTGGAGTCTTCTAGGTAACCAGTACGAATGACTAAGTCATAGCCACCATCAACTAAATCAACAAAGCGGTTATCGAGCGACATATCGACTGACAAACCGGGATGAAGGTTACAAAACTCCGCGACTGCGTCGGCAAGGATCAAATCGCCGGAAATGGAAGGGACGGACATTTTGATATGACCGCTAACATTTTCACCAAAACCTGAAACTGCATCCATAGCCTCCTGAGTGGCTTGCTTCACAGTTTTGGCGCCTTGGGTGAGCGCCTTACCTGCCTCGGTCAGCGTCAATTTACGCGTTGTTCGATATAATAGCTGAACACCTATCTCCTCTTCGAGTCTGGCAATTCTTTTGCTAACTACCGAATTTGTAAGGCTATTTGCTTCAGCTACCTTACTGAAGCTGCCCATTTCAACCACTTGAGAAAATAGTATTAGGTCATCTGCACGCATTGATTATGTCACTTTTGGAACTAATTATTTTCATTATTTCCCTATATCCACAAAAAATAAAGAGGTAAATTCACCTCCAATTAACAAACGCGTCACAAATATAAATTCTAAGAAACTCTACAGAGTTCAGCCTACAGAATGTAAAGGACATACTAATGAGTGAAACAATACTTGCCCTAGTGGCTTTCTCACCAATCGTGGTGGCAGCCATACTCCTTGTCGGTCTCAACTGGCCAGCCAAAAAAGCCATGCCTGTCGCTTTTGGATTAACTGTTGTTATCGCCCTATTCGCTTGGGATATGTCGACGACTCGTGTCATCGCCTCTATCTTTCAAGGCTTAGGCATCACCATTTCGGTCCTTTGGATTGTGTTTGGTGCTATTTTCCTACTTAATACGCTCAAACACACCGGAGCTATCTCCACCATTAGAAACGGCTTCACCAATATTTCCCCTGACCGCCGCGTTCAAGCGATCATCATTGCCTGGTGTTTTGGTTCATTCATCGAAGGGGCATCTGGTTTTGGTACGCCTGCAGCAATCGCCGCGCCGCTACTTGTCGCCATTGGCTTTCCGGCACTTGCTGCAGTTCTAATGGGCATGATGATCCAATCAACGCCAGTATCATTTGGCGCTGTAGGTACACCTATCATTGTTGGCGTCAACAAAGGTCTCGATACCCACAATATTGGCGAGACGCTCATCGCAAACGGTTCAAACTGGGACGCTTACTTACAACAAATCACATCCAGTGTCGCCCTGATCCATGCCTGTGTAGGTACATTAATCCCTGTGCTAATGGCGATGATGCTAACTCGCTTTTTTGGCAAAAATAAGAGCTGGACTGAAGGGCTAGATATCTTGCCATTCGCCATCTTTTCTGGCCTTGCGTTTACCATCCCTTACGCACTGACTGGCGTGTTCCTTGGCGCTGAGTTCCCATCATTGATTGGTGGTTTAGTTGGCCTTGCGATCGTCGTATCTGCGGCTAAACGTGGTTTCCTAGTGCCAAAATCAACATGGGACTTCGAAGACGAAACCAAATGGCCGGCTGAGTGGTTAGGTTCGCTTAAGATTGAACTGGATGATAACAAAGCTAAGCCAATGAGCATGGTGTTGGCTTGGTTCCCATATGTCTTACTCGCTGTTGTTCTGGTTGCCAGCCGTGTTAGCACAGAGTTTAAAGCGGCTCTACGTAGCGTGAGCCTATCTTTTGGTAACATTCTTGGTGAAGCAGGTATCAGTACCGCTATACAGCCTCTGTACCTGCCGGGTGGCATCTTAGTCTTCGTCGCACTTATTGCTGTATTGCTTCAATCGCGAAGTGTCGCGCCTCTAGCAAAAGCATTTGGTGAATCAAGTAAGACGCTGATTGGCGCCGGCTTTGTATTGGTGTTCACCATTCCGATGGTACGTATCTTTATCAACTCAGGCATCAATGGCGCCGACCTAGCAAGTATGCCTGTGACCACGGCTAACTTTGCAGCTGGCCTCGTTGGCGATGCCTTCCCAGCTCTAAGTGCCACTGTCGGTGCACTGGGCGCTTTCATAGCGGGTTCAAACACCGTGTCCAACATGATGTTTAGCCAATTCCAATTTGAAGTGGCTCAGACGTTAACGATTTCAAGCGCTGTCGTCGTTGCCCTGCAAGCTGTTGGCGCCGCTGCCGGCAACATGATTGCTATCCACAACGTCGTGGCTGCATCGGCAACGGTAGGTCTTTTAGGTCGTGAAGGCGCGACGCTAAGAAAAACCATTATTCCAACCATGTACTACTTATTGGTAACAGGTGCGATTGGCTTATTCGCCATTTACGGCCTACAAATTACCGATGCATTAATGAAATAAAGACTTCGATTTGAGGCGTTATTACTTGCCCCCTGACAATAGACTAGTAACGACGAAAGCAGTTACGCCACATGAGTAATAACCCCTCTTCTTTATCGAGCAATACCTTATAAGCCTCCATAGAGGGGTGACAGTTAACGATTGATAGGACTGACATATGATTATCTCTGCCTCTACAGATTACCGAGCAGCCGCAAAAGCAAAGCTACCTCCGTTTCTTTTTCACTACATAGATGGCGGCTCATACGGCGAACATACACTACGAAAAAATACCGAAGATCTTGCTGATATTGCTCTCAAACAACGAGTGTTAAACAACATGGAAGATCTCAGCCTAGAAACTGAGGTATTTGGCGAAAAGCTCTCAATGCCAATCGCTTTAGCCCCTGTTGGTCTTACTGGTATGTATGCCCGTCGTGGTGAAGTCCAAGCTGCCAAAGCCGCAGAGAACAAAGGGATTCCCTTTACCATGTCGACGGTTTCTGTCTGTCCAATCGAAGAGGTTGCGCCAGCGATTGAGCGACCGATGTGGTTCCAACTCTATGTGTTGAAAGATCGCGGCTTCATGAAAAACGTCTTAGAGAGAGCAAAAGCCGCCGGAGTGACTACGCTGGTCTTCACAGTCGATATGCCAGTACCGGGGGCGCGCTATCGCGACATGCATTCAGGCATGAGCGGACCAAACGCGGCTGCACGTCGTGTATTTCAGGCGATGCGCCACCCAAGCTGGGCAGTAGATGTCGGGCTATTGGGTAAACCTCATGACCTTGGCAATATTTCCACTTACCGCGGTGAGCCGACCAAGCTTGAAGATTACATCGGCTGGTTAGGTGACAACTTCGACCCTTCTATCTGCTGGAAAGATCTTGAATGGATTCGCGACTTTTGGGACGGCCCTATGGTCATCAAAGGCATCTTAGATGAGCAAGATGCTAAAGATGCGGTCTCGTTTGGCGCGGATGGCATCGTTGTGTCTAACCACGGCGGCCGACAGCTAGATGGGGTACTTTCTACCGCGAAAGCGCTCCCTTCTATTGCTGACGCCGTAAAAGGGGACTTAAAAATATTCGTCGATTCAGGGATTAGAACCGGTCTAGATGTGGTGCGTATGCTTGCACTCGGCGCTGACTGTACTCTACTTGGCCGCTCTTTCATTTATGCGCTGGCGGCTCAAGGTCAATCTGGCGTCGAAAACCTGCTCGATCTGTATGAGAAAGAGATGCGCGTCGCAATGACATTGACCGGCGCTAAAAGTATCAAAGACTTGAACAGAGAATCACTGGTCAAAATTAAGTAAATTCAGAAGGTGTCACAGCAAACACATTGAAACTGTGACACTTTTTCATCTACTGGATAAATAAAAAAGACAACACCAGTGGCAAACACAAGGAAGCTTACATGTCGAATCGTCTCAACGATAACCGCTATCAACAGCTTGAAGCTCTGCTCGCCGTTGAAATCGAACAACAAAGAATCATCACTGAACATGCTAAACGCTTAGCGTACGGAACCGACGCCAGCTTTTATCGACTGGTTCCGCAAATAGTGCTGCGACTTAAAAGTCTTGAAGAAGTCATTTACGCTATTCAATGTTGTCGTGAGATGAACATCCATTTTACTTTTAGAGCTGCGGGTACAAGTTTATCAGGGCAAGCGGTGTCTGACTCTGTTCTGTTTACTTTGACCGATGACTGGCGCGGTCATGAAATCATCGATGATGGCGACAAGATTCTTCTTCAACCTGGAGTGATCGGAGCCGATGCTAATAAATACCTTGCGCCATTTCAACGTAAGATAGGTCCGGATCCAGCTTCAATTAATACTTGTAAGATTGGCGGTATTGCTGCCAATAACGCCAGTGGCATGTGCTGTGGCACCGCTCAAAACTCTTACCGAACTATTGATAGTATTAAAGTCGTATTTAGCGATGGAACCTTGCTTGATACTGCAAGCAAGGAAAGTATTGCCGCGTTTAAAGCCACTCGTCCTGATATCATTGAGGGCTTAAATACGCTCATCAGAGAAACACAAAACAACGACGCCCTAAGCCAGCGAATTCGACATAAATATCGTTTAAAAAACACCACGGGTTACGCCCTTAACGCTTTGGTCGACTTTAATGACCCGATAGAAGTCCTCGAGCACTTAATGATCGGCTCTGAAGGTACGCTCGGCTTTATTGCGGAGGTCACCTACAACACGGTTATTGAACACAAATTCAAAGCCTCTACCTTATTAGTTTTCGCCGATCTTGAAGAAGCGAGCCAAGCCGTGACGACGCTCTCAAAGACTCCGGTTGCCGCTGTAGAACTGATGGACGGACGTGCATTACGTTCGGTCGCTGACAAGCTCGGCATGCCTAGCTTTATCCAGCAGTTAGATCTGGAAGCGACTGCACTACTGGTCGAGACCCACGCAAGCGATCAAGCGACTATTGATACTCAATGCCAAACCATAATGGCCGCACTTGAAGACTACTCCATTATTGAATCGGTCCCTTTTACGTTAGATCCTAAAACTGTAGCGACGCTATGGGGGATCCGCAAAGGCATGTTCCCTGCTGTCGGCGCCGTTCGAGAAGTCGGTACTACCGTCATTATTGAAGACGTCGCTTTCCCCGTGGAGAACCTAGCCAATGGCCTTCGCGATTTGCAAGCGCTGTTTGATAAATACCAATACTCTGAAGCGATCATTTTTGGCCATGCATTAGAAGGCAATCTCCACTTTGTCTTCACCCAAGGCTTCGAGTCTCAAAATGAAATCGACCGCTATGGCGGCTTTATGGATGATGTAGCCGAACTCGTTGCGGTGAAATATCAAGGTTCGCTAAAAGCTGAGCATGGTACCGGGCGAAACATGGCGCCTTATGTTGAATTGGAATGGGGCCAAGATGGCTACCAGTTGATGCAAAAGATCAAAGCTCTATTTGATCCACAAGGACTGCTAAATCCTGGCGTCATCATTAACGATAACCCTCACTCGCATCTTGAAAATTTAAAGCCGATGCCTGCGGCAGACTCATTGGTTGACCGCTGTATTGAATGTGGCTTCTGTGAGCCTGTCTGCCCTTCTCGCACATTAACGCTCTCGCCGCGTCAGCGTATCGTGCTCTATCGCGAGCTACAAAGAAGACGCGCGTCCGGAGAGCAAACTGAAGCGACAGAGTTAGCGCAAATATTTGAGTACCAAGGGTTAGATACCTGTGCAGCCACCGGGTTGTGTGCCGATCGCTGCCCTGTAGGCATCAACACTGGCGATCTTGTTAAACAGCTGCGCACTGAGAAATACCAGAAGTTTACCCCGATTGCGAAGTGGACAGCGGATCACTTCAGTACTACAACCGCCCTAACTCGCGCATCACTCAAAGCGAATAAGCTTGCGGTCAAGGTGATTGGAGAAAGCAGCGTGGCTAAGGTAACAAATGGCATTCGCAAGGTGAGCAAAGGCAAGACACCAATTTGGCTACCTGAGACTCCTCAAGCAAACTCTCACGACTTGGATAAAGCGATGGAACGACTGGTTCGCTCGGACAAGAAAGTCGTTTATCTTCCTTCATGTGCGTCACGTACAATGGGTCAACAAATCGATGCTAATGATCAGAGAAGTCTGACCGAGGTGACATTGTCACTTATTAAAAAAGCCGGCTTTGAAGTTATCATCCCAGAGTCTCTGGATGAGCAGTGCTGTGGAATGCCATATGACAGTAAAGGTATGACTGACATTGCTAATGACAAGGCTAAACAACTTGAAAACACTCTCTGGAAAGCCAGTTACGAAGGTGAATACCCGATTCTTATGGACACGAGTCCATGCGCAAAGCGCAGTATTGAGAACTTTACCCGCCCATTAGAGATTCTTGAGCCAACGGGTTTTGTTTCCAAATACCTTATCGACAACCTGTCTATATCACCCAAGCAAGAAACCGTGATGTTACATGTCACCTGTAGCTCTCAACGTATGGGACTAACGAATGACATGCTAAACCTCGCGAAACGCTGCGTCTCTGACGTGGTTGTACCTGAACATATTACATGTTGTGGCTGGGCGGGCGATAAGGGCTTCACTACGCCAGAGCTTAACGCAGCGGCCGTTCATCCATTGAAACAACAAGTACCAGAATATTGCCAGCGCGGTTTTAGTAACAGTCGAACCTGTGAAATCGGCCTATCGCATCATAGCGGCATCCCCTATCAATCCATCCTGTATTTGGTTGATGAGGTTAGTAGCCCGCTATAAGTTCGCTTCAAACTTTGAATAAAAACAAATGTTATCTAGGGGTGCTTCTGTTAGAGATTGATCGCACCCTTGGAGTATTTTCCTCCCTTAGATGTAACAAAAGATAATAATTTGTCCATCTGATTCAATACCTCATAAGGAGTGACTATGGAATTTGAAATGTTTGTCTGCGATGCGTTTACCCAGCAGAGATTTAGCGGTAACTCAGCAGCGGTGGTCCCACTAAACGATTGGTTAAGTGACGATGTGATGCTCAATATCGCTGCCGAAAATAACTTGTCTGAGACCGCATTTATCAAACCAATTGCTATCGACCGATTTGAGATTCGCTGGTTCTCTCCCCTTTGTGAAGTTGATTTTTGTGGCCATGCGACACTCGCTTCTGCCTATGTCCTTTTTCAGCATTTTGATGCGGGCGAAGTGATTCAATTTGAAACCAGAACACTGGGTCCATTAACGGTAGAAAAAGACTTATCAGGTCGTATATTAATGTGCTTCCCACTGCGTGAGCCTGTACCAGTAGAAGCGCCATCAATGCTGCTCGAAGGACTCTCTATTCAACCAAAAGAAGTGCTTAGAAGCGAGCAAGCTTACTTTGCCATTTATGACAACGAACAAGACATCATCGACTTAGAAACGAAAAGTGAATATCTAAAACAGCTTGCGCCTTACGATGTGGTAGTGACAGCGGCAAGTGAAAAATACGACTTCATTTCACGTTACTTCTGGCCTGCGAACGGTGGTGATGAAGACCCAGTGACCGGCTCCATTCATGCTGGACTTGCCCCTTTCTGGGCCAAAAGATTAAATAAACCTAATTTATTAGCCTATCAGGCGTCAAAACGCGGCGGCACACTTTACTGCCACGTCGAACCTGAGCAAGTTATCGTATCTGGCGATGTCGTCCCTTATTCACATGGAAAGATATTTGTCTAACACCCAATAATCGCACCAATTCATCACTGGTGGTTATGAGCGATATAATCATCAGTGAATAGATCCTTTTGCTCCCATAACGTAGCCTAAATCTAAAGCTTCTTGAGAGCTATGCGTTTATCGAGGGTGAGCAGCAGAAGCTACAAACCTTCCGCTTTACTCGCAGTTAATTGCAGGATTCAGACTTAAGTAACGGATAGTGCTTTCCACAGCACTATTCGCTTAGTCGTGACACAGTGTATAATCATCTTCTTACTTAAGCGTCTGAATTAAAACGATAGTTAGGAGGTATTAATGAAAGTGATTATTCTGCATGGTTTGTATATGCACGGTATGGTCATGCAGCCTCTTGGCCACAAACTCCGTAAATACGGCTATCGAACCAAGATCCTTTCGTACAATAGTGTCGCGATCAATGAACAACGTCTGTTCTCACTGCTCGACAAAACCTTATCAGACTCTATGCCCAATGTTCTCGTTGGCCACAGTTTGGGTGGTTTGATCATCAAACGTTATTTAGAAGACCGCCAACTTCCCACGTCAAAAGTCTCACACGTCGTTACTATTGGTTCACCGCTCAAAGGCGCGTCAATCGTCACCAGAATTCAAGAGTTGGGCATGAGCGCTATACTCGGCAACTCCCCCGACTTTGGCCTGAAACAGCACGAGAGTGCATGGGCATTACCGCAAAAACTCGGCAGTATTGCGGGAACTTTGCCACTAGGAGTACGCTCTTTATTGTTGATGGACAATCGAATGATGTCCGATGGAACCGTTACGGTTGAAGAAACTAGACTTGAAGGGATGGCGGATCACGTTGAAATTAAAAGTAGCCACACCAGCCTAATTTATAGTGCTTTGGTACCTAACCAGATCCATCATTTTATCCAAAACAATTGCTTCCAAAACTAAGAAAGCAGCGCCTAAGGCGCTGCTTTTACACGTAACTCACCAATCTACTCTTTCGGTGTCAATGTGTATTTTGTTTTCAGCGATTGCTCACCAAAAACTTGTTGAATACGCTGATTAAACGCCTCTTTTGTAATTGATTGAGCCATGCTCTCTACATCAGTCAACGCATCAACGCCATAACCATGCATCAAATAACGCGCGTAGAACCAAGTTCTTTCAACCGTATCATCCGCTAAAGGTTGTAGCGCAACGACTAGTTGTTTTGCCACCAAATCCACATCTTCTTGGTTAACGCCTAACAACAGTTGTGCAATTACTTTATCAACCGCAGCGTCGACTTTACTGATATCACTAGGGGCTACCTGCGCTTCAATAAACCAGTCCGTGCTCGGTTCACTATCTTGTGCAGTGACATAGTTATCTGGCGCATAATCAAGACCTAAATCTTCTCGAATATACTCCGTTAAACGCTTTGAAAGCAGACGCTGAATCATATCGTCGATAAACACAGATTCGACGTCATTGTTTGCAACGCTTGGATTTGTCACACGAACCAAGTAGTAACTATTTGGCTCATTGTGAATTGGCATATCGATACGCGATTTCGGTTTCAGATTGTAGTTCGCAGAGAACGCATAGTCTGAAGCCGTTTCCAATGGAATCGATGCAACATAGAAACGTAGCATCTCGCGAATTTCAGCGGGTAATAGATCAGCGACAATGACCAGCTTATTCGCGCGATTTACCGAGAATAGCTGCTTATGAACTTCTTTTACTTGGGCTTCCGTCACCATCGACATTTCAGGCGCCGATACCATATAGTGGTAGCTCTGTGGCAAATAGCTGTTACGGTTGATTTCGCGTGTCCATTTCCCTACTGGAGTATCTAGGTAGCGGTTAATGCCTTCAATATTTTCACGCGCTACCGTCTCAAGTTGTCTCTTCGACACGTTGGCATTCGTCGCAATGTTGAACATCACATTAAGCGTTTCCGCCAGTTTATCTTTAGGTGCACCTATTTCTAGGCCATGGTGCGTGAAACCGATAAATGGATAAATTTCGATGCTGTTGCGTCGTAGGTATGAATCTAAGCCTGAACCATCAAACCCACCGATACCACTTCTTGTAATCGTCGCTACCGCCAGTTCTGAAGCCGGATATAAGCTTGGATCCAGTGCAGCCTTACCACCCTGACTACCATACACTAAACGTGCATATTCCCCAGCGTCAGGATCAGGTTCAAACCAAACTTCGACACCATTCGATAATTGCCAGACGGTAAAGCCTGAATCTAATGTTTTTTCACTAACGATTGCCCCACTACCGTCAGGACGACTTAACTCATCTTCTGTTGCGGCTAATGTTAGGGGTTTGACACCTTGCTGCTTCAACTGCGTACGTACACTCGGCATGGTCAGAGCAAGTGCTTCAACCTCACTTGCAGAGCTCGCACCTAACACTAAGCTGTAATCTTGCTTCAAGAACTGCGCAAGCTGCTCATTAACTCGTTTAAACGTCGCGTACTTAATGAACTGCTCTAAACTCAGCTGGTAATCTTGCTTAGATTGAATCGGTTCGCCAAACGAAATCGCATTGACTTTCGACTCGGCTATATCTGTTGCACTTCGCTGCTCCCACTGTTCATCAACGGTTTTCACTTGTTGGAGGTAAGATGCCATGGCAGCTTCAAGTTCAAGCTCAGAAACACCATGGTCTCTTAACGAAGCAAGTGTATCGATAAACAGTTTCTGCGTAGCGGCTCTTTCAGCGTCAGAAAAGCTCACTGACATAAGCGCATAGCGTCGATAGTTAATGTAGTAAGAGGAAGAGTATAAGCTCTGTACTGGCTGGGCAGCCTGAGCCAAGTTGGTATCTAGACGTGTCCAAATCAGCTGTTGAATAATATCATCCATCCAAAGCTGAGTAAGGTCACTATGAGTCTCTATTGCTGCTGGTGCTCTATCAATAAGCAGACTGATACTAGGCGCGTCATATTCACCAATAACCTCAGTTAAATCGTTCAGACTCAGCGCTGTTTTCTTAACATCTGTACCATCAGGCAGTTGCCCACCTTCCCAGTTTGAAAACTGGTCCTTGATCAGTTTCTGCGCTTGCGCAGGCGTTACATCACCGGTAATCACGACTTCAGTTAATTGAGGGTGATACCAAGCCTCATAAAATGCTCTGATAGAGTCTGAAGTCGCAGCATTAACAGACTCTTTTGTTCCGAGTGGGTCAAGATGTTCTAGAGCCGTCCCTTCGATGAGTTGGTCATAATACTTTTCAGATAGTGATTTGTTTTCAAGTCGCGTCCGACGAAACTCTCCTTGAATCACCCCTTTCTCTTTTTCAATTTCCTGGGGCGATAAATCGAGACCATCTGCGATGTCGCGCATCCACTTCACGCCATTGCTTAGCTGATCTGAATCAGGTAGATCAAGTTGATATACCGTTTCATAGTAAGAGGTATAGGCATTAATATCCGCACCGAAGGTTAACCCTGAATGCTCAAACAAATCGACAATGTCATTTGAACTAAAGTTACGTGAGCCATTAAAGGCCATATGCTCTAAAAAGTGAGCATAGCCCTTTTGGTTGACACTTTCATGTGCTGAGCCAATGTGTACATACATACGTAAGGCAACCGACTCATCTTCCGTCGGGTAAATATGATAACGGAGTCCATTCTCGAGAACGCCAGAGGTCCAACCGGAATCCGCCTCAATTGGCACTTCCTGCTTTGATTGTGTGCATCCGACAAGCACTAATAAAATTAATAGAAATATTTTTTTCATAGCCATTCTTTATTGTTATAGGTTCACAGCGAATATACGACAAATGAATAAATTATTTTATAAATTTCATAGCCTTATTTACATTTCCGCGATCTGGTTGCAGATTTGATACAATCGGCGTATTATCTATCGTGATTCGACGATTAACCTTATTGGATTGGGAATGACTAAATCTCAGTGTAATACCACCAGCAGCAAAGCGTTTGAGTCTTCTGAACAAGAACGTGCTCAAGAGCTTCATCTCGCAGCTCAAGCTAAGGCAATTTCTCACCCGGCTAGAGTCAGAATTATTAAAATCCTGCTCAACTTGGAAAAAATGGGCGGTTGTTTGAATAGTGATCTAGTGTCTGAACTAGGCCTCGCGCAATCCACAGTTTCAGAGCATTTAAGAATACTGAAACAAGCCGGATTTATTACTGCTGAACCAATGCCACCAAAAGTATGTTATCGCGTTAACATGCCTGAGATTGAGCAGTTCTCTAAACTGTTAAGCTCAGTATTTAGCTAATTACCACGGGAAGTTCTTACTTCCCTTATTTTAAAATCAACTAATCGCCATTCGACGATAAACGAAAGGGAGTGTTGCCATGAACCAACAAGTCGCAACCAACAATGCAAAATCAGCTTCCGCATCAACCAACATGAGCTTTCTAGACCGCTACCTGACCGTGTGGATCTTTGTCGCTATGGCCATTGGTATTGGCATTGGGGTGCTATTTCCTCAAGTCGCTGAGTGGAATGAGTCAATGTCAGTCGGTAGCACCAATATTCCGTTGGCTATTGGCTTAATCCTAATGATGTACCCACCTTTAGCTAAGGTCAATTACGGCCTGCTAGGTAAGGTCCGCAAAGATAAGAAAGCTATTACCCTCTCGCTAGTGATGAACTGGATTGTGGGCCCTATTTTGATGTTTGTCCTTGCGCTGACATTCCTTGGTGACAAACCGGGATACATGGTCGGTATTATTCTGATTGGTTTGGCTCGCTGTATTGCTATGGTGCTTGTATGGAATGATATTGGTGGAGGTAACAAAGAGTATGGTGCCGCACTGGTCGCATTAAATAGTGCCTTCCAAATTGTTACTTACAGCTTTATGGCGTGGCTATTTATTACGGTTCTACCTCCAGTACTCGGCTACCAAGGCTTCGATGTTGATATTTCTATGCTAGATATCGCAGAAAGTGTCTTAATCTATCTTGGTATTCCTTTCTTGGCTGGTTTCCTAAGCCGTAAATGGCTTACAGCACTAAAAGGCGAGCAGTGGTACAACGAGGTGTTTATCCCAAGAATTTCACCAATCACTCTGATCGCCCTACTTGCGACTATCGTGCTTATGTTCAGCTTAAAAGGCGAGATGATCTTTGAGTTGCCTATGGATGTTATCCGAGTCGCAATTCCACTAGCGATATACTTTGTTGTGATGTTCTTTGTCAGCTTCTTTATCGGCAAAAAAATGGGCATCGATTACGACAAGAACGCTTCTATTGCGTTTACCGCAACCGGTAATAACTTCGAACTAGCGATTGCAGTGAGTATTGCGGTATTTGGCCTCAACTCAGATCAAGCCTTCGCGGGTGTTATCGGTCCTTTAATTGAAGTGCCTGTATTGATCGCCCTCGTCAATGTTGCGCTAAAAATGAAGAACAAATATTACCCTCAACGTTAAAAAGCAACAAACCCCGGTAGCTCATACCGGGGTTTGTTATTAAGCCAAGATAACGTCTTGGCTATGCGTCAAACTTATCAAATCACTCACTTCATTGAATGGCATCGGTTTGAAAAAGTAGTAGCCTTGAATCAGCTTAATGCCCTGCTCAGCAATAAACTCTAGCTCCTCTTGCTCTTCCACTCCTTCCACAACGATTTGCGCTCCAGTCAGTCTGACTATTTCACTGGTTAGACGGAACATTTCTCGCCCATTACGATGCTTCAAATTGACAACTAAAGAACGATCAATTTTGACTTTATCGTAGTCGTATTTTCCTAAGTAACCAATCGACGAATACCCTGCGCCAAAATCATCCAAAGCGATACCAATACCGCGTTCTTTCAGTTGTTGGAATACGCCCCAAGTCGCTTGCTCATCTTGGATCAGGAGATCTTCGGTAATCTCTAGTTCAACTTGATGGAATTCCAATGCACTTTGTTCAATCAAGGAAATCACCGTCGTTGCGAAGCTCGGGATCAAGAAGGTCTCTGTCGATACATTGATTGAAACCTTAAACTCCGCATCCTTCGCTAACGGAGAGACTTCATCCAGTGCTTTCTGGATTACCCACAAATCGAGTTCAGATGTCAGACCAAGTTTAGAAAAACTCGATAAAAAGCTCGGTGGGGTAATCGTTCCATCCTCAGCTTTATGCCTGATAAGAACCTCCAGAGAACTCACTTTATTGCTCTCTACATCAACTTGAGGCTGATAGAACAGAACGAATTCCCCACTCTGTTGTAATTTACTAATTTGACGCTGGGCGACAAGGCTACTGCTCATATGAGGAAGCAGCGCAACATTTCGTCCACCACCTATCGATTCATAGTTAAAGAACTCATCAGAAGAGCCTTTAGAGAAGATCGCATGACTACCAATCACTTTGTCCATTTGCTTAAAGAAGGGTAAGTAAATCACGATACCAACAATAACAATAACAAACTGCAGTAAGGCACCACCGAGATGCTCACCTGTCGCCAAATACCCGCTTATGAATGCCGGGGTCATCCAGCTAACAAATTCCGAGATCGGTGGAACCATCCCGAGCAACGTCGCGACGTAAGCGATACAAATCGCCACCAGAGGCGTCAGCAAAAATGGGATGATCAGTACTGGGTTAAATATAACGGGTAAGCCAAACAAAATCGGCTCATTAATATTGAATATGCTCAATACCAAGGTCGCGATCGCTAAGTTACGGTAACCTTTATTACGAGTAAATAAGAGCATACATAACACTAAGCTCAGTGTATTGCCCGCTCCGCCAATACCTGCGTAGATATCATAGAAGTTACTGGTCAATATCGGTAAGTCGGTTCCCCACTCTTTGTATAGTGCAAAACTGCTACTGGTCAGCTCGTACAATTCCGCTTTATATGGCGAGAATATGATGTGACCATTAATGCCTATGCTCCACAACAAGTTACGAATCAGTTCATACCACAGCGCATCAAACAGCGAATAGACGCCTAATTTTGGCACCAATGCGCTCGCATCGGTGCAGGATTGAAACCATGCACCCAACACGTGGCCAATCACTGTATAAACAAAGACCAATAGTACCGTCGCACAAATAAGGTTGATTGACTGATCGACGACATTAGGTAGTTCACTGTTTACAAACACTCGTCGTCTCGTCATATAACGAACCGATAGCGCCACCAACAGCGGGGTTACAATCGCTAGTGGATAGTTCGCTGGCAATACTGAGCCAGCATGCAGTAGCCCCCACTCATTACTTAAAATGACGTACACGAGTATAGATGGCGTCACAATGATGGTGCGCGAAACTTTGTGTAACGTAGATAGAAATAAGGCGTAGTAAACCAGCAGCAACAGTGGAAATAGCTTCCAAACAAGCGTACTGATAAAGACTAAGTGTTCTGAAAGTGACGTGTACCCAAACCAAGATAGGCCGTTACCAATCAACATGGTAAAAGCTGACAATAGTGATACGGGAAGGAGCATAACGAAAACATTGCATAGCCCATTTAGGTATGCGTTTTCGGAAACCTTAGTGAATAGGTTATAAATCGATTTGTTGTACATTAAGGAATTATTAAGCCGTTATTATATCGATAACCAGCGTGCCTGCCTGCACGCTACTGTTGCCGAACTTACAGCAGTTCCTTAATGAGTTGTTGCTTTCCTTATGCTGTGCTCCACCTTGAGTGATTGAGCTCATATCGGCAATTGCGCGCAACATACTCCATTTCAACAAACACTTCGAATCAAGTATTTAATCGTATCGACAAGCAATTGCTATCAATAAGAGTTGTCTGATTTTATCCTCTTGATCGCAGTGATTCTAACGGTCTGCGGGGTGGTTCACGCCATCATTGGTGACAACTTCACCAAGGTCGAAAGGATTCACCCCTTCTAAGCAGCCAACATTATAACCATATTCATCTGGGAACGAGCGTCGCTGGTGATGAGTGTAAATTCCGCAATGTGAACAGAAAAAGTGCTTAGCTGTGTTGGTATTAAATTGATAGAGCTTTAACGCCTCTTTTCCTTTTACAATCCGGATGCCATCAAGCTTTACCGAAGCAACGATGGCCCCTTTACGACGACATATAGAACAGTCACATCGGCGAGGATTTTCGATACCATTGGGTAACGTCAGCTCTAGCTCTACCGCTCCGCAATGGCAAGTCGCTTTGTGTTTAAGATTGATATCCGTTTCACCGATTTTGTTAATCATACTTATCCCTTAGTTTGATTTCTCTTCACACGGAAAGCGTTCCTCATAAAGTGCCATGAAATCGGCACGAATTTCTTGCTCTAGATGGGTTGCCTTATCCGTTGGGCAGAACAGCATAAAGTGCACGACTTGCTCACCCGTACCACCGCTCGTGATATGGATATGAGGTTCAGCGCCTGGTAAATCGACACCAGCATGCTTCTCAATCATTGCATTGTAGCGTTTGGCTACTTCATTGAAGTAATTAGTGTGTTCATCAATCTTTTCTAACATGAGTGGCACCAGAGGATACAGGTTGACGAACTTAGGTACGATGATAGCGAAGTCATGGTAAACATAGCGCTTCATGAAATTGAGATTTTTCACTGGGTAAGTGAAGAACATGCTATTAGGCAATGTGGCCGTCTTACCTGTGTAGTGATACTGGCCGTGGTACAAATCAATCTCTTGGATGACGGTAGCCATCATATTGTGCTCGATCACCTCGCCACAGATTTTGCCCACTTCAATCCAATCACCAATGCGAAATGAGCGAGAGCTTGCACGCTGAATAGAGCCAGTGAAACATAAAATGATTTCTTTCGACGCTACAACGATTGCAACGGCAATCGCGGTCACCGACAGCGCAAATTCATTAATCTCTGATTGCCACAGAATAAACAGCACTAGCACCGTAATGATGAAGGTACCGTTTTTGGTCCGAGACATCCAATTTCGCTGCTCTTCGGAGACAAAAGCCACATCACCACGAATCATGGATAAGATCACACGACGTATTATCGCGATAAGGACGATAATCAGTGCGGTAAAGACAAGTTTATGGGATAGAAGAAAATCGATGGCTGCTTGTACTTTCTCCACGTACGGCTCCTGCTATTAAAAAGGGGCGTTAATCGCCCCCATTGGTTCTACTCATTACTCTCGCTGCTGAGATCTGGCAAATCGCCTTCCTTAAAAACAATAAAGGCTCGGCGGTTAAGCGCGTTGGCGTCCAAATCTTGCTCTTGCGTTACTGGGTTTAGCTCCCCGAATGACTTAACTTCCCACACAAATTGATTAGGGTCTAGTTTGGTTTGCAAATATTGCAATACGGATTCAGCTCTTTGCTCAGCAAGTTTTTCATTGTAACTGATTGATCCTTGGTAGTCTGTATGACCTGCAATCAATACGCGACCATTAAGACCACTCAACTGGCTAGCAAACTCATCTAAGCTCGCTTCATCAACTTGCTTAAGCTCTGCTTTGTCGAAATCAAAGTGAGAGGTCATTGCGACAAAAACTTTACGTTTAGGTTCTGGCGGCGCACAAAACTCGTTTTCTTGTTGGGTTTGAGTTTGTTCAAACACCACATACGCTCGGCGGTTTTCTGCATTCGCTTGTTTGGACTGACCTTCAACTAACGGCTTAGATTCGCCGTAATACTTCACTTCCCAGTCGTACCGGTTCGCATCAAGCTGTGATTGCATATAGGCTTTCACCGCTTCAGCACGACGTAGTGACAACTTGATGTTGTAGTCATCACTGCCTTGATAATCGGTGTGGCCAACAATCGAAATCTGACCATGCAACTTACGAATACCGCTAATAAGGTGGTCAATACTCTGCTTATCTTGCTCATTCAGCTCAGCCTTATCAAAATCAAAGTGAGAAGCCATCGCGATACGAATATCCCTTTCAGGGACGATACATTCTCGAATTAAGAACTTCTCCACCAGCGGATCACCAAACTTATCGATGTTTTCCTTGCTAACATAGGTATCCGTTGAACACGCCGATACTGCTAAGGTCACTGCGATTGTCGCCAACGCGCTGAATCTATTTCTCATGTTATTCCTTTAGATCTTACCGATAAGATTGATGAAGACGCCATTGGCATCATAGTCATCATCATTAGCTAAGTTACTGTCAAAGCCAGAGAAGTTATAACCAATCCCCACTTTGAAGTTATCAGACAGATGTTTATTTACTGATATCAAGGCACCGTGTTCAAGCTCATCATTGAGAGTGTCTGTTTTCCAATGGTATTCACCCGTCACATCCCACTCTTTGATTACATGATATGAAGCACTCAAACCGTATAAGTTAATGTTGCTCTCTACAATTTCGTTGTTACCAGAGGCGCGCTCGAAAGTCTCTTTTTTGTCTTTATGGCCGTATTTCGCGCCCACATCCACTTTGGCATTCACAGAGTAGATCCCTTCAACTTCAACGATATGCGATTCTTCGTCTGAGTAGTCTACGTCACGATCTAAATTGTCTTTATCTGCAATGTAGGTATAGCGGCTCAACAAGTTCAAGCGGTCGTTGTAAATTGGGCGATATGCCAACCCACCAGTAGCCTCAACAAAACGTGCTAACGTTTCATCGGTGTCTTTACTAATAGACTTCGAATAATTGTACTTACCAAACAGGGTGTACTCTTCCGTCAGGTTCTGAGTATAGCGGTTGGTTGTGACAAACTGGTCAACTCGACGACGGCTTGGATCGACATTTTCGTTACCTTTATCGACACGATACTCCAGTTTGTGTTTTAGGCTCACATCATCGATATCGATATTGGCGGTGAAGGTCGCGGCTTTACGCTCTGTTACTTCCAAGATAGTTGGATCGAGTTCGTTCTTTTTCTCTATCTCACCCTGCTGATAACCGATACCAAAATCAATATCGTCAGTCATGTCGTAGCCAAAGCCAAACGAATCTATACGACCTTTACCGTTGTTCTCATCAACAAACTGGTTTTCTTGGTAGAAATCGACGTTAGACGTTAAATCAGCACGTTGGCCAACAATAACGTTGTTCTCACCTTCATAGTTGTCGTCGGTGTAGGTGACATAAGTCGTGTAACTATCGGTAATGTCATAACTTGCCGTCGCTTCGGTTGCATCGCCGCGATCACCTGTGGTGTATTCAGCGCCAAGTGTAAGATCTTCTAAAACTCTAAATTCTGCACCAACAGATACACTGTCGTTGTCGTCATACTGATCTGTTTTATCGACGGTCGTTTGACCCTTCACGTAAACACTGTTGTCACTATCCCAGATATAATCGGCTCTTAGACCTGCCAGTGTCCCCTTACCTTTTTCATTTTCTCGGTTAAGTTCGTCTACTTGCTTGCCCGCAGCCGATACTTTGATGTGGTCAGTCACTTTGAACTGGGCTTCTAACTCCGCTTGCTGAGTATCGGTTTGCTTGGTGCCATCAATTTCCGTCTCCTCTATCGAGGTATAACGTGTAGCGAAACTCAAGCGGTCAGTTGCTTGCAAACGAAGCTCTGAGCCATATGATAGCTGTTCTAGGTCATCACTTTGACTCGCATAGCTGTAGCCTGCATCTTTCTCTTTATACCAAGCTTTAATGTCGTTACCGACAACGCCGAAAATGTTCGGTGCAATATCATAAAGGTTCGCGACACCTTTCACTTGGATCGAGTTACCCTTGCGTTCATCTAGGTCGGTGCCAATCGGAGTAAAGGTTAAACCACCATCGAAGGAAACGAAGTTCGAATCCGTCTGACGACCTTCACTTTGCGCAAATTCCGCCTTGATGTAGGTACCTTCGGTTGCTCTCAAGGTTAGATCCGTACCATAGGCTTCATAGTCTTGGCCGTCTTTTTCTTCCGATACGTAGTTGGCGCCAATACCAATATAATCGTTGGCCCAACCTTTAATACGACCACCGTATGTCATAGAGTCTTTAATATCAGAACCCTGAGGGACGTATTCATAATCAACCGCTAAGTAATTTTCGTAGCCGTCAGTTGGTGTATCATCAATCACCGATCCGAAGCTATCAGAGATAATGTTATTTAGCGGACGAGTTAAGATAATTCGACCTTGGTAAGGGTCAATCTCATAGTCTCGACCTGATTGAAGCGGTACCTCTTTTTCAGAAATACCGGAATCTTTGTTGACCACTTTGACATAGACTTTGTCACTGCCTGGAACCACTTCACCGTGGCGAAGGAAGTAAAGTGAACCGCCTGTGCCAAGGAACTCATCGTGAGCAAATGATGAATCAGCAGAGGCTGCAAAACCGACAACGTTTAATCTATCATCACCAAACTTGGTGGTTGAACGGGTACGATAGTCACCCTTAAAGCCATACAAGCTTCGGTTGTAATCGTTGTTATCAGTGCCCGTAATTCCGGTATTGTAGTTACCCCAAAGCGCTTGAGACTTATCGTATTCAAGATCGAAGTAGACTTTACCTTTGGTGTTGACCACTTTATGAATATTCGCCCCATCACCATAGTCACCGTAATAGAGTTCGTCGTCATCCTCTAGAATATCGAATACATCAGAATCGTCAGCCGCAAAAGGATGTTTAAAGATGTCTTTGATTTGACCATCTTTACTATCAAAGTGTGTGGTTAGGCGCAGCTTGTCACCAAACTTGCCTTGGCTGAAATAGGCGATGCGCCCTTGGTTGTAGACATCATCTTGATATTGGTCGTTAACACCAAGTGCACCGGTGTCACCCGTTACTCGGTTCTTGCCAATATACATATCCGCCAGACCTGCTTGAGCGTAATAGGTATCCGGAATACGTACATAAAGTTGATAGCGGCGCTCATCACCGTTATCAAACACCACTTTGGTTGGGAAGATATACGCATCCGCTGGCAAGAACTGTTCTGCATACAGCTCGCCATCTTCGATATCAAACTCATCTTCACCAATAACAACTTTGTCGACACCTTTTAGCCCAGTACCAATAAACTTAGCCAAACCAGAGTTGGTTGGGATGTTATGGCGCATCAGTTTCGCACGGCCAAAACTGCGCGATAGGTCGTCTTCGCTGTCGTTACGATCAAGTTCAATTTCGGAATCTTGTGTCACCAGATCCATAACACCGATCGTAGTGACATCCATGTTGCCGTCTTTATCCCACGCTTTAAAGCGGAACTGAAGCTGTTCACCGACATTAAACTGGTAATCAACATCCGTTGTACCGTCCCATTCAATATCGATATCATTGGCGACTTCTGTGCCAGTGAGAACTTTTAAAGGCTGTGACAATGAGCGATCGCGTCCACGGTAAATTTCGATCTGGTAACGATCCATGTAGTAGCTGTAGTTCGAGCTAATGGTAAAGTTAACGCTATCGGCAAGCTTCCCTTGGTCTACTTCTAGCTCATCACCAACACTCACATCTAGAACTGGCTCAAAACGTGTGATATCACGACTCGCCCAAATCGCACCTTCTTTGAGATAAATTCGCGAACTGTCTTCTTGCTGATGTAACTCGACTTCGATACCCGTTGTGTCAGTATCAAGCTTTTCTAGTTTACTGGTATCTTTTGCAGCAACTATTACAGGAATAGCAGCAGCAACGCAGATAGCAATACGACTCAACTTTAGCGCCTTCATACTGGTTCACTCATTGTACTTGTCTGATTTAGCATGAATTACTCTTCCTCTGTCGCAACACTAAAGTTGAATTTCGTTAGTTTGTTAGGTGAAATTCGTTGAACACGTGGGTTTTCACTGATGACCTTCATTCCCGTCGGCAAAGAGTCGGTATCGACTTTCACTAAGAAGTTCTTACCTTTCTTATCCAGTACCCACTGATCCGGTACGTGGTAACGCCCATATTGATCCGTTTCGATAACAATACCTTCAACAGTCAATAATCGAACGCCAGGAATACCATCTTCATAAACACCTTTGTTTTCAATCACGATCTCCCACAGATAATGGTCACCATCTCTATATAGGTTGCGCGTAACATCTAGGTTTTCAGCCGACAGCCCATCTTTCTTGTCATCCACATAATGGCTGGTAATTTTACCACTTCGATCAAACATGATTCGCGTACCAGAATCGGTTACTACGCTAAAGGTAAAGCCCTTGTCACTGCGCGTTTCAAACTGGAACACGGCCTTGTTGCTCTTTGGTAGCGTGCGGTTTTGCGACAGGCCAAATAGCTTATCTATCTCGTACCCTTTCACTAAAGCAGAATCATATTGCTTCTGTTTTCTATTCGAACGACTATCGTGGGAATAGTTGTGTTGATACAGCTCTGCTTCTTCTTTCGTTTCCACGTGATCAGTGTCAGTAAGACGAACCTCTCTACCATCTTGAATCACAACCGTGGTACCACCGATATAATCTTTATGTGAGATATTTGCTGTCACAATCACATCAAACGCAGTCGCATCAGCTTGGAATCCATCTTGGTTATGGTCTTCAAAAACCTTACCTATGATTGATGCGGTATCGAACACTTTGTCCGGCAGTACTTCAACGGTGGCTGTCGCGGTGTTGGACTTTTCTTCCAACGCCCCTGATGTTTGACCTTCAGGTGGCGACATTGCCACTGCCGAGTTTACATATTTACCAAATGTTGCTCCGACAGAAACCCTTAATAGGTATCGAATGCGTACTTTCTCAGTAATGGTTTTCTCACCATTGCCATACGCCAACATGTCACCAACGTTGAAGGTTAAGCTGTTCGTTACCGCAGGATCATCGACTTTGATAACATCATCACCAGTATCAAACTCACCATCTGGCCCGCTGTTTACTAGCTCAGTAGAGCCCGGAACATACGCAAAGCCTGACGGATAACGGTCGACAAGTTTGACGTTTTTAAATTCCGCTTCATTGTTATTAAAGATGGTCACTTCATACTCGATAACATCACCGACTTGTGCGTCAGTTTGTAACGCTTCTTTCGTGACCTCTAGTTCGCCTTCATTATCCGCAAACTTCTTCACATGGATCGTTACGTCATCAGAAGCACTGATCCCTGTTGCAGGGTCTGTCACAGTAAAGGTATTAGTTATATTGTCATCCAAGCCTTTGTTTAACTGGCCTGTAATCGTGATTTCATAGCCATTGCCCATGTAAGGCAGCAGGTCTAACGAAGGTCCACTGTCAGGAAGTAACAAGTCCTTATCCGTAAATTCGCCTTTATTTTGCCCAGTTGGCCATTCAACAATGCTCATTTTCCAAGAGGTGAACAGAGGATTACCGTTAGCGCCTGCAAGCTTACTAATTTCATCGACCATCTTCGTTCCGGTAATGGTCGATGAGCCTTGGTTACTCACTTTCAGTACATAGGTAAGCTCTGAATCATCGTTGGTATATTGCGCATTCTCACCCTTAGTGGTGGTTTTATCTATCGCAAAACTAACGGCTCTCGGCGTGATCATAGCACTCACCGACTCAATGCTAGCGTTTCGAGCATCTCGGGTTGACGGTGCTGGCGCTGGCGCTGAGTCCGATTCATCGATCTTGAATGACGTATTGACGATCTCACCCATAGCACGCGGGTCAGTGGTACCGGTAATCGCAATCTCAACCGTATCGCCCGGTGCAATATCACCACCAATAGTTATGTCGTTGTTATCTGACAAAGTACCTGCGTTGATGTTTGTACGAGGGTCATTGCTCTTAGCTTCAATCTTCCAATCGGTAAACGCGCTCACCACTTCTCTGTCACCAGTCGACAAATCAGGTTTAGTCTGTACCTTCATACGTGAGATAGCGTTTCTCAACAGCACGTCATTAGCAAAACCTTTACTGTCGTTAAATAACTTGACGCGGAACGTCGCAGGTTCGCCTGCAGAATAGATAGGCTTATCCGCTTCTTCAGTAATAATAACGTTGTCAGGCTCAGGCAGTAGGCTCGCCACTGCAGTAAAGCGGTCCACTCGTCCAGTGTTAACCAGCATACTTGCTTTGTTATCGATCTGGCCGTTAGCGAAACTGTTTACTTGCCCTGTGATAACAAGTTCCAGTACATCGTTAGGCGCTATATTCACCGTAGAATCAACCTCTCGATTATTACCACTAGGGTCTGGCGAGATCGTGGTTAATTCATTGCCTTTGTTGACTTTAATAGACCAAGACTCAAACGCAGGCTCGCGGGCGCCGTTAACCGTATCAACTTCCAATGAACCTAACAGGTCTTTCAGCTCAATGCCGCCGACAAACGCCTCATTCTGGTTAGTCAGGATAACTCTAAACGTTGCCGGCTTACCTGGTTCGTATGCCATTTCCGTCTCTGAGCCAGTTTCACCAACAAACTTCTCTAGCTTCAAAGAAATTGGACGGTGTTTAATTAACGCATCGGCACTTTTTTGTGGTTCAGTCCCAAAATCAACCGTGACATTATTTAGAATATCGCTCGTCGCATAACGGTTAACTATGCCATCAATGGTGAACGTCACCGTACTATTTGGCGCAATATCCGCGAGGGTTTCGATATCAGGATTACTACCACTTGGCGTAACCGTTAGGCTAGATTTGACATCACTTAACGCAGTTTTAATCGTCCAGCTTTCAAACGCGGTTCCAGTGCTGCCATCAACCAAAGTAACCAACACATCATTCATGATGTCTTTAATCGCCACATCGTCAGCAAAGCCATCACCTTGGTTACTTACAGTAACCACAAACTGAGCGGGCTCACCAGCTTGATAAAATTCTCGGTCCGCTGTTTTCGTCACAGTAATATCTGCAGGTTTCGGCTTGATCACAGCGCTTGCTGAACTGTCTTTACCGTTGTATTTCACGTTAGCAGTATTATTAATCTCGCCAATCGCACGGCTATCTATTTTACCGCGTACCGTATAGGTAATAGTGTCGTTAGGCGCCAAGTCGATTATATTCTTGATATCACTATTCAATGCATAAGTGCCGCTATAGTCGACTGTCGTCATCGGGTCATTGGCTTTAAACGAATACTCCCAATGAGTAAAGGCTGGCTTATCGACACCATCAACTGTTTCTACCATGATCTTTGAAATGAGGTCTTCTAGCTCAATGTCATTGGCAAACGCCGCATCTTTGTTTTCAATCGTAATAACAAAGCCGTTAATTGAACCTGGGGTATAGAACTCTTCAATCGGCGTTTTGGTTACCGAAATTGATGGAATAAGTGGTTTACTGATTGCCTCATCAGATACGGTTTTACCGTCATACTCGACATCCACGACGTTCTTCACTTCGCCGATTATTTCTGGTTTTAATGTACCTTTGATTGTGACTGTCACAACGTCTTCAGGCGCAATATCAACCATATTATTGATGTAATCACCTGAAAGTGCAGGAAGTGTTGTCGTGCCCTTAGCCGATGTTGCGTTGATTGAGATTGATCCAGGCTCAAACACCGATATTGAGTTGCCATAAATCGTTTCCGCACTAATACGATCAACAAAGTCTGTCACATGGACATCAGTCGCCCATACACGCTGAGTGTTGGTCAGTACGATGGTATAAACAAGCTCGTCTTGGGCTTGATATACGTCTTTATCAACTTCTTTCGAAACCGTAACTTCTGCGTCAATCGGTAAGTAAGTTGCACTATCGGTAATCTCATTAACGCCATTAGCTGCAACGCTTACTGTATTGGTAATCTCACCGATAACATTGCTTTTAACAGTACCCTCTAGATGCAGTTGAATCTTCGACCCAGGCGCTAACTGGTATTCACCTTTAAAACCATCGGCATCACTAAAGTCTGATTGCGAGATCGTGTGTGAAGCACTTGCTCCTGAATCGACGATCGTAATTGAGCTGCTTGCGCTATCCCAATTGTCAAACACGCGACCTGAGCGTGGACTTCCTACAACTTCACTGCCGATATCCTTAACTAAGTCTTTAACAGTTAAGTTTTGCAGATAACCAGCGCCAGTATTTTCGATGGTGATATCAAAACCTATCGTATCGCCCGGAGCGTAAACCGCTGGTGAAATCGAGGCTTCTTTATTTACCGATAAACTACCTGGTTCAGGGTAAATATAGTGCTGCTTCAAGTCGTATTGTTTGCTATCGACATACAGCGTGTTGCCAAACTTGCCCACTGCGTCATCACGTACATTACCGACCACATCAATTTTTAGAATGGTCGGTTCTGCAGGAGTCGCTGCACCTAACTTAACGATCGCGTCAATATCACCTGACGTTTGAATCGCACTGGCATCATTGTGCGCTGCGCCAACATTGCTTACAAACGATGCGGTTGTCGTCCATGATTTCAAAGCGGTTTGCATAGTGCCGTCAGCTGTCTCAACTAAGAACTTAGAGATAGCGTCTTCGACTTTAACATCCGCATTGCTGTCAGCCTTGTTGGCAATATACATGGTGTAGCGGACTTCACCGCCTGGAACATAAGTTGGTGTATCGGTACTCTTAGACGCCAGAATCTCGGCATCACCTTGGCCTAGTACAATGGCGTTCGAATCTTTGCCATCTACGTTTGCCACATTAGTGATCGTACCCGTTGCATCATCATCTACGCTTCCTGATAGACCAAATACAACCTTATCACCCGGCATCAAGTCGAACGTCGCATCCAATGGTTTACTACCTGAGTAGTTGCCCGAAATAGAGAACCGATCAGAAGTTGGCTGCTCAAGTACCGTTGTGGATAAACTACTAAACGCTTTTGCTCCAGTAGAGGTAACAATCTCATTGAGTTTGTCTATAATCGCCACATCGTTGGCAATACCTTCACCCTTGTTTTCGACCGTAATGGTGTAGCTAACTTGTCCGCTTGGGTTGTATTCACACCCTGCCCCAGAGTTCGATGGGAACGAACAGCTACCTCCATCCGAAGTGGTATTGGTTACTAACTTTTCGAATACTAAGTTAGGCGCTACAGGAGGAATCACTGGGGTATGTACATTTTTCCCGCCAGCGCTAGCTTTGTTAGCGTCTATATCACCTAGTGCATCATCTCGGATCGTCCCTTTGATCGTGAACTGGATATCCTCTGCCGGACCAATATCAGTGGTAACGTCAAGATCGCTGTTTGCGTCGTACGATGGCAAATAGGTATCTACCTTAGTATTCAATCCTTGAGAAATAGTATTGCTAATGGAGAAATCATTGAATGCCTGCTCGGTCGCCCCACCCAATACTTCTACTTGGATGTTAGAAACAATATCTTGGATTCGCGTTTGATCAGTCCACACTTTAGCTTGGTTATTCACATCAAGCAGGTATACAACTTCTTCACCCGGCTTGTAGGTATCGCCATCTTTATATGGTCTACCGCCGATAGAAACGATTTGCTTTGTGACTTTCAAGTTTTGAGTGTCAGGTTTAATCGTAGACTTACCAAAACCGGAGCCATTGTAGTATGGAGTCGCAACCACATTCTCCAATGCATCATGGCGAATTTCACTTTCGATAATGAACTCAACCCAGCCTCCGGCCGCAATGGAAAGCTCAGGAATATCGATATCTACATTGTTACCACCAGCAAAAGTACCGATAGTCGTTACGAGTTCTGTCGATTGTGCAGCCGAAACTTTCCAACCAAACTCTTCAAATACTGGGCCTTTTTGGTCGTTAGCTTCACCAGCAGAATCTTGAGCAAGTCGGCTTTGGATTTTAGAGAACTCTTCTTTTAGTGACGCGCCATATTCTGTACCTTTGCCTTCATTGTCTAGACGCAGTTTGTAGACTACCGCTGAACCATGACTGCTTGGGTCAAAGTTATAGGTTTGCTTTTGGGTGCTTAAGCTAGTGTCTGTATACGCAATATGAGACTTCTTCAGAGCTGCTGCCAGCATGTCTGCACGCTCTGAATCTAAATTGTGCGTACCATCCACTCTGGCTCTGTTCTGGATTGGGCCGACCGCCTTCTCAGAGATCTTCGCTTTAATTGTGTACTTAACGAACGTACCACTGCCATCAGTAGCGAACTCACTACCGGCTATATCAAATTTTGTATCGATATTGTTATTGTCGCTGACAGTACCCGCATCGGATAATTTACTGCTGTCGACCTCTGTGGTGATCGACCACGAATCGAAAGCTTGGCCAATCGAACCATCATAGTAGTCGGTCGTGATACCTTTAATATCGTCGACAATCGGAATGTCTTTTAAGTGAACGTTATGTAGGTTTCTAAGCGTAATTTCATACACCAAGTACCCACCCGGTGTGTAACCGCCAGACAGTTCGGTTGTACCATCTTGGTCTAAATACTTAGTTAGGTGTTTTTCGAAGTCATATTTCTCGGTATCAGGCTTCGATTCCGCACTTACCGTATCACCATCGACTTTAAGCAAGTTGACAATATTACCAACCGCATTTTCGTTAACGACCGCGGTCACAACATAATCGATAGTTTCACCCGCAGGAACGGAGATACGAGTTTCAATATCGGCATTGTCTTTAAGCGTGCCATCTAAATCCACTTCAGCGAAAGAACTCCCTCCAAGAACTTTAGGCTCAATTTTCCAACCATAAGGGAAGGCAACATCTGTTGAGCCATCAAGCATCGTTGTAGTAATTTCTGAGATTTTATCTTCGATTGGGATTGAGTAAGCGCCGCCCTTACCATCATTCTCAATCGTCAGGTGATAGGTTAGCGGTTGGCCCGGTTGGTAGTTTTTCTGCTCTACGGTTTTGCTGAATGTTAAATGGTAGTCATAAGGTTCAACGGTAATACCACCAATGGTGATATCGCCCGAAGCATCTTCACGTACGACCCCTTCTACGCTATAGAGAACGTAGTCGCCCCCTGCAACGTCAATAGTTGTATCGATATTCTTATTGTCTTCAACAACGCCATCCAAGGTGCCGTCAGTCGTACCATCACCACCATTCGCATCATCTTTAGTTACCGCGACAGTAAACGTGTCGTTGAACGGATTAGCTTTATTACCATCGAGCAATAAAACGCTGACGCCTTTGATGTCTTCGAATACACGATGGTTATTGTAGTAACCACGGTTTGAAGAGACTTTTATTTTATAAGTTAACGTATCACCCGGAGCGTAGTTTCGGCTCTCTTTGCCATTAACCAATAATGTACGAGTCACTGCACCGCCGCTATCCACTCTTTGCATTTCGTGGTGAGAAACATGCGACTGCTCGGTGACAAGATTATAGTCGCGGAAAATATACGCATCATTCGCGATAATTTGTTTTAAGCCAAGGCCATCGTCAGTGCCGATCACATTGTCTTTAACGTGAGCCTTGATCTTAAACGTACGGGTTTCACCTGATGCTAACGAGAAAGTCTCATCATCAGCTTCTGGGTAGATAAGATCTTTATTGGTTTGTGGTTGCCACCCAGCGCCATCAGCGTAGTCAAACTGCCAATATTCAAACGGCGATTGATTGTGCCAATCAGCAAATCGATTGCTCTTATTATTGGCAAGTACTGAACGTATTTCCGTTAGGGGATCGCCTAATTTAAGCGAGGTCGCTTCGTTATCACTGTTGTTTTGCAAAGTGATAAAGTAAGTCACATCTTCACCTGGAACAAACTGGGTTCGATCAGCTGTCTTCAGAATAGATACATTAAGCTTAGAGGCACCACTATCGCCAATTTCTGCTGATGCAGATTGATCTAGGTTATTGACTGGATCATGAATTTCTACCGTGTTTGAGATTTCCGTTGCTTTGTAGTCATTTTTGACTAAACCACGAATCGTATATTTGACAAAACCGGGCCCATCTGAGGTTTTAGGATCGATATCAATTTTGGTGTTGATGTTACCATTTGCAGGATAGTTTGATGGATTTCCAGCGTAACTACCTGTCTTATATGTCGTATTATTGCTGTCAGTGCTTGATTTTATCGTCCATTCGGAGAACGCATCCATACTAATAATGTCATCTTTAACCGCAACCTCATTCGCGTAGCCTGCACCGCGGTTGTATACCGTGACATCAAACTCAACCCATTCTCCCGGATAAAATTGGTTCTCTTTGGTCGTTTTTACAACGACTACATCTGGTGCTTTAGGGTGCACTGTTACTGTATCAGACGCGCCACTTTGCGAATCTGAGTCAGGCGTTTCAATGGTTGCTGTATTGTCAAATCTCTTATAGATGATCTCATTACTCACCGAGCGATCGATTTGAGCGATAATGGTGTACACCACCTCAACATTCGGCGCTATTTGAGCAGTAAGATTAATATCTTTATTGTCTTCAAAGTCGCCAACCTTCGTTACCGCCTCATTCCCAACCAAGTCTGGATCATCTGACAGAATTTCAGCCCCAATGGTCCATGAGGAAAATACCTGTTTTGAGCTAGTGTCCGGCTCCAGTAGCCCTGCAGATATCTTTGATATTTCATCCATCAATTTTACGTTGGTCGCATAGCCATTTCCTTTGGCATTTTTAAGATGGATTTTGTATATGATCTCATTGTCTAATTTAGAGTAGCTGGTTCGCTCAGAATGAAATCCAGAGTCACGGTTAGTTTTAACTGTCTTATTCAAGCCAATTTTGAAGTCTTTTGGATCTGAACCACGGTCTGCATAAACAGAACCATCTACAGTTACGCTATTCTGAATATGGCCATTCGATATAGGATTAGTTTTCGCTGCAACCGTGTAGATGATATAACTATGAGGCTCAAGTGTTGCTTTAACATCAAGATCAACGTCTTTGATCTCACCTGTAATTCCCGTTACCGATGCGGTTGCAGCAGAGCCATCACCACGAAAGGCCTCTGCTGTTACTGTCCAAGTCTTATATGCCTTGACGTCAGGGCCAAAAACAGAAGTGGTCGTAACTTCACTTAATTTGTCTACAACTGAAACTTGATCAGCAAAACCATCACCATCATTATCAATGCGAATGGTATAGGTAAGGACGTCGCCTGCGGAATAGAAGCGGCTATCGACATCTTTACTTGCGCGCAGGTTGTCATCAGGCATTTGAACACCTGAACCATCTTCGCTCACATTGTCGCTACAAGCCGGATTATTATCGATAATCAGCCCAATGCTCGATTCATTCACTTCAGCCGTCAACTTATAGGTAACACTCTTACCGGGCGCGATATCAGGTGACACTGTCACTGGACTTGTTATCCAAGAACCATAGCTATATTTGCCCGGATCGGTTCCTTGGTCATCTTCTGCACTAACAGGTTCCAGCTTCCATCGCTTGAATGCCTGCCCCTGCCCTGCGCCTGCAGCTTGCTCAGTCTGTACACAAGCTAAATCATCGACAACTAATAAGTCGTTGGCAAAATATTTCGATGAAGAGTTAGTGACTTTAATTTCGTAATCAACCGTTTCACCTGGTACGTACTGAGTGTCTTTCGTTGTCTTAACTATTTTGATTTCAGGATCGGAAACATTGAGTGTTCGCTCAGCCGTAAACGTTTGAGAGATCTGAGCATCTTGAATAAGCGTATCTGTCGAATCATACACACCTGCATTTGCGCCCTGAACCACACCAATTGCAACAGGTGATAGTGTCGCCTTTACTTCATACGTAATAGATTCGCCGGGGAATAAAGAAATGGTGTCATCAAAAGGTACATTAGTTTGAGTACCGCTGTCTTTATAACTCGATTGGCTATTGGCCCCTGCATCCGTTACATCAATGATCCAACTACCAAACGGGTTACCACTAACATCTGTCGAGTCATGTTCAGCCTTAAGGTTGTTACCCAAGCCTAAGTTTGAGACAAGATCAGCAATATTTTGCTTAATATGATAGTTGTGTGCGATACCTAGACCCGTGTTACTTGCCTTAATGGTAAAGACACGTTCACCATTGACTAAGTAGGCACTTGTTTTATTAATAGTGTGTTCAATGGATACTTGAGGCTGGGCCGGAGGTGTAGTCAGTCCATTACTGTCTACATCACCGTCTTTAGTATGACTTTTCGCCGAAGTGATGATATCCCCTACTACATTGTTGTTTACTGTAGTGGTGATCGTATAGGTAAGCTTTCCATTAACATCAATAGAAGCTCCTGTAACTTGTAGGTCTCCGCTTGTTGCGAATGAACCCAAATCACTGAAGCTTCCTGATTTCTTGCCACTAATTTCAACGCTGGAAAAAGGAGAAGATTTGCCACCGCTCAGATCCTCTACACTGAGTGACGCGAACAACTGCTCGATTGAGAGGTTTTGTACTAGGTAGCTGCCTGTATTGACCACTTCTAGCGTATAAGTTAGCGAGTCTCCTACCTGATATTGTGGTTTATCGACTGAAAGATTCATTTCATACTGATATGGGACGGGATTGAAAATACTCTTGCTAGGAGGAGTAAAGGTTTCTGCACTCCCATCACCGTCAACATCAGCCCCAACGACTGTATCACCCAGTTCAATGACACCAACGACGTCATTACTCACCGTTGCTTGTACTTGAAAATCAATCGAGCCCAGTGGCAAGAGTACCGCGTTATTTACATCAAGATTTGCATCACTTGCGATAAAACTGCCCGGATTAGAGCCCCAACTGTTTGAAGGTATAATAGTTAGTGAGCTAAATGCTTTGACAGGCCCTGACTCACCATCCGCTTGCTCATCCCAAAGCAGATCTTGGATCGAAACGTCTCGCAGTGTTTTCGCCGTCGTATTCTTTACAGTGATCGTGTAATCAATGCTCTGGCCATTTTGATAGGTAGCAGTTGTAGGAGAAACCGATACCTCAATCTCTGCAGCGTAGGCCTGCATAGACACCAAAGAGAGGAGCAATGAAAGATATATGTATAGTTTTGAACTAAACGAGTTAAACAAAACGATGTATCCTTATTAGAGCGCGCTGCTATCTCAATTAAAATTTCGTTATAGGAAGAGATGTACAGCCGTTGAGCAAGCCACGCATTATCAATTCGAACACTAACCAAATGTCAGTGTTTTGCAAGAAACTAACCGATTTTTGAAAAGTATTCAAAAATGTCAGACAACATTAAGATTACCATACGAAATATAAGAACATTCCTACATATCGGTTATTTATATCGAGCTGACGTAATGAACTCGCCAAAAGTTTCACACCAGATGATAACGGTATTGTAATCTTTAAGTGGAAACTCTTCTGGTAGAGAAACCGTGAAACGATCAAAGCTTTTCACTTCGCCAACTTGAATCATATTTGCTTTATTGGCTTTAAAGTCAGCTTCGGTTTCAATGAAAGTCTGAGAAAAGTAAAGTTTGTAGTCAGGTCCCGGGGCTAATTCCCCTACAAACGCGACTTGCTCTGAGCTGATTGAAACAGAGCCCTCTCCCCAATGCAGGAAGTCACTATCTTGGCGATCCTTTTGGAACGTCGCAGTATAGAGCGCTTGATTGGTGACACTTTGCACTTCATTCATTGTCGGGGAAGGCGGCTGGATAAGAATAGGTAACGCATATATCCCTAAGGCGAAACCCAAGGCGATGCAACCAAGATGGGTGACGAGTAAAAAAATCCTTTTCATGCTGATACCTAGCTGTCCAATCATTAACTATTAATGTATATGATTTTTCGCTAGATATCAGCGTTTTGAGTATAACTTATCGATAGTTTAATGCGGTTTTTTCTGCCAGTGTCACAATTACTTTTACCGCTTGCTCCATACCTTCAATTGAAATGAACTCGTGAATACCATGGAAGTTATATCCGCCTGTGAAGATATTCGGACATGGTAAGCCCATAAATGAGAGTCTTGCGCCGTCAGTACCACCACGAATCGGTTTAATCTGAGGCTCAACATCACATGCAATCATCGCCTGTTTAGCTAACTCAATAACATGGGGGAATGGTTCAACTTGCTCTTTCATATTGAAGTAGCTGTCAGTCAGAATCAATTCAACTCTGCCCTTCTCTAGCTTTTCATTCAGCTCCGCAACTTTATCTGCCATGAACTGCTTACGTTGCTCTTGTCCTTGTCGGTCAAAATCGCGAATGATGTAGCCTAGTTCGCTGCGAGCAACCGACATCTCAGCGGATTTAAGATGATAAAAACCTTCATATCCTTCGGTCGTCTCAGGGGTTTCGTCTGCTGGCATCATCATTTGAAATTGGGCAGCAATGTTCATTGAGTTGATCATTTTGCCTTTCGCAGTACCGGGGTGCACATTCACGCCATGACAAATGATATCAGCGCTAGTGGCATTAAAGTTTTCAAATTCGAGCTCACCCACTGGACCACCATCAATGGTGTATGCCCATTTGGCACCAAACTTCTCAACATCAAAAAGGTTCGCCCCGCGCCCTATCTCTTCATCTGGCGTAAAGCCAACACAAATATCACCATGAGGTATGTCTGGATTAGCGATCAGCTCTGAAATCGCAGATAAAATCTCGGCAATACCAGCCTTATTGTCAGCGCCCAATAGCGTAGTGCCGTCGGTAGTAATCAAGTTATGACCATGAAGCTTGTGTAGCTCTGGATATTGAATCGGAGACAAAATTTCATCGCCTTTACCTAGCGCAATATCGCCACCTTGGTAGTCATCAATAATTTGCGGTTTTACATCTCTCCCAGAAGCATCTGGGGCGGTATCCATATGGGCGATAAAACCAATAGCGGGAACGTCATAGTCAACGTTACTCAGCAGTTTTGCCATTAAGTAGCCGTTGGAATCAAGCGTTACATTAGATAGCCCCATGTCGATTAATTCTTGCTTTAGAAACTCCGCAAACACCATTTGTCCCTGAGTGCTTGGACAGCCTGAGTCGGCTGGATTCGATTGAGTATTAAAAGTCACATAGCGCAAAAATCGTTGTACTAATTCGTTCATAGTTTTTCTCTTGTTACTTTATGGTTCTAGCCTCTTTGCATGAGAGATCATCCTACGCCTTCTCCAACAAGATAATTTGCTATAAATCAGTTTTATCGCAGTAAAAACCAACAAAAACGGCTACCTACATCAATGCAGATAGCCGCGTTATTCAGTTAGTAAATGCTTATTACGAAAGGTATGTCTTTAGTCTGTCACTTTTTTGTACCAATACTGCGTCGATCAGCATTACAACCACAATCGTAATCCCCGCTAACGGGAACAACAGACCAATGAGTAGCAATGTCGCTAAGCCTAGTTTCCACATGCCCTCTTGCTCAAACCGTGCAGGTACGCCAAGTCTGTTTTGTCTAGCAGGACGTCGAATCCACCACATACAAGCGCCGGTAATCGCGATCGCAATAAAAGCAACACAGAAGAACACGTTCAGCCATTTGTTGACTGCGCTTAAATCGCCTTGGTGTAACGACACCCCAGCAGCCATTAGCTTGGCGATAACTGCGTAGTCGTCCCAACTGACTTCAATCAACGTCTGCCCGGTATATTGGTCAATATGCACAGTTCTATCGAGGCGTGGATCAACCACATCACCAGCCATCGAGTTTGCAGCAATGGTGTAAACTCCCGTCTCACTCTGAGGCAAGAATAGGCGATACTGCGGCAGGCCAAGCTGCTCTGCTTTAAGGTTAATAGTATCGATATCAATTGAACGACTCACATCGTACTTGTCTTGGCTTGAACCCTGTTGATGATGCCCTTGATGCGGGTCGGATTCTGGCACTGGCGCTAACTCTAAGTTCCACGGCATTTCTTCTTCGCTGCCATGATTTAAATGCTGATGTAACTGTGTCGATTGCGGTTTTTCGCCCCACGTGTAATAAGTCGGGAACGTATTCCAGCCCTGAACCATTTTCGCGCCCCACACGCCAGCCCAAGCAAGACCCGATAACAAAAATAGCAAAAAGACGACTGAAAGCGTACCGCCTAGATTGGCGTGTAAGTCCTTCATTAAGGTGCGGCTACCACTGTTAACGCGAATCTTTAGAAAGCCCGCTTTTGATGCATTATCTCTAGGCAGCCAGAGGTAAATACCACTGACCAACAATAGAATACCTAGACTCGCAGAGATTTCGATTAGATAGTCCCCCCATTTACCTATCAGCAAAGTGCCATGAATATCATTGGCCAATTGATACCAGCTATCGCTTCGATCAATTTGCCCTAATACTTCAGCGGTATATGGATTAACGGTCGCAAAGATCGATCTTCCATCCTCCAAACGGACATTAAATCGATTCGCGTGAGTGGGATCTTCCGTGACGATGACCTGCGTGATTGACGCATTAGGATAGGCACCTTTTACCGCTTCAAGCTGAGTGGAGATCGGTAAGCGTTTCATTTGCTCTTCGACGCTGATCAATTCTTGATATCTGAGCTGTTCAATTTCATCATCAAACAGCATCACTATACCGGTCAGGCTTAACATCAGCATAAACGGGATAACAAATAACCCCGCATAAAAGTGCCATCTCCAAACGAGAAAGTACCTTGCCTTATTTTGTTGTTGAACGTTTGACGCACGTACGCCATCCTTAGGTCCAGTCTGAATTTGACTACCCAACATCTTGTATTCCTTTTGTGCGTATAAGCTAGCCCCTCGAATTAATTCAAGGTCAGCTGCTGAGCATTAACTTTACTTAAGTGGCTTTAAAGCCTGTTTTATTTGGTTATTAGGTTAAGTGAAGAGATAAGATGGTGGAGCACGAGGGATAGCAATCTGGAACCGCTCACTTAGAGCCAAATAAGTGTACGGATTTTCAACTGCTAACGAAGACTTGCGTAGATATGTTGGTGTTGGAAGTGAATCTTGGTGAAAGACCGAGAAGTGGCTGAACGGACACGGTTTACTATGCTGTACCTCAGGTTTCCCTTCTTCAACCTGAACAAGTTCAAAGCCATTGATAGTACAAAGCGTCGCCCAAACGCCGGCACTTGAGCCATGTGCATTAATGACAGGCATCAAAGTCACAAGCACCCAGCTAAGGGCACTTGCGATCAACATACTTCGCTTAAAGTTTGATGTCCGTATCATTTTCGCTCTCGATTAATTGAGCGAAATATATAACTATCCTGCAACAAATTCAGCCAATGGGTTAATAAAACCTAACTCAGATCATGTTGATTTATAAAAATACCAAACGACTTAGCCGAAAATCTTGCTCCAAATACTTGGGTTACGCTTGTCATGGTATTCAACACGTAGGTCGTCAACCATCTTCAGCTCTGCTTTCGCGGCATTGAGATCACCCGCGTCTAGCTTCGCTTCAACAGAATCAATCGCGACAGATAGTTTATTAAAACCCTCTTGGTATAGATCATACTTTTCTGGTGGGTAATCACCACGCTTTGACTGTTCGATAAGCTCAGATAGATTTGATACCGCTGACTGCATATCGGTGATTTCTTGAGCTTGAGCAGCTTGTTTGAATTCCATTTTCATCTGCTTCATCGTGGCTTTAAGATCAAAGTCGCTAGCGAAGACTTGTGCTGACATTACAAGCGCGGCAATTGGGATTATTTTTTTCATTGTATTTATTCTTAGTGAAACACTCAGGAGCAGAGATTGTACTTAAAAAAACACCGCTTGTTGACGATATTTTGTTTCGACTTATAAACAACTCATCTCACTTACTACGTCTCTAAATCCGCTGACAAACCACAAGTAAGAAGTCTTCTTAACATATGCATTTCCATGATTTTCGACTAATAATTATTAGGTCAGCCATTGAAGGTAGATCATGCGCAAACGCAAATATTCACTCAGTATCCATATCACTAGCTTATTCTTAATCCTCACCACCTTGGTCGGGGTCGTGCTCATTGCTATTAGCTACCGCCATGCGCAAGAGTTATTGTCAGGCAGTGCGAAGGAACTTAGCCAAGAGAATAGCCGTCAACTTGAATCCACATTTCAACTCAACACTGGACCAATATTGACCACGCTTGACTTTATGGCGCTTAGTCGCGTTGTAGAAAGAAATGCTCCACCAGAGAAAGAAATCAGATTCCTGACGTCATTGAACTTAATTTTCCAACGCAGTCCCGGCTTAGTTGCTCTTTTTTACGGCAGCGAGAAAGGTCAATTCACAATGTTTCGTGCTTTACGTTCAAACAGCGAGCGAACTCAGTTCGATGCGCCAGATAAAGCCGTCTTAATGATTAATCAGACCTCTATTGATGGTTCAAATAGATTCCATTATTTAGATGGCAATTACAACATTCTAAAATCCAAACAAGCCAAAGATAACCAGTTTGACCCTCGTGGTAGACCTTGGTTTGTTAATGCAGAAAAAGATGGTGTCATTCGATTAACCGAGCCATATTTCTTCTATTTCCTTAAAACAACCGGGGTAACGTTTTCACGCCGCAGTCCTGATGGCAACGCGGTTGTGGGAGCTGATTTCACTCTACAATCTTTATCTGAACAAATTAGCCATTTAGGCTATTCGGATGCCAGTAAACTGATTCTTTTTGACAATAAGTTCCACGTCTTAGCTCATCATCAGGGGGACGTAGAGTTAGGTGCAGACGAGCAAACCAACCGCAGTAGTCTTGAAAAGGGTATATTCGTCAAAGTGCTCGATCGACTTTCAAGTCAAATTCTGTATGAGAAAGGAACTACTGGCGAGATTGATTGGTCGATAACGTTAACTCCCGTAAGTCTTAATAAGCACACAAGAATTTTACTCGCCGAAGCGACGCCTCAAGAAGATCTCCTGACTAACCTCCTTTCGATGAGAGATAAGCAAATTAAGGTCGCTTTTGCTTTGATGTCGATGAGCTTTCTCATCGTCTGGTTTGTGGCTAAGCGATTGGCAAATCCATTGCAAAGCCTTATGTACCAAACCGATAGCATTGCTCGTTTTGATTTTAAGAAAACGCGTTATTCCAAAAGCGTGATCAAAGAAGTGGCAAACTTAACCACCTCTATCGAATTAATGGAACACACGCTGCACGATTTGTTGCGCCTATTGAGAGAAACTGCGAGTAACCAAGATTTCTCCGTGTTAGCCAAAACCATTACTCACCAGAGTTACCTAGTGACTCGCGCCGAAACTATCGTTCTCTACACCAAAGAATCAAGCGACAGCCTATATGAAGTTTCCGCAAACCACGCCATTATCCCATTTAAAATCGATATCAACGAGTTCCTAGAATCAACAGCTTGGATTATCCAAGACCTTGCTAAAGGTGAAGTGCTTCATTTCAACCGTGAAGACAACGCGGTCGCGGCGTACCGAGATACCCTATATAACTCTGATTTCTATCTCTTTCCTCTAATTAGCCGCAGTGGAGAACTGGTTGGGATACTCCAACTGGGCTATGAAAGGGCTATCACCCAAGAGCAAAGTGACAAACACGCCTTTCTTCGAGAGTTACTCAGTTTTGCTGAACTTGCCAAAGAAAACATTGATAGGGTTCGTCAACAGAAAGAAATGCTCAATGCTTTTGTTGAGCTGATAGCGTCGGCTATCGACACCAAGTCCCCTTATACCGGCAGCCACTGCCAACGAGTGCCAAAACTGTCTAAAATGCTGACTAAAGTTGCCAGTGACGACACGCAATATTTCGCATCATTCTCAATGGGTGCGAGCGAATGGGAAGCATTGCATTTGGCATCATGGCTACACGATTGCGGAAAGGTAACGACACCTGAATACGTGATTGATAAAGCGACCAAACTCGAAACTATTTACGACCGTATCCATGAAGTGCGGATGCGATTCGAGTTGTTAAAAGCTCAAGCAGAGATTGACTACTGGAAAGCGATAGCAAGCAATCAAGGCAGTGAAGTTGACCTTCTGCGAGATTTAAAAGCCAAACACGCGCAATATGATGAAGATTTCGCTTTTGTTGCCAAATGCAATATCGGCGGTGAAAGTATGGATGATGCGGCCATTGAGCGATTGGAAACCATTAGTCAACACCAATGGAAACGTACTTTAGATGATCAACTAGGTGTCTCGTGGATAGAGAGTCAACGTGCTGGTGAGTCGACCGATTTGCCGGTTATGGAATCCATTTTATTCGATAAACCGTTCCACCACGTCCCTTGGCCATCAGGTATCAACCCAAAAGATATCTGGCAAGAGAACTTTGTCCTCCAACCGGGAGAACTGAAATACAACCGAGGCGAAATGTATAACCTTTCGATTAAGCAAGGAACGCTCAACAGCGAAGAGCGGTTTATCATTAACGATCACATCATCCAGACCATTACGATGCTCAATCGACTTCCTTACCCCGATCATCTCAAACAAGTTCCCGAAATTGCGTGTGGTCACCACGAACGAATGGATGGTAAAGGATACCCGAAAGGTTTAGCGGAGCATCAACTCTCTATTCCAGCTCGTGTAATGGCGATTGCTGATGTATTCGAAGCATTAACCTCAAGTGACAGACCTTACAAGAAGGCCAAAACGCTCACTGAGTCCATTGATATCATGACTAACATGGCGACCTCTGGACATATTGATCCCAAGCTTTATCTGCTTTTTTTACAACACGAACTTGATAAAGAGTACGCTAAACTCTTCCTACATGACGATCAAATTACCGATTTTGATCGTGATGCGCATATTTATCGCGTTAAAGAGTACCTAAAATCCCACTTTTAAGCCCCTCACGCCCCAGTGAATAAATAGAATATAGACTCTATTTTTAAACAAAATCACAACAAATGAATTTTATTTAAAAATCATAAACCTAGAGAAAAACTAGTCAATATTTAATCGATTGCCCTCTCAAAGGTTGATGTATATCAAAGAGTCATAGACAATACGCTGCCAAATGAACGAACAGACCTGATTTCCACAAATTACAGGCTTTCGAAATTGGCACGCTTTTTTGGTTTTGCCTATCGATTTGATAGGCAGTATCAGTTTTATAATTTGAGGTATCGTTGTTAGGGTGAACCATCTCAATACGCTAACAGCCTAAATAAGTGCTAACTACCTCGTTTTTAAGGGAAAGATGATGGTAATACCAGAAAACAGCAGCATCGTAATTTTTGGTGCTTCGGGCGACTTAACCTATCGTAAGTTGATCCCTGCTTTATATCACCTTTACTCAAACAAACAGCTGCCGGAAAACTTCGCCATTCTTGGTGTAAGTCGTACAGAATACAGTGATGAGTCATACCGTGAAAAGCTAAAGCGCTCACTCCAAGAAATGGAGAAAACAGAGCCAGCAACCCTAGATGCCTTTATCAATCATCTGCATTACCAAGCCATCAATACCTCTGATACTGCTGATTACAGTAAACTGACTGCACGTCTTGACCAACTTGCTGATAAATACAGCTTCGAACAGCGTAATACTCTGTTCTATCTAGCAACGCCTCCAAGTCTATATAGCGTAATCCCAGCAAGTCTTGCGGCTCACGGCCTGAATAACGAAGATGACGGCTGGAAACGTCTAATCATCGAAAAACCATTTGGTTACGATTTAGAGTCTGCGCAAAAGCTAGACAAAGAAATTCATGAGCATTTCCAAGAGCACCAAATCTACCGTATCGACCACTATTTAGGTAAAGAGACGGTTCAAAACCTGCTGGTTTTCCGCTTCTCAAATGCGATGTTCGAGCCGCTTTGGAATCGTAACTTCATCGACTACGTAGAGATCACAGGTGCTGAATTCCTTGGCGTTGAAGAACGTGGCGGTTACTACGACGGTTCAGGTGCGGTTCGCGACATGTTCCAAAACCACTTGCTGCAAGTACTAGCCATGGTTGGTATGGAACCACCAGCGCAGATTAACGCTGACTCAATACGTGATGAAGTGGTAAAAGTACTGCAGTGTTTGAAACCACTGGAAGAAGATGACCTGCGTAACAACCTAGTTCTGGGTCAGTACACAGAATCTGATGTACGTGGTGAATTCCTGCCTAACTACCGTGACGAACCGGGGGTTGCTGAAGATTCTCGTACCGAAACGTATGTTGGCTTGAAAGCGTACATCAATAACTGGCGTTGGAATGGCGTGCCTTTCTACGTTCGTACTGGTAAACGCTTACCTACTCGCGTGACTGAAGTGGTTATCCACTTTAAACAGACACCGCACCCAGTGTTTGGTCAAAACGCACCAGAAAACAAGCTAATCATTCGAATTCAGCCAGACGAAGGCATTCAAATGAGCTTTGGTCTAAAAGAGCCAGGTGCAGGTTTCCATGCGAAAGAAGTGAAAATGAACTTTCATTATGCATCACTTCAAGAGACTCAGATGCTAACAGCATACGAGCGTCTACTGCTTGACTCTTTGAATGGTGACGCGACACTGTTTGCTCGTAGCGATGCAGTAGAAGCATGTTGGAAGTACGTTCAACCAATTCTTGACTTCAAACAAGATCCGCAAGCACTATTTGGCTACGCTTGTGGCACATGGGGCCCTAAAGAGTCTGACGACTTGCTACAGCGTGACAACCGCGCATGGCGTTTCCCTTGTAAGAACCTAACAGATACGGATTACTGCGAACTATGATCAATCATAAGATTTTCCAAACCGCTGAGCAGGTTGTTGAAAGCCTAGCGAATGATATGAAAGCATTCAGCGAGCTTGAGCGCCCAGTACATATTTCATTGTCTGGTGGCAGTACGCCTAAGATGCTGTTTAAGCTACTGGCTAAAGCGCCATATGCAGATGGTATTCAGTGGAACAATCTACACTTCTGGTGGGGCGACGAGCGCTGTGTGGCACCTGACGATGCTGAAAGCAACTACGGCGAAGCAAATGCGCTACTGTTCAGCCAAGTAAACCTGCCAGCAGAGAACATTCACCGCATTCGTGGTGAAGAAGAGCCAGCTGTTGAAGCGAAACGCTTCGCAGAAGAAATGACAGCAGTGATCCCATGTGAAAATGGCACGCCAGTATTCGACTGGATCCTGCTAGGTGTTGGCGCAGATGGTCACACTGCTTCTCTGTTCCCAGGTCAAACAGACTATCAAGATGAGAACCTATCAGTATTAGCGACTCATCCTGAATCAGGCCAAATTCGCGTCTCTAAAACCGCTAAAGTTTTAGAGGCCGCAAAACGAATCAGCTACCTTGTACTTGGTGCCGGTAAAGTTGAGATCGTAAACGAAATTCATACGACTCCAGCAAGCGAGCTGCCTTACCCTGCAGCGAAAATCCAGTCTAAAGCTGGTGAGACGGAGTGGTACTTAGATTCAGACGCAGCAGCAAAAATCGCTTAATGCGAGCGTCCAAATAGGAAAATTGGAGAGAAATAATGAAAGGTGATATCGGTGTAATTGGCCTAGCAGTAATGGGTCAAAACCTTATCCTAAACATGAACGACCACGGTTTTAAAGTGGTTGCTCACAACCGTACTGCTGCGAAAGTAGACGAATTCCTAGAAGGCCCAGCAAAGGGTACTAACATCATCGGTGCATATTCTCTAGAAGAGCTAGTAGAAAAGCTAGAAGCGCCACGTAAAGTGATGCTAATGGTTCGTGCTGGTGAAGTTGTTGATAAATTCATCGAAGCATTAACACCACTTCTAGATAAAGGTGACATCATCATCGATGGTGGTAACACTAACTACCCAGACACTAACCGTCGCGTTGCTGCACTACGTGAAAAAGGCATCCACTTCATCGGTACTGGTGTCTCTGGTGGTGAAGAAGGTGCTCGTTTTGGTCCTTCAATCATGCCTGGCGGTTCTGCTGAAGCTTGGGAAGCAGTTAAGCCTATCTTCCAAGGCATCTCTGCTAAAACTGATGCTGGCGAACCTTGTTGTGACTGGGTTGGTAACGACGGTGCGGGTCACTTCGTTAAAATGGTTCACAACGGTATCGAATACGGCGATATGCAGCTGATTACTGAAGCTTACCAGTTCATGAAAGATGGTCTAGGTATGTCTGCAGACGAGATGCAAGCAGTATTCGCTGACTGGAACAAGACTGAACTAGACAGCTACCTAGTAGAGATCACTGCTGACATCCTTGGCTACAAAGATGAAGACGGCGAGCCGCTAGTAGAGAAGATTCTAGACACTGCTGGTCAAAAAGGTACTGGTAAATGGACAGGTATCAACGCACTAGACCTTGGTATTCCACTAACGCTTATCTCTGAGTCAGTATTCTCTCGTTGTCTATCTGCTCTGAAAGACCAGCGTGTTGAAGCTGAATCTCTATTCGGTAAGACAATCACACCAGTTGAAGGTGATAAGCAAGAGTGGGTTGATGCGCTTCGTCAGGCTCTTCTAGCGTCTAAGATCATCTCTTACGCTCAAGGCTTCATGCTAATGCGCGAAGCATCAAACGAAAACGGCTGGGACCTAAACTACGGTAACGTTGCACTAATGTGGCGTGGTGGTTGTATCATCCGCTCTGCATTCCTAGGCAACATCCGTGATGCGTACGAAGCGAACCCAGACATCGCATTCCTAGGTTCAGATGACTACTTCAAAGGCATCCTACAAAACAGCCTAACAGCGTGGCGTAAAGTGGCGGCGAAATCGCTAGAGTCAGGTATCCCAATGCCTTGTACTATCTCAGCACTGTCGTTCCTTGATGGCTACACGACAGCTCGTCTACCAGCTAACCTACTTCAAGCTCAACGTGACTACTTCGGTGCTCACACTTACGAGCGTACTGATCGTCCACGTGGTGAATTCTTCCACACAAATTGGACTGGTACAGGCGGCGATACAGCGTCTACAACTTACGACGTGTAAGAAAACACTTAAAAAGGAGGAGTACGGTATTTATTAATCCCAATAGCTCCTACTATAATTAAGTTGCATATGGAGGATGTTAACTCAGTTAACATCCTCTATTTTTTGAAACCTAAACAAGGAACCGCGTAGACGTTTCGCGGGTATCGGTGACTAATCTAACCTGGATGGTTAAATAACATTAAATTGAGGTTCTTAAGATGACTATTAATAAGTACTTTGTATTCGTTCCACAGGTAGAGGAACAAAATGCTTCAAAGGACAGTAAAGTAACAGATAAGGAAGCTCAACGTCAGGCTTTAGTAAAGCAAGCGCAGCAGCAAGGCGGCTTGTAATCGCTAGGTTTCAAACAATAGAGCGCTCAATAGCGCTCTATTTTTTCCTGCTAAATCCAATGCCCATTTAAGTTACAGCATCCTCCCCAGCTATCGGTTTGGGTGCCGCAACTCAGCTTATAAGGGTTGGGTAAGTTGACCAATGTACACATCTCTTCAATGTCCAACATAACCACCACTCCCCCTTTACCGCTAATCACTTCTTCTTGCCTTAGCTTTTTAAACAAACGCGACAGTGTTTCAGGAGCAATATTTAACTGACCCGCTAACACGCTGTGAGCAACCGGTAGCTTTATCCAGTCACTCCCTTGTTGTTGGTGTAAATCCAGTAGGTATGACACCAAACGTTGGTTAGCGCCTTTAAGTGTTAGCTGATCGACACGATTCACAGCCTGGCTTAATTTTGTCGCCATGGCACTGAGCAACTGAAGCGAAAACTCATTGCTGGAATTGCAAAAACTCAGCAGTACTTCTCTTGAAAAAGATAACACCACGGTGTCCTCCTTCGCCTTCGCACTGACTGGATAGACGTTAGGGCTCATGAACATTACTGCTTCTGCCAGCGTGTCCCCCTCCCTCAGTACTTGAAACACTTTCTCTTCACCTTCCGGTGAGTATCGATAAAGACAAACTTCGCCGCTTTTTACAATATAGAAACGGTTTGCTACCGCTCCTGCTTCAAATAGATGTTTACCTTGCGATAGGTTTACAACTTGAACGCCTTTACTCAACGCGACTTTAGCCTCTAGCTTGATACTAGAAAAAATAAAGGAATCTTTGAGAAGCTGAGTTGTTATGTCGTCCATGAATTTACCCTAATTGACAAATGTCATTTGAGATTGAGACTCAAGTGTTAATCTAATTGATAACTATTATCACACATATCAATAAAAGATATAATCATTTCAGGATCGAAATCATGCATTACGGCGTATTAGTGGGTTTACACCTTTTATGTGCGGCTATTTTTATCGGAATCGTCGCCTTTGAAGTTCTAATTTTGGAGGGTATCCGCCCACATTTGCCCGCAAAAACGATGTCACTGGTCGAACAAGGAATACATATGCGCGGCCGAAAAATCATGCCTTTTGTTGTGGTCACCCTTTTTGTGACCGGTGCTATGATGGGCTATCAGCATTTAAGTCCTTTACCATCACTCTTTGCAACTCCGTTTTCGACTCTGCTGAGTATTAAGATTCTACTGGCACTCAGTGTACTAACCCATTTCATTCTCGCGATGAAGTACGCCATTTGCGGCAATATGACGTCTAAGCGATTCAAATACACCCACCTTAGTGTCTTCATTCACATGCTTGGCATTATTTTCCTCGCCAAGGGTATGTATTACATCCACTGGTAGTGAATTGACATTTGTCATTTGAGCAATGGAACACATCACAGATACTTAACGAGAACAATAATCATTACAACTTTAAAAGGAAAATTAATATGCTCAAGATTACAGCCCTTTCACTTGCAATCTTCTCTGCTTCAACACTCGCAGCAGGTACCGCTGGTATTACTGGTAACTACAGCGGTGATTACCAGCTCGAAGTGCGTACGACATCAGATCAACTCATGGCGAAAAGCACACAACGTAATAACTGGAAATGGGACTTTGACAATAAAACCGTCACTATCAATGCAGGCTTCATTAGAAGTACTTTTGCGCCATTTCCTGTTGGTTACAACGCTCATGCGCCAATTACTTTAGTCGACAATGGCGATGGTACTTACACCATTGATTACGTATTTCAGGCATACAACCCACTTTATGGATTTCCAAAAGCGCAAACCAAATCGACCTTTGAAATCACCGATACAGGGTTTGGATTGGAATTCAAAACTCTCGATTCGGACAACGATGGCGTGATAGGCGAAGCGATCTACGGCCTATTCCCATGGGATATCGAGCTGAACTGGACAGGCTCTGCTCAGTAAATCACTCATGCCAATCTAGGTGGCCAAGTGGCCACCTTTTCCCTTCCATAAAGGACTAACGCAATGACTCTTTCTCGAGTAGCTTGCCTAATCGCAGCAGCAACTTCTTTCCCAGCAATGGTTAATGCCCAATCACACACTGGTGTCTATGTGGGCAAATACTCTACCCATATGAACGCCCATAAAGAAAACGGTGTTAATGGCACTATTTGGCCTGACAATACCTTAGATGGTGAATTTAACGGCGAAAAATACAAGGTTCTCGGCAACGCTATCACTGAAGGGATATGGGTGTGGGACTTTAACAACAACACCGTCACTATGGCTGGCAGCACCCTATTTGCAATGGGTATGCTTTACGTTCCATTCCAAGCATTTAACCCGGCAGAAATTGAAAACAAGCGCGCTGACACATCGGTTCTTATCAACGATCTAAGCGAAATCACGTTACCGATCGAGTATCAAGCTGGTAGTGGCCTTTATAAGCTTTCCTATGCACAAAAAAAATATGTTGTGCCTCCCTTCCCTGTCCCTGGGGTTGATGATTACCCAATTGGCTTAACTACCACCCATTTAAAGATCGACAAGAATGCGGACGGTAGCATTAACATTACGACCGCAGATGTAGAAGACGGAATTCCCGCCGATAACGTACCGGGGACACGTATACACAACGTTTTTCCTGCGGTCGTTCAAGTTGAATACTCATCGAAGAATATGCAGTTAGACCCAATGACAGACAGCAATGGTGATGGTATTTCCGACGCTGTGGCTACCTTGGTGGGCTTAAACCCAAATGTTCGTGATACCGATGGCGATAACCTAGATGACATCATCGAAACACCGATTTACTTACGTGGTAAAGACTCAGATAACGATGGTCTCAGTGACGCTCTTGAATCTGGTAACTCTGCTACTGATGACTCGATTGCATCAGGCCTTCAGCTTCCATCTGACAGCATACTCTCAATTGCAACGGTGGGTGGTGAACGAATTTATAATGTTCTGTCGCGTACACTCGATCTTTCAATAGCGAGTCAACACACGTTGCAGGGTGAGTTACCACCAGAAAAAAATAGTAACGACGAGCTACTTGACTACCAATATGGCCATGCCAATTTCAACATTGATGCTCCCGCTTCTCCTGAGACCTTAGAGGTTAGCCTTTCGTTTGATAACTTGCCGGAAGGACTCGAGATCTATCGAGTGGACAAACGATTCAGCTTTGAAGCTGGCGGATTTACCCAAGCATTTGTCAAACAGCAGTTGACTATTATTGATGATTCAAGCGTCTCTCTAACTCTGAGCAACCCAGATAAGTCACCTACCATTATTGCTGATTTGATATTGGCCGCGCCTGTTGCACAAGTTAGTGAGCCTGATGTGCCTGTCACCACACCGCCAAGCGCTCCCGATTCCACAACACCTGGCACTACGACAAGTACAGGCAGCTCTGGCGGCTCATTAGGTTGGTTGACATTACTGGCTATGGCGGGTGTCTCACTCCGTAAACGTAAATCGCATCAGAGCAAAGGATAACGATGTACCGAACTTACCTACTTTTTGGGCTTACATTAGTAAGCCCTCTAACGGTTGCGCAAACTGAAGTCATTCTCATTGAAGGAAAACGAAATCAGCAAGAGATTGAAAAACTGCTGGTCGAAGATTCTCTCAATCAAGTGCCTGGTGGTACTAACCTGATTTCAACCACTGAGCTCGCTGGCAGCCAATCTTCTCTGGCCAAGGTATTAAACCAACAGGCTGGTATTATCGTGCAAGAGTTTTTTGGCGGAAATGACCAACCAAGGATCAATATCCGCGGTTCAGGGCTGCAAGACAATCCGGTTAATCGTGGCATTCAACTGCTCTCAGACGGACTTGCCTTGAATCAGGCTGACGGCTCATTCGTCATAGGCCTTACTGATCCTGAACTGTCTAACTTAATCTCGGTTTATCGCGGGGCTAATGCAATGCGCTATGGGGCGACAACGCTCGGAGGCGCAATTAACTTTCATGCAAAAAGCGGCAGTAATAGTACAAACCAAGCACAAATAGAAGCAGGCTCTTTTGGGCTATACAAAGGAAACGTCACACTCGCTAATAGCCAAGACAATTGGGACTATTTTCTCTCTACCTCATACAGTCAAAGAGAGGGCTATCGTAATCATAGTGAAGCTCAGCGAGCAGGTATGAGCGCTAATATTGGTTACTCAACCTCCGCGTTTCAAAACCGTTCTTACTTAACGATTTCTGACAATGAGTTCGAGATCCCGTTTCTGTTAACCAAAGAAAGAGCCATCAACTCGCCTGATCAAGTCATGGGCGAAGGCGATGAGCCGATGGACACATTGCTCAACATTCCAGTAAGAAAGCCGTACCGCCACACTGAGCAAGTGCGCATTGCCAATAAATCTACGTGGCAAAACGAAGGGGCAGAAACACAATTTGGTGTCTATTTTGAATCTTTAGACGACGCCTTTCGCAACCCTCTGACTCAAACCGATACCGAGCACCGAAACTTTGGCTTAGATGCTAGTGCCACCTTTGATTTCTATTCCGATGATTATTTATTGAGAGAATGGCTGCTCTTTGCTCAAGGCAATAGCGGTTCAATGCCAAGAGAATATGCTTCCGTGCATCCAGTTACCGGCAATCTCATGTCTCCGTTTGCCAAACTTGATCTCAAGGCACACAACGTGACTCTTGGTAGCCAATTCCTCTATGAATGGGCAGAAGGACTCTCTTCCCTAGCGGCAGTTCAGTGGGTGCTCAATCACCGTGAAATCATTGATGAAATGACACCAGGGCTACTTGATAGCTCGTTCCAGTACCAAGTCATCAACCCTAAAGTCGGTCTTATATATCAACGGGATGAGATCAACCGATTCTACGCCAATATCAGTGGTAGCTCAGAGGCGCCTAATTTTTGGCAACTCGCCACGGTTTCAGCGAACCCTACTGACCCACTGAACAATCACGTCTATATCAATGACCTTTCCGTTCAAACTGCGTTAACGGGTGAGATCGGCGCCTCACTGTTGATTTCAGGGATTACTTTAAACGCGTCGTGGTACTACTCACTGGTGCAAGATGAACTGATCTCGGTTGTGGGTGATTTTGCCGTCAATGGGAAAACCATCAACTATGATGGAGATACCATCCACCAAGGATTAGAGCTGACCTTTGCATATACGCTTGACCAGCTCCTTGAACAATCTGACACACTGACCACTAAGCTGCTCTACAACTGGAGCCATTTCTACTTTGACGACGGCTTGTATGAGGGCAATCGCATTGCAGGTATACCAGTTCACCTAATTCAGGGGGAGTTAGATTACGCACTGAACAATTGGCGCATTACGCCAAATTTCACATGGCAACCCACTGCCACATACACTGACCACATGAATACGGATGTGAATACACAAGACCCCTATTTTTTACTCGGTCTCAAAGTCGGTTATGAGCCACAACGCGCACTTGAACTGTTTCTCGATATCAACAATGTCACTAACACCGACTACCAAACGGCGTATGCGATTCGTGGTCAAGGAGCGCCAGAGCTTCCGACCTTTATTCCAGGACCTGGCATCAATGCAATCTTAGGGGCAACTTACTCATGGTAATCAAAAAAATCACCGCAGTTTTGCTGGCCTGTTTGACTGCATTTCTCGCACAGGCGCAAATTCCTGACTCAGGCGAATACACCGGTCACTACCAAATCACCATGCGCGCAGCCCCACTTGGAAATGTGCTGGGGTTTGGTGTCAATAAACCAGAGTGGACATGGGATTTCGCCAATGACACAGCAACTGTTCATGGGACGACACTCTCCGTTGGTTTTAACTACGCGTTACATGACTTGAATAACTCAGATCCAAATAATGACATCCTCAATTTCACTCGAAATAGTGACGGGACGATCACCCTCCACTACGCGCTGCAAATTTATCACCCGGGTTTAGCCAACCCAATGGCAAATGCTTCTACCCGATTTCGCGTTTCTCTCGATGGCGCTAAGTTAAAGATTGCTGCTGTTGACTGGGAAGAGGATGGCCTAGATGGCATCGCAGGGACAAAAATATACAATGTTTTTCCACTGACGATTGAACCTGATTTAATTGGCTATGCAGTCGCATCAGGCGTTGACTCAAACCTTGATGGCATCGATGACCAAACAGCATTGAAGCTAGGGTTAAACCCCAACTCATTTGATACCGATGGAGACGGCATCTCTGACTGGGATGAAGTTGGTGGCGATATGGACTCCCCACTCGACTCAGACTTGGATTCTGTCATCGATGCTTTAGAAGAGGGCGACTCTGCTTTGTCGGCTTTCCTTGCATCCGGACTTACCACATTAAACGAACAAAAGCTGAATGTGCAAACAACCTCCGAGCTTGAAATTCGCCACGTCGCCATCGGGAACATGCAGCAAAGCGTCGATGATGCGGACAGCAGCGATGATTTCGCCAACCTAGACTCTACATTAGGGCAGCCTGGGTTAGATTATCCTTGGGGTAATCTCTCTTTAGAGTTTTTAAAACCCGTCTATGCCTTCAACGCGCAGCAAATTGAACTCATATTTTCTGCTGCTTTGCCCGATCGTTTAGTTATCTATGCCTACAGCCCAAATGCGGCAAATAAGTACCAGCTAATTCCTGCTGCTAAAGTAAAAAAACTCACTGAAAACTCTGTCACTATCTCCGTTTCAAGCAGCGACAGTTACCTTCAGGAAGATGCGAACGGAGAACGCTACCAACTTACTGTCGCAATCGCTGAGAACACGTTAGGCAATAAAAACGTCAAGGAAGATAAAGTCTCTTCTGCGGGGTCAACCTCTGTTCCATTATTCTTCGCTCTCGGATTACTACTTGCACTCCGACGAGGAAACTTAAAACGTCAACGCCGATAAAACATCCTGTCGGGATGAATAAAAAGAGGAGCTGACTTAGCTCCTCTTTTTATTTATGAATTGATCACATAGCTAAGCAGCTCGACCACCTGCTCTGGCGTTTCAGCCCAAGCCATCGCAGCGGCATCGACCTCTTTCAGTGGATGTATCAACGCTTCGTCATGCAAAGTAATAAAGGGTTTACCAAGGGCAGCTAACGTACCCGCATCAAAAGCCGCATTCCACTGACGATATTTGTCACCAAAACGTACTACCCCAATATCGCACTGCTTAATCAGCGTCGATGTACGAATCGCATTGACCTTTGAAGATTGATGATCTCGCCAGAAGTTTGATTCGTTACTTCTAAGCAAATCCCCAGCGGCATCACTAGATTCATGATCCGTATTGGCAGAAAAGAACTCGACATTAAGATCACGTTCCTTTGCACCTTCAATGATTCTTTCGCGCCAATCGGTGTGAATTTCACCGCTAAGATATACTTTCCACAACATTGTCTTCTCTCCCTTGGTTATTTCTTGCTATTCATCATAACGACATTTGAACGAATGACCGATTGCTCAACAACAATATTGGCCAACTTTTCTCGACTAGATAAATAGTGTGGTGTCGTTTTGTGTTCAGCCAGTGCTTCTGGTGACTGATAGATCTCGTACAAGTGAAATAGCTGCGGATTGGAAGTATCTTCAAGAACATCAAATTGTATACAACCAACCTCATTGCTAACCGACGATTTTGCATTCTCCTGCATAATTGCCAGATACTCCTTTTCTTTACCTTCCTTTACTCGGTTAGAAACCACTATACAGTACATACTCATAATTCTTCCCTGAACTGATTATCATCTCATTGCTATATCACACAATCATTGTATACAATAACTAGTGAAATACAATACAAGGAGAAAGGTCATGGAAAGACCAAAATCGTTTTCGGGGATCAGGCATATTGCCTTGGTGGTACAAAAGTTTGAAGAGTGTGAGAAGTTCTATACCGATATTTTAGGTATGACGATTCTACGCCGGGCTAACAATAATCTTGTTTATTTGACTAACGGCTGCGACAACCTCTCATTAGGTCGCGCTGCTGCGCAAAGAATATGCTCGCCTATTAGCGTCGATCATTTTGGTTTAATTGTGGATAGCAAAGAGCAGTTGCGCGAATGGTATGAATACATGTTGTTTAAAGGCGTGACGTTACTCGACTCACCACATGATCATAGCGACGGAGCAAGAAGCTTCCACTGCAAAGATCCTGAGGGTCATGTCATTCAACCGCTCTATCATCCAGCCATATCTGGTCAAACTATTCGTTAGACGGCAAAAGCCCCAAGGCTTTAAGCTTACGGTAGACAGTATTGCGACTCACACCCAGCACACGCGAGACCTTACTTATATTGCCTTTGTGACTCTGGTAAGCATTGATTAGGGTTTGGTTCAATGTCGTATTGAGATCGGCTTCCTGCCGTTTACCTTCACCTTTCGCGTGGCTCATCAATGGCTGCGCAAAATGCTGTGGAATATGCTCAAACGTAAGCTCATCTTGTTCATTGGCGACAAGTGCCGTCACTTTAAGGAGATTATCTAGCTCCCTTAAGTTACCTTTCCAGTGGTAGCTTATCAGCCCATCCATCAACGCGGGTGAAATCGACTGATAGCCTTGCTGATACTTAGCGAAGATAGCTTGGATGAGGCGTTCTTTATCTTGCCTCTCTCTGAGTGGAGGTAAAGTGACGACAAGACCATTTATACGATAATAAAGATCTTCTCTAAACTTACCCTGCTCAACCAATTGCTGCAGGTTCTGGTGTGTGGCGGAGATAACTTGGATGTCGACACGATGGCTGTTGGCCTCACCAACCGGCATGACCATTTTGTCTTGTAAAACGGTTAACAGGCGGCATTGGGCTTCTAACGGCATTTCTCCGATTTCATCGAGGAATAACACCCCTTTATCCGCTTGCCTAATCTTACCCAAATAACCATTTTTACTCGCGCCCGTAAACGCACCAGGAGCATGACCGAACAGCTCCGATTCGATGAGGTCTTTGGGCAAGGCACCACAGTTGACAGTAATTAACGCATGCTTCGCTCGGTCGCTTTGTTTGTGTAGCGCTTTGACAAACTCTCCTTTGCCAACCCCTGTTTCTCCAAGGATAAGCAAATTAATATCACGTCCCATCACTTTGTTTGCCTGCTGCCAAGCTAGCTCAATCTTATCTTCTCCATAATGAAGCTGACTTGATGGAGTTAAACTCTTTTTCGGTAGTCTTCGCTTACCCAATCCCTTTTTGTCGAAGATAAGCGGCTGAGAGCCGTGGCTAGATCGTTCAAAGAGCATATCGATACTCGACCCTACCAGTGGCCCATCCGGGAGTAGCTGTGCCGCCACTTGATTATGCGCCAACACCTCACCGTGTTCATTGGCGATAACAATCCCTTGCCAGCCACTTTTTAATACCGACTCATCGTGAGCGACATTGATTTGAATCGCGCCATCTGGCGTATGGGTCAGTAGGTGGTTTTCTATTAACTGAACCATATTTTGCACCAGCACCTGAGTGGTCACATCATGGCGGCTCTGCTCACTGGTGATATCGAGCACGCCCACTAATTGACCTTCTGGGTTAAACAGAGGGCTCGCTGAACAACTGATAAAGCGATGCTGTTTGATAAAGTGCTGATCACCGATGATAGATACTGCCCTTTTCTCATACAGCGCCGTACCGATTGCATTGGTCCCTTTCAGCTTTTCTTGCCAACAACTACCCGGCTCAAGTGCGATGGATAACAGACGTTCACGAAATCTATCTTGGCCCCAAGCAGCCAGCACCACACCATCAGGGTCGGTGAGTATCAAGCGGCTATCACTATGAGCAAGCACTTGATTGAATAAAGGAAGTGCCGACTCTTTGACCGCATCAATTACCGCTTGTGACGTGTAGCACCTCTCTTTCAATAGTGAGTTAGGCAAGTGGATATCATCCGGCTTTTTGATTTGTTTCAAGCCTGCATTGGTGCTCCTCTCCCATGAAGAGGCGAGCCAACCATCGGTCGCAAAAGATTGTAATTCCATAGCTGTCCCAATATTGAACAATCAAAGTGTTCCAATTTTGAACAACTGAACAGGTAGCTTTTGCTGTTCAGTTGCTCCCTCTGTTTTAAACGCCATCGTGTAGCCTTTGAATACTCTAGCGCCAGATAAAAATTACAACAAGTTTTTAACATTTGGTCTGTGATTTGCGTTACCTCCTTTGATAACTCGCTAATTGTTCACCCTCCATAGGTGACAAATTGGCGCAATAAAAACTCAAAGAAGTGAACACAATAAGGATATTTTTATGATTTACGCGCAACCGGGCAGCCAAGATTCAGTCGTTAACTTTAAGACACATTATGACAACTTTATCGGGGGAGAATGGGTTAAACCGGTCTCAGGTGAGTACTTCGACAACACGTCACCAGTCAATGGACAGGTATATTGCCAAGTCGCTCGCTCAGGCGAAGCTGATATTAATTTGGCTCTAGATGCCGCGCACCAAGCTCGTGCAAGCTGGGCAGCGACGAGCGTGACTGAACGTTCAAACACCTTGCTGAAAATTGCCGATCGAATCGAGCAACATATTGAACAGCTCGCGGTTGCGGAAACTTGGGAAAATGGCAAACCTGTCAGAGAAACGCTGGCAGCAGATTTACCGCTAGTCGTCGATCACTTCCGTTATTTCGCCGGCTGTATTCGCGCTCAAGAAGGCAGTGCGGCTGAGCTTGACGTCAATACTGCCAGCTATCATTTCCCTGAGCCGATTGGCGTTGTAGGGCAGATCATTCCATGGAACTTCCCAATGTTAATGGCGGCTTGGAAACTCGCTCCTGCCTTAGCTGCTGGTTGTTGTGTAGTGCTCAAACCAGCGGAGCAGACCCCGACTTCAATTCTATTGTTGATGGAAAAAATCGGCGATCTTATTCCAGCAGGCGTAGTCAATATTGTGAACGGCTTTGGAAGTGAAGCGGGCCAAGCGCTTGCCACCAGCAACAGAATTGCCAAACTGGCCTTTACTGGTTCCACAGAGATTGGTAACCATATCCTCAAATGTGCGGCAGACAGCCTAATTCCTTCTACCGTAGAGCTAGGGGGGAAATCACCGAACATCTATTTCCCTGATGTGTTTGATCATGAAGATGAATATCTTGATAAATGTATCGAAGGCACCCTGCTCGCTTTCTTTAACCAAGGAGAAGTCTGTACCTGTCCTTCACGCGTACTGGTGCATGAGTCGGTATACGATAAGTTCATTGCTAAGGTCGCAGAGCGAGCTAAGACCATTCAACAAGGTAACCCGCTCGATACGGACACCCAAGTTGGTGCTCAAGCTTCACAAGAGCAGTTTGATAAGATTCTGAGCTATTTAGAAATCGGCCGCCAGGAAGGGGCTAAAGTGGTGTTTGGTGGTGAGATCTCGCAACAGACCGGTGACATCGGATCTGGTTACTACATTCAACCGACCTTGCTTGAAGGCAACAACAAGATGCGAGTGTTCCAAGAAGAGATCTTCGGTCCTGTTATCGCTATTACTAAATTCAAGGATGAAGCAGAAGCACTAGCGATTGCCAATGACACGGAATATGGCCTAGGCGCAGGAGTTTGGACTCGTGATGCGAACCTAGCGTATCGTATGGGTCGAAATATTGAAGCCGGACGAGTGTGGGTTAACTGTTACCACGCCTACCCTGCCCACGCTGCATTTGGTGGTTATAAGAAGTCTGGTATCGGCCGCGAAACGCACAAAATGATGCTCGACCATTACCAGAACACGAAAAACCTACTGATCAGCTATGACGTTAACCCTCTTGGGTTCTTCTAACTAGCAATAGAGCGCCACTAGGCGCTCTTTTTTTTGCTTTTTCTCTTATCGTTTAAATACAACACGCCACTGGCAACTAATGCTAATAAAGAGACCGTAAATAGCGCCGGCATACTTAGTACCCACGCAAATGTCGCGGCGAGAAAAGCAATGAAGGTAATCATTCGGCTGCTCGACATCACTCTGCCTAGTTTTCTTTCCATAATTCCTCCTACATCTGACAAGGCTCACTTCCGGATAGGAATGGCCCTTATTGGATGTATTCAGTATGCCAAGATCGAAGCTAAATTAACCTAAATTGAGCTCAAAAGAGCTCGACATGTGACCTTCTTCAACTGCTCGCTATTTGTACTAAGCATAAGTATCAATAAAGAAGTAAGCCGTCATTACAATGCTCGAAAGACCAACAAAGCCTTTAACGTATTTCTGCTCGATTTGACGTGATACTCGCGCTGCTACGTAGCCACCGGATAAGGTACCTAGCATGACTGCAACGCCTCGTCCCCAATCAATCGAGCCATCAATCACAAAGATAATTATCGCAACAATAGACACACACGAAGAGATCAGCAGCTTAAGGCCATTCATCTGATTAATATCGCGATAGCCTGCCAACACTAGGTAACTTAGTACCACGACGCCAAGGCCAGCATTAAAAAATCCGCCATAAGCCGATACCACAACCAACATCACAGATATCGCAACCAAACCCAATTTTGAGCCGTTACTTGAAGATTGAGAGATACGGCTTAAAGCACTGCTAAGCGGCTCACCAAACAAAAACAGCAAGGTTGCGAAAAGCAAAAGCCATGGAATAGCGGTTAAGAATTGCGTTTCTGAAACGGTCAGGAGCAAATAGGCGCCAAGAGCACCACCAATAAGGCTCAAGACAACCGTGAGAGTTAATCGATGCCCCGTATTGGCAATATCGTCACGAAAGCCGTAACTACCACTGATATAACCAGCGCATGCGGCAAAGGTATTAGTCGCGTTGGCAATGACAGGAGGCACACCAACAAACATAAGAGCAGGAAAAGTAATAAAACTCCCCCCTCCGGCGATGCTGTTTAGTATCCCTCCCAGGACGCCCGCACCAAACAATAGAATCCATTCCATGTTATTGACTGTGTTAGAAAACAATCCCTTACTCTAACCCGCCTTGGTCATTGTTCAAATAGTCAGCGATCTCATTTGTAAGGATGTCTATAAAACAGATTGAGCAAGATCTTTCCAATCTTGTAATTCTGCACGGTAATATTCCGTTTGCTCGTCTGTCATGGCGTTGATGACTCTAACCAAGTACTGATTGCCAATTTTCTTGTTGTACTCTATTTTTTCCTCGAGATGAGGCGGGTACAAACTGTCGGGGTTAAACATTAGTTTATTAAATTGAGGCTGGAAACTCGCCACGTTAAGTCTATGGTCAAGCAGTGAGTTCATCTCGATACGCATATTGGTTTGATAGTTAATCCAATCATCTGTGGTTACATAGAGCTCATCGACCCAATCATCGACAATATTTAACTGATCTTGGGTTAAATCATCCATCCAGGTTTCTAGACTATCGACGATACGTTCTTTGTATCGCGCTTTAATTTCGACTTCACTTAGCTTTTGGTACTTTTTCTTATACTTTGTGTGTCGAACTCGTATGCTGTCCATCAATTCATCCACTTGGCTATCCGATAACTCTCTGGCCAATGCGTACATCTCTGGGGCTATTCGAGCAACCAATCGTAGCGAGTGCTGTTGTATCTTATCTTGCTGCGCTTGTAACTGCTCGATTGTGAAGCTTCGTGGTTCAATCGCCATGAGCTCATCAAGGTGATCAATATAATGCGGGATCTCTTCCCGGCGATGCCATTCACTCAAGACTTCAATCTTACGCTCTACCAGATCTTCTTGCGCGTTATCGAGCTCGACATAATCTTCTAAGTATTCGACCAACAACCAATCCATATTGTTGTAGACAAACTTCGAGCTACACCCGATAAGCGCACTACATATGATGAGTAATAATCCAACTTTCCTCATTTCCTTGTCCTATGCATCCACTGCCGTCACCGTTATCTTTATCCATGTCACGATACCATCGACACTGATTAAACTAAGCAATTCAAATACCAAGTCCATCGGACTAAAACTCAATACCCATAATTTCAATCAGTTAGCTTTTTCCAAAGACCAAATCGCTGATATAAATATAGCTCAATTGCCGCTTTACTCTTCATAAGTGGCAACGGTTTTCCTATGACTCCCGTCTGATATTTGAGCTCTGCTGCTAACGCTATTTTGACTCTGTTATCGCCTGGTTATGGACGTAAAGGACACTTTACAAAAAGTGGGATTAATCTTACACAGACTGACAGACGCCTTACGTTTAGGTGCGTAATATCAACTTCGAAGGTCACCCATCAGGAGAAATGATTATGAAAAAAGTTGTTATTTTAGCGTCACTACTTATGAGTGCTTCCGTTTTGGCTTCAACCAATACAGAAACATCCAACACAAGTTTTACTACTGACGCATACGCCACAAAACAACAAGCTTATGATGCGGCTTTTGACCTCATGGACGAGATGAAAGCAATGAATAATGCTGAACTGAAAACAGCACTACCGATCCACGAAAACAACGTTGTTTATCCAAGCGTGAAACTTAATGAGATGACAGTTCACGTTGAAGAATTTGCCAATAGCAAAGGCAATATTCAATACAAAGCGGTGCTAGACGTCGACTACCAATACAAATATCGAGAAAGCAGTAACAGCTAATCGCATCAAATTCTCTATAAACAAGCCGTTTTATTGTTCATAAAACGGCTTTTTTCTGACTTTGTTTTGATACTGAAACCTAACGAAAAGTTATACTCGGTGCATATTCTGTCTTGTAATTTACTTATAATACATAACCGTCAGTTAACTATTTTGCTATGGAGTTATCATGAATAAAGTATGGTTAGTTTCCCTAACAGCTATCGCCGCGCTAGCTGGCTGCAGTCAAGCAACACAGCCAGAGAAAGATCCCGCGTCAATCAGCCCAATGTGCCGCACCGAAGCACTTGCAGGTGGCTGGAGCGTTTCTGAGTTAACCCCTGAAGCTCAACAAGCAGTAGACACGCTACTGAATCAAATGAATACCGCGTCTAAACTAAAACAAGTTAATGAAGTAAGAACTCAGGTCGTGAATGGCATCAACTACGCCATTGAATTCACTTTGGAAAATGATGAAGTTTGGCATGCTGTGGTATACCGAAACCTACGTGGTGACTACATGATCGACAGTGTTGCCCAACGCGGTAAACTGTGCCCTTAGTACGCGTACCCATATAAGTTTTGTTATCATTAGGCCAGTAATCACGCTGGCCTAATCACTCCTACCTCTCAATAGAATCATCTCCCTTGGCAAATTTAAAGGTCGCTAACTTTTGTTAGGTCTATATAATGGCGACCAAACTACTAACTAGGTATAAACATGAAAATTTGTGGTGTAGAGCTAAAAGGTAACGACGCAGTTATCTGTCTTCTTGATCATTCTGACAACGTAATGCATTTACCAGATTGCCGCGTAGCAAAAATTTCAATTGGTAACGCAAACAGCACAGAAGAAGTTAAGAAGTTCCAGTTCTCTTTTGCCAAACTAGTTGAAGATTACAAGGTAGAAAAAGTTGTAATCCGTCAGCGCCAAACCAAAGGCAAATTCGCAGGTGGCGCAGTTGGTTTTAAACTAGAAGCAGCAATCCAGCTTATTAATGACTTGCAGGTTGAAGTGGTTTCGCCAACTGAAATCAAAGAGAGCCTGAAGAAGAATCCTCTTGCAATTAGCTTTAAAGAAACTGGCTTGAAGCAATACCAAGAGCAAGCATTTACAACAGCCTATGCATGCGTAATGATGCGTGGCTAATCAAGTTTCAAAGCCTAAGACTTGTGCTTAGGCTTTTTTCCGGCCTAAGGCTGTCTTTCAAACACCTTTACTCCTTCCGGTATCTGATACCAATCCTGTTTCTCGCTGATCCACACATGAGCAGTCGGTTCAAAGACAGAGTGATCATTGGGCGAGCTCGCTTTTAACTTGAGCTTTAACGTTGACTGATCATCAGGGTTATAGTGGTAGACTCGATTACCGCAATCCGGACAAAACTTCGCGTAATTTTTGTTGCCACTTTCAGCCAATCTAGTCCACTCTTTGAGTTCTCCAGATATTTCAATATCTTCTGTGGCGACGACTGCAGTGACACTAAAAGGAGACGTTGATAATTTCTGACACTCAATACAATGACACGCAAGTACCATCTTTGGTGGTTGGTGTAACTTATAGCTAACTTGTCCACATTGACACGTGCCTTCGACCAAATAACTCATTGCTTGCTCCTCCTGAACATTTTTCTGTCTATTATTCATCCATCATTACTGAATAGATTTAGAGTTTCAATTGGAAATTGTTCGATAATCAGCCATTAATTCATGTTACAGCGAAGTGCTCAAATCGAATCCACATTAACCTCGGTGGTGAACTTAACGGTTTTAGTCGATACCGAGGTATGAAACTTACGAATGTTACGGTCTTGGTGAAGGACCTGTTCAATAAAGCGTTCATAGGTCTGAATGTCGGGCACGCAAACCACCAGCATAAAGTCATATCCTCCGGTGATTTGATAACACTGGGTAACTTCAGGTGCCTTTAAGATAGATTGACGGAACACGCTATAGATATCCCCTCTATCTCGCTCCATCTCCACAGAGACAATCAGCGTCAATTTGTTACCCGCCAATTCCGGGTTAATAATCGCAACATCACCAACGATAATTTTGCCTTCTCTAAGTCGTTTCACGCGCTTTAAACACGCCGGTGGTGACAAGCCGACTTCTTCCGCTAAGTCTACATTTGCTATACGATTATTACGCTGCAAGATTGCGAGTATCTTTCTGTCAATACGATCAATTTCCATATATTTCCTTAATATCCATTTTGGAGAAATTTTGTTAATAAGTTTGATTATATAAAAAATATCAGTGCAGTATCTAGAGCAATAATGTCACTCATATTTCCCCTTAACCCAATAAGCTATCTGTCATTAGTAATCTCAAGGAAATAAAGAGATGGATAAGGTAAAACGCTTTTTCAGCCAACTGTTCACTGAAATCATTGATGTCACTTGGACACTTTATAAAGTGATGGTTCCGATCATCATTGTGATCAAGGTGGTAGAAGAATTTGGCGGCATCGACATCCTGAGTCAATGGCTTAGCCCTCTGATGAGTATTGTCGGCCTCCCCGATGAAATGGGACTGGTCTGGGCAACAACACTTTTGACTAATATCTACGCCGGACTATTAGTGTTTATGAACAGTGGCGTTGAGCTGACCGTTGCTCAAGCTTCTGTATTGGGGTCGCTGATGCTGATCGCCCACTCACTCCCAATTGAAGCAGCCATTGCCAAGCGCGCAGGTGTCAGTATGACAGTTACGCTACTTCTGCGTTTAGGTGGTGGCCTGCTGTTCGCGTGGATTCTTCATCAAACTTACCAACTTGGCGGAATACTGGATCATCAGGCGCAAGTAATCTGGAGCCCAGAGGTGGTTGAGCAACAAAGTTACCTTGAATGGGCTTGGACTCAAGTAGAGAATCTTATCGTTATATTCGTCGTGATCTCTGTGCTCCTATTTTCTCTCAAGCTGCTCAAAGTCCTTGGTATTGAAAAGCTGATGGCCATCGCGCTCCGTCCGATCCTCAAGATTCTAGGAATAAGCCGAGAAGCGACCAATATGACCATTGTCGGTATTACGTTAGGGTTATCTTTTGGCGGCGGGCTTTTGATTAATGAAGCCAAACGAGGCCACATTCCTGCGAGAGACGTGTTTACTGCAATCATGCTGCTTAACTTGGTCCACAGCATGATAGAAGACACCATCCTAATTATGCTTATTGGCGCAGACTTCACCTCGATTTTTTGGGGACGTCTCATCTTTGGTCTGCTGATCGTTGCCACGCTATCAAGATTACTAAGAGGAATGACGGAAGCAACCTGCCACAAATACCTCTATCGACCCGTCAAATCATAACAGTCATACATAAGAGCAATAAAAAAGCCCTGCAACTGCAGGGCTTTTTAGTTTGTTAAGGATTATTTCTCTTCAAATCGTTTCGCAAGATGGTGGAACTCTTCAACTTGCACTTTTAGGTCATTTGAATGTTCTTTTACTGAGTGCGTGGCTGCTAGGTTTTGTTCCGCAGTCGAAGCGATAGATTGAATATGTGCGCTGACGTCATTGGTTAACTCACGTTGTTGATTGGCTGAGCTTTCTACTGAGTTGATCAGCTCATTCATCTGTTGCATTAGGCTCTCCACTTCAGACAAACGAGCAGAACTCTCTTGAGCAGATTCGCCACATTTATCCGTTTGCTCACGATTTTCGAGGATATCGCTCTGCCAGCCCTCTATCGTGGTTAACATCGCCTCAATGCTGTCTTTGATTTGAATAGTCGCTTTGGATGTTCTTCCTGATAAAGCTCGAACCTCGTCAGCTACCACAGCAAAACCTCGGCCTTGCTCCCCTGCTCTAGCGGCCTCAATCGCCGCATTCAGTGCAAGTAAATTGGTTTGCTCAGCAATGCCACCGATTTCTTCCATCATTTGGCTGACATTTTGCGCTTGCTCACTCAATTGATACGTCGTTTGAGTCACCTTTTCTGCTTGAGTCGCCAAGCTACTGAGATTGTGATGTGTCTTATCGAGACTCTGTTTTGCACTAACACAAGTGGTTATGGTTAAGTCGACGATTTGGTTCGCATCATGAGCACTCGAAGAGACCTCATTCGCGGTGATTTCAACTTGCTCTGTCGCCTCTCGAACCTGAAAGATGTCTTTAGTCTGTTGGTCCAACGCTTCACTGACTTGGTAGGACGTCGCACTCAAGTTATCCGCTAAGTCGTGTATCGGTTCAGCGGAATCCGTCATTCGACCAAGAACCGTTCTGATTCGGGCAGACGACAACTGTAGATGGAAATCGGCGATCGAGAACGGGTCACTGCCCGAGAAAATTAATCGACTCACACTGTCATATTTAGTTTGCAGCTTCTTGAACTTAGCAGGTGTTACAACCAACTCCTGGCGGAAGAGTAGCGCCAACGCCAACAAAGGTAATGCACTTAAACCAATTGCGGCCATACCTTCTAAACCGAGCATAACGGTGACTATTGGTGCAGCAAGTGCACCTAGTAAACAGGCATAACGAACAAAATCAGGCACGTTAATTGACCAACTCGCCCCTGACGTCTCCGCTTTAAGAAGCCCTTTATACGCTTTGCTCGCAGTATCAACCAACTCACGCTTCGGCTTCACTCGCACTGACTGGTAACCGACCATTTTGTTATGTTCAAAAATCGGCGTTACATACGCATCAACCCAGTAATGGCCACCAGATTTAGTGCGATTCTTAACGATTCCTCGCCATGCTTTACCCTGATTTAGATTACTCCACATATCCGCAAAAGCGGCCTTAGGCATATCTGGGTGGCGAACAATATTGTGGTTTTGTCCAAGTAATTCGTTTTCTGAATACTCAGCAATTTTACAGAAGGCTGGATTGCAATAAGTGATGACCCCTTTTAAGTCGGTGGTCGACACCAGTTGCTCATTGTCATTTAAAAGCGTTTCACGATCGGAAGAAGTTGGGCTGACAGTCATTTGATTAACTTTTTTGTTGTAGTTAGTAGCACGGAAATATATACAATAAATCAATTTATGACAAAGCATTAATAGATGTTCAGACTAATACTTTCGTATGAGAATTTGTATTCATATAAATTCTAAACTGAGCGTTATAAAAATCAGAGTGACCAAACGCAAAATCTCAGACATTTTGTTAAATTTGTAGACAGCAAAACGCGAAAATTTAACAGCCATCACTTACCACGCCTTTATTGAGAGAGGTAGCCCCGAGCCTTTATCGCTTTACTCTTGCCTATTTCCCCTTACAATTGACGCAAGTTTGAATTTCTAGGTTAAATCCCATGTCTATCCAATGGTTCCCGGGGCATATGCACAAAGCCCAAAAAGAGATTGCTGAAGCGATCCCTCAAATTGATGTCATTATTGAGGTGCTTGACGCTCGTATCCCTTTTAGTAGCGAAAACCCAATGATTGCTGAGTTAAAGGGCGATAAACCGGTTGTTAAGGTTCTTAATAAACGTGACCTCGCGGATCCTGAACTCACTCAACTATGGATTGACCATTTTGAGAAAGAACACAACGTTAAAGCCATTGCGATCACGACATCCCAGCAACAAGAAGTAAATCGAATCATGGATCTCGTTCGTAAGCTGGCGCCTCACCGTGAAGAGATCGGCAAAAATATTCGCACCATGATCATGGGTATTCCTAACGTTGGAAAATCAACCATCATCAATGCTCTGGCAGGCCGTACAATTGCAGTAACAGGTAACCAACCAGCCGTTACCCGTCGCCAGCAGCGCATTAACTTACAAAACGGTATTGTACTTAGTGATACGCCAGGGATTTTGTGGCCGAAAGTGGAAAACCCGCACAGTGGTTTCCGCCTTGCTGCGACTGGTGCGGTAAAAGATACCGCCATGGAATACGATGAAGTGGCTTTCTACACGGTAGAGTACTTAGCGAAAGCTTACCCTGAGCGCTTAAAAGAGCGTTACATGCTTGATGAAATGCCAGAGTCTGACATTGAAATTATGGAAGAGATTGGACGTAAGCGCGGTGCACTCAGTGCCGGTGGTCGTATCAATTTACATAAGACGTCGGAAATTCTCCTGCATGAACTTCGCAACGGCACACTTGGTCAGGTCACTCTAGAGCTTCCTGAAATGATCACGCAAGAGTTAATCGAAGTAGAAATTGAAGCAACGCGTAAAGCTGAAGAAAAAGCGAAGAAGAAAGAAGAGCGTCGTAAACGTTACCTTAAAAACAAGCGCTAATCGTCAGATTCAAACACCATCAAGGCAGTCATTAGACTGCCTTTTTTGTCTCCATTTCTCAGCATCTTTTGTTATAGTATAACAAAGACAAAAATGAGACATGTTCAATGGGTATCCCAACTAATATCATCACCGGCTTCCTTGGCACTGGTAAAACAACGGCAATTCTCAACCTATTAAAAGCAAAACCAGCCAACGAAAACTGGGCTGTCTTGGTGAATGAATTCGGCGAAATCGGTATTGATGGCGCAATGATGACGGAGCAAGGCGCGTTAATTAAAGAAGTCCCTGGTGGCTGCATGTGCTGCGCCGCAGGTGTGCCAATGTCAGTCGCAGTTACCGCCCTATTGAGAACCAACCCTGATCGCTTGATTGTCGAGCCAACCGGGCTTGGCCACGCGCATAAAGTACTCGCTACGCTCACCTCTAGTCAGTTTGTTGACTACATTGATTTAAAAGCCACTATTGGTTTGGTCGACCCAAGAAATCTCAGTATTGAAAAGTACACCAGCAACCAGAACTTCAATGACCAGTTGGCCATTTCAGACATCATCATCGGTAATAAGGTTGATCAATGCCATGTTAGTGATATCGATGCCTTTAATGATTGGGTAACCAATCAAACTCCGCCGAAAATTTTCAGCCAATTGGTTCAGCAAGGTAATTTTCCAAACGAGCTTCTTGGTATTCCCCGCCGTGACTCATCCCCCTCATCCGAGGTAGCGGCACATCATCATGAGCACGCAGAGCAAGAGCCTCAATTCGCGTTAGAGCCAAATCAAACTCACGTTCGTAAAGAGAACAGTGGTCAGGGCTATTTTAGCTGCGGCTGGATCTTCGGCGCTGAAGTTGTATTCCAATTTGACGAGTTGTTCTCGGTATTATCGGATATTACCGCGGAACGGGTTAAAGGCGTGTTAAATACGACCAATGGCTGTTTTGCCTTTAACGTCAGTCACGGTGTTGTCTCTGTGAATGAAATGTCACTGCAAGGGTTTGAAAGTCGACTTGAGGTGATTGATAACCAATTATTACCGTGGGATCAACTAGAAAATGTGTTGGTAAATATTTCCACCCTAAGTGAAAAGTAATACTAAGTGCTTGAGCTATTTAGTAGATTCCAAACGACAAGAGGCGCACCTTAAGTGCGCCCTATCCCTCGTTACTCAATCGTGAGTCTGCGAATCAGGAGGTCATTATGTTGCGACCTGATATTAAACGAGGCGTTTGTATATTTTGTTTGAATCCATCCAAATTGTAGGTAAGGCGATATTTCCTCCATGCGGGTCGGTTCAAATTGCCTTACCCTTTAACTATGGTTCAAAACTCCAATTATGCAAGGGCGAGCAAGGCATCGTTATTGCGTAATTGTGACATTAGTCCCGCGAATTTCTTAACCTCTTTAAACCTATTCTGATCTCTCAATTTTGCAACTCAATATTGCAATCTTGTCGCTATAGTTACACCCACACAGGCGTATAATTTACCTAAGACCTATTGTTGACACTGATTATACGGGAGTTCCCCTTTCCATGACCAAAAGAGAGAAAATTAAACAATCCTTACTTGCCGCTGTTCCCAAGGATGCGATTAATCAATTTCTCTCTAAAGACAAAACGCCTCTTTCAGTGTTGCTACTTTCTTTGTTAGTAGGTGTGCTGGCCGGTCTAGTGGGCACCTACTTTGAGATCGCGGTTCATTTCGTTTCTGAAACACGTACCGATTGGCTAAAGAATGAAATTGGTGGCGTGGTTCCTCTTTGGCTAGCGGCATTTATCATCAGTGCTACTCTCGCCTTTATTGGTTATTTCCTCGTACATAAGTTCGCTCCTGAAGCCGCGGGCTCTGGCATTCCAGAAATCGAAGGGGCGATGGATGGGATCAGACCTGTTAGATGGTGGCGCGTAATTCCTGTTAAGTTTTTCGGCGGTATGGGCGCACTTGGCTCAGGTATGGTACTTGGCCGTGAAGGCCCGACGGTACAAATGGGTGGTGCTATCGGCCGTATGGTCACTGACATTTTCAAGGTCAAAGATGATGATACTCGCCATTCTTTGTTGGCATCAGGCGCTGCTGGTGGCTTAGCTGCCGCGTTCAACGCACCGCTTGCGGGAATTATGTTTGTCGTAGAAGAGATGCGACCACAATTTCGCTACTCTTTGATTTCCATTCGCGCCGTGATCATCTCTGCTGTGTCAGCCAACATCGTATTTCGTTACATCAATGGACAAAATGCGGTCATCACCATGCCGCAATATCAAGCACCAGAGCTCGAAACACTATGGCTATTCTTACTCCTTGGTGGGCTATTTGGTGCATTTGGTGTTCTGTTCAACCATTTAGTCACCCTGTCTCAAGATCTCTTCGTGCGTCTGCATAAAAATGACCGTAAACGCTACCTAATTACCGGAAGCTTAATCGGCGGCTGTTTTGGCATCATGCTGCTTTACTTGCCTGAAGTAACTGGTGGCGGTATTGGTTTGATCCCGACCATTACCAATGGTGGTTACAGCGCAGCACTTCTATTATTGCTGTTCGTTGCCCGTATCGTCACGACTATGATCTGCTTCGGCTCTGGTGCGCCGGGGGGGATTTTTGCGCCTATGCTAGCACTGGGCACTCTATTTGGTTATGCATTTGGATTGATTGCGCAGAGCCTAATGCCGGAGCTAAACATCACTCCAGGTATGTTCGCGATAGCCGGCATGGGAGCTTTGTTCGCTGCAACGGTACGAGCACCAATCACAGGCATTTTATTAGTCATCGAAATGACCAATAACTACTATCTAATTCTACCTTTGATTATTACGAGCCTAGGAGCGGTGATATTTGCTCAACTCTTTGGCGGGCAGCCTATCTATAGCCAATTACTGCATCGAACTCTTAAAAATGAGAAGTTACGACAGAAAGATCTACCGGGTGACCCACACTGAGGTTTGCACCGCAGATACTCCACTTGATATGATCACAACGCTTTTACCGATAACGGATTATCTCGGTAAAAAATAGAGCTTTTACGTTAGCCAAACACCGCTTTACTCTAATAAGGATGTATTTCATTGAACTGGAGACGTTTCACTCAATTTCAGAGTGTTCCCCCCTCACAAGCAGCATTAGCACTCGGCTTTATTGGGCTAGGTCATGCTTGGGCGCTTTACATCCCTGAAGTGGGCGAATTGATTCGGCCCTATCTGGCTGGGATCGGGGCAATTCTGCTATTTCCAGTTTTGGTCAAATACTTAACCAACTACAACACCTTCATCAATGATATTCGCCATCCGTTAAGTGGCAGCTTAATGGCTCCAATGAGTATGGCCTTATTGATTTTATGTGACTATTTAGCCGTCATTTCACCCATTATCGCCTACCCGATTTGGTTCGCTGCCCTGCTGCTACATTTCACCATGATGATACTGTTCTTTACCTTCCAGTTAACCAATTTTAAGATGTGCAACATCGTTCCAAGTTGGTTTTTATACCCCGTCGGTATGATCAGCAGCTCGTTAGCTGGAACACAGTTTGGCCACACCGTTTTTTCAGAAACACTGGTCAACGTCTGCATAACCATCTATTTCTTTATGTTGCCTCTAGTCCTCTATCGTCTTGTTTTTGAGGGTATGTTGCCAAAGCGAGCTAAGCCAACACTGGCGATTATGGCTGCGCCTATCAACCTTACGTTAGCAACCTATCTAGTGAACTTCCCCGAACCAGACCCTATTTTGACCGGGGCGTTAGCCGGGATTGCTATCACCATGACATTGCTGATTTACCTGTGCTACATCCGCTTAATGAGGCTCAAGTTCCAGCCTTCTATTGCAGCCGTTACTTTCCCTTCAGTGATCAGTGCGGTAGCCATGCATCGTTTGACTACCTTTTTCGAACAGTATCACCCGCATTGGCATTGGTTACATAAATTCGGACTGTTTGAACTCTCGGTTGCAACCGGACTAGTGGTTTGGGTCGCAGTTGGATACGTAAAAATGTATTGGCCAGAGGTCACTCGAAAAGCTTATTAACTAGTACAAAAAACATCAACTTATTAATAGTTTAGTAATTTATTTAATTAAAATATGCTTCCAAAAGCGTAATTAGAATTGAGATATATTAAATCGAGTATATTTTTGTTTGCAGAATTGCGCAAGAAAATAACCTTTCATATTAGACTAATTTCTTAACACACATCATAAATAGCCTTGTCAGCTGGCAGCAATAATTTTACAACTTACAAGGCTAACTATTATGAATATGTTAAGTGACTACTCGTGCTTGCCGAATTTCGTCAAGCAACGAATTGATTTCTATGTTTCCGACTTAATAAATAAAAAAGATAACGGTCGAAATTTAGTTTTAGGTAAGAAGCCAGAAAGCACAGATATTATTTTACAAAGTAACGACTATCTATCTCTTTCAAATCATCCAAAAATTATCGATGCCCATGTCAGCTCTCTGCTTTCTCGAAAAGACACCGCATTTATGTCCAATGTGTTTCTTCACAGTGATGGCTTAGATAAAAACGTCGAGCAAGAATTAGCGGACTACACAGGCTTTCAATCCTGTACCATTGCACCATCGGGATGGATTGCGAATATTGGGTTATTACAAACTATTTGCGACTCCAGTACCAATGTTTACATTGATTTTTTCGCCCATATGTCGATGTGGGAAGGCGCCAGAATTGCCGGAGCCAACATTCATCCATTTATGCACAATAATGTTAAACACCTAAGACGGACGATTAAACGAAATGGCCCTGGTATTGTGCTTGTCGATTCAATATACAGCACCGTCGGCACTATCGCTCCACTGGTTGAAATCATTGATGTTGCGAAGGAGTTAGGCTGTGCAATTGTGGTTGATGAATCACACTCATTAGGTACACATGGAGAACAAGGCGCAGGTTTAGTGCACTCGCTAGGGCTCACTCATAAAGTCGATTTTTTGACCGCTAGTTTGGCTAAAACCTTTGCTTATCGTGCAGGTGCAGTATGGTGCAATAACGAGACAGGGCACGTGGTGCCTTACGTGTCGTTTCCGTCCATATTCAGTTCCGCCATGATGGCGTGCGAACTGGATAGGATCAGTGCGACACTAGCGGTAATAAAAGAGAGTGACCATGCGCGAGCTAACTTAATTCATAACGCACAGCAAGTCGTTTCTGGATTAAAATCGATTGGCTTTGAAATTAGAAGTGAGTCGCAAATAATTGGATTAGAAACGGCTGAAAAAACAAACACAAGAAAAGTAAGAGACTTTTTTGAAAATAGAGGTGTATTTGGTTCGGTATTCTGTACACCAGCAACACCTGATAATAAAAACATTTTAAGGCTATCATTAAATAGCTCTTTAACAGATAAGGATATCGACAAAATATTATCTGTCGCTCACGATGCATTTAATCACCCTGAACTACATTTCGTTTAATTAATTGTAGCACCTCTTTATTGAGGTGCTATAAAAACATTACAAATATAAAGATATTTTGTCTAGCAGATGTTCTTTATCGACGGGTTTAATTAAATAGTCGTTCATTCCCACCTGCTTTATTTTCTGCAACGTTTCTTGGCAATTATCGCCCGTATGCCCAACAATCGGAATATCGAAATAATCCTCAGATGAGCTCCTTATTGCCTCAGTGGCATCAAACCCATTGAGTTTTGGCATTTCAATATCCATCAGTATCAGATCGATAGCCTGATTGCCTAAAACATCAAGAACTTCGCTACCGTCACTCGCATGAGACACTTGATAACCTTGCTTATTGAGCAAAATAGTAGTCAGTTGACGCATTGATACATTGTCATCGGCAATCAGAATCCGTTTGCCAACGCTCGTAGTTTTGCGAGGTATTTGCGTTCTATCAGCTTCACAACGGCCAAACATAAGCTTAGCAAAAACGTCACTGGTATGCTTCAAAACCTGTAATTTTTCAATCGCATAGATGGACAGAAAGCGGCTAAATTTGGTGTGATAGTGGCTATTCTTGTCATACAGAACGACCAGTTTCGCTTCAGTAAAGTGCAATTTTGACTCAAGTTTTAGATACTCAGACTCGCTGCAGGTATCTAGGTCAATCAAAATTAAGTCATACTCAAATTCATACTCTTCTTTCTGATACGCTTGCTCTAGATTTATATCTGACAGATCCGTACCCATATAGAAGGCAAACTCATTCAGTTTACGCTGCACCATTGGGTCACTGCCTATGTGCAGTATCGATTTAGTACGTAGAATTTCCTGTTTGATGACACTGATTGCTTGGGAATGTTTGTGAGGGAACTTGAGAGTAAACTGCGTCCACTCTCCTAATGCGGACTCACATTCAATCGAGCCTCCAAACGAATGCATCACTCGTTGGCAAAATGGTAGCCCCAAGCCATAACTGGATGCTTTGCCTGATGTATAAAAATCTTCAAAGATATAGTCAATCTTATCCGGCTCAATACCAACACCGTTATCTTCGAAATAGAGGTAGTTTGCCTTTTCGTCTGCATTAACAGTAATAGAGACCTTAAACGCATCATCATTTCGGTAGTACAACGCATTTTTCAGCAAATTATACAGTGCGTATTTCAATAAGGTATCACTACCAAAGTATTCAAAATCTTGACCAATGTTGAGCGTGACGTACTTGCTGGCTTCGGTACCGCGATAGGAATATGTCGCTAAAGACTCTCTGACCACTTCACCTGCTGAATGGAGCTTAAATGTCGATTGAGAAACTCGGTTTTCATCAATAGATGTCAGCAGTAAATCAATGGCTTCATTGCCGTTATGGATAACCTCATCGGCGCTGGCCAGCACCTCTCTCATTCTCATTAGATCTTGGCGTGGTAATTCAACATACTCGTTCTGATTAGACTTTGATGCAGGAAGCGATGAGCTCAGTACGTCTAATGAAGTCTGCAAAGCACTTAATGGGTTTCTCATCTCATGAGCAATACCAGCCCCAAATGACTTAGCAATGGAGACCTTAGCTTCATGCTCAACCTGATTTCGGAAGTAGAAAAGGTTACCGAAGATATAAGTGAAAAGGAAAATCGGGATGTATGGCCAAACGATAGGAACACCACCATCAAGCAGTCCATCATTGAGCCCATATGCAAACAAAAAACCTAGGACAATCGCCAACGTCGCTTGAGCAATCATGACCCGGGTTTGGTGAACTAATAGAATATGGAGGAAGATCGAGCTCATAAAGGACATCGCCCAAACCGTCGACCAGCCATTCATAAACATCATGAACGAAAAGAAGAACGGCAGACAAATCGTCACTGTCGCTAAATAGTAATATGGCAAAAAGCGTTTCAGTACCGTCGGGACGTAATGCCTTAGAGCCAACCCAAGCAACAGCAGAGCACAGAATACTCTTAGAGACGCATTCTCATAAGGCTGCGGATAGATCACTGTCCACACAAAATAGTAGGCAGGGAAACCAATACACCCCATCCAACCTACCAAAGATAGGTTGGGATCTGCGTACTGGTAAATCTTCTTAACTACATCCATCTACTACAGCCATTATTGGTTTATCTATAATCTGCAAACCGCGCACATAAGAAACTCAATGCATTATTTTAATTCTAGCCACTAATCTAATTAGTGAATACCCGCTAGGTGGATTGTACTTCCCACTCTAGATGATTCCACGTCCAACCGGAGTGGCATTTGTTCTTTAAGCTCCGAGATATGCGAGATAACCCCTATTGTACGGCCACTTTGTTGCAGATCTATCAAGATTTGCATCGCAAGGTCTAACGATTCAGGGTCTAAGCTACCAAAACCTTCGTCAATAAATAATGTATCGAGCCTAATGCCACCGCTGTATGACTGAACAACATCAGACAGACCTAGTGCCAAAGCCAAAGCGGCCATGAAAGACTCCCCGCCAGATAGGGTCGCGACATCACGAGCTTTACCTGTATAGCCATCTTCAACCGACAGATCTAAGCCTCGCCCAGCCGCCCCCTTAAACCCTTCGGTCTTACGCACAAGTTGATATCGGCCACGGCTCATAATACTCAGTCGTTGCGAAGCTTGAATCAATACGTCATCAAGCAAAACGCCAAGTACAAAACGGTGTAAGCTCACTCGGCTACCTGTTTTGCCACTCGCGACATCGTAAAGAGTGCCATAAACTTTATATTCTGCTTCTAGCTTGCGATTTTTCTCATGCAACTGAGCAATATCTTGCGCGACTTTTTCTAAACGATGCAATGTCGACTGAGCGGTATCCAATACAGTTCTAGCTTGTTGATATTCCACCTCTCGTTGCTGTACTGACAACTGTTCCTGTTCTAAATTCGGTTGCTGCATGCCGGCCAGCACTTGCTCTAGATCGCTTATCGTCTGCTCTAATTGGACGCTGGTACGGTTATATTGAGTTATCTCGTTTTGCCATGCTTCTAATTCAGAAGATGTCGAACGAGATGCCAAAAACTGTTGCTCTGAAGCAATAGCAGTCGCTTGCAGCGCGCTGTGCCATACCTGCTCATTAAGCTCGCGTTGCTTTACCGTTTGGTCAAGTAATTCACGGTGGGTGACCATTTGCGATTCTAGGTTTGACTGTCTCATCGCCGCTTGTTGAGCCTGAGTCTGCGCCGCTTCTAACGCCTGCTTAAGCTGTGACATTATTTGCTGCGTCTGTACTCGTTTTGCTTCAACTTCCTCAACCGAGTTGAACTCTCCATTGATCGCAATCGAGATCTTTTCTAGTTGCTCGATACTAAGCTTTAAAGCGGTATCATTAGCAGACATTTCTTCTTTAAGCTGATTGATTTTAGCTTCACCATCAGTGCAGCGTTGGTTGAGTTCAGCAACCGCCTGCTCCATTTTGATTAAGTCAATCGCGGAGAGATGTTGTAAACGAAGTTGATGCTGATTAAGTTGCTGCTCTACATCGGCAATGTTAAGCGTTGCTTTGTCGCCTAACTCAGCGTCTGCAGCCAGAACCATGGCTCTCTTTTGCTCACATAGCGACAGGTGCTGTTCAAGCGCACTGCTTGCCTGATTAAATTGTTCAAGTGCAGCTCGCTCAATCTGGCGAGCACTTTCTACCTGTTGCTTTGAAACTTCATTGCCAGCAAAACTTGCTGGTGATGGGTGCGTGCAGCTACCACAAACCGGACAAGGCTGATCTTGTTCAAGCTTCTGAGCTAAAACCGCGGCTTGTGCATTATGCCAATGGAGCTCAGTTTGGTCGGCAAATTTCTGTTTAGTGACTAACTCGGCTTGCAAGGTTTGCTTTGTTGTCTGCTTCGTTTCAGTTTGTTTATCTATACTGGCTTGTTCGCCCTTAATTTGTGCAAGTTTACGTAGATCAGAGGCCAAACGCTGATTATTAGCAATCTCCGCTTCTAGCGTCACCTTCTCTGTCACATCCTTACGTGCTTGCTCAAGGTCCTGACTGCCTTTTAGAGCGTCACTTGCAAGCTTATCTTTGAAAGCGATGTACTTATCTAACGTTTGTTGCTGCTCGATTTTTTTTTGCTGTAAGGCATTAACATTCGATTGCTGTTGAGCGCGTTCCACCAGCTTCTGCTGAGTTTGGTCTAGCTTGAATAGTTGCTCATTCAAAGCAGGGAGCTGTTCGGCTTCTGAGGAAGCTTTTTGATGCTGAGCCTCACTCTGCTTTAGCATCACTTGCGCTTGCTCTTGTTCCGAGTTTAGCGTAACAAGCTTTTGTTCAAATTCCGTGACTTGCTTTAAACTCGCTTGCCACTGCGAATATGGCGCTTCTAATTTGCTTGCTTGTGTGGCGCGCTCTAATGCTAGGTTACGCTCAGCGATAACAGCTTGCTGCTCTAAGTGAGCTTTTAAAGCCGCTTTACCCTGCTCTAGTTTCACAAACTGACCGTTAAGTGTCGTCACTTGCTGTAGTTTGGCTTTCGATTGGCTGAGCGCTTCTAAACTGGTTTGCTCAGCCATTTTAGCGTGAGCTGCCTGTTCATTTGCTTGGGTAAGCTTGTCGCTTAGATCTTGCTCGGTACTCACCTCGCCCACTTGCAGCGCACCGCGGATTTGGTTGTCGAACTCGTCCTTCGATTTACTGATTGAGAGCGCACGATCCTTTAAAGCAAATTCAATTTTTTTATAGATGTCAGTTTGAAACAGCTGACCAAATATCGCTTCTCTGTCTTTCGAACTGGCAAGCAGTAGCTCGCGGAATTTGCCTTGAGGCAATACCATCACCTGACGGAACTGACTTTCGTTCAGCCCTAATAGCGCCGTTACCTCTGTTTTGACTTGTGCTGTTTTACTAGTAATCAAACGCTCTTCATCAGTGATCTCATATAATGAAGCCGCGTGTTTCTTTGTCGTTGTTCCTTCACCGCGTGCTTTCGGTGCTTCTTGCTCAGGGGCGCGCGTCACACGGTAATGTTTATCGTGCAGCGCAAACTCAAAAATGATTTCAGTCGGTAAGTTAGCAGCAGACTGGTCGCAGCGCATTTGTATGCCTTGGCGTTCATTACCCGTGGTTTCACCGTATAACGCAAAGCAAATCGCATCTAAGATCGACGTTTTACCGGAACCTGTTGGACCATTAATTAAGAAAAGAGGGTTAGTACCAAGCTGGGTAAAATCCACCTGCTCGGTTTTCGCAAAAGGACCAAATGCTTGCAGCGTGAGTTTTAGTGGTTTCATTGCTGTTCCTATTGCTGACTGAGTTGCTTGATAATGTCGGTGATTGCTTTGTCTTGTTCCTCACTCAACTTAGAGTCTTGCGCCTCTAGGAAGAAGTCTCGGAACATATCTGCTTCACTGCGTGCTAACTTAGCCACCGCCATTTCTTGTTCTGTGCCAATCAACATGCCCGGTTTTTCGAGATGCAAAACGTTAGGATAGACTGCTCTCAACTTATCCATAGGGTTTAGGATGGCGTGTTTGTCCATTAAACGTACCAACAGGTAGTCTTCACTATTCGGATCGGTTTTCCCTTGCGATAAGATGTCGTCGAGTTCACCTTCAATAATACGCATCTGATGAGGTGCCTTTAGGTCAATATGGGTGGCAGACTTAAAACCATTTTCATCCAACTCGACCAGCGTCATGCCTTTCTTCTGATGTTGTTCTGAAAAGCTGTATTTCATCAAAGAGCCCGAGTAGCGAATATGCTCCTCGCCTTTTTTTTGCGGCTGGTGCAAGTGCCCAAGTGCCACGTAATCGAAGTCGACAAAATGTTCGTGACTGACACGATCTGAACCACCAATAGACAATGGACGTTCCGATTCTGATTCGATTGCGCCATCAACAAAACAGTGACTAATCAACACATTCTTAGTGCCATCCACAAAGCTCTTTTTGATCTCTTCACATAAATGCTGATGAGCTTCGTCATGAGTTGAGACTGGCTGTTTGAAATGGTGACGGACTAGCTCAGGATCGTTATATGGCATGCCATAGAAAGCAACTGGACCTACATCACTGTCGATGACGATCGATGTCACCATATCTCTGAAATTGGAGATGATATGTAGGCCTGATTCTTTCATCTGCTTGGAGGCAAAACCTAGTCGCTCAGCCCCATCGTGGTTACCTGGGATCAAAATGATTGGAAGTTTGAGCTCACCACACACATGTTCAACAAAATGATTCATTAACTCAATCGCGGCTGTCGGAGGCACAGAGCGATCATAGATATCACCGGCGATGACCAAGGCATCAACCGGATGCTGCTGCAAATAGTCGGTTATCTGCTGCAATACAGCTTTTTGATCATCAAGTAGAGAAACATTGTGAAATTGGCGACCTAAGTGCCAATCAGATGTGTGAAGAAATTTCATGCTAGCCCAGCGGAGTTCTTATCGTTAGGCCAATATAATAATCTCAAAGGTAGGTGATAGATATAAAAAGTCGCACTTAAAGTGCGACTTAAATTGTTAATCTTTTCAATACGTGACGTGGTTATGCGCCTTTCTTGCAATGCTCAATTGCATTGGCAAGTAATTCCAGTGCAGAGCTCTCACACTCAGGTAGAACGGCATCACTTTGACCAACTGGCGTGACTCGTTCACCCCACTTGATATGGCCAGCGCCCCATGTGAGGCCAGCACCGAACGCAGCAAGTAGCAGATGGTCACCCGACTTAACCTTACCTTGCTCAAGTGCTTCACACAGTGCGATAGGCACTGTTGCGGCAGAGGTATTACCGTAGTTGTGAATATTCACGAACGCTTTATCTTGGCTAATGCCTGATAAATCACACAGAGTTTGGATGATACGAATATTCGCTTGGTGAGGGATTACCACATCAACGTCATCCGTAGAAAGTTCACTACGAGCAAGGACGCTTTGAGCAGCCGCGCCCATACCTTTCACGGCACGCTTAAAGATTTCTTTACCAACAAAGTTGAAATCCCAATGGCCATTGTCGGCAGCAAAGCGATCCATTGACGTACCAAATTTTGGTACTGCTAGAATATCACGCCCCGCCGAGTCACAGCCTAGCTGAGCTTCTTGTAAACCAACTTGTTGCTCTGTACGGCTAAGAACAGCAGCACCAGCGCCATCACCGAACAACACAGCTGTATCACGTTTAGTCCAGTCGATGAAGAACGACAGGCGCTCTGCACCAATGACGATGGCATTGCGGTAATTGCCCGACTGTATTAGTCGAGTCGCGGTTTCTAATCCGTACAAGAATCCCGTGCATGCTGCATTAAGATCAAAAGCGGCTGCCGCTTTGATACCTAGGTTCTGCGAGACTTTCGATGCCGTATTCGGAATCAGTGAGCCTGGCGAACAAGTCGCGACAATAATTAAATCAACTTCTTCAGCCGTAATACCTGCACATGCTAATGCGTGCTTTGCTGCTACCGTCGCCATGTCAGAGGTATTTACGTGACTAATACGGCGGTTTTCTATACCTGTACGAGTGCGGATCCACTCGTCAGAGGTATCTAAAAAGGTGCTTAGGTCTTCATTGGAGAGCGTCGCTGGAGGTAGGCACTTGCCCCAGCCAGTAATTTCCGCATAGAAATTTTTCATTTTGAGCCTTTGAATTAGTTATTTGTATCACTCGTTCGTTTCAGAGTATAACTATCTCCGGCAATCACTGTCACCTAATTGAAAAAAACAACGAGAGAAAAGTCATGTCTACCTTTAACACTCGATGCCCATATTGCTCTGGCGTCAACCGTGTTCCAACAGAACGTATTTCAGAAAGCCCGAATTGTGGAAAATGTCAGTCCTCGCTGTTAGACGGTGCACCTATCGAAGGGACTGAAAGTAACTTTGATGCAATTCTAAATAGTCCAGTGCCTGTCGTGGTGGATTTTTGGGCAACTTGGTGTAACCCATGTGTTGGTTTTGCGCCAGTCTTCTCTGACGTTGCCGCTGAGAGAGCAAAAAACGTTCGCTTTGTAAAAATAGATACCGAAGCTCAGCAAAATCTTGCCGCCAAATACCAAATTAGAAGCATTCCAACTGTCATGGTTTTCAAAAATGGTAAAAGAGTTGATGTTATCAATGGAGCCCTGCCAAAAGGGCAATTCGATCAATGGCTTAATCAAGCGTTATTGAAATAACCTTCTTAGTAAAATCATCCAATAATTGCGGCAATTACCGATGTTTTTGCTGCAATTCACCTGCTATTTCTCATCCCTCATCTTCATAAATAATTTTTGTCGTCATAAGAAAAACTTTTCGTTTTACCCGAAACTCATTTAGCCCCATAGTCGCGCCCGAAATTGCTTACCATTTATTCACTTTAAGAGGCCACGACATTGGAAAATACCCTTGCACCAACACCGAAAGCTCGCATTTCTGTACCTGTAATTGCGCTAGCTCTATATGCGGTCGCATCGGGGTATTTAATGAGTCTGATTCCTTTAATGCTTGGCGAATACGGCCTAGATAATTCTCTTGCAAGCTGGCTTGCGAGCGTGTTTTACGCAGGTCTTCTTATCGGTGCGGTGGGCGTAGAGCCAATTGTGAAGAAAGTAGGACACCGTAATGCGTTCGTTTGGTGTTTAGTAACGTTCATGGCAACCATCATGATTTTGCCTCTAGCGCCTTACTCAGCACTCTGGATTATCGCGCGCTTAGTAGCGGGTATGGCAGTCGCTGGCGTATTTGTTATCGTTGAATCTTGGTTGCTTCATGGTGACGAGTCCGCACGAGCAAAGCGCTTAGGTCTTTACATGGGCGCACTGTATGGCGGTAGCGCACTAGGACAGCTAGGGATTGGCGTAATCGGCATTTCTGGTGGCGTTCCTTTTATCACCATCATTACCTTGTTGATTTTAGCTGTCGTGGTTCTACTGTTTGGCGAAAGTGATCAACCAGAAAGCGAACACAGTGAATCTTTATCACTAAAACAGATCAGTAAACTGAATCACGCTGCGATCATCGGCTGTATTGTTTCAGGTTTAACCTTAGGCGCTATCTACGGGTTAATGCCAGTCGAACTGTTCGCTCGTGGTATTGCTCACAGTGATATTGGCGGCCTAATGGCAGTGGTTATTCTCGGCGGTATGGCGGTGCAGCCTGTCGTTCCTTGGCTATCTAAATACTTAGGTCGCACACTGCTGATGGCACTGTTTTGCCTTCTTGGCGTAGCTGCAATTACATTTACGACATTAGTCACTGGCATCCAAGCACTTGCGGCTGGACTGTTCTTCTTGGGCGTTGCAACATTTGCGCTTTACCCTGTTGCAATCAACCTTGGTTGCGACAAGTTGGATGCAAGCTACATTGTTTCTGCGACTCAGGTTATGCTGTTTAGCTACAGTATCGGTTCTGTGGCCGGTCCTGTTGTGGCGGACAGTTTTATGTCAGGCGCACAAGGTTTGATGGGCTACTTGTTTGCGGCTCTACTGGCGACTTGCATCTACATGTTGATCGCAAGCATTAAGACCAAGCGACAAGCTATCGCTGGAGAATAATCAAATAGAAAGAGGCACCTAGCGTGCCTCTTTCTATATTCGCACTATGCTACTTCTAGCACCCTACTTAGCTTTCTTTCTTACATGTCGGTTGGACGCATTCGGCTTAGGCTTATCTGGTACAGGTTTCTTTTCATGTAACAGGTGGCGAATGGCGAGGATCGGATGAGGCAATAGCATTCTCGGGCCTGAGAAACGCATCACTTGGCGCATCTGTTCTTTCTGCTCGGGTTTGTAGCAGTGAATTGGACATTGATTACAGGTCGGCTTCTCTTGTCCATAAGGGCACCGGTCTAAGCGAGTCTCCGCATAATCCAACAGTGCTTTACATTCTTGGCACAAGCCCTGTCTTGTTCCACGATGTGCATGGCAGTATATCGCGACCATCGCGCTGACGGTTTTAAACTCAGTGCGTAACTTCCCTTGGAGAATGTCCGATACGATTACTTCACTCACTATGCAGGCTCATTTGATATAACAGTAAATCCACTCTATCACTTATTGCGTCTTGAACTTTGACATAGGTAAAGCCGAGTTTAGTTAACAGCGCTTGGCTCGCCCCATTGTCAGATGTTGTGATGGCTACCAGTTCAGTGATTTTGGGCTGTTGGCGGGCATAATCTAGGACGGCTTGTCCCGCCTCATATCCATAACCTTGCCCATAAGCGGCAGGTTTAAAACCGTAACCGATGTCGTAAGCCGTAAGCTCTGGACGCTTTATCAAGCCACACACACCGAGCTTTTCTTTAGTGTCGCTACGCTCCACCAGCAAAAGACAAACACCGTGCTCTTCATGCATAGCAAGAATATTGTTTTGAATGTACAACTGAGCATCATCTACCGTTTTGATGCCTTTATCACCAACAAAGCGGAGGAAGTCTTCATTGTTGTAAAGTTCGAGGATAAATTCGGCATCCTGTTGCTCCACCAACCTTAACGTTATTCGCTCACTAGACAATCTGCGCATTCACCATTTCCATCTCTTTATTCGGTTATTTGAGCTTAACATCTACACTTAACGTAGAACACATTATGATGCTCCTTAACGAAGAGAGGAAAGCTATGCGTTCAGCTTTCGTATTCACTATTGCTTTGCTATACAGCGTAACGGCATGGACATACCCGGCTTACTCATCACATTGGCAACACCGAAGTGTCATCTATTTCGCACCAACCAAGGATGATCACGTCAAACAATTTCTGCTCGAAACATTGATTAATGACTGTGAGCTTCAAGAACGCGATTTAGTCACTTTAGTGGTGACAGAAGATGGTTTTACCGATCCAGTCTGGGTCAAGTATGAGTTTAATTTGGGCGCACTGTTTGATGTTTACAAGGTAAAACCCGGAAGTCATACCGCGGTACTGATTGGTAAAGATGGAACAGAAAAACTACGTTGGGGAAAACAAACGAATTGGGAATTAATTAAACACACGATAGACATTATGCCTGTGCGACAATATGAGATGGCGACTCAAGGTAGTCCGTGTTCTGCTTAACGTTTTGATATATAGAATGGAGGCGCCTCCCGGAATCGAACCGAGGTCCACGGATTTGCAATCCGCTGCATAGCCACTCTGCCAAGGCGCCTTAATTTTGTTGCTTCTTTGTTTCTTGCATATTGAGGGATGGTGCCCCGGGCCGGACTTGAACCGGCACAGCGCGAACGCCGAGGGATTTTAAATCCCTTGTGTCTACCAATTCCACCACCAGGGCAACGCATAAAGCGATGGTACACCATCATTCTCGCCACAAGAGCTACGAGAACGAGGTGTACTCTAACGGATAATAATCTAGGGTCAACCAATTAATTTCGTTTTCGGTTCAATTGGTTAAAAAGCCAACCTATATGTTTAACATCTAAGCTATACGCTCTGTTTCTAATCACTCCGCGAGTGTGAGAATCACGTGACCGTCTTCAACATTGACAGGATAAACACGCAGCTTCACTTCATCATTTTCAATACACTGGCCCGACTTAAGACAGAAATGCTGTTTATAGAGTGGAGATGCCACACATAACTGCCCTTTTACATCACCGACAATACCGCGGCTGATAACGAACGCTTGGCCTATGGGATCCCAGTTTTGCACTGCAAAAACACCGGCAGACGGAATATAGAACAGTGCCACCTGCTCACCATCCACCATTGCACTGCAACCTTGATAAGGCGTTAACTCGTCTAACGGACAAATCCTTTCTTGTATGAGTGTATCCATTACAACTCCTCCTTAACTGGAATACGCTGGCCACGAATACGTTGATAAGGTAACGCTTGGCTCCCACTATCAACGTTAATGAAAGGTTTAAATCGAGCAAGCTTCTCTGGCTTATCAAGAGTACTTTTCCATTCGCACTGATAGGTATCCACCACGTGTTGCATTTGCTCTTCTAGCGACAGAGCAATACTTAACGAATCCTCGATGACCACTTGTTTTAAGTAATCGAGGCCGCCATCAAGTTTCTCCATCCATACAGACGTTCTTTGTAGTCGATCAGCAGTACGTACGTAGAACATCAATACGCGGTCAATCAGAGCGATCAGCTCAGGCTTAGAGAGGTCTGAAGCGATCAAATCAGCATGTCTTGGCTTCATCCCACCATTACCGCACACGTAGAGGTTCCAGCCATTTTCAGTGGCAATTACACCAATATCTTTACTCTGCGCTTCAGCACACTCACGAGTACACCCAGATACGGCAAATTTGATTTTGTGCGGTGCGCGTAACCCTTTATAACGATTCTCAAGTTCAATCGCTAAGCCAACCGAGTCATCAACGCCATAACGACACCAGGTTGAGCCGACGCAGGACTTAACGGTTCGAAGTGATTTTCCGTATGCATGGCCCGTTTCAAAGCCCGCCTCAATCAGTGCTTGCCATATTTCAGGTAACTGTTCGACTTGAGCACCAAACAAATCCACGCGCTGTCCGCCCGTGATCTTGGTGTAAAGATCATACTGCTTAGCCACCTGACCTAACGCGATCAGTTTATCTGGCGTTATTTCACCACCAGCGACACGTGGGACGACCGAATACGAGCCATCTTTTTGTAGGTTGGCCATAAAGGCGTCGTTGGAATCCTGCAGGGTGCTGTGTTGGGGTTCCATAATATGTTCATTCCACAATGACGCGAAAACCGAGGCTGCCGTCGGCTTGCAAATATCGCAGCCATACCCTTTACCATGCTTGCTAATCAAAGTGTCGAAGTCTTTAATTTCTTCTACCTGACAGATATGGAACAGCTCCTGTCGCGATACTTCAAAGTGCTCACAGATATGATTATTGACCTCAACGCCCATCGCCATCAGCTCGGTATCCAAGACAGTTTTGACCATATTACTACAGCCCCCGCATCCAGTACCTGCTTTGGTTTGCTCTTTAAGAACATCGAGCTCATGCGCACCGGCTTGAATCGCACTGACTAAGTCGCCTTTAGTGACGTTATGGCACGAGCAGATGATCGCGTTATCACTCATTTCACCTTGCAGCATACCCATATCAAACAGCAGGTTTGCAGCATGATCAGGCAAAGGAGTCTGGTTGAGATAGCACTGCAACAGTGCATCATAATCTGAGTTATCGCCGACTAAGATGGCGCCTAGTAACTGGCTGCCCGACTTATCGACAACCAATTTTTTGTAGATGCCAGCAACCGCGTCTTGCAAGATCATCTCTTGAGCGCCTTCTGTCGTCTTATGCGCATCGCCGATAGACGCAACATCTACTCCGAGCAACTTAAGTTTGGTGCTCATATCCGCGCCGGTAAAACCTGCATTAGCTCTGCCCAGTAGCGAGTCCGCCACCACACGCGCCATGGTGTAACCCGGTGCCACTAGACCAAAGATTTTCTCTTGCCATAGGGCGCACTCGCCAATCGCATAAATTGCGTCGTCACTGGTTTTACACTGATCATCAATAACAATGCCACCACGCTCACCTATATTTAGACCAGCTTGGCTTGCAAGGGCATCTTGCGGGCGGATCCCGGCAGAAAATACAATCACATCCACTTCGAGTGGATCGGCATCTTTAAATACCATGCGATGATTGGCTTTCTCTCCATCGCAAATTCTTTCTGTTGCGGTTGAGGTATGAACCGTCAAACCAAGGGCTTGGATTTGTTCTTTCAGTACATTACCTGCGCCATCATCAAGCTGAACTGGCATTAAGCGAGGGGCAAACTCGACTACGTGCGTTTCCACACCAAGCAGCTTCAAAGCATTCGCCGCTTCCAAACCAAGTAAGCCGCCGCCGATGACCGCGCCCGTTTTTGCTCCCTGACAAGCAGCTTTGATTTCAGCAAGATCATCTAACGTTCGGTAAACAAAGATGTTTTCGCGCTCATTGCCTTCAATTGGCGGCACAAACGGATATGACCCTGTTGCTAGCACCAGTTGGTCATAACTAAGCGAGCGACTCCCATCGAGTAGGACATTCTTACCCTCGCGATCGATATTCGTCACCTTGCTGCCAAGTAATAGATCAACACCATGCAGCTTGTACCACTCTTCACTACTGAGCATCAGGTCTTGATGGGATTTACCAGAAAAGAGCGCCGATAACTGGACTCGGTCATAAGCGATGAAACGCTCTTCACCAATAACGGTAATCTTCTTTTCTAAATGCGCGCCACACTCGACAAGCTGCGCTACCAAATGATGGCCAACCATACCATTACCGACAATTACGATATGTTCCATAATGATTCTCCTTAGGCCGTTTTAGCCGGTACATCAAGCTCTTTCTGCTCGGTACTCTTGATTGGCATAGTAGGTTTGGACTGCTTCTCATACAGAAAACGCAGCACTGCTTGGCGATATTTTTGGTATTGCGGATCGTCTGCAAGAGCAACACGATCTCTTGGTCTTGGCAGGTCAATTGGCAGTACTTCACCTATGGTCGCGGCAGGCCCGTTAGTCATCATGACGATTTTGTCTGACAGCAACACAGCCTCATCGACGTCATGGGTAATCATGATGACAGTGTTATTGAGATCAGCCTGAATCTTCATTAACGAATCTTGTAGGTGCGCGCGTGTTAAAGCATCTAACGCCCCAAACGGCTCATCCATCAGCATCACCTTGGGCTTCAACGCTAAGGCTCGCGCAATACCGACGCGCTGCTTCATACCACCAGAGATTTCATCGGGCCTTTTGTCGGCAGAATGAGACATTTGAATGAGATGCAGGTAGTGCTCAACTTGCTCTTTAATCCACGCCTTGCTCTCTTGCTTACCAACGTATTTGTTCACCACTTGCTTCACCGCAAGCTCGACATTTTGGTAAACCGTCAGCCAAGGCAGTAATGAATGGTTTTGAAACACAACCGCGCGCTCTGGCCCTGGGCCACTCACTTCACGTCCATCAACAATCACGCCACCATCGGTCGGTAAATGAAGCCCTGCAACAAGGTTCAATACGGTCGATTTACCGCAACCTGAATGCCCGATTAGCGAAATGAACTCCCCTTTCTTGATTTGAAGGTTGACGTTTTTAAGGGCGATAAAGTCACCGCTGGGCGTCGGGAACTTCATTCCCAGCTGAGTTAAATCTAATAATGCTTTAGACATAAGAAACTCCTTATCTCAATGCCTGTTGTTTGTTCCAAGAGAGCCATTTCTGCAGCTGCAACATGCCTCGATCGAGCAGTAAGCCAATAAAACCAATGGTGATAACCGCAACCATAATTCGGCCTAACGAAGCGGAACTGCCATTTTGAAACTCATCCCAGACAAACTTCCCAAGGCCCGGGTTTTGCGCCAACATTTCAGCTGCAATCAGTACCATCCATGCAATACCGAGCGATAACCTCAGGCCAGTGAAAATCATTGGAATGGCAGACGGAAGAACAATCACACGTATATGCTGCCACCATGAGAGTTGCAATACTCGACTGACATTAACCAAATCCTTATCGACGCTGGTGACACCGACTGCAGTATTAATCAGCGTCGGCCATAGGCTACATAACGCCACTGTTAGCAGTGAGTTGACGAACGATTTGGCAAACATAGGGTCGTCGCTCACATAGGTAGCACTGACAACCATAGTGACAATAGGCAACCAAGCGAGCGGAGACACTGGTTTAAGTAACTGAATCACAGGGTTAAATGCCTGATAAGCACCTTGATTTAGGCCTAATACAATCCCAAGCGGAATAGCAATGGCCGTCGCCAGTAAGAAACCACACGCGACGGTCACCAAACTCGTCACGATTTGATCAAAAAACGTCGGCTTACCGGTATAAGGTCTGATTTTGACTTCAGCATTGGGATCTTTCGCCAATTTGGCTGCATTGCGCTTTTCTTGACGCTCGATAAAGGCGAGCTCTTTTTCTCCCTCCTGCCAATGCTCAACAACCAAGTTGCTAAACTGCTGATAGGTTTGGGCAGGACCCGGCAGCGTCCCCAATGATGTTTGAACCTGACGCGCACTTAAATGCCACATCATTAAGAACATCAGAATGCCAATGATTGGCAGTAAAACCGCTTTGCTCTTGTTTGCAACGAGCGCTTTATTGGGGATTAGAGATATCACATTGCTCGACATAGTTACTCCTGTACTTCCTTGTTAATCTCGATTACTTCTCGTCTAGGTTTAGGTCTAGACTTTCTCTTTCCCTTTCAAGCCAATAGCAAACTTCTCTATGTAGGCATTTGGCGTGCGGCCGTCATAAACAATGTCATCGATAAAGTGAGTTTGGGGAGCACGAAAACCATCTTCTTTAGAAAAATCGGGGAAGTCTTTTCCAGTTAAAGCGCCGTCTTCAACTAAGGCTTCGGCCGCTTGTTGGTATATGTCTGGACGATACACTTCCTTGGCAATATTCATGTACCAATCGTCTGATTTCTCTTCGGAGATTTGTCCCCAACGACGCATTTGAGTGAGGTACCAAATTGCGTCACTGTAGTATGGATACGTTGCGTTATGGCGGAAGAAGACATTGAAATCAGGTACTTCACGAACGTCGCCTTTTTCGTACTCGAATGTTCCTGTCATCGAGTTGGCAATCACTTCAAAGTCCGCCCCCACGTATTCACTCTTGGCCAATAATTTTGATGCTTCGACACGGTTAGCATTGTCATTTTCATCAAGCCAATGTGCAGCTCGAATCAAAGCTTTCACTACACGAATGTGGGTGTTGGGGTATTTTTCTGCCCATGCTTTGGACACGCCAAAGACTTTCTCTGGATTGTTTTTCCAGATTTCGTAGTCAGTGACCACTGGCGCACCAATACCTTTAAATACCGCTTGCTGGTTCCATGGTTCGCCGACGCAATAACCTTCAATGGTGCCAGCTTCCATGGTGGCTGGCATTTGCGGCGGCGGTGTCACACTCAGCAAAACATCAGCGTTGACCTGACCACTGTTATCTCCTGACTGAGGTGCGTAATACCCAGGGTGGATGCCCCCCGCTGCTAGCCAGTAACGCAGCTCATAGTTGTGAGTAGAAACTGGGAACACCATACCCATATTGAACGGCTTACCTTCATCTAGATAGCTTTCAACTACAGGCTTAAGCGCATCCGCTTTAATTGGTCGAACAGGTTTGCCATCAGGCTGAGTAGCGATATGCGGTTTCATCTGCTGCCACGTCTTATTCGATACTGTGATGGCATTACCATTCAGGTCCATACTGAATGCCGTGATCACCTCTGCTTGGGTACCAATACCAATCGTTGCGCCTAACGGTTGGCCAGATAACATATGTGCACCATCAAGCTCGCCGTCAATCACTCGGTCCAGCAACACTTTCCAATTGGCCTGAGCTTCTAGCGTCACATAAAGCCCTTCATCTTCGAAAAAGCCTTTTTCATACGCCACCGCCAGCGGTGCCATATCGGTAAGTTTGATAAAGCCAAATTTCAGATCTTCTAACTCTGGCTCTCCTAATTCAGCTAAAGCGCTCGGCATATAAACCGATGACGCAAGTGCTGCACCCAATAACGTTTGTTTGAAAACTGACGTCCATTTCATATTTTTTCTCCAAATAAAAAGGCGCTACGCCTCCTAAGAGTCGTAGCGCCTTTGCATCCTTTATAATTACCGCCGTTGATAATCAAAGGTAACGATTGAACAAATTGTTAACTAAGTTATTCCAAGTTGCGTGCCAACTTATTTAATACTTAATATTCAATAAGTTAAACTTAACCCACTTTCAACCATCTCAAGCTCTGCCTGCTATTAGTGCATTACGCACCAATGCGGATTTTTTTGCATAACCCCAAAGTGGTAGGCAGTTATCTAAGTGCTTCCAGCGTTTGAAGCAAATTACGCGCGACTTGCGCGAGAGTTTGGCTCGACTGCATTGCTGACTTTCTCATTGCGGCATACGCGGCTTCTTCATCGACTTGGTGCATTTTCATCAGTAGCCCCTTTGCCTTTTCTATTAACTTGCGTTCATCTAATCGCATCGACAGTCGCTCGATTTCACTCTGTAATACAGCGAATGATTGACGAGTGATATATGCTTGCTCCACCCAAGGTACAATTGGAAATTGCGAATCTGCAGGCAAGAGAGCGTAGTCCATCCTCTCTGGTAAGCGATTCATATCATTAGGGTTTAATCTTTTTAACACCACCAGCAAAGGATGATTTCTTTCGCGGCAAAGCTCGATGATAAGGCGTAATTCGGCGCTCGGTTGAAGCCAACCGATGACAACATAGGCTTGGGGCTGGACATCAAGAGTCGATTCCAGTTGGGTAAGGTGGCAGCTAGAAATATTGTCGAAATTGCGACTGAGCTCAGCAGTCAAACGTTGCTGCTCTTCGGTGCGGTCACTACAGACAACGATGGGCTTTCGGGAGAGTTTCTTATACATGTACATTCCTTGTTTTATCTCTCAATCTATAAGACTTAATTTATAGGAGACATAACAAGGAATGTGCCAAGTTAAGAAGGAGGCTATATGTTAGAGATTAACGACAGTAGTCGGCCCAAAGTGTATAAGCTTTTTCGAATGAACGTTCAAGATCATTCAACTCAGCAAACAGCGTCGCCGCCATTGTTGAAACAACCGTATTCGCCATCATATTGAGGTTTTCTTCTGGGGTATCAAACACGCATTTCTCTGGCAACGGGATATCTGTCAGCATACGTTCCGTCCAATAGTGTGACTCAACACCTCTTGGTGTACTTACCCACACTGTTTGGCTTACTTTTGGGTTGTATTCAGATTCGCCTGACTGACCTTTAAATGAAACCACCGCGTGACGGGTTAAACCCACTTCACTTTCAATGTCGGCATGAAGCTGTTGAAAGCCCGGATGAAAGCTACCGCGCAGACCAAGCTTAGCGCCGCCGGGATTTAACGCTCGAACAACGGTGTTGATTGGCGTACGCAGACCATAGCGATTTTTCCAACCAATCATAGTCTCAGCTTGAGGTGCAAAGTGTTTTAGTGGCAAGTAAACAATGCCCTTTTGCTCAAGAAGTTGCTGGGCATGTTCCGGTGAATTAGCCAGAGCTACATTGAGCTTACCCAAATAATCTTCTACATGTAAACGACCCGCTGGACGGTCATGATAACCATGTAACAGGACTTTATAACCACTGTCCGCTAGGAGCTTCGCCGCCAATAGGTGCCAAGGCTGGCCTGCATTTTGTCGTTTGCCCGCATAGCAAGGCCAATCAATATCCGCACCTAAATTCGGTACGCGAGATTGGAAAGCTTTAACGAAACCTGCGATCTCTTGTTTGGTTTCGTTTTGAACGCGAATAAGCATTAGCAACATCGCCATCTGATCGTCACCAACCTGACCATCAAGATATTCATCCATGACTTGATAAGCCTGCTCAAACGTCAGGGGTTTACGCCCACGCTCTCCACGACCTACCGTGCGAATACACTCCAAAATTGTGCTCATACTACCTCTTGAGAAATAACTGACTCTACGGTCTTTTCTAGTTCTTCTCGCAGTGTGACCACTTCGCCTAAGATAATCAATGCTGGGTTTACGCCTTTTAGTTCGTTCGCTTTTGAAGTAAGCGACTCTAGCGATGAAATATGAACCTTTTGCTGACGACTACAACCATGGGTAATGATGGCTAACGGGAAGTCTCCTCTAAGCCCGTGTTCTAGCAGACCTAGCTGTATCTCTTGCGCCTTATCTAATCCCATGTAAAACACTAGCGTCTGTCCGGCACCGACAAGCTGGGACCATGCAGGCAGTGCGCCAGTCACCACTTGGCCTGTCACAAATGTCACGCTCCTAGCCAATTCGCGGTGAGTAAGGGGGATCTTAGATGATGCCGCACAACCAATCGCCGCGGTGATACCGGGAATGACTTCAAACTCAATGCCATGCTTGGCAAGTAGCAGGCCTTCTTCTCCACCTCTACCGAAAATAAATGGGTCGCCGCCTTTGAGCCTCACCACCTGCTTACCTTGCTTGGCGAGCTCAACTAAGATCTGACTGATTTCCTCTTGCTTCAAGCTAGGTTTTCCGCAGCGCTTACCCACGTAGATGTGTTGACAGGAAGAACTCGAAAAACCGAGTATGTCTCGATTTACCAAACGGTCAAAGACGATCACGTCCGCTTGCTGTATCACTTTTAACGCTTTGACGGTTAGCAAGTCCGGGTCATTCGGCCCTGCGCCCACCAGATACACTTTGCCGTCATGGCTTGCCGACTTCTTGTCAGCATCTTTGATGTTACGATGATCAACATAGTAATGATCACTAAAGCCAGCACTGCGTAAACTTCGCCCAGAACCGTCTAACATCCGTGTCTCTCTTTTCATTGTCCTGCCCCTATTTGGTAATGATGAGGTTTTGGGTGTATGAGTCCACTAAGCGCTCGACCTGTGGTAAACAAGAACCGCAGTTGCTACCGCACTTCAATGTTTTAGTCAGCTGCGATACAGACTGGTATTCACTACTTTCTAGCGCCGCCGATATTTGTTTGTCCGTGACTCGAAAACAGCTACAAATCATCTCACTAGCATCGTATTCAGCAGCAAGAGAGAGTAGTGACGAAAAAGTTAATGCCTGGCCAATTAGCTTTGCTAACTGGCTTGTATCTGAAGTAATCGGTTGGGAAGAAACAAGCAGGATTGAACGGAGTATGTTAGTGCCATTTTCCTCGTCGTAACCCACTGATAGCCAACCTGAATCAATGTCTAACAGCACCCGCCTCTGCGAGTAGATATCCCCGATTTTAGCGACATCTTGTTTCGTAATAGGTTGCGTGTCTGCAAATCGCCACACCTCAGCACTTTCTTCAGACTGGAACGATTGGTAGATAAACTCGCGCTCATGAAACCTCTTACCGATATAAAGCCCATAAGCTTTCACACTCACTGGTAACAGCTCGACCTGCTGCGACTTAAATGCAGGCTGGCCTGACAACGGGTCTGAATCGCGGCTTAAGACAGCGTTTACCTGACTATCTCCCCCGTATTTACCTGCCCAGTGCATCGACATAAAGAGCTGATTTCGACTAAAGGCATCATCATGAACGGCTTTTGCTATTACTCGATGTGTCGTTGCAAGGTTACGCACCTCAACCAACTGATTGCTCTCTAAGCCTAATGCGAGAGCAGATTGCCTATTGACGTAAACTGTAGGCTCGCATTCAGACGCCGCAAGGTGTGGGATATGCCCTGTGCGCGTCATGGTATGCCATTGGTCACGCTGGCGGCCTGTGTTCAACCACCAAGAGGTATTCATCGACTTGTGGAGGCCATCAGGCACGATAAAACGCGCTTTGCGATCGGGGAAGCTAAACTGACCGTTGGCTAATGGCTGCTTCCCGCCCCATTGAGTAGGCTGCCACTCTTGATACTTATCATCACTAATATCAGCATATTGCGAAAGATCGAGTAATAAATTGGACTCTTTATTCAGTCCAGTCATCGCAGCATATTCACGAAATACTGCCGCTTCCGAGTCAAAATCAAATCCGTTTTTCATGCCAAGTAACGCGCACAGCTTCTCTCCCACTTGGCGAATGGCTTGCCAGTCGGCCTTGGCTTGTCCTCTCGGCTGCAAAAACTGCCTTTGACGCGTCAGCATTCGCTCTGAGTTAGTTACCATACCCTGTTTTTCACCCCAACCTGCGGCAGGTAACAGTACATCGGCATACTGAGCAATGTCGGACTCTTCGGTGATATCGGACACAATCACCAACGGACATTTTTCTAGCGCTTGACGAACAAAATGACTATCTGGCATCGACACGACTGGGTTGGTGGCCATAATCCAGATAACTTTGATATCGCCACGCTCAACCGCTTCAAACATCTCAACCGCTTTTAATCCCGGCTGAGTCGCAAGGCGAGTTGTTTGCCAAAACTGACTCACCAACTCAATGGATTCACAATCAAAACCTCGATGAACCGCTAGTTGGTTTGCAAGCCCTCCAACCTCACGGCCTCCCATCGCATTAGGCTGACCAGTGATAGAAAAAGGTCCTGCTCCTTGGTAACCAATCTTCCCTGTCGCTAAATGAGCATTGATGATGCTGTTGCCTTTATCAGCGCCACTTTGTGACTGATTAACGCCTTGGCAAAAGAGCGTCACAGTCTTGTTGGTAGTGGCGAACCAACGATAAAATTGACTAAGTAACTCTTGGTTGAGTTGTAGAGATTCACTCAGTGCTGCTAGGCAATACTCTGGTGACTTTATTGACTGAGCTAACTGTTCGAAACCTTGCGTATGTTGCGCGATGTAATCACAGCTTAGCGCTGCGTTATCCATGCAATAGCGCAGCAAACCGTTAAATAAAGCAATGTCACCGTCATTTGGAATAGCCAGATGCATATCCGCTTGCTGGGCAGTGACCGTCTCTCTTGGATCAATCACCACTATTTTAAGATTGGAGTTACGCTGTTTAGCCTGTTGAATACGACGGTAGAGTACCGGGTGAGTCCAAGCCGTATTGGCTCCACAAATAATAATTAGATCTGCATCATCAATGTCGGAATAATTGACTGGGACGATGTCTTCTCCAAATGCGCGATTATGAGCAACAACGGCCGATGACATACACAGGCGAGAATTTGTGTCGATATTGGCACTGCCCACCACACCTTTCATGAATTTATTCGCTAGGTAGTAGTCTTCCGTCAACAGCTGGCCAGAAACGTACATAGCGGTGGCGTCTGAACCGTGGTGTTCAATAGCCTCAAAATACGCGTTAGCAATCAGATCCGTCACAGCGTCCCAACTGGTCTCGTTACCATTTACTTTGGGATAAAGAAGTCGAGACGGCATATCTAGACTCTCAGCCAATGCCGAGCCTTTAACACACAGTGCCCCTTGGTTGGCAGGATGCGATTTGTCACCAGTGATACCCAGTTGATTGACTTCGACCCCACAGCCAACGCCACAATATGGACACGCTGTTTTCGTACATTCCTTTGTCATCACCGCTCCTTAAAACGAAAAAGCCTCTCCCAAATAGGAGAGGCTTCGTTGCCTATGACGTTGTTATTTATGTTATGGCGCACTTTCGCACGCATAATAGATAACGCAAGTAGGATGCCAAAGTAACATCTTATTTATAATCAGATGGTTACCGAAACTAGGTTTGGCTGCTTGCACATATTAAGTGCAGTGGAGCATTAATCGGTGCAGAGTGAATAACAAAAAAGGAGCCTATTAAGCTCCTTTGTTCATCAGACTGTCAGCGGTGTATCACCACTTTTTCATCAAACGTCCGACCAAGTTTGGATGGTAGGCCCAACTATGATCAAACATCGACATCAAATCTGGGTTGCCATATTTAGACAGGCTAATGGCATGAAAGCGGTTTTTGCTCTTCTTAAGCTGCTCGACTTTCTCCAGCATCTCTTCTGACTGCTTAGGGGCAATAAAGTCTGAAATCACTACCATATCCGCGTTGCGGTATTTATCACCACTCATTAGGTCAATCGACTTCATTAACACGGGTTCAAGATCGGTACCGCCGTGGAAACTGTACGTGAGGAAATCACTCGCTTCACGAAGACCATCTTGTTTGGTTAGCTCATAGGTAATTTGCTCAGTAGAGAAGAGAATCACGTAGCAATCACGATCTTCAGCCAATGCTATTTGCATCAACGCATAGGCCATCGCTTTAGCACACTGCTCCGGAAAACCACTCATTGAACCTGATGCATCAACACAAACAATAAACGGCCCTTTTTCGACATCTGCTTGAGCGTTATCAGGACGCTGGGCACTCACTTTACGTAAAGTGCGCGACTTACCTTGCATCTTGTAGTTCATTAAGCGCTTATCGACGAGGTGCTTATAGAACACGACTTCAAGTTCAGGGTAAGCCAAAAACATGGTTTCATTCGGAAGAAGCTTGTTTAAGTCATCCCCTTCATGAATGCCGACAATATCATCGGTCGCTTGATCGGATTTCTCTTCAACAACTTGCGGCTCTTCTAGCGGCGCTTTATTTAGATCTGGGTCATCGACCTGACTTGCCATGCGGCCAAGTTTCTCGGCGATCTCTTGCAAACCTTTATTCTTTGACAAGAATTCAGCATGGCGCTTCATTACGGTTAAATCCGTCTTGCTGAGTCTAGCCGAAGCCATATCCCATAAGCGGCCAACACTCTCATCGTCTCCACTTTCCGTCACTTTATCCATGTTTTTCATGGTTTCCATGCGTTGGTAAAGATCTTTAAGCACTTTTTCTTTGTTGGCTTCTAGCTCGGTAAGTTGTGCTTGGCGAATCGCATCTGAAAGGCTTTGATACCATTGATCACAGAAGTAGTGAGGGAACATCGGGTTATTCACCCCTTTGTTCTTCTCCATAAGACGGCGGGCTTGCAGATAGAAGGCAGAGTGCCATTCTAGCTGCTTAATGACTTCCGGAATCTTGTCAAAGAACTCAGCTTCATTCCAATGAATAACTTCTTGGTACAGTGACAGCTCTTGCTTAAATCGATCGGTTTCGCACACCTTAGTAATGCGTTTTTTCACGCTACCACGCCATTTTAGCAAGTGATTCTTAACAGAAGACTTTACCCCTCTGTTTTCGGTCACCGCCATCATTTGCGAGCGCGCCATAAGATCATTGACTGCGGAGTCAATCATGCCTGAGTCCGCAATCATTAATACAAGGTTAAGTCCGTCAGCACCTAGCATTCACTTCTCCTACGCAAAGAATTGATCTAAGGTTTTGAAACGGAAAACAATGCGTTCACATTCCGCTTTCGTTGATTCGAGTACTTGCTGCAAGTTCTGTAGGCTAGACTCCATCGCGCGTGGCAGTTCTTGATCGACAAAGCCATGAGGAAGCGCACCATGGAAGTTAGAACGCACGCGCAGTAAATGATGTTCTGCATGCTCAAGCTGAGCCATTGCTTGCTGAGACTTAGTCAACCACTCTTGGTAAAGAGTTTCATCTAAGCCTTTGGTTGTCACAATTGAAACTAGCACAGCACGATTAGCAATATCTTTGATTACTAGGTTATTTGCAGCATCCATGTCAAAACGTAGGCGAACCAATGTGGTATTGGTGTTCACGTAACCGTAAACGTCACCGTGACCTTCTTTGATCACTCTTTCTAGTTCGTTTTTAGGCACATAAACCCAGCGGCTATCACCTTTTTCTGACTCAGTGACCGACATGTTACTTTGCAGTAGCACCATCTTAACCAAATCAAAGGCACTACCCACTTTGTAGCTTTTCGCATCAGAAATATCGTAGCTATGTACCTGCTTCTTAATAAGACCGGTCGTTGACTCCATTGACAGCATGGTGCCAAATTCTGACTCAAGCTCTTCTTGGATGTCAGTCAGCTCTTCACGACATAGGGTGATTTGCTGCTCAACCTCTTGCTGATCAAAGGCGTGATTAAGTGCGAAGTCTTTGATCACTTTACGCACAATGTCGCGAGACTCAGGGCTGTTCCACAGACAGTCTTGTAATAGCAAGATATCTAGTGGGTTAATTGAATCTCGACCATTAAAAAACGCACTCGCTTTAAGCAGCTTAACGGCTTTCTTCCAGCGACGGTCTGAGACGTACATATCCGTATCCGACGCATCTAAACCACTTTCAGCCGTCACAGCAGATTCTAGTAAGGTTTTTAACTCATAGAGCTTTTCAAACACGTCATTACTAAGCTCCAGTTGCTCAAGCTCTGACTGCCACTGGTGATATTCTTGATCAGTAATTGCCAAACCTTCAGGAATCGTCGCCTCTTGCGGCGTACCTACTGTCAGCATAGATTTGAAGTTTTGTTTGTCTTGAATGCGGTTGACAAACACGCGTACTAGCATACGGTCATATAGCGCTTCTAAACCACTGTCTTCATCTGGTAGCTCGTTTGATGCTGACACCAATAGACGCATTGGAACACGCTCAATCTCGTTACCATTTTTGAACGTTTTCTCATTCACTACGGTCAATAGCGTGTTTAGAATCGCAGGGCCTGCTTTCCAAATCTCATCAAGGAAAACAACCTGAGCTGTCGGCAGATAACCGTCGGTTAAACGAACGTAGCGACCATTATCTTTTAATTCTTGGATACTAAGCGGACCGAACACCTCTTCTGGCGTCGAGAAGCGCGTCATTAGATATTCGAAGTAAGATGAATTATCAAAAGCTTGGATAAGACGCTTAGCAATTAAGCTCTTTGCAATACCAGGAGGTCCCAGTAAGAAAACACTTTCACCAGCAAGGGCTGCTAGCAAGCAGAGTTTGATTGTTTCTTCACGTTCATACACGCCGTCAGATAGTGCTTGAGCAAGTTTATTGATTCTCTCAGAGAGTAACGCTTTTTGTGAGTGAGTAACTCGACTCTGGTTCATCATCTATTGCGTTCTCCTAACGTATTAAACAACATGTGCGTATGAATAAGTTTATACATTTGTTAGCACTTTGTTACAAGTGTAATTTCAATTCTGACAGTCATTTATAACAGAAGCCTTATTTACGTAACGTACTGAAAACAATGTTTGCAGTTTTGCGATTTCTATCACTAATCGTACGACGTAAAGTTACTCGCTTGTTACTGAGATGCTTTCACTAGAGGCCTATTGTCTGTAAGGTAATGTGGGTCAAATGTCAGGGCACCAATAACAATAATGAACTCGAAGATAAAAAACCTTCATAGCTGGAAGCGTATCTCTCTTATCGAAGAAGAGGTGGCTTTACCAAATGGTCAAAAAATTACCCATACTACGATTTCCCACCCTGGGGCTGCGGTGATCCTACCTATCGACGAAAATGGCAACATCATCGTTATCAATCAATTTAGGCCTTCACTTAAGAAATGGTTATTGGAATTACCTGCTGGAACATTAGAGCATGGTGAACCTGCACTAGAGTGTGCGCATCGAGAACTAGAAGAAGAGACAGGTTACAGTGCTAAAACCATGTTATCTCTAGGTCAAGTGACACCTTTGGCAGGATTTTGCGATGAAATACAGCATTTGTATGTGGCTAAAGACCTGACTTTGACTCGTCGTTACGATTGCGATGACGATGAAGTCATTGAAGTGATATCACTTTCAATCGAACAACTTGAACAAAAAATAATTAGCGGTGAAATCACAGACGCCAAAACCATCGCATGTTTAAGTAAAGCAAAGCTGTGCGGATATATTTAGGAGATAAGATTATGGATTTTCGTTCTGATACGGTAACCAAACCAACAGAAGCGATGCGTAAAGCAATGGCAGAAGCACTTGTTGGCGATGACGTTTATGGGGACGACCCAACAGTCAATGAATTAGAGCAATGGGCCGCAGAGCGTCATGGTTTTGAAGCCGCGCTGTTTACAACTTCTGGAACCCAAGCCAACCTGCTTGGCCTTATGGCTCACTGTGATCGGGGCGATGAGTATCTGTGTGGTCAACAGGCTCACAATTACAAATACGAAGCAGGTGGTGCCGCTGTGCTTGGTTCTATTCAGCCCCAACCTATTGAGAACAATCCTGATGGCACGCTGGATTTTGACAAACTGAAAGCAGCAATTAAGCCCGATGACAGCCACTTTGCACGAACAAAGCTTCTTAGCCTAGAGAACACCATCAACGGTAAAGTCCTTCCTTTAAGTTATTTGGCCCAAGCACGTGAGTTTGTTGATCAACATGGTCTGTTACTCCACTTAGATGGCGCGAGAGTGTACAACGCAGCGACAGCTCTTGATGTCGACGTGACAGAAATTGCGCAGCATTTTGACTCAATGACGATATGTCTATCGAAAGGCCTCGCGGCTCCAATAGGTTCATTACTCTTGGGAAATAAAGCGTTTATCGACAGAGCAAGACGCCTACGTAAAATGGTCGGCGGTGGCATGCGCCAAGCAGGTATCCTAGCAGCGGCAGGTAAGCTTGCCTTAACTGAGCAAGTACCTCAGTTAAAAGTTGACCACGCGAATGCAAAGCTACTGGCAGAACGCTTATCCGATCTTCCAGGCTTCAACGTCAATACAGACTTCGTGCAAACCAATATCGTATTTGCCAAGTTGGATGATGGCATTGATATTACGACGATTGCACACAAGCTAGCTGATGAAGGGATCACCATTACTCCTGGAAATCCTATCCGTTTCGTGACTCATAAAGATATCTCACAACAAGACATTCTATTGTTGGTCGAAAAGCTAGAAAAACTGCTTTAACAAACAGTAAATTGATCTCATCCATTGAGCTTCCCCTAAGGGGAAGCTTTATTCTGTTACGCATCAAAATTGATAGATTTAGGTTTCTATATGATGCGAGCGCTAATTTTCCTTTCTCTACTGCCATCTATTGCACTGGCTAACGAACCTTTTGGTGACGCTGAACTGGGCAAAGTAAAATCCCCTAGCTGTATCTTTTGCCATGGCGTTGATGGCGCTGCAACGAATCCGAGTTACCCGAATATTAAAGGGCAAAACGCTCAGTATCTGTTTCAATCAATGAAAGACTACCAAAACGGTAACCGACAAGGTCCGCTTGCAGAAATGATGAAAGCTCAACTTTCACGTCTAAACGATGACGATCTAAAAGACATAGCGGCCTATTTTTCTAGCCAACAGTAACCTTGTTATGCAAAAAAGCCTTCGACAATGCGAAGGCTTTTTACTCTGACTTTGGTTCAACTAAGTGCGATACAGCACTTTCACCACGTGCCAACCAAATTTCGTCTTCACTAAGTGCGGAACCAGTGTTTCACCAGAGAAGCATACTTTATCGAACTGAGGGACCATTTGGCCACGGCGGAATTCACCAAGATCGCCACCTTTTTTACCCGATGGGCAGGTGGAATATTTCTTAGCTAAAGTCTGAAATTTCGCGCCTTTCTTTAGCTGTTTGATGATGTCTTCTGCTTGTTCTTTGTGCTTAACTAAAATATGAAGAGCCGCTGCTGTGTTAGCCATGTTGATGCCTCTTGAGATATGACTGAGTTGGCGCGGATTGTACCGGATAATGGTGAAATCTTCATCCAGCCAATTAATAAATCAAAAAAACATCTAGTACTTATGTATTAACGCATCGAATTTGATCAACATCCATTGAACATCAAACCAATTCCGCTACCATTGAATTAAGACACCAAAGAGAAAACCTTCATGGCAAAACCGGTTAGTAAAGCGAATCAATCCCAAGGTATGTTGATGTTTACATTAACTCAAAGTAAACAGCTATTTGCCATAGGAACGCTAAAGGTGAGAGAAATTGTTCCGTTTCAAGTAACGACTCAGATCCCCTACTCTCACCACCATGTCATTGGTACGGTCTCCCTACGCGGTAAAACCATTCCAGTGATCAATATGCCTGCTGCGATTGGCTTTCGACCAATACAGCCCGAGGAATACCAGTCTTGCTACCTGATCGTTACTGATTGTCTGCGCACCGTAGTCGCTTTCATGGTTCGCTCAATTGAAAAAATTATCGAGTGTGATTGGAAATCGATCGAATCCGCTCCAGCATCTGTCGGCCACAATGTATTTGTCACTGGCATTACGCGCTTTGAAGAAAAGATCGTGCAAATGCTGGATGTCGAGTTACTGCTCTCTAAAATCTACCCTCAATATGAGTCGACCAAGATTCCTATGTTGACCGATATTGAACGAGAGCGCTTAAAAGCACTTAGCATTTTATTGGTTGATGACTCTTCTATTGCTCGTAAACAACTTTCAGATGCATTAGATAGCATCAATATCCCTTATCAAATTTGTAATAACGGCATTGATGCTCTGCAATTGATGCGTCACGATGCTCAGCAAGGCAGACCTATCGAACTCCTTGTCAGTGACATAGAGATGCCCGGCTTAGATGGCTATGAATTAGCTTTTGAAACACAGAATGAGAGTGACCTAAGCAATAGCTACATTATCTTACATACATCTTTATCAAGTGAGATATGTATTGATCGCGCAAAGCAGGTCGGTGCGCACGAAGCATTGGAAAAATTTAACGCTGGGGACTTAATCAAAGCTATGCTAAGAGGAGCTCACCAGCTAGAGCAAGGTGAACAAGAAGCCACAATTTTATAAACCACTGGTATAACTGAACAATTTCCATACAGCACCTAGGGTTAAGTTATGATATTGTTCATAAACCTGATCAATTGTTAGAGACAAATTGATATAAGACCAAGCATCTATAAACGAGATCCGCTAATCTTATTTTATAGGATGTCTAGACAAGAATGTTAATAAGAAATGACAGACGACGACTTTAAAAAATCAACAGCTAACCTTAAAAAAGCTGTGCCGTTGATGATGAAACATCACGTAGCTGCCACGCCAGCAAACTACGCGTTATGGTACACATACGTCGATAATGTAATCCCACAATTAAATCGTGAACTTGATGGGGTTATCGAGAACTACGGTGTGTGCCCACCAGCCGCTGGAGAGCAGCTGTATAACAACCATATTGCGAGTCGGGCAGAAACCGATATGCACGATCTGCGTGCCAATATCGAAATACTGGTAAACGAAGTCGCGAGCTCTGTATCTGACACGCTTACCGACACTTCCCAATTCTCTAAGATGATCGATAAAAGCTTCGATAGCTTAGAAAGAGTCGAAGACGAATCAATGTCACTAGAAGAAGTGATGAAGGTCATTCGCCAGTTAGTCGTTGAGTCACGTGAGATCAGACACTCTACCCGTTTTCTAAACAGTCAATTAGAGAATGCGACCAACGAAATCCAACAACTTAAAAGTCAGTTGGCAGAAGTTCAGCAAGATGCATTGTTTGACTCTCTCACTAGCCTGTATAACCGTAGGGCCTTTGATGGTGATCTGAATACCTTATGCCGTTCAGAACAAAAGATGTGCTTAATCTTAGCCGATATCGACCACTTTAAGTCATTTAATGATACCTATGGCCATTTATTCGGTGATACCGTCATCAAGGCGATTGCGCGACGCATCCAACTAAGCTGCCGTGATGGCATTCATGCTTATCGTTTTGGTGGAGAAGAGTTCGCCTTGATCGTGCCCAATAAATCGCTGCGAATCGCTCGTCAGTTCGCAGAGAGCTTACGCCGCGCGATCGAAAAGTTATCGATCAAAGATCGACGCACATCAGAGCAAATAGGCAATATCACTATCTCTTTAGGTGTGGCTGAGCTGCAACCCGGAGAGCCTGCCAACGCCTTGATCGAACGTGCAGATAAGTTGTTGTATGAGGCGAAAGAGCTTGGCCGCAACCGCGTAATGCCGCTTTAGATTATTCCACTCGATTACGTATTAAAAAAGCCCCTGTAAGTGATTACAGGGGCTTTTACATTTATTCAATCATCTACTTCTCAATTAGCCATCATTCGTGATTGCCGTAATCAGTTCTTGCTGTACTTGGTCAGCTTTATCATTGTCAATCTGACACGTCCCCGCCGCTTTATGGCCTCCGCCGCCATACTTCAGCATTAGCTCACCCACATTAGTCTTAGAGCTGCGATCAAAAATGGATTTACCCGTCGCAAATACGGTATTTTGCTTTTGGAATCCCCACATCTTATGAATTGAGATGTTACAGTTTGGATAGAGCGCATAAATGACAAATCGGTTACCGGCAAAGATCACCTCTTCATCGGTGAGGTCCAACAAGACCAGATTGTCATGGACGGTCGCACATCGCTGAATCTGATCTTTGAACAAGTTTTCATGCTCACGGTACAGTTCGATACGCTCTTTCACATCAGGAAGGTCTAGAATCTCTTCAATTGAGTGGTTCTTGCAGTACTCAATAAGATCCATCATTAGATTGTAATTGGAGATACGGAACTCTCTAAAACGGCCAAGCCCAGTGCGAGCATCCATCAAGAAGTTCAGTAGGTTCCAACCTGTCGAATCCAACACTTCGTCACGGTTAAACTGAGCTGAATCGCCTTTATCCACCGCTTCCATCATACCTAACCAATCACTAGGGAAAGTATTTTCACCTCCGTAATGTTCCCACACGACACGGGCAGCCGATGGCGCATCAGGATCAATAATGTGATTTTTCCTCTCGCCTTGGTTACGAATCATTTCAGACAAGTGATGGTCAAACACCATGTAGGCATCTTTCACATACGGTAAGTTGGTAACAATATCATTCGAAGTAATCTCTATTACTCCGTCTTGCATATCTTTAGGGTGAACGAACTTGATATCGTCAATGAGGTCGAGTTGTTTGAGTAAAACTGCACACACTAAACCATCAAAATCACTACGAGTTACAAGTCGATATTTTTGTTCCGACATTAGGCACTTCCTATGCTAAGTCTGACTAAGTTAAAGTATACGATACCTTATTATAACTAACGCAAACCTTTCAATGCTGTTCCATTACAATGTGAAATATCTCTTTATAATTTTAGACAGCGGCGACTTTTTGACAAACCTAACACAGATTTTTTCATTAAAGGGCCTATAATCGATGGGTTAATGATTGATCCAACTAAGGAAATTTTATGAAAAGAGCATGTATCGTGATATCTGTGATCAGTGCTGCTGTATTGGCTGGTTGTGCGAGTGAGCCTGATGAATACGAAGTAAAAGAGTACACATCTATGGCGAACCCAGCAGCAGTTTACTGCGTTCAACAGGGCGGCGAGCTTGAAACGGTCAATGAAAACGAGATGCGTGTGACTTACTGCGTCCTGTCTGATGACGAACGCGTAGAACAGTGGGAATACTACCGCAACAGCCAAAAGAATGAACAACAGTCACAAGGCTAATCACCTATCGTGACATCATTACGGCAATAATGGATATGAAAGAGGCTCTCGCCTCTTTTTTTTGTTGGTCACATGTACTGACGTTCTGGGTCAAGATGACGATTCAACCAAGTAAGCTGGGTATTGAGTATATCTAATTGCTCAATCAATGCTTGGCCGCACACATAAGGGGTAGTCTTCTCGACTGCCCTTTCTATTTTCTCCACCGCTTTCATACTATCACCATCGAGTTGCATCGCTTTCAAGCCCTCAAGTGCATCTAGAGCAATTCGCAGTGGTAACGCTCTAACCTCAGCTAGCTCGCGCTGAAATGCCCTATTCTTAACTCCTTCCAAGTACACGCGATAAGTGGTTAGCTCGTCAGCCAATAAGAAAGCGCGACCAGCCTCACCAAGATAAGGGTACTCAACAGCACAATGCAGGCTAAGATCTCGCGATATAGAGAGCAATAGCCCACTTTGCTCGCAGCGCTGATGCAACACTCTTAGCAGCCCTTGCTCATCCATTAGTGACTGAATTTCAAAAATTCGTTTTAGATGGTAGTCGTTGGAGACAAAGGTGACATCAATCCTTTGGCCAATACTGCATAACTGGCTTTCCACTAACTTGTCCGCTGCATTTTGGATATTTTCGATGGTATTGGTCGACTGACTTTCAATTAAGATATGAGGAGGCAATGCCTTGTTGACAGGAAGCAAGCGTACGAATTGCTGATACATCGCATCGGCTTCAGATGTCGTCTGGCCGTCCGTTACCCCACCGCAAAACACAAACGCCGTTTCTGCAATATTAACTTGATCACGCAGTTTCAAAAGCCCTTGCACTCGGCTAACACCTTCCGGCGTTAATCGGTTGTTTCGAAGTCTCTTGCCTAGGATAAGAACCACATTCGAAATGTTCATTATTTACTCATGTCTCAATTATTCCTACTGAATTACTCAGGTACTGTACATACATCGTCTTTGCCGCTAGCTTAGCAAAGGTTAAAGTTTTGTTATTTTGGTGTTGATAAGTCGAAATCTCGGTCAGATGCCATACTAGTAATTACAAGAGCCTGCCTGACGGGCCAATTCACAGGAAGTAAAGTTTATGCTGTCAATATTTGATATTTTTAAAATCGGCGTGGGGCCTTCCAGTTCTCACACCAATGGTCCGATGATCGCAGGGTATCAGTTTACCCGCCTGCTGGCTGCATCGATCACTAAAGTACACCGTATTCAAGTCGACCTGTACGGTTCCCTCTCTTTAACGGGCAAGGGCCACCATACCGACCGCGCAGTTATTCTCGGCCTTTTAGGCAATAAACCTGACACCATCAAAATGGGTAGCGCGAAACAAGCGCTCGCCAATACGATTGATGAAGGTTACCTGGCTCTTGCTGGCGCTCACACGGTAAATTTCAGCTATGAGAGTGATATCTTGTTTCACTCCGACAATCTTCCTTTACATGAAAACGGCATGACCATTACCGCCTACGACTCGCTAGGCGCGCAAATTGAGTTTGAAACCTACTATTCAATTGGTGGTGGATTCATTGCCACCGCAAAAGAGCTTGAAAACGGTGGAAATGAAAACTCGGTTGATGTTCCCTTCCCATTTACGAGTGCCGACGAAATGCTGGCTATGGCGGAGAAAAACGGCCTTAGCCTAGGTGGCATGATCTTACAGAATGAGCAACGCTTCTTTAATGATGACGAAATCTCGCGCAAAGCAGAGCAAATTTGGAAGGTGATGTCGCTATGTATGCAACGCGGCTTCGAAACCGAGGGGGTATTAGAAGGTGGACTTGAAGTCACGCGACGCGCGCCTAACCTTCTTAAAAAGCTAGAAGCCAATGCAGCGATAGAAAACGATCCGATGGAAATCATGGATTGGATCAACCTGTTTGCCTTTGCGGTGAGTGAAGAAAATGCAGCGGGAGGACAAGTGGTTACCTCTCCAACTAACGGCGCTGCAGGTGTTATTCCTGCAGTGCTGATGTATTACCATCGCTTTATTAGAGAGCTCGATACCAAGCAGTTAAAAGACTTTATTGCCGTCGCTGGCGCAATTGGCATCTTATACAAAACCAATGCCTCTATTTCTGGTGCTGAAGTTGGCTGCCAAGGTGAAGTCGGAGTTTCCTCATCGATGGCTGCCGCTGGCCTTACTGCACTGCGTGGTGGCAGCAACGAACAAATCTGTATTGCCGCTGAAATCGCTATGGAGCACTCACTAGGTATGACCTGTGACCCGATTGGTGGCTTAGTTCAGGTACCGTGTATTGAACGTAATGCGATGGGAGCAATGAAAGCGATTAACGCCTCACGAATGGCGCTCAAACGTACGAGCAAATGTCTCATCTCTTTAGATAAAGTCATCGCTACCATGTACCAAACAGGTAAAGATATGAACCGTAAATATCGAGAAACTTCTCTCGGTGGCCTAGCCGTTATCCATATGTCTCCGCCTTGCGAGTGATGATCGCTTGCTGAAACCAATAAGAAAGATGTTGAGGCATGGGGAATTAGGACGCGCACAGCGAGGATAACTGTACAAAATCGTTAGAAATACTTACGAAAAAGCGCGGTGAGGCCCGCGCTTTGTTTACTTTAAAAAGTGACTAGACTTTATCAACCACAGCAAGTGTTGCTGCCAGCATATCATGACCAAACTTCACGCTACGCTCTGGCGACCAGCCATACAACGGGTCAGGGTAATCATTGTTGTCTTTAAACGGCATTTCAATCGTGTATGAGAGACACTTAAACTGCTCACCAATCCAGTTAGAACCAACCGTTAAGTTCGCTTTGCCTGGCTCATCTTTATCGTACCCATATTCATCTTGGAACTCTGGCGTCACCGTGTGCAGCGCTTGCTTAAACGCATTTTCCAAGTTGGCTAAACGCTCATCATAGGACGGGATACCTTCAGAGCCTGCCGCAAAGTTATACGGAATCGCTTCGTCGCCGTGAATGTCTAAGAACATATCAACGCCAGTTTCCAGCATACGTTCACGAACTAAGAAGACTTCAGGACTTCGCTCCATTGACGGCGTTTGCCATTCGCGGTTCAAGTTCACGCCAATCGCATTACAACGTAAGTGACCTCGAATACCACCATCAGGGTTCATGTTTGGCACAACGTAAAGTACCGCATTGTCTAACAACGCACGTGCAGTAACATCATCTTCATCCAGCAAACGCTGAATGAGACCTTCCATAAACCACTCTGCCATCGTCTCGCCAGGGTGCTGTCGAGCAATAAGCCAAATACGCTTTTTACCTTCTTCATACTCACCAAACGTCAATAGGCTCATATCATTACCATCTAACGTTTGACCTAATGTCTCTAGCTGGCAGTGATGTGCAGACTGCGCCATATGAATAAGATCAAGATGTCGATCATAGGTATAAGGGGCAAAGTAAGCAAAATAGATAGAGCTGCGCTCTGGGATCACGGTAAACGTCAGCGTATCACCATCAAACTCAGCAGGAATGCGGAACCACTCTTCTCGATCATACGATGCAACAACATCATACCCTTTCCAGCCCTCAGGATAAGCAGAGCCTTTTAGATCCAACAAAGAGATTGTGTGAGATTGTTCCGCTTCTGTTTCTAAACGAAAGTGGAACCACTGATAAAACTCCGACTGATTGTCGTTTGGAATCTTTAATTCGATATGATCTTTATTCTCAATACTAACGACTTCAATACTACCACTATCGAAATTACTAAAAATCTTCATTGCGTTACATTCCTTATACATTTGTACAGCATTGCGCGAGGCTAACACAAAGATAGACCTTAAAAAATCGATTTACCGCATAGATTTGTCAGCATTGTTTAGAAGATATATCCAGCGCAAACGTTTTAGATCAAGTTCATTATAAAAATTTATGCGATATTGAGAAAAAATCGTACATCAAAAACGATTTCTGCGATAATTGTTTCAATTTATAACACACCACAACTGATAGTATATACAGATGTTAATTCTGTTTTATACCAACAAAATGAGACGATTATGTGGAATAAACTCAATAAATCAATGATGTTTTGCCAGGCGATGTTTGGCTTATCATTCTACGGCGTGATGGTAATTTTGACCCGTTTCTTCTTAGAAGATCTAGGGTATAGCGAAGCAGATACCATGATGGTTGTCGGTGCTTTCTCTTCTATTGGGCCGCTATTTGCGATTGCCGGCGGGTTTATAGCAGATAAATTCCTTGGTGCATACCGTTCTTTAACGATCGCTTATGGTACATTCGCGACAGGTTACACACTACTGGTCCTTGGCGCTTCAGCGACTAACGTACCTATGGCTTTGGTTGGTATTGCACTGGCTAGCTACGCTCGCGGTTTGATGTCTCCTTCTTACCCAAGTCTTTACAAACGCACTTTTGCAACAGAAGAAGATTTCGAGAATGGCTACCCTGTAAACTACTCAGTGAACAATGTCGGTGCGCTATTAGGTCAATACCTATTCCCGATGTTCGTTCTTGTTATTGGCTTCCACGGTAGCTTCATGCTATCTGCGGTAATGGCAGCATTTGCCTTCGCTGTCCTTGTGGTCTTCAACAAACAATTGGTCAATGTTGGTGCTGACATCGATCAACAGCCAGTCAGCGTAAAAAACTGGGTTGCTTTCCTAGGCCTTTCTGCAGCAATGGTTGGTCTGGTATTTTTCATGTTCTCGAACATGGATATCGGCCAAAACATCGTTTACGCAATTGGCGCTGCAGCAATCTTGTACTTCATTTCTTTGATGTTCAAATCTGGTAAATCTGACGCACTTAAAATGGGTACTATCCTAATCATGACAGTGCTTACTACCTGTTTCTTCGTATACTACGGTCAGATGATGACTTCGATGACTATGGTAACGATCAACACAATGCGTGGTGACCTGTTTAACCTTATCCCAATCGCACCAGAAGCATCAATGGCGATGAACCCTCTATGGTGTATAGTTGCTGGTCCAGTGATTGCTTACACATTCTCTTCTCTAGAGAAAAAAGGCATCAACTTCTCAACAGCGACAAAGATCGGTTTTGCCTTCATTTTCACAGCGATTGCCTTTGGCATTCTAACTATGGCGGTAATGAATGTTGGTGAAGACGTGATTATTCGTCCAGAAATTTTCCTAGCAATTCACTTCTTCCAAGCATTTGCCGAAGTGATTGTGGGTAGCTTAGTTGTGGCGTTCATTCTGTCGGTAACACCAAAACATATTGAAGGCTTTTCAGTATCACTATTCTCAGTAGCAATGGCATTAAGTGGCATTGTTGGTGCTGTATTCTCTACTTCTATCGCTTTAGAAAAAGGCCAAGAGATCACTCAAGAAGTGGTACAAACGGTATATGGTGATTACTTCCAACTGCTAACTATCCTTGCTGTCGTTATGGTCGCAATTGCACTGGTTTCTTCAGTTATCATCCGCAAGATGCTTGAAACTGCACGTGCAGAGCAACAACCTGAGCTTGTTAAATCAGAAAGCTAAACTCTCCCGCCTACTAGCGGAAAATAAAAAACCCAAGCAAATGCTTGGGTTTTTCATATTAATTGCTAGCAAAATCTATCTAATATTACTCTCTACCTCTGTCACGAGCGGAGAATTGATATTTCATGTTAACCACTGGTTTATATGCCACATTACCATCTTCCGAGATTACTTCTTCTACTTTAATATTTGACTCTAGTAACTCAAAAGACGAGTAATCAATTTGGTCATGATTAGGATAATTTACGTTCGTACTCAATTCATATGAACTTAAACTACTCAACCCGCCAACAATTTCTTGACCTTCTTTAACCGCTGCAGCTTTAGTGGACACTGCGTCACCCTGCATTGTTTCGCTTTCAACTACATTGCTAAATCCACCATACCCAGCTATCGCTACAGAACTGAATAACATTACGCTTGCAAAACTTATTACCTTAATCATAACTGACTCCTTAGTTTCCTTACCACTCTAATACAGAGCATATAAAGTCGAGCTATATCCACCGCTCGATTACCTATATGGTACGAACAATAAGACCTGAATGAATTAGAATTAATTGCACTTGTTATTCAAATTTTTTGATATAAGAAGATAAATATTTGTAGCAATAAAAGTAAGGGATTAATGGCGTGTAAAATGCTTGATATAATTGGTTAGTAAAATCATTAGTTTATTACTTCGAATCGAAAATAAAGAAAGTTTTACCCAGCCTAAGTATTAGAGTAAATCGTTATATGGTACTGAACAAATATCATATTAAATTTAATGATCACACTACAAAACTGTCAGCACCAAACCCACAAAAATCATCCCCGTTCCCAATAGCCGCGTCATCGCAAGCTTTTCACCAAGAAATGCCACGCCAAATACCAGCCCAAAGACAATACTGAGTTGACGCAGCGCCACTACGTAGCTCACATTGGTAGTCATCGTCATCGCATAGAGCACCAAGCCATAGGTCGTGAACATCATCAAACCAGCCATCGCTGACGGCTTTCTGATTTGCCAAGCTTGTGAGAATTCCGTCCATTGGCGAGTCACAACCACATAAGCCGTGATCACCACAAAGATGACCCAAAACTGAACACCTAAATAGAAGATTGCCGAATCAAGGCTAGTTACCCCCGCAAGAGCACTCACATTTAAAAGGTTAAGCGCTTCTTTATCGAGAATTGAATACCCAGTGGTCCCTAATGCCGCGATCAAGGCCCAAATAACACCAAGTGAACAATACTCCTTAATACTGAGTTCACGTAGTGAAGAGAGAGGTACTATCAAGCAGCCCAAAGTAATTAAAACGAACCCTAGCCAAACCTGAACTGGTAACACTTGACCAATAATTGCCGTCCCGACTCCAACCATAAGAACAGGTAGTGCTCTGGCAATCGGATAAATAACCCCGATATCGCCATGTTTATAGGCATGCCCTAACCCAATGAGATAAACGACCTGCGCAGCCCCGCTGAACAGGAGAAACCAGTAAAATGTGGAAGGAAGCTGCGTCCAGCCAACTTGGAGCAAATACCAAGTCACAAATGGGGCTAAAATCAGCGAAGCTGCCGCGCTACTGGATAAAAAGAAAGCAGTACCGGAAGACTTATTACTTTTACTCAACAGGTTCCACCCTGCATGAAGTAAAGCAGAAACAACTATCAGGCAGATTGCCCACGACGACATAGTGAGACCTTTTGTCAAAAGGTGAGAATAGAATATTCTCTAGGCTTACTCTTTCTAGCTAAGCCTAGAGATGAAATTAACGCTGAAGCTCTGCGATTGATTCAATGCTAATAGCGTCATGTCTCCAATATTCAATATCGCAGTCAATCAACTCACCTTGCTGATTGTAGTTCACACGTTCAACGACCATAGCCGGTGTGCCTGAAGTCGCTCTTAGGGCTTGTGCCGTCTCTCCAAGTAAACTGCTAGTACTGATACGGTAACGGATCTTTTGGTAAACCATGCCGAAATGCTCTCGGTAGATATCCGTCAGGGAATTGGACAAATCAAAATCGAGCAAGTTTGGAAACAGCTCTGGTCGAATATAGTTGGTCACATAAACCACTGGACGATCTTCAAGGTATCGAACTCGATCCACTCGATAGACATCGGAAAACGGCTGTAGGTTCAGCAGACGAACCGCTTGTTTGTCTGCCAAAATGCCTTTAGCCGCGATAAGCTCTGTTTTTGGCGTACGATTTTGCGCAGCCGCCATATTGCTAAAGTTCAGAGTTTGCGTCGGGTCATAGCGAAGTGGCTCTGGAGAGATAAACCAGCCTCGACGGTCTTCGCGATAAATACGCCCTTCTGCTTCTAGTAAAGAGAGCGCTTCACGTAAGGTTACTCGGGTGGTATCAAACGATTCAGCTAACTTGCGTTCTGCAGGCAACTTTTGGCGTGGCGAAAGCATACCTGAATCAATTTGTTCTACGATTGAATCTTTTATCTTTACGTATTGCACGAAGTGTCCTTATCTTTTACGCCAAGCCTGTGTGCGATTTTCTAACAATTTACCCAATGTCATCTGAACAATCTTCGCGATTGCGGCAGAAATCATGATCATCACTGCCATTGCTGCAGCAGCGCCCGTTTGACCCGCATCGTCCATATTAAGGATCGATACTGAAGCCGGAATCGTATCGGTTGAGTAAAGGAATACTACCGCAGAAGTGGTGGTTAATGCATTAACAAACAAGTAGGTAGCGATATCTAAAATAGCTGGAAGGCATACAGGTAACGTTACTTTAAAGAACAACTTGTATTGAGGAAGCTTGACCGATGCCGCTGTGGCTTCAATCTCAGTAGGTAACTGCTTCAACGCAGTGAGCGCTGTCATATGACCGACCGTGTAATAGTGCACCACAGTGTTAATCACCAAAAATACCATAGTACCGTAAAGCACGTTCAGCGGATTATTAGCATCATTGAAATAAAAGATGTAACCCAAGCCAAGCACCATACCCGGAACCGCCATCGGCACAACACTCACCATCTGCATAACTTGGCGAATTGGGCCGAATGCACGCCCTTTCTCAATACAGTAAGCGCCAACAAAGATGATTGCCGTACCAAACACCGCTGTCCAGCCAGCCAATGTTAGTGAGTTAAAGAATGGACTCCAGCCATAAGTGCTGATCTCTGCGAAGTTGTAGTTGTTCAGCGTCAGCGCTTTGTTCCAAGGCCAGAAAGTCACCAGAGAGCCATACACCGCCATTCCAAGTACCGCCAACACTGCCACAGAGATGATTGAACAATAAAGGAAGCAAAGGCTATCACGCGTTTTGTTTGGCTCAGGTTGATAAGGCACCGAACGAGTATCGAACAAATTCTTTTGCTTGCGTTGTACCCAACGGTCAGCGCCAAACGCCATTACCGCCGGAAACAGCAGCATAATGCTGGTCACCGCGCCCATGGCGAAGTTCTGTTGCCCCACCACCTGCTTGAAGATGTCTGTCGCCAGTACGTTGTAGCTACCCCCAATCACTTTCGGTACACCGAAGTCGGTAATAACCAAAGTAAACACAACGATCAAAGTGCTGATCAAGCCATATTTAGCGGCAGGTAGTGTTACTATAAAGAAGGTTTTGATTGGTGATGTTTTGAGTGCACGGGCGGCTTCATACAAACGAGCGTCAGATGTTCGAAGGGATGTATTCAAAATCATTAAAGCATGGGGAAAGGTCCAAAAGATCAATCCCATGGCAATACCAATGCCCCCGTACACTGAGTGCCCACCAAGTAACTCTTTCGCCACACCTTGATTGCCAAATAAGAAAATCAAACTGATCGCAGGAAGCAAAGAAGGTGCAAGAATCGGCGCAGTGCCCAAGATCTGGAACAAACCTTTAAATGGCATGCAAGAGCGAGTCAAAGCATAGGCATAACTAAATGCCAATACGCCGACAACAACGGTAACGATGATGCCTAAGGAAAAGGTATTCCCTACCGACATCCAAAGGCTAGATGAAGAGAAATAAGTAGCAAAGTTAGCGAGACCGACAAACTCCCCTTCGCCGTTTTGTACACTTTTGTTCAGCATCGCCCATAGTGGCATCAAGATGAATAGCACCATGATGAGCGATAGTGCCGCCAATAAAGTGAACAGCACGACGTTATCTCGGCTAACTCCCTCTAATAACGACTTAGTTTTTTTGTGAGTCATTAAGCGATTAATAGTCATTGTATTGGTATCCATACGTTCACCTATGCCGCCAACACTTTCGCCGCCGCTGGAACGGAATAACCATGTAGGCCCGCTGCGAAAAATTGAATGTAGCGAACATCACCAATCTTCATTCGTAAGCTGGTTACCGTTTCAACGGGAACATCAACAACGATGGCTTGAGTCAACGCGTCGTTTTGCAGCTCACAGTCGATGCGGAAAAATGCGCCTAAAAACTCCATCGCTATAATTCGAACAGGTAGAGAGGTCGAGTAACTGTCGACAAACTTGATGCTTTCAGGGCGAACAGCCAAATCAAAACGATCACCGCGCTGAATCTTACGATTGGTTAAACTCGGAGCAGGAAGTAGCGTCTCAGCAATTCGGACATGAGAGTCCGTTGCGACAGACGTTTCAATAAAGTTCATGCTACCAACGAACTCAGCCACGAAGCGAGTCGCTGGCTGCTGATAGATTTCTTGCGGCGTGCCTACTTGCTCGATAACGCCATGATTCATCACCACTATTCGATCGGCCATCGACAACGCTTCATCTTGATCGTGGGTGACCATGATGGTGGTGATACCAAGCTTGCGCTGAAGCCTGCATATCTCATCTCGTAAATGAACACGGACTTTCGCATCTAGCGCGGAAAGAGGCTCGTCAAGCAATAACAGCCCAGGAGAAAGTGCCAGTGCCCTTGCAAGTGCCACGCGCTGCTGCTGACCGCCTGAAAGTTGGTTCGGGAATTTCTCACCAGAGGTGGGGAGACCAATGGTTTCTAACCAGTAATCAACTTTCTCTAGCGCTTCTTTGGTCGACATGCCTTGGTTCTTCAAACCAACCGCAATGTTCTCTTGCACGGTAAGGTTTGGAAACAGCGCGTAAGATTGAAACACGATGCCGAAATCACGCTTCTCTGGTGGTAGAAATGTCGTCTCTTGACCGTTTTGAAAAATCGCGCCAGAAGTTGGCAAGTCTAAACCCGCAATAGCACGCAGCAAAGTGGTTTTACCGCAGCCAGAAGGACCAAGAAAACAAACAAACTCGCCCTTTTCAATCGCTAGCGAGATTTTCTTTAATGCCGTGAATTGACCAAATTGCTTCACGACATTTTCAATATTCAGATAGGGTTGGTTGATTGACATAACAGACTCTCTAAATGGTATATACCAAATTTAATTTCAGAGTGTTACGTTCCAATGACAAATTTATAGCTAGATGATGACAAATAGATGAAGGGGAAAAAAATAAAAAATCCACCTCAACTGAGGTGGATTAAACATTGATTACGAAGCAAGTCATATTAAGACTTCGGCTCAGATTTCGCGTCAAATTTCTCTGACCATGCCGCTAGGATTTCAGCACGCTTGTTGCCCATCTTTGCAAAGTCCATCTTCGCCATGTTCTCTTGAACATTTGGGAAGTTAGAGACTGTCGCCTTAACCTCTTTATGAGCCACAACTGGGTACATTTCTACATATAGCTCATTCGCCGCTTTGGAGATCGACCAGTCCACCACACGCTTAGCTGCATCAGACTCTTTTACTAGACCAACCGCTTCTGATTCCCAGCCAATACCTTTTGGCGTGATGACCGCTAGCGGTGCGCCTTGCGTTTTCAGCTTCGCGCCACGACTTGCCATCGAAATACCGATAGCCACTTCACCCATACCCGCTTGAACACATGGTTTAGAACCAGAGTGCGTGTAGTGGGCAATGTTTTTGTCTAGATCACGCATGTAGTTCCACGCCTGATCTTCACCCATGTTTTGCAGCCAAGCAGACACCTGCATATAACCCGTACCCGATGAGGCGGGGTTTGGCATTGCAATATGCCCTTTATACACTGGCTTGGTTAGATCTTCCCATGAGGTTGGCTTAGGCAGGTTTAATTGCTTCGCTACGATTTCATTGAAACAAACAGCGTTAAAGAACGCATCGTTACCAAACCATGCTTGATTCTTTTGCGGGTCATTGAGTTTGGCATGAAGCTGATCCAAACCTTTTGGCGTATATGGTTTAAGCAGCCCCTGCTCTTTCAACAAAGCCATCGAAGACCCCGCAAGGCCCCAAACCACTTCCGCTTGAGGGTTATTCTTTTCTGCCAGCAATTTCGCCGTCATGATACCTGTTGAATCACGTACCCATTTAATCTTGATATCTGGGTTTTCTTTCTCAAAAGCTGACTTGTATTTAGCAAGTATGTCCGTTTCGAAAGCCGTGTAAACCGTCACTTCCTGTGCAGCCATTGCATTTGTAGCTAGCAGAGATACAAGCGCAGCCAGCGTTCCTTTCATCAAGCGGTTTTTCATCATTTTCTCCAGTTAGATTGGCTAAAGTTAAAATTGGTCTGTACCAGTTAACGAATTACACCCTAAAAAACCAATATGACGATTACATGAATGAAACGTGGCAATTTTTAGACATTTTTAATCTTCATCTAAAGCCCTATCCCATTCCGTATAGGAACTGTGAAAGTTTTATGAAGATAAATACCTGGCTATTTACGACCGTTTGTATCTCCTGCTAAAGTGACTCTAAATTCTGGTGTAGACCAAAAATTAAATCTAATGGGAATCGAGATGAAAAACGAATACCTACTGCTAACTCCAGGTCCTCTATCTACCTCTGAAACCGTACGTGAAGCCATGCTAAAAGACTGGTGTACTTGGGATGATGACTACAACAAAGACATCGTAGAAGTGATCCGCACTAAGCTAGTGAAGTTAGCCACTCAACAAGACGGCTATACCTGCGTACTCATGCAAGGCAGCGGTACGGCGTCAGTAGAAGCAACGATCGGCAGCGCAATTGGCAAAGAGGGAAAATTGTTGGTTGTTGATAACGGTGCCTACGGAGCGCGCATTGCCCAAATTGCTGAGTATCTAAATATCCCGTGCCATGTAGTTTCCCCTGGCGAAACATCACAGCCACACTTGAACGAGGTGGAAAGTGCATTGGCATCGGATCCTACGATCACTCACGTCGCAATTGTTCACTGCGAAACCACCACTGGCATGCTTAACCCAATTGAGGCCTTTTCTTCTGTTGCAAAGACACACAGTAAAGTGGTGATTCTCGATGCCATGTCGAGCTTTGGTGGCATTCCTATCGATATCGCAGAATTAGGCATCGACTTTATGATCAGCTCTGCAAACAAATGTATCCAAGGCGTGCCGGGCTTTGGCTTTGTGATCGCGAAACAAACTGAGCTAGAAAAGTGCCAAGGTCAGGCGCGTTCTTTGAGCCTTGATCTTTACGACCAGTGGCATTGCATGGAAGTGAACCACGGCAAATGGCGTTTTACGTCTCCAACGCACACGGTTCGCGCTTTCTACCAAGCATTACTAGAGCTGGAACAAGAAGGCGGCATTGAAGCTCGTCATAACCGTTACCAAACTAACCAGAAAACACTGGTAGCAGGTATGCGCTCTTTGGGTTTCGAACCGCTACTGAATGATGAGCTTCACTCGCCAATCATCACTTCTTTCTACTCTCCAACGCACAGTGATTACCAGTTCAAAGAATTCTACACGCGTTTGAAAGAGCAAGGTTTTGTGATTTATCCGGGTAAAGTATCGAACGCAGATTGCTTCCGTATCGGCAACATTGGCGAAGTTTACCCAGCAGATATCGAGCGCTTAATCGGTGCGATTGAAAAAGCAATGTACTGGCAAGTTGCTTAAAGCAGCCTTCTGATTGAGAGAGCGTTATGACTCAGAATATCAAACCGACCCATTTTCGCAGCGAAGGCGATGTCAACACGACACCAGCGCGCCAAGCTTGGAATGCATCGATGGACGACGAACGCACGCAAGCATTATTGAAACGTGATGCAAAGGTCTTTCTTCATCAAGCCATGTCGACGCCTTGCTTAGATACCTTGGAAGCAGCAGAAGGCATCTACATCCAAGATGCCACAGGCAAAAAGTACATGGACTTCCATGGCAATAACGTCCACCAGTTGGGCTACGGTCATCCGCATGTGATTAAACGCGTGCAAGAGCAAATTGCCAAACTGACGTTCTCACCACGTCGTTTTACCAATGAGACCGCGATTGAATGCGCCGAAAAACTCACGCAAATCTGTGGCGGCGAATTGAGCCGCGTACTGTTTGCTCCAGGTGGTACTTCTGCGGTGGGCATGGCGCTTAAATTGGCGCGTCACATTACGGGTAACTACAAGGTGGTGTCGTTGTGGGATTCTTTCCACGGTGCATCGCTCGATGCCATCTCAGTGGGCGGCGAAGCGTGTTTCCGTCAAGGTATGGGACCATTAATGGCAGGTGTTGAGCGCATTCCACCAGCGGTGTCTTATCGTGGTGCTTTCCCAGTTGCCGACGGTAGCGATGTGCATTACGCAGACTACCTTGAGTACGTAATTGAGAAAGAAGGCGGCGTAGGCGCATTTATCGCAGAAGCGGTTCGTAACACAGACGTACAAGTACCGAGCAAAGCCTACTGGAAACGCATCCGTGAAATCTGTGACAAACACAATGTCATGCTGATCATCGATGACATCCCTAACGGCATGGGTCGCAGCGGTGAATGGTTTACCTACCAAGCCTACGACATCGAGCCGGATATGCTCTGCATCGGTAAAGGTTTGGGCGGAGGCTTAGTGCCCATCGCAGCCATGGTAACCAAAGACAAATACAACACTGCCGAGCAAATCTCCATGGGTCATTACACTCATGAGAAAAGCCCTATCGGTTGTGCTGCAGCACTGGCCACCATGGAAGCCATTGAGCAAGAAGGCTTGTTAGATAAGGCTAAAGCCGACAGCCAGTTTATGCATGAAAAGCTGCTAGAGATGAAAGCCAAATACCCAGTGATTGGTGATGTTCGTGGCATCGGCATGTTGTGGGGCATTGAACTGGTCACTGACCACGAAATCAAAGCACGCGCGTATGACGAAGCGGAGGCTGTGCTGTACCAATGCCTCAACAATGGCGTGAGCTTCAAGGTATCGCAAGGCAATGTGATTCAACTCAGCCCACCGCTGATCATCACTCGCGAACAACTGACAGAAGCATTGGCGATCTTCGAAGAAGCGATCGCCAAAGTGTGTAAAGACTTTAACTACTTTTAGGGTCGATAGACCTCAATAAAACCAATTTATCCAGAGCGCAGTTCCAACGTGTAGGCAAGCGCTCTGGCAAACAAGAAAAAGGATTGAACATGAGCAACTCACCAATTCAAGCAGTGATCTTTGACTGGGCTGGCACTATCGTCGATTTCGGCTCTTTTGCACCCACCAGCATCTTTGTTGAAGCATTCAAACAAGGTTTTGATTTTGATATCGACCTTGAAGAAGCGCGCGAGCCAATGGGTCTTGGTAAGTGGGATCACATCCAAGCTGTGGGTCGCATCCCTGCGGTTGATAAGCGTTGGAATGAGAAGTTTGGTCGCTCAATGACCAGCGAAGACATCGACGCTATCTACGCAGCATTTATGCCTCTGCAAAAAGCAAAAGTGGCTGACCATGCAGAGCCAATTCTCGATGCGATTGAAGTGGTGAACGGTCTGAAAGACAAAGGCATCAAGATCGGTTCTTGTTCTGGTTACCCTCGCGAAGTAATGGACGTACTGATTCCGGTTGCGGCGGATTACGGCTACAAGCCAGATTATGTGGTAGCGACAGACGATCTTCCTCAAGGCGGTCGCCCTGCACCATTTATGGCACTGAAGAACGTGATTGAACTGAACGTCACTGATGTTAACGCGTGTATCAAAGTGGATGACGCAGCACCGGGCATCGATGAAGGTCATAACGCCGGAATGTGGACAGTTGGTCTGCTGCTTTCTGGTAACGAAGCGGGTCTGACGTTTGAAGAATACCAAGCGGCAGACGAAGCAACGCTTAATGCCGCTCGTGAAAAAGCGCGCGCAAAATTGATCAAGAGCTCGCCGCATTACCTTATCGATACCATTGCTGACTTCCCAGAAGTGGTTGCAGATATCGAACGTCGCCTAGCGGCAGGTGAGCGTCCGTAAACTACCAAGCAATGACTGAAACAACATAGGGCTCAAATGAGCCCTTTGTTTTTGACAATGATTACTTTCAAATACGAATACTTTGAAGCATCTCTTGTAAGAAGACCGCCCCTTCGTTGGTTAACGTCCAACAAAAAAACATAATATTCATGACTACCGTTGACCAAAACAGGAACCTAAACCCTAAGTCGTTATATTTGTGATGCATAAATGACTGAGCAAATAACGCCCCTATCCAGCCACCAAACACATTCAATAGATGGAACGACACTTCAGGTATTCTCCAGCCTCCAGTCATCAATGCATGTTTATCAAACGCGTATACCACATACGTCACCGTACTGACAGCAAAGTACAACACACACGAAATCACAGGAAAATCGAGTAGCACGACGCTACCAACCAAAGCGCTACAGAACCACACAGCGATTGCGAGGGAAAAGTTAAACACGATAGGTCTTTCTACTTGAACCGCTCTCATGCCACCACTACTGTCAGAACCTAAGCGAAACACGACCGGTTCACTGACACAGGGTGTCTGAGAAGCGTTCGCTAAATCACTAATATGAAAGACAATTTGTGTATCTTGATTTTCGACAGAAATGTAACCGTAACCTTTATTTTGGTCCCAGTGCGCAATCGTGCCCTGTATAGACATGGGAGTTTCCTTACCTAGCAGCTGACTCTTACAAGTCATTAATTTTGTATGTTTTACAATACCTATAGCACACATATTCCACCATGCGCATATTGATGTGTATTTTTTGTCTATTTTTTGACCTCTAACACTCCTGACACAATCTGACAGTCACTTTGAATATGATTATTTCGACGTTAAGCAACACCCCACAACTCCAGATAAATAGGGAAATATGATGAAAAGTGTTATCGAAATTGTCCGCTTCAAATTGCTACAAGACGCATCAAACGAACAGCTTATTGCTGCCACAGAGAAGAGCCAGGAATTTGTCTCGTCGTTGAATGGTTTTGAATATCGCTCATTAAGCTTCGAGCAAGAGAGTGAGACGTGGACAGATGTTGTTTATTGGGATTCAATGGACAATGCTAAAGCAGCAGGCGAGCAATTTATGTCGAGTAAAGAGTGTGCGCCATTAATGGCACTTATTGACCCTGAGAGTGTCGTCATGCAACATCAAACCATCATGATGAGTGATTTAGCAGCGAAATATCGCTAATACCAATTGGAAAGAGGCCGCTCTCGGCCTCTTTTTATAATCAGAGAAAGGAATCTGTGTGAGTAAGTCTGAACGCCTCTTTGAGCTACTAACCCTACTTCGTTCAAAACGATATGCCGTGACTGCCGCGCAGCTCGCTGAACGTATGGAAGTGAGTGAACGCACTATCTATCGTGATATACAGTCACTGATTGGCTCAGGGGTTCCAATTCAAGGCGAAGCTGGCATTGGCTACATGCTGCAAGATGGCTCTCACCTTCCACCACTCATGTTTACCGACAAAGAGATGCTTGCTCTAGAGCTAGGAATGCGCATGGTGCGCGCTTGGTCCGATGATGAATTGGCTCAGGCTTCTCAGTCAGCGTCTGCCAAAATACTTTCGGTATTGCCAGATAAGCTCAAGCAGCAAGTCGAGAGCTTTCCGATTTTTGTGCCTGAGATTCACACTGCTTCAGAAACAGCGAGACGAGGTAAAATGCTCCGTCACGCAACTGACGACAAGTTGAAGATAGAGATCCACTATTCAGATCATAAAGGTGCTGAGACACAGCGCTGCTTACAACCATTAGGTCAGATATTCTGGGGCAAAGTTTGGACCTTGGTGGCTTGGTGTGAGCTAAGAGATGACTATCGCCACTTTCGCATCGATAGAATTAGCAAGCTAACGATTCTTGATAAGAAGTTTGAGACCAACAAAACAAAAAATCTGGAGCACTACTTAAAACAGCACGCTCCAGACGCCTAACACCCTACTTGCTAACTGATGGCGAGATATTTAACGCAAGAAGGCAGCCACTCAGATCAGACTCAATATCGAACTCTACAAGTTCATTCACATGCGGCTCTATCTGAGACTTTTCCAAGTCCCTAACGTGAAAGAAGACTCTAGCACTCTCATTTTCTTCCTCGATAAAGCCGTATCCATGACTCGCATCTAAATCTACAATTTTTCCAAGTATCGACATGAGCAACGCTCCTATTTACAGTATCTGTTGTTAAATACCAACAACAGCACCACTTGGATCACTATTCGATTAAGCGAATAGAATATTTTTCAATTCATGCAGCGAGTTCACGGTATAGCTTGGCGCAATTGATGAATCTTGCTCATCCCCCGCATGGTTTAACCAACAAGTCTCTATGCCAAAGTTGATCCCGCCTAAAATATCTGAGTGCTGGTTATCGCCAACCATAAGAATTTTGCTCTTACATGGCATTCCCATCTTTTCTAACGCATGACTAAAAATAGCTAGATCAGGTTTGGCAACACCGACCTCTTCGGAAATAATGACATGCTCAAAGTATTGGCTCATACCCGTTCGCTCAAGTCGAATTGCCTGTAGTTCAGTAAAGCCATTGGTGATGATGCCCATCTTTGCCTTACCATGTAGGCTATCCATCAGCTCTTTCGCCCCTGGCAACAAAGTACAAATATCGGCCATTGCTTCAAGAAACGCACTGTTTAGCTCTGAAGTAGTCGTTTCTAATCTATCAGCCCACTCCTGAAAGCGAGTATGTTTGAGTTCGTGCGCGGTTATCGTTCCATTCTGGTAATCCACCCATAAAGGCTTATTCACTGTCTGATAGTGGTTAAAGTCTTGCTCGGTAAAGTCCACCCCCTTGCGCGAAAACATCAACTGCATGCCTTTAAAAGCATCAAAGTGAAACAAGGTTTCATCGGCGTCAAACAAGATCCAATCGTATTTCATTCTTATCTCCTCAAAAATACGCGCCTAGTGTAGGTGGTTTTCCCCGCTATGATAATCAATTAAACGTACAGTCTGGCGTTTCAATGTGACACCAAGCTCATAAATAGGCCACGTTCACAGTTGTTCGGCGATTTTATGACCTAAAACAAGAATGTGCACAGGGTGACGCGACACAATCATTTGGTCCCCCTATTCTAGGAGATAATGATATGAAGCGCTTTTTTCCATCCAGTGTCATGCTTACACCATTTCTCGTTAAACACTATGCTACCGATGAACATGACGATGTCCTTGAAGAAGAGCAACAGACAGAATTGGTGCCAGAGTCCGACCAAGAATCGATTGATTCAGCAAATCGATAATCTATCAGCAACTCCCCATATCTGATCGAAAAATAAAACCCTTATACCTAAGTGTAAGGGTTTTATTTTTCGGTCTATTTACCTAAATATGTTGGAAAATCGATTGCGTTAAATCATTAATATTTAACATATTTATCATCACCTCTCTTTCGAAATGACTAAGCTCACAAATTCATTTCCGCATACCACTTTTGGGTAACTTAATTGCTTAAGATCAAATTTAAGCTTGGGATATTTATGCGAATCTAGATGCAGTTATTAAATATATAAATATGGAGAAATCCAATGACAAGTGCATTTTTTATCCCTACTGTGAACCTAATGGGCGCTGGCTGCCTTAAAGACGCAACCGACAGCATCCAATCTCAAGGCTTCAAAAAAGGTCTTATCGTAACCGACAAAATCTTGAGCCAAATTGGCATGGTGAAACAAGTTCAAGATCTATTGTCTGAGCGAGATGTTGAGACTGTAGTATTTGATGGCACACAACCAAACCCTACCATCAGCAACGTTAACGACGGCTTAGCGCTTCTAACAGATAACGACTGTGACTTCGTAATTTCTCTCGGCGGCGGCTCGCCACACGACTGTGCTAAAGGCATCGCACTGGTTGCATCTAATGGCGGTAAGATTGGCGATTACGAAGGCGTTGACCAATCAGCTAAACCTATGTTGCCACTGATCGCAATCAACACCACAGCGGGTACCGCATCTGAAATGACGCGTTTCTGCATCATTACTGATGAAGAGCGTCATATTAAGATGGCGATTGTCGATAAACACACTACGCCGTTAATCTCAGTCAACGACCCTGAGCTAATGCTAGCGAAACCTGCATCGCTAACGGCTGCAACAGGTATGGATGCGTTAACTCACGCCGTTGAAGCTTATGTGTCTATTGCTGCAACGCCAATTACAGATGCAGTGGCAATCAAAGCTATCGAACTGATTCAAGCACACCTACGCACAGCGGTAGAGAACGGTGATGATATCGAAGCTCGCGAACAAATGGCTTACGCTCAGTTTATGGCGGGTATGGCATTTAACAACGCATCGCTAGGCTATGTACACGCAATGGCGCACCAGCTAGGTGGTTTCTACGACCTACCACATGGCGTGTGTAACGCAATCTTGCTACCTCACGTACAGCGCTACAACGCGCAAGTCTGCCCAGAGCGTCTTTCAGACGTGGCTAAAGCAATGGGAGTCGATGTAGAAGGCATGACTGCAGAGCAAGGCGCTAATGCCGCTATCGATGCAATCGTTGCGCTAGCGAAAGATGTTGGCATCCCTGCTGGTATTAAAGAGCTAGGTGCGAAATCTGACGATATCCCTACTCTAGCAGACAACGCTCTAAAAGATGCTTGTGGCTTTACCAACCCTAAACAAGCAACGCACGAAGAGATTTCTGCCATCTTCGAAGCAGCAATGTAAGCGATTCTTTTCCTTGTAATCCAAGCCTCCTTCGGGAGGCTTTTTCGTATCGAACACACCATCACTTTACAATGTAAATGACCGCTATATCTGGGCTGAGAGTACCAATTTAGATATAAAAAAAGCCCTGTTCTCATGGCAGGGCTGTTGTTCATGTTACTGATTAAGGCGCATCATCCACTTCAACCGGTAAATAGTGCTTCGGTTCAAGCTTGAGCCACTCCGGCAACACGGTACCAATCGAGATAGAAGACCAAGTACCCGACAAGATGCCGATGAACATCGCAATCGCAAAGCCTTGTAGCGCACTACCGCCCATAATCCACAATGCCGCAACCGTCATTAACGTGGTACCAGAAGTCACCATAGTACGTGAGAACGTCGCTAAAACAGCTTGGTCATTGATTTCCTCAGTCGGTGTCGTCTGCTTGGCTAATAGTAACTCACGGATACGGTCAGCAATGATAATCGAGTCATTTAGTGAGTAACCCAGAATCGCCAATATCGCCGCAAACACAGTTAAGTTAAATTCCATTTGCGTTGCAGCGAAAAAGCCAAGTACCAACACCACGTCATGAACCAACGCTAGCAATGAACCGCTCGCTAAACGCCATTCAAAGCGGAAACATAAGTAACCTAGGATACTCATCATTGAGATAAGCAGCGCTAAACCACCTTGATCTACTAAGTCTTGACCTACTTGAGAGCCAACCATGCTGTTACTGATCACTTCAACTTGGTGAGAAATCGGTGCTAGCGTCTGAGTAAGATCAGCAACCTCTTCACCTTGTGCTGGGATTGGGTAACGAACCACCCAACGGCCATCTTGATCTGAATGGGTGACATTGGTGAACTCACCCAGCTCTGGCTGAAGTGTGTTAACTAACTGTTGGTGAGTGACATTGTTGTCTACTTTGACTTCTGTCACCATACCGCCAGTGAAATCTAGACCCATGTTCAGGCCATTCGCCGCCAATGCGATCAGTGACACGACCATTAAAGCAATGGAAACAAAGCTGGTAATGTAACGAATACGACGGATACGTTGTTTAAAGAATTCGACCATGATTAAACCCTTACGTCACGACGAGCGTCGCGTCCCCAAACTAAGTTAATGATTGCGCGTGAAGCGAATACGCCGCTGAACATACTGGTCAATAGACCAAGGCCAAGAGTCAAAGCAAAGCCTTGAATTGGACCATTACCGATCGAGTAAAGTACGACAGCAGTAATCATGGTGGTGATATTGGCATCTAGAATGGTGCTTAGTGCACTGTCAAACCCTAGATCGATAGACTGAGCAAAGGTACGTCCCTCTGCCAATTTATCTTTAATACGTTCGAAGATAAGTACGTTGGTATCTACCGCCATACCGACAGTCAAAACCAAGCCGGCAATACCAGGAAGAGTAAGTACAGCCCCCGGTAGTAACGCGATAAGACCTAACAAGCTAACCATGTTGACCATTAGAGCGACGTTTGCCACCCAACCTAGTCGGCGGTACCACAGTGCCATGAAGGTCAATGTCATCGCCATACCAAGCGCCAGCGCTGCAAAGCCGTTCTGGATATTTTCAGCACCTAAAGAAGCACCAATAGTACGCTCTTCAACGATAGTAACAGGGGCAGTTAGAGAACCCGCTCTTAACAGTAGTGCTAAGTTTTGCGCGTCTTCCATAGAGCCTGCACCTGTAATACGGAACTGGCTACCTAGCTGCGATTGAATCGTCGCAACACTGATGACTTTTTCACTACGTTCAGTCTCGCCTTTCGCGTTGGTTGTGTACTCGCGGTACACAGTGGCCATTGGCTTACCAATATGAGTGCCTGAGAAATCACTCATGATCTTGCCACCCGCATGATCGAGCGAAATGTTTACTTCTGAGAAGCCCATTTTATCGATACCAGCGCGGGCATTAATGATGTGCTCACCTGTAAGAACAGCGCGTTTCGCTAAGGTTACGTCTCGGCCATCGTTGTCTTTCAGGACAATATCGCCATACGCTTTCTCTTCAGATGGAGAGCGCGCTTCATGGAAAGCAAGCGTTGCAGTCGCGCCAATCACGTTCTTCGCCAGTGATGGGTCTTGTACGCCCGGTAGCTCAATACGAATGCTGTGCTCACCTTGGCGTTGAACTAGCGCTTCGGTAATACCTAGCTCTTCAATACGATCACGCATGATCTTGAGGTTTTGCTTGATAGTGACCGATTGGAATTCAGATTTGCTTTCTAGCGTTGGTTTAACCGCAATGTAGTCTGAGTGGCGCTTAGCATCCCATGTTGGGTAGTTTTGCTTTAGGAAGTCGCCAACCGAGCCCATCGCTTGTTCAGAATTACTCTTAATATCAAAGCCTTCTGAACCTACTGTTGTAATTTGTACGCCACGGATACGCTCTTGACGTAAAAAGTCACGAACTTCATCAACCAAGCTATTGCGCTGATCTTCAAACGCTTTATCAATATCTACGTTAAGTAGGAACTGAACACCGCCACGAAGGTCAAGACCAAGCTTAATTGGTGAGAAGCCAAGTTCACTTAACCACTCAGGTGCAACAGAGACATAAGAGAAAGTGATACTATCTTCTTTGCCCAGCAGCTTATCCAGCTCTTTACGCGCTTGTGTCTGAGCAGTTTCGTTGTCGAACACTAGCGTTGTCTTTTGGCCTACTTGGTCAATTTTGATTGCATCAATATCGCGCTGATCAAGGTAGTGATTGAGTTCACTAACATTACCAAGAATTGAGTTACTTGCTTGTGGTGACGTTGTCACCTGAATTGACGGTTTCTCACCATACCATGTTGGTATCGCACTTAACGTCAACATAATGATCGTAGCGATCAGCACCACATACTTCCACGCCGAGTAGTGGTTCATCAAGCGTGCAGATTTCGCCTGCTTAACAGGTTGTTTTTTCATAATATTTCTTAACTTTGCTAGGCACAGTAATCCGTGCGTAGTATTAAAATAATGAAGATTAGATTCTTCGTTTAACTAAGTTAAAAAATGATCAGAAATGACCGTTTAAGGCGACGTAAAGCGTGTTCGATTCTTTCCAACCGGAAACTCGGTAGATAGCATTTTGGTTCGAAACGCGTTGAGTTGAAGTAACAACCGGAAGTTTATACAACCGATAGAGAGGAATAGCAGCAGGTTCAAAACCTACTGTTTCGAGATTTGATTTTGGCTCAGCGTCATCAAGAACACGAGTGACATTTGACCAACGATTCGCATTGATAATCGCTAACCAATCTTGCGCAATATCTGATTGAGTTACTGGTTCTGATTGGGGTTCTTGTCGTACTTCATCAAACAGCGCTTGAAAGTCTTGTTGTGAAGAGGGGGTAGCGCCGAGAGAGCGGTAACTAAGTCTGGCAGAGGCTTCGTTTTCAGCTTGTAACAAATAAGCAAAAGCCTGCGTTGGTAAAACCATCGCAAGTAAAACTAGCCAGAAATATGAAACAATTCGCTGAAGCATTGATTAGCCAAATAATATAAAACATGTCGATGGTAGACCTAAGCCGTCAACCAGACAACTAAAATATTCTAAAAGCTAATTTTTCAGTTTTAGTAGGATTTAACGGTAAAAGATTTCGCCCGTTTGAACGTTAAGATAAATCTTGTTTGCCTGTTTCAAGCCACCACAATAAACAAAATAGGCTTCTTGCTCATCGAAGGTTACTGAACGCACCCAGCCTTGGGTTTCTTCAAAATCTTCTGGAACACAAGTGCCCTCTTTTAACAGATTATCGGTGGTCTTAATAAACATCTCAAAGTGCTGCTTAAAATCATCCGAGTTTTCTATGTACTGACCCACGGTTTCTAAACGTTCTTTTTTGGTGATCGTCGGTGCCACTTCAAGTAATGCTTCCATCGGCACCCATTCAGCCACTTCTGGTCCCCCGTCTTCATACACATAGTATGGAGAAATTCGGCCCCAGCCATCACGCTTTTCCAAAATGTGCAACTTGTCGCCACGGTATACAACACTTTCAACAAACGCGTCAAAATCAGGCATTTCACGGACACCAAGCCTTGGTGGACTCACGTAGTAATCCGTCACTGGCGGTTTCGCTTGTTCTTGCTCTTCCTCTTCCACAACTTCAAGTGGCGTTACAGGCTCCTTGTTGCTCTCAGCTTCTAGTGCCGCCATCGCATCTTGTTGTGGCTTATAGTAAAAAATGTAATAACCACCAGCGGCACAACCAATACCCACAAGCAGTAAGACAAGCATCATTAGCTTTTTCATATCCGTTCTGAATTTTTCCTATACTTATCGAATCAAGACCACGGCACCCATACTCATGATATGGCATTACTTAACTACTATAGCGGCAGCAATGCTGATCACTTTACCTTTTCAGGTAAACGGGTCCCAATGCAATGAGAAAAGTTGGAATGCCAACCTCAAAGTCCAGCACGAACTGGATGAAGCTTACAACCTTCACGCCTCACGGTTTAACCAGTTTCTTAAACTCCACCAAGATCAGCCATTTCTATTTCAAGAATTTAGTGCCGATGAAATTCACAGTTTATGGTCAACAAACAATACTCGCTACCTAGAGCATATGAACGCTCAAATTCAAGCCTCAACAACGCTCATCGACTTAATCGGTAAAGAACGCAGCGCGATAGAACCACTCAATGACAAAGCGTTACTTCAGCAGGACAAATGGCTCACTATCAGTCACCACTGCCAAACCAAAGGTAAAATGATCAATATGATTACTGGCTTAGACTATGCACAGCTTAACCAAGCGTTAATGAGAGACATAAGTATATTGCTGAGAAAATTAGATACCTTGCAGACACGATATAGGAAGGAAATCGAGGCCTTGGAAAGCAGTCGTCCAAAGCCTCTTCAAGACAATCCAAATCAGAATTAATGGTGAAGCTGCTGGTCCACGGCAACCGCCAATGCTACCGATGCGCCGACCATAGGGTTGTTACCCATACCGATGAAGCCCATCATTGCTACGTGAGCGGGAACAGATGAGCTACCCGCAAACTGAGCATCGGCATGCATTCTGCCCATTGTGTCTGTCATACCGTAGCTCGCAGGACCTGCAGCGACGTTATCAGGGTGAAGAGTTCGCCCTGTACCACCACCAGAGGCCACAGAGAAGTATACTTTTCCTTGGCTATTGCACTCTGATTTGTAGATGCCCGCCACCGGATGCTGGAAGCGTGTCGGGTTAGTCGAGTTGCCGGTAATACTTACATCGACTGATTCACGATGCATGATGGCGACACCTTCTCTAACATCATCTGCGCCGTAACAGAGAATCTCACCACGCTCGCCTTGCGAGAACCGACGTCGCTCGACTACAATCAGCTCATTGGTCTGATAATCAAACTCGGTACGCACATAAGTAAACCCATTGATGCGCGAGATAAGATAGGCCGCGTCTTTCCCTAAGCCGTTCAAAATCACTTTCAGCGGAGTTTGACGTGACTTATTGGCGTTCAGAGCTATCTTGATTGCACCTTCTGCAGCTGCAAATGATTCATGCCCCGCTAGGAAAGCAAAGCAGTGTGTATTCTCATTCAGGAGTCGAGCAGCAAGAGCCCCATGACCTAAACCAACTTGTCGTTGCTCTGCAACACTTCCAGGTTTAGTGAATGCTTGTAGTCCCTCGCCAATATATTGCGCGGCTTTTTCTGCGGTTTCAGCTTGTTTAAACAAGGCTAAGGCTGTGCCTACAGTATAAGCATCACAAGCATTATCAAAAGCGATCGGTTGGGTCTCAAGCACCATTTTTTTCGGGTCAATACCGAAGCTTAAGCAATAATCATGAGCTTGTTCAACTGTAGCAAGGTTCATTTGGTTCAATAGTTGAGTAGTTTGAGTATTCATAGCGGTGACCTTCGATTAAGCGTGACGTGGATTAATAGTTTTAACAGCTTCATCAAAGCGACCATAATCCCCTGTCGCTCCCGCCATCGCCTGTTCCGGGCTCTCGCCGCTCTCAATACTTGCCATCATTTTGCCCAGATTAAGGTATTGGTAGCCAATCACTTCATCATGCTCATCAAGCGCTAATTTGGTCACATAACCTTCCGCTAATTCCATGTATCTCACCCCTTTCGCCAGTGTAGAATAGCTGGTTCCTACTTGACTGCGTTGAGTCTTACCAAGATCTTCAAGTGCCGCGCCAATTTCTAGCCCATCTTCAGAGAACGCCGATTGAGTGCGTCCATAAACAAACTGGAGGAAAATTTCACGCATTGCCACGTTGATGGCATCACACACAAGGTCGGTATTGAGTGCTTCTAGAATGGTTTTACCCGTCAATATCTCTGCTGCCATCGAAGCTGAATGCGTCATTCCAGAGCAGCCGATGGTTTCAATCAAAGCTTCTTCAATGATGCCTTGTTTTACATTGAGGGTTAACTTGGCCGCACCTTGTTGAGGCGCGCAGGCACCAACCCCGTGGCTTAGGCCAGAGATAGCAATCACGTCAGTGGGACGGATCATACGTCCTTCAACAGGAATAGGTGCGGATGGGTGCAAGTCCCCACGTTGAATTGGGCACATTGATTGAATTTCAGATGAATATTGCATGGCGTTTTCCTATGTAAGTAGGAAAACAAGCGAAGATCTGAAGGCGCAACTTCTCTACAGAAAACCAGCCATAGCAATGTGCTACGGTTAATCACCAACAGTCTTACCTGTTTTCGTTTCTGTAGGAGTCATCAGCCTGAAGTGGCGGTTAAGTAGGTGGAACCCCATCACCTTGGTTACTAGATTAGATCTACTTCACACTTTCGCGCAACACCTTCTTTAGAGCAAATTCACATAACTACGCCTTTCATTATATGTATTTCCGATAATGACCAATTCACAATCCTTTACATAACGACCATAAATAGCACTAATTATCATTTGCATTAATGTTATTCACAGTTATCATCTTAACAACTTTATGAACTTCTTTCTGTGTTGCTTTGAAACTTGCTCTGTCATTAAAAACCCTTGTATTGATATGGTTCATCGGCCTCTCATCTGCGGTCGCGAGCTATGTCACCGTCCATTATTACGAGACTCAGAAGCTCAATGGTTTACTCGACAACCAACTCAACAATCGAGTACAAACTTTATCTCAGTCACTCAAAGCAATAGAGACACTGCTCTACTCCACTCGCTCATTTCTCGCTAATGGCAACTCACCAACGCCACAGCAATTCGAATCCTACTTTTCCGATCAAGTCGGAATAAACACAATGGTTCATTCGCTGATGTGGGCGCCTAATATTGCTGCCGATAAGGTCTCTGAATTTGAGCGTAAAGCGCAACAGCAAGGTTTTTTAGGCTATCGCCTGAACCCGAAAATATCGACTAACAACGACCCTGTTTGGTTTTTGCAAAACTCAACCTTACCCATCTACTTTATTTCGTCATCCTTTGAAGGCTCTGACTACCTAGGATATCGGTTGGAAAGTAATCCCTCGATAGTCAGTGCCATGTCGCGCTCTATTAGTGGAAATCGCATTGGAGTAGTCGACTATGTTGAAGAAGGCCAACTGGGGGCTAGGCTACTTCTCCCTAAGTTTGGGCAAGATGGCGCTCTTGATGGATTTGTGGTCGCCAACATCATTTTGCACGAGCTACTTGGCGAAATTTGGCATACCGAGGTAAATTCTAGTCATACGGGTATCAGCGTATTTACTAAACCCAATGATATTAAAATCTTTGAATCGCACATAAACACTAAACTTGAAGACGACAGCTTTTCAACCCGCGTCGTATCCGCCAGCCGAACCGTACGAATTCCATTGTTTAATACCAAGTGGCAACTATCTATTTCGAAAACTGATCGTACAGGGAGTACTGCGCTATACGGTTTGACCTCTGTCTTCTTAATTTTGATGCTAACGGTTTCCGCTACCATTGCAGCTAACTTTTATGCCACACGCCTTAAAGTGTCCGATCAAGTAATTGAAGAAAAGACCCGCTCTCTCGCACTTCAAGCCGTAAGAGATAACCTGACTAATCTAAGCAATCGTACCGCCCTAAGCTCTGAAGTAGACAAACAGCTCTCATTGCTATCAAGCGGACAGAGCAAGGGCTTCTCAATCCTATTCATCGATCTCGATCGTTTCAAAGTAATCAATGATTCAATGGGCCACCTACACGGTGACAAGCTATTACAAAAAGTGGCCAATCGTTTAACTCAACACTGCCGCAGAAACGATATGAGCTTTCGATTTGGTGGAGATGAGTTCGTAATTTGCCTTCCGGGGCTGACGTCCAAGGATGCCCTCAGCGATATCTGTCAGCGTTACTCTAACGTCCTTAGCCAACCGTATAATATTGACGGCCAATCTTGCCACATAGGCACCAGTATTGGGATTTCAGTGGTTACTGACCCGACACAAACGCTGGCAAGCATCTTACGTGAAGCGGACACCGCCATGTACAAGGCTAAGACATCCACTCATGAGAAAGTGGTGTTCTTTCATGAGCAGATGTTCAATCAAGCGAAGAAACGCTTCACTCTAGAACAAGAATTAACTAACGCGCTCAACCTAAAACAGCTTTCTTTGGTCTACCAACCTATCTATTCCACCGTGGACGACCGCGTGGTTGGCTTTGAATCTCTCCTAAGATGGGTACACCCTGAGTTCGGTGCTATTTCTCCGGTTGATTTCGTCCCAATAGCCGAAGAGACAGGACTGGTGGTAAAAATTGGTGATTGGGTCGCGATGGAGTGTTGCAAAACACTGCAACGTTTATGGCTCACAAGGCAAGATGAATCGGTTCCAAGAATCAATATCAACGTTTCAGCCAAACAGTTTGAATCTGAGCATATTTATCACACTCTCTGCCGCTTACTGAGCGAATGTGACTTTCCTCCTCACCTAATCGGGATAGAAATTACCGAGTCAATGTTATTAAGCGATGGATGCAGTGCTCAACAGTTACAACGCATCAAAGATCTCGGCGTTGTCTTGTACTTGGATGATTTTGGTACGGGCTATTCTTCTCTATCCGTGCTCAACGACTACCCAGTTGACGTGATCAAAGTCGATCGTAGTTTTGTCAGCCGTATAGCAATGGGTCAAAGTAATGCAGACAGCTTATGCCAAGCAATCATCAATATGGCACACATCATTGATCTAGAGGTTGTCGCCGAAGGCGTTGAAACACCTGAACAGCTCGCGGTGCTTAGCCAACATAAATGCAACTATATCCAAGGCTACCTCAAGTCTAAGCCTCTCAGCGTATGTCGTCTTGAGAGCGTTCTCGATCAGCAAGCACAATTAACGGCGTAATCAAGTTCGAAAAATTCGAACATCTATAACTAATTTATATTGTTTTTCGTGATAACAATCACGCTTATGATTTATCTCAAGCGCAAAAGACGCAGTTTACAAAAATCGCATATAGCCAAATATTGAGAGGAATTCATTATGAGAACAGTACTAAAAGCCATCGCCCTTACCGCCCTAACTTCAACTATCGCATTTGCAATGCCGGCAAGTGACTACTCAATTCGAGTAAAAGCCGATCGTAACCACGCAGACGTTACGGTACTGAAAGACGGAGCTCCAGTCAGCGGCGTACCTGTTAAAGTAGTAGGTAATGGGACCAAAACGTATGTAACTGGCTCGAAAGGCACATTTATGGCCGCAAACTTATTCGACAATGGCCGTTCATTCACGTTCGAAGTAAAAGACGAAAATGGTCAGGTTATTCGTGAACAACGCTACCTTTCTTCATTCTAAATAATTGAACATGGATTAAAAAGCCTGAGTGAACTCAGGCTTTTTCTTTATCATTTTTTGACCGAATTAGATCTGATCACATTTTGCCGCACAGATAAAATCATTCTGATGTAGCCCTTTAATTGAATGGCTCCACCAAGTCACCGTTACCTTGCCCCATTCAAGCAAAATTGAAGGGTGATGAAACTCCGCTTCTGCCAGTTCAGATACTTGGTTTGCGAACGCCCAAGCTAACTTATAGTTTTTGAACTTATACACTTTTTCAAGCTGGGGAATGCCATCACGCTCTATCATTTGCCAATCATTCAACTCTGTCAGTAGCAATCTTCGTTCTTCTGCGCCTAGTGCTACCGCACTGCTGGTGCATGCTTCGCAGCGTAATTCATTAAGCATGTGTCACTTCCTTTGGTTCAAATAATGGGGGTAATAGTCCGGCTTTCATCGCCTGTTTTACATGAAACATCAAATCCATTTTACTGAGCTTATAAAGCTGTTCGATGTTATCTAATACAAAATATTCTGGTTGCATTATGTCAATGCGGTAAGGGGTTCTTAAAACAGTATGAATATCAAAGTCCACTCGTTGGGCTCGCATATCATCAAGCGCGTAAATCGTTTCACCCGGCGAAGACAGGATACCTCCACCATAGATCTTGGTAGCTCCGCCTTCTTTTACTAGTCCAAATTCAACTGTAAACCAGTAAAGACGCGCTAAGTAGACTCGCTCTTTATCACTCGCCTCACGCCCTAGCTCACCATAAGTCTGAGTAAACTCAGCAAATTCTGGATTGGTTAGCATCGCGCAATGGCCAAAGATTTCATGAAAGAAGTCGGGTTCTTGGAGGTAATCTAACTCCTCTCGCGTTCGAAGGAAGGTGGCAACAGGGAATTTTTTCTCAGCCAATAAACCAAAGAAACGATCAAAGTTAATCAACGCCGGTACTGGTTCAACCTGCCAACCAGTTTCAGCTTTTAAAACCTTATTTATATCAACCAATTGTGGAGCTTTATTAATCGGTAGGTTGAGCAAATCCAACCCCGACAAATACTCTTTGCAGGCTCTTTGTTTAACCAGTTTTAACTGGCGGGTAACTAAATCGTGCCATATTGCATCTTCTTCTGGGCTCCAATCTACTATCCCGTGTTCATTCACAGGTTTAGAGTGATACTGTGCCATACCTAGCTCCGTTAACAAATCTGTTACATTAAGCCTATCGCCATGCTTCTCCGGTGACAATTTAACCAAGCAACTCTATAGCACGCCTCCACTGTAACATTAATTTTACATTTGACAGCTTTTTGCTTATTTTTCAGTAAGCTGATGAATGCTCAGATGTTTGACTTTGGTCAGAAATTCATCAAAGCTTAATCCAGTTACGGAGAACATAAAGACGAGGATGTCATGTCTCAATCAGATGCACACTTGCCTTCCCCTATTTGGGTACCAAGCCCAGATCGGATCGAATCATCTAACCTCAGCCAATTCATTAAACACATTAATTTTCAGGGTGATAGCCTTGATAACTATGCAGAGCTTCAACGCTGGTCTGTCGAAAATAAGAAAGAATTCTGGCTCGAAGTATGGCAATTTTGCGATGTTATTGGTTACAAAGGGGATTGCATATTAGGCGAAGGATTAGCGAAATGGGGCACGTTCACACCGAGCAGAGACACTATTTGGTTTCCTCAATCCCAACTCAATTATGCGGAAAACCTTCTCGCTTATGCCTTTCAAGCACCTGAGGATATCGCCATTTGGTTTAAGAATGAACAAGGCGAAAGTCGTAAACTCACTTGGCAAGAGCTGTGTGACCAAGTATCCATTCTTCAACAATGGCTAAAACATAACGGCGTCGATAAAGGAGACGTCGTGGCGGGTTACTTACCTCACATGACCGAAACCGTCATTGCCATGCTCGCCACAACTAGCTTGGGTGCTATTTGGACATCAACCTCACCTGATTTTGGCGTTGAAAGTGTGACTGAACGTTTTGGCCAAGTGCAACCTAAAATACTGTTCTGCTGCAACGGCTACCAGTTCAATGGCAAAACTTTCCATCTTGAAGACAAAAACCGACAACTTGTTGAAGCCTTGCCAAGTATCATCAATACCTGTCAGATAGAATATTTAAAATCTGCACCTACTGAACATTGCTATAGTCGTGAGCCTTTTTCAGATTGGGAAGCGATTCTAGCCAGCTTCTTGCCTCGTGGGATTCGCTATCAGCGTATTAGCTTCAACGATCCGCTATTTGTTCTCTATTCTTCAGGTACAACGGGGAAACCTAAATGTATTGTTCACTCTGTAGGAGGTACGATTCTTAATCACCTAAAAGAACACCAACTCCATTGTGATATTCAGCCTAAAGATCGCGTGTTCTACTACACCACATGTGGTTGGATGATGTGGAACTGGCACGTTTCGACATTAGCAAGCGGCGCAACACTGGTGATTTTTGATGGTAGCCCGATGTACCCTAATCCGAACATTTTGTGGCAACTAGCCGAACAAGCGGAAGTGACTTTGTTTGGTACTTCGGCCAAGTATCTTGAAGCATTACAAAAAAGTAGTTTCAAGCCTTGTGACAGCTATGATCTCGCCTCCTTGCGAACCTTATGCTCGACTGGCTCTGTACTCTATCCGCAACAGTTTGATTTCGTTTATCACAACATCAAAGTTGACCTCCACTTAGCGTCAATTTCTGGAGGGACCGATATCTGTGGATGCTTTGTTCTAGGGAACCCTATTTCTCCCGTTTATAGAGGAGAGTGCCAAGGTGCAGCGTTAGGCATGGATGTCGCGGTGTTTAACGAATCCGGAGAACCGATTACCTCCCAACGCGGTGAACTCGTCTGTATGAACAGCTTCCCAAATCAACCACTTGGGTTCTGGCATGATGATGGGGAACGTTATCATAACGCCTACTGGAGTAAGTTTAACAATACTTGGCACCATGGCGACGATGTCGAGATTTCCTCAACAGGTGGTATGATTTTTTATGGCCGAAGCGACGCGACATTAAACCCTGGTGGTGTCCGTATCGGTACCGCCGAAATCTACCAGCAAGTCAATCAGATCCCTGCAGTGCAAGACTCTATTGCTGTATCGCGGCGTGTTGAAGGAGATGAAAAAGTGGTTCTGTTTGTCCAACTGGATCCAGACTACCAGCTTGATGAAGAGCTACAGAATCAGATCAAGCAAACTTTGCGCGCTCAGTGCTCGCCAAGGCATGTACCCGCTGAGATCTATGCGCTCAGTGAGATACCAAAGACCAAGTCCGGAAAGTTAGTTGAACTTGCCGTGAAGCAAGTCTTACATGGTGATGAGGTACAAAACAAAGGAGCGATTGCTAACCCTTGGGTCTTAGACGAGGTGGTGCTGTTCCAAGCTTAGAAAAGCAAAAATAAAAAAGCCCGAACACTCGATTCGGGCTTTAACAATTCACCAGTGATTGCGGTTATTTTTTCGCAACCGCCATCAATACTTTCAATGTTCCTTGCGGCGTTTCGACTTCAAACGGCGTCGTTACCACAACTTCTTCAAAACCGACGCTGGTCAATACTTGCTGTGCATGACCGATTGTCATACCACCGATTTCATCTTTGTCAGATAACCAATCCCAGTGGACGAAGTAACTACCCTCATCAATAAGGCTATAAACAATATCAGCGACATCTGAATAATTTGGTAGAAAACTGCATACAGAGGATGCAACCACAAGATCAAATTGCGCTCTAAAAGCAGGGTGCATTGCCACTAAGCCACGGCTTAGCATATCAACAACAGGCTCAACGTTCTCAAGCTCTTTATTGTCCAATTGCTCAATCATTGATTCAGAACTGTCTAGCGCAACAATGTCTTTCACTGCTGGCGACATGCGCTGGCTCAATAGGCCAGTTCCGCAACCGAAATCAAGGACATGCAACCCCGTCACATCTACAACACTTTTTAGCGATTCGAACGCTTTATCTGCATAGGTATTAGTAGAAGCTTCCGAATCCCAGTTTGCTGCGACGTCGTCCCAAGTGTTAGCCATCATGATCTCCCTGTAACTACATTCATTAGGCACAGGCCAAGAGTATCAAAACTGCATGAAATTCATAGCATTTCAATCGTGAAAACAGACAATCCACTAACTTTGATATAAGATCGATTTCAATCTAACCAAATTGAGCAACCGATGAACCTTTCGCAAATCGAAGCCTTTTGTACTGTCGCTGATACAGGCTCAGTCTCGGAAGCGGCACGTCAACTCGAATGTAACCGTACTAAGTTAAGCATGTCGATCAAAGCATTAGAGAAAGATCTTGATGTCGAACTCTTTGTACGTAGCGGAAACAATTTGGTCCTCTCTGAAGCTGGAAAGGCAATTTACAAAGATAGCCAGAACCTGTTGGTCACCGCCTCACGAATCAGACAGACATGTGCTCAAGTCTCTGGTGAGTTTAACGCCGAAGTATGGATTGCCCGTGATGACTCGTTACCTGACGAACTGTGGCAAGACCTTTCACACCGACTCAACAACCGCTTCCCTGCAACCGCGTTCAACATTGTGCTTGCCTCTAGTGGCGACCTGACTAACTTAGTCGCAACTTCTCAGGTCGACTTTGCGTTTGGTGTCGATTATGAACGTATTGACGATCCGCTTATCACCTTCCAGCCTCTTGGTAAGATTCGTCTGATGTCTGTGTGCCGCTCAATTAACCCACTTGCGCGCCTAAGACGTGTGTCAGACGATGAATTACGTAACGCGATGCAAGCCGTAATGGTTTATTTGAACGAAAAAGATAACCCTGAACTGCAGCCTTTCTCCCTCAGACATATTGGCTTCTCAAGCTTCGATTACATGCTCAATACTATTTTGGAAGAGGACGCTTGGGGCGTACTGCCAGAGCCCCTTATTCGTCATTTATTAAGAAGCCAGAAGCTTGCGGTAATCAAGCATACCTATGGCTTAACACAAGAAGATTACTGTATGTTTACTTCTGCAGGTATGACTGAGCACCCTGGTATGTCATGGCTTGCCGATAAGCTTAACGAGTATCTTTTTGATTTCTAAGATAAGTTTCTAATAGATTAAACATCAGTCAGCGTCATTTTTATTGACACTGAGATATCACCATATCCCATTGATTAATATAGAGTTATCCATAAAACTCAGTTTTTGCACTATCCATCAATCTAGATTTAGTTTGTATAATTCTCTGATTATGAGAAAACTATAAGGGTGTTTATAGAAGAGATACCTTTATGTGTGCTAGGACAAGCTTAAATGAAAAACGAATACTTACCTTCTCAGCGCTGTTAGCATCAGGCTTTGCGGGCGGTGGTTTAGTACTCGGTTTGCTTGTTGGCTCACTTGTTATTGTTTTCGATGGTGTCTACTCCCTAGTCAGTTTACTGTTAACTTTATTGTCACTGGCTGTCTCTCGATTTATTGAACGACCTTCTAAACGTCAATTTCCATTTGGTAAATCGGTTCTTGAACCTATCGTTATCGCTATCAAAGGCAGTGTCATTCTCGCGATTGTCGCTTATTCGCTTTACTCTGCAGTAACTTCTCTTTTTGCAGGAGGTCGTGAAGTCGATGTCGGTATCGCTACATTGTTTGGCGCAGTAAACGTTATCGGTTGTGGTTATGCTTGGTGGCATATCGCTAAGAAGTCTAAACGCTTTTCATCAGGTTTGATTGAAGCCGAAACGAAACAATGGCAGATGGATACCCTACTGAGTGTCGCAGTAACACTTGGCTTTATCGCAGCGTGGTTGATTACTCTTTCTCCATTGTCACAATATGCAGTTTATGCGGACCCAATGATGATGTTACTTATGTCGTTCTACTTCATTAAAGTCCCATATGAGATGTTGCGTGATGCGCTACGTGAACTTCTGATGATGAAGCCTAGCGCGACAATTTGTGACACCGTAGACGCAGAAGTGTCTGCCTTAGATAAGCAAGTAACACAAAACCTTGAAGTCGCGGGCGTTACTAAGGTAGGCCGAGAGCTGCGCGTAAAATTGGATGTTCATGCTCAAGGTAAACAGGTGCAAGTCGCTGAGCTAGAAAAGACGCGTAAGATATTGAAAGACAAACTTTCTAAATTGTCTCTCGACCTAAACCTGACAATGAATATTGCTAGCTAAGTAGACATACGAAAAATAGAAAAAAGGCTTGATGGACATCGAGCCTTTTTGCTTAGTTTATCATTGTGTCCCAGCAATCTAGGAGTAGACCACTTTAAAGCGCTCAAGCACTAACAGCATCTCTTCACTTGGTTCAATGTTGAGTTCTTCACATTCACGAGAAAAGAACTTCCAGTGAGCTTCACGCCACCACTCTAGGCTTTTTTCTCCTTCGCCCTCTGCTGCAGCGAACTCCGCCGTCACATCGCAGTACATAGCTGTGGAGACATCGGTAAGTTCAATAATACATACCGGATCTCCCTTCCAATTAAGTACAACCTGAAGGTGCCCTACCTCAGGCACAGGCTCACCTTCATGACTGTACCAATACTCCATACTACACGACGCCCGTTTTTCACCGCGTAATATCAGCTCTGCGCATAAGTTGGCATTGTATTCATCGGCACAAAAGTAGTCTGCACTGCAAGACGGACTATTGTTCGCTTTGTCTGCTGGCAGAGTATCTAGGTATTGTTGTAAAAACTGCTGACTTTTATCATCCATATCCAATCTACTGCTTTATCAAATGATTTATTGTCTAATTACTGTTCTGGAGAGTGCTTTTCAATAAATGGACCCAACTTCTCAAGCAGTTGCTGCTGTTTACGCTGCGCCTCTTCCATGCCGAATCGAGCGCCCAACTTCGCAAGCTCTGGTGACTTCTCTACCAGTTTCTGGCCTGCTGGCGTTAAGTAGAACTCTGTGATCGCTTTGATTTCATCATGGGTGAAAGTATCCGCATAAAGATCGGCGATCTGCGTGCTGATATAAAACTTGTCGAAATCGTTATTGAACCAATCACGATATATATCTTTTAGCTCTTCTGTTTCGGCTTGGTCGAGCTGAAGCTTAGCGGCTAGCTGGTGAATAACGGGAAGCATGGCTTCAAAGCCCCCCACCATTTGGTCTTCAATCTTCATCGCATCAAGTAGTTGCGCCACCGATTCTTTTTTAGTTTCTGCTGCCACGAGAGGGCCGTATGCAATGGTTGCGAACAAAACTAAAGCGAGTGCCTTTTTCACAGTTAACATCCTTAGTTGTTGTGATTATTCACCTCGACTTTTCATCGGGCGATAAGAAATAATTCATTGAAAAATCGTATAAAGTTTGCAAATGGTAACACTGTCACAATTGTATTCATATGGAACCGTACAGACATGCCTCACAGTTCAATCGGTAACTATCCATCACTTAGGATGAAACTGAGTGCGAGAGGACCAGTTATTGAAAACGTGCAGCGCTAGGCACTTGAATTCATTGAGCGCCCCAAACATGGTGACTAACTTACTTAGCCACATTAGGTCATCGCGATGAAGAATCAGTTTATATTGAGCATTAAAGAACACATGAGAGCGCGTCACTATGCGACTAAGACCATCGATGCTTATATTAACTGGATTAGTCGATTTGTTACGTTCCACCATATGACGCATCCTTCGAAGCTCGATGAGAAAAGTGTTGAAGAATTCCTAACACACCTCGCTCTCCACGATAAAGTGGCCGCGAAGACTCAAGCTCTTGCGCTAAACGCGATTAACTTTCTCTATCGCGATTTTTATCGGACTCCACTAGAAAACGATATGAAGTTTCAGAAGTCGCTACTCGATCGAAAACTTCCGGTGGTATTAACCAAGCACGAGACTCGACAGTTCCTTAAACACATCGACCCAAGGTACAAGCTCCACATTATGCTTTTGTACGGCTCTGGACTGCGTGTGATGGAGGCAGTTCGGCTACGAGTACACGATATAGATTACGATTATTCAGCAGTGCGAATTTGGCAAGGAAAAGGCGGCAAGAACCGAGTTGTTACGTTGGCAAAAGAGTTAGTCCCAATGCTCAAAGAGCAACAAGCTTTGGCACAGCGCTATTACAAAAAAGATATGAATACACCAGGATACGCTGGCGTTTGGCTTAACCAATCATTGCAGAAGAAATATCAAGGGGCAGAGCTTGAGTTCAAGTGGCACTACTTATTTCCCTCAAACAAGCTATCGACAGATCCAGAGACAGGTTTAGTGCGACGCCACCACATCAACGCAGTGGCACTTCAGCGCGCTGTTAAACGTTCGGCTAAAGAAGCGGGCATTGATAAACATGTCACCTGCCACACCCTAAGACATAGCTTCGCAACACATTTATTAGAATCAGGTGCAGATATCAGAACCGTACAAGAGCAGCTAGGACACAGCGACGTGCGTACTACGCAGATTTATACTCATGTATTAGAAAGGGGGGCTAGCGGCGTTAAAAGCCCGCTATCGAGCTTATAGAGAGATATTTCAGATATAAAAAAGGAGAGCCGAAGCTCTCCTTTCCTTAATCCTAATCACTAACTCTAATTAAAGAGCAGCTTTCGCTTTTTCAACTAGAACTGCGAATGCAGCTTTGTCGAATACCGCGATGTCAGCAAGGATCTTACGGTCGATCTCGATAGATGCTTTCTTAAGACCGTTGATGAAACGGCTGTAAGATAGACCATTCTGACGAGATGCAGCGTTGATACGTGCAATCCATAGTTGACGGAATTGACGTTTCTTGTTGCGACGGTCACGGTAAGCGTATTGACCAGCTTTAGTAACTGCTTGGAAAGCTACGCGGTAAACACGTGAACGTGCACCGTAGTAACCTTTAGCTTGTTTTAGAACTTTCTTATGACGTGCACGAGCTTGTACACCACGTTTTACGCGAGGCATTATGCTTCTCCTAAACTAAACGATTGATAAACTAAAAAGAATTATGCGTATGGTAGCATACGAGCAACTGCAGCCACTTCACACTTAGGAAGGATTGCATTTGGACGAAGCTGACGCTTGTTCTTAGTAGTACGCTTAGTCAGGATGTGACGTTTAGTAGCGTGCTTAAACTTAATACCACCAGCAGTTTTCTTAAAACGCTTAGCAGCACCTTTGTTGGTTTTCATCTTAGGCATGATGAATAACTCCGCATTGTTGAGTTGTATTAAACAATAGTAATTAGGGCGAACAAAACTCAGCCACCTTACGGCAGCTGAGTTTTATTACTTGCAAAGCCGTTAATTACTTCTTTTTAGGGGCAAGAACCATGATCATCTGACGACCTTCGATCTTCTTAGGGAAAGATTCCACTACTGCTAATTCAACAGTGTCTTCCTTAAGACGATTTAGAACGTCGACACCGATCTCTTGGTGTGCCATTTCTCGGCCACGGAAGCGAATTGTTACCTTCACTTTGTTGCCTTCTTCAAGGAAACGCGTCAGGTTGCGTAGTTTTACCTGATAGTCTCCAATATCAGTTCCAGGACGGAATTTTACTTCCTTAATCTGAACCTGCTTTTGCTTCTTCTTCTGCTCTTTAGCAGACTTGCTCTTCTCAAAGAGGAATTTACCGTAGTCCATTACACGACATACTGGTGGCTCAGCGTTTGGACTGATTTCTACCAGATCCATACCTGCTTCTTCAGCTGCTGCTACCGCTTCTTGAATTGAAACAACACCAACTGATTCACCATCAGCGCCAGTTAAACGAACTTCACGAACGCCACGAATTTCACCGTTTAAACGATGAGCATTTTGTTTGGCCGGTACTTGGCCGCGTCTTCCGCCTTTAATAGTTTATTCCTCCAGATTGAGCTTACGGCTTGAAATCTCGTCTTGGATGTATGAAATAAAGTCATCCACTTTAAACTTGCCGAGATCTTTGCCTTTACGAGTACGTACTGCAATTTCGCCAGCTTCCATTTCTTGGTCGCCACAAACAAGCATAAACGGTACACGCTTCAAAGTGTGTTCGCGGATTTTAAAGCCAATCTTCTCATTTCTCAAGTCCGCTTTAGCTCTAATTCCACATTTTTGTAGTTTTTGTGCCACTTCCTGAACATAATCTGACTGTTTATCAGTAATGTTCATGATTACAGCCTGTTCTGGCGATAACCAAGTTGGGAAGAAGCCATAGTATTCTTCAATCAAAATACCAATGAAACGCTCTAGTGAACCTAGAATCGCACGGTGAATCATAACTGGCGTTTGACGCTCGTTATTTTCATCAACGTAGGTTGCACCTAAACGGCCTGGCAAGTTGAAATCCAGCTGTACTGTACCACATTGCCATGCACGATCTAAACAGTCATGAAGAGTAAATTCAATCTTCGGACCGTAGAACGCACCTTCGCCTTCTTGAATTTCGTATGCGATATCCATCGCTTCAAGAGACTGCTTAAGCGCTTCTTCAGATTGATCCCAGATCTCATCTGAACCAACACGCTTTTCAGGACGCGTAGACAGTTTAACAACGATATTGTCGAAACCAAATGTTTGGTACGTATCGTACACCATCTTGATACAGCTAGTCACTTCTTCTTGAATCTGACTTTCAGTACAGAAGATATGAGCATCATCTTGAGTGAAACCACGTACACGCATAATGCCGTGTAGTGCACCAGATGGCTCGTTACGGTGACATGAACCAAACTCTGCCATACGCAGTGGTAGATCACGGTAAGATTTTAGACCTTGGTTAAAGATCTGTACGTGACCTGGACAGTTCATTGGCTTAAGCGCGTATTCACGGTTCTCTGAAGAAGTCGTAAACATTGCTTCTGCATACTTGTCCCAGTGACCAGAACGTTCCCAAAGAACGCGGTCCATTATAAGTGGACCTTTTACTTCTTGGTAGCCGTACTCTGTCAGTTTTTCGCGAACAAATACTTCTAGGTCACGGAAAATAGACCAACCATTGTGATGCCAGAACACCATACCCGGTGCTTCTTGCTGCATGTGGAATAGGTCTAGTTGCTTACCAATCTTACGGTGGTCACGCTTCGCCGCTTCTTCTAGGCGAGTTAGGTGTGCTTTAAGCGCTTTTTTGTCATGGAATGCAGTACCGTAGATACGTTGAAGCATCTTGTTGTCACTGTTACCACGCCAGTATGCACCGGCTACGTTCAGTAGCGTAAAGTGCTGACAGAAACCCATATGTGGTACGTGAGGGCCACGACACATATCGATGTATTCTTCATGATGGTATAGGCCCGGACGATCATCACGAGAGACGTTTTCGTCCAAGATTTCCATCTTGTATGTTTCACCGCGAGCTTCAAATGCATCGCGTGCTTCCTGCCAGCTTACCTTTTTCTTGATAACTTGGTATTTAGTCTTAGCAAGCTCTTTCATACGCTTTTCGATCTTCTCTAGATCTTCTTGCGTTAAAGAGTACTCAAGATCGATATCGTAGTAGAAACCGTTATCGATAGTTGGACCGATCGCCATTTTTGCTTCAGGGTAAAGCTGCTTGATCGCGTGACCTAGCAGGTGAGCACATGAGTGACGAACGATTTCTAGACCATCTACTTCATCTTTTACTGTGATGATTTCAAGGCTTGCATCTTGTTCAATAAGATCACATGCATCAACACGGTTGCCATCTACACGACCAGCGATGGTTGCTTTCGCAAGACCAGGACCGATAGATTGAGCAACATCAAGAGTAGAAACTGGGTTGTCGAACTGACGCTGACTGCCGTCAGGAAGAGTAATAATAGGCATTAAAATATCCTTTACAGTGGTGTTGCACACCAAGCAACACATGCAATTTAAAACGAGTCCTTAATGAGAATTCAAAGATTAAAGACGAGAGTTCGTGTCCTTTTCTGCGCAAATACGGATGCACAACTCAGGAAAGAACGAGCATTGTAACGAAATACTATGAAATAACAATCGAAGTCACAGAAACCAGTAAAAAAAGTTCACTTTTCGATCAGTAGTTTCCATTCAACCACCGATGAATCACGGCCCTCGCTTCCGGTATTACATCACTGGCGAGCAGGCCTATTTGGCCATATTGGTTTGCGAGCTTATCAGCGGCCGTACTGTGAATCAGAGTTCCTACTTTCGCAGCATCCGATAACGATAGCCCTTGGGCAAGCATTGCGGCAATAATCCCTGTGAGAACATCTCCCATACCGCCAGTAGCCATGCCTGGGTTACCGGCATTGCAAACATAAATATCATGACCATCGCAGATAAGCGTCCCAGCCCCTTTTAAGACGACGACACCGCCATATTTACTCTGAAGATCGGTCACAGCTTGAAAACGGTTTTGCTCCACAGCTACCACGCTACAGCCTAGTAGTCTCGCGGCCTCTCCCGGGTGCGGAGTGATCACTCTTTGTTGATCAACATAAGGTATGTTCGCGAGCATGTTCAGAGCGTCGGCATCACACACTTTAGGTTTAGAGATCTCCTTGCAGGCAGACATTAGCGTTTGAGCCCAACTATCGGTGCCTAACCCTGGACCAAGTGCGATCACATCTGTTGCCTGAAGCGCTTCATTCAGCAAGGAGCTCTCCCCACTCCATGAGCGAGTCATCACTTCTGGGCACCCGACTTGCAGAGCCAATGTCGAACTTTCATGACACAAAGTTCGAATTAGCCCCGCTCCCGTTCTGGCCGCTGCGCTGGCACATAGCCGAATTGCGCCAGAGTAACCTTCATTACCACCAATACAAAGTAAGCGCCCATGCTTACCTTTATGCGCCGTCGGGCATCTTTTCGGTAGCAAGTGCTTCACCAACTCGGGACTAAGCGATATAGCGGAGTAAGGGACAATCTGCCCAAACTCGTCAATCACTTCTAGGCCTGCAAAATGTAGCTCGCCAACTACGCTTCGAGCGTATCCCGTCATCAGCCCTTGCTTGACCCCGATAAAAGTAACCGTTGAACTCGCTGATATGGCAGCGCCCAATATCGAGCCAGTATCGCTACACAAACCTGAAGGGATATCTATCGATACGACAGGGAGATTCGTTTCGTTGACCTTTTCAATGAGCGCCTGCAACGGTTCGCGAACATCGCCACTTAAACCCGTTCCAAGTAATCCATCAACGATAAGCTCTGCATCTCCTGCATTAAAGCTATCTATCGAGCTAATCTCACCCCCACCGTTTAACCACTCTTGTTTGGCTTTTTTCGCATCACCCGATATTTTGGCATCATCCCCATAAAGATACAGCTGCACACCTAGGCCATCTTTCTGCGCCAACTTTGCCAAAACAAAGCCGTCTCCACCATTATTGCCACAACCGCACAAGATAGAGAGGTGTTTAATGTCAGGGTATTGATTTCGAATATGTTGGTAAACTGCCTTCCCTGCACGTTGCATTAGGGCATACATTTCTACGCCGGCTTGCTGCGCAGCCAAGTGCTCACCCTGCTTAACTTGCTGAGCGGTATATAAACGAGTAGGTAGTCGTTCCATGTAGGTACACTTTTGTAGAAATTGCTTACAGCATAGACAACAACGCCAAGGATTACCTTGGCGCTGATTACAATTTATTGTTGTTTGGAAACGAGAGCTTCTGCGGTGGCGTCTTGAATCGACAAAAACAACGAGCGAATTTCACCCGTTGGAGTTCGCATAGGATTCAAGGTGATGTTTTGGTACATGAAATCAGCTTGTTGCGTTACCGGGCGCACATTGCGACATTTAAATAGGTATGGTCGCTGCTGCCAGGTAATAAAGCTTCGGCATCCTAAGTCATAAACCGGTTTGGTTTTTAGCTTAAACCAATCTTGCGGGATTTCGGGAAACAGCTCAAACAGTGTTTTGTCTATCGCATCATGAGACTGTACGCCACTGTGGTGGGTCATAAAACCATTCCACACTTGAACCTTATAGTCTCGGTCGATAACAATCAAACCCAGATCGACGTTTTGTACCATATCCACCATCCAGTGGAATTGCTCAAATTCAGCAGGAAGATTCAACATTAAAAGTCCTCCATTAGGTACGACAATTTGTTATCAAGTAATGGCAAAGATTCATCCACAAACATAAACAATAAATCACACCTTATGCTAGTGCCGTCAATATTGTAACTCACCTCAAATGTCATGGTTTTTTGGAATGAACCACTGGTCGATTGGATAACCGAATCAATTGAGATGTGCTGTCCTAACAGCACAGGTGAACTTTGAAAGAATCGTACTTCTGATTGTTCACCGAGACCATTAAGAAATGAGCCAACAAGGATATTCGACACATCCATCAGAAGTTCAAGTTCTTCGAGTTCTTCACTGTCAGCTGGAACTTTCATCAATTTTTTAAGATCAGAAACGCTGGAATCGCTTAAAAGAACCAGAGCTTCCCCTGCTATCCCCTCACCACTGAAACCTTGGCAAACGCCTGAGACTTGGTCATTCTCTGCCAAGTCTCGCAATGCCATATGAAGCTCACTCACCTCAAAGATATTCACGTTAGGTAGCGGTAAATGCACAAATACATCGAAATGACGTGCTAGGGCATCTGCAGCGCGGCCAATGGAAACGTTCGCCACTTCCATATAAATATCACGGCGACGAAGAATGGGTAGATCGATTGCGACAGGTGTGACGATCTGTGGGCGACTAGCTGGCTCGACAAGTTCTTTAAGAACGGCATTAAGCGCTTCTTTATTGATAGGTTTTTGAATAAATGCTTTCGCACCCAAAGCCATCACGCGCTCTTTGGCTTTGGGTTGAATATCACCGGATACAACAACAACCGGGATATCAAGACCCTTGTTGCCAATCTCTTCAAGGGTACCAAAGCCATCCAACTCGGGCATGGTTAGGTCCAAAAACATCAATTTAAAATCGTTGTTTTCTAGCTGTTCTAATGCATCCAAACCATGAACAGCAAACGTTATATCAGCATTCAGCGAAGCAGGCAGTGAGCGAGCCATTTGCTTTCTCGCTAAAGCGGAGTCATCGCATATAAGTACCGGAAAAGACATGCGTACACCTACTCCTATTTGTCTAGTTTATTGGTTGAGTGTAACAGAACGTTATAACACCAGGTACGGCGATTCACATTTTTCTTTCAATTCATCAGTAGGTAAGACCACTTATTTCAGAGTTGAACCTTATTCATCTCCGCTGGCTTTTAAGTTGAACGAATCATCATCGAAGCCCTCATCTCTATACGTTGAGGCGACTTCTCTAAATTTCTTCTCTATAGACAGAAACGATTCAACCAATAATGGTTCAAAGTGAGAACCTGAACCCTCTTCAATAATTTTCACTGCTTTATCATGAGAAAAAGCAGGCTTATAAACCCGCTCAGAAATCAATGCGTCATACACATCGGCAATCGCCATTAGACGGGCACTCAATGGAATATTATAGCCAGATAGCCCTTCTGGATAGCCACTACCATCCCACTTTTCCTGATGGCTGAATGCAATCTCAATCGCTGTCGTTAAGAAATCACACTCGAAGTCGATTGAAGATTCAACAGTGAGCAAAACCTCACGCCCTAACGCAGTATGACTCTTCATGATGTCGAACTCTTCATCGGTTAGTTTACCGGGTTTAAGTAAGATACTATCCGAAATACCCACCTTACCAATATCATGCAGGGGTGCTGACTTATAAAGCAGCTCAATCGACTCTGCAGAAAGTTCATCTGGGTAGTGACCTTTTCGCCGCAACTCTTCAGCTAAGATGCGCACATAATTTTGGGTGCGACGAATATGATTACCTGTTTCGTTATCTCGAGTTTCTGCCAGTGACGCCATGGCACCGATGGTTGCATCTTGCAGAGTCTCTAACTCATGGGTACGTTCTTTCACCCTTTCTTCTAAGACCTCATTTTGGTGCGATAACTCATCCATAACACCACGTAATTTCAAATGAGTATTAATTCTGGTCAGTAAGATTGGCGGGCTGATCGGCTTTAGAATATAGTCAACCGCTCCAACCTCAAACCCACGCTGCTCATCTTCTATTTGGGTTTTTGCGGTTAAAAAGATAACGGGTATAGATTCGGTCAGAGGGTTTGCTTTTAAGCGAAGACACACTTCATAACCATCCATTTCCGGCATCATGATGTCGAGTAAAATAATATCCGGCAGTTTCGCCGAGGCAAGGTTTAGTGCTTGCTCGCCATTCACGGCAACAAGGACTTTGAAATACGGTTTCAACAAGCCGCTCAATAGCACTCTGTTTTCCGCATTATCGTCTACTACTAATACACTAGAGTTCAATTCATCCATTTGAACCTCCAAACATCTTTTCCGAATCAATCGGATAGATGCTGGCTGCTTTCCTTAACGCTATGCTCGCAGAGAGAAAATCACAATCATTGATATGACGGCAGCAGATCTCAAACGCTTCTGACTCAAGTAAAGTATTGAAGCGGAGGTAGTGCTCGTCAAGAAACTCTATGGCACTCGCATCAAATTCATTTAGCAGCATGTCTAATTGCAAAATCAAAGCAACGCTATCATCGTCTAGATTGTTACGGATCTCTGACGGGTACAATCGTCCCAATCCTTCACACACTTGCCGTAAAAATGGGCTGATATATTGCTCTAGCTCGTTTTTTGTCGCTTCAATCTCATTTCGTTGCTCAGTATCGCCAAGTTGAAGCTCTAGTCGAGCGGCAATATCAAATAAACGTACCATACCCAAGTTGCCCGCTGAGCCTTTTAGCGTATGGGTAATTAAACTCGCATAATCATAATCTTGCTTTTCCAAAGCGATATCGAGCCTAGAGACAAAGTCATGCTCTTTGTCGATTAACTGAGACAGTAATCGTCGATAAAGTGCTTCATTACCCGCCACTCTCAGTAACCCACTTTTAAGATCAAGGGATTCGACTTGCTCCAATGAAGTTACCGCCTTATTGCCAACGTCATCAACGGGTTCATCCGCTACTGCCTCAACCTTCTCTTCAGCAGCGGGTAACGCCTGAAAATCCGAGCAGCAACGCTTAATGGTGCTAAACAATACTTCAGGATCTATCGGCTTAGAAACATGATCGTTCATCCCTATAGATAAACAGCGTTCACGCTCTTCAATCATTGCGTGCGCTGTCATTGCCACTAATGGCACGTCATCAAGGCGCTGGTCGGCTCGTATGCGCTTACTCGCTTGATAGCCATCCATAACCGGCATTTGTAAATCCATAAATATTATGTCAAAGGGCGGATTTTCTTGCTGATAGACTTCTTCAAGAATATCTAGAGCTTCTTGACCATTGTTGGCTACCGTCACTTTCAGCCCTTTTTCTTCCATCAGCTCAACCGCGATCTGCTGATTGATCTCATTATCTTCCACCAGCAAGACGTTTAAACCTCTTAAGGAACTGTCTTTAGTACGCTGTTTTGAATGACTCTTAGCATTTTCTTGCAGCTTAGGTCCAAATAGGTCCATCAATAAGTCAAAGAGATAAGACTGCCCAACAGGTTTTGACAAAAATCCCGCAATATCGAGGTCATCAAGATCGAGAGAGATATCTTCTTTGTCATACGCGGTCACGATGACGATTTTAGGTTGTTGCTCCGAAGGAAGTGTTTGTCGGATTTTTTGCGTTGCTTCAATCCCACTCATGGTGGGCATTTTCCAATCCATGAACACTAAATTGTAAGGTTGATCTTGCTTCGCCGCTTCCACTAGTGCCTCAATCGCTAACTCACCACTAGAGACTAAACTCGGTCGATTAGGCAAAACATCGAGTAGGTCTTCCATCACCAAAAGAGCATGTTCATTGTCATCCACCACCATGGCTTTAACATCATTAAGGGTAGAAGGAACTACATGCGACCTAACTTCATCACCGTCAAAAAAGCCAGTTAAGACATTAAATTTAAACTGACTTCCTTGCCCAACGACACTCTCAACATGGATGGTCCCCCCCATCAACTCGACCAGACGGCGACATATTGATAAGCCAAGCCCGGTACCACCATAACGACGCGTGGTACTACCATCGGCTTGGGTAAATGCACTAAATAGCTTATCAGATTGTTCAGGGCTCATCCCGATACCAGTGTCTTGAACAGTAAAGTCCAATTCGATCTTCTCTTCGGAATAAGGCTTTTTGCTGACATGAACGGTGATTTCACCCTGCTCAGTAAACTTCACCGCATTATTCACCAAGTTGATAATGATTTGCCCTAAGCGTAATGGATCGCCAAACAGTACTTTGGGAACATTTCGGTCTATTTGAAATATCAGCTCAAGCCCTTTTTCAAATGCCTTTTGTCCTGTCACCATAGAGACATTATGCAGTACATCATCAAGATGGAATTCAATGTGCTCAATCGACAGCTTACCCGCTTCAATTTTGCTGAAATCCAAAATGTCATTAATAATGCCAAGCAACAGGGAAGCAGAGTTGTGGATCTTTAAAATGTAATCATGCTGTTTTGGCGTTAACTCTGTTTTTAACGCTAAGTGAGACATACCAATAATGGCGTTCATCGGTGTTCGAATTTCATGGCTCATGTTAGCCAAAAACATCGATTTCACCTCAACCGCTTCTTCTGCCTTCGAACGTGCTTTATTCAATTCATCTTCAACAATTTTTCTAGATGTCACATCACGTAAAAACATTGCGGCGCGGCACTGTTCATCAAACAAGAAAATGGTGATCCCAAGGTCAATAGGAATCATATGCCCTTTCGATGTGTACGTTTCTACCTCAAAGAACCCACCACTCACTTTGCTTTGGTCTTTAATGGAGAGCTCTCCACTTAACACGTCACGTAACTCGTCTGGCAGGTCGATTTGCAAAAGCTCGCACAGATTTGTGCCTTCCACTTCATCAAAGGAGTAACCGTATGTCTCTTCAGCCGTCTTATTCCATAGGATGATGCGTTGCTGACTATCAATGATAGCGACACTAGAGGGCGCCCCTTCGATAATGGTTTGGGACAACGCTTCATTCGCCTGTAAGTCTCTGGTTCTTAACTCAATTTCATGCTCCAATCCTTCCTGATGAAGCGCCAATTGTCGATTAGTATCCTGCAACTCTTCCATCAGCTCATCGCGCGACTTTTCGCTTAATATCGCCAATAATTTATCAGTTAACGCTGGTGTCATAGAGACTAAAGATTCAATGTTCCAAACTAAACTTTCTCCATTACGCGACAATTTCAAGAGAGGGACAGATACATCAGGGAGCTTATGATTTGAACCTTCGTATGACCAAACAACTTTGACCCCATCAGACTCCAATGACGCGTGCACCCAAAGCGTTGCATCATCATCAAATAAGCGCACCATGATTTCGCCACTAAGGAAGATCAGTTGGTCTCTAGCCTGAAAGCTATATCCCAAAATCTCGAGAATCGATACGAGCTTTCTACGAAAAGAAATACGAGCTACGTTGCTATTATCAACCCTGAACTGGAAAGAATTAGTCATGGCAATACCTAACAACTATGGCTGTTGCATCATCGAAGGACTTACTAAACGTCTGAACAAAAAATGAGGAGAGATAATCAAGAGCTTTACCATTTGCAAACTCCATTTCAGCTCGATCAATGTTTTCTTTTACCCCGTCGGTAGTGAATAGATACGTTTCATCAACATCAAACTGAAACTCAAAAGGTCGTAAAGTAGGTAGTAACTCACCAACAATGCCAGGTTGAGCGGCAAACGAACGATAGCTATGACCTAACTGACGAACCAGCGTATTCCCAATTCCAATGCCTGTAGCTTGTTTGGAGGCACAATCGAAATAAACCACGGTAAGAGCAGTGCCAAGCGACCCCACCAAATGTTCGTGTAAAGTGGACGTCATCCACTTGATATCTTTGCACGCAATCTCCGCTAGCTTAGATTCAATCATCCGAGCTAGGCTTGCTGCTTTAGGGCCGTGGCCAAGAACATCTATAATCACTACGATCAGGTCATCCCCTAACTGATGCACATAATAGCCATCTCCCGCTTCTGGTTCTCCTTGATAAGGAACGCAATAAACACTGAATTCGAATCCCATATTAGGTTTTCCACTTAATGAACGTTACCTGAGTTCCCTTGCCTAGCTCAGATTCAATATCAAACTCATCAACCATTCTCCGTACACCTGGAAGCCCTAACCCTAATGAGGAACCTGTCGAAAAATGTTCTTCTAATGCAGTTGAAAGGTCTTCTATACCCGGACCTACGTCTTTAGCGACAACTTTAATCCCTTGTTGTCTTTCTGATTGTTCGATGCTCCAAACAGTAATAATGCCTTCTTGGGCATACTTAACGATATTCATCGCTAACTCAGAGACGGATGTGGATATTTCACTCACTTCAGTTTCTGAAAAGCCTTTGTTCTGCGCCAATGAAAAAATCGCGATCACCGCACTCATAACATCCGACTCACTATAAATTCGATAAGTCTCAATCGTTTCTTCAATCACATTGTTCGATTCCACGCAAATGCCCTATCATCTCTAAGCCATCATCAATATTGCGAGCACAATGGAGATTCTCAGTCTCATAACCGATGTTAACTAAGGCCATGGCAATCCCAGGCCTGATCCCAACAAATGCGCATCCTCGCCCCATTACCTCAACCGTCGTTACTATTTGTAGCAACGCGTCCATGTCCATACGATCAAGCGTTTTAACTTCAGAGAGGTCAATAAGCACTCCTTTGATGGCATGCTCTCGAACCTTGTTCAACAGATCTGCACGGAAGTTATCTAACACCTCTGAGCTAAGATCGATTTGAACCGTTGCAACTAAAACGTTGCTCAATCGACTGATTGAAATAGACTTGGTCATATATCCTCTATCGCTCAGAAAATTGTTTCAACGCTTGGACATTCAGACCCATTATTTCAAAAGCATTTTCTAGCGCATCACGCAGTGTGGCATTGGTTTTTACTTCTCCGACATTAATACCGAGTTGAACCATAGTCTGAGCAATCATTGGCGACACACCTGAGACTAAACAATCGCACCCCATCAACTTGGTCGCTTTGGTAATCTTAATAAAGTGATTCGCTACCGCTGTATCCACCACAGCCACACCAGAAATATCCATAATGAAAATTTTGGCTCGGTGCTCTGAAATTTTATTTAACACCGCAGTCATGATGTCTTGAGCTCGCTTAGAGTCGATGATTCCGACAATGGGAAGCATTAATATGTCTTGCCAAACCATGGTTACTGGTGTGGACATTGCCAATAACGCTTCGCTTTGTTCAGCAATCCGCTTATTAATTAATCGAGAGTAAGTATCAACCACGATCGTGGTATCAAGGTGCAGAAGCTTGGTAAACGCAGTAACTAACGAACTGTATTCATCACTGTATAAGCTGCCGTCGTACATTCGCTTGGTAAAAATAACCATCGAGATATTCATACCAGCAAAATAGGTGGGTAATGGCAAACCAACCCGTGCGTGAATTTCCCCAACTTCTCGTCGCTCTTTTATATAAATATCATCAACCTTTGCCGCAAAAAAAGTCTCCCAATATTTGACCTGTGCAGATTGCACACGCTTCAACTTGACTTGCTCAGAGAAAAACTGTTGATACTCAGGCTGCTTTTCGAGCCAATCATAAAAATGGCGTACATAGTCATCCAGTTTTGGCACCATCATGTCACCAAACTTTCGAATTAGCGCTAAGTCCGCCTCGTTTAAATCATGAAGCTTTAACAGGCTATCAGCACTTGCATATGAACTAATTGAAGACCCATGTGGCATGAAAAACACTCCCTTATTTCAACGGATACACATCCTCAATGACATGAAACAAATCTCATTAATAAGTTTAATGGTAGACGAGGAATTGTAGATTTCAGGGTTCAATGAAAAAAAAGCAGGAAAAACCCGAGTAATTTTGTCAAGTATTCTGAGTTGTACATATACTTAATCTAATTCGCTCGAATCAAGTTGAAAATAGAACAAGGAATTGGAGCTATGCGTGTAAATCAACCCGTAACTCAAAAAGAAATCACCTACCCGCCCGAGTTCAATTTGCTTTCAATTACTAAGCCATCAAGTCACATCACATATGCCAGTAAAGACTTTTGTGATGTCGCTGGCTATACATTAGAAGAGCTCGTTGGGCAGCCTCATAACATAGTCCGTCACCCTGACATGCCCCCTGCAGCATTTGAAAATATGTGGACCTATTTAAAACAGGGCAACTCATGGATGGGAATAGTCAAAAATCGCTGTAAGAATGGCGATCACTATTGGGTGGACGCATTTGCCTCTCCGATAAAAGAAAATGGCAAGGCCATCGAATATCAATCCGTTCGCTTAGCTCCTAAACGCGAGCATGTTAAAAATGCAGAAGCACTCTATGCGCAATTAAACAAAGGTAAGATTCCTTTAAAATTGAAGCTGCCGCGCACTCGATTATGGCAACGCTTATCTCTTTCATTCTTAGTCGTGGCGATCGCATCAAGCCTTATTGCTACCTTTTCACCGCTCATGGCCATCTGGGCATTTTTCATAATCAGTACCGCTCTTGCTTTCGTTCAAACTCGACGCCTCGAGCAGTTATCAGGCGATGCTCGAAAAGTATTTGATAATCCACTCATGGAGCTGCTTTACAATGATAGGGTCGATGATATATCCGAGATCCAGTTAGCATTTAAGATGCGCCAGTCTGAGATCAACTCTATCGTTGGGCGTATACAAGACTCCAATCAGCAAGTCGTACAGGCGGCCAGTTCATCAGCCCATAACTGCGAAACAACCGCAGAGAACTTAACAGGCCAAACGTCAGAAACAGAGCAAGTGGCCGCTGCCATCAATGAAATGCACTCGACAGCAAATGAGATTGCTCAAAACGCTCAAAGTGCATCCGATGTTACCGACCAAGCGAATACCGCCGCCAACGAAGGCCGGTCGTCAGTAAGCCAAACTATCAGCTCGATTAATGAGCTTTCCAAACAGTTGGGCGTCGCCTCTGATGTGATTCAACAGCTGGTTGAGCATGGCCGAACCATAGGTGAAGTGCTGATCATCATCCAAGGGGTTGCTGAACAAACCAACCTACTCGCGCTCAACGCCGCTATCGAAGCTGCTCGCGCTGGTGAACAAGGTCGAGGATTTGCCGTCGTCGCTGATGAAGTTCGAAAACTCGCCCAGCGAAGTCAGGAATCAACAGAAGAAATCCAAAATATCATCAAGCAAATACAGAGCAGTACGGAAAAAGCCGTTCAAGCGATGAACGAAGGCACTCAGCTGTCAGATGTCTGTGTCGAATGCGCTGAAACATCGGGAGAAAAGTTGGACTCACTACTTAGCCAAGTCACCGACATCTCGGATAGGAATAGCCAGATAGCAACAGCAATTGAAGAAATGGCCAGAGTAACCGACGAGATGAACTCCAGTGTACAATCGATCAGTGACGTATGCGCCGCAACCAATATATTGGCAGGCGATACTAAAGAAGAGTGTGAAGGGCTAGTAAGAGACTTAAGTTCACAAGGCAAACTGGTCACACAATTTAGAAAACTCTAAACATGTCCATCTAGTTACAAACACAAAATTGAAATAATAAAAAAGCCTTCCGAAGAAGGCTTTTTTATTGGTCATTACTGAGCCATACGGATGATTGATTTACCAATCAACCACTCAAGCTCTTTAGCACTGCCTTCACCAAACTGGCTTTCTGTCATCTTGTATAGACGATCGATACCGTTGCTTGCGAACTCATGTGTGCTTTGAGACGTCACGATATGGTGGAATAGTAGACGTAGGATTGCTAGGAATTCTTCACTGTCTAAAGCCGCAACCCAGCTTGAAGAAAACTCTTCTAGACCTTTATTAAACTCTACGTGCTCAACAAACATCTTGAAGATGCGTCCGTCTAATGCAGCGGTAAAATCCGTCTTCTTAGGAAAGTGGTGGCTAATCCCCGTTCTAGATACACCAGTCTGTTGGCTCAAAGTCGTGTATGACATTTTGTCATAGCCAAGACGCAATAGCTGATCAACTACTGCATCCATGATCTTCTGAATCGTGATTTCGGTATCTTCTTTACTACGCTTTGGCATGTTCAGGCTCTTCTCTCTGTAAATCCGTCTAACTCTTCATGAGTTTATTATCGACGCCTTATTAATTAGCTTCCTTGTCCAATGACATTTTGTTAAACGAGATGAATTATCAATCTCAATGCAAAAGACAGTATCACAATTAAACCGTACGCACCATCTAACTGTCGCGTAAACTAACTTTCCATAACTGCATGCATTTGCATGCTTTATAGAATAATAAGACTTTATCTATTGTTTATATAATAATGAGTCACCGATAATCTTACAAAATGCTAACCCTGACAACTAACTGAATGGCATTCTGGATGAATTATGACATGAATTTTCGTAATTTATTGATCTTCATCACATGTAAATAGGAGCTATTCGCAAATTGGTGGTGAATTATTAATCGAAAGACAACATAGCATACTGATTTAGGCATGAAACTATGTGCTATCGTTTTTATGGATAAGCTTCAAAAATCTCGTTAAAATGACCTCATTATTTGTAAGAGGATATTGAGATGACCACCGAACAAGAACAAGTATGCGAAGCATGTGGTTGCGCAGGTGAAATGGGCTTTATCATCAAAGAAGGTGATGATGTGGCTGAAGTGACGATTTTTGCAACCGGCAAAGCTTTAATTGAAGCTGAGCTAGCAAAATATGTCGCACTAGCTGAAGAAGTATGTGCAGGCGTTAAATACGAAGTGACTTCTATTGAGGAAGACGCAACGGAAGTTACCGCACGTTTCCAGTTTGAAGTCAGCGCAGAAAAGTTAATTTTTGAATTAAAAACTCGTGCTCTAGCTCGTTAATTCAATTCTGAACGCTTTCCAAAACGGGCACTCGAGCCCGTTTTTTTGTTCCTGTCGCATAGAAAATTTGACCTTACCTCTGTTAGAACTCATATTGATTACGAACTCTCTAAGTGATTGAACTATGCCACGTTCCTTTTGTTTTCTCTTTTTGCTCAGTTTTAGTATTGCCGCTATAGCTGTGCCACTCGATCAATTTCGAATTCTCAATCACCTCGACAATTATGGCAACCTTGACCTGCGCAATAAGCCTTACACTGAACTTCCTGACGGACTCGTCATTAAGGGCAATTTGAACATTGCTAAAACGACCATTAAACGTCTACCTGAAGGTATGGATATTCAAGGTAGCCTTAATGCGTCCAATAGCCAGCTAGAAAAGATATCGAAGGGAGTCAATATCAGAGGCTTTGCCAATCTACTTGGCTCGAACATCAAGAAGTGGCCTAGAGGGGTTAAAGTGGGTGGTTACCTCAATTTTACTGATACTCCATTACAGTCATTACCACCACGATTAAGAGTGAAAGGCGATCTTAGTGTCATCCGTACCCCCCTTGAGGCCCTACCCGAAGGAATCACCATTGACGGGGATCTTTATCTCGGTGGATCAAAGATCACCGAGTTTCCAGATACCATGACCGTAAAAGGCAATATCTTTCTTGGTGGCAACCGCATTACAAAGTGGCCGACAAACCTCAACTTAGGTGGCGCTGTCGCCCCATAAGTTGAAGCGTCAGCCAATAAAAAAGCCTTACTGATTCGTGAGGCTTTTTTCGAAATGAATGAGCTAATCTATGCTGGCTGATTCTTTACTGGGTTTGCATAACTTGCTACCAAGTAAGGCTGCGCACCTTCTGGGAGTATATTAAGCTTATCAGCAAGCTTGGCTTTAACTTGCTCATCAACTTGCTCATTGCCCGCTGCCAGTTGGTTAATTGGAAACAACTTGTAATTCGCATGCACTTGACGATCGATCTCTTGGGCCAAAGCTTCCGGGGTTTCAAAGTCTTGTTCAATTACGTCACCAAATGCGACATGAACACGGCCTTTATCACCCACAATACCTTGAATGATACTTTCGATATCTTCAAATTCGCCTTTTTCGTAGCTACCAACCGACTCATTCGCATGCAGCTCTAACGCTTTAGCGATATCACATGGATCATTTTCGTAGGAAATCGATACTGGCACGATTCTCAGAGACTTAACGTAGTCCGCAAATGCTACTTTCTGCTTACGACCTTCAACATGGAACATCTTAAGGATTGCTGGATCCGTAAAATCGTTGCCATCTTTAGCACGACCTTCTTTCTGAGCAATCCAGATTGAGTGTCCCGTATCCAGTGAATGCTTGATATAACCTGACAAAGTTCCCAACGCCTTCATCATTTCGCGTGGGCCCTTCGCTGAGCGCTTTACAATAAAGCTCTTATTAAGCTTCATTAATTCCGTCGCACATGGCTTTTTCAATAAGTTATCACCAATTGCGATGCGAACCGTCTTGTGCCCATTTTGAAACAGACCAAAGTTTACTAACGCAGGGTCCATCGCAATGTCACGGTGGTTGGAAACAAACAAATACGCCTGCTCAGAGTCAAGCTTATCAAGTCCGCTAAAAGTCACACCGTTTGTGGTTGATTTCAGAGTTTGGTCCAAATACTTCTTCACTTCAGCTTGAATCGCTTCAACTGAGTTCAGTTTTGACCACTTCATTTTCAAGTAGACTTTCACTACAGGTGACATTAGGGCTTTAAACCAACCTGCGTGATTAGAAAAACGGTGCTGTAGGATTGCGCTAATGAATTCTTCATCATTAACTAAGCGATCAATCGCCGCTGGAATCTCTTCGTCATTATATGGACGAATTTCAATAAATGGGTCTGTGTTTGTCGTCATTATTTTAGTCAGTAAATAGAAAGCGCGACTATTCTACGCATAGAAACGTCTCTTGGCAGCTATAGTTCTCGCAGATTTCACAAGGTCAGACCAGAGCATTTATCGCTTTTTGACGCATTGATTACTCAAAGTTGGCTTTTTCATCAAGAAACGTTAACCTTAGCGCCCCAAAACTGATGAGCGACACCATGCACTACGCGATTTCATACCAAGCCGAACACAATGATTTTCTTATTTGTACTCCACGCAGAAAATCTCTAAAACACAGACTGATTTGTGTCAGACAAGGTTTGGTTTTGGTGAAACTCGGTAAACATGAGTTCGCGGTTGAACCCAATCAGTACTTTTGGCTACCTTTCGATACATTGACTTCGATTACGTACACTCCTAATACACTAGTAGACAACGTTGAACTGTCTTCCCGCGTATCATTGTCGCTACCAAAGCAAGCTGGGTTAATTAAGTCGAACGAACTAATGACCGCTCTACTAAACCGTTTACGTGATATCCCGGCTGCGCGTGATAAACAAATCGACTTACTCACGGTCCTGCAATACGAACTCGTTGATCTTCGTCCAGCATTAAAAGAGAGCAAACTCAGCCAGCAGATTGCTCAGTGGACATATAACGGTGAATCCCCTCTTTCAAGTGAGTTGCAACTGGTACTTCGAGTTCGTGAAGCAAACAAGCAAATGCAATCTGGCAAAAAACGTCCTGCTGTTGTAGAAGCACTGTTTGAAGGAAACGATTCTCTCTTTAGTGGATTAGAAAAAGCGATTTTAGGCCGCTAATTCGTAGAAAAGTTGTATATTTTCTGGCCGAACCTTCATTTCATAACTATAGATCTATAAATAGCCACTTAATCTATAGAAAGGACTCTGAGATGAAATTCAGCCATAAGATTGTGGCCGCGTCTTCAGTACTACTCTTGGCGACGGTTACTCTTTTGACCCTTCAGCAATACTATACCGTCCAACGTGAAATCAAGACTCAAGTTACTTCAAGTGTCACTGAAATTGTAGACGGAGTTCGCGACACGACAGCCGCAGAGATAAACAGCCGTAAAGCGATCGCTTCATACGCCACCAGTATGCTTGAGGTAAACCTTTCCCCTGAAGCGATGACGGCGGTTCTGACTCGCCCCGTCGTTAAGGAGACTTTCTTACTGGCTGGGCTAGGCTTCGAAAAAGATGGCTCCAACATCAATAATGATCCTTCATGGAACCCCGGACCAACTTGGGACCCGCGTGTTCGCCCTTGGTACATAGACGCCAAAAACTCAGGCAAGCTTGTCATTACGGCTCCTTATGCTGACTCGGCAACCGGCGAGATTTTGGTTTCCATCGCAACCCCAGTACGTGACAACGGCCAGTTCATCGGCGCAATCTTCTATGATGTGAGCTTGGCAGCCTTGGCAGAAGTGGTAAATAAGGTCCAGCTGTTTGATGCAGGCTTCGTGTTCATTGTCGCCGGCGATGGCACCACCATTGCTCACCCAACCACCGAATTTAACGGCAAACCAATGAAGGATTTTTTAGGTGACGCGCCTATTAAAGATGAACCGCAGCAAGTCAATATAGAGGGTCAACAGTACACTCTGGATTTCTCTAAAGTCCCAGGAGAAGACTGGTATATCGGTGTCCTACTCGATGAAAGCATTGCTTATCAATCCCTTGCCGATCTAAGAAATAGCTCCATCGTTTATTCAATCATCGCACTCATTATTAGTATCGTAATCCTTTTGATCCTTATTCGTACCTTGATGAGACCATTAGATGTATTGAGTAATGCCATTCAAGATGTCGCCTCTGGTGAAGGGGATCTTACCCAACGCTTGAACACAGACACTGATAAAGAGTTCTCAATTCTCGCCTCCGGCTTTAATGAATTTACTCAATCACTACAGCAACAAATCACTCAATCTAAGGCCATTGGTTCTGAAATCCTACGCGGTTCAGAAATGACCTCGCAAGGACTTCAACAATCCGCTTCGGCTATGCAAGAGCAACTTCATGAACTCGAACAGTTGGCAACGGCGATGCATGAAATGGCAACCACATCGGGTGATGTTGCCAACAATGCGCAAGGCGCTGCAGCATCAGCCAGAGAAGCCGATGAAGCGACCAGCCTAGGGACATCGGTTGTGAGCGAAACCACCAGCGCAATTGATAACCTGTCACAGAAAATTGATGAAGCCGTCGAAGAAGTTAAAGTGCTTGAGTCAGCCACCGACAACATCGAAACCATTTTGAAAGTAATCAATGATATTGCCGATCAAACCAATCTACTCGCTCTCAATGCCGCCATTGAGGCTGCCCGCGCAGGGGATTCGGGCCGTGGTTTCGCGGTGGTTGCTGATGAAGTACGAACACTGGCGCAGCGTACTCAAGAGTCGACAACCGAAATCAGAAATATGATCGAACAGCTCCAAGCAGGTGCTAGTTCCGTTGCCAATGCAATGAATATGAGTAAAGCCACAGCCGGTACTGCTGTCGAACGAGCGCAAGAAGCAAACGTAGCACTCGAAAGTATCCGCGATGCAATTCAACAAATCAGTGATATGAATATCCAGATTGCCTCGGCTGCAGAAGAACAAAGCCTTGTTGCCGAAGAGATCAACAGCAACACAGTGAAGATAAAAGATCTTTCTACTCAAGTATCCGACGCTGCTGATAACGCCAACATTGCGATGCAAGCTCAAACAGAGAATATCCGTGAACAAGATGCGATACTCAATAAATTCATCGTTTAGACGATAGCGACACCCGAATTTCGGGCTACAAATATTGAAAAAGTGATCGGTTTAGTAAAATTCTCGACGCGGCACATTTATACTTTAATCATTGCCGTGCGAGGAACTGCAGATGAAAAAAGTGCGTATTGATATTGTTTCTGATGTCGTGTGTCCGTGGTGCATCATTGGCTATAAACGCCTTGAAGCAGCACTAAAGACATTGTCAGACAGCGTCGAAGCTGAGATTCAGTGGCACCCGTTCGAGCTTAATCCGGCCATGACTTCTGATGGGCAGAACCTACGTGAGCACCTTAAAGAGAAATACGGTACAACAGATGAAGCCAGCATTGCAGCCCGTGATACCTTGACCTCTCTCGGGCAAGAAGTCGGATTCAAGTTTCGCTTTCATGATGAAATGCGCATCTATAACACACGAAAAGCGCATCAATTGTTAATGTGGGCACAAAGTGAAGGTAAACAATTCGACTTAGAGCTTCGTCTGTTCCAAGCCTACTTTTCTGAAGGGAAAAACATCGATGATCCAGACATGCTGATTACTTGCGCCGAGTCTGTTGGTTTAGATGCAAAAGTCGTCGAAAGTGTGATTAACGATCAATCGTGGGCAGAAGCGGTCGCATCCACCGAACAACAATGGCTTGAAGCGGGAATCAACGCCGTTCCTGCCATTATCATCAATCGAAAACATCTTATTTCCGGCGCGCAAACGACGGATCTTCTTGTTTCAGCTATCACTCAAATTAGCCAATCAGAAGAGCAAGACTGAATGTACTCACTCTAATCTCGATAAGTGAGTACATTCCAATCAGTCGCTCAGTTACGTTTTTTTGATTTTAGAGAACAGAGCCCACACCGCGACGACCACTAATCCCGCAACCAACCCCAACAATCCGTTAAGAAGCGAAGGTAATAGTGCCTTAGCGATAGAGATATTTGGGATCTCCATGATGATTGGTTCAATCCAGTGGTGTAGAAGCGGAATGTTGTGTACCACAATACCACCACCTACTAAGAACATCGCGGCTGTACCCACCACCGCTAGCGCTTTCATTAGCTTAGGCGCAAATGCTACCAGAGCTCGACCTAACGCCAGCTTTATACCTTTTCCTTGAGATTTACGTTCTAAGTAAAAACCGAGATCATCAAGTTTCACGATCCCCGCAACCAAGCCATAAACGCCAATGGTCATTAGAATCGCAATCAGGCTCACCACCAAGATCTGAGTCGTCATTGCTTGCCCTTGCACTGTGCCAAGCGCGATAACAATAATTTCTGCAGAAAGAATAAAGTCGGTACGAATCGCTCCCGCAATCTTGTTCTTTTCATACTCTTCAATGGACATTGTCGGCTCGGTTGGCGTCTCTTCCTTGTGGTCAGGCTTATGGAACAATTTCTCTAGGACTTTTTCAGCCCCTTCAAAACACAAGAACAACCCACCAATCAGAAGCAGTGGCATAATCAGCCAAGGAGCAATGGAGCTGATCAGCAATGCAGCAGGGACCAATATTAATTTATTGCGAAACGAACCCTTGGCCACACTCCAAACGACGGGAATTTCCCTTTCAGCTGTCACACCAGAAACTTGCTGCGCATTTAAAGCCAGATCATCACCTAAAACACCGGCTGTTTTCTTTGCAGCGACTTTAGACATGAGCGCTACGTCATCTAATACCGTAGCAATATCATCTAACAAGGTTAATAAGCTTGCGCCTGCCATTTTTCGTTTCTCATTCAAGATAGGTATTAATGTTTCTAAATGTAACACCACAACAGGCAAGCGGAAACATACTTGATGTCAATGCACGGTTAATCTTTTTCACTGTGGTCGATAACATTTGCCTGTCGCGGTCGCCCACTCTATGCTGTTTGACGTTTTTCACCATAACTACAAAGGCAAGGTAATGCGCAGTACTTACACTTATCCTATCGGTACCCCAGGTCAGAAATGGGGCGAGGCAGAACGAATTGCTTGGCGTGAGCAGACCACGATAAAACGCGAATATCAGCAAGAAGTCGTCCCTAAGATTAAAGCTCTGAGCGATCAATTCGTTGTTGAGCAGTATGGCGCACTCTCGTACGACGAAGCGCGTTACCCTTTATTCTGTATTAAATCGAACAACTGGAATGCCGATAAGCCTATCGTTTTGGTCACTGGTGGTGTGCATGGTTACGAAACCAGTGGTGTTCATGGCGCGCTAAAGTTCGCAGCTAATGAAATGGAACGTTACGCAGAGCATTTCAACATTGTCATCGCGCCATGTATCAGCCCTTGGGGATATGAAACAATCAACCGCTGGAACCCGCTAGCGCTAGACCCTAATCGCTCGTTCTACCAAGACTCTCCTGCTGAAGAGTCAGCAAATCTGATGAAGCTTGTCGCATCATTAGGCAAAGAGGTTCTGGTTCATATTGATTTGCACGAAACAACCGATACTGACGAAACAGAATTCCGCCCTGCTCTCGCTGCACGCGATGGTATTGAATACATCGAAGGTATGATCCCAGACGGTTTCTACACGGTTGGTGATACTGAAAACCCGCAATCGGAATTCCAAGCTGCCGTCATTGAATCTGTTAGCAAGGTGACTCACATCGCCCCTGCTGATGATAACGGTGAGATAATCGGTTCTGCTGTCGTGCAGCATGGCGTAATCAACTACCCAATGGTGAAGCTTGGCCTGTGTGGCGGTGTCACAACCTGCCAATATGGCACTACAACGGAAGTATACCCAGATAGCCCGAAAGTGACTGATGAGGAGTGTAATGACGCTCAGGTGGCTGCGATTAAGGGTGGATTGGATTACGTCCTGCTAACACTACAAATAAGTTGAGGTTAAGAGGGTAAACACTTTACTCCCGAAAGTTCCTATTCATATTGTTCAAAAAAGCCCATAGATAGCAACTATCTATGGGCAAATCAGAGAAGTTACACTCTGAGATTTCACCAATAAAGCATCACATTAATGCGTTAAAGTCGGGGGGACTAATTAAACGCTCGAGCCAATGTTCCGCTCCCTTGATATTGGTAATGGGTTGCGCTGTGACAAACAAAAGCAGATTCACCTGCTTTTAGTGTTACAGATTTCTCACCGCACATGAGAGAGACTTCACCCGTTATGCAGAACAGAATTTCTGCACTACGGACATACTGCGAGCGGCTCTCTTCTTCTAGACTATCAAGCACTTCAAAACCAAAGTCATCGACTGGAATTGCGTAACCTAACTTACCGTCCATTTTAGTCGGTGCTAAACGTAAATCTACATGATTGATAGACTCAAATTTAGTGTTCTCAATTAACTCGGAAATATCCATGTGCTTAGGTGTTAAACCCGCACGAAGTACATTATCTGAGTTCGCCATGATCTCTAAACCAGTGCCTTGCACATATGCATGAGGTGTTTCAGCATGCAGAAACATTGCTTCTCCCGGCTCTAACTCAATCACGTTAAGGATCAATGGAGAAAACAAGCCAATGTCATTTGAATAGTCGTCAACGAAGCTCTTAATCAGATCAAAAGCTTCACGGGCTTTTGCTGTACGTTGACGCTGTTCCATTGCAATTTTTAACTCGTTCAACGCGGTTGATTTATCATCACCTGAAAGGCTCATCACCACAGTAAAAAACTGCTTCAAACCTTGAGATGTTGGTAAAGCCTTAAGTGCGGCTAAATCTTCGCTTAGCGTTGCAATGTTCGCCTGTTCAAACAAAGAAATAATTTCGGCTACAGGCCTGAATCCGTTCATCGCTTTGTAGAAAGTCAGCGCGTAAACTAGTTCTGGTTTATGATTATCGTCTCGGTAATTACGGTTAGAAGCCGCTAACTCAATACCTAAATCGTTCTCTTTTGAGAAGCCAAGCTGAGCTTTGTCTCTGCGAGGGTGGACCTGTACAGACAGTGCTTTATCAGCGGCCAAAACCTTGAACAGATAAGGTAGACTACCAAAACGCCGCACGGTGTAGTCACCCAATACTGAAATAGGATCTTTCTTGATAAAATCAGAAAGTAACTCGCCGTTCTCAGCAATTTTTGAACAACCATTTGGGTGAGCACCCATCCAAATTTCGGCTTGTGGCTCTTTGTTTGGATTTTCGATACCAAACAGATCATTCATAGCCACTTGGCTACCCCAAACATAGTTTTGAATAACGTTATCAAGCTTGAATAGATTAGTTTGCATAGTGGTTCTCACTGTTTTCTGATGTTGCTAACGGCTTGCCTTTACGTTGCACGGGCGTTTGAACAGATAGAATTTGTTGACCTAATTGCAGAGTCGCTGCAACGTTTCGAGAGGAACGAATCAGGTTTTGTTCCGCTTCAACAAGCACTTGAGACAAAGGCTGAGGGGAACGTACGGTTCCAAACAGGCTAGACATTGAGCTGTAAAGCTTTTCAACATCTTTACCCAATGAACCTGCGATACCGATGGTCGGGATATGCAGTTTTTGAGCACGCTGAGCGATACCAAAAGGAGTCTTACCTTGCAGGGTTTGGTTATCCATCTGCCCTTCACCAGTCACGACCAATGATGCGCCTTTAAGTACCTTGTCCGCGTCTAAAGCATCCAATACCATCTCAATACCCGCTTTAATTTGGATATTGAATGCTAGGCTTAGCCCTAAAGGCGCACCACCAGCAGCCCCAAAACCTGCACTGTCGCGATGGTTAACGCCTGTCTGCGCTTGAGCGATATCGGCAAAGTACCCAATAGCAGCATCAAGTTGTTGAACTTGAATTTGTGATGCGCCTTTTTGCGGACCAAACACGGCACTCGCTCCGCTTTGACCACACAATGGATTATTCACATCACACGCGACTACGAACGTCACTTCTTTACATCTAGGGTGCAGTCCATCAAGAACGATGTTAGCTAGCTGGCCTAACTCTGCGCCGCCACGAGATAACTCGTTGCCTTGCTTGTCTAATAACTTACCTCCCAACGCTTGTAAAATGCCTGCACCCGCGTCGTTGGTTGCGCTGCCGCCCAAGCCAATGATAATTTGATCAACACCTTTATCTAATGCATCTTTTATCAATAACCCTGTACCAAAAGAAGATGTCACTAACGGTGCTCTTTCTTCTACAGTTAATCGATCTAATCCCGATGCTTGAGCAAACTCTACCAAGGCGGTTTTTACGTGTTTGCCATCAATAAACTGCTCTAAAGATGCCCAATAAGCCGTACATTCACGCCCGAGAGCATTCATTGTTAGAACAAATTCTTTCTTACCGTTGAGCGCTGCCAACAGCACGTCTACGGTACCTTCACCACCATCAGCTAGTGGTAATTTCACAAACTCAGCGGAGGGGAAAATTTCTGCAAATCCACGCTCAATGCAAGACGCAACTTGGTGGGCGTCGAGTGACTCTTTAAATGAGTCAGGGGCAATTACAATTTTCATTGTCGTTCACCATTCCCGCCCACCTAGGTGAGCAGGTTATTGAAATTAGAATTTGATTTGGAATGTTTTCGCTTGGCAAGGTGCTAGCTCACCGAAGGTTTCAGTTGCTACATCACCTTCACGAACTCGCTCGTCCATGCTTGTCTCTTTCCAGCTTGTCACCGTTTGAGTAAAGGAGATTGAATCTAACACTGATTCGTTTTCTGCCGGGTTGTAGACTCGCATTATCAAGGCTTCGTCATCTTCTGCTTTCTTCAATACGCTTAACACCGCACCTGATTGCTGCTTTGATAGTAGACTAAAGTTAAGCGGTAGATTCTGCTCGCCCACATTTAGCTTCATCGCGTTATAAGGGATCTTGTTGTAACATTCGATTGGAGTAACATTGTCACGTGCTTGGGCCATGATGTTCGCTTCTATGTGGTTACCGGTGAAACCACACAGCGTGAATTCACACACTAACTTACCGCGCACTTGTGAATCAGGCGTTGGAATCTTAATTCCTGAAGGGCGACCTGGACGAAGCAGTAATTCCTCTTTACCCAACACGCCAATACCACGGAATAGTGTCAGTGCGAAAGTATCTCTCTTCTCATCACCTTGAGATGCAATAACCTCAAATTCACGCAGACCATTCGACATGATCGCTATACCCGCTTTGCCGTTTTCTAACGCTGCAAAGTTCATTAACTGATATACAGGAACTGGCGCTTCTTTCCACTTCTCTTCTTCCCATACCTCCATTGCAGGATCGTTGGTTGGTCGAGAAATACAACCAAACTGGTTATCAGCAACAACCGTTTCAGAAACGAATGGCGTTGGTACTAGCACACGTACACGGTGGTCGTCGGCTTGGTTATCAAGCTCCATACGGACTTCAATACGGCGAGAGCCTTGTTTCAGTACCACTTGGCATTGCGCTTCAACAAAACCATTTTGACCCGTTCGCTCTTCACGCTCTGCTAGGTTTGCTGGCACGTTCATACGGAACGCGATGTTCGCTACCGATTGAAAGCCTTGGTGGTCAATCGATGTTTCTACCGGGAATTCGTCTGAGTACAACAGCCACTCTTGACGAGATGGTGAGTAATCGTACTCATCGCCGTCATCAGAACCGTCTTCTAAACGAAGTACTTGATCGAACACTTGCCCTGTCTCTTTATCGATAATAGTCAGAGTACCGTTGTCGTTTACATTGATTCGGTAGTATTCGTTCTCTAGCAAGTAGTCTTTCTGTTCAGCGACTTTAACTGCGCCCTTCTCGTTGCCTTGGATGTGTAACGTGGTGAAGCCCATCGCAGGCACAGTGCGTTTAATCTGAATATCAAACTCCATGAATGGGTCGTAGTTACCGTAGTGAACAATTTGACGGTCTACTTTACCTGGGTCGATTTGGCGCTTGTCTTGAATGAAGTACTCTACAGGGTTTTCGTTTTCATCAAAGATAGAAAATTCTTGAGCACGGATAGTGATGGTTGTGTTCACCACTTCTTCAAGCTCGTACGGAGAAAGGTTGAACATCGCCAGCTTATCACAACCTTCGCGATCTGGCATATGGTCGACGATCTTACGCTTATAAAAGTTAATTAAGTTTGTCGCCATATCGTCCGCTAGGATATAGCGGTTTAGGATCTCAGCGTGTACTTTGTCTGAGCAACAGCAACCAATAGAGTCATGAGCGTGGTTCTTCATGCTCTCTTTCCACATCTTCTCAATCAAACCGTGGTGGTATTCGAAACCTAATGTCCAAGCGATAGATGCTAGAGGTTCTAGGATGTTTACAATCTTGTTTTCGATTTCCGCATGGATCAGTTTGATATCCATGCGTGTAGAAGAGATAGTACGGTGAACACGCATGTATTTACCGTCGTTAAATTCGCCTTTGATTATGTCGAGTTGGTAGCGTGCTGCTTCTACTTTCTCGAATACGTCTTCGTAACGGCTCATTGAAAATTCACGATCTGGGTAGATTTCGCGAAGCTTGTCCATCACTTCAAAGATGTCTTTTTGAATCGGCATTTGGTCGTGACCATTAGGCAGTAGGATGTCTTTGGTTACCGATGGTTTTTCTAGCACTGGGAAGTACTTATCTAAACGGTCACGCAGACCTTCTTCATCTTGCGGAAGGTACTTACCAATCGCGTAACCCAGCGGAAGCACCTGTGCAGTCACTTCACTGCCGTCATTAGACTGCCATAAGAATTCTGTTTTATTGGTGCCGTGGCGTTCTGAACAACCACGCCAGAACATTGCACGCATGATATCGAAACCGTTGTAGATCATCGGTAGCTGAGAACTCATACTGAATGAATCTGGTAGGTAACCAATCTTCATCGCGTCGCCAAATTTCATACAGTCGCGAATGCCATACATCATGTTGCGTACAATCGACTCGCCAGAAACTTGCATTGTGTCGGTTTGAGAGTACCAAGGGCCAATAATAAGTTTGCCCGCTTCAACCAATGCTTTTACGCGTTCTGTGTTCTCTGGTTTGATCGCGAAGTAATCTTCTAGAACAGCTGTTTGACCATCTAGAACGTAGTATTTGTATTCTGGATCGCTCTCCAGACGGTTCATGATTTCTTCCATGTTGTTCACTAGAAGAATACGAGACTCTTCTGTTGTGAAATACCATTCACGATCCCAATGCATGTGTGGAGTAATATGTACGCGTGATGTAGTCATAATCATTTACCTAAATGTGTCGCCTCAAGTAGAACTAAGATAGAACTAAGGTTCAAACCCAAACACGACTAAATCAAATATTTTCAAGGAGTTAAATCTGGCCACCGCTAAATTCAGGGCGCAAGAATCCACGCCCAGACTCAGTGTAAATAAAACGTTAGGAGCACAGAAATTAGGACAGCCAGTTGTTCGTTGTATTTATTGAGTGAGTTATGAAGTTAACTCAGAATTTAGTTAGTTTTGTGCTGCTGTTTGCACTTCAAACTTACCCTTTTTTACCGCGTGGCCTCGCCAAACCAGTAGAGTAATCGTTGAAATAATCGTACCGATTAGTGCTGCGCCGAACCAAATTGCTGCGGCAGAGAAAGCACCTAAGCCACCGTCATGAAGTAGGAAAATAGAGAAAATACCTGCTCCCGGAGTTGATAGGCCAATACCTGCAGCACCAATCATCGCACCTGTCACCACAGAACCGAGTAGAAACGAACCGATAACACGGATTGGATCTTCAATCGCCATTGGGATTGCACCTTCTGTGATACCCGCGAGGCCCAGAAGCCAAGTCGATTTACCCGTTTCAATCTCAAAGTCTTTGAACAAGCGAGGGGCAATCATGGTTGAAGCCGTTACCGTGAACGCCGATACCATTTTAACAGAGCCGAAAATTGCGTATGGACCATAAACACCGTTTGCCATTGCACCTAGACAAAATGCGTAAGCCGCTTTGTTTACAGGACCGCCCAAGTCGAACGATACAAATAGACCGATGATTGCGCCAAGTAACAGAGCGTTAGTACCCGACATTCCGTTTAACCAATCCGTTAGGCCTTGGTTTATCATGGCTACAGGTTTGCCGATAACAAACAGCATCAAAGAACCTGCCACCAATGTGCCTATAACCGGGTATAAGTAGAAAGTCAAAAAGCCATTAAACGCAGGGCTAAGACGAACGTTATCTTTCACCCAACGCATGACATAACCAGCAATCAAGCCACCAACAACACCGCCAAGGAAACCTGAACCAATAAGGTTAGCCGCAATACCTGCTGCAAAACCTGGACCTAGTGCGGGTTTATCTGCAAGGGAATACGCTGTGTAAGCCGCCAGTACAGGCACCATTAATGTACCTAGCAAGCCACCACCTAACTTACGGTACATCCATAGCCAAGAGTCTTTGGTTGCGTACAGCTCTTGAAGGTCAAAAATTTGAGCGATAAGAACAGCGACCGCAAGAACAGTACCACCAGCGACAATAAGAGGAACGGCATAAGAGATGCCAGAAAGCAACGCTTGTTTAAGCTCAGTTTTTAATGGTAGCTTTTTAGGCTGATTATCAGTAACAACCGTTCGCTCGCTAGTGTTTCCTTTTTTCGATTCTTCAATTGCTTCATTAAGAATACGCTCGGCGTGCTTAATCGGTTCTGCGACGGGAGTTTCTACTCGAGGGATACCGTTAAAACGCTCTAGCTCTTTGATTGCGACTTCAGCAGCGAAGACACAAGCAACAGCATTGTTAAGTTGGTCAGCGGTTAAGCGATCTTCAATACCATTAGCGCCCTGCTTTTCAACATGAACGTTGTAACCCAGCTTTTTACCCGCTTTTTCTAGATACTCAGCTGCCATATAAGTGTGAGCAATGCCTGCAGGGCAAGCAGTAACACATACAATTGTTGGTGCATTTGTATCTAGGTTGTCTTGTTTATTTTCTTGATGATTATCGCCATCAAGAAGTGCGAAGATTTCATCAGCAGTTGTTGCTTTTAATACTGCTTCACGAACATCGTCATCAACTAGTGTGGTTGTCAGTTCGGTCAACAGGTGCATGTGGGTAGAACCGGCTTCTGCATTTGGAATAGCGATAAGGAAGATAAGATTCACATCTTCGTCTTCATCTAAGCCTTGCCATTTCATGTCTTCTTTTAGTGTTGCTACAGCGAAGCCAGCTTCTTTAACCGCGTCAGTCTTGCCGTGCGGTACTGCTAGTCCTTCGCCAAGCGCTGTCGGGCCTTGATCTTCACGAGCAAATACTGCATCAAGATACTCTTGCTTGTTATACAGTTTGCCTTGCTGATCCAGTTGGTCAGCAAGTGCGTAAATCGCTTCCTCTCGACTACTAAATGTAGTTTGCAGATTTACGAGCGACTTATTCGTTAGAGTAGTAAGTTTCATAACCTTTTGTCCCATAGTCACGGATTAGTACGACAGTCGTCCCTGTCGACGATAGGAATAATACAACTTTAAGACATTTAATCCGTGATCACGATCTCATCAATACACATTTGTATTTAATTTGTATTTGAATCATATTGGTAAATCCTTTAAGAAAGCTTGTTATGTATCGTTTAATTTGTATTATATGTACTACAAAACACCGATACGACGCTCACACTAACCTTGAGAACAAGACTTATATAGAGCAAATTTACGTATTTAAGGTACAGGTTGTTAAACAAAGTCTAGTTGTTCTAGCGCACAAATGAGGCAAAAATGGCAAGACTCCCAATGTATCGCCAAATCGCAGATGCAATACGAGAAAAGATCAGTTCTGGTGAATATAAGGTTGGAGAAGCACTTCCAACAGAAGCGCAGTTACGCGAAGTATTTTCTGTCAGCCGCGTAACGGTTAGACAAGCGCTGAAGCTACTGATCGAAAATGATGAACTTGAAAGCGTGCAAGGCAGCGGCACTTACGTTAAAGAGAACAAAATCAATTACGACATCTATAAGCAATCTAGCTTTCAGGAAAAGTGGGCGCATTTGGATGTGGTTACCCACAGTGAGGTTCTGGCTTTTGAAATGAAGCCCTGTTCTTTAGCGATGTCTGAGCACTTAGATATCAAAGAAGGCGAATTGGTTTTCTACGTAAAGCGTGTCCGTTTCATCGACAACAACCCAATTACGGTTGAAGAAACCTGGTTGCCTGTTGCTCTGTTCCCAGATCTTACGTATCAAGTGATGCAAACATCAAAATATGACTTTATTGAAAACACCAAAGGCATGGTGATTGATAGAAGTGAGCAAGAACTGGTACCGATCCTTCCACCAGAAGATGTGGCTCATCAGTTAGGGATCGATCCTGCTCAACCGATTATTGAAAAACGTACTCGTGGGTACTTAGCTAATAACACAGTATTTGAGTACAGTCGTAACTACTTCACATCTAACGATTACCGATTCACATTAATCGCAAAACGACAAAAATAACTGGATCTATTCATATCGGGCAATGGCAGACAAACATCTGCCACTGTCGCTAATTCATAACAGCCTATACCTGATCTTACTGACAATTGCTCCAAGTCACATTTCAAGTGGAATATAGACTCTTCCTAATTTTTTAGACATCCATAATTTCAACCTCAAAAAAAACATAACTCACTGATAGATTTATATTTAATTTACTTTCCCACCTTCCAAGCACCAACTTCAAGTCGAAAATCAACTCATAACAACTCGGTTTAGGCTATTAATTCAAGTCGAATTGTCATGAATAATCAGCTCCACAACGAAAATCGACTCAAGCTAACTTATTGGCGACTAAGGACATAAAATGACTAACTACAAACTTTCCATCATCAGTCTCAGTGTAATTGCAGCACTTGCTCTTTCTAACTCAGCCATTGCCGCCGAAAAAGAAGTACATGACGCAGACCCTCGTAACACTGCTTGGCGTGGTGGTATTGCGTCCGATCACAATGGAGAGGTGAAACTGGTTGCTGGTGGCGGATTCAATAACCTATATGGTGGTGACGGTATTGAAACTCAAACCATTGTTGTTGGTGAATACTTTACTCAATCAGAAAATTTCCGTTTACGCCTGGCTAACTTTGATTCTCGTTTTGGTGGCGTATATCTAGATAATTATTTTACTGATACCACTAATATGTACACTGCGGGATACATGCTCCCACTGACTGCAACAAATGGTAAAACTATGTTTTTCCCGTCTGTTAACTACTCATATGTTGATTTTGATACTGATCAAATCGCGCAAAATATCCAAGGCACTCTTGTTCCAAATTCAATGAGTGGATATACAACAGGCACTGGTCAGACTGCCTTAATGGCGATAAATGGAAATTCTGTCAAAGATGCTCTCGGTGATGACAATGCACACTTGGCTTCTGTTAACCTTTATGGCCTTCAACCATGGAATGAAACGTTTTACACTGTGTTCCAAGCTTTCGGCGGTTCTAGTTATGGTGGTGTTGAAATGCAAATGGTTGATTTGGTATTGCTCCAAGGCACACGCACCAAAGTAGGCGATGCTATTTTCAATATTTATCTAGAAGCAAAATATACCAACATTAAGGTTACTGATATTAATACTGGTGGTGCTAAAGACCACTTAAGAGGAGAAGAAACCAAAATGTCTATCGGCTTTGACTGGCGCTTCTAGGTAGATATTTTTATTGAAACCAGAAAGGACTCTGGTCTCATTAAGAAAATTTCCATTCTCATACCCCAGTTCACTTACTATATTATAGGGCCATTATGATTGATAATATTGACCTTAAAGCAATGAGAATGCTCATTGACCTGAATGAAACTCGCAACACATATGTGACTGCAGAGCGACTCGATCTGTCACAATCAGCTGTGGCTCGTATGTTGAGTAAATGCCGCACCACTCTCAATGACCCTATTTTTGTTCGCTCTGCGGGTAAACTGCAACCAACAAGCTTTGCTGAGCATTTGTTATCTCGCTTGCCAACCATCATTGATGAGATTGATTATGCTGTCAGTGCTAACCAAAAGTTCGACCCTGCTCACCTTAAGGGTAAAATTCAGATCTGTATCAACCGTCCGATCCAATCTCGTTTCGGCGCCGAATTATTCAATCGCTTATCGGCAGAGGCACCAAACGCCACTTGGTACTTGAAAAGCTGGGAATCAAACGCCGTAGAACAAATTTTAGACGGGCGAGTACTGATGGGTGTTAACTATTATAGCGATCATTTCCCAAAATCAATCACACAAAAAGTGGTAGCAAAAGATCAATTTGTCATGCTGGCTTCCGAGAATCACCCACTTTCTCAACTTAACAGCGTCTCTGTTGACGATGCGCTGGACTATGGGTTTATTTCTCTGACTTTGCCGGGGTGGGATGAAAAGAACACGCACTTAAATAGAATCTTTAATGATACGGATCGTTCCCCTAAGATTCGCTTGCAAACAGACAGTTTAAATTTAGCAATGCAAGTCGCTCGAACTAGCAATATGCTCCTACCTGCGTCTGCACAAATGAACACAGGATATACTGGCTTAGTCCCATTAAAACTAGCCTTAACTGGGGCACATGTTCCAAATGCAAATGTCGTGATCAGCGTTGCTTATAAGAATGCGAATAAGCCTATCGTTAGCTGGCTTAATCAGCTACTAGCAAACTTGGTGAAAGACCAAAACCTATGACGACTTCCATGGAGCCCATTAACGAAATCCATTGTGGCGTGATTGTGAAACTAAAGCAGCCTACTTTTATATTGCTCCGGGGTTTGCCCGGAGTATTTCTTAAACATCGCAATAAACGGGCTGGCCTGATTGTAACCAAGCGTCAAGGCAACCTCTTTTACTGAGTGTCCTTTTCTAAGCAAATCCATTGAATACAGATAACGGACTCTTAAGCGCCACTCTGTAAAGCTCATGCCTAATTCTGATTGGCAGTGACGTGCTAAAGTCCGCTCGGTAGTGTGTACTCGCTCAGCCCATTGGGACAAACTGGTGTTATCGATTGGATTCTCTTCTACCGACGCTAAGATCTTAGCGAGATACTTATTATCCGTAGAAGGCAGGAAATGATGCTGGGTGTCTCGCGTAGCGAGTTGGTCTAGTAGCACTTGAACCAGTCGTTTGTCTTGTTCACTTTGAGCCACATTGATATCTCGCTGACGAAAATCATCCACAATCGCCGATACGATTGGGGTCACTTTGATCAAGCTGGTACAGTCCGGGAAGTGTTGAGTTAAATCTTGCGCAATGTTGAGAGAGCAGTATGAGATCGGCTTACGGTTAAAACTGGTGTGCATAACGCCAGCAGGTACCCAAATCGCTAAGTGAGGAGGCGCCAGAAAACGAGTATCTTCCGCTTCCATTTCCAAGATACCGCCACTTATAAGTTGCACCTGACCCCATGGGTGGCTATGCATTCTCGTTTCAGTATTGGAAAGAAACGCCTCAAAATTCATAAACACATCTGATGGTGCTTTATCAATTGATAAGGATGGGTGACGATGTTTTACCGATTTTCTCAAACTTGTCTTCCTATGACTCAATATGTCTTTATAACGATATATATAATTATATAGACCTGTCAAACTATGTTCTCCCGATAATATTGCGATGGTGTTCACATGGTCTATCTACTTCCCCTCTTTACCGTTTGTATTTGGGGCGGAAATGCAATCGTAAATAAAATGGCTGCAGCGACAATAGAACCTAGCGCAATGAGTTTCTATCGATGGTTTCTGGCGATCTTATTGCTCTCTCCCTTTTGCTTACCTAAGGTGATCAAACGCTGGGCAACGATCCGCCCATATTTAGCCAAGCTGGCATTTTTAGCCATGTTAGGCATGGTACTCAATCAGTCACTTTCTTATTACGCAGGGCTGACCACAACCGCGTCAAATATGGCAATGATTACCTCACTAGTGCCATTGATTGCGATCTTTATGAGTGTCCCTCTGCTCGGGAAACCTATTTCTGCATTGAGTATTGTCGGCGCAGTGCTCGCGCTTTCGGGCCTTGCGTTCATGCTAGGTAAAGGGGATGTGCTGTTTTTCCTTCATCAGGATGTAACACCAGGTGACGGTATCATGGTTATTGCCTCTATCTGTTACGGCGCATACTGTGTGCTACTTAAACGCTGGAAGATGCCGCTCTCTAACTGGACCATGGTTTATATGCAAGGCGCACTCGCTTTAATCATGCTAACCCCACTTTGGTTGACGAGTAATGAGCTGCTACCAAGTAAAGAGGCGATGCCATTGATTGCTTACGCAGGTCTCGCGGCATCGATTGCCGCGCCTTGGATGTGGGTGAAGGCGATTGATCTTATTGGTGCTGACTCTAGCGCGATGTTTATGAACTTGATGCCTGTTGTCGCCATTACGCTAGCCGCTACAATGCTTGGCGAAGCGGTTTACAACTACCATGTTGTCGGCGGTCTATTGGTCATTTCTGGGGTAATTCTTTCTCAGCTTAAACAACCGAAAAAAGTGCAGCCAACGTACGAGAAAGCCAAGCAGCTTTAAGTATTCATGTAGATCAAAAAAGCCCACTCGGTGGGCTTTTTTATTTGGTGATGTTTAATATTTAGCTAATAACTTCAACATCGGTTTCAGGTGTACTGCAGCACGCGAGAACAATACCCATATTTCGTTCATGATCTTGCAGCGCTGGTACATCCGGTTGGTGCACCTTGCCTGACTCTACCGTCACCTTACAGGCTCCACATAAGCCAGCACGGCAACTATTGGCGATTGGTGCTCCAGCATCTTCAGCCTGCTCTAAAAGCGTTTTTTGATTGTCGCCAACAAACACATGGCCATTAACACTCAAAGTCAGCTCTTTCAGTGGTTGAGCTGAAACTTGACTCACGCCAAACGCTTCTTGGTGATAGTGCTCTTCTGGCAAGCCTTTCTTCAGTAATAAATTTTTCGCTTTTTGCATAAACCCATCTGGGCCGCAAACAAACACCTGACGCTGCTCAACATCTTTAATTTGTTTCAAGTGCGATAGCGTTAAACGCCCTTTTAAGCCGAACCAATCTGCAGGTGCTTGTGACAATGAGATAAGTACCGTTAGCCCTGGATATTGGCTACGCAGTGAATCAAGCTCATCTTTACACGGAATATCTTCAACACTTCGACACTGATGGTAGAACACAACGTCATCCATCTGATAATGATCCGCTAAGTAACGCAGCATCGATAGCATAGGAGTGACGCCGCTGCCAGCTGACAGCAGTAATAACGGCTGGTCATGCTTGTCACCTAAATGAAAACTGCCATCAGGCTCTTCGCAAACAAGCTCGTCACCAATATTCAGATTATCGATTAACCAATTCGACACTCGGCCACCATCAATTCTCTTAACGGAAATGGCTAAACGGCCTGGGCGTGAAGGGCTCGAAGATAAGGTGTAGCGGCGCCCCACAGATTCATAATCGATAGGGACTGTAATTGGTAAATGTTGACCCGGCTGATAAACCGGTAGCTCTCCATGAGGAGGCTCCAACCAGAACGTCACGAAATCACGCGCTATTTCTTCACGCTCAACGCAAGTCATGATTAGTGTTTTCTTGCCGTTATCTGGATAAAACTCTTTATCTTTGTACTCTAGGACTTCTACCGTATCGTGTTGATTAATCACCCCTTCATTAAGGGCAACAAGGTTTTGACCAAAGAAGACACCGCCACGTTCATTGGCGCGGAACTGAGATAGAGTATTGAGTGGCTCTTTACTACCACGAAACGCCCCTTTCTCGACGTCTACTGTCGTCAAAATACAGCGCTCGCACGGCTTAACGGCTTCAAATTCCACTTCGCCGATTCGAATTCGTTTCCAGCTATCTTCTTCAAACGGCTTAGTACCAGACACCACTAGGTTAGTTCGAAACTGCTCCATTGAATGTTTTTCTGGGCTACGACGGTTAAGCTCTGATAGCGAGGCTTCGCTGATCACTAACACTGGGTAACCATCCGCAAAACTGACGTTGTGCCCTAGTTTTTCACGCACGCGGTTTGATTGCTCACCAGTAAACAATAATTCAACTCGCTGACCTAGCACTTGGCTAAACCAATCATCCGCTTCATCCGTGGTGGTATAGGCAACAAAGTTATCTTTCCAAACCTGAGCTGGGGCTTCTTGCATTTTGAACTCGCTGTAACGAATTCTTAGTGCTGAATGTCCTTGTGCAGTAAAAATCAGACCATCCTGAGTTAAGCAAGACTTCACCTTTACCATCTGCGGATACTTTCTCGCGGTGACCATTGAGCCGTCAGAAAGCGCTAGCATAAAACGTCGATCAAACATCAATCCCTGCTTTTCTACCCAAGAAGTAGAAACAGAAAGGCCGCCGACAGATTTAACAGGAAACACGTTGATTTGAGAAAGAACTGGAGCTGACATTGCTTATCCTAAGCTAGGTTTATTGTGCAGTTATTATACCCAACTGCATTACGCTGTCTTGACTTGAATTTGAAACAACGTATTGTAAATGTCAGGGTTCTATCTCAGAAACATGACATTTGTCAGAATTCCGCAAACATCAAAGCTTTAGACGTTATCGCGTTGGACTTTCGATGCGAGCTCTAGATAATGGACATCACAAAATCGTTGTAATTAGGGAACTAACACAAAGGAGTTCATATGAATAAATTAGTAATGATCCTGCTATGTATCTTTCTTCCACCATTAGCAGTATTTATCGATAAAGGTTTAAACAAAGACTTTGTTATAAACCTTATTTTGACTTTCTTCTTCTTCCTACCAGGATCAATTCACGCACTTTGGTTGACACTAAAGTAAGTGAAAGATTGCCTATAATTTAGGCAACTAAAGTCTCCCATTGAAAAAGAGGATGAAATACTGAGCAGATTGCTCTATCATCCTGTCGCCTAAGCGTAAGCGTTTGCTTTCACAGTTTTCGCTGCGTTTAGGCTCCAATCAGACAACCTAAAATATGGTGGGAGCAAAAATGACAACACTTACGATCACACGTCCTGACGACTGGCACGTTCACCTACGCGATGGCGAAGTGCTAAAGGATACCGTGCGAGACATTAGCCGCTACAACGGTCGCGCGCTAATCATGCCAAATACCATCCCACCTGTAACTAACACTGAAATGGCTCTTGCTTACCGCGAGCGCATCATGGCAGAAAAGCCAAGCGAGCAATTCGAACCGCTAATGGCGTTATACCTAACAGACAACACCACTCCAGAAGAAATTCGTAAAGCAAAAGAGTCTGGTGCCGCAGTAGCCGCTAAGCTATACCCAGCGGGCGCAACAACCAACTCTGATTCAGGCGTAACATCGGCAAAGAACATCTATCACGTTCTTGAAGCAATGCAAGAAGTGGGTATGTTGCTATTGGTACACGGTGAAGTGACTCACCACGATGTCGATATCTTCGACCGTGAGAAACAGTTCTTAGACACAGTGTTAGCGCCAATCGTGAATGACTTCCCGAACCTTAAGATTGTTCTTGAGCACATCACGACTGCCGATGCAGCTAACTTTGTGAAGAACGCTAACGAGAACGTAGCAGCAACAATTACTGCGCATCACCTACTATACAACCGCAACCACATGCTAGTTGGCGGCATTAAGCCTCACTTCTACTGCTTGCCAATTTTGAAGCGCAACACCCACCAAACTGCGCTAATCGAAGCGGCAACAAGCGGCAGCAAGAAGTTCTTCTTAGGCACTGACTCTGCTCCACATGCTAAAGGCATGAAAGAAGCCGCTTGTGGCTGTGCGGGTTCGTACACTGCACACGCAGCGCTAGAGTTATACGCGGAAGTATTCGACCAAGAAGGTAAACTAGAAAACCTAGAAGGGTTCGCAAGCCACAATGGCCCTGATTTTTACGGTGTACCGCGCAACGCAGATACAGTAACGCTAGTGAAAGAAGAATGGCCTGTTGCTGAAAGCATGCCATTTGGCAACGACATTGTTGTGCCAATTCGCGCGGGCGAAACGATCGCATGGAAAGTGAAGTAAGCCTCTTCCACAAGTAATAAATCAGCCCTTAAGTCTCCGCTTAAGGGCTTTTTATTTGTCTATCGATACCGCTAACAGTAACCGCTCACATTCTTCTTGCTGCATATATTTCGGCACTGGGTAATTCCACCTTGCTTCATGTAGCGACTGCTTGGCGAGTTCAGTAATATGCTCTTGCAGAATATGGTCAAAATAAGACGGTAAATCGAGATTTTTCTGTAGCCGTTTAATGTAATCGATAAAAGCCTGAGCTTTGATAGAGTCTGAAACATGACTATCCGTTAGTTTTAATGTATCGGCCAATTTCGCCATTCTTCCTTTCGTCTCAGACTTTGAAAACTCTAAAACATGAGGCAACACCACAGCATTCGCCAATCCATGCGGCGTTCCATATTTCGCCCCCAAGGTATGCGCAATAGCATGAACGTAGCCAAGGCTAGCTTTGGTAAAGGCAAGACCAGCGTAGTATGAAGCCAAAGCCATATTTTGCCGAGCGGTCGCGTTTTGACCAAACTTGACGGCCTTCTCTAAATTATCATCAATGAGGCTAAAGGCGGCTAACGCGTAACGATCCGTTTCTGGTGTCGCATTATCTGACAGATAAGCTTCTATGGCATGGGTTAGCGCATCCATACCTGTCTGAGCCGTGATATGAGCTGGTAACGCTAACATCAAACTCGGGTCCAATGCCGCGGCAATCGGAACAAGCTTAGGATCAATTATCGGTGTTTTCTGGTGAGTAGCAGGGTCCGAAACAACAGCGGCCACCGTCACTTCAGAGCCAGTCCCTGCAGTAGTAGGGATAACAAAAATCGGTGCCGGTGCTTTCCACACTTTGAGCAAGCCAACCAAGCGTCGAACGGGCTTATCATTGGTAGCACACGCCGCAATCACTTTAGCACAATCAATTGAGGATCCTCCCCCCAAGGCGACGACCGCTTGGCACCTGTGCTGGCGGTAAAGAGATAAACCATCTTCTACATGGCGATATGTTGGGTCCGGCTCGACTCCATCATAGATTTCGCAGTGAACCCCTACACGTTCAAACTCAAAAATTAGCTTTTTAGCTAATCTAAGCTTCACAAGGCCACTATCTGTCACTATTAAGACTTTATTGATGTCCATAATGGACACACTATGGCAAAGCTGCTTAAGCGCTTCTTTACCAAGAAAAAGTGTTGGCTTAGAGATAGGTAATACTTTAGCGGCGACCTTTAAGCACCACATATAAACTCGGTGTAGCCAGTAATAGAGCTTCTGTTCCATTATCTGTCTCTATGTAATTAGGTTGATATTATTAGCCTAGTCTTTACAAAGAGTTATCTCTAGTCCCGAGAGCAAACTTTTCCCATCCAGTTAGTTAAAACTGAGCAAAAAGTCGACTAACCCAGGTTATTTCACCAAACGCAATCAAATCATAAATAGTGAAAAACACCACACAGATAACCGCAAGCTTTAGTAGTCGAAAAAGAATAAACATAGTAAGGCATCAAGTTTACAAAATGGCCGTCAGAATGACCTAACTCTCGATTTCAATCAAGTGGTAAGCTGCTCAAGCGCTTAGTTAAAGAGATAAAAGTAAAAAAGCCGCACAAGGCGGCTTTTTAAAATTCATATCGAGCATTAGTGAATTGGTGCGTCTGTCTTCGCGTAGAACTGACCAAAATACTGCTCTAGAACTTCCGGTGTCAGCTTACCTTCCGCTTCTAGCTTTTTAAGCTCAGCTGCGATAGCTTGCTGCTCTTCTAAAGATGGCAGTGCTACTTCTGGCTCATCACCCATCTCTTGAGACATTTGCTCTAGTTCTTTCTCGAAATCACTCATGATCCCACTTACCTTTAAAATAATAACTGAGGCTAAGTTTACCGATTTAGCCTCAGTTATTCCAGTCACTACAGCTTAAAGCTGCCTACCATTCTGTCTAGACGTACCGACAGTTCCTTAAGCTCTGCACTTGCTTCTGCAAGCTCTTCCGCTGTACCTGTCGTGACTTCGTTGACCGCATTGATCTCTTCAATGTTTTGATTAATGGTATGTACCACGGTCGACTGCTCTTCCGTTGCAGTAGCAACTTGAGTGTTTCTGTCTGAAATGTCGTGAATACGCTCAGAAATGCTGATCAGTACTTGCACCGCCTCATCAGACGCAGACACACCCTCGCCCGTTACCGCCTTACCTGCTTCCATTGCGGTTACCGCATCTTTAGCGTCGCTTTGCAGCTGGTTGATCATCTTCTGGATCTCTTCAGTCGAATCCGCGGTACGACTTGCTAGATTACGTACCTCGTCGGCTACCACAGCAAAACCACGCCCTTGCTCACCCGCACGCGCTGCTTCAATCGCCGCGTTGAGCGCCAGCAAGTTAGTCTGCTCTGAAATATCACGTATAACCCCCAGAATAGAACCAATATCTTGCGTGGTTGATGCTAGCTGTCCAACAACCTGACCCGTGCTCTCAATGTCCGCCGCCAAACGACTAATCGCATCTTTGGCTTTGTTCACAACGTCTTGTCCCATTTGGGTGTTGCTCGATGCTTCTGACGCCGTTTCTGCCGCCGTCGCTGCATTGCTTGCGATTTCACTGATGGTTGCACCCATTTGGTTAATCGCGGTCACCACTTGGATGGTTTGATCACGTTGAGCCTGACTGTTGTCATGGGTAATATGGGCTTTATTTGAAACACCGTCAGCCGCTGACTGAAGCGCACTACTTGTTTCTGCCACTTCCTTCATTGATTGATGAATCTTTTCAATAAAACCATTAAAGCCTTCTGATAGCTGACCAATCTCATCATTACCTTTAACTTCAATGCGCTGAGATAAATCGCCATCACCTTTACCTAAGTCAGCAAAGCGAGCTGAAATAGCACGAATTGGACGAGCGATACTATTCGCTAAGAAGATCCCCATGAAAATAAACAGGGCAGCTACCACAACTGTCGTCACCATCATCTGTTTAGCTACGGCATTGAGATCAGCAAAGACTTCATCAACAGGTACTACACCAACCACAAACCAGTCCATCGTCGGAATATAAGTACTTGCGACAAATACTTGTTTCCCTTCATAGTCGGCTTGGATTAGGTTAAAGCCCGATTTCCCAAGCAGCTGTGACGAATCCGAACCGTATAAATTCGATAGTGTCGATTTCGCTTTGTTCGATTCGCGGTGAATTTGGATATCACCGTTAGCGTCTGCTAGGAATACAAAACCGGTGTCTTGAATACGGAAACTGTTCAGCAATGAAACCATATCGTCCATCGATTTCGACAAACCAGCCATCGTGTGACCATTCAGCTGTTGGTAGTTAGTGAACATTTTCACGTCACCATTGGCTTCTTGGAAAATACTCACTGAGGTATCTTTACCTGATTGAGTAAAACCAAAGAACCAACCGTCTTGCTGTTGATTCAGTTGACGTAAAAAGCCGTTCTGGTTCCAGTAGTATGCTGTATCGCGATTAGCTACTGACGCGTCATTTAGCTGATATTGACTACGAACGTTGTTAAGTTGCTTGATAAGCAGGCGTTCTGTCTCAGAATCAATGTCTGTTGTGTCTACCGCTTGTTTAATAAATTCGTTGTTGGCAAGCTGGTGAGCCGCCGATAAAAGTTGGCTAACATCGCGGTCGATTTGGCTATTAATTTGCTCCAGCATCAGTGGAAGCTCGATATCAATGAGACGGTGTTCTAATACCGCTCGCGCCTGTCGTTGAGCCATCACACCGACAATAATCGTGGAAGCCAGTACCGCAAAGGTGATACCTGCAACGACCTTTTGTTTTATGCTAATTGAAGTTAGTTTCATGTCTTCTGCCTTTCCAAGCATTAGGATTCGTAAAGGGTAATAAGTGGTCAGTGACACATAAGAGTTGTGCCGTCCTTTTGATAGACCTTCCAGCCAATATATTATATCGGACAAAACAAACATTTCTTTACTAAATAGTTCACTGACTAATTGATTAACTGAAAAGTAAGATTTCTCTTAGCGGTAAATTTCGTGCTTGATTTTTGGGTCGCAATTCATAAACAATTGAATCTATGGAATTTATCAACAGCCCCCATCGAATAACTGTTGATTTTTCCATCAACCAGTTAACCGCTCACTTCAAACGTGGAACTTTTTTCGTTCACCAGATACTAAGTGAAAAATAGGGAGACACACGATCATGAATTCTGACGCTCTAAAACACCTACGCGAATATTTAAACAGCCAAGTTATTGGCCAGAGCGAACTGGTGAACCAATTGCTCATCGCACTACTTGCCGATGGCCACATTTTGGTTGAAGGCCCCCCAGGGCTTGCTAAAACACGTGCCGTAAAATCATTGGCTGATTGCATTGAAGGCGACTTTCACCGTATTCAATTTACCCCTGACTTATTGCCAGCAGACTTAACCGGTACTGATATATTCCGTCCGGAAACAGGCGAATTCACCTTCCAATCTGGACCTATTTTCAATTCATTGGTACTAGCCGATGAAATCAACCGTGCACCGGCTAAAGTTCAAGCAGCGATGCTCGAAGCCATGGCAGAAAAGCAGATCACCGCAGGTCGCAATACTTATGCACTACCTGATCTCTTCTTAGTGATGGCTACGCAAAACCCGATTGAACAAGAAGGGACCTATCCTCTGCCAGAAGCGCAATTGGACCGCTTCTTAATTCACCTTGATGTAAACTACCCAGACGCACAAAGTGAACTTGAGATTTTGCGCCTTAACCGTGGTGAAGCAAAAGGCGACAAGGCCCCGACGCCACCAACCCTGACTCAAGCCGATATTTTTGCTGCGCGCCAGTCTGTGCTCAATGTCCACATGGCTGACACTATCGAGCAATACATCATTCGACTTATCATCGCGACTCGTAATCCTAGCAACTATGACGACACACTCGCGCAATGGCTAGAAATGGGAGTGAGCCCTCGTGCCACTATCGCACTTGACCGCTGTGCCCGTGCCCACGCATGGCTAAATGGACGCGACTTTGTCTCACCCGAAGATGTTCAAGCTATGGCGTTTCCTGTACTTAGACACCGCTTACTGCTGAGCTACCAAGCGCAGGCTGAAGGTGTTCATCCTAATCAAGTCATCAACAAGCTTCTTTCTCTAGTCGGTAGTGCTTAGGGTTAAATGATATGGAACAAAAGCTGCCGCCATATAGTGATGGTGTCAACCTGTGCTTAGACGAGTTGCTCTACTACAAACAGCAGTGCATCAAATGGATGCCACCAGCAAAGAGTCTGTGGTCACAAATGCTTGGCCAGCACCAAAGTCGTCAGTTGGGTCGCGGGATGGATTTTAGCGAAGTGCGCCAATACCAACCCGGTGACGATATTCGAGCGATTGATTGGCGTGTCACGGCTCGCACGGGTAAGCCCCATACCAAGCTATTTTCCGAAGAGCGCGAAAAGCCCGTTGTACTTTACCTCGACTTTTCATCCAGCATGGCGTTTGGCTCTCAGTTACTATTGAAGTCTGTACAAATGGCCCATATGGCGAGCTTAATTGCTTGGTTAAGCGTCACGCAACAAGATCGTATTGGAGCAGTGATTGATACGGGAAACGAGTTGATTGAGTTGAAGCCAACGGCGAGAAATCGCGGGGCTCTGGCACTATTACAGACGCTAGTCACTTGTCACCAAAGCTTGATTAACCAGCCATCTCGTAACGACCAAGATATTAGCCATGCGCTTCAAGCTCTGGCGCGTTTATGTCCAAAAGGGAGCGAGATCATTTTATTGAGTGATTTTTCTCGCCTAACGACCCAACATGAGCCTAAACTCAGCCGCCTTTGCCAACATAATCGCGTTCGTATGGTGCAAATCAGCGATCCTCTAGAACGTGGGCAAACCCGTTTTCGTGGTACAGAACAAGTCTCAAATCAAAATGATACTCGTTGGTTAGACTTTTCGTCACACAAAACACGCCAAGGTATTGAGCGCGCGTTCTCAGAGCAGCAACAGCACCTAATACAACTCACTCAAAAGATGGGCATCAGCTTTTCTTCACTCTCTAGTGAGCAAGCTCTTACTCAACAGTTACACGGATTATAAACATGAGTAATGAAACTCAAACATCTCCGCTTCCCCTAAACCCAATGCACCTACCTGAGCCTCCGTCATGGTTACCACTCTCTTGGGGTTGGTGGGCAGTGATTGCGAGTGTTTTGCTGACTATCCTTATCATCTGTATGTTCCTTCGCTGGCGCAAAAAGCGCTTGGCTCCAAAACGAACCGCACTACGCTTACTTGCGAATGGCAACCGACCTTCTGAAGCCATTGAACTCGTGAGACAAGCGGCGCTGTGCTATTTCCCAAGAGAGCAAATTGCTCAGCTCACAGGTAAAGAGTGGTATTCATTTCTTGATAGCCAACTAGCGACTCCTCGCTTTAGCGACAACTACGACCTGTGGCAGCAAGCGCTATACACTAATCAGGCAGTACCAAATGCAGAGCAACTTATTCAACATTGTAATGAATGGGTTGAGCAGGCTCTGCCTCCCAAAAAAGGAAAAGTTTCTCGTGGCTAATATCAGCTTCGTGTGGTGGTGGATGTGGCTATTACTTCCACTGCCTTTGCTCGTTTACTACTTCGCTCCACCCTTAAAACAAACCGCTCCTGTCCGCCTTCCATACTTACCTGAATCAGGTGCGGCAGTTGCACCAACCAACACGCTAGCACGAGTGCTGGTTGCTATCACTTGGATTGCTCTCGTCGCCGCACTCGCGCGCCCGGTTTGGTATGGCGATCCGGTGACAACTCAACCTAAACACCGCGACTTAATGTTAGTGCTCGATCTCTCCTATTCAATGAGCCAAGAAGATATGCAAGACGGCGATCAATATATCGATCGACTCTCTGCGGTAAAAAACGTCGTCAGTGATTTCGTTCAGCAGCGTGAAGGCGATCGCTTAGGCCTCGTCCTGTTTGCCGACCACGCTTATCTACAAACGCCATTAACCCTAGATCGACAAACCATCGCTGACCAGGTCAACTCTCTAGTACTACGCCTTATTGGTGATAAAACCGCCATAGGTGAAGGTATAGGCCTGGCGACAAAAACCTTTGTTGATAGTGAAGCTCCCCAAAGAGTGATGGTGCTGCTCAGTGACGGTAGCAATACCTCTGGCGTTTTGGAGCCACTGGAAGCCGCCAAAATTGCTAAAAAATACAATGCGACGATTTACACCATCGGCGTTGGCGCGGGTGAAATGATGGTCAAAGAGTTTTTCATGACTCGCAAAGTCAACACCGCCAAAGATCTTGATGAAAAGACTCTGCAGCAGATTGCCGAACTCACCGGCGGGCAATACTTCCGAGCTCGCAACGCAGATGAGTTGGCAACCATCTACGACACCATCAACAGCCTAGAGCCAATTAGCCAAGCAACGCAAACGTCGAGACCTCAAACCGAATGGTTCCCACTGCCGCTTACTCTTTCGCTGCTGTGTTTTTCTTTATTACTGATTGTCCGGAGGAATTATGTCTGATTTTGTTTTCCTCTCCCCTTACTGGTTAATTGCCAGCTTGCCTTGGTTCGCCTTTATTATCTGGCTATCAAAACGGGCGAGTTCACACACCTTGATCGCCCCACACCTCGCGAAAGTGATGGGAGTACAAGCCAAAAAAAGTCACTCAGGCTGGCTGTCAGTCATGGCATTAAGTGGCTTGATTGCGATTGTTGCACTTGCCGGACCAAGCTTTAAAACCCAAGAGCTGCCAAGTTATGCCAACAGCAGTGCAAGAGTACTGGTGATGGATATGTCGATGTCGATGTACGCCAACGACATTAAGCCTAATCGCCTAACCCAAGCCCGTTACAAAGCAATTGATTTACTGGCTAACTGGAAAGAAGGTTCGACGGGACTGGTTGCTTACGCGGGTGATGCCTACCAAATTAGCCCAATGACAAGCGACAGCCAAACCATTACCAATTTGTTGCCCAATCTCTCCCCTGAACTCATGCCCTACCCTGGAGCAGACGCAAGTAAAGGGATTGAGCTGGCTATCAATATGATGACCAATACTGGTCTTGCGACTGGAGATATCGTGTTAATCACAGATGATATCGACGATACGGAGCGCTCAGCGATTGAGAAACAGCTAAATGGTACTGACTGGCGACTGTCTATTTTAGGAGTGGGCACCCGTTCAGGTGCGCCGATCCAACTCAATGACGGTACCTTAATGACCCACGCAAATGGTCAGCCAGTGGTCGCGAAATCTAACTTCGATAACATGCGTGCGCTTACAGCAGCCTTGAATGGTGATTTTATCCCAGTCCAAGTCACCAACAGCGACGTGGAACGAATTACGCAAATTACTTCTCACCTAGATAGTACCAATGAACAAAACAGCGGACAGAAGATCGCAGAGCGAGTCAATCAAGGTTTTTGGTTACTGCCTTTATTGATCATTCCCGCCTTACTGCTATTCAGACGCGGGTTGTTTTTGAGTGTGTTGTTGCTAGGGCTGCCATTAATTAGTCCTAAACCAGCCATGGCTAGTCCTTGGATAAATAACGATCAGCAAGCAAAGCAGATGTTTGATCAAGGCAAGTTCGCAGATGCTGCCGAGCAGTTTACTGACCAGCAATGGAAAGGGATTTCTCAGTATCAAAATCAGAACTACTCAGATGCGATTGAAACGCTTAAAAATGAACAAAGCCTTGATGGTCGATACAACTTAGCCAATGCCTATGCCCAAAATGGTCAGTTGGATGAAGCGGCGGAGATCTACCAAGAGATCCTCAAACAAGACCCGCAGCATCAAGATGCAAAGCACAACTTGGACGTGGTGAAACAAGCCCAACAGCAACAGCAACAGCAACAGCAACAGCAACAGCAACAGCAACAGCAACAGCAACAGCAACAGCAACAGCAACAGCAAGACGAGTCTAATCAAGAGCAAAACGATAACAAGTCTCAAGACTCTCAGGACTCTCAGGACTCTCAAAATGATAAGAGCTCAGAGCAAGAGTCAAGTCCGTCCCAAGAAAACAAATCCTCTCAAAGCGAGCAGAAAAATCAGCCGCAGCCTGAAGAAAATCAACAACCGAAAGATCAACAATCTCAGTCTGATGAACAAGCAAGCACAAATACCAAGCAAGAATCGAGCAATGAGCAAAAAGAAGAGAGCGATTCCCAGCAACAGATGCAGTCAGCGCAGCAACAAGATAACCAACAGGCTATCGACCCTGAACTAAGAAAGCTGCAGCAAGTAGAAAACGCCCGCGACCCGAGTCGATTACTACGAGCGCAAATGATCTTGCAAGCCCAGCAAAAACAACCACCACAAGATACAGGTAAAAAATGGTAATGAAGAAACAAGCTAAACTCTTTTTCGCCAGCCTATGCGCACTACTGTTTGTCTTAATCAGTCCTGCTGCCTTCGCGACTAACATTCAGGTGACGGTGAGCAAGAATAAAGTCGTTAAGAACGAAGTATTCCAACTCAGAGTCGTGGTGGACAAAAAAGTCTCATCGGATGCCATTGATTTTTCAGCGCTAAACCAAGACTTTTATGTCGGTAGACCAAGCTTTGGCTCATCGATTAACATCATCAATGGTGACCGTACGACGCGTAGTGAATGGAATATTTCATTAGCGGCTCAACGATTAGGCCTAACGTCGATCCCTGCATTTACCGTAGATGGCGCCTCATCACAGCCGATTACAATTCAAGTCTCTGCCGATACCGACCAACCTAAAGTTTCCGATTTGGTCGAACTGCAAAGTGCACTGAGCAAATCTGAGCTTTACCCGAAAGAGAGCGCTACACTTACCACGCGTTTGATCGTGAAAGCCGACCCGCGCCGACTGCAAAACCCGAATATCCTGCCACCTGCGATTATCGGCGACACTCAGTCTGGGCTATCTCTTGAAGCTTTGGGTGAGCCCAATCAGTACCAAAGTGTGTTAGATGGCGTTGAAGTCACTGTGGTTGACCAAAACTACCGTGTTACGGCCAATCAAGCAGGCGATTACACCCTTAACGGCATTGGCTTTAAAGGTAGCGTCGTTTATGGCGATAACCGTAGCGGTACTACTAAGCTAGTCTCGGCTAATACACCAGCGAAACAATTCAAAATTCATGTATCTCCAATTCCAAGCCAATATCAAGGTGAGTGGCTACCTGCAGCAAGCCTAAGTTTGACTCAACACTGGGGTGACTCTACAGGTAACACCATTTCGACAGATAGCTATCAAACCGCCGTAGGAGAGTCTCTTACTCGCGAAATTACCCTAGATGTCGAAGGGCTTGCCTCTGAACATATCCCTAATTTGAAAGTGAACTACCCTGCGAGCATTCGCGTTTACCAAGAGAAGCCTCAGTTTCAAGATTTAGGCAATGGTAAAACAAGGATGACAGTCAAACAGGTGTTGATTGCTCAGCAGCAAGGAGAGGTTCACCTGAGTGATGTATCGCTTAACTGGTGGGACACAAGCAACAGTGTCACTAAGACAGCGACTTTGCCAGGGTTAGATATCCAGATCGCAGCTGGCAGCGGGTTAAGTAATGAGCCTTTAGCCACACCAGCCGCTAACATCAGTAAGCCTGAAACGGTGACAGTGTATGAGCGAGGAATATGGCCATACCTAACCGCACTGTTTGCGCTGTTATGGCTAGCGACTCTGGTCATGTTAATTCTCTCGCGTAGCCGTAAAACGACAAAAGTCACCTCTGCATCCACAACGAGTGAAGTCGAACAGATCCTAACTGCGCTGAAGCAAGATGACAAAGTCAAAGCCAACTATCTAATCAAACATTGGTTAGACAGCAATATAGGAATGGACCCAAACTTGGTGTTAGAAGTTCGCGCAGAACAAACGGCCATGAACCAGAGCCAATATGGCAGTGAAGGTAACCATTGGAAGGCGGCAAAGCTTATCAAGCTGATTAAGAAAGCAAACAAGAGCCAAGGTTCAACAAAAACGGCTAAAGAGCCCTTACCTCCTCTTTAAACGATAAACAGTAAAAGCCTTGCGATGTTTCATCTCAAGGCTTTTTTATTAGGCGTTAACCAACATCAGCGTCGAACCAACCACGCTGTTACGTCCGTTATCTTTCGCTTGATAGAGAGATTGGTCAGCCGCGCTATACAGTTTGTCGAAGCTAAATTCGCTTTGCTTCAGCTCCATAACCGAATACCCAACAGACACCGTCAGCGTCTCTTTCACCGAGCTCTGTTCATGAGGAATGGATTCAAGCTCAATGCTACGGCGGATACTCTCTGCTAACTGTTCGACTCTCTCTGCATTTTGAGTGGTTATCAACAAAGCAAACTCTTCTCCACCGATACGACAAAAGACTTCACTATCCGACTTAGTGTGCTGTTGCAATATGCTACCGACTCGCATCAAGGCAATGTCACCCTGCATATGTCCATACTGGTTGTTGTAGAGGCCGAAGTAGTCAATATCGACAATAATCAGCCCATAGCATTGAGAGCCCGAATTCGTGTTACGGCAGATATCTTCTAACAACGCTTCGAGCATTCTCCTGTTACCTAAACGTGTCAGAGGATCGAGCTTTGACATAGTTTCAAGCTGTTCATTGGCATTTTGCAGCTCTCGTGTTCTGGTCTTCACCTCTTTCTCAAGGTTATTGTTCAGCTCATGAATCGCCTCTTGCGCTCGCGTTCTAAGCAGGACTTCAGTTAGGTTTGACGCAAACATACGGATCACTTCACGCAGTTGGTGAGTCAAAGGTGAGCGTTTAATTAAGTTATCTGCCGCAATGAAGGCTATCGGTTCGCCACTGTTACTAACCAACATGGTCATAGCTGTCCAGCCAAAGCCGACAATATTGAAATCATGGTAAATCGGTACGGACTCTTCAAACACCACTTCGTTGGGGTTGGCGCGCGCAGCATTAACAATGGAGCGATTAATGGTTTCAGAACGATAGTAGGACTCATCGACTACATTACCCTGAATGTCGGTCCCCCAAGTCCCTTGCATATAAGTACAAGATTCATCCGTGAGGAAAACGGCAAAACGGTCAATACCTAAACGATTAATCGCAAACGTCACAGCAGACTTACACACTTCACTAATGGTCATGCAACGAGATAACTCAACCATGCTTGCATGTAGCATACGCACGTTCTGCTCTTGGCGCTTACGGATATAGATCTGTGACAACAAGGTTCCAAATGATTCAAGCATTTGGCGTTGATATGAAGTGATAGGCGTGCGGTGGATATAGTTATCCATGGCTATCCAGCCGATGATCTCATCGCCATCACGCAAAACCAGCATACCGTTCCAACCCTGGCCGATAACACTCCCTGCCGTATACAAAGGCGCTTCTTCGACAACTATCAGATTCGCTTTACCTTCAAACAACGCATCAATGTAGGTTTCTTCTAGTTGATGAAGGTCGTATTGGGTATGATGCTCACTGACTGTGTTGCCCTGCTCATCAGTACCGTATGTACCGCTAAAGCAACGCTTTTTAATATCAAGCAGCATGAAAACTGCACGGTCAAATCCAAGCTTTTCACGGATGACCTCTACCGCCATGCGATACAATTCATCAAGGTTTTTTGGATTGGCGATCTCCGCCGATACTTCTTGGACAAGTTTCATGTTGTCAATAAACAACTCGCGCTGCTTGATCACATCGAGGTACTTAGCTTCTTTGATGTCTCGCTGCTTAAACTCTTTCGCTGCTTCGGTCTCGGCACGAACACACTGCCAACGAGAAGCAATAATCTGCAAGGCATCCAATTGATTTAGCTGATTTAGCTCACTTATCTTTTCCGCAGACGCATTCTCTATCACCAAATAAGCGCGTCTTTTGGGGTGATTATCAAGCATAAACACATAACTGTCTTCGGCCATAATCTCCGAATAATTCCACTTACAAGTATTTAGCACTAAAGGGATAAGACCATCTGAAGAATCAAATTGCGAAACCCAAGTCCAGAAAGTATTCGGGTAATTTAATAGTGAAGCAGGGTTGCCATGACTAAACAAAAAGTTTAGTTCAGTGCCGCTTTTCGGTTCTAGAAAGACACCAATATTCTGTGGTTCCAGTAGTTCATCTAAATACTGAAATAGCGCATTAGCCAGAAAGCGATGGTTTCTAGCCGAGAGAATATCTTTTAGTAGTACCCTTGGAAACATAGCCCTAGCCTGAATCGAGTTATTATTGTAGTTCGATTAAAAAAGTAACAGCTAGAAATATGCAATCAAATGTATTTGCGATCGCTTGTTAACTGACTCGCAAATCACCAAAAGCAATATGTGCAGATATGATACTCGCTACATTTTGTTGATGTTGTTTCCATATTTTGCATCGTAGTAACTATCGCTATAATAACTAAGATAAGAATCACTCATTAGTTGAGTCGATACCGCCCCCAAGATTTAAAGGATATGTAGTTTGACGCGTTGGTTATGCCTATTTAGTCTCTTTTTCACTCTGCCCACATGGGCAAGTGTCGATTTGATCGAAGTCGATAAATCGAAACGTCGTATGTATCTCATCGACAATAATCAAGTTATCAAAGAGTTTAGGATCGCACTTGGTAAACGTCCGAAAGGCCATAAGGTCTATGAAGGTGACCAACGTACTCCAGAAGGACGCTACTATTTGGATTTTGTTATGGATAGCTCGGATTTTTACCGTTCAATTCATATCAGCTACCCGAATCCAAATGACGTCGCCTATGCTGACAAACTTAACGTCAGTCCAGGTGGGAACATCAAGATCCATGGGCTTAAGAATGGTGAGACCCGCCCAGCGAAGTATATTCAAAGTTTCGACTGGACGGATGGCTGTATTGCAATAACCAACCAAGAGATGGATGAGTTACTCAAACTGGTTAAGGTTGGAACGCCTATTGAGATTCGTTGGTAGTCAGACTGCTCTTATCACTGGCCTTTTCTCTGGTTACCCACCAGCACATTAATGAACCGATAGTCACCATTACCACACCTTGGATGAAGCTTTGCGTCAGCACTAGGCCTAAGATCACCGATGAAATAATCGTCGACAGTACAGGCGTAAAGTAGGATAGCGTTGCCAGCAGCACCATGTTTCCGCCAATAATCGCGTAATTCCACAGCGCATAACCACTGCCCATAGCGATGCCAGCAATCAGCAGTAATCCCCCAGACTCGAGGTTTAGTGCCATTCCGGTTTCACTGCTTAACGCATATTTTATCCATAACGTAATAGCGGTCATGATGAAAAACAGCGTAATCGCATTTTGCCCATTGGCGATACGTTTGGTTAGATTACAGTAAATCGCCCATAAAAACGCACCAGTAAAAGCCATGGCATAAGTCACTGGATTGGTTGCAACGTTGGCAGCGATTTGCGCCACCGATAACCCTTGCTCTCCAGTAATGCTCCAAGCGACGCCAAGAAACGCTAACGCAATGCTTGGATAGACCAACAAGCTGGTTTTCTTACCACTGGTTAATACCGCCAACAGCACTGTTAGTGCAGGCCACAAGTAATTAATCACCAACATTTCTATCGCTTGCTGACGCGTGTTTGCCATTGCCAAGGCCAGCGCTAGACAAATCTCATAGGCAACAAACAAACTGCCACCGAGCAATACATAGCGAGGTGAGTACGAACGCAGCTTAGGTACTCCCATCACAAGCATCAAGAAGATCGATGCTACGGTATAGATAGCTGCCGCGCCACCAATAGGTCCGAGCATTTCAGTCACAGCGCGAGCAAGCCCCATGACGCTACTCCACAGGAGAATGGCGGCCACGCCCGCTAAAGTAAATTTATGGCGATTGTTCATGTGATTCCCAACTAAAAATAAAAAAGCCGAGCAGAGTGCCCGGCTCTTAATATTGGTGACGTATTAGATGATTTCCCAACTGTGTGTCATCTCAATACCTTTGCCTAGCATCAAACATACTGAACAGTATTTCTCTAGTGAATCTGCCGCCACTTTTGCCACGATCTCAGGATCTAAATTGTCGCCAGATACTTCAAAGTGAATGTTAACCTGAGTGAAGATACGCGGAGCGGTTTCACGACGCTCGGTAGTCAGTTTTGCGTTACAAGCTGTCACGGCTTGTCCTGCTTCTTTTAGACCATCAACCACGTCTACAGAGCTACAGCCACCTGCCGCCATCAGTACCATTTCCATTGGGCTTGGCGCTGTTGCACCGCCGTTACCATCCATTACAATTGAATGACCTGACTGGGATTGACCTAAAAATTTAAACTCTTCAATCCATTTTACTTCAGCTTGCATCTGCTTCTCTCTTCTACTTATTTGAGCACGTGTTATCGGATGGAAACTTAACGCCAGTCTGATGACGAATTTCCTCTAGCAATTTTGCCACAATCAACGAACGTTGGGTGCAACTTTCATTACTCATTTTGTTATTAAACTGATGAGCAAACTCAAGCGCCTCGTAATACATAGGGTTAGAATCTTGCTTAACGCTGAGATCGATCCCAATATCGCTCCCACGAGTAAACTTAGTCAACTTTTTAGCAGTCGAGATCATCTCCACCAGCAACGCCCCATCTTCACCTTGGATTTCACTTGGCAAATAAGAGTCACTCGTTTTCGAGTGCTGTAACACCACTTCAAAGCCTTGATAGCCTAAGATAACACTTCCGCTGCCATCCACGCCCGAATCAAGTAACTGAGCATGAGCTTTCACCGTGTTAGGCTCACCAAACAGTTCAATCGCCGAGCTTAAGCAGTAAAAGCCAATGTCCATAATCGAACCATTGGCAAACTCTGGATTGAAAGTATTGGGGTTCTCGCCCGCAAGGTATTTCGGATAACGTGAAGAGTACTGACAATAAGTGATCAGCGCTTTGCGAATTTTCCCAATACCCGACATTGCCTCTTTCAAGCGTTTAAAGTTGGGTAGATGAGGCGACATAAACGCCTCAAACAGCAACACATTACTCTCTTTAGCAACATCGAACATCTCGGCTGCCAACGCAAAACTTGCGGCCATTGGCTTTTCGACAATGACATGTTTGCCCGCTTGCATCATTTGAATCGCCTGAGGGCCATGCAAACTGTTCGGGCTAGCAATATAAACCACGTCAACCAAAGGAGATTCAGCCAAGGTTGTTAAGTCATTGAATAAGGCAGGCGATGAGTATTTTTGCCCAAACTGCTCCGCGCTCTCAAGTGAGCGAGAATAAATGGCGGTCAGCTCATACTCACCCGTTTTTAACGCAGCTTCAATAAACTGGTCGGTAATCCAATTTGTACCAATAACAGCAAGTTTTATCATTATTTTTCCTTAACCTGCGCGAAAAATTAAAAAGACAATTACACCGTAAGTACGACGCGTATTGCCAGCAGAATAAGTACCGCGCCGGACAATCTGTCAATCAATTGTGCTTTAGAACGAATCTTATCAATCAGTCGAGGGCTCGAAAGTAAAAACGTAATCAAGGTATACCACAGACCATCAACAATGAGTGGCGTCATAACGATGACACTCTTAGCCGTCACGCTGTCACCCACCGCCACAAACTGACTAAATAGAGCGATAAAGAATAACGCAATTTTTGGGCTCAACAATGAGATCAAAAAACCTTCTTTTGCTGACTGCCAAACACTGGTTTGCTGCCCAGATTCGAGCCTTTCAGCAACGCCCCCTTTTGAACGCAGTGCGTTGTAGCCCAAATAGACAAGATAAGCCGCACCTGTATAGCTAATAGCCTTAAACAACAGAGGGGACTGCTGCAGCACTACGGCTAAGCCAATCAGAGTAATGAAGGCATAAATACCAATACCAATTGCATGAGCCCATGCTGTCGCTAAACCGTTAAGGCGTCCACCCGCAAGACTGTGCTTGGCGACCATAGCTAAGCTTGGCCCCGGCGACATTGCGCCAAGAATACAGATTGTAAAAAGTGATAACCAAACCGTGAACGTCATAATGTCAGATCCTTTCGTTGAGATACCGAGCCTTGTTGTCTGGCTCAGTGAATACATCCAACGTTAATTAAGTTAGGGGATGATTTGAAATCAAAGTTAATCATGACCTTCATGATTTCAAATCATACCAATTGAGTATGGCGAGGTTTGCATTGCATGGAGTACTTTCTCTCGCATCCATTGATGTGCTTTGTCGTTATCATATTTAGGGTGCCACATCAGCCAATAGTGATGAAGCTGGGTATCGAAAGGCAATGAGCAATATTCTAGCCCCGACTCTTTAGATAGGTTCCGAGCTATGTGCTCTGGAACAACCATGAGGTAATCACTATTCTTGAGTGCATTAATCGCTGCGGAAAAAAATGGCACTTTTAACGCAATACGTCTTTGATAACCAAGCTGGTGCAGAGCAACGTCGGCTTTAGAGTCCTTATCTCCTCCTCCAGTCACCTTAAGGTGAGGAAATGCAACCAAGTCATCACAACTTAGCTCACCGCTCATTTGCAGAGGATGATCTTTTCTCATCAAGCAAACCGACTTATCCTGCCCTATTTTCACGCTGCTCAACTGTTCCGGTGGCGCATCCAACATCGTCGATGCTAAATGAATACCTGATTGTTCAAACTGGTTAAGAAAGTCCGGTTGCCATAATCGATAAGCGATGTTCACATTTGGCGCTTGTACAACCACGGTTTCAACCACGTCAGGCACAATATACTGCGCAACGTAATCACTCGATGACAACACAAATTCTTGTTGCCACGTTTGAGGATCAAATGCTTTCTCAGCCAATAAAGCATCAAACTCTTCCAATAGGCTTCTGAGCTTGTCTTGCATCGCTAAAGCTCGCGGCGTAGGAACGAGTTGGTTGCCATCTCTAACTAACAAAGGGTCATCGCAAATTTCACGCAATTGAGCCAATTGACGACTCACCGCTGACTGCGTGATATGAAGCCGATGCGCTGCATTGCTCACGTGGCACTCTTCGAGCAAGACGTGAAGAGAGCGAAGGAGATTTAAATTTAAATTACTTAACATTTTGCATGGTGTTGAAGAATTCGGTTAATACGGTATGTGTCATCAAATGGCGGAGTTCTGGGATTCGCTGCAATTCATCACGAATCTCATTTAAGCGTGTCATGGTCTCGACTTCGACATACAACATCATGTCAGTTTCACCGCTGATAGCATGACACCATTTGACGCCGTCGATCTGATAGATCATCTCAGCGTAAGCTTCACAGTAATGAGTCGAGCTCGACATATCAAACTTCAGCGCCAAATAGGCTTTAATCAGATCTTTAGGATTAGCCAGCGCGATATCAGCATGATAACCAAGGATGATATTCTCTTGCTCAAGCTTTTGAATCCGAGCGGTAACCGCAGAGCGCGATAAGTTAACCTGCCGCGCAATGTCACTGACACTCTCTCGAGCGTTATTTTTTAGTATTGAGACGATTTGAGCGTCGAATTTATCCATATAAGTGCTTCCTTTCCCTCCAACTTATTCCGTTGGTTTTGGCAATGTGACATAAAACTTACCCAGATGAAAGCTGACAAAATGACAGAAATATAAACAGCTTCCGACAATGTGACGGCAATCTGCGACGAAATGACTAATGCACAACTAAGCCGCATACGTTAACCTAATTTGACGCATTCATCTGTCGAATACTATCAGCAAGGAGAGCATGATGAGCCAATTGAAAAAAGAGATCACCTTACTCTCTGGCATCGGCCAGCTATCGACCACCTTACTTGGCACTGGCTTATTCATGGTTCCGGCCATTGCTGCGGGTACTGCTGGGCAATTTTCTTTATGGGCATGGATAGTCTTATTTGTTGCTATATGCCCAATCGCTTTGACCTTTGCTCAACTGGGCAAGCGATTTCCAAGTGCGGGTGGCACCGCCTATTTCGTGCGTAAAGCGTTTAACTCTAAGTTAGAAAAAAGTGTCGCTTGGCTGTTTTTAAGTGTCATCCCTGTCGGCGTTCCTGCTGCGATTGCATTAGCCGCTGGTTTTTTGCAACAGCTACTGCCTAGTGGACTAAACTCACCCATCTTTGCTCAAATCCTTACGGTTGCTCTGCTTATTGGGGTTAACTTAGCTGGCGCTAAATCGTCAGGCCGGCTACAAACCGTTATCGCACTGGCAATTTTTGCTTTGATTGCGGCATTTTGGTGGCAAGGCGATTTCAGCAGTAACGACTTGATATTGCCTGAGCTCACCACTGAAAGCATTTTGCCGATTGGTCTAGCACTCGGTGTCATGTTTTGGTGCTTTGTCGGCATCGAGGCTTTTGCTCATATGGGCGAAGAGTTTAAGAATCCTCAACGAGATTTCCCAATTGCCATCATTATTGGTTGCTTTGTTGCTGGCGCCACGTACTGGGTATGCTCAGTGATCATTCTTAAGATGCAAGCGTATGGTACGCCAATGTTCGACAGTGGCTCAATCCCTTGGGTTGCCAATCAGCTGTTTGGCGCTGAGTTTAAAACACTCATCAGTATCATCGGGTTCGCAGCCTGCTTTGCCAGCGTAAACCTGTACACACAAAGCCTATCACGTATGTTATGGGCGCAAGCAAGAGAATACAGCCCAAATAGCTCGTTGGCTCGTTTATCCATTCGTGGTGTTCCTGCAAATGCGACGTTAGCGGTCGGCGCGGTAGTACTTGTCTCATGTATTATTGGTGAACTGTCAGGGTTGGATCTCGAGTTCTTTTTGAAGCTCGCCAATGGCATTTTTGTGCTTATCTATCTTCTCGCCATGCTTGCCGCCTATAAACTGCTGACAGGGATTAGCCGTCATTTAGCTGTGGTGTCGTTAGTACTGTGTACCGCTGTGTTTATTTGCCTAGGCTGGTCAATGCTCTATGCAGTAAGTGTCTTTGCGCTGCTAAACCTGCCTTGGCAAAAATGGCGAGCAGTGAAAGCATCAAATAACGTATGACGTTATCTTGTCTAGGTGGATAGCGAGGATGCTCTGCGGGCTGACCTGCTTCCACTGTGGACTCTTTTCCAAAGGCTCTGAAGCCAACACAACATTTGCGCCATCTTGTTTGATAAACACCGTTGGCGCTTCTTGATCAGAGCTATATCGAACTACCCAAAACTGCTCCCCGTCTGAGATGCAGATTGAGGCTTTTAACGGTTCCTCTATCAGCTTACTCTCCATCACCTTCACGATCATCGACAAGGTCATTTTAATCGCTTCAACTGGGTTGTCCTTTAAGCCATTTTGCAGCATCAGCAAAAAGATCAATTCACTGTCTGTAGTCCCCATTCGTTTCAGAAATAGCGACTCACATAATTGACGTTCAAGATCAAATTTAACCTGCTCAAACCCGCCAATCTGACCATTATGGAGGAACATCCAGTTTTCACTCATAAAGGGGTGGCAATTAGAACGAGAAACTTGTGTACCTGTAGAGGAACGCACATGGGCCATAAAACGATGAGAGCGAATATGGTGGGTCAATGAGCGAAGGTTTTCATCCCCCCAAGCGGGAAGTACTTCGTGAAATTGTCCCGGTGTATCTCGCTCTGTGTACCAACCAAGGCCAAAGCCATCGGCATTCACTCGCGTGACCGCTTTACGCGCTTCTAAGCTCTGATGCACCAAAGAGTGCTCCGGTTCATAAACTAACTTATCCAAATAAATGGACTCTCCTTGGTAGGCTAACCATCGGCACATACGATTCCTTTCCTTAGCTAATTACACCTTTATCAATAACATCACGAATTGAACAATTCAGCAAGTGTACGAATCTTAGGTTCAATATCATCTAAAGGCACATTACCAAACCCCAATACCGCACCAGACCAATTCCGCAGCTCCACCCCATCAAACTGCTCGTAGTAATTAAATGGGCGAATAACAATACCGCAAGCATTGGCTCGCTCTTCCCATTCCAGCTCTGAGATAGAGCCATACCACCTTAACGTTACGTGCAGCCCGGCCGCTTGGCTTATTACCTCTACCGAATCCGAGAAATAACGCTCAATCATGGTGACCATTAACTGGTGCTTTTGTTTGTATAGACGGCGCATCTTTCGGATGTGCCGAACTAAATCGCCTTCAGCTATAAAATCTGCCAATGCTGCTTGGGTATGGGTAGGAGAATCACCACTTAACGCATCCTTAAGCACCAATGCTTCGGCTACCATAGATTGAGGCAGAACCAAATAGCCCATTCGCAATCCATTAAACATCACCTTACTCAGTGAGCCGACATAAATGACATGTTGGTCGTGGCCCGTTTTTGCAGCCAACCCCTGTAAACTAGGATAAGGGCGATGAGCAAATTGAAACTCGCTGTCATAGTCATCTTCAATAATCCAGCCACCGCGCGTTTTAGCCCATTCGATTAGCCGCAAACGCTGGTTAATATCAAGTGTAGTCCCCAAAGGATATTGATTACTTGGCGTCACATAAATAGCCTCGGCGTCGCTGCGTTCGACCGCATCGAGATCAAGACCTTGTATTGGGCGAACCGGCGCAGAGTGCAGCTCAAAATTGAACAGTTTAAGGACTTTGGCCATTTGCGCGTATCCAGGCTGCTCCATGAGTAATCGACGATCTTTTTGCGAAGTGAGCAAAGCGGCAATCGCTAACGCTTGCTGAGCGCCCGAGGTAATCACAATTCTTTCAGGATCGCAGACTACCGAACGGCTAGTTGCTAAATAGCTAGAAAGTGCTGCGCGCAGGCTCTCATCACCTTGAATATCTTGCCCGCCCAGCAAGCTGATACGGCTAGTATGACGCATTAACAAGCGTTGCCATTTTTGGCTTGGGAATTCACTAAGATCAGGCACACCAGGAGAAAAGGCGCGGCTGTGATTTTTTGGTTTTATCGGTTGATTGGGCAATTCAGATGGATGGTCAGTGGCGACAAATTGATCGGGCAGTTCTAGTGCGACAAAGTAGCCAGACCCAGCCCTACTCTCTAAGTAGCCCTCGGCATGCAGCTGTTCATAAGCATGAATCACCGTATTTCGACTTAAGCTAAGCTCTTGAGCTAACTTGCGAGTCGATGGAAGCTTTAGCCCTTTGCCCCATAGTTGAGCGACAATTTTATCTCTAATAGCATCAAACAGCGCATCTTGCTTAGTGCGACTGTCACGACCCAGTTGTAAATCACCAATATCAATCAACGCCATAAGTGGATCCATCCATTATCTAAAACTGGCCCTAAATAAAGAACCAATTTAAGAGTACCTTAGCGATAAATCAAACGGTTATGAGGGACTCTATATGCTATCTACTACTCAAAGGACAGAAATTAGAAAAGGCGCACATAAGGCGGTCACTGAAACGCAAACACTTTACGATATTATTGATGAGTCTTTGGTCGCGCATATTGCCATCGGCGACAACGAACAACCGTTTGTTATCCCGATGTTGGCATGGCGTGTCACGGACAAAGTGTATATCCATGGTGCGAACAACAGCCGTTTAATGAGGAATCTAAGAAGAGGATTCAGCACTTGCCTTACCTTCACATTGTTTGACGGTTGGGTATTGGCGAGAAGCGCTTTCCACCATAGTGCGCACTATCGTAGTGCCGTGGTACTTGGCCATTTTACGGCGATTGAGGACAGCGGTGAAAAAGACCGCCTGCTTAATCACTTTATCGAACAAATCGCACCGGGAAGAACCGATGAAGTCCGTCTCAGTAACCAAAAAGAACTTGATGCGACCATGCTGCTCGAAATCCCCTTAACCGAAGCATCAGTGAAAGTGAGTAACGGCAAAGTTAATGATGATTTGGCCGATATGCAGCAGCCTGTTTTTGCTGGTTACTTGCCTTACCGTACTGTCGTTGGGCCGTTAGTTGCTGAGGAGGATTCGACTCATTCTGCAACCCCGGACTATAGCAGTGCCTACCCCCAACGCTGGCATCACCGAAGCTAACAGCTCTGTGTACCCTTGTTAACGCTCATCCAAGCTAAAATGCTGTATATATTGGGTGGGCGTCATGCCTCGATTCTTCTTAAACATGCGATTAAAACTTGCGGTATTTTGGTAACCCAAGCGACGCGCGACCTCATCGATATGGACCCCAGAGATAAACATCGACACAGCAATATTACTCAACACGTAGCCGCAGACGGTGGAAAAGTTCATTCCCAATTTACGCAGAGCACGTTGTAATTGCTGAGTAGACATACCCAATAAATCACTAACATGCTCCAAGGTAGGCAAACCAAAGTAACGGCTGTAGTTTAATACTTCGTAAATCACTTTTACTTCATCTTCCGGATCCGGCATGTTCAGCAGCTCATCCAAATCAGAAAAGTTCATCGCTAAGCGCCCTTTTTTTATGTTCCCCAACTGTTTCGTCGCGAGCCTAAGTTCTGAGTGAAACCAAATCTCGGTGCATGAATGACTCCAGTCGATATCACAACCGAAAAAAGCGCGGTACTTTTCCACGTTTTTGCGTGAGCCGGATAATCGTACTCGCAGTGGTGAAAAGTCTTTGCCTAAATAGAGCCGCATTACTTTGACCAAAGTAATCGCAATTCGGATGCTGTCATGCACTTTGCATTCGGCACTAAACCGAGGGTTTCTATAAGCCCACTTAATAATAGGGCCACTGATGGCTGCCGATAAAAAAGCGCCGTTTTGCAAACTATTTAAGCCATAGTTCAACCGTCGTATCGTTGAAGCAAAATCGTGACCAGAAAGCAGCCAGTGGCTAATTGCGCCAATACTCGCAACATCCTGCTCCATCATTGAGTCGAGAATAATGTCTGGATTTTGCGTCTGCTGCTCCAACTTTTGATACCAGTTATTCACTTCAGTAACAGGGACTAAGGTCATCGGGTTGTTAAACACAGCTTCTGGAATGCCAAGCGCACCATCAGCCAACTGGTATTGATTACGAACACTTTGGTGAATTTTGTAAATACCAATAGCTCGCATGAATCTAACTTTATTCATTTACAGATCAAGTCAATTTTAAATCTCATATGACTCAATCTGTCACATAAAAATCAACTTTTCAAATTTAGATCACAATCGGCGGGTCTAATTAATCTGGAGAGCTGAATGAGCTTATTAAGTGTCCCTTTCGTTGGGACAACTGCCGATACAGTTTTGCACGTGGTCGCTGGGGTAGTACTTGTCGCTACCGTGGCCGCTGCCATCTATGGTTTCTGGAAGTTTCACGAACTGCCAATCAACAAAGCCCACAGTAAAAACCATCATCAAATAGGGCTCATAACTGCGTTGACGTGGATCGGCTTTATTTGGCATTGGGTATGGGTGGTCGCCGTCATTCTGGCCTTTGTCGATATGGAGAAAGCAATCATCAATCTTCGCGATACTTGGCGCCATGCACCCAAAAGTCACCCTCAAACCAAAGATGAGCATGTAACCATTCAGGAGGACGCATAATGTTAGAGGGCTTAGCCGTATGGGCGCTTTTTATCTACCTGCTTCGGCTGGTTGGAATGCCTTGGAACAAATTCACTCAATCCTTTGCCTATTTAGGTGGTGCATCGTGGTTGATGTTTGTTTGGGTTGGATTGATTAACTTCACGCCAATGGATCTGTCAGGTGGCTCTGTGGTTCAGTCACCACATATTCAACTGCGTCCAGACTCGCCTAACGTCACCGGTAAAGTCGACAAGATCTATATTGAGCCGAACCAAGAAGTGACGAAAGGCCAGCTCATCTATGAGATCGATCCGACTCAATATCAAATCGCGTTTAATCAAGCTCAAGTCACGCAGGAAGCGGCTCAAGTTGCATACCATGTCGCCCAAGAAGACATTGAAATAGCTAAAGCCGAACACCAATCCATGCTACTTGATGTGGAAACAACTAAGAGTCGTTTAGCGACAGCAAAAGCAGACTATGACCTACAAGTCAAAATGCTAAAGCGCTATCAAGAGCAAAACCGTGTGGTCAAAAATACCATTACCGCCAGTGACATTGATAAACAGCAAACGACCGTAGAAAAAGCGAAGCACAACATCTCAACGCTAAAATCAGAGCTGAGCACTAAAGTTGTTGATGCAGAAAAAGCGCAGCTGAACATTAGCAAAGCGAAGCTAAGTGTGAAGAGTAAGCGAGCGTACTGGAAAAAGAGCCAAGAACAATTGGCGAAAGCGCAGTGGGATCTCGATAGCACTAAGGTATATGCCCCTGCTGATGGCTTTGTAACTAACTTTATTTTACGTGAAGGCCAGCGCGTCTCTATGATGCCGCGCTTACAGATGTACACCGATGAAAAATATGTGCTGATGCGCGTTAATCATCAAGCAATTCGTAATGTACAGCCAGGTCACGTGGCAGAGTTTGCCTCATCCGTCTATCCAGGCAAAATCTTTTCAGCACACGTCGAAGGCATTGTTGAAGCAACAGGAGAGGCTCAAGGTAACTTGTTAGGTTTTGATCCCTCTGTAAGAGCAACGACTGGCCAGAACCTGCAAAACAAACATCACTTTGTTCGCCTAAAGATTGAAGAGACCGAAGGGTACGACATTCCAGTCGGTTCGGTTGGCTTAGCATGGGTAAGTGGTGATAAACCAATTAGCTTTATGGCCTTCTTGGACGTCATCCGAGGGATTATTATTCGAATGAAGTCGCAATTGTACTACTTCTACTCAATCTAATTAGCTAACAGCCCAGTTTTACTGGGCTTTTTGCCTATTTTTAACCTTCTCCAACCTCCCCTTTCTGATACTATATCGCTCATCTAGATTTAAACCGTAACAATACGGAGCCTTCTTAATGAGCGAATTTCAAGACTTATCTTTCCAAATTGAAACCATCGCCCAAGCTGAGCCAGAACAGCAGAGCAACATCCTCAACCAACTCATCGAGGAAGGGTTGGAAGCGGGCTCAATCGCCTTGATCCTAGAAGCATTCCCAATCGATGAGCGTGTGCAATTGTGGCGTGGGCTTCCATTAGAACTTCACATCGATGTACTGACTGAAGCTCGTGCTGAAGTACGCCGATCAATCATTGATGAACTGTCTGAGATTGAATTAAAGCTCACCCTAGCGAAACTCGATAACCTATCTCTGATTGAGTGGGCCGACTCTCTACCCGACGAGATCATCAACGAAGCGCTACAACTGATCGAGAAAGATGAGTTAGAACTCTACGATCAAGCCAACGAATATCAAGATGATGAATTAGGCCGTTGGGCAGAAAGAAAGGTGGTGACGCTGCCTTTTAATATCTCTGTAGAAAAAGCCAAAGGATTGATGGAGCGTTACAGTTATGACGCCCCACAACAGATATATCTAATTAACAAACGTAAGCAGTTCCGCGGTGTCGTCAGCTATATCGATCTATTAAGATCAGAACCAACAGAACGACTGCGTCACCTTGCTATCGACAATGTGGTCACGCTGAACGCAACGCTAACTCTGGCGGAAAGTATCGAGGCTCTTGAGCACTCCTCTCTTTCCACCATGCCTGTCACCGACGACGATCAATTATTGATTGGTGAAGTCGACTGGCAGTTCGCACTAAGCACTCAGCGTGAAATCTATGAGGCTCGCTTGATGGCGGGTACTGGTATGGATGAAGGCGATGACCTGTTTGCACCGGTGATCAAAAGCTCACAAAAGCGTGGCGTTTGGCTAGGGATCAACTTAATGACGGCGATTTTGGCTTCAGTCACGATTGGGTTATTTGAAGATGTCATTGCCCAAGTCGTCGCGTTGGCTGTGCTAATGCCGATTGTTGCCTCTATGGGCGGTATCGCGGGTAGCCAGACTCTAACCCTAATGATTCGTGCCATGGCTTTAAACCAGATCACCTCAGGTAACCGCTGGGCCTTATTGAAAAATGAAATTGGTATCGGCTCAATTAACGGCTTGCTTTGGGCACTGATCATCGGCGGCCTAGCAGGTTTATGGTTTCAGTCTGCGATATTGGGAGTAACGATCGCGTTGGCGATTATTGTCAATATCATTACCGCTGCGCTATTTGGTGTATTGATCCCGATCGCGCTCGATAAACTGAAATTAGATCCTGCATTAGCAGGCTCAGTTATCCTGACAACTGTAACGGATGTCGTTGGCTTCTTCGCTTTCTTGGGCACAGCGAGTTTGGTGATGTTGTAACGCGATTGATATCATTTATGTCATTAGCAAATGTATGGTCATTTGCAATTTGCATTTTCAATATGCAAAGAGAACAGCATAAAAGTACAAAATATAATCAATTTCATAGCAATTCAGTGCTATTAAAGTTGGCACATATACTGCAGTTATATAACTGACCCTTCTTAAGCCGAGGGTCACCTAGCCAACTGACGTTGTTAGTGAACTCAAATTTTGTTCACAAGTATAGCGGCCAATCTCCCTTCTTGAGATTGGCCTTTTCTTTATCTTCTCGCCAAACTCTACTTCTTAAGTAAAATTCAAAAAAGTCCAAAATTTGGTTATATTGCATCCATAACGCGCAAAAATAACAACCAAAAACAAGCATCACACCTAGATATCAAACCATAACCCTCATAAGTAGCAACTTTCTTATTCACCAAAGGTTGTATCTGCTGATCACTCTAATAAACACATAAAGGTAACGTTTGCACACTGGCAATATCGTTGTAAAAATTGGCAACAGCCTATATAGAACACAATTCATAAGACATAGAGCACACCCAGACATCAAGCATCAATAAATAAACACTTTGATTCCAAAAGCAAAGGTTAAAACAAGAGATAAGTACAATTAAATTAAAATAATTAACCATTAATATCAAACACTTAAACTAAACACAAAAGAAAAACCAAATCTAACGATAAAATTATCATTGACACAGCTTTTTATATCATCATAATACGCGCCGTTTACCTAAAACTCACACAATTTGTATTGATAATCTATTTGCGGAGGTTATAAATGGCTGCGGACAATAACTACAGTCTGGGACCCGTGCCGACAACGGCAAGGAAAGGAGTCGCTTCACTTACCATGGTAATGCTTGGACTCACTTTCTTCTCTGCAAGTATGTGGACCGGTGGTTCCCTCGGTACTGGTCTTTCTTTTAATGATTTCTTCCTCGCTGTTCTTATTGGTAACCTCATCCTCGGTATCTACACCTCTTTCCTCGGTTACATTGGCGCTTCTACTGGTCTCTCTACTCACCTTCTTGCTCGTTTCTCTTTTGGTACTAAAGGCTCTTGGCTTCCTTCTGCTTTATTAGGCGGGACTCAAGTTGGCTGGTTTGGTGTCGGCGTGGCAATGTTCGCCATCCCAGTTCAGAAAGCAACAGGCATTGATACCAACACACTTATTATCGTTTCTGGCTTACTAATGACTGCAACGGTTTACTTCGGTATTAAAGCGCTGATGATTCTCTCTGCGATTGCTGTACCCGCGATTGCAATCTTAGGTAGCTACTCAGTTTCAATGGCAGTAGATAGCATTGGTGGTTTAGAACAACTTCAATTGATTCAGCCAGAAACACCGATGGACTTTTCAGTTGCTCTCGCAATGGTAGTGGGTTCGTTCGTCAGTGCAGGTACGCTCACTGCTGACTTCGTTCGTTTTGGTAAAAAACCAGCAAGCGCTGTATTAGTGACTATGATTGCCTTCTTTATTGGCAACTCACTGATGTTTATCTTCGGCGCGGCAGGCGCAGCAGCAACGGGTCAAGCAGATATTTCTGACGTAATGATTGCGCAAGGCCTTCTACTCCCTGCTATCATCGTGCTTGGCTTAAACATTTGGACGACCAATGAAAACGCGCTTTACGCTTCGGGTCTTGGTTTCTCAAACATCACTGGGCGTTCAAGCACAGTAATGTCTATCGTTAACGGTATCGTCGGCACAATCTTCGCTCTGTGGTTGTACAATAACTTCGTTGGTTGGTTAACCTTCCTTTCGACAGCAATTCCACCAATTGGCGGCGTAATCATTGCTGACTTCCTTATTAACCGTAAACGCTACCAGAACTTTGACAAAGCTGAATTCCAGACCATTAACTGGGCAGGCATCCTAGCGGTAGCTATCGGTGTTGCGGCAGGTAAATTCATTCCAGGTGTTGTACCACTAAACGCTGTTCTAGGCGGTGCACTAAGCTATGTTGCACTTAATTCACTACTAAATAAACACGCGCTGAAAACACAAGCAGCGTAAGGAAGCATCATGACAACGCTATTGGTCAAAAACGCGACACTTCGCAATCAAGAAGGATTAAAACAAATCTTGATTGAAGACGGTCAATTCAAGCAAATTCTTGAAAACGATGCGGATATTGCTTTTTCAGGCAATATTCTTGATGCAGAGGGCGGCCTTGCGGTCGCACCTTTCTGCGAACCTCATATCCACCTAGATACCACTCAAACAGCCGGTGAACCGAATTGGAACATCTCAGGAACATTGTTTGAGGGCATCGAGCGTTGGGCTGAGCGTAAAGAGATGCTTTCTATCGAGGACGTAAAAACTCGTGCTAAGCAGACTTTAAAGTGGCAAATCGCTAACGGTATTCAACACGTTCGTACTCACGTTGATGTGTCAGATCCAACTCTGATCGCGCTTAAAGCAATGATCGAAGTACGTGAAGAGATGAAAGAGTGGGTAGACATTCAAATCGTTGCATTCCCTCAAGAAGGCATCCTTTCTTACCCGAACGGTAAAGAATTACTAGAAGAGGCCGTCAAGCTAGGCGCAGATGTTATCGGTGCAATTCCTCACTTTGAGTTCACTCGTGAATATGGCGTGGAATCTCTGCACTATGTATTCGAACTGGCGCGTAAGTACGATCGCTTGATTGATGTTCACTGTGATGAAATCGATGATGAACAATCGCGCTTTGTTGAAACTCTAGCTGCATTGGCGCACAAATATGAAATGGGCCATAAAGTAACGGCTAGCCACACGACAGCGATGGGCTCTTACAATGGCGCTTATGCTTCGCGTCTATTCCGTCTACTTCGTATGTCAGGCATCAACTTTGTGGCTAACCCACTAGTTAACATCCATCTGCAAGGCCGTTTTGACGACTACCCGAAACGTCGTGGTATGACGCGTGTTAAAGAGATGCTTAATTCAGGCATTAACGTTTGTTTTGGTCACGATGATGTGTTCGATCCTTGGTACCCGCTAGGTACAGCGAATATGCTGCAAGTACTACACATGGGCTTGCATGTAAGCCAAGTAATGGGTTATGACCAAATCAACAATGGCCTAGATCTGATTAGCGAGAACTCGGCTCGTACCCTGAATATTCAAGATCAGCATGGTATTGAAGAAGGTAAGCCAGGTAGCCTGCTGATTCTTCCTGCTGAAAATGGCTTCGATGCACTACGCCGTCAAGTTCCAGTTCGTTACTCAGTTCGCAACGGTAAAGTGATTGCTGAAACACAACCAGCAACCACGCAGATTCACCTTGCTGAACAAGAAGAAGTGACGTTTAAGCGCTAAACACGCAATGTTAATCAAAAATGGGAGGCTCTAGCCTCCCATTTTTTATTCCTAATAACTTGGTGAGTTATCTCAGGGCAAAAGAAAACCCCACTAAGCTTTCGCCTAGTGGGGTATAGTCTTACTCGCAGCAATCCGGCTACTAATAGGTGCTCCCTGCATCTATTCCTTGATAGTACGCTGAATCCTTCAGCACTTTCCTTATCATCGCCATCCTAGCGGTGTCCTTGGCAATCCAGCCCGTTAGCAATCCTCGCTAACTCTCATCACTTAATCCTTAAGCGGTGTCCCTGACTCTATCATCCTGATAGAAATTGCCTTAGTCCGTTAAGTGTCCATTGTCTTTCCTTGTGTAACCATCCTAGTTACTAGCGTCCAGCCAATGTCCTTCGCTTTCCATGCCGACCATTCATCCTGAATAATCGAATCTTCGTCCTGAAGATGACCTATCCTTGGGTCTTTCCTGTTCCGTGTCTGCTCCCTGCTGACAACTTAAGATTATGCGATTGGTGAGTTTTCACAATGGCAAATATCGTTAATTTGCCTACCACAAACAGATTAAAAATCAAACAATCCAAATTTAATCAGTAACTTAAGATAACTAAAACGTCATATCCCAACCAATATAACTACGTTTACTCACGAGCTTGTGAGAGATCTCGCACAAGACTTATGGCTGAACACCCCATAGCTCCCATTTGGTAGTAAACAAGGCCTGTGACACACATCACCCATTATCGAGTAATCAAGTTAAACCGCATCTTTATACGCTTTTACTAGACTTCATCGAGCTAAATTAGGATATTATAAGGAGATCTCTATCACACTACTTATTTGGCTTAGCTTCTGTCTCGAGCTCGGCCTCATTTCCTAGAGGAAAGCTTGAATGATTTCAAAATGGGCACAACGCTTTTACCAAATGGCAGAATTAGTTGGGTCTTGGAGTAAAGACCCTTCCACTCAGGTTGGCGCTGTCATTACTAAACAAAACCGCATCGTTTCTGTTGGTTTTAATGGCTACCCTCACGGTATTTCGGACAGTGCTATGACCGATGATCGTGAAATGAAGTATTTAAAGACATTGCACGCTGAAGAAAATGCCATTCTATTCGCTAAACGTGATCTTGATGGATGTGAGATTTGGGTTACACACTTCCCTTGCCCAAATTGTGCTGCAAAAATCATTCAAACAGGTATCTCAGCAGTACACTGCCCAGAGCAAACACCGGATTTCTTGTCCCGCTGGGGTGACAAAATCAAAGTCAGCCAAGAAATGTTTTTGCAAGCAGGGGTTAAAGTTAACTGGCTACCACTAGAAGACCTATCTGACTCATAAATCCCTATCAGTTATTCGGCATTATATGTGGTATCAAGCTCTTTCTTCGAGTAAAAAATGACAGTGCCAAATTTTCCACGCCTCCTGTCAGAATTGCCCTACATCCTGTAAGGCATCTGACAACACCTTAACAAAACCAACAATTGCACCATGCATAATGTAAGGAAATGATAAATTATGTAAGGTGATTAATGACTATTCAGCATCAAAGATGGAGATTGGTAAATGAATGGTAAGCGAGTTGTAAAATTTGCTGAAGATGGCTATGCGCCACTGTTAAAAGTATTGGATTTTTTGATCATCAATTTTTCCATACAATCTGTGATTGACGCTAATTATGGAAATGAAACAGCCATAGATTTCGCGGTTGCGTTTATTATCGCCACCTGTTTTCTCCTATTTTCAGAATATTGCAATGTTTATTCTATCAACGTCAGAAAGCGTATTGGCGCCTCTGTCGCGAGAATCTTAGTCGCTGCTTTCTTTACCTTCATTACTGTCGAAGTCATTAAGTATTTTTATGGTTCCAATGAAGGTGCAAACATCAACCATCTAAGCAAAGGTTGGTACTACTATCTATTTGCTCTATCTATTGCATCGGTTATTGCTGTCCGCATTTTAATACTCACCGTTTCTCGCGCAGTTTACCGTCGATACAAAAAAGTTAAAACTGTGGCAATCTTTGGTTACACACCGACTGCTATTGCGCTAGAGCATCAGATCCTTGCCTTGCATTCGAGCCGATACTTGGAATTAGAGTTGTATGCTGAAAAAAGTGAAGATGAGTTTGGCTATATCACTAAATCTAGCTACAAAGGCAAATTTGAGCAGCTATTAGAAAAAGCCAAACGCAACGAAATTGATGAAGTTTACATAACACTACCAATGGTCGAAAAAGATAAGATTACTAAATACTTAGCTAAATTATCTGACACCACTGTAGATACATTTGTCGTACCAGATTTACATAGCTACAATCTATCATCTTCACGTTTTGAGTCTATTGGCCACATGCAGGCACTATCGGTATTTGGAACGCCATTTGATGGCTTTGGCGCGCTAGTGAAACGCATTGAGGATATTATTATTGGTGGAATCATTACACTTCTGATCTCCCCTATCCTGCTTGTCATTGCCATTGGTGTAAAACTGAGTTCACCTGGCCCTGTGCTATTCAAACAAGATCGTTACGGCCTAGGTGGTAAGAAAATCAAAGTATGGAAGTTTCGCTCGATGAGCGTGATGGAAAATGACGATGAAGTAAAACAAGCCACCAAGTCGGACCCACGTGTCACCAAATTTGGTGCTTTTATTCGTCGTACATCACTGGATGAACTGCCGCAGTTTTTTAACGTTCTACAGGGCTCGATGTCAATCGTTGGCCCAAGGCCACATGCTGTCGCTCATAATGAAGAGTATCGTGTTATCGTTGATAACTACATGATTCGACACAAAATTAAACCGGGTATCACAGGTTGGGCACAAATCAACGGTTACCGTGGTGAAACTGACACCATTTACAAAATGGAAAAGCGTGTCGAATACGATATCGCCTACTTGCAACACTGGTCATTAACTTGGGATATAAAAATTATCTTTATGACGGTCTTTAAAGGCTTTGTAAGTGAAACAGCATACTAAGCTGCTTATTGGTGGTTTAGGGGTGACGTTTGCTAGCTATTCTCAGGCGAACTTGACCCCTAAACCTCATATAGGTATCGCAGGAATCGACTTTCAGTCTCAGCTCGGTATGAAATATGGCCGAGACTCCAACGTCACTTATCAGACTCAATCGAATGACTCAGTCGAGTCTGATTACGTTATGGTCGAACCCTATTTGCAGGCCGTGGGTGAACGTGGTGAAGACCAATACTTGTTAGTCTACTCAGGTAAATACTTACAGTATCAAGACCAAACTAGTACGGTAGACGACTATAGTGACCACTATTTTTTATTCTTGCCTAAATGGCGTTTTGGTGACAAGCACGAACTCAACTGGTTTATCGAGCAGACGTGGGGGCATGAAGATAGAGGTACAGGTCTCACAGAAGGGTTTACTAACGAGCAATTTCGCCAGTACGGTATTAATCAACCTTTAAGCAGTGAGTTATTAAATAGCGAACTCCGTTACATCTACGGCCGATCGGAAGGGCGAGGTCACTTTAACCTTGCACTACAGGTTAAGGATCTCTCCTTTACAGATACCGATACAGTAGAGCAAACCAGTGCCGACTTTTATGCCTATATTGAAGATCAACAATGGCAAGAGAAAACTGTCACCATAGAACTCTTCGATCAGTACTCTAAAGACACTCGTTTTCGCTACAGCTCGATCAATAACTATCGGCACTATGCGTCTTCACCTATTCGTGATTCTGACGAGCATTACTTGGTGTTTGGTATTAAATCTAAGCGCTCAGGTAAAACCAGCGTAGAAGGTGATATTGCTTGGCTACACAAAGACTTTAAGAATAACCCACAAGCACAAACTTTTGACGGCTTTAACTGGCAGGCAGCGCTGAATTGGAAACCTGTGAAGCATTCCGAATTTCAGCTATACGGCTCACGTAGGGTAGAAGACCCAACCGAAGTTGGTGGGTATATTTTGAAAACCAAATATGGGCTTTCATGGAATCACAAATGGTTTGTTGACCGTTTGAATACCAAATTCGATGTTGGTCAAGAATTTGAAGACTATAAGTCACAAGATAGTGACCGAGAAGATAGCTCAAACGTAGCTTCATTCGCGTTGGGCTACGATTTTCGGCCGTCTGTACGCTTGGAGTTTAATTACCAATATACTAGTAAGACTTCAAACCACGAAACAACCACATTTTATATTGGCGAAAATACCAATATTCCTGAAATACGACAACTTGGCTACAACAAAAGCCAATTTGATTTGATGCTTAAGGTGCAAATTTAATCATGAAAAAATTTATCTTACACCTCGTTGGGGCATTGTTGATTTTAATCAGCCATACCGCCTTGGCTGATTCTTCAAAATCGGAAGACGATCCGAACGGCAGAACGTCGCAGCAACGCGAATACTTACTTGGCCCTGGTGACAGAGTGAATATAGAAGTTTATGGCGATCAAGACTTAACGATGAAGTTCACCATCGACAAACGCGGTGGCGTGAACTTTCCTTATATCGGCTATGTTCAGTTAACTGGCCGCACGACGGAAGAAATTGAACTCGATATGGAAGCACGTCTAAAGGCTGACTACATGCTAGATCCAATGGTTACCGTGCAAATGAATAGCTTTCGTAAGTTCTTCATTACTGGTGAGGTTGAAGATCCTGACGGTTATGAATATGAGCCTCAGCTTACCGTAGAGAAAGCGATCGCACTCGCTGGCGGATTTACAGACCGAGCAGATCGCGATGATATAAACATTCGTCCTTCGGGCTCTACCGAGCTACTGAAAAATGTCAATTTGACTGATGCCGTATACCCCGGCGATGTCGTCATTGTTGAACAAAGTTTTTTCTAAAAGAGAGCAGTAATGATAGAACGTGGCAAATCGCTAGAAAGCCAAGTTAACTTTGACCCTTTGATCAAAGCGATGAAGAAGCACGCTTTAAAGCTGGTAATGGTTACTGCCATTATTACCGGCTTAAGTATTCCATTGATTCAAACAATGACTCCTAAGTATGTTTCAACCGCAACCGTACTTATTAAGGCTCAGTCAGATAACGCATCACCGCTCGATCAGGTAGACGGTTATGACTCGACTCGTGGGCCTTATTACGAAACCCAACTCAACCTCATGCAGTCACGTGTGGTGTTAAAAAGCGCCGTGCTGAGTATGAAGCTTGAACAAGACGAATCCTTTAATGATGCAGTTCTAGGCAACGAAGGTATGTGGGATCTCCCTGAAGATACTCGCATCATGAACGCAATAAAAAACCTATCTAAGAACCTAAAATTTACTGCGGTACGCCAGACTCAACTAGTCTATGTATCTTACGAATCTCCTAATGCTGATCGCGCCTCAGAAATCGCTAACGGTGTAGCTAAAGCTTTTATCGATTACACGGTAGAACAGAAAGTAGCGAAAACGCTTAAAGCTCAAAATTGGAACCATCAACAAATGGCGACACTAAAGTCGCAAGTTGAAGATAAAAAACGTGAACTACAACGCTTCCTTGATAAGGAAGGCCTTATTATGTTCCGCGGTATCGATGGGATTGAAACAGAGCAGCTAGGTATTCTCACCAACAAATACGCTGATGCAAAAGAACGCCGTCTGGCAGCCCAAGCAACCTATGAACTGGTGGCAAAATACATGCAGGGAGGAGATATTGAAGATCTTTCTTCCATTCCCGAAATTTCTTCTCACCCTCAGCTTCAAGATTTGCGTATTGCCTTAATTCAAGCCACAAGAAAGCTGGCCGATTTGAAGCGCGTCTACGGACCAAAACACAATAAGATTCTAGAAGCTAACGCTCAACTCGAAGCAATTCATAAGCAAACCAACAGACTTTTAGAAGAGTTAAAAATAGGTTTGCATAAGAAATATCAAGCAGAACTGATCAAAGAAAATCATTACAAGAAGATGCTTGATAAAGAAAAAGTCAGTTATTCTAAGTTGATCGATAAACGAGATCAGTACGATAGCTTGATGACCGAACTCAACAAAACTGAAGAGCTCTACAAACAGCTATACCAACGCAGCGCAGAGCACGCCGTTAACGCACAATATCGTGAACCCGATGCGTTAATCTACGATCCGGCGACTGTCAGTGATAAACCTGCAAAACCAAATAAACGCTTGATGATCGTCATGATCGCGATAATGACCTTCATTATCGGGGTACTGTTGATTATCGTCCAAGCAGCGCTAAAGCGAACCATTACCCATTTAGAACAATTACAGACTCGCTTAGGTTTGACACCTCTTATCGACTTACCAAACTTCGCAGGTAAAAAAGAACAGATTACAACGCTGGAGCTTTGTCGTCGCATTACACAAAACCCGAACTCAAACGAAATCGCCCATGGCCTGTCTACCGCATTGTCGTTAAAGGCGCCTGAAAACAAGTCGGTTGGTGTATTAGCTGCTTTTCCTCATGAAGGAGCATCAGCGATTAGCTACATATTAGCGTCTGCTCTAAATAGTAATCACCGAACGTTATTGCTCGACCTAGACTATCGCAGCAAGAACAGCATGACTCGTAATGTGATGGATGCCCTACCGAAAGATCATCAGCAAGAGGACAACAGCGCTGGATTTAGTGAATTTGTAAGCCAGAGTCGCACACTTAGTGAGGTTACCGTAAACATTACTAACAACCTGACCTTTATGCCGTTGGGTGGGCTTACTGAGTCCCCGCTGAGTTTCTTTGCCAATAGCCACAGTTTAGAAGCGTATCAACGCTTGTGCACTGAATTCGACAAAGTGGTGGTTAACTTACCGGAGCTTAGCGAAAACAAAGATACGCAAATGTTAGTTTCAGCTTTGGATGCGATCATAGTGACGGTTAAAGCTGATAACTATACGTCTCCTGAAATCGTGCCACAGCTAAACAAAATCACTGCTCTGGTTAATGGCGACGTTTATGGCGTGCTTAACATGACCAAAGAAGACATGTTAACCAGTGAAGAAGCCAAACGCTTTGCAGCACATAACAGCACCGAGCTATTCGAAAGTGAGGAGCTGCTATGAGTTTGCTCAAAAAGATCTCAACCATAGCTAGCTCTTCGATGCTGTCTCAAGTGATTGGGGCAATTTCGATATGGTTGATATCCACCAGCTATGGCATGGCCGATGTTGGCTACTATGCGATGACGTACAGCATCGCTCTTATAGGTGCCCAGGTGTGTACCTTTGCCTCCCAGTTACTTATCCCGAAACAGGCTGACGAGGCATTAGGCCAGAACATTGTCTTTTGCTTACTGTTTAGCTTGTTTCTCTCAGTGTTCGTCGCCTTAGCGACAGGCTTTTTCTTCGAACGCAGTTATGAGCAGCTTTTCTTACTGATACTTGGCCACTCTTGGATCTTAATTTCAGAGAACTTGTTACTACGTGACTCGAAAATGAAGGTGTTAGCGCTACAACGCACAACCATATCCGGACTGGTACTTGCGCTGATCTACACCATGCATGATATGGATACCTTCTACTGGGCATGGGGAGGTGCACTACTCGCTTATGTTTCAATGTTCATCGCCTACTCTATTCCAGCTAAAGCATTAAAATGGAGCCAGCTATCACTGTCATCAAATATTCGTTTTTTCAAAAGCAACAGTCAGCACATTACTAAAGTGGGCAGCGCAGAGATTCTCGCCATGCTCAACGGCAACCTGCCTGTTATCCTGATCAATATTTGGTTTACCCCGGTTGTCGCTGGTTACTTTGCCGTTGTCAGCCGCTTTTGCTTATCTCCTGTCATCATTGTTGGCAACGCGGTTCGTAACTCCATCTTCTCAAACTGGTCGATCGATTTTCGCAACAATCGTTTTAACTATGCGGAGTTCGTAAAGGTACGCAAATTACTGATGTCACTTGGCATCATCGCGACAGCGGGCGTATTCATCTTCTATCCAATTGTCATGAATCTTGGGTTTAACGACGAGTGGATTGCATCAATACCCACGTCACGTTACCTACTGCCCTACTTGTTTACAGCGTTAGCGATTTGTCCGCTTACCGTGATTGAATTGGTCTACGGCTCACCGAAGTATTTTTTGCGAATTCAAATTGAACAGTTAGCGGTTGTACTTATCGCCTTCGCTCTAATGCCGTATATCTCTCCGGATTACGCTTACTCGGTTATCGCGTTTGCTCTTTTATCTGCGCTTCGATATGCGTTTATCTTCATCAGGGTCAACTCACGTGCTAACGAAGTGAGTCAAAGGTTGGAAGCGGTATGAGAATCAACAACGGCTTATACTTACAAGCTTATGTTGTTCTCACCCTAGCGATTTGTGGCTTAGTACAATATTTATTAGGGGTAGGAGCAATCTTATGGCTTCCATTCCTAGCTGCCATGGCGATGGTCATGCTGCTGTTTTTGCAAAACAACTATGAATCACCTGAGTATGATGTCCACCAAGTGTGCATTGCGGTGCTTTATATCGGCATGTGCGCTTTGGTACTCGCCTCCACTTTTCTGCAAAGTGGAGCAAAGGTCGTCATTGTCGGCTTCAAAAATGAGCTCGCACTCTCTCTGGTGTTCTTTTGCTTACTGCTTGGGTTTATTCGAGAGTCCCAGCTCTATAGAACGGTCAAGGTCTTATACTGGGTCTTCTACGCACAGCTACCTGTGATTCTTTACCAAATCCTGATAGTGGTACCAAAACGCGTCGCCGCTCATGGTGAATTTGAAAAATGGGATTCGGTTGTCGGCACCTTTGGTGGTAACCCTATGGGCGGGGGTAACAGTGCCGCTCTCGGGCTGTTTTGTTTACTGATCATGCTGTTAAAGCTCTCTGAGTTTCGCCACGGCGTGATTGGTAAGCTTAATGCTGGGCTACATATTTGTGCCGCCTTCATTTTGTGTGTCCTTGGTGAAATCAAGTTCGTTATTCTCATTTCACCCATCCTAATGATCTTTGTTTGGCTTTCTCCTAGTTATATTCATGGCGTAAGGCAAAACGATATTAAGAAAGTACTGCTGATACTGGGTTCGATGTCGCTTCTTATTTTCCTCGCGATTCTTGTACTGGCCGCTTCATATGCCTCAGCTTTTGATTCGGATCCAAACCAAAGCGCATTTAAGGTTTTCTTTGACTCGCTCGACTATATTTTTGATGCGCATTACATCCTACCGACCGGCGAGCTAGGGCGAATGACGACCATTTTCTTCTGGCTAGAAAACAGTGATCTGTATGGCTGGCCAAGTGTATTGTTTGGCTACGGACTCAATGCAACCAACCATGGCAGCTCCGTTGCCCCTGGTTTCCTCAACATAGTGTTCAATGTATTAATTGATTCCACCTCCCTAAGTATGATGCTGTGGGAGATGGGTATTATCGGCTCAGTGCTGTTCTTAGCGGTCATCTTGTACGTTTTGAAAATCGCCATGCCGAAAGAACGTTTATCACTCGAACAATTATCGCCGCAGGATGTTCAACTACTTTCTTGGCAACCCGCGTTTATCGCGTTTTCTGTCGCAGGGCTACTCAGTCTTCCATACAGTCAGATTTTGATGTTAGTACCCATGTTGCAGTTCCAGTTTTATCTATCTTTAGGCGCAAGCTTAGTTCTTCGAAAATCTGTGTTAAATATGGAAGAGGCAAAAGTATGAATACCCTACCCAGCATCACCGTCATCATTAAGACATTTAATGAGCAAGCGGGTATTGCCGCCACAATTCAAAGCATTAAGCAGCAACTATCTGGCTATGAACACAGTGTGATTGTCGCTGACAGTTTATCAACGGATAACACTCAGCAGATTGCCTTAGACAATGGCGCAAAAGTGGTTTCATTGATTGAAGAGCAAGACCGCTGCTGCGGCGTTGGGCACCAGCTAGGTTACTTACATAGTGAAGGTGATTACCTGCTACTGATGGACGGCGATATGACCTTAGGCGACGGTTTTATCGATAAAGCAGTAGCATTCCTCGAGTCCAACCCTACCTATGCTGGAGTTGCAGGTACTGTCGAAATGGATGAGGCGTCGAGCTACGAATTTAAATCTCGTAAACAGCGCCTACACAAAATCTACCCACTTGGTGACTGTAGCCATCTTGGCGGCGGTGGTATGTATCGAAAAAGTGCTATCGATGAAATCGGCTATTTAACCCACCGCACACTTCATGCCTATGAAGAGGCAGAATTGGGCATGCGCCTCAAACACGCGGGCTACAAGCTACATCGTCTGGATACACCGTTCTTTTTACATACTTCTTACGATATGCCAACCTTGCAATTACTTAAATATCGCTGGAAAAGCCGATACTTATTCGCTCCAGGGGAGTTATTGAAGAGTGCATTTGGTAAAGCTCACTTCAAAGATGCCTTGTCGACGGTGAGGAACGAACTGATCTTTGCTTGCTACTTACTCGGCGTTATCTCTATGGGTCTTTTTGCACCTACGATTGTTTTTCTACTAAGCCTTGCTCCATTGGGCGCATTTTTTACCCTTAAAGCAATCAAGAACCGTTCTGTGAAAGATGCCTGTTTAAGTGTCATTAACCTGTCTGTTTTTGCCGCTGGCTTAGTTCGTGGACTTTTCTCGCCGACCAAGAACCCAACAGTACCTCCAAAAAATCGTCTAATTGAGTGAGATTCATCAAATGAAAGTACTTGTCGTCAATAAATTCTTCTTTCTCAAAGGCGGTGCTGAGACTGTCTTTTTCCAAGAGCGAGAGATGCTACAAGACATGGGTGTCAGCGTCATCGATTTCTCTATGGCTCATGAGAAAAACTTCGCGTCCCAATACGAAGCGTTCTTTGTCGACAATATTGACTATCACTCAAAACCCAGCGCACTTGATGCACTGAAAACCGCCTTTCGCTTTATTCATAATAGTGAAGCGTGTAAAAAGCTCGCGGCACTTATCTCACAAGAAAAACCAGATATTGTTCATTTCCACAACATCTATCACCAGTTAACGCCTTCTATCATCAAGGTGGCGAAAGCGGCTGGGTGCAAGACTGTATTAACCGCGCACGATACAAAAATCGCCTGCCCTAGCTACACCATGTACCGTGATGGTCATACGTGTGAAGAGTGCTTGCAGGGTAGCGTTTTCAATGCATTTAAAAACCGCTGTTATGACGGCTCGCTGTTCAAAAGTGGGTTACTGACAGCGGAAGCAATTTATCAGTCTCTGGCTAAGAACTATCAAGCGCTCGATGTGATTGTTTCTCCGAGCCAGTTTTTAGCCAATATCATCAAACAGAAACTGCCTAGCAACAGAATTGACGTCATTGTTAATGGCATCGATGAAAACGTCGATATGGCCAACACTAGCGATGAAGGGTACTTCTTATACCTGGGACGACTGAGCAAAGAAAAAGGTGTCGAAACCATGGCAAAGGCCTACCAGCTTTGTTCGCAATCAATGCCGCTCAAAGTCGCAGGAGTCGGCCCATTGACTGAAGAGCTCAGTGAAAACTACCCGAATGTCGAACTGCTCGGATTCCAAAGCGGTGAAGCCCTGCACAAATTAATTCGTGAGGCGAGCGCCATTATTGTGCCTTCTGAGTGCTATGAAAACTGCTCAATGTCGGTGCTAGAGGCGATGGCTTATGGCAAACCGATCATTGGCGCCAATATTGGCGGTATTCCTGAGCAGGTTAGAGACAATGTTGAAGGGCGATTATTTGAAGCAGGCAACCCACAGTCATTAGCCCAAGTGATGGATGAGATGGCCCAATCGAGCTCGGAAAGACAAGCGCTAGGTAAATTTGCTCGTAAGCGCTTAGTCGCTACTTACTCTTTGACGTCACACCACCAAAAACTGATTTCACTTTATAAAGAATTGCTGGGGTAATTAACATGAAAGTAACCGTTATAGGCACACGAGGTATCCCAGACGTTTTAGGTGGCGTAGAGACCCATTGTCAGCACTTGTATCCATTGATTGTTGAACAGGGTGTTGATGTTTGTGTCACTGCTCGCTCGCCATATGTTGATTACAAGAAGTCTGAGTACAAAGGTGTGGCTACACGCTCTATTTGGGCACCGAAAAAGAAGTCGCTTGAAGCGATTATCCACTCGACCCTCGCTTCTTTTTCGACTCTGTTTGATGGCTCTGACATCGTCCATGTTCACGCAATTGGCCCCGGCTTAGTCGCTCCTCTGCTGCGACTGTTAGGAAAGAAAGTGGTCTTTACTCATCATGGGCCAGACTATGAGCGAGAAAAATGGGGCAAACTCGCTAAAACAATCCTCAAGCTTGGCGAGCGATTCGCTGTTCGTTGGGCTAATGAAGTAATTGTCATCTCTGAGGTGATCAACGATTTGATTAAGGAAAAGTACCAGCGTTACGATGCCAACCTTATCTACAACGGTGTACTTCCGGCCAATAAATATGATGACTCCACTATCAGCCATACCTTAGCTACACACGGTTTAACTGCAGGTAATTATATCGTTGGTGTCGGCCGCTTTGTCGAGGAAAAAGGCTTCCATGATCTTATTGAGGCATACAAAGTGAGTGACGTTGAAATGCCGCTAGTATTGGTTGGCGATACCGATCATGAAACCCCGTACAGCGCTAAGCTAAAACAGCTTGCTAAAGAGACACCAAACGTCATTTTGACTGGTTTCGTTAAAGGGGATGAACTGCAGATTTTATTCTCTCAAGCCCGTTTATTTGTCATGCCTTCCTACCATGAAGGATTGCCCATTGCGCTACTTGAGGCCCTTTCCTACAGCTTGCCTGTGGTCGTTAGTGACATTGCTCCAAACAAAGAGGTGCAACTCAATGACGACTGTTATTTCCCGGTCAAGAATGTTGCCGCTCTTACTAAAGTTATCAATAAGCGTAGTAGACTGAGTTTGCAAGATTACAGCGAATATCTAGCGAAGTATGATTGGCATAAAATTGCGTCGCAAACCGTCGACACCTATAATCGAATCCTTCGTACCAAATAACAGAAGTCCTCAGTAAAGATGTCTAAGCAGGAAAAACAAAGTAGAGCAGTACAGCAGTTTTATACATTGCTCGATAAAAACACCCAAGAAAACCTTACTCAAGAGCAGAAAGAAGCGATTGAGCAAGCGTTAAATACGGTCAGCCTCGTCAACAGACAACCTGTTGATATTCGTAAAAGCTTTCCGTTTTTTGGCAAACGTTATTTCTTTGTGTTCCTTGCCGGTAAAGACCGACGTCGCCTACCTCGAGATAAATTCTCTCTTTCAGAGTACTTAGTGCTTGTTATGGTAGTGCTACTCATATTGTCAATGGCTTCGCTTTCTGTTCTTGCACTCTATTTATTAAAGTCCGCTGTCGGAATCGACATCTTCCAAGATTATTCCTTCGGCATATGGGACTGGTTTAAAAGTTTGTAGGTAAAGAAATTTATGAAGAAAAAGCGCATCAGCACACTCGTGCTAACTTGCCTTGTTGGCGGAGCATCCGTTGCTCCGTTTGCAATGGCAAATCAAGACCTTAATGTCCAATACCCAAAAGAAATAGACTCTATCATCGTAAACCCCGGCGTCGGTATTGAAGCCTTTCACAATGGCTGGGGTAGCCAACTCACTTCAGAGCAATACCCAGAAACCGGCATTGACTACTATCGTTTTTACTGGAATGAAATCGAACCGCAAGAAGGTCAATTCAACTTCGAGATGATTGATTCACTATTTCAGATGAACCAATCCCTACCAGAACCTCGCCACATCGCCTTGCGCTTCATGACCATGGATGAACCTTATTCTGGTACTAAAATCCCCAACTGGCTGGTTGATAAAGGCATCAAAGGTAAATGGGTTTCCAATGGCAAAACATTCGTACCCGATCTCGATGACTCTACCTATCTCTATTACGTAAAAACACTCCTAGACGCACTGGGTCAACGTTACGACGGTAATAAGCACCTTGCCCATGTAGACATCGGCATGGCTGGCTCTTGGGGAGAGTGGCACAACAGTAACTTCTCTGAGCTGCCTCCGCTCAATGAGCGCTATTCTCCAGAACAATTAAATTACATCGTTGACTTACATTTCCAAGCCTTTCCTAAAACCAATAAAATCATGCTTATCAATGCCGGTGAGCCCTTGGCTTATGCGGTAGGAAAAGGCGCAGGCTGGCGAGCTGACTGTCTGGGTGATTGGCATCACTTTTCGACCACGTGGAGCCATATGGATGATGACTACCCGTATCGAATCGGCCAAGCTGAGCAGACCACGACAAACTTCGACAACGCTTGGCAACACGCGCCCGTTAGCTTTGAGGTCTGTGGCAATATGCAAGGGTGGTTAAACGATCAGAAATATACACGCGAAGAAGTCAAAGCAACCTTCGATTGGGCGCTAGAAAACCATGCTAGCAGCATTAACTTGAAATCATTAGAAGTCCCAGCCGAATACCGTGACATCGTTGATAATGCGATGAAAAAGCTCGGTTTCCGCTTCCGAGTTAATAAGACTCAGCACCCATACTCGGTCAATCAAAATGAAACTTTGGTGATTGAAAGCGAGTTTATTAACGAAGGCGTTGCGCCAACTTATCAACCTTACGCTGTGCACTATCGACTCATCTCTAGTAAAGGCGTGATCATTCCGCTTGGTAAGGACTCGCAAAATACGGAGGAGTGGCTACCTGGTACGCATGTTTCTAAGATCAGCAAACTCCTTCCAAACGAAGTTCAGGCTGGCACTTACTCAATTGAGATCGCCTTGCTTAATGACTGTGGTGAGGAGGGTCTAACACTCGCCAATGAAGGGCAACAGCAAGATGGTTGGTACCAACTATCAACAATTGAAGTCCGCAGTGCAAACTAATCAAGTAGCAAGCTAATCCTTGACCCCTATATCGATTACGCACTTTAATTTGTGTAGGTATAGGGGAAGTCTCTTCACTCGCCCCCTATCCCCCAACAACCAAGACAAGATCCTTAAAACGTGATCAACAATCAATCCATTTCTTAATATAAAGAGTCGTAATTGCGTAATCCTAACCTCTAGTCCTATATCCCCGCCTCTATGTTCACGTTTTTAGTAGCAAAGTCGATCACGATCACCAAGGATATGAGAATAAGTCATATAAGTTACACAAATAACGTGCTTCAAGTGTTTTTTTACGCGAATTAAGCTCGATGGTTTGCTAAAGTCAATACGATCCTCGCCCAACAAAAACCAGTGTATTACGCCAAAAATCATTTCTTATACAGCAAATATAGGCCTAATTAATTTTCCTAGCAGAATAAGATATTAAGCCTTACAATCCTGCCGCATAAAAATTACAAAATTAATACAACCTCTACTCACTCCCTACAAGTTAAGTAGAGTCAGCCCTCAAAAACGTGAAAGGTCCCCGAATACAATGAGCCCAGAGAAACACCTCTTAGATTGGCAAACGAGCCAAACGATTGCGGAAACTATCTCTCCACTTCTTGGTCAACTGTACCGTCATAAAGGCGTCGAAGTATTACTTTTTGGTAAAACGCTGGTCAACGCAGCAACTATCGATATTATCAAAACTCACCGTTTAGCTCGCCGTTACACTGGCACAGCACTGACTCCAGAACAAACTCTTCCTCTAATTAAAGCTCTGGCTGAAATGGAACTTTCTCCATGTCGTATCGACATCGGTCAATTAGCTCACCAGTTCTGGCAAGGTCGCGATGACGACCACGGTGTGAAAGACTTTTTACACACTTCTCTAATGGGTGCGATGAACGGTGAAACCGTCTCTGAACCACGCGATGTAGTCCTTTACGGCTTCGGTCGTATCGGTCGTCTACTCACACGCCTATTAGTTGAGAAATCAGGCCCAGGTTACCCACTACGCTTACGTGCGGTTGTTGTACGCGGAGGCAAAAAAGGTGACTTAGAAAAACGCGCAAGCCTACTACGCCGTGACTCAGTGCATGGCCAATTCAACGGCAGTATCATTGTCGATGAAGAGCGCAAAGCAATCATTGCGAATGGTAACTACATCCAGTTCATCTACGCGAACAAGCCAGAAGAAGTGGATTACACAAGCTTTGGTATCAACAACGCTCTGGTTGTCGATAACACTGGCGTATGGCGTGATACTGACGGCCTTGCTCAGCACCTTGAATGTAAAGGCGCAGAGAAAGTTCTACTGACTGCACCTGGTAAAGGTGACATTAAGAACGTGGTATTTGGCGTTAATGACAACGTTATTGAAGCAGAAGATCGCATCGTGTCAGCAGCAAGCTGTACGACCAATGCCATCACTCCTGTACTGAAAGCGGTTAACGATAAGTTCGGTGTTATCTCTGGTCACATCGAAACCGTTCACTCTTTCACTAACGACCAAAACCTGATTGATAACTTCCATTCAGGCGAGCGTCGTGGCCGTAGTGCATCGTTGAACATGGTACTGACTGAAACAGGTGCAGCTAAAGCAGTAGCGAAAGCGCTTCCTGAACTGGCTGGCAAGCTAACAGGTAACGCGATTCGAGTTCCAACTCCAAACGTTTCAATGGCAATTGCTAACTTGAACTTAGAAAACGGTACCGATAAAGACGAGTTAAATGCTTACCTACGCGAAATGGCGCTAACATCAGAGCTGTCTGCACAAATTGACTACACAGACTCGACTGAGATTGTTTCTACTGACCTAGTAGGCTCTCGCTTCGCTGGGGTTGTTGATGGCGCTGCAACTATCGCTCAAGACAATCGCTGCGTACTTTACATCTGGTATGACAATGAATTTGGTTACAGCTGCCAAGTGGTACATTGTATGGAACAGATGATGGGCGTTCGCTTTAAAACGTACCCAACCAAATAACCGAATATCGCTCCTGACTGCGGTCGGGAGCAAAGCTCCACAACACCTATACTTATTATAATCCCCCTTTGTTTGCCACTTTCACTCGTTGAAAGTGGCTTTTTTGATCATGTATCCGTCATCAATAAACAATTTCCCTCGCTTTGATATCTCGTTCATGTTCGATTCATTTACTAGCGGGTATTCTAACTACATAACTAAGAGGTATTGATTATGAATAGAGTAATTTCAGGTATTTTCGCCCTTTTCATTGGTATGTTTACCTTGGTATTTACCTTGATCCTTGCGATTCCATTGACCATAGCAGCACTCATCACAGGTAAAAAGATTGAGAAATCTCTAAAGATGAATCGTTCACCTTTTTCAGCTCAGCAGTCATCTAAAACTTCTGTGCTTGAAGGAGAGTATGAAGACGTATCAAAATAAGAAGAAAAATCGACTATATAATGCGTAAGAAAACCGCTTTTGCTTTTTATCTCGCTGCCGCAGCCACCGCTTTGATAGTTGTTGGCTGTACGGCACAAACACAAGATCCAGCGTTCGAAAAAGCGCAACAACTGCCAAATCACTCTCAAAGTAGTTTTGCCCAATACATCAATGACACTAAGCAATGGCTCGCGCAAAACCGACTATTTATCACCAATAATAAGGCCGCTGAGCTAGAACTTGTCGCTCCGAAAGAGTATCGACCAGCAAAGCCTAATGGTCAGGGCGTGTTGCTCGTGCATGGATTGGGGGACTCACCCTATTCGTTCACCGACATTGCCACTCATTTATCTGAGCAGGGCTATTTAGTCAGAACGATATTGCTGCCCGGTCACGCAAGTAAAGTCGGCGATCTCCAACTTCCAACGCTTGAAGATTGGCAAGACGTAGTACATCACCATATTGAGTTACTGAAAAAAGATACTGATTCGGTGTGGCTAGGCGGTTATTCAACCGGAGCAAACCTTGTGACGTCAGAAGGTCTGGACGATGATTCGATCAATGGCCTACTGCTGTTCTCTCCAGCACTGCAGCCAAATTCAAGTGCCGTTCAATTCGCTGGCTTAGCGAGCCACTTTGTCACTTGGGCAGATCAAGATCCTGAAGATAACCCGCTACGCTATAACTCATTACCGATGAGTGCTGCCGCCGTCTATTATCAGACATCGGCCGTTGTTCAGCAGCAACTTGAACATGCTAAGTATGATAAACCTGTGTTTATGTTATTGAGTGAAGGGGACAAGGTCATCAGTACACAATATGCGATTGATACCTTCTCTAACGCAATGACAAACCCAAATAGCCACCTTGTCTGGCAGGGTGAACACAAGCTCAATGATGCTCGCTCAACTCAATTCACCATGAAACTGCCAGAACAACGTATCTCTAACGGTTCGCACATGGGATTACTGTTCTCGCCAAACAACCCAAACTATGGTGTTCATGGTACAAACTTGATTTGTAGTAACGGCCAAGCAGCTGAGGCTCAGTGCACCAATCGAGACGATCTTTGGTTCTCAGCTTGGGGTTACATCGAACCCGGAAAAACACATGCTCGATTAACTTATAATCCGTATTTTGCGCAGAGCATGGCCTTAATGGATAAAGTCATGGCACCGAACTCTTAACCCAAATCTCTTATAGACTCGAAATAGTAAAACGCCCAGCATTGCTGGGCGTTGTTATTTTATTTATCGATTGGGAAAAGCTTACTTTCAAACACCGTCGCGTAAATCGGAATGTCTTTAAGTTTATTGATATCCACTTTATACGGGTCTTGCTCAAGGATGGTAAAGTTGGCTTTTTTACCTACCTCAATACTGCCTAGCGTATCCTCCATACCCCATGAGTAAGCTGCTTCAATCGTAATACCGCGTAACGCAGCATCAAGAGAAAGAGCTAAGTCAGGGCGTAGAACTTTGCCTTCATTGGTTTGGCGAGTCACCGCGCTCCAAGCAAGAAGCAGCGGATCTGACGGTGCCATTGGCATGTCTGAGTGTAGCGATACAGGGATACCTTCTTTCTCAATCGTTGCTAAGCGAACCATGGCATGCGCTCGCTCTTCACCAAGACCCACTTCACCAAAGCGCTGACCAAAGCCGGTAACGTAGTATGGGTTCACACTGATGATTGCGCCCAGCTCTTTCAACTGTTTGACTTGCTCATCAGTCGAGTTAGCAAAATGAACGATGGTAAAGCGATGATCTTCTCTTGGATACTCAGCTTGGCGGCGCTTCATAATCTCTATTAGCTCTTCAACGCCTTTATCACCATTTACGTGTACGAGAATTTGGTAATCTTGCTCCCAAAACGCTTTGGTAATAGCTTCAACGTCTTCCGGCGTTTGAATCCATTCGCCATGGTGACCATCTAGGTAGCCATCTTTCATTTTCATCAACTGAGAGATGATAGCGCCATCAAATAGGATTTTGATTTGCTTATCAAAATAACGAACCTTGCCCTCTTCCGGCAGTGTCTTAGTCACTTCTTCAACCGCTTTAACGACGCCCTCTTTACCTTTCATCAAGAACGGCGTTTTACTTTCTGGAGTAAAGAACGAGTACATTGGCGTTGATTCTGCGCCTAAAATTCGTAGGTAAGTGTCGATCATTTCAGGTGGGATAAATGCGCCCGGCTCATTGTAAGCCGTTACGCCTTTTTGATGCAGCATCTCAACCATCTGATTCAAACCGAATTCAAAGCGCTCCTTATTACCCAAGTCAGTATAAATACGCGGCAACAGATAAATCAGTGCGCCACCTTCCCAGAAGTGACCACCAGCCAGATCCGATTGCGCTATAACTTCTTCGCCTTGTTTATCGATATCTGCTTGATTCAAGCCGTATTTCGCTACAAACGCACTGTTGATGTAAAATTCGTGCGCAGAGCGATGCCAAACCGCGATTGGACGCGTCTCTGAGATGGTATCTAAGATCGCTCGGTTTAACTCACCGTGGAAAAAGTTATTGTAACCCCACGTCCAAAGCACCTCATTATCATCAGGTATCTCTGCTTCAACCGCTTTTAATGCGCTCAAGTACGCTTCATGGCCCGTAACGGCTGGCCAAGTGCGACTAGGTAGTTGCCACTCTTCTGGCGCAATTACTGGCATGCTTAGTGTTAACGCCCCTAAAAACGGGTGGAGATGTTGCTCAATAAAGCCCGGCATAACAACGCGCTCACCAAGATCGACCACCTCTACATTAGGGTATAACTGCTTAGCCTTATCTTTATTGCCGACAAACTCAATGGTACCGTTTTCATCGGCGAACACTGCTTCAGCTCTTGGCTGCTCGTCATTCATAGTAATCATTGTCGAACTGACATAAAGCGTCCCTGCCGCTGGCTCAGCTTGGGTAGTCTGATCGACTTTTTCAGCTTGGCCACACGCCGCAAGTAATGTCGATATACCAATCATCGATGCCGCTACTAACGTCTTTTTCATCTTAAACTGTTTCATTTGTTCTCTCTTCGTCTTCAGGCATTAAACTGCCTTGCTCCAATAAAGCGCTCTAAATAACCACTGCTAGGCGAATCAAACTACTATTACCTCATAATTGATATGCAATTAATGTAGGACATTGCTTCAACCTTATTTTGTATCAAATATGAGAATACTTACTTTAGGAACAGACTAACGTGACCCGAGCTAAAAAGGCTTATTTACGTAATGAGTGAATATATGTTGCAGAGAGTTAAACGCTTTGTTATTTAGTTAAATGTAAACATAACACCTATAACAACAAAGGATTGACAGATGAGTAATGGTCAACGAGATATAACCCTTCGCTTTCTAGCTGAGCCCGGAGATGTAAACTTTGGCGGTAAGGTCCACGGCGGTGCCGTAATGAAATGGATCGATTTGGCCGCTTATGCCAATGCAGCCGCTTGGAGTGGCAAATATTGTATTACCGCGTACGCAGGTGGTATTCGATTTGTGCAACCAATTCATGTAGGTAACTTGGTCGAGGTTAGTGCCAAGGTCATCTATACAGGTAAAAGCTCAATGCACATCGCGATTGATGTTCAAGCAAGCGATCCTAAAGAGCTTAAAAACCGCCTAACTACTCACTGTATTGTGATTATGGTTGCGGTCGATGAGAGTGGTAAGCCTACTGAAGTCCCTGAATGGGTACCTGAAACACTAGAAGATATTGAGCTTCGTGATTCGGCTATTCGCCTAATGAACATGCGTAAACAGATTGGCGAAGAGATGGAAGCACATGTGAAATATCTAAAATAGCTTCGCTGCACTAATCTTCCAAAATAGAGGGGCCGCCCCTCTATTTTTGTCAGCATCTTGTAAACCAATCTCACTGTCATCTTTCTTTCATCTTTGTTTGCTTAAATTCGCCGGCAAAGTCATAAAAATGAAGGAATATTGCTTGAGCCTTGGTGAAACTACCCTCAGTGAATCAACTCTCTCAAACCTGAAAGCCGTCGAGTACCAATGGGTAAGAACCATGTATGTCGAAGGGTATGCCGATCAAGAGATCAACCACTACATCCAAACCTGCTTTGGAGGCGACGCCGTGTTTGCTGATCTGTTTCGTAAAGTCGCACTCTCTCAAGAAAGTATCTACGTTTTACTTCGCCACCTAGGTTGTGCCCCATCTAGTCGCGAGCTTTAACTCGCACACCGTGCACAGCACCGCAATTTAGTGCAAAAAGTTGCACCATTTCAATAAGTAACCATAGGCGCGTCGCATCAATTTAGACGTGCAGTGGTGCTGTTTGTCTCAATTCTTATACTCACATTACTGGCGACAGACACAAAAAAACCCGGGACAAACCGGGTTTTGGTTACAAAAACTGTTAGTAGTGAAATAGTAAGGAATCTAGCTAACAGCCAGCTATGCGTAACGCCAGAACTGTACTTTTCTTAACTGATCGGCGGCCAAACCAAAAGTGTTAAGCGAAGTACAAGTGGGCGGCCATAAGGTCGCCCTTATTGTTCTTATTAACCTTTCACACCACCAGACGTCAATCCTCCGACTAACCAGCGCTGTGCAAGTAAGAATACAACTGTAATAGGCATTGCAGAAAGAACTGCTGCTGCTGCAAAATCACCCCAAAGATAATTCTGAGGATATAGATACTGCTGCATACCTACTGCTAATGTATACGAGTTTACATCAGAAAGTAGTAGAGATGCCACTGGAACTTCACCCACCACCCCGATGAATGACAGAATGAACACTACCGCTAGGATAGGTACAGACAGAGGTAATAGTACTAATCTAAAGGCTTGCCAAGGGGTTGCGCCATCCAGAGCCGCCGCTTCTTCTAACGAGCTATCAATCGTTTCAAAGTAGCCTTTAATTGTCCAAACATGCAAAGCGATGCCCCCTAGGTAAGAGAAAATTAGGCCGCCATGCGTATTCAAACCTAGGAATGGAATGTACTGTCCCAACTTATCAAATAGGGCATAAAGTGCCACTAACGCCAACACCGCAGGGAACATCTGGAAGATCATCATCGCTTTTAGGATGGTGTTCTTACCTTTGAAGCGCATACGAGCGAACGCATAAGCTGAAGTCGTCGACAGAGCAACAATCAAAATTGACGTAATGCCTGCCACTTTGACCGAGTTCCACAACCACGTAAGTACTGGGAATGGTGGTGGCGTTACCGAGCCATCCGCATTCGTGACCGAAAAGCCTAGCGCCAGCTTCCAGTGCTCCAGTGATGGGTTGTCTGGGATAATACTGCCCGTTGCGAAGTTACCCTCACGGAATGAGATCGCGATAACCATCAATAATGGGAAAATGATTGACGCTAGGAACAACCACATCACGATATGCGTTGCCCATACACGGTATTTAAGTGATTTACCTTGTACCATTGCCATTGGAAACTCTCCTTAATCCTGAGACAACTTGGTGAAACGTAGGTTGATAAGCGCAAGCGCACCAACAAGCAGGAAGATAAGTGTCGCAATCGCACTTGCCAAACCGAAGTCTTGGCCACCAGCACCTTCAAACGCAATACGGTAGGTGTAGCTTACCAATAGGTCGGTGTAACCTGCAGGCTCAGACGTACCAATCATGTTTGGACCACCTTGGGTCAATAGTTGAATCAGTACAAAGTTATTGAAGTTAAATGCAAAGGCAGCAATCAATAGTGGCGTTAACGGTTTGATCATCAGCGGCATAGTGATCTTACGGAAGTTATCGATGAAGTTTGCTCCATCAATCGCAGACGCTTCATACAAGTCTTCAGGAATCGCTTTTAGCAAGCCCATGCATAGAATCATCATGTAAGGGAAGCCGAGCCAAACGTTAACGATAAGCACCATGGTTTTAGCCAGGATAGGCTCAGAGAACCACGCTGGGCTGATGCCAAACAATGACTCTAGCACCATATTGATCTCACCAAAGCTCTGGTTGAACAAACCTTTAAAAATCAGAATGGAAATGAACGCTGGAACCGCATAAGGCAGAATCAGTAGTACGCGGTAAATCGCACGCCCTTTCAGCTCTTCCCACTGCACAACACTTGCGAGTACAAGACCAATCACAACCGTTAAGCCCACGGTCAGCGCCGAGAAAACCACCGTCCAGATAAAGATACTGACAAACGGTTCTTTGATGCCTTCATCTTTCCACACACGTTCAAAGTTATGCGTGCCGATATCGACAATAAAACCTGGTGACACTGTAGCGCCGATAAACTGACCATTTTCATCAACAGGCTGGTAAAAACCTACCTCCATATTTGGCTTCAGTAGTTCACCGGTAAGGTTGTTGTGAAGTGATATGCCATCTTCTTGCAAGGTATAGAGTGGTACCACTGCGGCAAATTTACGTAGGCCACTCATACGGATGTCTTCACCCGATGGCAAGTGCAGATCAATAGCACCCAGTGCGACTTTGTTTTTGATGATGGTTTTGATTTTTTCTTTATCACCAGCAACAGAGTCTACTTGGTTCAAGTCCATATCCGTTGCCGCGGTCGATTCAAGATCAAAAGCTTGAGTCGCAAACAGTTGATCGCCTTTTTTAATTGCTAAACGGTGACCATTATCAGTTTTGTAAAGGGTAAACGGGTAACTATCGCCACTTTGATAAGTGCGATCTATTAAGACGGTTTGCGCGCGCTCATAAGAAAGTTGGTTTTTCGCACTGTAGTTTGTGAAGGCAAGACCTACGGTATACGCCAAAGGAAATAGGATAAACAGGATCATGCCTGCAATACCCGGATAGATATAACGGTGGGCGTAAGTCTTTTTACTACCGAAAATGAATAATGCGAGTGCGGTTAAAATCAGGGTAAGTAGGGCAAATGCCAACTCACCACGAGAATACATTAGGATAGTCGCGTAGCCATTAAGAATACCGATAGAGCCAAGCAGCCCCCACTTAATGAACACTTTCTTACTAGATGGCAAGCTCGCTGTTTGAGATGTCATAACATCTGTACCTTGAACTGACTGCATAAAAGAACCTGCTAACGATGATAGTACTTAGAAACGAAGGAGGGGTTGCCCCCTCCTTAAAAGTGAGGAAAAAACTATTTAGTCATCTGTTTTTCAGCGTCAGCTAGAGCAGCATCCACTGTTTGGCGACCATCAACGATATTGATGATTGCGTTTTTCGCGCTACCCCAGAAAGCATTCATCTGAGGGATGTTTGGCATGATTTCGCCATTCATTGCGTTGTCCATTGTTGCTGCAATGCGTTTGTCCGCATCTAGCTCACGTTGGAATGAGTTAAGCGCTACCGCACCTAGTGGCTTGTCGTTGTTTACTTTACGTAGACCGTCATTAGTCAGTAGGTAGTTCTCGATGAACTCAACCGCTAGATCTTTGTTTGGTGATGCTGTGCTGATACCTGCAGTCAGTACGCCAACGAAAGGCTTAGAAGATTGACCATTGAACTTAGGCAGAGTCGTTACGCCGTAGTTGATGCCAGACTTCTCGATGTTGCCCCACGCCCAAGGACCGTTGATCGTCATCGCTGTCTTACCTTGGTTAAACGCAGACTCAGATACTGAGTAGTCCATATCTGAAGAGATTACGCCTTTATCAACCAAACCTTTTACAAAGTTCATTGCGTCTTTAACGCCGTCAGCTGCGATACCAGCATCTTTTACGTCATAGCCAGCTGAGCCATATTTAAATGCATAACCACCGTCAGCAGCCATTAGAGGCCATGTGAAGTACGGTTCTTTCAGGTTCCACATGATTGCAGACTTGCCATCCGCTTTTAGCTTGGCATCCATCGCTGCAACTTCTTCCCAGCTTTTCGGTGGGTTAGGAACAAGATCTTTGTTGTAGATAAGTGATAGAGATTCAACCGCAATTGGGTAACCAATCGTCTTACCATTGTATTTCACAGCATCCCAAGCAAAATCAACAATGCCTTCTTTTAGCTCTTGCGAAGGGTTAACTTCAGCAAGTAGACCAGCTTCTGCGTAACCACCAAAACGGTCGTGTGCCCAGAAAACAATATCAGGACCGTCACCCGTAGCCGCTGTTTGTGGGAATTTGTCTTGAAGCGCATCAGGGTGAGCAACGGTCACTTTAATACCTGTGTCTTCTTCAAACTGTTTACCTACTTCTGCAAGTCCGTTGTAGCCTTTATCGCCATTAATCCAGATCGTAAGTTGACCTTCTTCGATAGCAGCATTTGCACCAAATGAGCCAAGAGCAACAAGTGTTCCGAGCGCGACTGTGCTTAGGGCGTTTTTCATGTTCATATCCTTTTTATATTTGTGTTGTAGGGTTCGACCGGTGGTTTCGCCTTATTTCATCGCTTATTTTCAGCCAAACTGACAAATGACTCATCCTCCTACTCCCTACGCCCTAGCTATTATGTACTATTTTCGTGATCCTCATCGTGACGGGTTAGAGATTGGAGTCACAAAACCGACCCCGAATGTGATTAACTTCACTTAGATTGCGTGATTTTTTTTGAGCTCAGTCTCTCTACTCTGTCTACTCCTCCGTTCTGCTCCTCCCTAACTACTCCCCCTTTAAATAATTTAGCTAGGAGGATGTCGCGCAACACCTATTTGAGCAGAATAAAGCTATCCAAGAGTGGATGGTAAGAACCCTTTCCAGTATTACCCGTTTTAAGGTAACTGGTTACAATGCCGCAGGGTTTGCACAGAGACATTGAGCGACGTAGGTAATTAGGTGACTGATTCTTTCGGGGGAGAAGCTCAATGGACACGGGGGAAGCAAACCTGAATTTGGCTTGATGGGTGTTGAAACAGTTCTTCACCCATATTTTCTTACTGTTTGGTAGAATCCAATCTCTTATCAAATTCCTACTATTATTGCCGCCAATACAATTCATATAATGAAGGGCAGTAAAATAACATCGATCGAGGGCGAGCTAGATGGCGAGTGTCACGTTAAAAAATGTATGTAAAGCATATGGCGACGTACTAATTTCTAAAAATGTAGATTTAGATATCCAGGAAGGTGAGTTTGTTGTCTTTGTCGGTCCATCAGGTTGTGGCAAGTCTACGCTGTTGCGCTGTATTGCAGGTTTAGAAGATATTACTTCGGGCGAACTTTACATCGGTAATGAGCGCATGAACGATGTAGAGCCTTCTAAACGCGGGGTTGGCATGGTATTCCAATCGTACGCGCTATACCCACACCTAAACCTATACGACAACATGTCGTTTGGCCTTAAGCTGGCAAAAGCCGACAAGAAAGAGGTCGATCAACGCGTCGAACATGCCGCTGAAATTCTTCAATTAAGCCACCTTTTAGAGCGCCAGCCTAAAGCCTTGTCTGGTGGTCAGCGTCAACGTGTTGCTATCGGTCGTACCCTAGTTTCTCAACCGAATGTATTCCTACTTGATGAGCCGCTATCTAACCTAGATGCCGCGCTTCGTGTACAGATGCGCTCTGAGATCACTAAGCTGCAACGTAAACTTGGCTGCACCATGATCTACGTAACCCACGATCAGGTCGAAGCGATGACCATGGCCGATAAGATTGTGGTTCTAGATGCTGGTTTCGTTTCACAAGTAGGCAAGCCGCTTGAGCTTTACCACTACCCACAAAACCGCTTTGTGGCTGGCTTTATTGGTTCGCCAAAGATGAACTTTATGAGCGTCTTCATTGAAGCGGTCGAAAAAGAACGCGTAATGGTTCAGCTAGCTAATGGCACGACTTTCTGGATTCCAGTTGACGGTACAACCGTAACGGCTGGAGAACGTATGTCTCTTGGTGTTCGCCCTGAGCATCTACTGCCAGCAAACGAAGGCGATGCTACCATTGAAGGTGAAGTGAACATCGTTGAGAAGCTAGGTAACGAAACTCAAGTTTACATGCACATTGATGCCGCTGACGCAGACATGATTTACCGCCAGCCTGATACGCTCGCCGTTGAAGCAGGCGACAAGCTATCTGTTGGCATCCCGGCTCACCGTTGTCACCTCTTCCACAGTGACGGCAAAGCATGTCGTAGGCTGTTTAAAGAAGCGGGTCTCGACAGCGAGTAACCTGATATCTCATGACAAAGCCCCTTTCAACGGGGCTTTTTTTATTTCTCATCGAAGTGACTTGTCACCCCTACCGGGCGCTTGCCATTCCTACTCAAAGTTTGCTCTCAATCAATAACTGGCCTTATTCAGCTCACAATAAACAGAATTTAGAAAACAGATTTTCTTTCAATAACTATTATTAAAGTACTTTCATAACAAGATGAGAGAGCAGTGAAAAGGAAATCGCTTAGTATTAATAAAGATTACCCATGGGTGATTGGTATATCCGTCATCCTAAATATCTTATTTGTTGCCTACTTAATCGTTCAGGCGAACTCGATACATCGCCTTGAAACTGTTGTGCTTGATGAGGCTCCGATCAGTTTCGAGATGACACAAAAGCTTGCCGACATTGAACGGACGATTGGTTATGTGGGTTTATTCATCACTTCAAAAATTACATTATTCGCGGGGATGAAACCTACTACATTCAGGCCAATCACAGCTATGAAAAAGCCTTGAAGAAGATATATGAGTTTGAGTCGATGACCGACAAGAACGATCTAATTCATGAAATAGAGCATTTACGTATCACTCTAGAGGAGTATCACAATAACCTGCATTTGGCGAAGTATCTGCCTGACTATATGACGATTCAAGACTTAGATATACAAGTACAAGTGGACGATGAATTAGCCGACACAGCATTACGTTCATTACAGAGCTACTTGCTGCCCAAGTTTGAGAATATATATCAACAAACAAAAACAGAGCTAACTACACTAAGTAACCTGACCTTACTGTTCAACCTTATCGTCGCCCCCATCATCGTCGCCGTCAGCTACTTTATGCTGCAAGCCATTCGCAAAGTCCACAAGCTGTCCAATCAATTGTCAGCCATCTTAGATATTTCTCCCGATGGCATTCTCTACATATCCGAGCAGGGCACTATATTGCAAGCCAACAATAAAGCCTGCGCACTGCTCGAATATACCCAAGCCGAACTGTCAGAGATTGCGCTTGAACAACTTGTTACTCCTGAATTTCGCATGTACTGCCAACGCTATAGAGATGAAGTGTTCTCGAAACTAAAAGGTGATGCAGCCAGCTACAAACCCCAGAGGGTAAAAGCACTCACCAAATCAAATAAGGAAATTGATTTAGAAATCACTTTAGCAACAGGTCAAGTAGGAGAAGAAAAGCGCACTGTCTGTGTTTTAAGAGACATGACCTACCACAACGCTTTAAAACATAAGGCAGAAAAAGACCATCTAACCAATTTGCTCAATCGTTGGATGTTAGATGAGCTACTGCAAAAAGAGATTGACCGCTGCCAACGCTCTAGCCAACCTCTATCGCTTCTTTTGGTCGATATCGATAACTTCAAATCGGTAAACGACAACCTAGGTCACGATATTGGCGACATAACATTACGTGACACTGCGCGCTTTCTACAAGAAAGCACACGTTCGTACGATTATATAGGACGCTGGGGAGGAGATGAGTTTATCTTAGTTTGTCCTGATCTAAGTGAAAACGATGCGATAAGCTATGCGAAAAGGCTACTCAGTAATTATAACGAACTCAAATTCGTCAAAGAGCAAGAGATTTCATTGAGTATCGGTATCGCCACGACTTCCCCTTGCTCATGTGATAAAACAAGTTTGTTTAAAAATGCTGATATAGCCCTCTATCATGCCAAGGAAAGTGGTAAAAATTGTTTAACTCATATCAATCAACACCCTACGCATAAACCAAACGAGGCCGCCAACGACTTGTATTCATAAGCACTAATTATCATCGCCTTTATGGCTTTCACGACTTCTTTGCTTAAACAGCCCCTCCATTAGCTCCATAGGTAATGGAAAGGCAATGGTCGAACTTTTCTCTCCAGCAATCTCAGTCAAGGTTTGTAGATAACGCAATAGCATAGCGTTAGGCTGAGTCGCCATCTTGCTCGCGGCCTCAACAAGCTTCTCTGATGCTTCCATTTCGCCCGAGGCATGAATAACTTTCGCCCTTCTCGCCCGTTCAGCTTCCGCTTGTTTGGCTATCGCCCGAATCATGCTTTCATTAAGGTCGACGTGCTTAATCTCCACGTCCGATACCTTGATCCCCCACCCGTCAGAGCGTGCATCCAATATGGTTTGAATATCTGTATTGAGCATTTCACGATTAGCCAGCATTTCATCTAACTCATGCTGGCCCAATACTGAACGCAGCGTAGTTTGAGCAAGTTGAGAAGTGGCCGCTAAATAGTCTTCGACATTGATGATCGCCTTTTGCGCATCAACCACTCGAAAATAGATCACCGCATTAACGCGCACCGAGACGTTGTCACGGCTGATCACATCTTGGCTTGGGACATCCATCACCACGGTTCGCATATCGACTTTAACGATTTGTTGAATCATCGGGATAACGACAATTAACCCCGGGCCTTTAACCATTTGAAAACGGCCCAAGAAGAAAATTACCCCGCGTTCATACTCACGTAAAACGTGAAACAAGCTAAACGCAATTAACAGCACCAAGCCCACTAAGATGACTGGTGTTAACATCCCACTTACGAGCAATTGTTCCAACATCTTAACCTCCTTACTGTTTTTTAATTTTCAGCGTCAATCCTTCAATATCTTCGATCATTACTACTTCACCTGCCGAGTAATGTTCATCACCTTGCGCTGCCCAACGCTCACCATTGACTCGCACATAACCCTGCTGTTCAAATGCCCTCTCAACCACAGCGTCACTGCCGATAAGATCTTCAATACCACTGACAACTTGGCTCTTTCTCAGTTGCAACACCCTGCGCAATACAAACATCACGAACGCGGCTGAAGTAAACGCAATGGAGTAGATAAGGCTCATCGAGATTCGCAGTTCAGGGATATCACTATCGAACAAGAATATTGAGCCCAACACGAAAGCCACCACGCCACCAAAGCCCAAAATGCCAAAGCTCGGCACTAAGGATTCCGCCACCAGTAAACCGAGTCCTAATACAATCAAGCCAACACCGACATAGTTCACTGGCAACATTTGAAAAGCATAAGTAGCGACCAGCAAGCAAATCGCCCCCACGACCCCGGCAACGCCAAAACCTGGGCTATAAAACTCAAGCAACAAGCCATAAAAACCAATGATCAGTAATAAATAGGCGATATTAGGATTGGTGATGGTCGACATAAATTGATTGCGCCAGTCGGGCGCTCGATGTTCTAGCTTGGCCGAAGAGAGCGCTAGCGTGGTTTGAGAGTCAGCAACTTCGATGGTGAGACCATCCAACAATAACAACAGTTGTTCGGGCGACTCAGCAATCAAATTGATGACATTTTTCTCTTTCGCTTCACTGGCAGACAAGGTCGCCGCGTCACGTACCGCAGACTCTGCCCATTCCGCATTACGCCCTCTTAACTGTGCGAGAGAGCGTATGTAGGCAATAGAATCATTGAGCACTTTCTTTTCCATTGCAGTTGGTGTCTCTGGCTTTTCTTGTGGCTGATTAGGTGCTCCACCACCGCCAATGCTGACCGGTGTGGCTGCGCCGAGGGTTGTTGCGGGAGCCATGGCAGCAATATGGCAAGCATAGAGAATAAAAGTACCAGCACTGGCGGCTCTTGCTCCTTGCGGATGAACAAGGCATAGAATAGGAATATTTGAAGCAAGTATGGTCTGGTTTATATCGCGTAAACTACTGACGAGCCCGCCAGGAGTATCAATGGTCATGAGCAAAGCAGGCACATTTGGCTGCTGATTGGCTAATTGGATTTGCTTGATGACGTAGTCGCCCACAGCAGGGCCAATTGCTCCACTGATGGAAATGACCGGTACCGTTTGATTAAGCGCATTATTCTCTTCTGCTTGAACAACACTGGCCGGCCACCACAAGATCAAAAAAGCATATAAGAGTGCTTTTATTCTCTGCAGGTACATTGCGCTATCCCACCGATACTGTTGATTTGAGTTTAGACTATCCCAACCAACACGGTGCTCATTTATAGGGGCAATACTTGCAGTATCTGCAAGACCTACTGTTGAAATTGGCTAAGTTGTAACCTAAAACTTAGTAAGTACATTGCACAGTAGTAGCTGACACTTTCGCTTTATCAGACCAAGTGTATTGAATGGATATGAATGATAGCTTTTGTTTTGCCGACGAACCATCCGACGAGGAAGTAAGTCCCGACCGACACTGGGAAGTGTTAATCGTGGATGATGAGCAAGATGTCCACGATATCACCTGTATTGTCCTAAATAGCTTTCAGTTCCTTGGACGCGACCTTAAGTTCACTCACGCCTATTCGGGGAAACAAGCACGCCAACTTATCGAACAAGCAGAGACTCCGTTTGCGGTGATTTTGTTAGATGTGGTGATGGAAACACGTCAAGCGGGCTTAGAACTGGTGAGATGGATTAGAGACGAATACGATGATCATAACTGTCGAATCATCTTAAGGACAGGGCAACCAGGTGATGCTCCTGAAGAAGAGATCATTTTTAACTACGATATTAACGACTATAAAAATAAAACTGAGCTCAACTCTACCCGCCTAACCACATCGACGCTCTCGGCGATACGCGCCTACAATGACATTCGAACCATTGAGCAAACGCGCGCGGGGCTCAAATGCATCATTAACTCGACCTCGAATATTTTGACCGAGGACTCGAGTGCAGAGTGGCTGCAAGGAATCTTAGTGCAAGTGGTCGCTTTGCTGAGGCTCGATGAAGTCCATGCGGTTCATTTTGGCGCCGCCCCTCTCGATGGTGAGTGGACCATAGTCGCGACCTCAAACACCTCTATGCGCCCACTCGGTAATAAGCTCTCCCAATACTGTGATTTGGGTACGCAGCAGTATGACTTCGGTAGCCCACAAATCAGAGAGTTTGATCATAACACCTACGTACTTCCCGTCTCCGTCAACCACTGCCAAGGACTGATCTTTATTGAGTCACCCGCAGAGGTCATTGAAAAACAGAGAGAGCTGATCGACATTTTCATCAACAGTGCAATTGCAGCATACGACAAAACATTCCTTCTGCGAGACATTGTCGAAACTCAGAAAGAGATCGCTTATCGATTGGGTGAAGTGGTGGAAACTCGCTCTAAGGAATCTGGGAGCCATGTTAAGCGCCTCGCTATTCTCTCAGAAGTACTGGCGAAGCATATCGGATTGTCAGACGAATATGCCAACAAAATCAAGCTCGCCTCCCCGTTACATGATATTGGTAAAATTGCCATTCCCGATAGTATCTTACACAAGCCAGGTAAACTGAATTCTGAAGAGTGGGCGATCATGCAAACCCATGCCGAAATCGGCGAGGAGATTTTATCTGGCTCAAACCTAGAGATTTTGCAGATCGCAGCGCTAATTGCGGGAAATCATCATGAAAAATGGGACGGTACAGGTTACCCTCGCCAACTCAAAGAGGACAAAATTCCTATCGAGGGCCGAATTACTGCGATCGTAGATGTCTTCGATGCCTTAGCGTCCAAACGCAGTTACAAGGAACCTTGGAAATCCGAAACGATAAGGGACTATATTCGCTCACAACGTGGCAAGCATTTTGACCCAGAGATCTGCGATGCGTTCTTATCTATCTTCGACAAATGCCTTGAGATAAGAAATGCCTACCCAGACTAATCCCGACTCGACCAACACAATTGAAGAGTTACTGCACTCCACTAAACAGCAACTACTGGAAGCGGAAAAGAAAGCATCTATCGGACAATTAGTTGCGGGGATTACTCATGAGGTCAACACCCCGATCGGAAACAGCATTACTACCGCCAGCCACCTAATTAAGCTGATTCAACAACTGGAAAGTCGAGTAAGAGAAAACAAGCTTACTCGCAGTGAGTTAGACCACTTTTTTGAATCATCAGCCAATATCAATCATATCTTAATGAGTAACCTCAACCGCTCTGCCGATATCATTAAAAGGCTTAAACGTTTATCAACCGACAACATTCACTCTTTGATTGAGAAGGTCAATATCGGCAATAAAATCCGAGACACCATCTTGGCGTTAGAACCCAATTTGCGAGGGGTCGAAGTCAAGATGGTTAATATTCAAAATGTTGAAGTAAAAACGGATACTGGCCTCATCTACCACGTCATCTCCAATCTGATTTTAAACGCCCAAAAACACGCGTTTCACAACGTCTCTCAACCAACAATTGTTGTCAGCATGGACGACTATCAAGAGGATAAAGTCGTCATCACCGTGGAAGACAATGGCATCGGAGTTGAAGAGCAGAAATTAAGCAAGATTTTTGAGGATTTCTATAGCACGGCCAAAGACAATGGCGGTACTGGCCTTGGATTATCCATAGTGAAAAATGTGCTCTCCCGTGCTAACAGTACCATCGAGTGCCATAGCATCATCGGACAAGGAACCACATTTACAATTTCGATACCTGGCCCGGCAGTTTTACTGGAAGACAAAGAATGAAAAAGGCGGCTAATTGCCGCCTGTATTCGGTCATTACTTGTCACTGAGTGGCGTGTAACCATATTCTGCAATCAAAGTTTTAGCCTGTTTGCTCTTTAGAAAGCCTAAGAATTCTTTTGAGTCTTGGTCAATCTTCTCTTTGGAGTACAGTACTAGGAACGGGCGAGATAGCTCATATTCGCCACTACCAATGGTTTGGCTGCTAGGGCTAACACCTTCAAACTGAATCGCTTTGATCGAGTGATCAACAGATCCCGTTGAGATAAAACCAATCGCTTGTTTATTGTGATTGACAATGGTTTTCACCATGCTATTGCTGTTTACCACTAAATTGTCTGGGTTGATGTCCGACACTAATCGGCCGTTCACTATCTTAGTTAACCCCATCAAACTCTCGAAGCTATAACGTGAACCCGATGACGCTTCGCGTGTCACAACTGCGATCTTTTGATCCGCTCCGCCTAACTGCTTCCAGTTGGTGATCTTGCCTTTATAGATATCAAACAACTGCTCACGAGTGACATTATTAACGGTATTTGACTGGTTAACCACAACCGCTAGGCCGTCAAAGGCAATAGGAGAAACCGATAGTGACTCATCTTGCTCACTGTCTGTGAGGTAGCGTGAGCTCATACCAATGTCAGCGACACCTTTTTTTACTAGAGTAATACCTGCCGTAGAACCAATGCCTTGAACCGCTACATACGTATCAGAGTGGGTGCTATTAAAGTGTTCAGCCAAGACATCCATTACACGGGCTACCGAAGTAGATCCTGAAACATTCACTTCCTTTGCTAAAGCGGGAGCCACTAGCAATGAAGTCGACAAAAGTGTTGCTAGTGCAACGCGAACCATAATTCTCTCCTAATCGAAAAAGGCATTAAATAATGTGCGTTATGGTATTTCGATTAGATGACAGTTTTGTGAAAACCCATACAGACAATCAAATAACTTACTCCTACTATGCTTAAAGCAAGTGTATTCTGCCAACCGCGCAAGGATGAGGGTAATATGGGATTAGTGAGTTTGTTGCAGCGTCAAGTCGAGAGCAGAGCTGAACTAATATGTAAGCAGCGTAATCAAAGTACGCCTGCTGAACTCGGAAAGGCCAGCTATGAGCCACTGACCGATGGCGTGATTTTTATCAAGCAGCACTTTCTGCTAGACTCAAGCCACTGCAACTATATGAACCCTATAGCCAAGGTCTTGTGGTGCCACGACTCCAATCAATGGCAGTTGTTCCTTCCTCATGAATCAGAGCTAGACACATGGCTGCCCTATCCTTACCTTGCTCGAAGCAGTGATCTCACTGCCATTATGAGAGAAATAGACAAAGACCCTAAATCGATGTTTTGGTTAGATTAAGTCGAAAAAAGGGCGCTCACCGAGCGCCCTTTTTATTTCACTATTCTGAATAGATAGTGGCGCTTACTCTGCCGCTTTTTCTACTTCTTCAACCGTCTTTACATCTTCAAAGATCTGCGTTGGTTTTGCCACCAAATTGCGATTCTCTTGGTTCACTTCAGTCAGTACGATTTCAAGTACGTCACCAAGTCGGTAAATTACTTCTTTATCGATAGAAACCGTACCATTGTCTGCGCTGCACTCTAGACGTTCTTTATTAGCAAGAATCAAAGAGCCCGGAATAAACGCCGCTGCACCATTTTCAATTAGGCGAACACGCATACCAGCACGGTTAATATCAAAGATTTCACCGTTGAACTTGGTTTCTTTCGCTGGCTCTTCAGCAAGAGTACGAGCGTACAACCAATCACCAACGTTACGTTCAGCAATCTTGTGGTGTTTACGGTGCAGTGCTAGCTCTTCGCCCACTGTCTCATCAGCCGTTTGAACAGGCTCTTTACCTAAGATGTGTGCTTTCAGCATACGGTGGTTGATCATATCGCCATATTTACGAATCGGGGACGTCCACGTTGCGTAGATATCGAGACCCATCGCGTAATGTGGTAGAGGCTGGTTACCAATTTCGCTGTACGCTTGGAACTTACGAATACGGTTATCTAGGTAGCTTGATTCTTGCTTACCTAACCAACGACGTAGCTCGGCGAAGCCTTCCAGTGTGGCTACAGATTCAGCAGTGAACGGCAACTCACCTTCTGGGTTAACGAAGCCCAGTACATCAGCAATTTTCTCTGGCTTAAAGCCAAGGTGCGTGTTGAAAACACCTGAGTTAAACGTTGACTGTAGCGTACGACCAGCACAGATGTTTGCCGTGATCATTGACTCTTCGACAAGGCGGTTTGCACTGCGACGCATGTCTGAATGAATCGCAATCACATCGTTATCTTCACTCAGCTCAAAACGGTAGTCTGGACGGTCCGGGAATACCACAGCATTCTGCTCACGCCAATCCGCACGCGCTAAAGAGAAGTCGTAAAGATCACGAACGATTTGCGCGATTTCTTCGTTTGGTTGCCACTCCGTAGATTCACCATTTTCTAGCCAATCTGATACGTGGTCATAAACAAGGCGAGCGTGTGACTTGATGTTCGCCGCGAAGAACTTGATGTCATCACCAATAACGCCATCTTTACCTACTGTTACCGTGCAGCAAAGCGCTGGACGCACTTCATCTTGCATTAGTGAGCACAACTCATCCGCTAGGTCACGCGGCAACATAGGGATGTTACGACCTGGTAGGTAAATCGTGAAGCCACGTTCACGAGCAACTTTATCCATTTCGCTATCTGGTGTGATGTACGCAGTTGGATCGGCAATCGCAATCGTCAGCTCAAAATCACCAGATTCGGTTTTCTTAGCGTAAAGTGCGTCATCCATATCTTTGGTTGATGCGCCATCAATGGTTACGAATGGAACATGCGTCAAATCAACACGTTCTAGATCCGCATCATCTTTGATTTCCCAGTTATCGATACCCGCTGGTTCGCTATTAGGTAAATCATTTTGAGCCAGTGTTACCCACCAAGGTGCGATCTTATCATCGGTATCTGTGATCTTTTCGCTAATCTCTACAAAGAAGCCGTTATCGCCCTTTAATGGGTGTTGCGTAAGGTGAGCAACAACCCAATCGCCTTCTTTTAGATCATCACTCTTAATGCCTTTACGCGTCTTTGCTTTCAAAGAGAGCTTTTTAAGTTGTGGATGATCTGGCGTAACGTTTAACTTGCCTTTAAACAGCTTCACTCGACCGATGAAACGGTTAACACCTTGTTCCAATAGTTCTTCTGGTTCAGCTTGCTCGCGCTCTTTCTCTGTACGAATGATCGCTTTCACTTTATCGCCATGCATGCATTTTTTCATATACGGAGGCGGAATAAAGTAACTTGTCTTACTATCGACTTCTAAAAAACCAAAGCCTTTTTCAGTCGCTTTGATCGTGCCTTCTTTCTTAGGAAGGTTTTCTTGAATTTGCTGCTTAAGTTGAGCCAGTAGAGGGTTATCTTGAAACATCTATCTTGTTTTAACCGATTAAGTATCACACCGAAAAATTGTGCACACTATACCATTGAGCCCTTACCCTAGCTAGCGTCTGACCGTGACTATCTGTTGAATAATGAACAATTCAATAAGTTAGCCAAGTGGTTCCACAGTGCGAAATTCATACTACCAATGAAAAAGAATGACGATTATGTGAAAAAACAGTCTCAATCTAGGAAAAAATTGTGATGAATTTCAATTTTTTCTAGCTTTTTTTATGCATTTAAGGAATAATCCGCCCCCTCATATCGACGCTGCAACATTGATGTTCACTACATTGCGCCGCAACGATATTTTTATGTCCCTAGCGGCTTGATGCGATTTACGACTTATCCGCATCTGAACGGATCTCAGCAAATATCTGGATTGGTATTGGAATTGGTAGAGCTCGTGGGACCTTTTATTGACTTATATACAGTAGGATCCCAATGACAGATTCTGTAATTCAGTTCAGCGATCTAGCGCTTAACGACTCTATCCTTTCAGCTCTTGATGGTATGGGTTTTGTTTCACCAACTCCAATTCAGGCTGCTGCTATCCCGCACCTATTGGCTGGTAAAGACGCACTAGGTAAAGCTCAAACTGGTACTGGTAAAACGGCTGCTTTCTCTCTACCTCTTCTTAACAAAATCGATCTTGGCCAACGTAAGCCTCAAGCTATCGTTCTTGCACCAACTCGCGAACTAGCGATTCAGGTAGCAGCAGAAGTTAAGAACCTAGGTAAAAACATCGCTGGCCTTAAAGTGCTAGAGATCTACGGTGGTGCTTCTATCGTTGATCAAATGCGTGCTCTTAAAAACGGTGCTCATATCGTTGTAGGTACTCCAGGCCGTGTTCAAGACCTTATCAACCGTGACCGTCTACACCTAGACGAAGTACACACATTCGTTCTAGACGAAGCTGATGAAATGCTAAACATGGGCTTTGTTGACGATGTAACAGAGATCATGGAGCACGCTCCTTCTTCTGCACAACGTGTACTATTCTCTGCGACTATGCCTCCAATGCTTAAAAACATTGTTGAGCGCTTCCTACGTGATCCAGAAACGATCGACGTTGCAGGTAAGAACCACACAGTAGACAAAGTAGAACAGCAGTTCTGGGTTGTTAAAGGTGTAGAGAAAGACGAAGCAATGTCTCGTCTTCTAGAAACAGAAGAAACTGACGCGTCAATCGTCTTCGTACGTACTCGTCAAGACACTGAACGTCTAGCTGATTGGCTATCTGCACGTGGCTTCAAAGCATCTGCACTACACGGTGACATTCCTCAGTCTCTACGTGAGCGTACTGTTGATCACATCAAACAAGGTGTTATCGATATCCTAGTTGCAACTGACGTTGTAGCACGTGGTCTTGACGTTCCACGTATTACTCACGTATTCAACTACGACATCCCATTCGATGTTGAATCATACATCCACCGTATCGGTCGTACAGGTCGTGCTGGACGTAAAGGTAAAGCGATCCTTCTAGTTCGTACAAACCAACTGCGTATGCTTCGCACTATCGAGCGTGTAACTAAGTCATCAATGGAAGAAATCCAACTTCCACACCGTGACAAAGTAGCAGAAGCTCGTCTAGCTAAGCTAGGTGCTGAACTAGAAACTGAAAAAGAACACAAAGCACTAGAGAAGTTCTCTGAGCTAGTTGAAAAACTACAAGAGTCTCTAGAGCTAGACCCAGCGACACTAGCAGCAATCCTGCTTAAGCGTCAGCAAGGCAAGCGCCCACTATTCTACATTGGCGAAGACCCAATGATTGAAGCAATTGAGCGTGACAAGCAACGTCGTAAAGAACGTCGTGATCGCGATGGTGGCCGTGACGGCGGTCGTCGTGAAGGTGGTCGCAGCTTCAATACTCAAGATTGGGATACTTACCAACTGCAAGTTGGCCGTGAGCAAGGCGTTCAAGTTAAAGACATCGTTGGCGCACTTGCAAACGAACTTGGCCTAACAAAAGGTTCAATCGGTGCAATCAAACTAGCACAAGGCGAAACATACGTTCAGCTACCAAAAGCAATGTCTTCTGAGACTGCTGGCAAGCTACAAAAACTACGTATTCGTCAGAAGCAAGTTGACGCTGTAGTATGTGACTTCAACGATTTCCGCGAACCACGCCGCGATGGCGGCCGTCGTGATGGTGGTTACCGTGGTAACCGTGACGGCAACCGCGAAGGTGGCTACCGTGGTAACCGTGAAGGCAACCGTGGTAACCGTGACGGCAACCGCGAAGGTGGCTACCGTGGTAACCGTGAAGGCGGTCGTGATGGTAACCGTGAAGGCGGCCGTCGTGATGGCGAGCGTCGCTTTGACCGTAACCGTGGTGGCGATCACCGTGGTAACTTCCGTGGCGAACGAGGCCATGGTCGCGGTAACCGCAGCGAAGGTTAATCAACCGACTCAAACAAAAAAGGATACGCAATGCGTATCCTTTTTTTATGCCAGCTCTAAATAACAACTAAGCGTTATTACTAAAGATATACTTGTCCATCAAGGTGACCATACGGCCAATCTCTGGTTTGGTGATCGTATCATTCGCCCCAAGAGCCAAGGCTTTTGCTCTATTATCTTCACTCATTAACGAAGAGAACATCACGATCGGCATAGTGGCATAAGCCTCACTATCACGTAAACGCTTCACCAAGTGCATACCATCCATACGTGGCATTTCAACGTCCGTCACGACGCCATCAATAAGCTCGCTAACCGGCAGATTCTCTTCCTTCGCTACCTCGATAAGATTCATCAGTTTCTCGTGCGCTTCTCCACCATCTTTACACGCAATAATGTTGTAGCCCGCAGAGCTCAATGTGTCTTGAATCATAGAGCGGATAAACGCAGAGTCATCGACGACCATAACTGTTTTAGCATTACGCTTAGTGACCATGCGCTGGTTCAGGTCAACACTTCTATCAAGCGTCACATCGTATTTTTCCATGCTTAGCTCTGGGTTGATATCTGCGATGATCTTCTCAAAGTCTAAAATCATGATCAGATTGCCATCTTTACGAACCACAGCAACCACACAATCTTGTTCACCAGCCTCTAAAAACTGACTCGGTGATTCAACATCATTCCAAGAAATTCGGTGAATACGACTAATCGAATCGATCAAAAAGCCATTGGTCATATTGTTAAAGTCAGTAACAATAACAAACTTACGCTCAAGCTCACTATTGGTCGGTACACCTAACCAACCCGCTAAATCAACCAGCGGTGTCAACACGTCACGTGATGAAAAAACGCCGATCATATGGGGTTGAGCATTCGGGTAGTCCGTCGTTTCTGGTACTTGAATTACCTCACGAACTTTCGCAACGTTGATACCGTAGTAACAGGTCTTTTTACTACCATCAGGCATCCGCTTCACTAGGTGAAACTCGATAATCTCTAGTTCATTAGTACCACTTTCGGTCAGTATCGTACTACTTGATACACTCATATTTTTTTGGCCTACGCTCAATTTTAAGGGCTAGCGACTTTGTAACCGCTATTAAGCTATTTGTAAATTCCATTTGGGAACATTAGCAAATATTGTGATTCATTCAACATCCAATTCATCTAATCAATGGACTTCCAATGACTTGGAGCAGTCAAACCCCATTGCTCCATCGCCACCTGTGAATAAATAGCACTGCCCTTGTTTTCGATCTGAATCGGCATACTACTAGCCGACGCTCCATTTACAATTCTATTGACCAAAGTGGCCGCCATCTCACCTTGGCTATAGCCATATAATACAATGCCTCCTGCCGCTTTACCCTCCCCTACAGCAAAATCCCAGAAAGCAAAGATAGGTAAAGGTGAATTATCACTTGTCCAATTGATCACTTGAGTAGCCGGTACATTTTTACCCGTCTCATCGACCAGAGTATGGTACAAACCAATAATAATCACACTAACGCCTTCCTCTTTGGCTCGCAAAACGCTTTCGCGCCACTCTTGCTTAGTGCCAATAGTTAGAATCTCCACATCAATACCCAAATTTTCTTGAATTAAGCGATATTGATTATCTATGTGCTCTTTTGCGATCTGGGAAGTCACCCCTGAATCAAACATCACCCTAACCTTGAAAGGATCATCGGAAAACATAGTTCTTAGTTCACCAAGTGACTTAACAAATAGCGGCCTTTCTAATACGCCGGTGATTTTTGCTTGGCCTTTGTACTGACCAAAGAGGTGCCTAGGATTGGAGTTAATGCCCAAGAAAACAATCGATATATCTTCATCATAAAGTTTAGGCAGCATATATGCTAATGCATTGTCATCTCCCAGTATGACAATCTCTGGTTTGAGTTGCTGATACACGTTAAAAGCTTCGTTTGCTTTACGTTCATACTCGCTCTTGGGTATTCGCTTGGTGTCCATCTGAAACGTTTCTAGTATCACTGAAGGCAGCAATGTTTGTTCTAACCCTTTGACATAGCTAACATCCCAAGGGTACTCAGCGTGATAGCTCTCGATGAGCAATACTTTGGTCGCAAAAGCGTTTGTCGTTACCATAATGAGCAATACAGCTAGCAGACGCATAATGACCTCCTCTGAACTCTCTAGTAAGTGTAGTTGTGCTCAATGCTCTCTGCAGGATGATTGTCCCACTTACTCTACGGCAAGCTATACTCAGAAATAAACTATTGATTGAGCGCCATGAGTCGAACAAAACAGATAGAAGAAAGTCAGACTAGTCCCTTCTATAGCCGCATCGGTAGAAGAATTATTTTGATCATGGTTTTGCTCAGCGGTGCAATTACGCTACTCACCACACTATTACAGCTTTCATGGGACTATAAAAAAGAGTTTGATACGGTTCAACAGCGCCAAATCGAAGTAAGAGATGTCCACGCTCCATTAATCGCGACTCTTCTTTGGGACTTCGATCTAATTGCACTTCAGCAGGAAATTGACGGCTTAGTTAATTTACCCAGAGTAGATCATTTAAAAATCACAAGTGGTGATTACACATTCCAGTCAGGTAAGGAAGTACTTACAAACTCAATATCAAAACAGTACCCTTTGGTCTACCATCACCCCAATACCACTCGCTTTGAAGAAATCGGCCAGATACACGTTCAATCCGACGCACAAGAGATATATAACTACCTCATATGGCAAGCAATCTATACCTTAAGTTTAAATGCAGCTAAAACCTTTCTGGTCTGTTTTGTCATCTTAATAGTGTTCCACAAAAGCATTAATCGACGCATATTTTCGATTGCTCAGTATCTACGTAAATACAACCCTAGACACCCAGCCAAACCGATAGAGTTAGAGCACTTCAAGTGGATCACAGAAAAGGAGGACGAGATCGACTGGTTGGCCGCCGAAACCAATAAGATTACCGATAACGTCACTAGGCTGTATGGGAACATCAAAAATGAACAAGAACGTTTGGCAGAGTTTGCCCATATATCATCTGACTGGTTATGGGAGACCGATGCCACCGGTGCACTAGTCTACTGCTCAGAGAGTATGCGCTTCGCATTAAAGATCGCCACGGATACTAAACCTATACTCGAAGAAGTACCTGCATTAGCACCATGTAAATCTCTCTGTAGCAGGCTAAAAAACCAATACAACATCTCGATGTGCGAGGAAGCCCTAACCATCAATGACAAGCAAGTTTTCCTACTGTTTAAGGCAAAAGCTCGCTTTGACAAAGGGGAGTTTATTGGTTTCCGCGGCACAGCAATCAACATTACCGAGCTTAAACTGACTCAAATCGAGATCGAGGAGCTCAACCAAAATCTTGAAAAAACCGTCGCGATTCGCACTCAAGATCTTGAGCAAAGTATGCAACAACTTAAGCAAACCCAAGATCAGTTAATCGAATCAGAAAAATTAGCGGCTCTTGGCGGTTTAGTGGCTGGCGTCGCCCACGAGGTCAATACACCACTTGGAATAGCGGTCACTGCGACCTCTGTGATTAAAGAAGTCACAGACGAAGCGAACCAAGCATTCAACGACCAAACATTAACCACAGAGCAATTTCGCACGCTACTTGACTGCTTAACAGAGAGCAGTACCATGCTTGAACAAAACCTAAATCGAGCCGCTAAGCTCATCAGGGACTTTAAACAAACCGCCGTGGACCAAGTGTCTGAGAGTCGTAGTCAATTCAATGTCCAACAAGTTATAGAAGCTTTGGTCGCTAGCCTTCATCCCGAAACACGAAAAGTGCCTGTTACGCCATTACTCGAAGGTGATACCTCGTTAGTAATGTACAGCCTTCCTGGGGTTCTGACCCAAGTGATATCAAACCTTATCATGAATAGTATCAATCACGCTTTTGACGACGTAGCTGAAGCGAAAATCACTATTCATTTCAAACAAGATAAAAATAACATCATTCTAGAGTATCGAGATAATGGCGCTGGTATTGATGCTAGCTTGCACCAGAAAATTTTTGAGCCTTTCTACACCACTAAGCGCGGTAAGGGTGGCTCAGGGTTGGGGTTGAACTTGGTATTTAACCTCGTCAAACAAAAGCTAAAAGGTGAGCTCGCTTTTGAATCTGAGCTCGGGAGCGGAGTACTGTTTCAATTAATTCTACCGAAAGAACTGCCGTTAGAAATACCTAATCAGTCCGGCAACGACTGACGTACAGCGATAAATTCATCCCAATTATCCAGTAATAACTCCACCAGCTTAGGTTCGAAGTGTTTGCCCTTTTGACCTATGATCTCTTGTCTAATCTGATCATCACTCCAAGGTTCTTTATAACTGCGCTTAGAACCTAACGCATCAAATACATCCGCCAGAGCAGCAATCCTGCCGCTAATTGGAATCTCTTCACCCGTTAACGCGTTTGGATACCCACTTCCATCCCATTTTTCATGGTGGTAAGCCGCGATCTCTTTCGCTTTAACAATCAAACGGCGTGTAGAGCGGTCAAGAATTTCGACACCATAATCCACATGCTTTTTCATCTCTTCCCATTCACTTGCATCCAGTTTGCCCGGTTTATGCAAAATGGAATCTGGCACAGCGACCTTACCCACATCATGAAGTGGAGCCGCATGTTTGATCATATTGGCTTCTTCATCACTAAGACCATAAAGCAGAGCAAGCTTCTCACAAAAAATAGAGACCCGCTGCACATGGGCTCCCGTTTCTCTGCTTCGTGCCTCCACCGCATTTGCAAGGCTATACACCAACTCTTTGGAAGTTTCACGAATATCCAACATCAAGTTTAAATTCTCAAACGTAAGCCCAATATTTTGCATATAAATTTCGAGCAATTGAATGTCTAGCTCAGACAAAACTTGATGAAAGTTGACGTACAGTAAGCTATCGACACCCTGCTCATCATGGGCGTAGAAAACAAATGCATCACCAAAGTGTTGTGAACTGCGTTCCTCAAGAACGGTTTGGCAGCGACTCGCGACCTCTTCAGGCAACTTATCTATCACACACTCACTGTAACAGTCCACATACTCTCCGGTTGCCGCTAAGGTCAGAGCACGCGAAGGCTCACCATCAGGTCGAGGTTTTACCACACAGTAAAACGCAGACTTTTCCAATTGCAGTAAAGAGGTAAGCTGTTCAAGTACTGACGATGCATAGGTTTGGAGCGTGGTGGTGTTTTGCACTTTGGCTGACGACTCAATGACTTTTTTCAATCCAGTCTTTTGAGCATCGATTAGACATAAATCTCTATAAGCTCTCAACATAGAATAGAGCAGCGTTTTTAGCTTCTGGATTGTGAGTTCTGTCTTCTCTTTATAATCATCAATCTCATATTCACGGATGACCACATCTTCCGGCGCTTGTCCCGCCTGTCCAGTACGCAGAACAACACGAATTAATGTATCTTTAACCTCATCTCGCAGATATTTTACCAATTCAAGTCCTGCATGATCGCTCTCCATCACGACATCAACCAGTGCAAGGGCGATACCAGTATGTTGATGATAAACCTGTTTGGCTTCTTGAGCAGAAAAAGCAGAAATGAGATTAAGCGGACGACCATCAAAGGAAAATCCTGATAAAGCTAAACGAGTGATTTGGTGCACCTGCTCATCATCATCAACAAGCAATACAGTCCAAGGTTCAGCTTGCTTGTGCTGATTAGTCGGAGGATCAGTCTCGTTCTTGTTGTAGTCTGCGAACAATTCCATTTGCTCATCCAATAAATATATTAGCCCTAACTTAGGTTTAGCACAGTTCTAGCCATTTATGGGATTAGCGGCTCAACCCTTGAGAGCCACTCGCCACTATTTATTGGTAAGTTAGTTAAGCGTCAGTACTGTTGAGCGTTCGACAAGCGTCGGTTCTAGCTGAACCACCTGAGCATCGGTGGAGCCACCTTCAACCTTATTAAGCAAAGCTTCAACTGCTGCCTTACCAAGGCGATATTTGGGTTGGTGGATAGTGGTAAGCGAGGGAGTCATGAACTTGGCGATGTGAATGTCATCATAGCCAATGATAGAAAGGTCTTGAGGAATCTGTATGCCTTTTTCATGGGCGGCATTAATCACACCCATTGCCATCATATCATTGCAGACGAAGATAGCACTTGGCAGCTGGCCTTTGGCGTAGATGCGATTAAAGGCGTCATAGCCCCCTTCACACTCAAAGTCAGCTTCTACAATCCAATCAGCGTTAAATGTCAGCCCTGCTTCGTTGATAGCGCGTTTATAGCCTTCATAACGCATTTGGGCTTGATGCTTAACTAACGGACCAGTGATACAGCCAATCTGCTTATGTCCGCAATCTATTAGATGCTTCGCCGCAAGGTAACCACCACGTAAAGAGTTATCTTGAATCTTGTCACTGGTGAACAACATTGGTCCCCAGTCCATCACCACAACAGGAATGTCAGGGTACTGCTCAAAAACATCAATGCGCTCACCCTCTAGAGAGGAACACATTAATATCAGTCCATCGACACGCTTTTGCAAAAGGGTATCGATCGAGCCACGCATGCGCTCGTTATCCCCTTCGGTATTGCACAAGATAAGGTTATAGCCTTGGTGATAACAACTGCGCTCAACGCCTTTCACAACCTCACCAAAGAATGGATTGGTTGATGTCGTCACCAACATACCAATGGTTTTAGTGCGATTCACTTTAAGACTTCGAGCAAGCGCGGAAGGACGGTAGTTGAGCTCTCTAGCGGCGCTGTTGACTCGCTCTGAGATTTCTTCACTCACGTATCGAGACTTGTTAATGACATGGCTAACTGTAGAAGTTGATACTCCGGCTAGTTTGGCAATATCCTTCATTGTCGCCATGTCATTGTCTCCATACGTGGGTCTTGAGTTAGATTCGTTGTTCTAGAAATGCATCCACTTCATCACGTGTCGGAATGGATGTTTGAGCACCAAATCGAGTCACAGAGATAGCCGCAGCTGCATGAGCAAACTTAATCGCTGATTCTAAAGGCAAATCTTCTAATAGACCAGTGACCAATGCCCCATTAAAGGTATCTCCCGCCGCTGTGGTGTCTGTCGCATCCACTTTGAAGCCTGCAATGAGCTCACCACGGCCATTTTGGCTTAACCACACGCCCTTAGCGCCTAAGGTAATCAGCACAATTTCAATACCCTTGCGGTGAAGTGCATTCGCCGCTTCTTGAGCACTGTCGTTATCGGTTACTGTCACGCCCGTTAGCAGTTCCGCTTCAGTCTCATTCGGCGTAATCACATCAACACATGCAAGCAGTGAATCTGGTAATTCTCGCGCTGGCGCTGGGTTCAAAATAACGTTAGTGCGAGCTTCTTTTGCTACTTGCGCCGCTTTTTCAATACCACACATAGGGGTTTCTAGCTGCATCAGCAAGTAGTTTGCTTGGCGAATGCGTTCAAGATCAGGCTCGATCGCTTCTGCGGTTAATTTGGCATTCGCCTCCGCAGAGATGCAAATGCTATTTTCTCCACTGTCTGACACTTGGATCATCGCAATGCCTGTTGGGCAATTAGGCTGCATTTTGACACCCGCGATGTTGATGTTATCCATCTTAAAGTTTTCACGAATATTAATACCAAACGCGTCATCACCGACACAGGCAATAAAACCGGTGTCTGCTTTCAAGCGAGCTGCTGCTACTGCTTGGTTTGCCCCTTTACCACCAGGAATAACTTGATAGTTTCGACCATGCAACGTCTCGCCTGGGCGAGGAAAAGAAGGCACTTGAAGAACATGGTCAGCGTTAACACTACCTAAAACCACTAACTTATTCATACGGTTATCCTCGGTTCTTTGTGAACCTTTTATACAATTTGAACAGGAGTAATAAGTTTGCGCTCTTGGATACAGTGAAGAACGCAAGCTTATTCGCCCTCCCTCCCATACGACAGATAAAATGGGAAGGAAGGCAGAATTATTACTTAGTAATGACTTTCAGAGGAACTGGGATGTAGTGATCAACCGTCGTACCTTTCAATACTTTGTCTGCTGTTTCGATACCTAGCGCACCAATCAGATCCGGCTGCTGTGCAATCGTTGCTGATAGCTTGCCACGGTTAACCGCTGCGATACCATCATCTGTACCATCAAAACCAACGATCATGACATCTTTACCCGAGGCTTGAACAGCACGCAGTGCACCCAGCGCCATTTCGTCATTCTGAGCAAATACCGCTTGTACATCTGGGTTAGCCGCCAGTAGGTTTTCCATTACGTTTAGACCTTTAGTACGGTCGAAGTCAGCAGGTTGGCTCGCCAGTACGTTCATGTCGCTACCTTTAACAGCATTCATGAAGCCTTCACCACGCTCACGCGCCGCTGATGTACCCGCAATACCTTCTAGCTGGATAACCTTCGCTTTCATACCCACTTTTTCGACAATGTAGTTACCCGCCATTTCACCGCCAACTACGTTATCAGACGCAATGTGGCTCACGACTTCACCACGGCTTGCACCACGGTCTAGCGTCAACACAGGGATGTTAGAACGGTTAGCCATACGAATCGCATTTGAAACCGCATCTGAATCCGTTGGGTTGATCAGAATCGCTTTCACGCCACGAATAGTAAGATCTTCAATGTTTGATAGCTCTTTACTCGGGTCATTCTGCGAATCCAGAACAATCAGGTCGTAACCAAGCTCTTTTGCCTTCGCTTCCGCACCATCTTTCATCGTGACAAAAAATGGGTTGTTCAGTGTAGACAGTACGATTGCCATCGTGTCTTGTGCCTGCGCTGAAACAGAAACGGTTGATGAAAGAAGTGCAGCAGATATAAGAGTTGCGAGTTTTTTCATTGTGTTAGTCCTTGTGTAGGGTGGTCCGGAGTCCTTTCCTCCGAACCTGTTATGAATTAGGTATTTATGAGTTACTTATTTTTGTTATCCACCAGTACCGCAAGTAGGATTACCACGGCTTTTGCGATCATTTGGTAGTAAGAAGAAACATCAAGTAGGTTCAGAGCGTTGTTCAAGAAACCGATGATCAGTGCACCAATTAAGGTTCCCATGATACGGCCTTTACCACCCATCAAACTGGTGCCACCGAGTACAACGGCAGCAATCGCATCGAGCTCGTAGCCCATACCAGCGGTCGGCTGCGCAGAAGAAAGACGAGACGTAACGATAATGCCGGCAAGCGCTGCAAGAAGACCACAGATTGCGTATACACCAATCTTCACTCGGTCAACGTTAATGCCAGATAGACGAGTCGCCGATTCGTTACCGCCTAGAGCGTAAACATAGCGTCCAAAACGAGTGTGGTTAAGCACATACCAAACAGAAGCAAATACAATCACCATCAGCCATACAGGGACAGGGATGCCCAGTGCGTAGCCTGTACCAAACCAAGCAAATGCGTCAGCCGTATCCGTAAAGCCAGTAGAGATTGGTCGACCGTCGGTGTAAACCATAGTGACACCACGCAATAGCGTCATCGTCACCAGCGTAGCGATAAATGCTTGGACTTTACCTTTGGCAATGATCACGCCGCTGATCGCCCCCAGCGCCGCACCAGCAAACAGAGCCGTTGGTACTGCGATAAGTACCGGCACTTCCATTGCGATCAAGCTCGCGGCAAATGCACCACAAAGAGCCAAGACAGAGCCAACACTTAAGTCGATACCAGCGGTTAAGATAACCAGCGTCATACCGACGGCAATAATCGCGTTCACCGAGGTTTGGCGTAAGATATTTAGAATATTGTCGACGGTGAAAAAATTAGGGTTTAAAAACGACACCACGACGATTAAAAACAATAGTGCGATCAGAGATTTTTGCTCAATCAGCCATTCTTTGCTTAGCAGCTTTTTGCTGTGTGTAGCGGTTGGTTTGCTCATGGTATTGGTACTCATGCTGCTTCCTCATTAATCTTTTTGCCTACGGCACAGGCGAGTAATTTTTCTTGATCGGCGTCTTTGGCATCAAACTCGCCACTTAAGCGACCTTCATGCATCACTAAAATGCGGTCACTCATGCCTAACACTTCTGGCATCTCCGAAGAGACTAAGATGATGCTCATACCGTCAGCTTTAAATTTGTTGATCAGTTGGTAGATCTCTTTCTTCGCGCCAACATCGACACCGCGGGTTGGCTCGTCAAGGATCAATACTTTAGGTTTGGTCATTAGACCTTTGGCAATGGCGACTTTTTGTTGGTTACCGCCTGATAGGTTGCCAATGATTTGGTCTCGAGTTGGGGTTTTGATGTTGAAGAGTTTGATGAAGTCTTCAACTGCCACTACTTCGTCACCATGTTGAATGCGGCCACCTTTGGTCAATTTATCTAGCGCGCATAAAGACATGTTCTCTTTAACTGAAAGTCCCAGTACCAAGCCATCGCCTTTACGATCTTCTGAGATATACGCAATACCATTGATTAAGCCGTCTTGAGGGCTGACCGGATTGATGGTTTTGTTATCAAGATTGATAACACCACGCTCACTAGGTAACGCGCCGTAGATCACTTTCATCAGCTCAGTGCGACCGGCTCCCATTAAGCCCGAAATACCTAGGATCTCGCCACGCTTAAGGGTAAAGCTCACATCGTTGACACCAGAGCCAGTGAGACCAATGACTTCAAGGCAGGTCTCGCCATGAGTCACATCAATACGAGGGTATTGCTCATCAAGCTTACGGCCCACCATCATCTCAATCAGACCATCTTCATCGGTTTCTGAAACTTGGCATTGGCCGATAAACTTACCGTCACGTAGCACAGTAATGTCGTCACAGATTTCAAAGATCTCTTTTAATCGGTGAGAGATATAAACGATGCCGCAGCCTTGTTCACGCAGCTCATTAATCACTTTAAACAGAGATTCCGTTTCAGTGTCCGTCAGCGCATCCGTCGGCTCATCCATAATGATGACTTTGGACTCAAATGATAGCGCTTTGGCAATCTCTACCATTTGTTGTTCGCCCAAACTCAAATCACCGAGCAAGGTTTTTGATCTGTGTTTGACGTTAAGACGCGCTAGTAATTTGTCAGCTTCGTCATACATCTTGCCCCACTGAATACCACCAAAGGCGCTAGTGAACTCGCGACCAAGGAAAATGTTCTCTGCGATGGTCAGTTCAGGGATTAAATTAAGCTCTTGGTGAATGATGCTAATACCCGCTTGTTGCGAGTCTCGCGGACCTTTGAATGCCGCGGGTTCACCTTGATAGTGAATTGACCCGGCATCCATTGAGTAGATACCAGTTAGCACTTTCATTAAGGTCGATTTACCTGCGCCGTTTTCTCCCATTAGCGCCATTACGCGCCCTGAGTAAACATTCAGGCTCGCCTTATCGAGCGCTTTCACGCCCGGAAAAGCCTTTTCAATCGAACTCAGCTGTAAGATGGCTTGAGTCATAATTATTCCTTTCCGTTACGGGCGCTAAAAAACCACACCAGCTTGAAATATCACGTTCGCATAAGGCGTGCATTCACCCGTGCGAACCACCGCACGACTATTCGCCGTACGACACTTAAACTCTTCATGGGAAACATAAGTCACTGAAATCGACTTTCCGGTCGCTTCGCTTTCCGCTTTGATCTGTTTAACTAGCGCGTCATGGTGCTTAGGGCTGACTGTGACAAACTCTTCAGCAATAACCACGCCCTCAACTTGGGACTCACTCATGATCACTTTGACTGTTTCGAGAAAAGAAGGGACACCATGAGTAAGCGCTAAATCGATACGCTGAACTTCATCGGGAATAGGCAAACCAGCATCACAAATGGTGATTTCATCAGTGTGGCCCAACGTAGCCACTAAGTAGGAAAGCTCAGAATTTATTAGGGTACTTTTTTTCATTTCATCGACCTATCGAATACACGTTCAAACCAGCGTGAGTTTCGTCGTTTTTATCGCTCTTGTTATTGAGAGAAAACTCATCGAAACGTTTCGATAGAATATTAATCGCTCATTAAAGAATTACGAGAGTGCAATTTATAGAGTGTGAATTTGATCCTCTTTGGCGCCTGAGATCAGCTAAGCAAAGTGACCTGCCTCACCCATCGAAACGTTTCGATGGGCCATTTTTCGCTGTTTTAATCTTTTACTTACACACATTTTTTGCTTTTTAGGTATAGTTGCGCCGAACAGAATTAGGAATATAGAGATGAAGAAAATTACGTTAGCTTTATTTACATTATTAGCCCTAAGCGCATGTAAAGATGAAGTCGGCACGCAAGCATGGTGCGATAACATGGCAGAGACGCCAAAAAGTGAATGGAACGCTCAAGGCGCAGTGGATTACGCGAAACACTGCGTATTACAAGATGCTGTTGGTAGCGAAGCTTGGTGTAATGATCTTGAAGATACCCCTAAAGGTGACTGGAGCGCCAATGACGCTGCTAGCTATACCAAGCACTGTGTATTCTAAATAGAAAAGGTCTGATAGCGATATCAGACCTGTTTAAAAAGAGACTTTGAATACTGCCGCTACACGCGCTCTTCCAAGGCAATATTATTATTGGCCCACAGTAGTGCTTGAAGACGGTTCTTGGCATTAATTTTCTTGAAGATGTTGTGCAAGTGCGTTTTCACAGTATTTTCGCTGACAAACAACTCATCAGCAATTTGCACGTTAGATGCACCATGGCCGAGTAGACGCATGATTTCCTTCTCGCGCTTAGTCAGGTTGGCATAAGCTTGTGAGGTCGTTACAGTATTCGCACAGCGGAAATGCTCGATGTAATCTTGAGCAACCTTGCGTGATAACCACATTTCATCATTCATGATCTTATCCATGCCCTTCAAGAGCAAAGAAACATCATCATCGATATAAAACACACCAACCAAATTGCGCCACTTGAACAGCTGACTAGAAGGCGCTTCGATCGGGCAATTAAACACTATTTCCTTGATAGTCGCTTTGCTTTGATTCTTCGCGTTGTTGTAGTACTCAAACTTCTCGTCATCTAAATAATGAAAATCAATCAAGACCAGCTCATCGATTTTTCCACCATTAGAGTCAAAAGCCCTCAACGCTTCAGAAGAAACAATATTAACCTGTATAGGGAGGCCTTTCTCTAATGAATCTTTGAGCAGCTTCGACTGCATACTGATATCAGAAATAAGGGTGATTTGGTAAACATCATTGTTCGTCATAGCGGAAACCTCAGCGCATCTCTATCGGTGACTTAAAACTATCGTTTAGACACAAATAGTCAACATGTAGATTGGCTAAGGTTTATAGATAAACCATTAAACATTCATAATATTCATATAGTTGTAGTGCAATTCTTATTTGTGAGAAAGATGTTAACTAGACTCGTTTCGGCCTAATGCGACTGGATGCTTGACTAAAAGTAGTAGCGTAACAAAAAGCATACTTAGTAATCCAAATGCTCCGCCGCTAGACTCAGTTGCCTCAACTGGAGCCGACACTGATTCGGCGTTTGAATTTGAATCATTATTGATCAACGTTCGTACGTCACCGGAGGTGACAACATAAGCCTTTGGCTCTTCTTGACCATTGATCACTCGACCTATCCAGGCTTGATAATCATGTATATCGGTAAACACAGAGGTCACATCCACACTTGTATCACCACAAGTCGCAGGGCCAAAACTGGTGATGCCAATTTGAATGTATTGACTACCGTTATACCAATACACAGGGCCACCAGAGTCACCATTACAGGTAGAATTACGATATCCTCCCTGAATCGGTCCGGTAAAACACAAGTGGCTTGAAGTTAAAGCACTGCCATAGATGGACTGGCAAGATTGTGTGCTGATGTAGGTAAGCTCAGTCTCAAGTAGCCGTGTGCCACCAGCAACATTACCTTCGATATAGCCGTGACCAACCGCCTTGTACTCATCACTATCAGAGAAGGTGTTATTGATTGTGGTGTTTAGTATCGAGGTGTAATCAGACACTGCCAACGCCGTTTCTAATTCGATGATCGCGATATCATCTCGCCATAAAGCGCTTGCAGAATCAACGTAGCTATCGGGGTAATAAAAAGCTTTCGCTTTTGCTTGTTGCGAGGAAAGAAAATTGCTTTCATCTTCCAGTTGAGGGGCAACGACAGTATGTAGCATTAGATTGTCATCGCCGTAGATACAGTGGGCAGCTGTCAAAACATACCGCGAATTGATCATGGTCGCGCCGCAATATGACGAAGTACTGTAGAGGCTATCAGAGCGATAAAAGAGACTGGCAAATGAGGGGTAATTTACGATATTCGCATTGGAACCATTGACAATATATGGCTGGATTTCAACAGCATAATTGCAAGAGGAGTATATCAACAACCATAAAGACCAATACAACTTAGGCATAACATCGAATCCCTGATGAACTGATCTTTAGTTTAGTTGATAACTCCCACTTTATAGATTTAGTTACTCAAGATGCGACTAGTTAAGTCTACGTCTCCAGCCAAGTAGGCCTAGAGCGGATAAAACCAATACGCCCAGTGAACCACCGCCACCACCGCCACCAGTACTAGGATTTAGGGTTGCATTGCGCTGACTGTCAGATACTGTCACTTTAGGTGTTTCATTACCATTTAAGACTGAGTTGATCCAGTCACTATGCTTTGTAAGAGCAACTTCAGTAAACACAGAATTCGCTGCCACAGCAGGGTCTCCACATGTTTCAGGTCCAAAGCTTGTAATCCCTACCTGCTTGCCATTCCAGTAAAGTGGACCACCAGAATCACCTTGGCATGTACCATTGTCATAAGTGACTGTCGCAGCACCATCCATACACAGGTTTTCACTGGTATCTGTAGTGTAAATTGAATCACACGTCGTATTATCAACCCATTTTAGCTGGGTTCGCTGTAACTCTTCCGTTGAATCAACGTTGCTTTGGGTATTTCCATGCCCTACCGCATAAAAGACTTCAGACGTCTGGCGGTATGTAGAGCGCTCACTATTGTCAGCAAGATCAACATAAGTATTTACTGCAGTGATCGGGCTGGCCAATTTCAAAATCGCGATATCATCATAAAGTGTCGAGTTGTTGTAAGTACTCGGATAGTAATACTCACTAACCATAACACGCTGTAACACTGAATTCGGGAAGTCGCTCTCGTTTTGTAGTTGAGGCACCACAGAGGTAAACAATTGATAGTTTGAATCACCGTAGATACAGTGGGCGGCGGTCAAAATGTAGTTTGCGGAAAGCAGCGTGCCACCACAATACGGTCCTTGACCATACACCCCGTCATAATCAATGCGGTCATAAAAAAGGCTTACAAAGCTAGGATGTGTCGACGCACTGATATCCGTTCCGTTAACGATATATGGATTTACTTCTGCACTATTAGCACTAAATGCTAATAATAAAGAAGAAGCTAAAACAGAAATACTTCTCATAATTACTACCTTTTAAAAATCCGTTTTATTGTACGAGAAATTCATACAAAAAAACCTCTCCTAAGAGAGGTTTTAGCACACAAAGCTATGCTTCGTCACATTTGATTAACCGCGGTAATATCTCTGCGGCACAAATGGCATTTTTTCAACCGTCATTGCAAGCTTTTTACCACGTACGTCGGCGAATACTTCAGTACCAATAGCGGCAAGATCTGCGCGAACATATGCCATTGAAACAGGCTTACCCGCGTTTGGTCCAGCAGTACCACTGGTTACAACACCAATTTTGTTGTCATCTGCATCAAACAGTTCAGCACCTTCACGCACTGGTGCTTTCGTTTGACCGACTAGACCAACACGCTTACGAGTCACATCTTTGGTTTCGATTTGCTTAAGAATGATATCAGCACCAGGGAAACCACCTTCACGTTCGCCACCAATACGACGAATCTTTTGGATGCCCCAAAGTAGGCTTGCTTCAACTGGCGTTGTGGTTGTATCTAGATCGTGACCATATAGACAAAGACCACACTCAAGACGCAAAGAGTCACGTGCACCTAAGCCAATCCACTCAACTTCCTCTTCTGCAGTTAACTTTTGCGCTAGCTCTTCAGCATGCGTGTTTGGCACAGAGATTTCATAACCGTCTTCACCCGTGTAACCACTGCGACTAACAATACATTCAACGCCGAGAATATTAAGCTTCTTCACATCCATAAAGACCATGTCAGCTACTTGAGCATTAAAGCGCTTAAGTACATCTACCGCTTTAGGGCCTTGCAGTGCTAATAGAGCACGATCATCAATGATTTCTAGCTCAACACCTGATGGAAGATGCGCTTCAAGATGATTGATATCTTGCTCTTTACATGCCGCATTAACTACAACAAATAGGTGATCATCTAAGTTAGCCACCATCAAATCATCCATGATGCCGCCCTCTTCATTAGTGAAGAATGCATAACGCTGGTTGCCTTTTGGTAGATCAATGATGTCTACAGGAACTAATGATTCAAGAAACGCAGCCGCCCCTTCACCATGTAGACGAAGTTGGCCCATGTGAGATACATCGAAAAGACCTGCTGCATCACGCGTATGCAAGTGCTCTTTCTTCACGCCGAGCTTGTATTGAACAGGCATATCATAGCCTGCAAATGGAACCATCTTTGCGCCTGCCTCTACATGAAGAGCATGTAAAGGCGTTTTCAGTAATTCTTGAGTCATCATTGTCTCCGTTTAATCAGGTTCGTTTTCCATACAGGAAACCTTGTTTCCAATAATAAACACGAGTGGAGAGGTTTTGCACTATTAACAAGGTGGGAACAGTTCAAAATGTGACATTTAACATCATATTCACATCGAACAGATAAAATAAAAGCGCCATCTTGAACAGTTAATCGTCAAGATGGCGCTATTGTACTCTTCTAAAAACCAAAAGCAAACGTTTGCCTTTACTATAAGAAATTTACATCATTATTACTTTATTTGGCCGTAACCCAAAGAATATGAGCATCTTGTTCACTGGTTGAGATAAGCATATGGCCCATATTGGCATCATAGTAAACGCTATCGCCTTCACTCAATTCAACCGGTTCATAGAACTCAGAATAGAACATGACCGAGCCAGAAAGGATCAATAAGAACTCCTCACCGTCATGGCGCACCCAATCTCCATACTCTTCAAAGTTGCGCGCATGAACCTGACTCTTGAACGGCATCATTTTCTTATTGGAAAGCTGAGTCGCTAAAAGCTCATGTTCATAAGTTGGCGTTGGGTGCGGTTTACCTTGATTGGCTTTAGTGATATCACGACGCCCTGTCGCTACCTTTTTTCTTGGCGGTTCAAACAGTTGCGGCATATCTATTTGAAGACCCATTGCCAATTTTTGCATTGCTTGGAAGGTTGGAGAGATCTGTTCGTTCTCTATTTTACTCAGGGTTGAACGCGCTAAGCCGGTACGCTGACTCGCTTCCTCAAGTGTGATCCCCAGCTTGCCACGAATGGTTTTAATCCGTTCGCCTAGCTTAAGTGGCTCAATATTTTCATCGACTGACTCTTTAGATAACGTCAGTGATGGATACTCATCATAGATATCTTCGGGCATGCTTCCCTCTTAATGCGTTTACTACTTCCTGTGTCATTTTCATTGTGCCCGAAGCGTTTAATAGAGGAAAGGTGCGAACAAGAAATAAACCGTGCTCTTGTTAACAAAAATAGAAACCTTGTTTCCAATAGGAAATTTTTGGTTGATTGTTCCTTCGACAACCGCTATGTTACCAGCTTGTTAGTTGTAGAGATGTTATTTCCGAATTCAACGATTGATAGATTTAACAATTGAATTCGTTTTTCCCCACTATTTAGGGGTTGGAAATTCGCCCTGTTCTTACTAAGAGAAGAGCAGTAATAAATTAGAACTGATGAGAACAATTACCCTACAAAAAATCTCGTCGGCACGAATGGAAGGTCATCTACCATGAACAAACCGTTTCAAAACCACAGCCTAGAGAACTTTTTCTCTACTAACCTTGCTGCTACAGACGACGCTGTATTTGCTGGAATCCAAGCTGAAAATACACGTCAAAACGAACAAATTGAGCTTATCGCTTCTGAGAACATCGTTTCTAAAGCGGTAATGCAGGCACAAGGCACTTGCCTAACCAACAAATATGCAGAAGGCTATCCAGGTCGCCGTTACTACGGTGGTTGTGAACATGTCGACACGGTAGAGGCGATTGCTATCGAGCGCGCAAAACAATTGTTTAAGTGTGAATACGCAAACGTTCAACCCCATTCTGGCGCTCAAGCTAACGGTGCAGTTAAGCTGGCACTCCTTCAACCTGGTGACACGATTCTTGGTATGTCTCTTGACGCAGGTGGTCACCTAACACACGGTGCTCGCCCAGCTCTTTCTGGTAAATGGTTCAACGCAGTTCAGTACGGTGTTGATCGTGAAACACTAGAAATCAACTACGACGACGTTCGTGATCTAGCACTTGAGCATAAGCCTAAAATGATCATTGCCGGCGGTAGTGCTATTCCACGTACTATCGACTTTGCTAAGTTCCGCGAAATTGCTGATGAAGTCGACGCAATCCTAATGGTCGATATGGCGCACATTGCTGGCCTTATCGCAACGGGCGCACACCCTAGCCCGCTTCCACATGCACATGTTGTAACAACAACAACGCACAAAACACTGCGTGGCCCACGTGGCGGTATGATCCTGACCAACCACGAAGACATCATCAAAAAGATTAACTCAGCGGTATTCCCTGGCCTACAAGGTGGTCCACTGATGCACGTCATCGCTGCGAAAGCGGTAGCATTTGGTGAAGCTTTAGGCCCAGAATTTTCAACTTATATCGATTCAGTGATCGATAACGCAAAAGTTCTAGCAGAAGTATTGCAAACTCGCGGTTGTGACATTGTGACTGGCGGTACAGATACGCACCTAATGCTGGTTGACCTTCGCCCTAAAGGCTTGAAAGGTAACAAAGCAGAAGAAGCTCTAGAACGTGCCGGTATCACATGTAACAAAAACGGCATCCCATTCGATTCAGAGAAGCCTATGATTACATCGGGCATCCGTTTGGGAACCCCTGCGGGGACAAGCCGCGGCTTTGGCGCAGAAGAATTCAAACTCATCGGTAATTGGATCGGCGATGTACTAGACGGGTTGGTTGAAAACCCAGAAGGTAACGCTGAAGTGGAACAACGTGTACGCAAAGAAGTGAAAGCACTTTGTGGCCGTTTCCCTCTTTACCAATAAACAATTTTTATCAAATTCATATTTGGAGATTAAGCAATGGACAAGACACTGAAGTTTGCAGAGAGCCACGAGTGGGTACGTGACAACGGTGACGGTACAGTAACTATCGGTATTTCTGACCACGCACAAGGTTTGCTAGGTGACGTAGTATTCGTAGACCTACCAGAAGTAGAAGCTGAAATCGAAGCAGGTGAATCTTTCTCTCTTGTTGAGTCTGTAAAAGCAGCGTCTGATATCTACGCGCCTATCACTGGTGAAATCGTCGAAATCAATGAAGAGCTAGAAGACAGCCCTGAGCTTATCAACGAAGAACCGTACGAAGGCGGTTGGATCGTGAAAGTGAAAATGTCTGACGCGTCAGAGCTAGATAATCTTAAAGATGCAGAAGAGTACGAAAACTCAGTCGAAGACGAGTAATTAGGACACATTAAGAAGCTGCCTCCGCCTTGGATGGCAGCTTTTTTTCTAAGTTCGGGCATATAATTAAATGTATCAGTAATGGTACCCATTACCCGAACTCCGGAGTAGGTAAAGGACAATGACTGAATTACTTCAAAGCCTCAGCACACAAAATGAGTTCGTTGCACGCCACAACGGCCCAAATAAATCTGACCAACAGAAAATGTTGGACGCGATCAACGTTGCAAACCTTGACGCATTGATCGACGAAACCGTTCCTGCGCAAATTCGCTTAGAACAGCCAATGACACTTGCGGAAGCGAAAAGCGAAGCAGATATGTTGGTTGCAATGCGCGAGTTCGCCGACCAAAACCAAGTAAAACGCACGTTCATCGGCCAAGGTTACTACAATACCTTCACGCCAAACGTCATCCTACGTAACGTGCTTGAAAATCCAGGCTGGTACACAGCGTACACGCCTTACCAGCCAGAAATCTCTCAAGGCCGCCTAGAAGCACTGCTTAACTATCAACAAATGGTGATGGACCTGACAGCAATGGATATTGCTAACGCGTCACTACTGGATGAAGCAACCGCTGCCGGTGAAGCAATGACGCTGTGTAAGCGTGCAGGTAAGAGCAAGAGCAAAGTCTTCTTTGTTGCTGACGATGTTCACCCACAAACACTAGAAGTGGTTAAGACTCGCGCAAAGTACATCGGCTTTGATGTACAAGTTGGTTCTTTAGAGTCTCTACCTGAACAAGACGTATTCGGCGCGCTAGTTCAGTACCCAGGTACAACAGGTGAAGTACGTGACCTAACGGACATCATCGCTAAAGCGCAAGCAAACAAGACACTAGTAACAGTTGCTACAGACCTACTCGCGTCGGCTCTACTTAAGCCAGCAGGCGAAATGGGCGCAGACGTTGTAATCGGTTCTGCCCAACGTTTTGGTGTTCCTATGGGCTACGGTGGTCCACACGCAGCATTTATGGCGACGCGTGACAAGCACAAGCGTACTATGCCAGGCCGCGTTATCGGTGTATCTATCGATACAAACGGTAACCAAGCGCTTCGCATGGCAATGCAAACTCGTGAGCAGCACATCCGCCGCGAGAAAGCGACCTCAAACATCTGTACGGCTCAGGCTCTACTAGCAAACATGGCGTCTTTCTACGCGGTTTACCACGGCGCTGAAGGTCTACGCACGATTGCTCGTCGTACTCACCACATGACAGCTATCCTTGCTGCTGGTCTGACTAAATCTGGCTTCGAACTCGCTCACAATAGCTTCTTCGACACCATCACAATCAACACTGCTGGTAACACTGAAGAACTATACGCAAAAGCGCAAGCTGCTGACCTCAACCTACGTAAGCTAGATGGCAAACTAGGTATCAGCTGTGATGAAACAACAACAACAGCAGATATCGAAGCACTATTCGCAGTATTTGGCGTTAAAGATGAAGTAAACGCACTATCATCTGAAATCGCTGGTAACGAGTTTGCGGCAATTCCAGAAGCACTACGTCGTACTTCTGAGTACCTGACTCACCCAGTATTCAACACGCACCACAGCGAAACGCAGATGATGCGTTACCTCAAGCAGCTTGAGAACAAAGACTTCTCACTGACTCACGGTATGATTCCACTGGGCAGTTGTACGATGAAGCTAAACGCTGCCGCTGAAATGATCCCTGTGACATGGCCTGAGTTTGGTTCAATTCACCCATTCGCGCCAATGGATCAAGCAGCAGGTTACTCTGCACTAGCGAAAGATCTAAAAGAGAAGCTATGTGAAATCACTGGCTACGACGCATTCTCACTACAGCCAAACTCTGGTGCGTCGGGTGAGTACGCAGGTCTAATCGCAATTCAACGCTACCACGATAGCCGTGGCGAAGGTCACCGTAACGTATGTTTGATCCCAAGCTCAGCGCACGGTACTAACCCTGCAACAGCTTCAATGGTTTCAATGAAAGTGGTTGTGGTGAAGTGTGATGATGATGGCAACATCGACATGGCTGACCTAGCAGCGAAAATTGAAAAGCACGCTGAAAACCTATCAAGCATCATGATCACTTACCCTTCTACGCACGGCGTATATGAAGAGCAAGTGAAAGAAGTGTGTGAGATGGTACACGCAGCAGGCGGTCAGGTTTACCTAGACGGCGCGAACATGAACGCACAGGTTGGCCTAACGTCTCCAGGCTTTATTGGCTCTGACGTTTCTCACCTAAACCTACACAAAACGTTCTGTATTCCACACGGTGGTGGCGGTCCGGGTATGGGTCCTATCGGTGTTAAATCTCACCTAGCACCTTTCCTACCAGGTCACATTGAAAACGGTGTAGAAGGTGACGATTACGCTATCTCAGCAGCAGACCTAGGTAGTGCCTCTATCCTGCCAATCTCGTGGGCTTACATCGCGATGATGGGCGAAGCTGGCCTAACAGACGCAACGAAAGTCGCAATTCTAAACGCTAACTACGTGATGGAGCGTCTACGCCCTCACTACCCTGTTCTTTACCGTGGTACTAACGGCCGCGTCGCGCACGAATGTATTATCGATATTCGTCCACTAAAAGAAGAGACAGGCATCAGCGAAGAAGATATCGCGAAGCGTCTAATGGACTACGGTTTCCACGCACCAACTATGTCGTTCCCAGTTGCGGGTACATTGATGGTTGAGCCAACGGAATCTGAAGATTTAGAAGAGCTAGACCGCTTCTGTGATGCGATGATCGCAATCCGTGAAGAGATGACTAAAGTGAAGAACGGTGAATGGCCACTAGAGAACAACCCTCTAGTCAACGCACCGCACACTCAAGTTGATCTTTCTGCGGCAGAGTGGGATCGTCCGTACTCACGTGAGCTAGGTTGCTTCCCATCACCAGCAACGAAGTCTTGGAAATACTGGCCAACAGTAAACCGCGTAGACAACGTTTACGGTGACCGTAACCTAATCTGTTCATGCCCAAGCATAGACAACTACGAAGATTAATTTTTGTAGGCACTAAATAGACAAAGGCGAACCAGTTGGTTCGCCTTTTTGTTTTTGGGTTAGTTAGGCTTGACTAGTTATTGGACAGAAGCTGCATCGGACTATCACACAATCCCAATGTTCAATGCTTGTAACGGCCCCTTACCAACAGAGTCTTTGATTAAGCAAAACTGTAAACAAATACAGCCTGTATAAATTACCAGAATAGCTATTGACAAACCAATTCAACCAAAACTAAAATGAATTTAACCTTTTTGGTTGAATTGAATAACCGATAGAGTTATATTTGTATTGTAGCCCCACATAAACACTCAACGAGGGCTCAGGAGGCAACAAAATGGCACTTACAGAATTTGGCAAGACAGTCCGAAAAGCACGCATAGACACAGGTTATACACTTAAAACCATGTCTGAAGAGCTAGGCACGTCAGCAGCTTTTCTGAGTGGCTTAGAAACTGGTAGTAAAAAGATATCTAAAGACTGGGTAAATAAAATTGAGGCATTTTTTGAATCAAAAGGCCAACCAATTAACAATTTATCTCAACTAGCAGATGTAGCAAATGAAAGCGTCTCACTAAGCGGACTTTCGCAACAGCAACAAATGCTTGTTGCTGGATTTGCAAACTCTCCGTTCACACCGGATGAACTAAAAAAATTCGCTACATTTCTGGAAGAGATTAATAAGCATCATGGAGAGTAGTGTATGCCCGAAGCATATCGACTAAGAGGCAACCGAGTTCAGCCGGTTTCTCATAGTCATATCTGTACTGTCGCCAATAACGTAGGGAAAGCGTTTAGATTTAACAAACGAAACAAGAACAAACTGGATCAAGTGTTCGAATCGCTCTTTGAGTTAGGAGTAATTTTAAACGTCATCGATGATAGTGAATGGCTGTTTATAACTAAAGGTCACTGCGACCCGAGTAAAGCAACCATATGCGTTCCGCAATCTATCTATGATAACGCCTGCATTGGTGAACGTGACGCTCTGGCAGTGATGTTACATGAAATGGGACATTTGTTCTTGGGGCACAGACCAGTACTTCACTTTTCAAATGAACCCGCGATAAAAGAAGAAGATGCAGAATGGCAAGCTGATACATTTGCCGAGGTAATATTGAAAAACATGGGATATCAAACAGACCAACTTTCGTTTGATTTCTATATGTAAAAAGCCCCATCCACTGACCATGGAAAGGGCTAATTAGGCACCTTAGCTCAAGCGACCAAACTAGAAGCTAGGGATAATTCTAACCCGAGAGTTAACCGAGTCGAATCTTTGTTTGACAACCCAGATTATAGACTTTTTGCGTCGAAACGCAAGACACGTTAGTGCGGTGAAGCTCTCAAACTTACGGAGAGTTGAGCTATGAAAAGCGGATACTGCCCTAAGTGTAAGCAACCTTGCGAGGTAAGCTTTGTCAGTCATGTGACTAAAAACGGCAAAGTTATCTACCCGAAAAAAGGTAAACGCTGCTTAGTAATCCCTCACTGCAATAATTGCGGTAAGTAATTGACCTTAGCCTCTATCTCTAAGGCTAGGGGCTATTACTAATACTATTTATAATCTGGAGGCCAACATGGCTACTCAAAAGCAAAAAGACGCAGCTTGGAATGCAGCGTGCCCTATCCGCGGAAAGAATCCAAACCTATTCCGCCGTGACGCAAAAGGCAACGAAATTTACAAACCGGCCTACGGAACTCAAGGAGCCAAAGGCTGGGAAGTTGATCACAAGCGTCCAAAATCAAAAGGTGGTAGCAACGCTGCCAGAAACCTACAAGCTTTACAAACTCAAGAAAATCGCCGTAAAGGCAACCAATACCCATACTAAAAAGGATTTAATAATGAAAAAGATTAATGCCTTTATAGTGTGCGTGCTTCTGCTAGGCACAACCCAAGCTACTGCCGCTAATGAATCTTGGTGGAGAGATGCTGATAACTACTACAAAGGGTGGGTAAATAGCCCTGATAGTGACTTTCAAGCGATGATCAGGCCATCAGACCTCAAAAGTGATTCTCCTTCTGTTGAATTTCAGATGGTTCTGTCTCACAAAAACTTTTGTGAAGACAAAGACAATTCATATCGAGGCTCACTCACTATGACCGTAAACGATAGAAAAGTCGCTTTTGATATGACCTGCTACAAAAACGAGTGGCTGAACATTTACCCCACTACAGATAAAAGTAATGATTATGTGTTGAAAGAGTTTAATCACTACAGAAACAAGCGAGTGACATTTGTGCTCCCTCATAGAGATTCGCCTGACTGGGTATTTAATTTTTCGACGAAGGGATTTGGTTCTTTGTATAGCTCAATAGATGAGTACGCTAAAGACACGGTTCAATAATCAAGTTGAACTAGAAAAATCAAGCAGTCACTACTTGCTGGTATTGAACAAAGGCCTAATAAGGGCCTTTTTTCTTTATTGACCTACTTCGATATCTAAGCTTTCAGAATGAGATGAGGTCAGGCCTTGCCTCTTGCCATCCATTACTTTTTGTATCTCAAAACTAGAAAATTATTGGAAACAACAGTTCAAGTAATAACTCGTCTCGGAGCAAAGGCGATTTACCCAAAACAGCTCAGGTATACCAAAGCCTTAGATTGGCAAGCGTTAATCGTCCTGCTTTAGAGGATAGACATTAGCCTTCAGGCTTTATATCAAAACTAGCAAAACAAAGCCTCAGGTTTCCACAACAAACTCAAATCACTTTCTTTGATGACCGCGCTCGCGATTTTGCTGTGTATCGTAACTGATTTGCTTACCTACGTTCTTTAGTTGGACCCCAACTTTATTAAACGCATTTTGGATAGTTGCTGAGACATGCTGCTGGCCTTCTCCCGCCAAAAAACTTGCTCTATCTTGGTTCGTTTCGAATACACAGACTATTTCTAAGCTTTGTGGAAAAGAGGAGTATTTGACCGTATGAGTCACCCAAAGAAAACCATCGTAGCCTTTTAACGTATCTTCACAAACTTCGGTTAAAACGTCTCGAATTTGATTTTCAATCTTCTTGTCTGTTTTGCGCATAGAGCGAACTTCCTATTAGCAATTTTAAATGCCCACTGTATCGCCTTAATACCACTCACTAAAGAGAGAGTGGTATTACTCAATTTGATCACTTTGTTTAATGACAACTTAGTGACTCGCCTAACAGCAAAGTCTTATTGCCAGTAACAGTATTAACTTGCTTTTAAAGCTGCTTGTTGCTCTACCATAAACGCGATGACTTCTTCATTTAAGCAAGATTTACTCACATATTGACGTTGTTTACCCAAATGAAGGATAAAACCTAAATCGGTTTGCTCCAGTTGGTCTATTTCACTCCAAGCGATTTTGCGGTCGATTTTGCCACTTTTGTAGCTTACGCCGTCGGCATTGACTTGAAACACCACTTTGCTGCCACGGCTGGAGCTGATAGTTTGTCGCCATAGCCACCAGGTTCGCTTGCAATAAACACTGAACGCTTCAATCACACTCAATACAATAAAGAACCAACCGACGTAGCCATTAGGCAGCAGTTCAAATTCCAATAAAACCACACCAAAAATAAGAAAGAGTATCCCTTTCAAATACGCTTGAGGGAACTTAGCGGGCTGGCTAGTTTGATCATAGCACTCAGCAAAAAAGGGTTTGTCGAGTGTGTATTCTGTGGTGAAGTCGAAATCTTTAGACATGTATGATTACTTTGAGGTTTCTGTGAATGAGTATTTCATGTAGCGATCTTGCAACGCGAGCATTGTATCGCTTCTCGGGAGTTATCTTTAGCAGTTTTGATTCTGTTTTGTAAATCAATAATACCGAAGATAAAAACTCCTACTAGCATCACCGTCATCCCCAAAAGGAAAGCAAGCTCTAAAACCTCAAAAGAGACTCACATTTTTAGGCTATCACGCTCTTCCTTCAATGACTCATTTTCCTGCTTCAATCTCGATATCTCGCGGTTTAGCTTGTTATCATTTCGCCACATCACAGCAGCGACAAATATCAGTAGAAACACACAGTAAATAGTCATTAATTTAGCCTTGCTGATTGTCGAGTTTAGTTATTGGATCAAATTCGTAAGCTTTGTTTAGCCCAATATTGAATAGATATACCTCAACAGTGAACTCCTAGAGGTCAGCGAGATTTAAGATTGAGCATTTTATTCACTTACATTCAGCTTCAGTTAAGTTAATGAGCTATTAAGGGGCATAGGAGTTGTCTAATTGGATTGCGCTCGGCTCAAGATCAGCAGATACTAAGCTGATATCAGCATGGCTAAGCAGCCCCCATGTCACTACTTGTTTATCATCAGTAATCGCTGCAAAAGAATAAAGAGAGCTTACGATAGTCTCAACATTACTTAATGCACCCGATAGGTTGAGTGACGTATCTCCGCCGCGAGTAGCGTCCCCCCAAGCGACCACACTGCCATCTGACTTTTTGGCCGCAAAAGCCGCGCGTGCCGCTACAACAAAGTCCACATTTACCAAATCAGCGACTACCGCACTGTTATCCCCACCGTCATTAGCATCCCCCCAAGCAACCACAGTGCCTGCAGCTTCGACCGCCGCAAAGGCATCTCTTGAGGCGGTAATCATGGTGGCATTAGTCACTGTAGGCTCTAAAAATGCCGTGTTGCCAGAGACCCCATAGCTGACACCATCAATATTCCCCCAGCTAACAATGCTGCCATCATTAATAAGAGCAGCAAACCCAGTCCAAGAACTGTATAGCGAAACTGCGTTAGTAATTCTAGCGGCTAAGGTTGCCATGTCTCCGCCGAATGAATTGTTACCGTGGCTTGTGACCGAACCATCGCTTTTCAGCAATGCTACAGCTAAGTCATGCCCAATCGCCGATTGAACATCACTTGCCGCGTAGTTTGGCATTACAGAAACCGGTACTCCACCAGATGCGTCTAAACCCCAGAAGTAAGTCGCCCCTAAATTATCTATCGCGACAAATGACGTATTATTACCGACCACGCTGGTTATATTGCTTGGTGTTAACCCTTCTAAATCACCACCTCTGAGAGGGTCCCCCCAAGTAACCACACTGCCATCACTTTTAAGCGCAGTGAAGGCAAAACCATTACCAATGATATCAACAACGTTAGTCAACTGAGCCTGAACGGCAGAGCTGTCTCCTCCTCGGGTAGCATCCCCCCAAGTGACAACCGAACCATCACTTCTTAATGCAGCGTAAGCAAAATCCGCCGCCGCAACACGAGTGACATTCGTTAGTTGGCCTGCAACGGCGCTTGAATCACCACCATATGACGCGATTCCCCAAGTGACTACACTACCATCCTGTTTGATCGCAGCAAATGTGCCATTTCCGGGAACAATAGTCGTGACATTGACTAAATCGGCAGCCACAGAACTGGAGTTTCCTCCATTAGGGGCAGTGCCCCAAGTAACGACCGAGCCATCCGTTTTTCTGGCCGCAAAGGCAAAAGGATTGGTAATGATTTCTTCTACCACAATACTTTGAAATGTCGCGTGCTCAGACTGGCTCACCACTTGTTGCGAGTCGGTGAGTTGCACTTCAATACGAACGGTTTTTCCGAGATCCGAAGCTGTGAACTCATGGCTGTCAGACGTACTGACTACCGTATTGTCGATAAGCCACCGGTAGTAGATGGTTCCAGGGCAATCCTCACAACTAATCACGACTTGAGCAGTACTACCTAACGTCATTAAGCCGTTAAGTTGAATGTCATTGAGCTTTGCTTGCGATGCTACGACGACAGATTCAGATTCAGATTCAGATTCAGTATTAGAAGCTGAACAGTTTGATACCACCACCGTCACAGGAGACAAATCACCGCACGGATACTCCCATTTGCATGCGGTGATTAAAACGGTGATAAAGGCGACAAGAATAACTTTCATTGGCAGATGTCTCGACACATGAAGCCATGTTCAAGCAAAGCCAACAATTGTACTAATAATTCTTATATCAATAAGGATAGAACATAATCCAAAAGTTTAGTTTTGGATTATGTTTTGAGTGCTGCTAGATAGTTTATCGAAGCGGTATAGCCGATAGCTAGACAACCAGAAAAGTAAACAGACTACTTTAAAGGATCATTATCTGGTAACGCTTTATGAATCCATAATGCCAATCTGTGTTTGATATTTGCACCATCGAGTTTGCTCTCTGGCAGTGGAGCAATTTGCTTAGCATCGACCAAGAACAGATAGATGGCTTTAACCCTGACTGGCTGCGGAGAATCCGGCAAATCAAACCCTTGCATTTTGGCCATCTTACCGCCAATTTCTAATGCTTTTTTGACTAACTTATCTTCGTTATGGAGCTTTGCTGTTTTTGACATATCATCACACTCTCTTGTCGATCCTCTTGGTGAGTATACCAAGCTGAACAACGATCTTGGTCACTAGGCTCTCAAATTGAGAAACAGTATAAAGAAAAAAGCCAGTCAATGGATTTGACTGGCTTTCACTGTTCTAAGTTATTGCTGCTGTTGGTTTTGTAGCTTCTGCTTGGCTTCTTCTACTTTCGAAAAATCTAGCCCAAGCTCTTCAACGGCATCTTTGATAAGTGCAGGGTTTTGCATCACCTGCCCCATAAGTAGTTGCAGTTTATCTTGAGGCAAACCAAGTTGGCCGATCGTCGCCATCGCCGCTAATGGGTTTTGAGTTAACGTTTGAAAAAGCTCGTTGATTTGCTCATCACTGATGTTGTTCTCTTTCAAAAGCGCAAGAATTGGGTTCATTACAATACCTAATTTAAATTAATGGGCTCATTATCGAGCAAGCGGTTACTCTTGATGTGGTGTTAAGACGCCGTCATTTCAAGTAGTTCGGCAAAGAAATTACGTAGCACATCGTCACTGATCGCTTGTAAGTTATCGCCCACATACCATTCCACTTTGCAGTGATTCGGGTGCTCCATTCTTTGAGGAATACCAAACCAGATGCCCTTTTCCATCGCCATCCTTTTTTGTACTTCTAACGCTTTGTCATAGCTGCAAGGCAAAATCAGGTGAAACATATTGGCATGAGGCACTGCTGGGTTCACCACCAATGGCGGGAATGCTTCTATTAGTCGATAAATTTGCTGAGTTCGCTCAAACAAACTTGGTAGATTTGCCAACCTGTCATCAAATTGCATCGCTGCGGAGACAATATAAGGCGTGCGTTGATAAAGGTTGCCACCTTGTCGCTTCATCCAAATTGAAGCTTCTTCAATGAATTCTTTTGACCCCAGCAGCATCGAACCACCTAACCCGCCGACACCTTTATATAAAGAGACGTAAGCAGTATCAAAACCGTGAGCAATTTGCTGATATGTCTTCTGATAGTAAGCCGCACATTCCCACAAACGAGCACCGTCCATATGAAGGTGAATACCCTTGCTTGCGCAGTAATACTTTATCTCTTCAAGCTCTTGCCAATTAGGGAGTTGACCACCGATCTCACGCATCGGTAACTCATACAAAACCGCCGAAATTTCATCATGCCATGCTTGCAGCTCTTTCAGCGTCCATGGTTGAAACGGATTACCAATAGGCAGGATTTTGAATCGATCTTGCAGCTGATAATTTTGCTTTTCATGCAAACAAATATGGCTAGAGGAATGCATCGCCACTATCGGGTTTCTTTTTTTACGTGCAACCATATCTAGCACAGTCGGTTGAGTCATTGTACCCGTTACAACGAACAACCCAGCCTCATAGCCCAACAGATCTGCAACTTTTTTCTCAAACGCTTGAATCGTTTCTCCATCACCATAAACATCATGGCTAACATTATGCTCGGCGCACCAAGCTGCCATTTGAGTAAAATGTTCGGCAGGAGAATAATCACGGTTCCCTGGTAGGTGAATATGGCAATATTGCTTTAGCTCTGCGCTCATTTATCCTGTCCTTAGATAGAGGTTTTGATTTCAATTTATCTGCTTAATCCGCCGGAGTAAATAACCTCATTTAGGTAGCGAGAGAATGATATCTATAACAGAAGATCCATTGAACCTTAGCAGCGCAAATGACATGATTGTCGTTACGTTCCCTTAAACAAGCCCACCCATGCCGTTATCTAGCTTTTCTTTCGACCAAGTGCCTATAGGCATACGCTACATGATCCTTTCTGCACTTGGCTTCGCGCTGATGTCGGCATGCGTTAAATATGTCAGCACTTACGGCATACCTGTCTTCGAGATTGTCGCCGCTCGTGCGCTTGTTTCTCTGATCATCAGCTACCTAGATGTAAAACGTAAGCGTATTTCCGTTTGGGGTAATAACAAGCCACTGCTCTTGGTACGAGGAACTGTGGGAACGCTTGCCCTGATGTGTGTCTATTATTCAGTGACGACACTTCCCCTAGCCGAAGCTACCATTTTGCAATATTTACACCCTGTCTTTACCGCGCTACTGGGTGTGCTGTTTTTAAAAGAGCGCGTTCAGTCATCCACTATGGTTTGTATCGCGTTTTGTTTGGCGGGGTTAATGGTGATGGTACAACCGAGCATGAGCAGCAGCGTCACGTATGATCTACCGCTATTTAGTGTGATGACAGCACTGATTGGTGCGATGGGGAGTTCGATTGCTTACGTCATTGTGCGTAAGCTGAGCCAAACCGAAGACAGCTCAGTGATCATCTTCTATTTCCCTTTAGTCGCTCTACCCACATCGGTATTTTTAATGTGGGATGAGTTTGTCTGGCCAAGCCTATACCTAACGCTGATGCTTGTTCTGGTGGGTGTATTTACTCAAATTGGCCAATATGGTTTGACCAAAGCGATGCAAACACAAGCGGCTGGCAAAGCCTCTGCTTATTCCTACATTCAAATCGTATTTTCAGCGCTACTTGGTGTGTGGCTATTCAATGAAATTCCGTCCTTTTGGACTTATCTAGGCGGAAGTTTGATTGTCACAGGCGCTCTCATCAACGTGTTCGGAAGCAAAATGCTCAAACCATTTAAGCGAACAGCATAATTTCGCACATACTTGCTCCCTGTTCCTCACATTATTGCTTAGCTTAGGTAAAGACTTGCTCGCCCACTAAACAATAAAAACATAAGCCATTGATTTTTAAGCAAATTAAAATCAGGCATAGCAGTTGCTCTTTAGTAATCGCATTTAATTGTTATTTGAACTTACTAAAGAAGGAAGGAATGCTATGCCAACTCCATGTTATATCTCTATTGATGGTGAAACTCAGGGTCTAATTACTGCAGGCGCTTGTACTGCTGATTCTATCGGTGATTCATTTGTTGAAGGCCATGAAGATGAAATGCTAGTACAAAAGTTTGACCACACGGTGACAGTTCCGACTGACCCACAATCTGGTCAGCCTTCAGGTCAACGCGTACATAAGCCGTTCCAATTCACTGTTTCACTAAACAAAGCGGTACCTCTACTTTACAACGCACTTTCATCTGGTGAGAAGATGAAGACTGTTGAGCTTAAATGGTACCGCACGTCTATCGAAGGTAAGCAAGAAAACTTCTTTACGACAAAACTAGAGAACGCTTCAATCGTTGATATCAACTGTGAAATGCCTCACTGTCAAGATCCATCAATGTCTGATTTCACTCAAAACCTTACTGTTTCAATGTCTTACCGTAAGATCACTTGGGATCACGTTAACGCGGGTACGTCTGGTTCTGACGACTGGCGTAAACCTATCGAAGCTTAATCGCTACGAGATCAATGGCCTGCCCTATGGTGGGCCATTTATTGCTCTAATCAAGAGGTGATCCGCATTGTCTCTTGATTAGGGTTTTAGTCATTTTGTAGGACCGCGCCAATGACCACTTTGAACTTTACAATCTCCGTAGACGGACTGAATTCTGATACCTTCGTGGTCAGAGAGTTTCAAGGCACAGAAACACTATCTCACCACCATTTCGAGAGTGGCGAAATCTGCAACGGATACCATTACGATATTGAGTTAGCGAGTCGTCGCCCTGATTTATGGGCGCCGGACGTTGTCGATAAACCTGTCCAGTTAACCTTGTATCGTAACGGCGAAGTTTCTCGTCGAGTTCATGGTATTGCAAGAAGCTTTAGTAAAGGCGACACCGGTCATCACCACACTTTTTATCGCCTTACCTTGGTTCCTGCATTAGAACGACTATCACTTAGACATAACTGCCGCATCTTTCAGTTAAAAACGGTTCCTGAAATTATCTCAATTCTACTTCAAGAGATGAAAATCGAAGACTTCGCTTTCTCACTTAAAAAGGACTACAGCCAACGAGAATTCTGTGTCCAATACCGAGAAACCGATCTTGCTTTTTTGCAGCGCTTAGCGGCTGAAGAAGGACTAAACTACAGTTTTGCATTTAAAAATGGTCAGCACACTCTGCTCTTTAGTGATGACAGTTCCACTCTGCCTAACCTAGCAATCCCAGTATCTTTCAACTCCCTTGGTGGCGGCACAAGTGATACGCCTTATGTCTCTGACTTTAATGTATCAGCGTCTGTTCAATCTAGTCATGTTGAAACACAAGATCGAAGCTTTATAAAGCCTCGCTACTCTTTCCAACAACATGCAAGCACCTCTGATCCTCATCAACAAGACTCAATCTATGAACATTTTGATGCTCCGGGGCGCTTTAAAGACGATCAATCTGGGCAGAGATTTACTCAGACTCGGCTGGAATACCTGCGCCGAGATGCTCATTTAGCAAAAGGCGTGAGTAATGTGGCAATGCTTCAAGCAGGTTATCAGTTTGAACTACAAGACCACTTTGACGACGCTGTAAATCAAAACTGGGTCATTGTTTCTGTCCACCACGTAGGCTCACAACCACAAGCACTCGAAGAAGAGGCCGGCTCGGGAGCAACCACCTACTCAAATACATTTTCTGTTATCCCAAGCCAATATAATTGGCAGCCTAATCCAGAGCTAAAACCACTGATTCACGGACCTATGATGGCCACTGTTGTTGGCCCAGAGAATGAAGAAATTTATTGTGATGAATACGGGCGAGTAAAAGTGCAGTTCCCTTGGGATCGCTACTCGGACGGAGATGAACACAGCTCTTGTTGGGTACGTGTTTCACAAACTTGGGCAGGCAGCCAATATGGCGCAATCGCTATTCCAAGAATTGGTCATGAAGTAATTGTCGAGTTTCTCAATGGAGATCCTGACCAACCCATTATTACCGGTCGAACTTATCACTTCACTAATACGCTGCCTTACCCTCTTCCTGAGCATAAAAGCAAAACAGTTATCCGCACTGAAACCCATCAAGGTGAAGGGTTCAATGAGCTGAGCTTTGAAGACCAATCAGGACAAGAGCAAATTTATCTTCACGCCCAAAAAGACTGGGACAGTGAAGTTAACAATGACAGTACCTTGCATATCAAGCACGATAAGCACCTCACCATTCAGGGCACCCAACGAACGCAGGTTCTAGGCAATCATCACCAAACGGTCGAAGGGGATGAAAGAAGCAAAGTTACAAAAGATCAAACACTCATTGTTGAAGGCAGTCTGCACCTGAAAACCGGCAGTGTATGGGTCAACGATTCAGGCTCTGAAATTCATGTAAAAGCTGGCAATAAAGTCGTCATTGAAGCAGGCAGCGAGATCACCCTAAAAGCGGCAGGTAGCTTTGTTAAAGTCGATCCTGCTGGCGTGCATTTAGTTGGTGCTGGAGTGAACCTAAATTCAGGTGGTAGTGCAGGCTCAGGTAGTGGGTACTCAGGAAAGCTAGCAGAACTACCGAAAACGCATGCTAACAACACCGTCGTCAACGAACTTGAAAAGAATACGGCCACCGCAACCAAACAAGCTGCCGATGCTAACGTTGTGACTGAACTTAGCCAAACGGCACAAGCAGCAACGACAAGTGCTCAGTTGAGTAATTCAAGCACTAACGAAACAACTCCATCACCTGCTGAAGCTGCTAATGAAGAGAGCCAAGCTCTACGGCTTAAGTCCCCAACATTAAAACAATCATTAACGCTAGATAAGCTCGCGAACCGTGATGCCCCTCCATATAAAAAAGGCGCAAATGGGCAAGAAGTAGCATACATCCAACAAGCTCTGATAAAACTAGGCTTTGATTTGGGTAAGTTTGGCGCAGATGGCGACTATGGTTCAACCACTGAACGTCAAATTAAGCTGTTCCAAGAGAACTATACACCAACCAATAAAACTCATCTTGCTTATGATGTTGGTACTGTTGATGGCATCACTGGACAAGGGACAATTCTAGGGCTCGATGAAGCTCTGGTTGAGGGTTGGGAGTATGATAATGATGAAATGGATCTAAAATGGTTAATTGTACCCAAAGGCCAATTAACTTTTGATGCGGAAGGGAATGACATTAGAGGTTCTCTACATTTTTCAAGAACCATACATTGGCCAGGAACCGCTAAGTCTGGAGTCACAATTGGTAGGGGCTATGACTGTGGTAATAGAAGCGAGCAAGAGATTTACTCTGATTTAACTTCTTCCGGCGTAGAAATTGAAACAGCATCAGCCATATCACAAAGTGCTGGTTTAAAAGGGAATGAAGCAAAGCTCTTTGTAGAGCAACATGGGAAGGGAATAAACGATATCACAAGAAAAGATCAATATAACCTCTTTAAATTAGTTTACCCACAGTATGAAAAACGGGCATCTACAAACTATGAGAAATGGACGAGTAAGTACAAAGACACCCGAGTTGAATGGGTGAGTCTAGATAGTAAAATAAGAGATGTTCTCGTTGACTTTGTTTATCAAGGCTTTACTAAAGGCCCTCGACCTATGACTAAAGGTATGAGTAATGATAAGGAAATCCTTATTGAATACATTGAAAAAAGCTCGGTTCTTAGCTCTTATGAACCGGGAAGACAGCGGGCTAATTATTTGAGGAACTAATGAAGATAAAAGTCACAGTAACGATCATTCTAGCTAGTGCTCTTTTGAGTGTATCGGCTTATGCATGCTCTAAACTTAAAACGTTAAGTGAACGCTTAGAGTGCCAAAAATCGGAAGAGGCAGTATCAAAATCTAAAGTACTCAAAACTTACTCGGAATTACTCGATTATCTAAGCGACGTGAAAGAATACCAAAGCCAAATAAAACGCTCACAAGAACAATGGGAAAAGAGTGCTGCTCTAAATTGTGATGTATACGCTTACTTTGTTGAAGAAGGCTCTATTACCCACGAAATTACCGTTAGCGAATGTATGACAAGAGAATATAAACAACGTGAATCATATTTAATGGACACTAGAGCCGTAGTCGAAGAATTTTTTTAACTCGTCTAATCCTATAATATTCACCGACTCGACCTATGTTCGCTCATTATCTAAACAAAAAGCCCCGCAATTGCGGGGCTTCGTTTTACTACTCACTCAACTATTTAGTCGGCATCGGTAAGATTTCAAACAGGCCGTCGAACTTATCGAGTGAACCACCTAGCTGCTTGATAAGAGACGCATCGCCTTTAATACCTGCTTGGCCTGACTTTACTAGCTCATCTAGTGTTGTTTCACCTAGAACAACTCGCGTAAAGTCTGATTTATGGATGATTAGCTCAACATCAACCGCTGGGATTTTCTCGACCTCGATATTCGACATGTTCGCGTTCGATACTTCACCGTAGTAGCGCTCTTCGATATCTGGGTGGTAAACACCAAAGTTAAAGTTTAGCTCTGCCGCTTCTGCTTTAGGTGCATTCAAACTTACCGCGATAAAGTCTAAGAACATACCTGTTGGCGTATTGGCAATCACGTCTGCTGAAGCCAATTTAATTGACGGTTGAATATCACCAGTACGTAGCTCTACTGCACCTTGCAGATAGCTGTTACGCCATGCCATGGTTTCTGACTGATACCCCTGCTGCTCAAAGCTGTCTGCTAATGCAAAACGGTAATCGATGTTATTAGGGTCACATTGCACTAAGTCATTAAATAGCTGAGACGCTTCTTGGTACTCACCTTGGTTAAAGTGATTCATACCTGCTTTGTACAAGGTGTCTGCACCTGCTGCGTTGACATAAACGCATGACTTTTCAGTCGTTTGTAGCGGGTTAGTGTTCACTGGGTTCATGTCGTGGTAGCCCAAGTATAAGTTCACGACTGCGCGAGCGTTATGACTGTATGAACCGTGATAACCATTAGTGTGCCAAGTATCAATTTGTGATTGAGGAACAATCTTCTCAATCTCGCGACCAACATCATTGATCGTTACGCCGTGGTTCGCTAAACGCATCGACTGATTATGAATAAAGCCATAGTTATCGCGTTGTAGCGTCATGTACTCTGAGATTTCATTAACGTCAGTGTTGGCGTTGTTCCAAACTGGTGCCGAGTGAGCCGCGTGAATATTGTCGACTAAGCCGCTATCAACATAGCGCATTTTTAGCTCAGTTAAGTACTTAGTCCAAACCAAAGAGTCACGAACTTTTGCACCGCGGAATGTGTAGATGTTATGCATACCATCATAGGTAAGTTCTGCGGTATTGAGTGAACGATACTCAGGTACATAAAGTACAATCTCTGCCGGCGCTTCTGCTCCTGGCATATTGATCGCGTGGAACTCCAAACCATCAATGGTAATGACTTTTTCACGCTCTTGAATTTCATTTGTTGGCGCAACTAACGTCACTTCACCACGTGAGGTGCCCAAGCCTAAAGCATTATCAACAATACCTTTAGTGTTGTTATCTAACGTTGTGCCATATTGGTAGTTCGCACGTCGGCCCATCGCGGTACCAGCAATGACGTTTTCATCTGCCAGCTCTTTAATGAAGTCTTTTGGCGCATAGATTTTTGCGTCTTCAGCGAAATCACCAGACTCAACAACACCGCGAGAGCCACCAAAGTGATCAGCATGCATGTGAGAGTAAATAAGCCCTGTGATTTTATGCTCACCATTAATCGCTGGTAAATGTGTCTTAGCGAACTCCCAAGATGCCGCTGCAGCTTGTTTTGATAGCAGAGGATCGTGAATAACATAACCGTTATCGGTGCGATAAATGGTCATATTAGAAAGGTCAGCACCGCGAATTTGGTAAACACCGTCCGTCACTTCATACAAACCACCAGCAGCGTAGTTAAGCATGCCCTGACGCCAAATAGATGGGTTCACCGTTGGTGGTAGATCTTTTACTGACATATCCGTCATGTACTCAAAACGATTTTTTAGTTCGCCAGCTTCGTGCGTACCGAACTCAGCAATTAGGCCGCGAGTTGTACGCTCAAATGCAGAAGTATCTTCCCATGGTAGGATTTTAGTCATCGCTGCATTCGCCTTCACTGTGTGCTCGGTTGCAGGTTTGCCTTCATAGGTATCGATTGATGCATAATCATTGGCTGATACGCCAAATGACATAACAACTGCGAGAGAAAGAACTGAAGGAGCAAATCGAGTTTTCATGATGAACCTCTTGGGGTTTGATATCGGGTATGAAGCTAATTTACCCCGTTGACACATAGCAATACATGCATGAAACTGTATTTAAGACATCACAATTCATTATGTGTAGGCCATTATGCTCAATGACTTAGATCTGAATCTCCTCAAAGTTTTTATCGCCGTTTATCGACATCAATCTATTACGCTTGCCGCCGAAGAGATGGGGATGACCCAACCTGGAGTCAGTGGCTTGCTCAAAAGGTTACAACAACAAGTAGGCAGCCAATTATTTGTTCGCTCTGGCAGAGGGATCGCCCCTACTCATCACGCCCAAGAACTGATTCGTCATGTGGAGCCCGCCCTGATCCAAATCAGCAATGCGTTAGAAAGTCTCAACGGGTTTAGTACTAATCATCCACATAAGTTCGTCGTTTACACGTCTGAGCCCGTGATGCTAATGCTATTACCTAAAATTGAAGCTGACATGACGCTGGGTAATGTCACCATTGAGCTCCAACCCACCCACTCCAACGAAGAAAGGCTGCTGCATGGTTTAAATCAGCACCAAGCCGATTTAGCCATCGAGTTTACGGAGCATGCGACCAATGCATTCTTCACTGAAGCCCTGTTTGACGACCAAATTTGTGTCATTGCCCGCAAAGGTCACCCGAGAGTGTCGCAAAACATCAGCCGTGATCAGTTCTATGCAGAGAGACATATTACTTTGAAACTGCGCCGAGAAGATGCTTATCTGGCGGATTATTTCACTGAAGAGAGCCTGCGCGAACGCATGGTTGCGGCAGAATGTACCTCTCTAGTTTCACAGATGTCGATGGTCTCAACCAGTGACTGCATTGCAACCATGACAGCCAGCATCGCTAAGCTGTTCGCCGATAAATTAGATATCCAAGTACTAAAACTACCGTTTACTGATATCCCAATCCAATATCGTTTAATGGCCCATAATCGAGTGCGCAAAAGCCCATCCAATATCTGGTTAAGGGATAAACTGAAATCGTATTTTGAGTAGGCTAAGTAGCAACGATGGTTACTAATTTCGCCAGAGATACCTGACTGTCTATCTTAATTAACTCAACCCAGATATGATTTCTTGGTGATAGCGCGCTTAGCTAGAACTGAACGATAGGAATAACTATGGACCTGAATCTACTCAAAACATTCGATGTGGTAATGAAAACGCGCAGCGTCAATGAAGCCGCAGAGTGCTTAGGCATTACGGCTCCTGCAGTCAGCCACGCATTGAACCGCCTTCGTGAGCAATACCAAGATCCACTGTTTATTCGTAAAGGACGTGGCATTGCACCGACCAATTTCGCTATCGAATTGCACGAAGAGATCCAAGAGCCGTTGAACCTACTACTCAATGGCGCTAAATCGAGACAACATTTCAACCCACAAGCTAGCCAGCGGACGTTTCGTATTTCTAGCCATAAAGACCTCGACCTCATGTTAGTGCCACCAATGATAGAGTATCGGGCTAAGCACGCACCGAACGTGAAACTTTCCGCCGATATCGAGCATATCAACGAAAGTAGCCGCCAAGATGATCTGCGTATGCGTAAAGTCGATCTTATTATCACGACCATCCCTTTAGACGAGCACGGCTATCATAATGAATTCCTATTTGAACTGCCGCTCGTTGTTGTATGTAGTAAAAATCATCCACGCATTCAGGGCTCGCTCGCGCACGAGCAGTTCTTTACTGAGAAGCACCTACTGTGGGGAACACAACGTTTTAATCAAGACATCCTCGATTCACTCGCTTGTGAACCACAACCCTCCCGCCATATCGTCTATAAGACCGATTCGATTTGTAATGCCGTGATGATGGCGGCGCAGACCGAGTGGCTGTGTGTGACAAGTCAATGGCACGCCGATCTACTTGCTCCAGGCCACCAGCTTCAAGTTTTCCCGCTCCCCTTTAAATCGGTGCCTTTGCCGATTTATATGACTTGGCATCACTCCCAACAGCAAGATACAGGACACCAATGGCTTAAAGAGTCTCTACTTAAAGTCACTAAGCGGTTTCGCTAAATGCGATGTGGATTAAATAAAACTAAATCCACATTTAAATTTAAGCCTATCGATTGATAAATCCAAACTTCATATTATCTCTTCATCGACGAACGCATACCCGTTCGCACTATCAGAGAGAGATGACTTATGAACTTTCAAAAATCAATCGTATCTTTAGCTATCGTTGCCACTCTTGCGCCGGCATTCAGTTTCGCGGCGTCAACAACCAATGCAGCCAAAGACGCGTCAAGCTTCACTGTCGCAAAAAACGAACAACTGAAGCAGTACCTAAACTTCGACAATCAAAGCGATTTTGACGACGCTTCCCGTGGTTTCATTGCTACTTGGCCAGAGAAAACCATCAAAGACACGGACGGTAAAGTTATTTGGGACTTCAGCAAGTACGATTTTATAGAACAAGATAAAAACACCGATACCATTAACCCGTCACTTCTGCGCCAAGCAAAACTCAACAATCTTGATGGTCTATTCAAAGTCAAAGATGGCATCTACCAAGTCCGCGGTTTTGACCTTTCAGTGATGTCCTTCATTAGAGGTGATGATGGCTGGGTAGTGGTTGATCCACTGATTTCTCCAGAAACTGCTGCTGCAGGCTTAAAACTTCTGCGTGATAACGTTGCAGATTTACCAGTTACAGGTGTGATTTTCACTCACTCTCATGTCGACCATTTCGGCGGCATCTTAGGTGTAACAAGCCAAGAAGACATTGATGCAGGTAAGGTTGAGATTCTTGCACCGGAAGGTTTCTTTGATCACTCGATCGCTGAGAACTTAATGGCGGGTAACACCATGTCACGCCGCGCATCTTACATGTACGGTAACTTGCTTGATGCAAGCAGCAAAGGCCAAGTCGATGGTGGTCTAGGTAAAACAACCTCTTCTGGCGCTCCGGGCATTGTTAAACCTACCCACATCGCCAACATCACTGGTCAGGAGATGGAAGTAGATGGCGTTGAGTTAGAAGTGATTATGGCGCAAGAATCAGAAGCCCCTTCTGAATTCATGTTCTACTTCCCGCAATACAAAACCATGATGGCAGCAGAAGTGATGACGCACACCATCCATAATATCTCTACGTTACGTGGTGCAAAAACGCGTGATGCTTCTTCTTGGGCACAGTACATTGACGAAGCACTGCACACCTATGGTGATAAAGCAGACACCATGATTGCATCGCACCACTGGCCAACGTTTGGTAAAGAAAAAATCCAAAACCAGCTAGAGAAAACACGCGACATGTACAAATTTGTTCATGACCAAACGCTTCGTTTAGCCAACAAAGGTTACACACCAAATGAGATTTCAGCATCAATCAAGTTGCCAGATTCATTAGGCAAAGAGTGGTACAACCGCGGTTACTACGGCACGGTATCGCACAACGCACGTGCAACGTACGACTTCTATTTTGGCGCATGGTGGGACGGTAACCCAGCAAACCTAAACCCGCTAACACCAACAGAGCAAGGCACCAAATACGTTGAAGCGATGGGCGGTGAAGACAAGGTTATCGATCTCGCTGAAACAGCGATTGAAAAAGGCGAATACCGCTGGGCAGTAACACTACTGAACAATGTCACCTTCGCTAACCCAGATAATATGGACGCTCGCTACCTAGAAGCCGATGCAATGGAGCAACTTGGTTACCAATCAGAATCAGGCCCATGGCGTAACTACTACCTAGGCGGCGCAAAAGAGCTTCGTCAAGGTATCAAGCCAGTCGCGACACCAAACACGGCGGCAATCGCGAAAAATATGCCATTTGATCAGTTCATGAACTACTTAGGCGTAACGGTAAAACCTGACGCGGCGAAAGGATTAGACATTCAGGTCAATATCAATGTCGAAGGCGATGGTCAGTACTCCATGAATTTAAGCAATTCAGTACTTAAATCATACTCAGACAAGCAGTTTAGCGATGCTGACCTAACGATTACTATGACCCGTCAAGCATTTGAAAACATGATGACAAAACAAGCAACGTTGCAGGAGGAAATCAAAGCTGGTGACTTTAGAGTCTCTGATCAAGTTGAATTTAACAAACTCATGTCCGTGTTTGATCAATTCGACATGTGGTTCGGTGTTGTAACGCCTTAAACCATTACTAAAATCCAAATAGTTGTTTAAGTCAAAGCCCGTCTAGTCCGCGGGCTTTTTTACACCTGTCATTCCTCGAATTTCACACCTATAGAGATCTCATAAACCGATATCCGTTTGTTGGTCAAAGTATTCACAGTCAGTTTACTTGTTTTACATCCAGTCACTGACACCGCTATGATAAGAACATCACGCACAGAGCACATATGGAAATGATGTTCAAATTATCCCTAGTTACTTTACTGAGCCTACAGTTGATCGGCTGTGGCAACTTACTGTCATTACGCTCTGACTTGCAAGCCGTCGACAGTATATACAAAGAAATTACCGTCAATGTCCCTACTACTGATAGCACAAAAAGGCATATTATTGTTCAGCTCAGTGAGCTCAATAAGTCGAGTGTGCTCACAGTCAATTCAATGGAAAAAACCGATAAAACGGCTTTCCCCTCTTTTTTCAATTTGACTGACTACATCTTTGTCTTTGAAGACCAGAATTTCGATTTTACCTATCAGCTCAGCGAACCTAGTTACCTCTTCAAACAAGAGACATTAGTCAACAATAGAGTTTTTATTCAATCAGATAACAAGAAAATTGGTGGTGTACCTACTTTGGATGGGTTAGCTGTCGTGCCCTACCTAGAGTTTAAAGTCAGAGAAGATCGTGTTGGGGCTGTCGTCACATTAGATGACCCTGTGTTTTCTGCGCGAGCAAAAGAGATGGGGATGTGGCAACCGCTGCAGTTTGTTGAAAACGATTACGGGGGAATCTTCTTCCTTGAAGCTTATGATCCCGCAAAGATTCCCGTGCTATTTATTCACGGTATGGGCGGTAGCGGTCAAGACTTTGAAGAGATGATCGCTTTTTTGGATAAAGATAAGTACCAGCCTTGGCTTGTTAATTACCCTTCATCTTTGTCACTCACTTTCTTAGCACACTCTGTCGCCAGTTTAATGCGACAACTCAACGAACAGTATCAATACCGTCCTATTCATATTGTCGCTCATAGCATGGGTGGGGTCTTAACTCAGCGTTACCTCAATGTCTGTAGTGTCGGCAATCGATGCCACTCTATTCGATCATTTACGTCTATCGCCTCCCCTTTCGGCGGTGTGCCATCTGCCGAGTCTGGTGTGAAGTATTCTCCGGTCGCAATGCCATCATGGACTGGCTTGATGCCAAATGGTCACGCGATCCAAAACCTATTTCCATCTGACAGGAAAAACCTTCGGCCACCACACTTATTGATCTTTGGGTACGACAAAGGGACAGGAGATATCGGGGCGAGCAGTGATGGAACGATTTTGATGAGCAGTCAGCTAAGGGTAGAAGCGCAAGAACAAGCAGAAGAAATATATGGCTTTAACTACAACCATACCGACATTCTCAAACAACCGGATGTTTACACTAAGATCAGAGCTTTCTGGTTGAGAGTAGAGAGTGAGCAAAAAGAGTAAATAATAATAAGCCAGCTAGTCGTATTACTAACTGGCCTTGTCGCGAACTAGAACTGGTAGTTCACTTCGATTCTTTGATCGCCTTCTTTGAATTCTTGCTCCTGTGTCCAGTTAGCAAAATAGCGCACATTGAATCTTGGAGTAATTTGATAAGAGAGTGACACTTCGTTGGCAAAGACTTCACTGTTTCCTTGACCAAATGCGGACTCCATAAAGTCATCCGAACCCGCTATCGCGGTTAACCACATAGGGTTGTAGTTCACCCAAATCTTATCGGTAATGGCCAGCTTACTGTACATACCTACCACACCATAAACACCAGGTATGGTATAGCCAATGCTCTTATCAATGGGGTAAGTGCCTGACTCAGTATCGACCGTGGTATCGACTTGCCCATTGGTGATTCGTACACCTGCCCCAGCTAGAGGATAGAGCTGTAGCGCTCCCCACTTTGGCAATGCTTGAATAAAGCTATACGAGGTATCCAGTTGCTCTTTTGCAACGTTATAGTTCATATCTAGCTGCGCACCACGGCCACTGGTGGTGTCGACACTAAAGTTGCGAAAACGCAGGCTATCAATCGAATCATCACGTTTACTCGAACCGCTCCAACCCAACTGTTCGCCCGCAATGCCTTTTACTTCAATGATATTCATCGCCATCGTGTCAGGGTTGCCAGTGTCATACGTCTGACCCACTTTCAGGTTTAGGCCTTTATCAGAGACTCCAAAGCCACCTTGAGTATATACCGCTAATGGGTCAGACATATCTTGAACTTGCTCACTGCTCTCAGGTGCTGACTCTGCATGAGCGAAGGCAGAAACCAACGCTAACGCCAAAACTTTAGGAATGGGATGCTTCATATCTCTCTCGATGTTATTGATTAAAACATCAAGATCCTAAGAGCTTCGACCTAAGCTATCGATAGAGCGAAGATAAACAGTCAATTAAGTCGGGTTTAATTGATTCTTACTATCTATGGATTTACGTCGAGGCAATAAATAAACTCTATCGAAGCATCAGCGTAATCAACACTGAGCCTTAAAGCATTACACTTAATCATCTCGATTGTGGTAAAGTCCGCGCCTGCGTACTGTCGCACCGTGATTGTTTCCAACGCCGTTAAATAAAAGGCCTGCACATGCCGTTTTCTACTCTTTCATTAAGTTCTGAACTTATCCAAGCACTGCCACAAGACTTCAAAAAGCCGACTGATATTCAAACATTGGCGATCCCTGAACTGATGGCGGGTAAAGACATATTGGCATTAGCAAATACGGGCAGCGGAAAAACCCTTGCTTATGGTTTGCCTTTATTGGAAAAGTTACACGCAAATCCTCAGCAGCAAGCGCTTATCTTAGTACCAACACGAGAGCTGGCGACTCAAGTGAGTGAGGCGATTAACCAAGTTGGTCAGGATCTTGGTCTTAACTCGGTGTGTTTGTGCGGTGGCGTCGATAAAGAGCAGCAACTACAAGCGCTAGCGGCAAATCCTCATATTCTTGTTGCTACGACAGGTCGTTTGGTTGACCTTGCCAACAACGGTTTAGACTTAAGCGGCGTGCAATACCTTGTGTTGGATGAAGCGGATCGTCTACTCGATATGGGCTTTTGGCCGGATGTACAAACTATTGCGTCGAAAACATCAACGAAACGCCAAACCGCGATGTTCTCAGCCACGTTTTCTGATGAACTGAAGCAGAAAGCCAAGCTACTTATGTGCGATCCCAAACAGGTGGCGGCGCACCAAGAAAACAGTACAAACCAAGAGATCACTGAAACGCTGTATCTAGTTAACAAAGGAAGCAAAACCAAAGCTTTGATTGAGCTAGTTAAGCAGAACGCTTGGACGCAGGTGTTGGTGTTTATTGGAGCAAAAGAGAACGCCGATGGTTTGGCGAAGAAGCTAAATAAAGCGGGTATCTCAACCGATGCGCTGCACGGTAACAAGAGCCAAGCAGAGCGAGAAGAAGCGCTGGCGCAGTTTAAGTCTGGGCAAACTCAGGTGTTGATTGCTACCGACCTATTAGCGCGCGGTATTCATATCGAGCAACTACCAGTGGTGATTAACTTTGAGTTGCCGATGCATGCGGAAACCTATGTTCATCGAGTCGGACGTACAGCCCGTGCAGGAGAGCAAGGTGTTGCAATATCACTGGTTTGCCATGGTGAAACCGACGCATTAAATGCCATTCGTCAGCTCACTCAGCGTGAATTGCCAACCCAAGACCTTGAAGGTTTTCCGGTCACTGATAAACCATCAACCGGTGAGAGCAAACGCGCCCCTCGCGATAAGAAAGCCAACCGCCGAACCAATGCTAAGAAAAGCATTAAGCAGTTCCAAGGCAAAGCAAAGCGCTCTGCCCCAAAAGCAAAATAACCGCTAGCTAAGCCACTTACGTCTCTCACATTTTGTAAGTGGCTTGGTCCAGAGTTGTTTGAGTTACGCTTGTACTATATCGCTCACTTCTCGGCGCGGCGACGATGGAGTCAGTTCTGACTTGCCTAAGCGAAACAACATTTGTACGGTTTGATTCGATTCAATTGCGTAATGCTGTTTGAACTCATCCTGTAACGGCAGCATGTCGGAGTATTCTTGAAGAATCTGGCTCATAGGGTGTTGTGCTAAGCCCATCGACGTCGTGACTAGATTGATTCTTTGATATATACGTCCACATTTTACCTGGGCTAAACGGCTGTTGTCCTCACTCACTAATAAGCCAAAGTGAGGGGCATTTTCAGCCGCTTTTTGCGTCGCTTTGATACCTTCTTCACCAAAGCGTTTAGGGTCACTCTCTGCATTTTCACGGGTCACAAACAGCTTTTCCGCTAGCCAACGTTTCGCGCCAGAGACGCCATTTTGCGCCAAGCCAAACCCATCTCTGTACTCTGCAAATTCTTTGTCATTAAAACGGAACATGGCAATCGTCTCCAAGCTCCTCGCCGCTTGCTGCTCTTCGATCGTCATGGCTTGAGTAAGAAACTGGCTCATTGCCCCATTGTCACTCTTCGCATTTATAAACTTCATCGCAAAGCCATCGCCACCAGTAATGTTCTGTATAAGAGCCAATTGGTCCTCAGCCACGATATCAGTCTGGTAAGGCGTCTTTGTCGATTGACGAATTGCCAGATAACCAAACAGAGGATCAGCTTGTACCTCTGGATCGGGAGTTAAAGTAATCGCTGCGACCGGCTTTTCTTCAAGGCTCTGATTGTCGTACTCCCCTTGCGGAAAATACTCAACCTCAGCTCGAATACCAAAACGCGTTGCCGCAATCACTAACCCTTCAATAAAGGTTCCCTGACCGATATGAATTTGACGATGGATCGGATCAGTTTGAGGTAACAAGCGCTCAGAATCGACGTAAAGGAGAATCTGATTTTGATTTGGTAACGCTACCTTCCATGGCTGAATGTTGTGCGGATTCGCACTTAGCATCGCGTAACTGAGCAGTGTCTTTCTTATATCATCATAGGTATGCGTCGGCCGATAAGTGACGCTATTGGATGTACTCAACTGATTAACCAAAATTGGACTCGCCGCGACAACAACGCCGCCTGCTCCTAAGACTTTGATAAAGTTTCTTCTGTTCATGTTATCCCTCGAACTGCTAGAATCATTCCATGGAATAAATATACATTCCACGGAATGTAAATCAAGGGTATTCTATAAAATGTTGACAGAAAAACAGCAGAACTCATTCAAGCTATTGATATCACTTGGAATAATAAATCAGCTAACTGACGCCTGGTTAAGTAAAGCTTTGGCACCTCATGGCATTAATCAATCTCAGTTTAATCTGCTCAATCACTTCTCTCGCCACCCAGGCAAAGAGCAGACGATCAGTCAATTAGCAGAAGTGATGCAAATGAACCAGCCTGGCATCACTAAGGTGGTGAACAAGCTGTCTGAAATGGATTTGATAGAGATTCGTAAAGACGAACAAGATGGGCGTAAGAAGTGGATTCGTATTAATCATCAGGGGTTGGACAAGGTTCAAAGTGCGTTTATGAGCTTTCTGCCCACCGTTGACCAATGCTTTGAGCAATGGGACGAGAAGCAACTTGAGCAGATGCTGGAACACTCTCAACGTCTGCAGAATTGGCTAGATAACAATCGCGACGCTTAAAATTAGATATAAGAAGCCACGCTTCTGATTGAGTAGCGTGGCTTTGTTTTATCTATTGTTTGTACGACTAGCTTAGCGCTTGTTTGATTCGCACCAAGGCTTGATCTAATGTGCCTACTGGGCAGCCTAGGTTAAGGCGAACAAAGCCAGAGCCTTCTTTACCGAAACCAATGCCCATGCTTGGTACAAGCCCAGCCTCGACAAACTTTTGCTCCAGTTCAGTGTCAGTTAGGTTAAGCGCACGACAATCTAACCAAACCAAATAGCCTGCTTGTGGGGAGACAAACTTCACCTTTGGCAGTTGCGTTTGTACAAACAGCTCAAGCTTGGTGATGTTAGCTCGCAAATAGTCTTTTAGCTCGGTTAACCAACCTGAACATTCTTGATAAGCAAGGGTGGCGGCGCTCATTGAAAGACTATTGAACACGTCCATGCCATGAGCATCTAACCTGCGAGTAAACTGTGCTCGGAGTGATTCATCTGGAATCATAAAGTTAGAAATTCGCAGTGAAGACAAGCCAAACGTCTTACTTGCAGCCGTTGCCACTATCAGGCGTTTTGTGAGATTTCGTGGCAGACGCAAAGCTGAATAGTATTGCGCATCACCAACTACCAAATCACCCCATATCTCATCACTGAGCAGCCACACTTGGTACTGCTCACACAGTTCGGCAACCTTTGTTATTTCACTTTCAGACCAAACTCGCCCTGTAGGGTTATGTGGGTTACAAAAGATCATTGCTTTTGCACCATTAGCAAAGCAGGTTTCGAGATGATCAAAGTCGAGCTGATATTCACCCTCGGTTTCTGTCAGTGGGTTTTCGACCACAACACGATCGTTGAATTCAATGATCTTACGGAAGGAGCCATATCCTGGACTTTGCATGACAATGCCATCACCTTTGTCGGTGAGCATTTGCAATGCCATCGCAAGACCAGGAAGTACGCCATGTACCGTAGTGATCCACTCACGCTTAACGTGGGTATCATGCTGGTTTTGATACCAATCGATCGTCGCTTGGTAGTAGGCATCATCGCGTTCTGCGTAACCAAAGATCCCATGCTCAATACGTTGTTGTAGCGCGTCTAACACCACTTTCGGAGCTTTAAAATCGTAATCGGAGACCCACATTGGGAGTAGATCCGTCCCAGCCAATCCCAGCTTTTGCTGCATAAAGTCCCATTTAACAGAGCCACTTTCCTTGCGGTTCAGAATTTGGTCGAAAGCGTTCATCAATGATTTACCTTATTTTGTTTCTACTGCTGGTGTATTTGAATGCTCGTCAGCAATCTGTTGTTCGTTTTGTTCTGGCTTTGCTTTTGCGATACCAAAGCCAGTGAAGCCATAGATGAGAGCGAAGATCACGGCGGTGTAACACTGAATTGCCCATGGTAGGTAATCCAACGTTGCCACGCCTAACGTACCTGCCATGTAGATACCTGCCGCTGTCCAAGGAACCAATGGCTCAATGATAGTGCCGGCATCTTCGATGGTTCGAGACAGGTTCTTCGTGTCTAAGCCCATTTTGCGGTAAGCGTTTTGGAACAACTCGCCCGGAATCAACAGCGCTAACTTGCCGTCAGAGGTGGTGAAAACCACAGTGATGGTTGCCACTACAGTCGAAGCAATCAGCTGACCTGTGGTGTGAATCGCGTGTAGGAACTTACCTAGTACCACGTTTAGTGCACCTGTCAGGCTCAAAATACCAGCGAAAGCGAACGCACAGAATACCAATAGAATTGTGCTCATCATTGAGAACAGACCGCCGCGGTTAAGCAGTTTGGCGATATCTGGCACTAAGCTATTTACGCTGTGACCGTTAGCTTCAAACATCGCTAGGTTGAAGCCATCGACGTAAGCTTGGAAACCTTGTTTTAGAGAAAAGTCTTGGAAAATCATACCTAGCACAATTGCGATTGCTGATGCACCAAGCATCAGTGGCAGAACAGGTTTCTTAGTTAATGCGCCCCACAAGATCATCACTGGCGGAATAAGAAGTAGGATGTTGAAGTTGTAGAGATTGTCTAAGCCCGAGATGATTTGGACCACTTTCTCTGGCTCGTGAATATTAGCGATATCAGCACTTTGACCAGCAAAGAAGAACACCACAGATGCAATCACAAAACCCGGTAGAGTCGTGTAAAGCATGTGTTGGATGTGTTCATACAGAGTAGTACCCGAAACCACAGGGGCAAAGTTAGTTGAATCCGATAGTGGTGAGATTTTGTCACCAAAGTACGCACCAGATACCACTGCACCAGCCGCAGCGGCAAGTGACACGTCAAGACCTGCTGCAACCCCCATTAGCGCAACACCAACGGTACCAGCAGAGCCCCAAGAAGTACCAGTACAAACAGAGACAACACTAGTAACAAAGAAAGCGGCAATTAGAATGTATTCAGGGCTGATGACTTTAAGTCCCCAGTAAACCATGTAAGGGATTGTGCCACTGACCATCCAACTGGCGATAAGGCCGCCCACTGAAACTAGAATCAGGATAACTGGCATCGCTTTAGCCAATTTCTCTACGATGGCGTTAATGATGTCATCCCAGTTGTAGCCGATCTTCCATGCGATAAGACCAGTGAAAACTGCTGAAATCAGTAATAGGACTTCAATGCGAAGTCCAAGCATTCCGTATCCGACAGCCAGAAGTGCAAACATCACCGCAATTGGGGCGAGTGCTAATCCGAACGACGGGAGAGGCTTTGAGTTTGTCATGTTATTTTTCCTCAGGATCGATGTAGGGTTTGTTCGGAATAGATAGTAACGGTCAGATAATAGGCAAAATGAGAGCGGTGTGTCGTTTTCATGTAAGCGCTTACATGAGGTATGCGAATGTAATATTCATCACAGTTTTATCCAATTTTTTCTATTGCTTTAACGGTTTGACGAGTCACTAAGTCAGCCTTAAATTGGTGCTGGTTTGGCGGAGAATAACCATCTTTATTTAAGTTTAACGCCAGTTTCGCTGCATATGTCGACATTTCATCGATCGGATTATACATAGTAGTTAGTCGTGGATAGAGATAACGTGCTAACAAAACGTCATCGAAGCCAACAATGGAAATATCATCCGGCACCGAGAAGCCCTGTTCATGCAAGCTTGCCATTAAACCTGCAGCCATCACATCATTGAACGTCACTACCGCTGTGACACCCGGGCACGATTGGACAAGCTGGCGCCCTGCCTCTTCACCGCCCGACTCACTGAAATTTTGGTTAATCACCCATCCAGTCGGGATGTCAAGATTGGCTGCGTCCATCGCCTCCCGATAACCTTCTAAACGCTCTGTTCGATCTTCAATAGGTAAATCACTGGTAACGCAGGCAATCTTACGATGACCTTGCTCAATCAAATATTCGACCGATTGGCGTGCTCCCGCTCGATTATCTACCCAGACAGAACGATTGGAAATTTGTGCGATTGTACGGTTAAGCAACACCATAGCAGGAAGCTGCGCAGCGTATTGCATCAAGGTGGTGTCATCGAGCATTTTTGAGTGAACGACCATCGCCTCACAACCTTGGCTAATGAGAAAGTCGAGTCCTTCTTTTTCTCGCTGAGCATTATGCCCCCCACTGACCACCACTAGCTGACACCCATTCGCACGGGCGACTTCTTCAACGCTTTTAGCAATAAGTGCAAAGAAAGGGTCAGCCAAATTACCCGTTAACAAACCAAGTGTGTTGTTACTGCGATTTGCCAGAGCGGTTGCGCGCGCATCCCTACGATAGTTGAGCTCTTTGATTGCCCGTTCGACACGCTCTTGAGTTACAGGCTCTACATAACTAGTGCGGTTAATCACTCGTGAGACAGTCGCGGTCGAAACACCCGCTAAGTCCGCGACGTCTTTCATGGTCGCCATTGGGTTCTCCAAGAGAATATGAAGGTGAATGAAAAGTAGGATAAAACGAGGCAGAGTGTAGCGAGTATTTATTGTTGATTATGTTAGTAAGCTCAAAGGATAGAACTTTAGAAAGATGCAGCCTTCTTATTTACAGAGTCACAAGATAACAAAAAGCCACTAATCAGATGACATCCGATTAGTGGCCTAACAAGCCATTTTAATGAAGGTCGAACATCAGCCGACAGTGGGGCCAACCAAGCGCATTTCCCAATCTTCCACTTCGCCAGTTTCTAAGCGACGTTCGACAAGTTTGCCCCAAGACTCAACCAACGGCAGTTCGGCCAATCGGCTGAGTTCTGCTTTATCTAGGCTACCAGTGAATACCGCGCCCATGATGCGAGCTAGCGACCAGTCTGGGTAAAGTCTTTCGCATAAAATAATCTCGTCACCTGCGCCGATATCACCTTGTTCTAAAACTCGGAAGTACCAGCCTGTTCGGAGCGTATCTTGCAGCCTTCTCGCCATATCGCTTTGCTCGAAGCGTACGTTGAGTTTCCAACAAGGCATACGTCCTTGAGATACTTCCAATAATGTTGAGCCGATGCGGATCTTATCTTTCAAGCAAATGGACTCTTCTGTCACACCGCTTGAGCTAAGGTTCTCACCAAACGCACCAGCGGATTGAAAAATCGCTTTATCGCCTAGCTCTTGCTGCCAAACGGGATAATGTTCGCTTGGGTAAATATGAAGGGCTTTTTGAATGCCGCCATGAAAGCGCGGGTCGCCTTGTTCATCATTAGTAAAACCCAGTTCTGTTGCATGCTGACGCTTCGGTAGAACCTGTTTGTTAATCGCACTTTTCGCACCATGTGCAAAGGCAACGGTTTTGCCCGCCAATACGCTATTAATAACACCCAACTTCTTCATATCTCTTCCTTATTGCCTGAAGATTAATACCGTAATAGGTTGTCCTTCTCGGCTTCATTCACACTGTTGAGCATGATAGCCTAGTGAACTCGTGTCAGTATAGGGATGTAAGGACAGTTAACAATGCTAACCCGCCAAATAGATTCTCACTCTGGTGTGATGACCTCAAATGAAATGATGGCAGCAAATCCTCACTCACCAGCGCTGGTCAAAACTATCGACATGCCTAAAGGTTACATCGATGCGATGCACCAACACACGTGGCATCAAGTCATCTTCCCCATCAAAGGCTTGCTACAAACCAAAACAGATTACTATCAGCACCTTGTACCACACACCTCTGCGCTGTTTGTGCCTGCGGGCATTCAACATGAATCTATCGCCCTTAGCCATACGACATTTGTCGGCATCTACCTTAACCCCGCCTTTGGTACTGAATATGAGCATCAAGTTCGAACCATCACCTTGACGCCGTTCTTAAATGAGTTGCTACAAGAAATACGCCGCCAGTGTGAAGGGCTAGTGAGTGATGAGGAAGTGTTGCGCCTGCTCGCTGTGTTGCACGATCAAATCATGAAAGACAATGTACAAACGTTTCAATTGCTGCTGCCAAAAGATAGGCGTTTAAAGCTGATATTCGAAGCGCTGACTGACAAACCAGCATTAGATTTTTCACTCAAACAGTGGGGAGAGAAAGTCGGTGCGTCGGAGCGAACATTGTCACGCTTGTTCTCCAAAGAATTCAACACCTCGTTTCAGCTATGGCGGCAACAAATCAGGCTGATTTACTCACTCTCTTTGTTAGACGAAGATCGTTCAATTCAAAGCATTGCCGATCAAGTGGGATACCAAAACGACTCTTCTTACATCAAAGCGTTTAAAGCCTATTTTGATGTCACTCCGCAGCAATTCCGCGTTAAGGGCCGCTAATTTCTTAGCGGCCTCTTTACTGAATGTGGGGAACAAAGGGACGCCTATTCATTCACGCCAGAATAACGAAAGGCCTCTCGCGTAAGATTATCAATTTCAGCATCACTCATTTCGTTATGTGCCACGGTAATCCTACCTAAGTAGATTAAAGGTACCTCAACGGCCCGGCCTTCCAAATGAAACTTTATGGCTTCTGCAGTCGCGACACCGAGATCATCACTCATGCGCATAGGCGTCGCATCTAGCTCTCCTGCTCGGATTTTCTCAATCTCTTTCGCTGTACCGCCCCAGCCAGTGACATAAATAGGGTCAAGTTTGTCAGCTTCCCGCAGCGCATCAACCGCTCCCATTGTCATGGCAGTATTTGCATTGTGGATCATGGTTACTTCAGGGAAATTATCCAGAATGAGTTTCACCCCATCGGCAGCACCTAATTTTTGATATTGGCCAAAATGCTCATAGACAGTTAACCAATCGCCTTGCTCTTCGACGCAATCAATAAATCCTTGTGAACGCTGGGTATCTGTAATACCAGGGATCCCTCTATTCGCAGCAAACTCGATATCTTTACCCAAATGTTCAATCACGTGTCCACAAAGCACTTCTGCGCCCATGCTGCTAGAGAAATCAAACCATGCATCCGGTTGAGACTCCCAGTTTTCATTAGGCGTATGGAAAGCCCATATGAAAGTTTTGAAATCATTAGAAGCCGATAGTTTTTGAATATTATTGGCTTGCAGATCCAACTCCGAAGGACCAAAAATAACAAAGTCGTACATTTTTTCACCGCTCAGCACCTTGTCCGTGTACTGCGTTTGAAGAGAATGTTCAATTTGCTTTGATGAAAACTCGGTAACTTCATAAGAGATATTCAATGCCGACAAGCGCTTAGTAAGTGCCGTGTAGTTACGAACCCAGAAATCTGAGATATCAGCACTCGGATAGATAAGTGCAATTTGGATCGTTTTCTTAACGATGTCACTTTTGATTGACTTCGGCTCTTCACTCACAGCAGATTGAAAATGATGGAAGATATGACTTTTCTCATCCATATCTGATTCATGTGCTAATGCCGCTATAGGACTAAACAAAAGAACTACTAAGACACACTTATTTACTATTTTATCAACCAAGTAAACCATAAATGTTACCAATTGTTTGATTGTGTAATAACATTATTATAAATATATACACCAAAATTATCAGATGAATTACACATTATAAATTTATGGCGATTTTGATTAGGCGCTTGCTCGTGATCTTTTGTGCAGTATCTAGCTCTTATAGTTACGCGAACAACAGTAGCGAAACGTTTCTTGACTACGCAAAAGCAAAAGTACAAAAAGCAGTCTCCAGTAATACGACTTGGGACGGTCCTACTAATGGGCCGCAAGCGGTTTACGAAAAAAGTATTATCTTCGTTGCATCTGATCTCAGAAATGGCGGCGTTTATGGCGTGGGAAAAGGAATGTCTGAGGCCAATTCGCACCTTGATTGGCACTTGAGGTTTCTCGACGGCGTTGGTTCCGAAGTCCGTCAAGGCGCCGCGATTCGAAAAGCGATCGGTTTTGAGCCTGACGCAATCGTTCTTGGTGGCATTGATGCTGTAAGGCATAGGGATGTCCTAAAATTTGCTCAAAACCTTGGCATCATCGTTATCGGGTGGCATGCAACAGAGTTAGCGGGTGGTAATGATGACATAGGCCTATATATGAACATCACTACCGATCCCTTAGATGTCGCAGAAATTGCCGCCTTGCTTGCCATCGCAAATTCAGAAGGCAAAGCGAACACGCTTATTTTCACCGACTCAAACTACAAAATTGCCACGATAAAATCAGATACCATGGCGAACACTATTAAGCGTTGCGAAGATTGCGAGCTATTGGAAGTTAACGATCTACCATTAGATAAGATTTCAGAGCTAATGCCTAAAACAATGGAAAGTCTTTGGAATAAATATGATAGAAAAATCACCCATATATTAGCCATAAACGACCTATACATTGATTATGCTATCCCCTCTTTAGAGTCACTCGATCACGTCCCAAGTAACATATCAGCCGGAGACGGAAGTAAGGCGGCATACAAACGAATTAACAACGATGATTTTCAACTAGCGACCGTTCCTGAACCTTTGTATTTGCAAGGTTGGCAAATCATTGACGAACTTAACCGAGCCTTTAACGGTTTAAAACCCAGTGGCTATTCTGCTCCAGTTCATTTGGTTACACCGGATAACGTCGACGAACTTGTCAGCCAACAAGCAAGTGGCATTTATGACCCACAAAACGGTTATCGCGAAGCTTATTTAAAGATTTGGAAGCCGAAATGATTATAAAAAACATCAATATCACGCAGCGCCTCATCATTTCTAGCTTGGTTTCTTTACTTATCGTAAGTGTCGCCGTGTTGATAGTAATCCGCTCACTCTATTACGTCGAATCTACATTAAAAACAGAAACCAGTACCCATGTATCTGAGCTAATCGTTAATTCAGAAATCAGTCGCCGCGTGTTTGACCTAACGTCAAAAGTCAAATTACTCGAACAGACGTTTCTGTTCAGTGAAAGTACCTTGTCAGCTCAAGCATTCAATATTGATCTACAACTTCAAAAACTTAGAGATCTCTCTACCAATAAAACATTCTCTAACAAGATTGATGCATTTATTGACAACTTCCATCGATTTCTAGGAAGTTCACTTGCTCTAAACCGAATTTTAAAACAAACCCATAAGATTGATACTCGACTCGCTATTCAAATTAATGAGTTAGAGTTTGTTATTGCTGACAGCAAGATAGCTCAACTAAATAGCCATGGTATCCAGCATTACAATAACGAGATCGATTTAGTCAATATGCTACGGGAAGCCTTCCTCACCACAGGTAAAATGATTGGCGATATCCATAGCCGCATCACGCCTGAGACTGAAAAGGTATTGCTAATTGAAGTTGAAAAAGAGCTAGACATACTGCTTCTTCACCTTGAAAACGTGGACATACACACGCCTGAGGTCGTTGCTCAAAAGAAAAAAATCCAGAAAACCGTTAAGCGCTATAATGCCGCTCTACGTCGAATCCGCGCTAACCTTGAACAACGTTGGATTGTAATGGAAGCATTAGTTGGCGCTCAAAACGAGTTACTGCGAATGGTAGAAGGGACAGAAAAGCGCGTACAAACGCAAGCGGTCGAACTAACGCAGCAACTTGAGAAAGAAATAGGTCAATCTCGATTCAATGCCATCGTGATTAGTATATTTGCGATACTGCTTTCTGTACTGTTGATTAATCGAGTGGTTAGCCTCCATATCAGAAAGCCACTCGATGATCTAAAGGACGGCTTTGATAGACTCGTTTCCAACGGTACCAAAAAACCTATCGACTTGGGGCGTACCGATGAATGGAGCCTCATCGAAAACGCCTATAACAATATGTCATCACGACTATCAGAAGCGTACCTAGAGCTCCATGAAGAGAAAAAGAACTTCGACTTTCTTGCTCATCACGATCCACTGACATTACTTGCGAACCGATTGTTAGCAACCAAAAAGCTTGATGAACAGATTACATTTTCACAATCAAACACCAGCCCTTTCCTCCTCCTTTACTTAGATATTGATGAGTTTAAGACGATTAACGACTCACTCGGTCACGCCTCTGGAGATAACTTATTGGTGAGTATTTCTGAGATTCTTACCAAGCTTATCGGCGATTCGGGGTTCGTTGCGCGTATGGGTGGGGATGAATTCATGATAGTCCTCGCCGATATGAATTCTGAACAGGGTGAACAGATTGCCGATAAAATTAATAAGGCATTAAGAATGCCGTATTATATTGAAGATAGAACGATTTTTGTCTCTGCTAGTATCGGGATCTGTCAATTTCCTATTCATGGAGAAGATGGAGAAACTTTGGTGAGAAACGCGGATACTGCCATGTATCATGCGAAAAGAAACGGTAGAGACCAATATCGTATCTATGCCGATCAGATGACACATGAAGTCACTGACCTCATCGAAATTAACATGGGATTACACAATGCCATCAAGAACGATGAATTAGTCGTCCACTTCCAACCCAAAGTGAATCTGGAAAGCCAGCGTATTGCAGGGGCAGAGGCACTCGTCAGATGGCAACACCCGACGCTTGGCTTATTGCCTCCTTTCGACTTCTTAGAAGTGGCAGAAAAAACCGACCTCATTATCGAAATTGACAAATGGGTGTTCCGAAAAGTCGCCACGCTAATTACTGAATGGAAACGCGCTGGTACGAATATCGACAATTTAATCATCTCCGTCAATTTCTCCGCACGAATGTTTTATAAAACAGATCTTGCTGATCAGTTACAAGAAATTCTTAACGAGACTGAGTGTAAGCCAGAACAGCTCCTGCTAGAAATAACCGAACGCGATATGATGCGTGATTTTGAAACCTGCTCTCGGACTATCGAAAAACTGCATGCGAAAGGTTACCGAATTGCCATTGATGACTTTGGAACTGGGTATTCTTCCCTTTCTATGCTCAAAAACCTATCTGCAGACTGCATCAAACTTGATCGTACATTTATCCGAGAAGTGAATACATCCAAATTGGATTACGAAATCACCAGTGCCATCCTCAAACTTGCCGAGGTGCTTGATCTTTCAGTCATTGCCGAAGGTGTAGAGACCGAATCACACGTAGAGGCTTTACGCCAAATTGGCTGTTCTTGTGCTCAGGGCTATTACTTCGCTCGCCCTCTACCCGTTTCTGAATGGCTAGAATTCATCTCCGAAGTTGATTCAAACACCCAACGTCAAATCACATGTTAACCTGAGGCTCTATTCTTCGCTGACCAATGCATTTCTTACTGGGTTTCGCAAACCATTCCAATAATTCGAACTGACTTACTTAGAATGACAGGGAAGAAACCTAAACGTACTTGGGGACTTAGCACATAGAAAGACATACCGTTAGGTGATTGCCAGTACTGTAGATACGAAAAAGGCCGCTAATTTCTTAGCGGCCTTTTTACTGAATGTGGCGGAGAGATAGGGATTTGAACCCTAGATACGCTATTAACGTATGCCGGTTTTCAAGACCGGTGCTTTCAACCACTCAGCCATCTCTCCGTTGCGGGACGTATATTAGGTATAAGCCCTAAGCTTGTAAAGCATTAATTCGCAGCCTATGGTTTAAGTGCTGAGAAACTAAGCAGTTGCTGAGAAGGGTTCACTCTTCACAACGTGATTTCCGCCTCATTCTCTGAGCTAAAAGCTCTACTCACACATTTACAATAAAATAGTGTTTTATTTATAACTAATTAATTTAAATATGAAAAAGCACTTTCAGGTAACACTTGTACGCCCGAAAGTCATTGCACAATAGTGTGAACTGTTTCAAAATTAGTGAATTAACAGAGTCGAATAGTCTTTATCTGAGGTTTTTATGAAAGTCGCTGACTTATTTAAACATCGCGGTCTAACAAATTCTAAGCATCATTCAGAGTTTATGCACTGGATGACACCAACAGTGCGTGAGTACTGGGGAGAGATTGTTAACAAGGCTCATAATCGTCATCTGTTTACACGCCTGCGTGATTTTCACACTCCAGCAGTCAACGATGAAGTAAAACCAGATCAAGTCGTTCCACAGCAGCCGAAACCAATCGAAATGAAGCCTGAAGCGCAAGCTTTGTACCTAGAGCTTCAACAACAAATTGGTGATGTTATTCATATTGGCGATTGGCTTGATGTATCACAAGAGCGCATCAACCAGTTTGGTCAAGTGACCGAAGACATGCAGTGGATCCACACCGATCCTGAGCGCGCTGAAGCTGAGTCTCCATTTAAAACGACGATTGCTCATGGGTTCTTAACACTGGCACTATTGCCTAAGTTAACTGACAGCGTTGATCCAGATAAAAACATGTTCCCTACCGCTAAAATGGTGGTGAATATTGGTTTAAATCAGGTTCGCTTCCCTTACCCAGTTAAAGCAGACAATCGCGTACGTGCAGTCAGCACCCTTTCTAAAGTGACGCCTATCCGCAAAGGCTTAGAAATTGAACGCGAAATTAAAGTCGAAATTGACGGTGTTCGTCGCCCTGGCGCTGTTGTTACTTCAGTGATTCAACTGCACTTTTAAGCCACTGCGTACCCCTTTATAATTATAAGAAAAACGCCCGATGAATATCATCGTAATGCCATTCGGATAAGCGCTAACGCTTATACCTAAACGGATATTTGGTCGGAACAAAGAGGACTGAACGTGGAAA
>NZ_JBHZSA010000001.1:303081-724838 GCF_043642085.1 Vibrio hepatarius | reverse complement strand
TCCACGTTCAGTCCTCTTTGTTCCGACCAAATATCCGTTTAGGTATAAGCGTTAGCGCTTATCCGAATGGCATTACCTGAGTGAGGAGCGCTTTTTCGTTCAAAGCTTTTTTAGTTCAAGAGTTATTGAGCTTTAGCTTGACCGCTTGGTTTGCGATTGGCTGGTTTACGACGTTGTTGGCCATTACCGCTATTGCCACCATTGTTGCTGTTTGGCTTTCCACCGGCAGGCTTGCGTTTCGCTTGGCCGCCGTTACCACCGTTACCACGGTTTTCACCATTTGGCTTGTTGTGACCAAAGTGGCGTTTGTTTTTGCTTGCTGGTTTGTTACCACGAGCATTATCGCCAGAGCGCTGGCCATCAGCATGTTCAGCTTTTGGCTGCTTAGGTTTTTTAGGCTTCTTCGGTTTCTTTGGCTTAATTGGGCGAGTATCAAGCTTAGATTCTGGCAGCTCATTGACTGGTTTGAAGCCGTCTAGCTCGATGCGTGGCAGCACTTGTTGAATTAGGCGTTCAATACCAAATAGTTCACTCGCTTCATCCGCTTCAACTAATGAAATTGCTCGACCTACTTCACCTGCGCGACCAGTACGACCAATACGGTGAACATAATCTTCAGATACGTGTGGTAGCTCGTAGTTCACAACCTGAGGAAGCTGAGGGATATCGATACCACGCGCGGCAATATCTGTTGCAACTAAAACGCGAACATCGCCCGATTTAAAATCTGCTAGTGCGCGAGTACGAGCACCTTGACTCTTATTACCATGAATTGGTGCAGCGGTAATGCCTTCTTTATTTAAGAAGAAAGCCAAACGGTTTGCGCCATGTTTAGTACGACAGAACACAAGTGTCTGCTTCCAGTTACCATCTTTAATCAGCTTCACCAGCATTGGCGCTTTTTTGCGTTTGTCTGCAGGGTAGATGCTTTGCTCGATGGTGACCGCGGTAGAGTTCTCTTTGTTGACCGATACTTCGACAGGATCGTTTACCAGGCCTTTTGCCAGCTCACGGATCTCTGCAGAGAATGTTGCTGAGAATAGTAAGTTCTGACGTTTCGCTGGCAGCACGTTTAAGATCTTACGGATATCGCGGATGAAGCCCATATCTAGCATGCGATCGGCTTCATCTAGAACTAACACTTCAAGCTGATCAAATTTCACAGCGTTCTGCTGGTAAAGGTCTAACAGGCGGCCCGGAGTCGCGACAAGTACGTCACAGCCTTTACGCAGCTTAAGCATCTGTGGGTTAACTTTTACACCACCAAATACCACTTGAGACGTAAGACGCTGATGACGGCTGTACTTAAATACGTTTTCTTGTACCTGAGCAGCGAGTTCACGAGTCGGCGTTAAGATAAGCGCACGAATGTGGTTGCCTTTTACACGTTGACCATTATCAAGACGTTCTAGGATCGGCAGAGTAAAGCCTGCTGTTTTACCTGTACCTGTCTGCGCTGCCGCCATGACATCTTTCCCTGAAAGTACCGCAGGAATCGCTTGTTCCTGAATCGGAGAAGGGGTGTCATAACCTTGTTCTTCAATTGCTTTGAGGATTGGTGCAGAAAGGCCTAAGGAGGTAAAACCCATAAATTGATCTCTGTAGTGTGTAAGCGGAGAATCACGTAGAGTTGTTCTACATGAAAAAGGGCGCCATTCTGCGCCCTTTATCGATGAACATCAACCTAATTATTGTCTAGCGGTTGGTATATTACTGATATCTATGCCGCTGATTTATTTCGGCTAGGGAAGAAGCGAATGGTCAGTGCGAGCACAAAACCTGAAAGCATGCCAAACAGGTGCGCCTCGACGGCCACTCTCGCATTGATTAGATCGACAGTAGATTGCGATGCCCCCATGGTGAGTTCCCAAGTGACTTTGGCAATAACGCCAACCACTAGCAACCAACTGCTTTTGCGTCCATTAAGGCTCTCTTGCAAGGCGAAATAAGCAAATAACCCATGCAGTAAACCGGACAATCCAACATAGCCATTCATATCACTGAGGAAGTTGAGTACACCTATCGCTAAGCTAATAGTAATGAGTAGTAATGCGAGTGACTTCTCTGTGGGTCTAAAGATAAAGCTGATAACCCATAGCCCAGCAAGGTTCATCGCCAAATGAGCAAAGTTGGTATGAGTGAAGTTTCCTGATAGGATTCGCCACCACTGCCCATCAAGAATGAGATCGCGTTGCCAATTTGTCAGTGAGGCAAGCGGTTCGAATTGCAGAGCTAGGCAGAGTAGACTGACTGTCATTAATAGAAGAAATAAGCGCACACTATGTCCCGATACTGTTCTCAATGTGGAAAATCACTCAAAGCGTGTATTTGCCAATGGATCCAAAGCCTAACATCGAATGTTGAGCTGGTCATCCTACAACATCACAGCGAAACAGACAGACCAATGGGCACTGCGCGTATCTTAAAGCTTTCTCTGGCAAACAGTTATTGCTTTGTTGGTGAGGATTTCTCTAACAATGATCAGCTTAACCAACTACTCAATGATGGCCAATACCAACATTTTGTCCTTTACCCAGGGGAAGGCTCAATCACTCATAATGAGGTAGCCGAGCAAGTTGCCAACCAGCAAAAGGTGCGTGTGATCTTGCTCGATGGTACTTGGAAAAAAGCCTACAAGATGTGGCAACTCTCGACCAATCTCCATAAGCTGCCTCTAGTACGTTTACCTGATGACCTACAGGGCAACTATCGAATTAGAAAAGCGCCCAGTGACAACAGCCTTTCAACGGTTGAAGCGGGTTATCATATTCTTTCTCTCCTTGAACCAGAAACAGACTTTATGCCGCTGATTGATGCCTTTAATCAGATGATTGAGTTTCAAATCAAACAGATGCCGCCCGGCGTATTTGAGAAAAATTACCTTTCTTAAGCGGATTTTCTTCTACACTTATTTCTAAGCGCGATATTGTCATTAGACCTTTTGGTTGAATATAATGATGCGCAATCGTTTAGCTTAACCCGTATGAGTTAAACGATACTTCGTATAATCCCACTGATAAGGTGTGGGAGTCTCTACCTGAAACCGATAATTTCAGATTACGAAGAGTAAAGTGCACAGCGCTTTTCTCTTTGTATGCTTGAAACTTTTCTAGAGAAAAGCGCTTGTTGGAACCCAGTCAAAATGAATGGAGACACAAGCGTGAATAATCAAACTGCTTTTATTGAACAACTACCGAAAGTTGAACTTCACCTACATATTGAAGGTTCCTTAGAGCCTGAGATGATGTTTGAGCTGGCAAAGCGCAACAACATCGAATTACCTTTTGCTACGCCAGAAGAAGTTAAAGCCGCCTATCAATTTACTAATCTACAGTCGTTCCTTGATATCTATTACCAAGGGGCTAATGTGCTGATTCATGAGCAGGACTTTTACGATCTGACATGGGCTTACTTACTTCGCTGTCAGCAAGACAATGTTATTCATACAGAGATTTTCTTTGATCCACAGAGCCATACCAGTCGCGGGATCGCGTTTGATACTGTGGTTAACGGCATACATCGAGCATTGACAGATGGTGAAGAGCGACTTGGTATTAGCAGTCAGGTCATCATGTGCTTTTTGCGTCACCTTGATGAAGAGAGTGCTTTCGATACTCTGTTCGAAGCCTTGGCTCATAAGGATAAGATCGTCGGTGTGGGTTTAGATTCTTCGGAGCTAGGCCATCCTCCAGAGAAATTCGCTCGCGTTTATGGCAAGGCATTAGAAGAGGGGTTTCTTACGGTTGCCCATGCTGGAGAAGAAGGGCCTGTGAGTAATATCTATGACAGTTTGGAGTTGCTGAAAGTGAGCCGAATTGACCATGGTGTGCGTTGCTCGGACGATGAAAACCTACTGCATGCATTAGCGAACAACAAGATGCCACTGACGGTCTGCCCATTGTCGAATACCAAATTAAAAGTGTTCGAGAAAATGGAACAGCATAATATCGTTGACCTGCTCCGCCGCGGTCTCTGCGTAACGATAAACTCTGACGATCCTGCCTATTTTGGTGGTTACATGAATGCCAACTTCCACGCCGTTGCCCAGAGTCATGAGGTGACCAATCAAGAACTGGTAAGCTTTACCCGCAATGCGATTGCTGCCAGTTTCATTAATGATGAACAAAAAGGTCGACTACTAGGTAAGCTCAATCAATTTGTTAGCGAGTTTAATCATTAATTGAAAGGAATGATGGCTAGAGTGGCAAGCTTGTCACTCTAGCCATAGTTTGGATTAATGAGAAGAGAACAGCTGTTGGTGCAGCCTTTGAGCATGGCCATCCGTCATTGAAGAGATATAGTCTGCAATCACACGATAACCGTTACTCTCATCATTTCTATTTGACCACTTTTGCTTGATATCGATGGGTAATAATCGCTCTGGGTCAGCATTGAGCGCCTCAAAAATATCCATAATGATCTGTTGGCCTTTATACTCCATCACTTGAACATGAGGGACTTGGATTACGTACTGGCTGACAAAGCGTTTTAGGATCTCCAAAGCATTGGCCATTGAAGGTTCAAGTACGGCGTTAAAAGCCAGTAACTGTGACTCAAATGGCGCATCGACTGGCTTAATTGAAATGCTAGTCAGCAGGGCGTTAACCATACCGCCAATCGCGTCTTTACGTTGGTGATGAGTACCAGACAGCAGCATGTCTGAAATAGACGCGATATGCTTTTCAAACCATGGATCACCACACTCAGCCAATAGGCTCGCGGCACCCTCTACCCACTGGTTACGATTGACCATGCCAAGAACCAAGGCATCTTCTAGATCGTGAACGCCATAAGCGATGTCATCGGCGAGTTCCATAATCGAACAGTCGATAGACTTGTAACGGGTCTTCTTATGCTCTGTCTCTAGGTATTGCTCGTCGCGCATCTGGCTAAAAATCGCTTTATCGTTTTGACTGAGTGGCGCTAACACCCAATCAAACAGGTCGGCATCGCAATCATAAAGTCCTTTAGCGGGTGACCAATCACGAGCTCTGAGTTTGCGTTGGTGGGAAACACATTCAGGCATGACGTCAGCACGGGTTTGGCTGATAAGCGCGGGGTACTTGATAAGTCCTAACAAAGTACGACGGGCTAAGTTCATACCAAACAACTCAGTATATGGCTCAAGTTTAGTGACGATACGAAACGTCTGCGCATTACCTTCAAAACCACCATGCTCACGCATCATATAATTGAGGGCGACTTCGCCCCCGTGGCCGTAGGGTGGGTGGCCTATATCATGGGCTAAACATAATGAATCAATAAGGCTGTCACTAGGTAACAGGTCACGAAACTCAGGTTGCTTCTTCTTAATCTGGGCAACAATACCGGTACCCAATTGCGCCGCCTCAAGTGAGTGCGTCAGACGGGTGCGGTGAAAATCATCGAAACTATTGCCGTGGACCTGAGTTTTAGCCTGCAGGCGCCTAAACGCGGCAGAATGAAGAATACGAGCGCGATCGCGCTGGTAGGGACTGCGGTGGTCGTCACGACGAATTTTATGCTCATCATCGTGTCTTTCGAACCATAAGGAGCTGATTTTAAACGTCATAGGTGTACTCCCTTGTCTTTTTTCTTACCGTACACCCGTTACATGATAAATACAAAGAAATACACGTGAGAACGACGAAATATCGCCGTTTCACGTGCATTTGCGGCTAATCTTTCATACTTAAAACCAATATTGCTGCAACGCCAAGAAAGAGCGTCATCATCAGGAATACATCGTTATAAGCCATGATTGCGGCGTCGCGTTGCATGGTGCCCAACAAACTAGCCTGAGCTTGCTGCATCGCCGTTGCAGCGTCACTACCGGATTGAATAAAGAAGGCTTGCTGCTGGTGCAGAGCATTCCAACCGTCAATACTCACTGAGGTCAACGACTCTTTAATATGGCCTAAATGCTCACGTGTTTTGTTATCCAACAGGGTTGCGATAATGGCAATGCTGAACGCGCCGCCTAAATTACGCATGACGTTGGTTAAAGTCGAAGCGTCGGGTGTATCGGGTTTGCTGATGTTTTTCATTGCCACTAAAGAGAGTGGCACCATAATAAATGGACTCCCAATTGCGCGTAGCAGCATCGACAGAATCAACTGCTGTCCGCCAAAGTCGACGGTCATGTGGGTATTCACGTAGCAACTCAGGCCAAACATCGCAAAGCCAAAGGTCACGAGATACTTAGGTTTGATGATTTGCGTCAGTTTAGGTACTAGAGGGAAGATGAGCAGCTGAGGAAAGCCCATCCACATCAGTACTTCGCCAATTTCCATCGCGTTGTATTGCTGAATTTGCGTCAAATAGAGCGGCAATACGTAGATGGATCCCAGCAACGCCATACCTAAAATTAAGTAGGCGATACAGGACATCGCAAATTGGCCATTTCGCAGTAAACGCAGGTTAACTAGTGGTTTCTTATGCTGGAGTTCATTGATGATGAAATAGACCAAACTGACCGCTGAGATAATGCTTAGCGTAATAATGAAGCTTGAGCTAAACCACTCTTCACGATTTCCTTCTTCCAGTACCACTTCCAGACAGCCAAGGCCGAGTGCCATGGTAGCAATGCCAAACCAGTCGGCTTTTTTCAGTGTTGCCAGTTCTAACGGCTCATCATCTAAACCGTAGCGAATCATTGCAATCAGCAACAGTGCTGGCGGAATGTTGATGTAGAAGATGTAGTGCCAAGATAAGTTTTCTGTCAGCCAGCCACCAAAGGTCGGTCCGATAGAAGGAGCAAAAGTGGCTGTGACACCAAACAAAGCCATACCCACCGCACGCTTGTTTAATGGCAGAAGCTGCACTACGAGCGAGAACGCTAGCGGAATTAACGCACCGCCACTAAAGCCCTGCATGGCTCGAAACACAATCATCGAGGTCATGTTCCAAGAGAACGAACAGAGCAAAGAGGAGATGGTAAAGATAGCCGTTGTCCAAGTGAGATAACGTCGTTTACCGAGTGCTTTAGATAGCCAACCACTGAGTGGAATCGCGATCATCTCAGCCACCAGATAAGAAGTCGAAATCCACGAGCTTTCATCGAGAGTTGCAGATAGAGCACCTTGAATGTCTTTCAGCGAAGAGTTGGTGATCTGAATGTCTAAGATGGCCATAAAGGCGCCAAGAAGACCGCCAAAAAGCGCAATCCAGTGACGAACGGGGACTTGTTGTTCTTGATCTGCGTGATCAACGACTGCTTGGCTCATGACTAGCCTCGCGTATCAATGGTAGTGACAACTGATAAACCTGGTAGCAGGCGACCTTGAAGATCTTTTTGATCTGGGATGACGATTTTAACCGGAACACGCTGAACGATTTTAGTGAAGTTACCCGTCGCATTTTCAGGTGGTAATAGGGCGAACTTAGCCCCAGTCGCCGGTGAGAAGCTATCTACTACACCTTCCAATGTTTGACCTGGGAAGGCATCTAATTCGACTTCTACTTTTTGCCCTTGGTGAATACCACTTAGTTGAGTTTCTTTGAAATTGGCCTCAATCCACACTGCATTGTTTGGTACTAGGCTCATTAACGGTGTTCCAGCTTGAACTAGCAAGCCTTCACGTACGCTACGTTTGCCAATTACACCATCGGCAGGTGCGTAGATTTTGGTGTAGTTAAGATTAAGTTGCGCTTGCTCTAATTGGGCATTTGCTTCTGTCACTGACGCTTTTGCTTGTTCAACTTCGCTGGCGATAACCACTAGCTGATCGTTTGCTGCCACTAGGTTGGCTTTCGCTTGCTCCAATTGTGCCAGTGTGACTTTTTGTTGCGCCAGCATGCTGTCGACTTCATCTTGAGACGCATAATTACGTTTCAACAAACTACGAGAGCGAGCGACTTGCTGAACCGCGCGATCGTACTCAGCTTGCGCGGAATCAACTTGGCTTTTAGCTTGGTTAATTTGGCTACGTTGCAAGGTTTGCTGAGCATATAGATTATTAACGCTAGATTGGGCTACCTCTAAATGAGCATTCGCTTGGTCGAGTGTCGCTTGATAATCTCGGTCGTCGATTTGTGCTAGAAGATCGCCTTGTTTAACCACTTGGTTATCCGTTACATAGGATTTAACGATGTAGCCGGAGACTTTTGGGCTGATTGTGGTGATATCACCTTGAAGGTAGGCGTTATCAGTCGATTCGAAGTATTGACCATAGCCAAACCAATAGCCGCCACCTAATAGCCCGAGAGACAGCATAATGACTGTCGCAATAAGAGGGGCTTTGTTGCGCGTTTTTTTCTTGGTTGGCATGTCGTGTGTTTCTGTCATTGACGCATTCTCGAATTCATTGAATGTAACGAATTGTAAATCATCTGTATTGGTTGATAAGATAGGAAAAACTGAAAACACTGTTGCAGAAATCGAGCTAATAACCAGGGTGAGGAAAGTGAATGGACCTAAATGCAGTAACGATATTCGTTCAAGTTGTTGATTGTGGTAGCTTTACTCACGCTGCTGAGTCTTTACGAATGACAAAGTCTACGGTAAGCCGAAAGCTAGGTGAGTTGGAGCAGCATTTAGGTGTGAGATTGATCACTCGTTCGACACGCAGCTTAGTGTTAACCCCGGAAGGTGAAAAGTTTTATCAATCCAGTCAGCAGATGTTGGAAGTGATGAATCAAGCAGAGCTAGAAGTCTCGGCCAATCAAGACTTAGTTAGAGGTCCTTTGAATATCGTGTTACCTGTCGAACTAGGGCATCAGGTATTGGGCTCCTATATTAATCAATTTTTGAAACTCTACCCGAATGTCACTATGAACTTAGAACTCTCGAACAGAGAGGTCGATATTATCGGTGAGGGGATTGATCTATATGCTCAGATCGGAGAATTGGAAGATTCTAATCTTGTCTCGCGCTATTTAACGGCCTCAAAGCGAGCCTTGGTCGCAAGTCCTGACTATCTTGAAGAGTACGGGATGATTGAGCACCACTTAGACTTAATCGCTCCTCATCAAATGGTTGAAGTCTCCAATAAAGCGGCACGCTTGCCGAAGTGGCACTTACAACTTGATGATGAAAGCTCTTATCAAATTGACCTGCCATACCGACTGCGAGTCAATACCATCACTGCGTGCCTTAAAGCCTCTCTTGATGGCCTAGGGATTGCTGTGCTACCTGAATTTATCTGTCGTGAACACTTTGCCACTGGCCGTTTAGTCCGTTTATTACCTGAGTACAAAATGCCGGAAGTGGAGGTGAGTCTTGTCTATGCTGACCGCAAGCTGATGCCAAAACGTAAGAAAGAGTTGATCGACTTCCTACTCCACAGTTTTAAAAGTGATCAGACAACTGATATTAGCTGATTTCATCCAGAGAAAGCTCAAAGCTTGGCGCAAAGACATTGAGAAAGTAGTCCATCTCACGGCTACTGCGCTCTTTAAGGGTGATATCTAGGCGCTTTTTAGCCAGCGCATATTCGTGGTTGCCCGCGCTCAATTCCTCTAAACATTTTAAGTAGGCACAAATCGTGTCGGCTTGCTTGACTATATCTGCGTCTTCTTCATGTGCAGCGGTAGAAACAAGGAAAGGGGCGAAGTCCTCTTGGAACTCTTCAGGTAGCATTGAAAGCAGTTTCTGCTCTGCGGCCGCTTCAATCTTCTTATACTCTTTGGCAATCTCAGGGTTGTAGTATTTGACTGGAGTAGGTAAATCGCCAGTTAACACTTCACTGGTGTCATGGTACATGCCCAAAATCGCGATGCGCTCTGGATTGAGATTAGCGCCAAACTTCTTGTTTTTTATCAGAGCGAGAGCATGGGCAACAAAAGCGACTTGTAAGCTATGTTCAGAAATGTTTTCAGTCGACACAGAGCGCATCAGTGGCCAGCGCTGAATCAATTTCATCCGTGCCAAGTGAGCGAAAAAGTGACTTTCCTTATAATTGTGTTCTGAATCGTTGTCTTGCGGCATTTCTTTACTCCATGAAATGAAAAGGGCACTCAATGAGTACCCTTTAAGCATATGAAAGAACGAATCTAATTACTACTGGCTGTAGGTTGATAAGAAGCGCTCGAAACGACCAATAGCAATTTCTAAGTCTTCAACGTGTGGCAAAGTGACAATGCGGAAGTGATCCGGCTTTGGCCAGTTGAAGCCTGTGCCTTGCACCAGCAGTACTTTTTCCTGAACGAGGAAGTCGAGTACCATTTTCTGGTCATCTTTAATGTTGTACATCTTCGTGTCGATCTTCGGGAACAGATACATCGCCCCTTTTGGTTTGACACAAGAAACACCAGGGATCTGGTTGATCAACTCCCATGCGCGGTCACGCTGCTCAAGAAGACGCCCACCTGGAAGCAGTAATTCGTTAATACTCTGGTAACCACCTAGTGCGGTTTGAATTGCGTGTTGCATTGGCACGTTGGCACACAAACGCATCGAGGAGAGCATGTCTAAGCCGTTGATGTAACCTTGCGCTTGGTGTTTAGGGCCAGTAAGGAACATCCAACCACCACGGAAACCACATACACGGTAAGCTTTAGACAAACCGTTAAAAGTCACAACCAATACATCTTCAGTCAGAGTCGCTACCGAGGTGTGCGTTGCACCGTCGTATAGCACTTTGTCATAAATCTCATCAGCAAAAATGATCAGTTTGTGTTGGCGTGCAATCTCAATCACTTCTAATAAGAAGTCACGGCTGTAGACGGCACCAGTCGGGTTGTTTGGGTTGATAAGAACGATGCCGCGTGTTTTTGGCGTGATCTTACTCTTTATGTCGTCTAGGTCTGGGTACCAGTCCGCTTCTTCGTCACACATGTAGTGAACGGCTTTACCACCTGATAGAGCAACCGAAGCTGTCCACAGTGGGTAGTCAGGGGCTGGTACCAGCATTTCATCGCCGTTATTTAGCAATGCTTGCATCGCCATCACGATCAATTCTGAAGCGCCGTTACCAATGTAAACATCTTCAACGTCTAATGAACGAATGCCTTTGCGCTGATAATGTTGCACAACGGCTTTACGTGCGGAATAAATACCTTTTGAGTCGCAATAGCCCTGTGAAGTCGGCAAGTTACGAATCACATCAACCAAAATTTCATCTGGGGCGTCAAAGCCAAATGGGGCAGGGTTACCGATGTTAAGCTTCAGTATTTTATGTCCCTCTTCCTCCATGCGCTTAGCATGTTTGAGTACAGGACCCCTAATGTCATAGCAGACATTGTCGAGTTTTGACGACATCCCGATATTTTGCATTGATTAAAACCTAAAAATAATTAAATAACTTTATTAAAGTAACCTAAAAAACGGTTCTTTAGAATAAAAATCTGGTTTGATGGCCACAATAACACCTTTGTAGCACGCCCGTTATCACAGGATTTCGCAAAACATTGTTTGCAACCTTGATTTGAGTGAGGTCTATAAATAGAGTAGCGGGGTAGAATGAATAATAATTTCGATGCATACGAGGCTGATTTGTCATACTTTCATCAAGCCGTTACTGAACTGATCGAACGCGTAAAGGATGCGAAAGACGGTACAACCCGTCTAGTTCAAGTTCTTGAGGAAAAACCTGACTTTCCATTTATTGACTGGTTAGACGCCCAGCCATTATTTCCAAAGTTTTATTGGCAATCTCGCGATACCCGCGAAGAGGTGGTTGCGCTAGGTCAGTTACATACTTTCGTGGATCCTGCACCTGCTTACGCGATTTTAGCCGATGATCAGCGAATTTGGGGCGGTCGCTCCTTTGATGGTCACACCGGAAAAAATCGCCGTTGTATGTCTTCTTTCTTTTTTCTGCCGCAAGTGGAGCTAATCCGTTTTGATGACAAATGGTCGTTAGCGGTTAACCTTAACGCAGAAAAACACCGTACCCTCGCTGGCTTATATAAGCTGCAACTAGATGTAGCACCGCTACCACCGATTTCATCTCATATTGAAAGCATTCAGCATGTGCCTGAAAAAGAGCAGTGGTCTGAATTGGTTGATAAAGTGCTAATGGGGATTGAAAACGATGATTTCAAGAAGGTGGTATTGGCACGAAAGACTACGGTCTCACTGGATCAACCGCTTTGTGCTTCTCGCTTGTTGAAATCGAGCTACTTAAGTAATCACCATAGCTTTCACTTTTTGCTTTCACTAGACAAACAGCACAGCTTTATCGGCTCCACGCCAGAGCGCCTTTATTTACGTCAAGGCCAAGAGCTTTACACCGAGGCGTTGGCGGGAACGATTGGCCGAGGCAGCAACGCCAGCCAAGATATGGAACTGGCTAACTGGTTAGCGAGTGACAGTAAAAACCTCAATGAGAACCAATATGTGGTTGACGATATCATTGAGCGTTTATCGCCTTATTCTGATGATGTAGTGGTAGAACAAGAAGCAAGGTTAGTTCGACTGCGTAAAGTCCAGCACCTTAAGCGCAGTATCCATGCTCATTTGCACAAAGGCATTAATGGCGTTCAATTGCTTGGTGCTCTTCAGCCAACCGCAGCGGTAGCGGGCTTACCTAGACAAGAGTCGATGGATTTTATTCAACAAAATGAACCTTTTGCTCGTGGTTGGTACGCAGGCTCAATGGGCTTTATCAGTCATCAACGGGCCGAATTCTGCGTCGCAATCCGTAGTGCGTTAGTGTTAGATGGTGAAGTACAGCTATTCGCTGGTGCCGGTATTGTTCCCGGTTCTGTTGCCGAGTATGAATGGCAAGAGCTCGATAAGAAGATGTCGACGCTACTTTCTCTTATCTCAGATAACCCACCTCTTGGAGTTGCTTCTTAATGAGCGACCTAACGCAGACTATCAATCAAGCGGTACTGAATCGAATTTGGTGCCAAGTATTACTTGAAGAACTGACTCGTCACGGTGTTACGGAGCTTTGTGTTGCGCCCGGTTCGCGTTCAACACCACTGACTCTTGAAGCCGATGAAAATCCCAAACTGAATCTACACACTCACTTTGATGAGCGTGGACTTGGTTTTCTCGCTCTAGGTTTAGCAAAAGCCAGCGGCAAGCCAGTAGCGATCGTCGTGACTTCTGGGACCGCGGTGGCAAACTTGCTTCCTGCGATTGCTGAAGCAAAGTTGACTGGCGAAAAACTGGTTGTACTTACGGCAGATAGACCCATTGAACTGGTGGGTTGTGGTGCCAATCAAGCCATCAACCAGTCGGGTATTTTCTCATCTCATGTAACTTCAGCGCTTGAACTACCAAGCCCGTCATTGAATACACCTTTGAAGTGGCTACTGACGTCGATTGACCAAGTAATGTTTGAGCAGCAAGAGCAGGGCAGTGCGATACATATCAATTGCCCATTCCCGGAGCCACTATATAGCAACGAAAGTAAGTCGATTTATCAAGGTTATATTGATGAAGTGGGTACTTGGCTGGCGAATGAAGATACCTATACTTGCCAGCGTTCATGCTCGGCTGTGCCTCATATCAATGTCGCTGAGTTTGCCTTGAAAAAAGGTGTCATCATTGTTGGCAGTGTCAGCTTGTGCGAAGCGAAGAAAGCGAAACAGTTAGCCGATAAACTTGGCTGGCCGATTTTTATTGATCCGCAAGCTGGGGTAACGTCCGACTGGGCGCACTATGATATCTGGCTACAAAACAGTGCTAATGCAGCATTGCTTAATCAATGTGAATTGATCCTTCAAGTGGGCTCGCGAGTTGTATCGAAACGCCTCAATCAATGGCTAGTCGAGCAAGTTGAACAGCGCGGTGCATTCTATCACTTTCTTGACCCGAAAAGAGAGCGCAACAATCAAGCTCATTTGATGCAAACGCACCATGTTTCGGCAATTGAACCATGGTTAACCCAAGCTGTAAGCGCGATACAACCATTAACTTGTACGGCCGCTGGTTGGGCAAAAGAACTATCGCATATTTCTCAACAAGTTGCGTCACTTGCTCAGCTTCACCTTGCAGCACCAGCTTGTTTGAGTGAGATTGGTTTGGCGTTAAACCTCAATCAGCTCCCTTTAAATACCGATATCTTCTTAGGGAACAGCCTATTTGTTCGTCTGGTGGATATGTTCAGCGGCGTGGCGGATTACTCCGTATACAGTAACCGCGGAGCTTCGGGTATCGATGGACTGATTGCGACGGCAACCGGTGTGATTCGAGCAAATCAATCACCGACCGTAGTATTTATTGGTGATACGTCACTGCTTTACGATATCAATTCACTCGCGCTTCTGTCGCACCAATCGATACCTGTCGTTGTGGTGGTGATCAGTAATGATGGTGGCGCAATATTTGACTTACTGCCAGTGCCACAGCAGCAGAAACAATCACTCTATCAGATGCCTCATGGCTTTGATTTCGAGCATGCTGCCAAGCAATTCAAACTGGCATATAGTAAGCCTGAAACCTTATACGCTTACACGGAAACAGTGAACAATCACTTACTTGGTGGGCAGGGTACATTATTGGTTGAGGTTCAAACTCCTCCGGAACAAGCTTCTTCTCAACTGAAAGAGTTTATTCAACAAGTCTATGCTCTTTAGTCATCCCACTCTCAACGATAGCCAATCAAAACCCATTGTTGTGTATCTCCATGGTTTGCTGGGTTGTGGTAAAGATTGGCATCAGGTTCGCCAGCAACTTAGTGATTTTCCCTCGATTACCATCGACCTTCCGGGGCATGGGATGAGCGCATTACACTCTTGTTTCAATTTTGAAGATTGTTGCGATCAAATATCTGACACTCTTCTCACCCATGTGAGTCCAGAGCAGCCTATAGTATTAGTTGGCTATTCCTTGGGGGGAAGGATAGCGATGTCCGGTGTGGCGAATCATTACTTCTCATCTCTTAATATTCAACGCCTTATTGTTGAAGGCGGGAACTTTGGCTTGCAAACAGAGCAAGACAAAAAAGCTCGCTGGGATAACGATCATCGCTGGGCTGAACGTTTTAGAAATGAGCCAATTGAGCAGGTGTTGGCCGATTGGTATTTGCAGCGCGTCTTTAGTTCACTAAACCATGAGCAAAGACAAAACCTGATATTAAAACGCAGTGCTAATCTAGGCACTTCTGTAGCGAGTATGCTCGAAGCTACTTCGCTAGCTAGACAAGATTATTTGCTTGAGCGATTAAAATGCTCGGGCGTAACAACACATTATATTTGTGGCGAGAAAGACAATAAGTTTAGTCAGTTGGCCGAACAAAGCGGTTTGTCTTTTAGCCAAGTTGCACAAGCTGGACACAATGTTCATATCGAACAACCTCAAGCTTTTGCAGAAATCATAAAAGCTCAACTCAATACACTTTGAGTCGTTAAGTTGAGTCATTAGGTAAACAAACAGGAATCACCATGGCAAAAACAGTCGGTATCTCAGAAGAAGAACTATACGCACCAGTTAACTGGAATGACTGCGCAGGTGAATATGAAGATATTCAATACCATAAATCAGAAGATGGCATCGCAAAAATTACCATTGCTCGCCCTCAAGTTCGCAACGCTTTCCGTCCGCAAACAGTAAAAGAGATGATTAATGCTCTCGCTGATGCTCGTTACGACGAAGGTGTTGGTGTGATTATTTTGACTGGCTTAGGTGAGAAAGCCTTCTGTTCTGGCGGCGACCAGAAAATTCGCGGCGACTACGGCGGTTACCAAGATGATTCAGGTACTCACCACCTAAATGTTCTAGACTTCCAACGCCAAATTCGTACTTGTCCTAAGCCTGTAATCGCAGCGGTTGCTGGTTGGGCTGTCGGCGGTGGTCATGTTCTGCATATGATGTGTGATCTAACAATCGCAGCTGAAAACGCGCAGTTTGGTCAAACTGGACCGAAAGTTGGCTCATTTGATGGCGGTTGGGGCGCGTCTTACATGGCTCGTATCGTGGGTCAGAAGAAAGCTCGTGAAATCTGGTTCCTATGTCGTTTCTACGATGCTCAAGAAGCATTGGATATGGGCCTAGTGAACACAGTTGTTCCAGTTGAAGAGCTAGAAAAAGAGACCGTACGTTGGTGTCGTGAGACGCTACAACACAGCCCAATGGCACTACGCTGCCTGAAAGCGGCACTGAACGCTGACTGTGATGGCCAAGCAGGCTTACAAGAGCTAGCGGGTAACGCAACCATGATGTTCTACATGACAGAGGAAGGACAAGAAGGGCGCAATGCATTTAATGAAAAGCGTCGTCCGGACTTTAACAAATTTCCACGCAACCCTTAATTTGTTGTCGATATCGTCGCTCTAGCCTCAATAGCCACGTCGAGGATGCTCATTTATGCTTATAAACTGCGCGTCCTCTCCTTGCTCTTAAGGCTATAGCTTAGATATCAACGTACAAATGGGTGAAATATCCAATACAAGCTACATTTAAATCAAAATATAAAGGGATATTGCTATGAGATCAGCCAAACTGTATCGCTATGAATTGCCGATGGACAGTGGCGTGATACTGCGTGAACAAAGGCTAAAACATCGTGAAGGTTTTGTTGTCGAGCTAAGCTTGGACGGCGATGTTGGTAGAGGCGAAATTGCGCCGCTACCTGGCTTTAGCGTAGAGACCATGGATGAGGTTTACTCGCAACTTGTTGAGCAGCTCGAATTGTGGCAACAAGGTTCAGAGTTAAAACTTGATGAGTTATTTCCGTCTGTCGCATTTGGACTTTCTATGGCTCAGATGGAGCTTAACAAAGAGCTTCCGGTAAACGGTAGCTATCAAGCTGCGCCTTTATGCTCAGGTGACCCAGATGAGTTACTGCCTAAGCTAAACGCTATGACAGGTGAGAAAGTCGCTAAGATCAAAGTCGGCTTATACGAACCTATCCGTGACGGAATGCTAGTCAGTCTATTTTTAGAATCGATTCCTGATTTGACGCTACGCTTGGATGCAAACCGAGCGTGGAGTGCTGAAAAGGCTGAGCAGTTTGCGAAAAAAATAGCGCCGTCACTACGTGGCCGAATCGCTTTTATTGAAGAGCCTTGCCAGGTTCCGGGTGATAGCTTTTCGTTTGCGATCAATACCGGTATTGCAATCGCTTGGGATGAAACACTGCAACATGCGATTCGTAAAGATGACTTTAAGCTTGAGGACCTAAACGGCGCTAAAGCTATCGTCATTAAACCGACCCTAATTGGTTCAGTTGAGCGCTGTATTGAGTTGATCGATAAAGCTAAGTTGCTCGGCATCAAGGCAGTGGTAAGCTCTAGCATTGAATCTAGTTTGGGTCTAACCCAGCTAGCAAGATTTGCGCATTGGCAGTTGCCAGATGAAGTGCCGGGATTAGATACGGTTGGGCTATTTGCTCAGCAGCTTGAAACTCCATGGCCTTCTTGCGAGTTGCCAGTTGTCAGCCTGGCAGAACAGCCATTGATATGGCAATCGTAATGCTGCGCGAACTTTCCCCTTTAAAACAATGGGCTCTAATGAGCCCATCTTTATGCGCACTCGAAACAAGTGATAGAAATTATACTTGGGCTGAGCTGAATGATTTAGTCGCCAAAGTAGCTAATCACCTAAATCAGCAGGGGCTTGAGGCTGGAGACGTACTCACCAGTGTTGGTAAGAACAGCATTGAGCAGCTAATTATCTTCTTAGCGTGTTTAGAGCTAGGTGTTACCTGCGCGCTGACCATGCCACAAACTCGTGCTGAGCTAGACAATAAACTCGATACTTTGTACTTATCGAAGTCGAAGCAAAGGGTGTGGGTTAATGTTGAGTCTCAAGAGCTAAGCTCGAGCAGTAATATTCGATATGGCGAGACGGTAGAGCCTCAAAAAGTTAGTGCTTACCAACCTGATAACCTCGCTTCGATTGTTTTCACATCTGGTTCGACAGGTACGCCGAAAGCGGTCGCTCACACTTCTTGTCAGCATCTCGCCTCTGCATCGGGGCTGCTGGAACCATTTTCCTATCAGCAAGGCGATACTTGGTTATTGAGTTTGCCTATGTACCATGTCTCAGGCTTAGCGATTGTTTATCGCTGGTTATACAGTGGCGCAACCATCAAGGTAGGCACAGGAGATTTGGCGACAGACATACTTGGGGTTAGTCATGCCTCTTTGGTCGCGACTCAGCTAAAGCGTTTGCTTGACGATAAAGTGTGCTTGTCACTGAGTCATGTCTTGCTCGGAGGCAGTCATGTGCCTTTAGCATTGAGTCAGCAAGCGGCCAAACAAGGTATCGAAACTTGGCTAGGTTATGGCATGACCGAAGCGGCCTCGACGGTAACGGCTAAACGTATCGATGAACACTACAGCGCAGGCAAGGTGCTACCTAACCGAGAGCTGAAACTTGAAGGGCAGCGGATCTATATTGGCGGAGAAACTCTTGCATCCGGTTATTACCATAAAGGAAAGCTAACTCCACTGGTCGAAAATGGTTGGTTTGATAGTAAAGACTTAGGTGAGTGGGTGTCTGGTGAGCTCAAAATCATTGGCCGTGCGGATAATCAGTTTATCTCCGGTGGTGAAAATGTTCATTGCGAAGAGATTGAAGCTGCCCTGATGCAGGTGCCTGATATTTCTCAAGCTATCGTTGTGCCGATTACCAATGCTGAGTTTGGCCATCGCCCTGTCGCGGTCTGCTCATTTACCAATGTGTTAGAAAAAAGCGAAATTGAGGCTTATCTAAAACAATGGTTAGTTAAGTTCAAATGGCCAATTGCTTATTACGCTATGCCGGAGACGCTTTTGCAAAGTGGCATTAAGGTGTCGAGAAAGTCGGTGAAAGAGTGGTTAGTAAGCCAGATATAAAAAGAAGTGCAGATTCGGTGACTAAGCGAAAACTGCACTTCAGGGGGGCGTGGTGAAGGTGAATCACCACAAACTCTTATTAATTAGTTAGCCAGTTGTAGCTTCATCTGCTCGGCAACCTTGTCAACCTTGCCTAAACCGATGATGACCTGAAGTCCATTTTTTCCGACCGGCACAACACCCGCAGCACCTAGCTGTTTCAACTTGTCACTGTCAGCCAATGACGAATCTTTTACTCCTAAGCGAAGGCGAGTAATACAGTTGTCTACTTCAGTGATGTTATCAGCGCCACCAATTGCCTTGATGTATTCTGTCGTCAGCTCAGGAATATCTTGAGATTCTTCTTTCGATAGGTCCTCACCGCGGCCTGGCGTTTTAAGGTTAAACTTAACGATGGCGAAGCGGAAAATAACGTAGTAAAGCGCAAAGAATACAAGACCTTGTAGTATTAGCATGTACCAGTTGGTCGCTAGAGGGTTTTGGCTCGATAGCACGAAGTCAACCAGACCTGCCGAGAAACCAAAGCCTGCCATCCATTCCATTGACGCAGCAATGTATAACGAGATACCAGTAAGAACAGCGTGAATTAGGAACAGTACTGGAGCAAGGAACATAAAGCTGAATTCTAATGGTTCAGTAATACCGGTGAAGAATGAAGCCATACCCGCAGCAAGCATGATTGCAAAGACTTGGTTCTTATTCTTAGCGTCCGCGCAGTGGTACATAGCGAGCGCAGCAGCAGGTAGACCAAACATCATTATTGGGAAGAAACCAGCTTGGTACATCCCTGTTTTTCCAGGAATACCTGTACCATTGGCAATCGACTGAGCGCCGCCTAAGAAGTTAGGAATATCATTAATGCCTACAACGTCGAACCAGAATACTGGGTAGAGTGCGTGGTGCATACCTACCGATAGGAATAGACGGTTAAAGAAGCCAAATAGACCAGCACCAACTGAGCCCATGCTCTCAAGCTTGATACCAAATAGGATTAGTGCATCGTACACAGCCGGCCAGATGTAAAGCAGAGCAAATGACAGCACCATACCAGCAAGAGAGGTTAGGATTGGAACTAAGCGCTTGCCGCTAAAGAATGCCAGTGCCTGAGGCAGCTCGACACTCGAGTAACGGTTATAGATCTCAGCAGAAATAATACCGATGATAATACCGATAAATTGGTTACTGATCTTAGCAAAGGCATCAGGTACTTCGCTTGCATCAACCCCCGTTAACTGAGCAACAGAGCCTGGCGCGAGAAGTGTGGTTACCACTAAGAACATCACGAAGCCCGATAGTGCCGCTGAGCCGTTTTTGTCTCGGCTTAGGCCAAATGCCACACCGACCGCGAATAGCACCGCCATGTTATCGATGATTGCGCCGCCAGACTTAATTAAAAATGCTGCGAGAATGTTTTCTGAACCCCAACCAACAGGATCAAGCCAATAGCCGATACCCATCAGGATTGCGGCTGCTGGCAGTGTGGCAACGGGTACCATCAACGCCTTACCCACTTTCTGCATATATCCAAGTATGTTCATATTTGCCCCTAAGATATTAAATTAATATTTTTAATATGAGAGCCGTTTGGCGTGAGTCAGACGTAACGTGCTCTCTATTGATAGCTTTCTGTGGTTGATTTTATGAGTTAATTCACGGTGCGAACAAACGAAATAGCTCATACTATGAATTAAAAAGTTTAATGCATAAGTGCGTATGGCAAACCAACAACAGTTACTGAGAAATCTGCATACCTTCAATGTGGCGGCGAAAATGATGAGCTTCACGTTGGCAGCAAAAAAGCTTCACTTAACCCAAGGTGCAGTAAGTCATCGCATCAAAGTATTAGAAGGTGAACTTGGCTTTAACCTGTTTGTAAGAGGGACACGCAAGCTAGAGTTGACTCCTGAAGGGGAAAGGTTCAACAAAACAATCTCAAAGTCGTTAGGCCTCATCTATAGCGATATTGAACAGATTAATAACACCGAACTGTATGGACAGCTCAACATTGCGATGAGTCCAGCGTTTGCCAATGGTTGGCTACTGCCGCGTATTGCGGATTTTAAGCAAAGGTACCCGAGGTTTAATCTCAATATTTTTGCTCAAGAAGAACAAAACTATAACCAAAGTCAGTTAGATTTGGCGATTTACTACGGTACAAATCAACTGCCTGATATGTACCGAAAACGCTTGTTCGGTGAGAAGTACTTACCGGTTTGCACGCCTAAATATGCCAAAGATCTCGGTATATTTGACGATGGCCTAGAGTCACTTCACCGAGTGAATTTCATTCATGCTCTTGAATCAGATGTCTGGCAAAGATGGATTAAACATATTGGGGTTAAGGTCAACCTATTCGAACAGTTTTACTGTGTTAGCCACCGTGATATGGGGACTCAATGTGCCCTTAATCATGTTGGTGTGTCGATGGGGCGTTATCATTTCGTCAAACCATATATCGATAGTGGTGAGTTAATTACTCCTTACCCGAGTATGGAAACGGATATGAGTTATGACTTAGTGTGCCCTTTAGGGACCGAGAAGAGACCCAAAGTACAAACCTTTATTCATTGGCTAGAAGGGCAACTTAGTTAATTTGGCAATTTCATAGTACAAATATGAATTTATCAATCTTATAACTTTAACTCATAATAGCATTTAGCTTGATATGGAAATTGGTATAAGAATGATGAAATCAGCCTTAGTTATCGCAGTAATTTTGCAGATAATCGTCGCCGTGCAAAGCGACGGTTTAGTTAGAGCATTGGCTGAGCTTTCTGCGTTTTTGCTCGTGTCCGTGTTGGTTCTCAGTGCCAAACCACAAAAGCGCAAAAAGCTAATCCCAAAAGCGGATGAGTTTTAAGCGAGAGTGAGCCACGCTAAAGAAGTGGTTGAAATCAAAGCCCACAACGTAACACCGAAAACTAACGGCTTAGGGCCGGAAGACTTCAGTTTCTCTACCGAAATACCGCAGCCTATCAAGAACAGACATATCACCAGCGCACGCTTGGCAATATTAAATATACCCTGATAAATGACTTCGAATTGTGGCACTAAATCGCTGAACGCGATCGCCGCGCAATAAAATAAAATGAAGTAAGGAATGGTGATTTTTTTTGAATCACTACGGAATAGAAATGCACTAAACAGAGCAATCGGAATAATCCATAGGGCTCTCGCTAATTTTAGTGTTGTTGCGGTGGTTAATGCTTCTTCACCATAAGCAGAAGCTGCGCCAACAACCGAAGAGGTATCATGTATTGCAATGGCAGCCCAGGTACCGAAAGTGTGCTGGTCTAGATTTAGTGCGTGGCCGATAACAGGGAATATAAACAGCGCAATCGAGTTTAGAACGAAGACTGTCGCCAGTGCTAGCCCGATTTGCTCGTCGTCGGCTTTAATGGCAGGCGCTACAGCCGCAATCGCACTTCCGCCACAGATCGCGGTTCCTGATGAAATTAAATATCCGGTCTCTTTGTTTAGTCCCATCCATTTAGCAACCCACCATCCAATCAATAGTGTGCCCAAAATAGTTGCGATAATAAGGCCGATGCCATCGGAAGTAACCGCAAGCGCTTGATCAAAGTGAATCCCAAAACCGAGTCCAACGATGGAATAGGCGAGAAGCTTTTTGGTGAATTTGGCTAGGTTTAAATCGGCCGGCACTAGACCTAATGAGGCAAGTAAGAAGCCAATAACAAGAGCGGTTGGCGAAGAAATATAAGGCGTAAGACAAACGATTAAAGCTAAGCCAAAAGGAAGGTATCTAGTTATATTTTTCATTATAAAGACAGTAGTAGGCAATTACATGACAGTGTAGCGTAATGACCACGATAAATAGAGTTGAATGTATTGAACATGCGTTAAGAAAAACTAAACGCATGTTCAACCTAGTAACTTCAGCGGCAAGATTAACGCCAGTCTCCGCGCAGTGAGGATACCTTTTGATGCATGCTTTCCGTTGAAGCAAGGCTAGGGTCAACAGGTGTGCCCACTTCGATCTCGATTTTAGACCAGAAACGTGATGGTAAACCTTTACAGGCTGCGCCTTTATAGCGACTAAAATAGCTGCCCCAAAGGCCTTTCAAGGCAACTGGGATTACTGGAACTGGGCTGCGTTTTAGGATCAAATCCATTCCGCGTAAGAAGTCGTTCATCTCACCGTCAGAGGTCAGTCGACCTTCTGGGAAAATACATACGATGTGACCTTCGGCTAACGCTTGCTCGACTTCATTGAAAGCACGGATGATTGAACGTCGATTGGTAGCAGAGATTGGGATAACCCCTGCACGGTTCAAAAAGCGTCTTAAAGGCGGCAAGTTAGCGTAATCTTCTTCCATAACGAAACGTATTAACCTTGGGCATACTGCGCTTAGCAATAGCGCATCCATATAGCTGACGTGATTGCAAACCAACAATGCGCCACTTTTCTGCGGTAGGTTATGTAGGTTCTTATGAGTGACGCGATACATGGTATGAGTCAGCATCCACACTAAGAATCGCACCACAAAAATAGGCACCTGCAGGCAGAGATAAATCGCGACCAACAGATTCATCACAGACAGTAATAAGAAAAGCTGAGGAATACTCAGTTCTAGGATGCTTAGACAGACAATACCTAAAACAGCGCTACCGACCATAAACAGGGAGTTGTAAATATTCAATCCCGCAATCACTTGTGCGCGTTCTGTTTCTTTTGCACGTTGCTGCATCAAGGCATAGAGAGGAACGATAAAAATCCCCCCCGAAACGCCAAGCATGAGCAGATAGGCAAATACCGGCCAAAGTGCTTGGTGTGCAACAAAATCATTAAAGCCAACAAAGTCAGGAAGAGTCGTAGGAATAGATGTCGCCATCAGTGCGCCAAACACAGTGATGCCAAGACTACCGAGTGGAACAATACCGACTTCAATTCGATGGTTTGACAGTTTGTCACAGGCGAGTGAACCAATCGCGATACCAACAGAAAATAGAGCAAGTAAAAACGACACCGCACTCTCGCTACCGTTTAGATGTAGCTTAGTAAAGTTTGGAAACTGGGTTAAGTACGCAGCGCCAAGGAACCAAAACCAGCTGATGGCCATAAGCGCCTGAAAAATAGTTCGGTCGGATTTAGCGATAGCGATCGTTTTCTTGGTTTGCTTGATGGGTTGCCAACGGAATTTGAGGTCAGGAGCACTGGCCGGCGCTTCAGGGATTGAGCGACTAGAAATGTAGCCAAGCACTGCAAATACCACGACGCAAATCGCCGCAACATACTTAGCATTGTCTGCAGAAGCAATCACACCGGCACCTAAAGTACCGAGTAGTATGGCGAGAAAGGTTCCCGTCTCAACAAGTGCGTTACCGGGTACGAGTTCATTAGATTTAAGCTGCTGAGGCAGTAAAGCGTATTTCACTGGGCCAAAAAAGGCGGACTGTGTCCCCATGAGGAATAGTAAAGCCAGCAGAATGATGTAGCTCTCGGTAATAAATCCAATAGCGCCTAAACACATGATGCCTATTTCTGCGAGTTTAACTTTACGGATAAACCACGCTTTTTCGTATTTATCAGCAAGAACACCAGCAGAAGCAGAAAAAAGAAAAAAGGGCAGAATGAATAAGCCAGCTGCTAGATTGATGAATAGATTACTTGATACCGGGAGTGCGCCTGCGCCAGCAAAGGCGACAAATAGTAGGAGAACGTTCTTAAAAATGTTGTCGTTGAACGCACCAAAAAATTGAGTGACGAAGTAGGGCAAAAAGCGTCTTTGCCCAAGAAGCGAAGCCTGACTATTAGGCATTTGTGATCCTTATTCCCTTAGGATTTACCAATTGGTTAGGTAGTTAGACAGCAAATTTACAATCAGCTCTTTGCCATCGATAGGTTCGGCAGCAAAAAACTTGTCGTCGACACTAAGTAGTGTAATACCATGTACACCGGACCATAATACACGACTTGCTTGTAGCACTTCTGCTTCACTACGATTTGGTGCCAGCGCTTTTAGCAGGTGCTCTAGCATGCCAGTCATTGAATCAATACGAGCTGATTGCCATTCAGGAAGTGGTTCTCCGTTCATATTATGTTCGAAGATTAACTGCCAGCGGTTTGGGTGGCGCTGGGCAAAGTCATGGTAACAATAGGCCAATTCATAAAGTGCCGTTTCAGCGTTGTTGCTGTTGGTGACTACTTGATTCGCTTCTTGAGTCAGTTCATCAAGAGTTTGAGCCACGGCATGCAGTAGCAGTAAGTTGTAGTTGCCAAAAACGTTAACCAATGTACTCGGTACATAGCCAATCATATTCGCTATCTTTCGTAAGCTAAGATCGTGATGTGAGTTCGTCGCTAAAAATTCTTTGACGGTATTCAGTGTTAAAGCAACAAGCTCTTCGCGAGTATGATCGTTTCTTCGGGCCATGGTAAGTTATCTAAAATGAACATTGTTCAATATTTTAATTATCAGATGCCTATTGCGTCAACTGACAGTGCTATTATTTGCAATATTCTGATACATGTAATCAAGACGTTTTAGTTTGAATATAGGCTAGCTAAGGTTAATATGATTAGATAAGTATAAATTCATAACCTTGATAGACACAAAAGGAAGAACATGAAACGACTCTTTTCTCTTGTTGCCCTACTGATGGTCTCAGTTGCGATTACTCCAATCGCTGAGGCGAAAAAGTTTGGTGGTGGTAAATCTTTTGGCAAAAGCTTTAAGACGGCACCTGCACCAAAACAGCAGCAACAGAACACCAATACGATTGGTAAAGATCAAACGACTAAAACTCAAAGCTCAAGCAAAAAGGGCTTAATGGGCGGTCTTTTAGGTGGCCTACTCGCTGGTGGCCTGCTCGCAGCATTCTTTGGTGGTGCATTTGAAGGTATCCAGTTTATGGATATTCTGATCATGGGCTTGATTGCCTTTGTGATCTTCAAGCTAATGCGCTCTATGCTTGGGGCGAAGCAGGGCAGTATGAACCAGCAACGTCAGCAGCCTGCGTTTGGTGGTTCAGCACCTAAGTTTGAACAGCCAAATGTACATAACTTTGAGCAACCACAGAACGCACCACAAGGTGGCGGTTTCGGCTTTGGCGCTCAAACAGACGTACCGCACAACTACCCACCGGGTTTTGATCAATCGGCATTCATCAATGGCTCACGTGAGCACTACCGTATCCTTCAAGGTGCGTGGAACCACAATCAGTTACACACGATTGAAGAGTATGTATCGCCAAGCCTATACGAAGATTTGAAAGCGGAACGCGCGAAACTAGACGGTGAGCAGCATACTGACGTGATGTACGTTGATGCAGAAATTGTACGTGCTGATCACGATGCATCTAAAGCTCAGCTTAGCCTACAATTCAGTGGTCGTTACCGTGATGCAGTAGAAGGCATTGAAGAAGATATCACTGATATCTGGCACCTAGAGCGCGACCTAACTGTGCCAAACGCGCCATGGTTGATTGTTGGTATTCAAGGCTAAACTAGCCTCGCCAATCAATAATTCAAACGCCCAAGTTAACGCTTGGGCGTTTTTGTATTTGAGCTAAAGGGAGTTCGCTTGATAGGATAGTCATGTTTAAAAATTACAATCATAAAGGTAAGTAAAGTGGCTGAATTTAAATACAAAAACCTATCTCAAGAAGAACAAGATAAGCTAGATGCAGCAACATTTCGTCGTTTATTGGCTCACCTTGACGAAAACAAAGATGTGCAGAACATTGATTTGATGATTCTGGCTGGCTTCTGCCGTAACTGTTTTAGCAAGTGGTACAAAGCTGAAGCGGAGAACCAAGGCGTAGATCTGGATATCGATGATGCTCGTGAGCGTGTATATGGCATGACTTACGATGAGTGGAAGCAGAACCACCAGCCAAAAGCAACGCCAGAGCAACTAGCGGCCTTTGAAGCTCGTCAGAATAAGGGCTAATAACCTTATAAAAAAGAAAACCGCGACCTATAGTCGCGGTTTTTTTCTGCCAAAGGCTGACGTTGTGGTTATAAGTTTGAGTAAGCGTTAATGGAGAAACCCATACTCAACTATTTTTCAATTTTATTGCTCGATTTGGCCTGTTTGCTCAAAAGCTTCTAATTTTGCAGTGTATGGCTGAAGGTCGCCAATATTCTCTTTTACCCATTCAGGGTTGTAGTAAGTATCTAGGTAGCGTTCACCACTATCACAAAGTAGTGTCACGATAGAGCCTTTCTCACCACGCTGTTTCATTTCACTTGCTAGCTGCAAAACACCGTATAGGTTGGTGCCTGTTGAAGCCCCGACTTTACGGCCAAGCATTTTTTCTAACCAATGTGCCGTTGCTACTGACGCTGCGTCAGGGATAGTACGCATCTCATCGACAACACCTGGAATAAAGCTTGGTTCTACGCGTGGACGACCGATACCTTCGATTTTGCTACCGAAATCACCAGTAAGGTTCTTATTACCAGTTTTGTAGTAATCGTGGAAAACTGAATTCTCAGGGTCAACGACGCATAGCTTAGTGTCGTGCTGCTGGTAACGGATAAAGCGACCAATAGTAGCCGATGTACCGCCGGTACCTGGACTCATAACAACCCATGCTGGCACTGGGTGATCTTCTTTTTCCATTTGGCTGAAAATAGAGTTAGCAATGTTGTTGTTACCACGCCAGTCAGTTGCACGCTCTGCAAAGGTGAACTGATCCATGTAGTGGCCATTTAGCTCTTCTGCTAAGCGATGCGATTCAGCGTAGATTTGGTCTGAGCGATCAACAAGGTGTGCTTGGCCGCCATAGAATTCGATCTGCTCGATTTTCTTGCGTGCTGTCGATTTTGGCATAACGGCAATAAATGGCAGACCAAGTAGTCGTGCAAAGTAAGCTTCAGAAACCGCTGTGCTGCCAGAAGATGATTCGATGATGGTTGTCTCTGGGCCAACCCAGCCGTTACAAATTGCATATAAGAATAGCGAGCGAGCAAGGCGGTGTTTAAGAGAACCCGTTGGGTGTGTACTTTCGTCTTTAAGATAAACGTCGATACCATCAATGCTTGGCAGGTCAAGTTTGATCAAATGCGTATCAGCGCTACGTTGGTAATCCGCTTCAATCTTACGGACTGCGTTATTAATCCAGTTATGGTCAGTACACATAGGGTTTCTCCTTAGAATCGTTATGTTATTAATCTAACGAGTTTGCTGGAGAAAAACTTTGCTATTTATGCTTTGATTTGCTTTATTTGGAGAAAAGTTTTCTACAAAGTTAATGTTATGGAAATTGAACTAGACAAAATTGATCGAAAAATACTCGATCTACTCCAAAATGATGGCACGCTTTCTTTGAATGACTTGTCGGAAGCGGTCAATCTAACCACTACGCCATGCTGGAAAAGGCTAAAGAAGATGGAAGAAGCAGGGATCATTCAAAAGCGTGTAGCCTTGTTGAATCCTGAAAAGCTCGACTTATCTTTCACGGCCTTTGTGTTGGTCAAAACCAGCGATCATTCACATGAGTGGTATAACCAATTCGTCTCTACGGCTTCTGAGTTTCCTGAAGTGATGGAGTTCTATCGAATGGCAGGGGAGTATGACTACATGATGAAAGTGCTGGTGAAAGATATGCAGTGTTTCGATCACTTCTATAAGAAGTTGGTTAACTCAGTGGCAGGTATTTCTAATGTCACGTCTACCTTTGCGATGGAGCCGTTGAAGTACACGACTGCACTGCCGATATGTAATGACTAGCAATGAATAGAGAAATGCCACTCGCTGGGAGTGGCACAGTTTTAACTAGTCAGTATATATTTGAATTATTCAGTAAAACGCATTACACCTTCTTGTACTGCGCTTGCTACAAGGTGACCTTGGCGGTTGTATATCTCGCCTCTCACTAAACCACGAGTATTGCTCGCGGTTGGGCTATCAATCACATACAGCAGCCATTCATCCATTTTAAATGGGCGATGGAACCAGATAGAGTGGTCGATGGTCGCGACTTGGAATTTCGGTGTCATCAATGATACGCCGTGAGGATGCAGCGCGGTCACTAAGAAGCCCCAGTCAGACGCATAACCTAGCAGGTATTGGTGGATTAGCTGGTTGTCTGGCATGTCGCCGTTAGCTTTGATCCAAAGATATTGCTTAGGCTCGACTTTTTGTGGCTTAAGTGGATTAACCACAGTAACCGGGCGCATCTCAATGGGCTTTTCACCGCAGAAGGTCTTCTTGAGTTTTTCCGGTAGGAAGTCTGCGATTTTCGCTGCAAGCTCAGATTCGGACGCGTAGTTTTCCGGACCGGGAATATTTGGCATCGTATTTTGATGATCAAAACCAGGTGCTTCTCCATGATAAGATGCAGTTAAGTAGAAAATCGGGCGGCCATTTTGGATTGCTTTTACTCGACGGGTACTAAAGCTGCGGCCATCTCGGAGGTTTTCAACATCATAGATGATAGGTCTCTCAGGATCGCCTGGGTATAAAAAGTAGCTATGAAATGAGTGAACAGTACGATCATCATCGACAGTGTATCTTGCGGCAGACAGCGCTTGCCCTATCACTTGCCCCCCATACACTTGAGGTAGGCCTAAGTTTTCACTTTGTCCTCTAAAAAGCCCTTCTTCAAGCTTTTCTAATTGCAGTAAGTTCAATAACTCGTTGAGAGGTTGGCTCATTGTCGACTACCTTAATTACGCCTTGGCGTGATGTTCCTGTTGTTGTAGGAAAATTCAAACAGATGTTTAATTTTAGGTCAAGATCTCATCTTTACCGTTAAGCTGCTGTCAAGATTCAGACGTTGACGATGACAATGTTACAGCGCCTACATATAATCGTTATAAATTTAATTGCTTATAGGTAAGTTTCATGAAAAAAGCACTAGCATTCATTTCATCACTAGTATTAGGAGTAGTATTGGTGGGTTGTCAATCAGAGCAAGCAGAAACCGAGCAACCAGCAGTAGAATCAATTACAGGTACAGTAGCGTACCGTGAGCGTATTGCACTGCCAGATGATGCTGTGGTTACGATCACTCTACAAGATATATCCTTAGCAGATGCACCGGCAAAAGTTATCGCAAAGCATCGTTTCGAGACAGCAGGTTCGCAAGTTCCTTTTGAGTTTGATCTTGCTTATGACCCAGCAAAAATCGAAGCTCGTCACCGTTACAGCGTAAGCGCACGTATTGAAGTGAATGGCCAACTTAAGTTCATTACTGATACGTCATACCCAGTCGTGACTGATGCAGAGAAAACAGATAAAGTCGATCTACGGCTTATCGGTGTGCGTTAATTAAAGCTTTCATATCGGTGGTAAGTTAAGGCTGCCACCGATATTTCCTCAAGCTAATCTTGCCATCGTTACTGACTTCTACCCCTTCAGCGATCAACGCTTCCCTCTGTCGAACCAAATCCTCACCTTTCAATGAAATACGTCCTTGGCTATTGATGACGCGAAACCAAGGTAATTTACTCTCGCTAGGAAGATTGCCAAGTGCTTTACCGACATGACGGGCATAACCGGGATAACCTGCCATTTTTGCGATCTCACCGTAAGTACTGACTTTTCCAAGAGGAATTTGGTGAATTACAGCAAAGATTTGCATCAAAAACTGGTCCATAATCATTTAGTCCTAGTACAGATTTCCAAAGGAATGGATAAGGAGAGGGCATGCTATTTTCAACGTTTCAATTCCTAATAACAACCCTATTGGCGGTTGTATGTGCTCGAGCTATCAGTCTAAGTGAAGGCGACATTCCTGTCCTTGCGATGCTGATACCTGCATTGTGGATTTTCCCTCAAGGTGGATTAGTTGGCTTGCTACTTATGGCAGCCATGACCGTGTATGGTTTAACACTGCCATATCAACCGATCACCTTGTCAATCAGCCTTTGGATTTTATTCCCTTTACTTATGGTGGCCTTTTCCAAACGCAGTAGCTTAGTTGTGGTACTGACAAGCGCTTTGATTGTCACGACCTTGATGGTCGGGATAATGGTGACTCAAGCGGGTGATAAGCTTGCTGGTGAGCCGATGATCACTATGACCCAAATACTCGCTGTGATGGTAATTTGGTGGTCAGCGTCACATTGGAAACCATCGAGTAAGCATAGCTGGTGGGCTTTGGGGCTTATATTACCGCTTTGGATGGCCGATCTTTCATACGCAGTATTAGTCGCCTTAAGTATTACTGGCATCATGGCTTCAATGGAAAGCTTGTCAAAGTTGAAGACGTTCCGTTGGAGTAAGTTACTGTGCTGGACGCTGCCCACGGTTGGTTTCGCGGCATTAGTTGTCTCACCAAGCATTGAAGTACCGAACCCTGTTTTTGTGGTTTGGATTTGTTTGTTAGGAACAGCTTGGATGACCGATTATATTCTTAGAAGTGCTGAAGAGAATCAAGATGCATAATTGCAATCAATGTCACCGCTTTGTTATATGGATTTGGTTAATTGGTTAACTTATGGCAAAGTTGAGCTTTATTTAGACAAAGCTATCAGGACTCCGCTTTAGCTTTGTATCTAGTAGCCTTGAAGAGCTACGTATATAAAGACAAAAGGGTTTTCTGTAAATGGCGAGCTTATGGCGATTGCTTAGCTTTGTTCTAATACTGTTACCGTCATCGATTTCACATGCGCAAACCACTTATAAGGTGGCGATGGAAGAAGATGATGTAGTCACACGAACACTGTTTGATGCGGTAGCAAACGAACTGAATATCAATGTTCATTATGTCTACTATCCAAGTTTTAATGCCATTCTTAATGCGGTGAAAACTGGTGAGAGCCATTTTGCTGCCAACGTTACCTACACTGAGACACGAGCACAGTCGTTATCTTTTTCAAGCCCGACGAATATTGAATATACCTATCTATATAGTAACAACAATGCCACTCTTGATTCTGTCGAAACAATAGGGGTACCGAAAGGAACGATATATGGTGGGTTAGTCCGGGATCATTATCCCTATATCCGCCAGATAGAATATAGAGGGCACCAGCATGCTAAGGCACTGCTTGAGTCAGGACAAGTAGACGGTGTCATTGATGCAATCAATCAACTTAAGCCTATGTTACTCGCGGGTTATGACGCTCAGCTATTAAACCACCAGATTTCAATCAAACCTGTGTCTATTGTAACGGCGGTCGATACCAATCAAGTCATGCTAGAACGCATAGAATCGTTTGTGCGCAGTGCCAGTATTCAGAAGACGCTGAGAGAATCAGTCAAATCCTATCAATTTGAAATACGCCAACAAGCGCTGAGAAGAGCCGTTCTAGATAGTGGTATCGACTTGACTAAGGTCTTCCAGGTTAAGCTTGATGGTATTGGGCAGTATGCGACTTACAACAGCGATGGAACGGTGACTGGCATTAGCGCAGACGTCGTTCAACAGGCTTGCTCTATCTTATTGCTCAAATGCGACATAGTGAGTCAAGATGGTGAAACTTGGGAGAGTATGTACCAAGACCTACTCGACCAGAAAATTGATATCTTAGCGCCACTGATTGTTTCGGAGCAGCGCAAAGCCTTGTTGGAGTTTAGCTCGCCTTACTATTTTCCAGAAGTGGTGATGGTTAAGCGTGAAGGCTATAAACCTAATGTATATAGCAACGTATCAGAGTTGATTGTAGAAGAGGTAGGGGTTGTCAAAGAGGATTTCTTTGCCACGCTTCTCTCACAACTATTACCGAATAAGCCTTTGCGATCCTATTCCAATATCGATGAAATCTTCACGGCGCTACTTGAAGGGGAAGTCGACTATATGGCGATAAGTCGAGCTAACTTTAATAAAACCCTACGCGAGTCGAATTCGTTGCTGCCTTTAGAGGAAGATACCGCGATTGGCGGTTTCTACCAATCGGCAATCGCAATCGGATTTGCGAAAAACGAAACGGGAAAGAGGGTTGCGGAGTTATTTAGTCGAGCAATTAAAATGCTCGATACCCGTCAGATCATCGAAACGTATGATTATCGACCAAACTGGAAAGCAACGCTGCAAGCGGAAAAAGCGTTCGCCAGTAATACCCAGATCTTATTTGGTTTAATGCTGAGCTTTTTAGTCCTCATAGCGTTCTATCTTCATAGTCAGTCAAATACCGACCCGCTAACACGTTTGAAAAATAGGCGTTCACTTCATCAGCGCTATCGTAATGGTCTATACCCGAGTGAAACGCTGGTCTATTTAGACATGAATCGTTTTAAGCAGATTAATGACACCTATGGACATGATATTGGTGACCAAGTGCTAGTGAGCGTTGCGCGTCATGTTGAACGGCTATGGACCGGTCGCTGTTACCGAATTGGTGGTGATGAATTCATTTTGGTTGGGAAAATCTCAGAGTCGCAGCTGATCAAACTTATCCATGAGTTGAAAACGGTTGAATTTACTTCTCCAGTGCAACAAATTTCGTTTCAAGTCTCTTTAGCAGTTGGTTATTCGACCTGTAGAAATAAAACCACCACGTTGCAACAGGTGATGGGGGAAGCTGATAAGGCGATGTATCGTGATAAACTGGTCGATAAAAACGCTGGCCGTGAACAAAAACCGTGTGACAATGTTGTTCGATATCTTAATTAATGGTCACTCCCTAAGCAGTTGAATCGGAAAGATGCTTTTTATTGGTGGTTTCGCTTGAAATCAGCATGAGGATACTTGATAATCCTCATCACTCCTTAGCGATGCTAAGGAAACAGAATCTATGGAGGCCCTGGTCCTCCCGCAACAATAGCTCGTGAACTCGGTCAGGTCCGGAAGGAAGCAGCCGCAGCGAGTGACTTGTGTGCCGGGATGTGGCTGGGGCTTCCACCCATTTGAAGCCTGCAATATATGTTCGCATAAATTGCAGGCTTTCTTCATATTTGCACCATAAGTCTTCATAGTCTATTTTTTTGTTGTAGGTTTACAACAAAAGTGATTTTGCTATGTTCGACCAAACCAAGAAGTCATCTCACGTACACAACATCTGTAAGTTCATGAGCTTGAAGAATGATGCGGTTGTTCGCACTCTATCCATTTTAGAGTTTGATTTCTGTTTTCACCTCGAATATAACGCAGACATCAAAAGCTTTACCTCCCAACCTTTTGGCTTCAACTATCAATTCAATAATCGTACGTGTCGGTACACTCCCGATTTTTTAGTTACTGATCACAACGGTCAATCAACATTCTTCGAAGTAAAGCATTCCAGCCAGATTCTTAAATCTGACTTCAGGAGTAGATTTGAAGAGAAGCAAAGAGTTGCCTTGAGTGAGTTTAACAGACGCTTGGTTTTAGTTACTGAGAAGCAAATTAGAATGGGACCAACTTTAGATAACTTCAAGTTACTACACCGATACTCCGGATTGCGAACCGTGACTGAGTTTCAAAAGTTAGTGTTGGCGTTTATTCAACGTAAACAAATGGTGAAGTTACAAGAGGTGTCTTTGTATTTCGGTTTATCGGAGCAGGACACACTTATCTCTACTCTTCCTTGGATCTCTTCGGGGCAAGTTAAAACAGACCTCAACAATATTGGCTTTGGCCTCGAAACTTACGTTTGGTGCTAACTATGTCATCGGACTCCAATAACATATTTGGGTTCTTTGATGAGTTTGAAGCTTCAGAAGGAGAGTCGCAACAACCTCCAATAGAGCTATTTCAAGAGCCTGTTGAAATTTTATCAACCCTAGACAACCAGCCGAAAAGGGTGCAACAAGAAGTTATCCGTCGTATCAAAATCATCGCTTTCGTGGATAAGCGTTTAAAAGGTGGATGGACCGAAAAAAACTTGAACCCTATCCTAAGTCTCGTGGAATCGGAATTACAGCTCACTCCCCCTAGTTGGCGAACTTTAGCAACTTGGAAAAAATATTATTTTGAAGCGGGTAAAGACCCATGTGCACTTATTCCGAAGCATACGTTTAAGGGCAACCGCCAAAAAGAAATGGATTCGCAATCCTTGATTGACGAGGCAATTCAGAACGTATACCTGACACGTGAACGACTTAGCGTTGCGGAAGCATACCGATACTATAAGAGTCGATTGATTCAAATAAATCGCGGGATTGTCGAGGGGAAAATCAAACCAATTTCAGAGCGTTCTTTTTATAATCGAATACACGACTTACCTCCATATGATGTAGCGATCGCAAGGTTTGGCAAACGATACGCAGACCGAGAATTTCGTTCGGTTGGTCAGCAAGTGGCTGCGAGCAAACCAATGGAATATGTCGAAATTGACCATACCCCAGTTCCCGTGATTTTGATTGATGATGAGTTAGATATTCCTTTGGGACGACCCTATTTGACGATGCTTTATGACCGCTTCAGTAAATGTATCGTTGGGTGCAGTATCAACTTTAGAGAGCCTAGTTTTGACTCTGTCAGGAAGGCACTATTGAACTCGCTACTAGATAAGAGTTGGGTAAAGCAAAGATACCCATCTATCGATAATGAATGGCCTTGCCACGGTAAGATTGACTGTTTAGTTGTTGATAATGGCGCCGAATTTTGGAGTCAAAGCTTGGAAGATTCGTTACGGCCTCTGGTATCAGACATCCAATATAGTCAAGCAGCTAAGCCTTGGCGAAAGTCTGGGATAGAAAAGCTGTTTGATCAGATGAACAAAGGGTTAGTGAACGCATTGCCTGGAAAAACGTTCACCAATCCTACTCAACTTCAAGATTACAATCCTAAAAAGGATGCAGTGGTTAGAGTTTCCGTGTTTCTTGAGTTGCTTCATAAGTGGATTGTCGACTATTACCATATGGCACCTGATTCAAGAGAACGTGACATTCCATACCACAAGTGGAAACAATCAGAATGGACTCCCTCTTACTACAGTGGTACTGAGAAGGAGCAACTTAGAGTCGAGCTAGGCTCGCTTAGACACAGAACCATTGGAGTGGCAGGGATCAGGCTTCATAACCTACGCTATCAGTCCCCTGAACTTATTGAATACCGTAAATATTGGGCATCCAATAATGGGAAAAAGCTTTTTGTTAAGACCAAAACAGACCCTTCTGATATAAGCCATATTCATGTCTACCTAGAGTCGGAAAAGAAGTACATAAAAGTGCCTGCAGTAGATAATACTGGGTATACAAATGGTCTATCACTTTTTGAGCATGAACGCATACAGAGAGTACGCAGGCTTAACATTAGACAACTTGCTGATGATGAGTCGCTTGCAGATACATTTTTATATATGAAAAATCGTATTCAGGAAGAAACTGATAGATTCCGCAATGCAAAAAGTAATAAGGCTAGCTTGCCTAAAACGGGTAATACTTCGAAGTTAGCAAAGTTTAATGATGTGGGGTCAGACGGACCAAGCTCAATCAATACTATTCCAGTTAAACAAGAAAATACGGTAGTGTTCGATGTCTCAGGGCAATTATCTGATGATGATTTTGAAGATATTGAGGGGTATTAATTTGAACTTAACATCTAGTCAGCTTGAGCAACTAAAGTCCTTTGAAACTTGCTTTATCGAGTACCCTGCAATAACTGAAATCTACTCTATTTTAGATCAACTTCGTTTTAATCACTCCCTTGGCGGTGAACCGGAGTCTTTCTTGTTAACTGGTGAGGCCGGAAGTGGAAAGACGGCTTTGATTAACAACTATCTATCACGCTTTCCGTCGAGTTCAACTTGGAGCAAACAACCAGTTCTCAGTACCAGAGTCCCGAGCCGTATAAATGAGCAGAATACGCTCACACAGTTTTTAGCCGATTTAGATGGAAAGTCAGGTGGAAGATCTAACCGACGACGGAATGAAATTGCACTTGGCAAAGCTGTCGTAAAGCAACTTCAGCGTAAATCTGTTGAGCTGATCATCGTCAATGAAATTCAAGAGCTTGTGGAGTTTTCTACAGCCGAAGAAAGGCAAGCAATTGCTAATACGTTCAAATATATAAGTGAAGAAGCGAAAGTCTCGTTTGTATTGGTTGGTATGCCTTATGCCGATGTGATAGCGACAGAGCCACAATGGAACTCGCGATTAAGTTGGAGACGAAAGATTGAGTATTTCAAGCTGTTGAAAGCTACCAGTTATTCGAGTGGAACGGCATCTTATGCTTTTGACTTGGAACAAAAAAAGCATTTTGCCAAATTTGTCGCGGGTTTGAGTGCGAGAATGGGCTTTGATGAACCGCCAGTGCTTACAAAAAATGAAGTGTTATATCCTTTGTTTGTTATGTGTAGAGGGGAGTGCCGAGGGTTGAAGCACTTCTTGAAAGATGCACTACTGATGAGTTTCAATGAGAACGTCGATACGATAGACAAAGCGATATTGTCGCGCACGTTTTCATTTAAGTTCCCCTATTTGGATAACCCATTTGATGCTCCTGTAGAGGAGCTTCGTCTTCATCAAATTGACTCTGGCTCTACTTACAACGTAAATGCCATTGCCGCAGAAGATAAAATACTTGCTCCGCGATTTACAGATGCAATTCCGTTGAGCATGTTATTGAGTAAAAGCGGGCTTAAAGCTTAGAGATGACTTTCGCCATTTAGGTTTTCCAGTAGCGTCTTTTTCTCGTCGTCACTCATTTTCTCAATGGCACACGCCAGTTCAGCACTCAATTCGTTCCTACAGAAAAAATAGTTCAAGGGAACATCTAACTCTTCAGCCATTCGTTCGAGTGTACCAATATCTGGTACGTGTCTACCTTTCTCATAATGGTTCATTCGCCCACTAGCAGAGCTTGGTTCCATGCCGATTTTCACCCCTAAATCTTTTTGGGTGATTTTGGCTTTTTTACGCGCAGCTTTGAGCCTCGCTGGGATTGGGTTGTCTTTCTGCACTTACACATTTCTTTTCAACCTTTAGATAACTTAGATTGTCTAAGTTTTACTGATTTTTGTATACTTAGCAATCCTAAGTTTTTGTTGTATGCAAGAGTCACATGAAGAAAGTAACCAGAATTAATCCTGATATGTTTAACCTATTGATTGAAAAAGGGATGGACAATTTCTCTGTTATAGAAGCGAGGGATGCTTTGTTAAACGGTACTTCAACCTCTACAAGCAGGGACGATGCTAGAAAGTATATTTACAAACAACTTTTATCATTTGAGGAGAAAGGCTGGCTTTCGGTCATTGGGACTCGCAGAGATAAGCGTTACCGTCAAACTATTGAATTCAAAGCGCTCACAATTGAGCCTAGAGTGGCTAGAAATAGGAAAGCTAAAGTCGATTCAATAGCTGTTCAAACTTACGAGTGCTCTTTAAATGCACTCGAGCAAGAGAAAAAACAACATGAAGGTGAGCTAGCGATTACTTTGGGCGAGATTGAGGAATACCAATCTTTGTTAACGCGTTTCCCACACAACAAGCATGATATGCAGCCGTTATTTAATGCAGCAAGAGAGCGCTCAGCCAAGCTGTTGGGCAGGATTAATGCGCTAACCAACTGGATGCAAGTAGCCCAAAGCAAGGCTTCCCAATGTTAAGAGAATGGCAAGCTGAATGTGCAGCTCAAGCTATCGAAAAATTCACTGCAAATAAACGTTCACACTTCTTCTGTCAAGCGACTCCAGGAGCAGGTAAAACTGTTATGGCTGCAGAGGTTGCTAAGCGTCTTTTTCAAGAAGGTATGATTGACTTAGTTCTCTGTTTTTCACCATCTCTTTCGGTCGCTGAAGGGATGAAAAAGACCTTTTCATGGAAGCTGGAATGTTCATTTAATGGTGGTTTGGGCTCTTTAGGTGGGTCTTATACCTATCAATCCATCCGTTTTTTAGATGAGAACTTTTGGAACACCGTCAGTAAATATCGAGTACTAGTCGTATTTGATGAGATCCACCATTGCTCGTTTGATGATGAGGGGCGGTCAAATTCATGGGGGTTCGAAATTGTCAGTAAAATCCAAGGTTTTGCCTGTTACACATTAGCGCTGTCGGGCACACCTTGGCGCTCTGATCGACTACCCATTGTCATGGCTGAGTATTCCGACCCTGATGGTAAGGTTGTTTGCGATTATCATTACGGCTTGCAACAGGCTGTTGAAGATAAGGTATGTCGTCGCCCTAAAATCGTTTTAATCGATAATGAACATCTGAGTGTTAAGGCCGGAAATGACAATCAATATTTCGCTTCTATTCTTGATTGCCTTAAACAATCCGATGTCTCATATCACAGTGTCGTTCACAATGAAGACGCTATGAACTACATATTAAATAGTGGTTGCCAAAAGCTAGCCCAAATAAGGCAAGAGTCCCCAAATGCAGGAGGTTTAGTCGTCGCTGCTTCTATAAAGCACGCTAAACATATTCAAAAGCGACTGATTGAGCACTTTAATCAATCAGCATGCATCGTGACTTATCATCATGATAATCCGTTAAATGAAATTGAGTCTTTTCGTCACTCGAATGTTCAATGGATAGTCAGCGTTGGGATGATCAGTGAAGGCACGGATATCCCTCGGTTACAGGTTTGTTGTCATATGAGTTCAGTCAAAACGGAACTTTACTTTAGGCAAGTCCTTGGAAGGATATTGAGAGTTAATGATTCACCCAACCAAGAAGCATGGTTGTATACCTTTGCCGAAGAAAGTTTGGTCAAGTTCGCAGAGCGTGTAGAAGAAGATATTCCAGAATCTTGTTCGTTTCTTGAAATTGAAAAGTCAGAAATTCCAACTTGCGTAAACTCCTCTTTTGAAGAGAAGTGCATTACCTCTGAACCACGAACAAATGATTTTCTACAAATTGAGTGGGCTACAGATACTTTTATAGAAAATGCGGATAGTGATTTTTTAGCCATCGAAGAATCAGAACGCATAAAGCTTGGGGCTTTTCGAGAGCGGGTGATAGCAGCTTTTGATTATGTTTAACCTCCCAAGTTTGCAATTTGTGATCGAATTACTTGTTAACCACACTATTGTTGCGTTCTTATTCTTCAATCATATGAACTTTGTTATATAATCCGTCGCAATTCAGTATGGAATCAAAGTCGTATGGTCGAAAAGTTCTCCAAGTCTAAGCTTTCTGAAACAGACATCATCACCAAGTTTATTCTTCCTGCAATAAAGAACGTAGGCTGGGATGATATGACTCAAATTCGTCAAGAAGTGAAGCTTCGAGACGGTAAGGTGATCGTTCGTGGTCAGGCTGCGGCTCGCAAGAAAGTGAAATCGGCCGATATCGTTCTTTACCATAAGCCAAGTATGCCGCTTGCGGTTGTTGAAGCGAAAGCGAACAAACATGAAGTGGGAAAAGGCATGCAGCAAGGTATTGAGTATGCCGAACTGTTAGAGGTACCGTTTGTATTTGCTTCGAATGGTGATGGTTTCATCTTCAGAGATCTAACCAATCCCACCCAACTAGAAACAGAAATTCGCCTAGAGGATTTCCCGTCCCCTGAAGAGCTGTGGCATAAATACTGTGTTTGGAAAGGCTATAAAGAAGAGCACTTACCAATCATTACTCAAGACTATTACGATGATGGTAGTGGTAAGTCACCTCGTTACTATCAACTTCAAGCGATTAACAAAACAGTTGAAGCGGTAGCGTCTGGTCAAGACCGAATCTTATTGGTTATGGCGACAGGTACAGGTAAAACTTACACAGCATTCCAAATTATTTGGCGTCTTTGGAAAGCTAAGGCCAAGAAACGTATCCTATTTTTAGCTGACCGAAACATCCTTGTCGATCAGACCAAAACCAATGACTTCCAGCCGTTTGGTTCAGCGATGACCAAAATTACGGGTCGTACCGTCGATCCGGCTTACGAAGTTCACTTAGCACTATATCAAGCGTTAACAGGCCCTGAAGAAGCTCAAAAAGCCTACAAGCAGGTCGACCCTGATTTCTTTGACTTGATCATCATTGATGAGTGTCACCGTGGCAGTGCATCTGAAGATAGCGCATGGCGGGAAATTCTGGAGTACTTCAGCTCTGCAACGCAAGTTGGCCTAACAGCAACGCCAAAAGAAACGGATGAAGTTTCTAATATCGAATACTTCGGTGATCCTGTTTACACCTACTCATTGAAAGAGGGCATCGAGGATGGCTTTTTAGCGCCTTACAAAGTCGTTCGTGTTGATATTGATGTTGACGTACAAGGTTGGCGGCCAACCAAAGGTCAAACAGATAAGCATGGTGAAGTGATTGATGATCGAATCTATAACCAGAAAGATTTCGACCGCACTATGGTTATTGATGAACGTACCGAGCTAGTTGCGCAAACCATCACTAACTATTTAAAGCGCACTGACCCAATGGCAAAAACCATTGTGTTCTGTAATGACATCGATCATGCCGAGCGTATGCGCCGTGCTTTGGTGAATCTCAACCCAGAGCAAGTGAAGAAAAACGATAAGTACGTAATGAAAATTACCGGTGATGATGAAATCGGTAAAGCTCAGCTTGATAACTTCATCAACCCGAAAAAGAAATACCCTGTCATAGCAACCACCTCAGAGTTAATGACTACGGGTGTTGATGCCAAGACCTGTAAGTTGGTGGTATTAGATCAAAGCATCCAATCTATGACCAAGTTTAAGCAGATTATTGGACGAGGTACTCGAATTGATGATCGCTACGGTAAGCTTTGGTTCACCATCTTAGATTTTAAGAAAGCGACTGAACTATTTGCTGACGAGCGTTTCGATGGCACACCAGAGCGCGTGAAAGTAACAACGCCAGAAGATTTCGAAGACGAAGATGCATTAGACGATATTGTTGTGGGTACTGATGATGACGGTTTGGATAACCCGTTTGGGGACGAAGATATCGACCCTGATTCAGTTCAAGAGCCAGAGCAAACCTATAGCAACAACGGCTCAGATACTGGCGCAACAGGTGATGATTGGGAAGATGAGAACAAAGTTCGCAAGTTCCACGTTAATGGCGTATCGGTAAAAGCACTAGCTGAACGTGTTCAATATTATGATTCAGACGGTAAGCTTGTTACGGAGTCCTTTAAAGATTACACACGTAAGACTATGGCTAAGCAGTTTGCTTCTCTTGATGAGTTTACCAAGCGTTGGAATGATGCTGACCGTAAAGAAGCTATTATTGAAGAGCTTGCTCGTGAAGGCATCTTATGGGAAGCACTCGAAGATGAAGTCGGTAAGGACTTAGACCCATTCGATATGATCTGTCACGTGGTTTATGACCAACCGCCATTGACTCGTAAAGAACGTGCAGAAAACGTCAAGAAGCGTAACTACTTCACGAAGTATGGTGAAACAGCGCAACAAGTACTCACTAACCTGTTGGACAAATACGCTGATGAAGGTGTTCAAGAGATCGAGAATATTCACGTATTAAAGGTGAAGCCATTTGATGAAATGGGTCGACCGCTAGAAATCATTAAGAAAGGATTTGGTGGAAAAAACCAGTATCTAGAAGCGGTTAATGAACTAGAAGCAGCTATCTATCAATCCGCGTAACAATAAATATTCACAAAGAGTAAATACGAAAATTTCTGAGGCCGCTAGACTAGCGGCCTTTTTCATTTTCGTTGAACTGATCTAATTCTTCCGAGAACTTTGCTAGTTGAACGGTTAAATCGCCGCTAATACATTCATGCTCAACATACTGAGGGAGTAGGGTTCCCAGCTTTAACGCTTGGTAATCTGGATGCTCTGAGAGTATGCGTAAGTACTGTTTTAGCCGTTCGTCAGGTGTCGATTCACGTTGAAGTTGCTTTTTAATGTTTTGTCCAAGCTTACGAATGTCATCTTTGTCAGTTTCTCTAAAATCATCGTTATCATGGAGTTCTTCATAAAGCACACTTGCGAGTTGGTTATGGCTCCAACCTAAGGCATCCAAAGCTTGTTGAATCTGTTTTTGCTTTTGTTTTGTAGTTGTCCCCATTTGTCCCTAACCCCCTAGTTATTATTACCTTGTCTTAGCGAAGACATCTTAATCACGATAACAAAGGACAAAATCATGACTAAATCTAAAACACCAATGACACCTGAAGCCGCTGCTCGTATTCAAGGAAATGCAGCCAAGAAAAATGGTGGAAATGTGCCTAAAGGCGACTTTGCTGGCCGAGCTCAACGAGCGGCGCACAACAACCAAAAACAATCAAAATAGGAGCTGATTCATGAGTAAACCAAACCCTAACTACCCAAGCAAAACTGGTAAGCCATCTGGACCTGGTCGTGGTAATACCAAAAAGTAGCAAACTTTATTTGGTGGCCTTAGTGCCACCATTTTACCGACAAGCATTAGCACTCTGTTTGAATACTCTGATGAAACTCGCCTGTTCGGATTTGTAGGTGGAATAAGAAACTTGGTCGATGGTTTTTCCTAGTGCGCATAAGCAAATTTCTCTCTTACTCTCATACCAACTAGAAGAAACCATGTTCGATGACGAGTTCACGCAACTATCGACAATGGCGTATTCTACAGCTAGCGGATATCTCGTAGCTTCTAAAGCCGCATTCACCTTGTAACCACCAATGGTTCCAACAACAAGAGCAGCGCTCGCTGAAATTAGCTTTCGCTTACTGAACTTAAACCCTTTAAAGCTCTTCTTACACTCTGAACAAGATATGTTATCTGCAAACTCAATCTCATTGTCCTTCTGGCAATGAGGGCATTCTATTTTCATTATTTGGCCAACTATGATTATGATTCTTGTTTTATAAGTTTAGGTTATCGATTAATGAAAAGTATCTCTATTGTTTCATAGAACTAACTTCATTTTTTTTGACCTAGTTCTGTTATAATTCGCCACAAATTTCAGTTGTTTAAAAGTAAGAAAATCATGTCTATTAGTTCAGTAATCAAATCTATCCAAGACATCATGCGCAAAGATGCGGGTGTTGATGGTGACGCACAGCGTCTAGGTCAAATGTCTTGGCTATTATTCCTTAAAGTGTTTGATGCTCAAGAAGAAGAGCTAGAGCTTGAAATGGATGATTACCGAGAGCCAATTCCAGAAGAATACCTCTGGCGTAATTGGGCGGCGGATGCTGAAGGTATGACTGGCGATGAACTGCTTGAGTTCGTCAATGATGACCTGTTCCCTACACTGAAAAACTACACCGCACCGATTGATAAGAACCCTCGTGGCTTTGTGGTCAAAGAAGCGTTTAGTGATGCGTTCAACTATATGAAGAACGGTACGTTACTGCGCCAAGTCATCAATAAGCTTAATGAAATCGACTTTACTGACTCTAACGAACGCCACTTATTTGGTGATATTTACGAGCAAATTCTGAAAGATCTACAAAGCGCAGGTAACGCAGGTGAGTTCTACACCCCTCGTGCGGTAACTCGCTTTATCGTTGACCGCCTAGATCCAAAGCTTGGTGAATCTATCATGGACCCTGCAACGGGTACAGGCGGTTTCCTTGCTTGTTCATTCGACCACGTTAAAAACAATTACGTGAAGACGGCTGCCGATCACCAAACACTGCAAAAACAAATCCACGGTGTAGAGAAGAAGCAACTTCCGCACTTACTCTGTATCACCAATATGATGCTGCACGGTATTGAAGTGCCTGTACAAATCAAACACGGCAATACGCTAAACAAACCGCTTTCAAGCTGGGACAGCAACATCAATGTGATTGCGACCAACCCACCTTTTGGGGGTACAGAAGAAGACGGTATCGAGAAAAACTTTCCTGCTGAGATGCAAACCCGTGAAACCGCTGATCTGTTCTTGCAGTTAATCATCGAAGTTTTAGATGAAAACAACGGTCGAGCAGGCGTAGTTCTGCCAGATGGCACCTTGTTTGGCGAGGGCGTTAAAACCAAAATCAAAAAGATGCTGACGGAAGAGTGTAACTTGCACACCATCGTTCGCTTACCTAATGGCGTGTTCAACCCATACACAGGCATCAAAACCAACATTCTGTTCTTCACCAAAGGCCAGCCGACCAAAGAGGTGTGGTTCTACGAGCACCCATACCCAGAGGGCGTTAAGAACTACAGCAAAACCAAACCAATGAAGTTTGAAGAGTTCAAGCAAGAGCAAGAGTGGTGGGGCAGCGAAGAAGACGGCTTTGCTTCTCGTGTAGAGAACAAGCACGCATGGAAGGTCTCTATTGAAGAGATCATCGAGCGCAACTTCAACCTAGATATTAAAAACCCATACCAAGAAGAAGTGGTAAGCCATAACCCGCAAGAATTACTAGAAAGCTATCAACAGCAACAGCAAGATATTACTGAGCTGCGTAACAAGTTGAAAGGCATCCTTGGTGATGCACTTAAGTCATCTGTAGGTGAGGGTGAATGATGAGTTTAGACCAAACACTTATCGATCAGTTGATTACAGACAATATTGAGACTTGGACTTCAACAGTAAAAACCAAAGCAACAACAGGTCGTGGCAGTAGTAAAAAGCTAGAGCTGTATGGCGTTAAGAAACTGCGTGAGCTGATTTTAGAGTTAGCAGTGCGAGGTAAGTTAGTGCCTCAAGATCCAAGTGATGAGCCTGCTTCTATTTTGCTTGAGCACATTGAGGAAGAGAAAGCGCAATTAATCAAAGAGAAGAAAATCAAGAAACCGAAAAAGCTTCCTGAAATCAGTGACGGAGAGAGACTTTTTTCACTACCCCAAGGCTGGGTATCTGTCCGGTGGGGCGAAATGGCTTATTGGGCTATTGGTTCAGGTTTTCCTAAATCAGCGCAAGGCGAGTCTGGGCATAACATATTGTTTTCGAAAGTGAGCGATATGAATTTGGCGGGCAATGAAAAGTTCATAAACACGACTGTAAATACAGTTTCAGATGAAGTTGCGATTAAAATCAAAGCGAAGCTTCACCCCAAAGGTACAGTAGTATTCCCGAAAATTGGCGGTGCAATAGCTACTAACAAGCGCCGTATACTCACATGTGACACTGCTATTGATAATAACTGTTTAGGTCTTACGCCTTCTGTAGGTATTACATCTGATTACTTGTATTTAATTTTAAGCAAGACAGATTTGGTTGCTTATCAAGCAGGTACTTCTGTGCCTGCATTGAGCCAATCTACACTGGAACTTATTGTAGCAGCTTTACCACCTGTAAAAGAGCAACACCGCATTGTCTCTAAAGTCGATGAACTAATGACACTCTGCGATCAACTAGAGCAACAAACCGAAGCCAGCATTGAGGCACATCAGGTATTGGTAACAACGCTGTTAGACACGCTAACCAACTCTGCAAACTCTGAAGAGTTAATGCAAAACTGGCAAATGGTTGCGGAGCACTTCGATACCTTGTTCATTACAGAAGAGAGCATTGATCAGCTAAAACAAACCATCCTGCAACTGGCGGTAATGGGTAAGCTTGTTCCACAAGACCCAAATGATGAACCCGCTGCAAAGCTGCTTGAGCGTATTGCGGAAGAAAAAGCGCTGTTAATCAAAGAGAAGAAAATCAAAAAATCTCAATCAACGGATTCAATCATTGAAGATAATTGTGACTGGACTTTGAGCGAAGGGTGGGATTGTGCTGAGTTGCAGGAATTGTGTAGATTTATTGATTACAGAGGAAAGAACCCTAAAAAATCTGATCATGGTGTAAGACTGATTACAGCTAAAAACATCAGAAATGGATACATAAAAAACGACCCTGTTGAGTACATCAGTGAAGAGCTATATGAGCAATGGATGGTTAGAGGTTTACCAAAAAAGCGAGATATTCTCTTTATAACTGAAGGTCATACAATGGGATATGTCGCTCAAGTAGATTTAGGTTATCTGTTTGCACTTGCTCAGAGAACAATTTGTTTACAGAGTATAGGTGACTTGTCTCCTGAATACCTTCGAATCGTTCTTATGTCTCCGCAGTTTCAATTGATGGTTAAAGATAATGAGACAGGCTCTGCGGCTGGGGGTGTCAAAGCAAGTAAGTTGAAGCGCTTGCCAATTCCTATACCCACTTTGCGTGAGCAAAAAATTATTGCTGAGCGGGTTGATTGTTTACTAGCTATATGTGAACAACTTAAAGTCCAATTAAAAGAGTCTCAGGTTATTCAACTTCACCTCACTGATGCTATTGTTGAACAGTGCAATCCTATGTAAATAAGGAGGATCTGTCTTCAATTATAAAACGCACTTATTTTAAGAAGTAAAAAGGGGCTTGAATTAGCCCCTTTGATGCCTAAAGCAAATCAATTCAAAGAGTAGGATAATGAAGTTTGCAAGTTCTTTATGTCGAAACTGTTAACCTCTTTGAGCATATCTTGGCGATACTCATCAAGGGAACTGTACTGGTTGGAATTGTTAACAATGGTTTTGATTATCTTTAGTTCAGGCAAGTCACTAAGTTCTTCTTCTGATAAGAAAGAAAAGTATAGGTCTGCGACTTTAGGATCTTTATATGCCATCTCAATGATAGAAAGAACTAATTTTTTTTGTTCTGTATTCATATCAACGCCCTCTACTAAATTCTTTTGCTAAAGAGTCTCTCAAGCTTCGCTGAGTTTTATTTCTGTCAGACTCACTAATTTTTATTGGAGTAACCTCATTCTTGCGCAGAACAGATTTTTCTTCAAGTCTACCATCGATTGTCCATTGCTGCTCAGGACTTATTGTTAATTCTAGCATTAAACCGTCGTGATCTTCTTTAAGATTAAGGGGTGTTGCACTTTTTCCAGGTTCACTCCAGAGAGCAACATCTGAACTTGGGTCGTGTCCTAGCCCTGTCGCTCGCTGGGTCATTCCTAAAGCCGTCACTGAAAGGACAGATGAACCGGGATCGTCAGAAAGAACTGCGGCATATTTACCGGGCCAACGGAAACTCAATTGAGGACCATCTAAAAGTAGGCTTACTACCAAATTAGCGCCTACAGACCTTACTGCTTGTGCAACAGGTTCTTGTCGAGCTAAGTCCTCACATATTAACGGACATAGGGTAACTTGTTTATTTGAATGTACAGTCAAAAGGCGTCTGCGCCCAATTTTAATTTTTTCCCACCATTTCCTACCAGGATCTAGAGCATTTGCAAGATTGTAGTTTCGAATCTGGCTCTGATCTAAGAACCATCGATGATGCTTTCTTTGTTCTTCTATTTGATAGGTGCCAAGCTCATTTACAAATGCTAGCTTAGCCGAATTTATGCCGTATCCATCAGGCTCTTCGCCATAAACTCCCGATAGCAATGATGGAGCATGTTCTTTGAATATATGCGATAAATCGTTGCAAATCTCTTCAAATGTTTGATTTGACATCGCACATTCAGGTAGAACGATGAGGTCAATTTGTCCGGCACGATTGATGCCTTGTTTTAAGGCTGCAAGGAATAGTTTCGTATCAATACTTTTTTTGGGTTTGTAGTCAAAAAATCCGAAGTACCCATTCATGTCCATTTCTGGATCATTCTTGGCTATCTTAAAAGATGATGATGAAACCGTTTGAGGCCAAGGCAAAAAAAGAATGTTGTATGATGATTTATTAAAACCATGAGATTTCGCTCTATTTGAAACAATGTGTGGTTTAACCGTAGGTTTAATAACGGTTAAATTATGTGTCACATTATTCATGGTTAAGCCTGTTTGAGGAACTGAGGACTTAAAAGTTACGATCCCATTTTTGCTATGGCAATCTGAAATGTTAGATGTTGTATTTAGTTTCGATTGGCTAATAGTTTTAAAGGACTCTCTCAAAAATAGGAAAAACGTTTTTAGATGAACACAGTGATATTCGAGCACTAGCGTTTGAAGTGTTTAGTAGAGGATTATTGGATGAAGAATGGTTTAAAACGCCTATTCCGGCCCTGTCAGGGCGCAAACCAAGCGACTTGCTCAAAGATGTAAATGAGCATGAACAATACTATTCAGACTCAAATACGGAGACTTCAGCTAGAAAGTTAGCCCCCCTTAAAGCTATTTCCGTAGGTAACAAAATTTTATCTAATGATGTATCGACGCAATCGGTAATGGACAAAAGTCTCTCGGCGCTAATATGTCTAAGGAGCCTAAACTCAAACCTGCCTCAAAGTGAGTTTGCCCTCATGATCGAGCAAGCCTCAGTGAGAAATTTTCGCAATAGATGAGTTAATGACAAATATAGAAGACAAGACCTGACTATCAATATCTTACTTAGATGTTTGAGATGCTATACCAATTCAAAGTTCAGTTTAATTTTAGGTTATAAAACTATACTCTAACCTTCTGTTTTAGCTCGTAAAGGTTAATAAAATGCACATGACACCCAAAGTGTTTTTCTCTTACTCTCATGATAGTGATGAGCATAAGGCTTGGATTCTCGCTTTAGCTACCCGCCTTGAAGAAAATGGAGTAGCGGTAACTTTAGATCAATGGGACCTAAAAATTGGAGGAGACCTTCCTCAGTTTATGGAGTCAGGTTTAACTGATGCTGACAGGGTTATTTTGGTATGCACGGAGCCATACGTAGAAAAAGCCAATCTGATGAAAAATGGTGGTGTTGGCTACGAAAAAATGATTATCACATCTCAAATTATGCAAAATTTAGGAAGTAATCGAGTAATACCAATAGTCGTTAATAATAGCTTAGTGAATAAAACACCAACATTTGTATCCAGTAAATTATACTTAAATTTTGAACCGTCAGCTTATGAGGATAGTTATTGCGAACTTATCGCTGAGTTATGGGGTGAGTCTGTAAAACCAAGGCCCAAAAGAGGAAGTAACCCTTTTGCGAGACAACCAAAACTTACAGAAGCTCAGATTTTTGAACTACCCCAATCGTTTAGCAATCCTGCATTAAAAGGCACAGTCACTTTTAATCCAAAACACAACCACGGTCGTTATTGGGTGGGAGAAGGTGAAATGGCTTTTGAGCTATATTGGTCACCATCTGGATCTGGCTCAATCTGGCTTTACAATCGACAAGAAAGTATTCATTCGGTACGCATTCCCCCACAACGATATATAGATATTTCTGATATTGATGACGCTGAAGATCCATCGTTTTATTGTGAAGAAGACTCAATATCTTTGAGTGTCGATGAAATAGCTGTATTACAAAATATCAATGGTTATTATTTGGCTGTGAAAATAGAAAAGGTTCTTTACAGATCTCGCTATTCAGATGATAGGGATGAATTGACATTTAGCTATGTAATTGCACCAGCGAAGAGTACTTCATTTTCAAAACATGTATAGAACTGATGGTTTAGCTTCGGGTAGTAGTGTAGCTATGCGCGGCTTCTACCTCAGATTATGCGGTATTTAGTGAGTATTGTAGTGATACGATGAATTTGGCCAGCTATATGCGGGTAGGTAGCATATTTTTATAATTAGAAGTTATCCGAAAAATCGTCGTAACTCGGAAATGTCCAGAAATGTTTCATTCGGCACTCTGCAGAACGAAAGTGCCCCAAAATTAATTGCAACTGGTGGTATATCGAATGATGGAATTCTGATTTTGGAATACTTAAGCTAATGGGACCAAAAGCAAGACCTGACCCTAGTCACTTTCTTTAATACCCATTTGCATTAGTTGTTTTTCAAAGGTGTCAACACACTCAATATATCCACACAAGAAACATACGCTTCAAATGCTTGGTGCAAATTATCTTTAGGTACAGTGGCTATTTTCCCGTGAACTAAATCATTTCTGACATCCTGCCCTTTCACTTTATAAATACAAGAGTTCAGCCTTTTTCTTTGAGCACCAGTTACTGTCGATATGTTACTTAGAAACTTGATCTGTGCTGATATAGAAGGAACCATATTCCTATGCGGTGGCTCTTGCAATTCAGACGCAGTGAATAGTTCGCAGTCCAAACATTTAGAACGCCCTTCTAAAAATTCAGTCAATTCTGGCATCTTTTGCGACGCATTAGCCAGTTTGTCTAAATAGTGTGCAATTGCTGACTCCAAAGCAGAATTCAATATATAAAAGGCTTTAACATCTTCACCTCTATCTCTCGCAATACAAGCTTGGCCATGAAGCTTTTCAAAAAGACGCAAACTTTCGCTAGTTAGAACATTATCGATTTGTTCTGGGTTTAAGACTTGCTTCGACAGAATGTTCGCGACAGATAAGCTTCCCATACTGAAATGTAACGTACTGTTTAGGCGCTCATTATTATGCGTATACTGCTCAATGGACACGTTTCCGAGATCATCTTCGGCCAACTCCGCTATTCTCACAGTAGGTTCTGCAATTTTGATCTTTAATATTAATTCATTGATAAAACTCAAGCAGAAATCTGTATGAACTTCCGTTTGCCCATCAATAGATGGTCCACACCAATGCCTATCAGTAACAGTATACCCAGTCATCTTTAGTGATATCTCTGAGAAAAATCTGTCACCGACTTTTGAGACTACCGTGGAGTCTGAAAATGATTTAACCGTGAATGTTTGCAAGTTTTGGGTGTTAACTTCGTACTCACCATCCGGTATTGGAAGAGAGAATGCGAACTTAAACTTAATAATGTAGTAAGGGGACAGACCTTTCAGAGCTTCTCTAGATAACCGTATGTATTCACGCACTTGGTCGTCAAACTCGTCATTTATCTTTACTATTGATGCCCAGAGCTCGAGCTGAACGACAGCATTATGGAGATCCAACTTAGTACAATAGCCTAAGTAATACTGAATTAAAGTAGCTCTTAAATTGCTGTAAACATAACAGATTTGATTATGCTTACTGCATGGTAAAGCTTCACCATTTATGATGTCGTTAATATAGGGTCTACTAATTATTTGGTTGTGAAAGTGATATAACTTTATGTAGTCACCTGACCAGTTCATTTCGTCTGCAGATTGTAAGCCATCAAAAACCGCTCTCATACTACTGCTAAATATCTCACTATTACTAAAAAACTGATCAGACGTGACATACTTCTCAACTACCTTTAAGCCATTTTTTACTAACAGCCGATAATCCTTTTTTCCTGGGAGCGGTTCTTTTGGTTCATCAACAATTGTTACGTGCATTTTCCACCTCTGGGCCGATATACCAAAGCCAAACTGAATCCATTATGAAGCAAAGCACACATAAACTTAAACTTGTTATGGCCTTCCACGAGATTAATACCACTATCTCGATGAAGTTTTCTATGTTTACGTCGCAAGATTGGCATAATCAACTGGAGACATATATTTAGAAACTAGGGTCAAGTTTTGCATTTTGCCCGTCGGAGTTTTCCATACCTGAGGGTAATTCACAAAGTGTTAATACATGACTCCATTAAACTCATTTTTGCCCTAAAGTTTGTTACGTACATGTTTACTATGTCTTTTGGTCTGATTGATGAGAGTTTTGGGTTATACATTGCTCAGTTAGGTAAGTTGCTGCTCATTTAAGAAGTCGCGCTAACTTAACTCATTGAAATACCGAAATTAGATGTTGGTGTCATATTTGCTTATGTGTGCCTATCAAAGGTAACGATGTGAGTTGCCTTGACTGACTTTATTGAGGTATTTGTAATGTCGACCGTGGTATATCCAACTTTTCAAGGTGAAATCCAGCAGCCCCCAATTTTTAATTTTTCCTTTGTTTCTTCATGTTATCGAGCATTGCAATCCTACCTATTCAGAGGGGAATATTAATGTTCGCATCATGGTTCCAACAACAGGCCGAGGATCAATACTGGTTGGTCGACTATCAGGTTCATAAGGAAGCATTACAGCAAAATGGCAGTATTGGCTTTGAAGATTCTATACCGTTATTTGACGGGGCAATGTTTGCTGACGTCATGTCTCTTTCTCCATGGTTAATTCCCGTTTCAAAGTCAGTCTCATTACTACCAGAGTCCTTATTAGGAAAAGGGCTGGTTTTATCCAGTAGCGAAAGCAGCCAATCGGTTTTAGATCATTTACGCAGCTTATTGATAGCGGCCTTAGAAGGTGAAGAGGTCTTGTTTCGTTTTTATGATAGGCAGGTCATCATTCCAATGCTTACTCGAATGGACGAAATAGAGAAGAATCAGTTCTTGGGTAATATTAGCCACTTAGCGGCGTTCGATAACCAAGAGCAGCCCCAGTTTGTGACCTTTACTAATACATCGAACACTCAGTTTTCCGCTCATGGGACGACTTGGTGGGTCGTTAAGCCGCATCATTTAGAGAGTTCGGATGACCTTTCTCTTATTCAAACCAACCTTGAGTCTTGGTTATGGCAGCATTACCCAGACACGATGAACGAACACTTAGCTCAAGGTCGTGACGTGAGTTCCATACTGACTCCGTTCCTCGCCGTATCTGAACAAACCTTAACATATCGTGTGATGAGTGCTGCTATCGTCGGTATCGTTGGTCCAGAACAACTAGCTCAACACAATATGATTGAGTTTCTCCAAGAGTATGAAAATGAAGAGGTTCAATTCGCTCTGCATGCTTTAACTCGTCAATTTGAACAGGAGGGATAATCTATGGACTCATTTAATTACTGTGTGCAGTGCAACCCTGAAGATAAGTGGTTAGAGCTCGAGTTTCGAAGTGAGAGGGATGAACCGATTGATGGCTTAATGGTCACCATCACGAGCCGTATTACCCCTTCCTGCACATACACGCAAACCACAAGTTCTGGCAAGGTCTTGTTTAGGAACATTGCTGCTGGTGAGTGGAGAGCCTCGGTGAGCCAAGCGTCTCTATTAACTGAAGTCGAAAAATATCCGAGTCGAGCTGAAGAACAAGAATCACCGGTAAAAAAACGAGCTATAACGGAACTTGATGCCGAAAATAATAAAGCGAAACAGTACCGCTACACCACGATTGGCGATTTCTGGGATGAAGTGCCACAAGACGAGTTTTTGCAAGAGCATCACAAAGGGGTAGACATTAATGCCTCTGCGGAAAAAGCAGGGTTTAGGCTCAGTCACAACCAAACCTATATTTTTGAACTCAAAGCCTTGCGCAGCTATATGCCGATGATTGTGGATACCGATGACTTTAACTTGGTGAACAGTTATACCTTTGCTCTGCTTTCAAAACTGGCTTATGCGACAGATGAACTCAGTGTCGATGATGGGAAATCTGCGGACACAAACGGCTCTATTGATACTGTAATAACGCAATTAAAAGAGCGGAAAGTCCCTACTAACTGCAGCGATTTAGAAACTAAATGGATTGTAAAAGAAATCCCATATACCCAATCGCTAAAATACAATTATTATGCTGACGACGTAGTCGATGCTCAAGGGTACATCCTGTCCAATGATGATATTGCGATAATTGGAATAAGAGGCACAGAGCCTTACTTTGAAGACCGAAATAGAACAGAAGATACTCAGTTACTAAAAATTGTAAAAGCTGCCTCCGGAATACAAGCGCTGGTGGTGGATAAGTTAGGTAATATTATTCAATCGCCGGTTATGCAGGACTTGGTTAAGACTGATCTCGATGCAGCGCAGATTGCCCCTCCTGAATTTGGTGGAACCTATGTTCATCGTGGGTTCTATCAGTACGCCATGGCATTGTGGTCAAAAATGATGCTCAACGTAACTGACATTGAGAATAAAAGTATATATGTATGTGGACACAGCTTAGGTGGTGCTGGCGCACTCATTATAAGCTGTATAATCAATGACAAAGTTAATAGTAAAAGATTGCGTTTGTATTCTTATGGTATGCCTCGGACAGGAACGCGCAGCTTTGTCCAGCGTTATCGAAATATTTCACATTACCGCCACGTCAATAATCATGACCTGATTCCTCAAATACCAATGACTTGGGCCAATACAGACATAACCGAAGGTCTTGAACTTTCTGATGTGTTTAGCAGTGGTGTGAGTTTAGCTAAAAAAATGCTTACGGATGACGATGATGATAACTATCTACACCATGGTTCCTTATCTCAACTAATCACTTACTCAGATTCTAAACAGATACTATTGTCACCAAGACAAACTCAAGTCACGATGCTTGACCTTGCAAAGATGGCTGAAAATGACTCTGTCGCATTGGTGGACAGTTTGGCTGATGCATCAATAACTGATCACGGTATGGAGTTTTATATTCCTAACCTAATGATTCAACTCCAAGCCCTGAGCAAAGAGAGCTTGCATAGCAACTATCAAGGGACAATTGCTTACCTAACCAATAGTATCAACAAGCAGCAGCGATATTATTCTGACCTAAAAACCAAGCTAGCTGAAACATTAGGCAAACCATACTCCCCGATCAATCAAATATATATTGCTCGATACAATCAAGAGTTAGCCGTTATCAAAGAACTACTAGACAACCTACATCAAGTAAAGCAAGAATTGGTCAGTATTATGAATAGCCCAGAGCGCTTACCATTGAGTCTACTGTTGCTATCCAATCAATCATTACCTGAAGAAATCAAGGAACAGTTAAAATGATCCTATCTGCTAAACGAAAAGTGTTGTGGGTGAGTATTGCACTGGTTCTCTCTCTTTTTGGTATCGTTTGGAGCCTGTACTCAATCCAAAATGCTAATACACAAGATACCCTTCTGGTTTCCGGTTCAAAACCAACTGATGCAACAGTAAAAGTATGGGCTAACTATTGGGTTCATGGTGACGATTGTGAAGCTTATTCTTACGATATGTTTGGCCGCAAGGCTCATAAAGGAGGAAAGATCACCACATTCTTTACTCAAAATGATGCTGAAAGTGACGACCGCTATGAGTTTAAAGTGCCTTACTCCGCTTATACAAACAGCAAAAACTGCGTGGTCGAACTGCGAGATGTTAAAGTCGAAGCCTATAACGATTTTGATACTGTGGGGTTTGCTCAATTACGTATTTACCAATCAGGCACAAGTTACAACAATAAACCAATAGACTTAAACTCAACAATTCAAGCTAAAAGTTGCGACGCTTTTCTACACCAATGGAAAGACAACACTTGGTCTGGTGGCTTAGGTTGTAACTTTTACATAAATGATAAAAAAATATCGAAACGCTCAGAATTTAACGCAGAAACTGTTTACTTCGATTTCTCTCAATTTAATAGTGATACGGTGATTCACTACGATATTTTAGCTGGTGAGAAATATCGTAGTACCTCGTTAGATCCGCAAACTGGGAAGTGAACTTAGAAAAAGTCGCTGCAACAACTTAAGGCATGGTGGGGGTTCATTTATAGCGTCGAACTATCCTAGCGGAAAAATTAATGGTGAGTCTGCAATAGGTAACGGTAGTGTAGTAACTTTACAACGTAGGATTTTAAGAGGTGCTCAGTTATGCAGGCTTTTGACGCAATCTTATGCGAACTTATACTGCAAATTGCTTGTTAACTCATTGATAGCTGGTTCGAGTTATGAAGACTTATCTTGCAAGCATCACCATTTAAAACGCCGCTTTTATTAGCGGCGTTTTGCTATCTGTCGTAGACGAAAAATCCTAGCCTAAACCAGCACGAATCTACGCCTTACCTCTATTGGACGCTAACTTCCTTATACCTTTTCAAGAAATAATTCTTCGCTCAATGTATCAATTTTGATGTCTACGAAGACAAAACGATTGCGTAGTGATTAAGTTCACATTCCCTCAGTTTAGACAAAGATTAATGTGTTTTAGTGTTAGCTAGATTGCATAACTTTTGTTAATTTTCCGTACAATATCTAGAATAAGATGCTAATAAATAGTGTCTTGTCAGATAAAAAGGCACTTCAATCTACCGAGTGTGTAATTATCAAATTTATCAACTAAGAATTTTCTGATTTGCAGATGTTTTTACCAATATGTTGATGCTTTTGGCGAATTATACGATTTTTTGCTACATTTTTATGGCAAATTACTTCAATGATTGATAATGTGTGCCGCAATCTTTGTAAGGTTTTAGATTTTTGTGCTTAGTTTTTGAGCTAAATAAATCTAAATCACTAGCCGTTCTGGTGTCTTGCAAAGAAGTCATGGATGCAAATGAAAAACTTGGAGTTTTACACATGTATAAGAACAAAATCACTCAAGCCCTTCTTTTAGGTGCTGGTCTGGCAGTGGCCGCTACTTCAACTATCGCAGCAGAGGTTCCAGCAGGAACTGAGCTAGCAGCAAAACAAGAACTCGTTCGTGGTAACGGTACTGAAGTTGCAACAATCGACCCGCACAAATCTCAAGGTGTTCCAGAATCTCACGTGATTCGCGACCTACTTGAAGGCTTGGTGAACCAAGACGCGGAAGGTAACACTATCCCTGGTGTTGCAGAGTCTTGGGAAACTACAGACAACAAAACATTTACTTTCCACCTACGTAAAGACGCAAAATGGTCTAACGGCGACCCAGTAACTGCTGGCGACTTCGTTTACTCTTTCCAGCGCGCAGTAGATCCAAGCACAGCTTCTCCATACGCTTGGTACATGGAATACACCAAGATGATTAATGCGAAAGACATCGTAGCAGGCAAAAAGGACAAGTCTGAACTAGGTGTTAAAGCAGTTGACGATCATACTCTAGTGGTTGAACTAGAAACGGCTGTACCATACTTCGTTATGATGATGGGCCACACAACAGTGAAAGCGGTTCACCAACCTACTGTTGAAAAATACGGCGATCAGTGGACTAAGCCAGAAAACTTCGTTGGTAACGGTGCTTACGTAGTAGACAAATGGGTTGTTAACGAGCGTCTAGTTCTTAAACGTAACGAGCAATACTGGGACAACGATAAGACTGTTCTTAACAAAGTAACTTTCCTACCTATCGAAAACCAAGTTGCTGAAATGAACCGCTTCCTAGCAGGCGAGATCGATTTCACTAACGAACTACCAGTAGAACACTTCAAGCGCCTTAAAAAAGAACACAACGAAGAAGTATCGGTTACTGGTAACCTATGTACTTACTACTACATCTTCAACACTAAGAAAGCGCCATTTGATGACGTACGCGTTCGTCAAGCGATCTCTTACGCAATCGACCGTAACATTGTTACTGACGCTATCCTAGCTCAGGGTCAAAAACCAGCTTACTTCCTAACTCCTGAGATCACAGCAGGTTTCAACCCTGAAATGCCAGCTTACGGTCAAATGAGCCAGAAAGAGCGTAACGCGAAAGCAGCTGCACTTCTTGAAGAAGCAGGCTTCGGTAAAGACAACCCACTTGAATTCAACCTTCTTTACAACACTTCTGAAAACCACAAGAAGATCGCTGTAGCACTAGGTTCAATGTGGAAGAAGACTCTAGGTCTAAAAGTTACGCTTGAAAACCAAGAGTGGAAAACGTACCTATCTTCTAAAGATTCAGGTGACTTCGAAGTTGCACGTGCCGGCTGGTGTGGTGACTACAACGAAGCTTCGTCTTTCCTAACGCTGATGAAGAGTAACAACACGACTGGTGGTGTTCACTACGACAGCAAAGCTTACGATGAGATCATGGCTAAAGCTATCGCCGCAACTTCAGATGAAGAGCGTCAAGCACTTTACCTAGAAGCTGAGAAACTAATGGCTAACGACATGCCAATCGCACCTATCTACCAGTACGTGAAATCACGTCTACTGTCTCCAAAAGTTGGCGGCTTCCCAGCTGACAACCCGGAAGAGAAGATCTACTCAAAAGATCTTTACATCATCAAGTAATTCTTGAACTGATAGAACTATAAAAATATAGGCCTGCATGTGAGAAATCGCATGTAGAGCCTTTATTCAACCTCAATTCAAAGAAATTGGGTTGATACCTTTCATTATTTAATTGTCACAGACTGAAAGAGTGAGTTTATGCTTAAATTCATCGCTAAAAGGATATTTGAGGCGATCCCAACAATGTTGGTTTTGATCACCGTATCTTTCTTTCTCATGCGTTTCGCACCGGGTAACCCTTTCTCGAGCGAACGTCCATTACCACCAGAAGTTATGGCTAACATCGAGGCTAAATATGGCCTAGATAAGCCTGTATTCGAACAGTACACAACTTACCTGACAAACGTGATTCAGGGTGATTTCGGTCCTTCATTTAAGTACCTTGATTACACAGTAAATGAGCTGATTTCTGTTGCGCTGCCTGTATCGGCGAAGGTGGGCTTTATTGCCTTCATCTTTACGCTAATTATGGGGGTGACGGTCGGTACCATTGCCGCTTTGAAGCAGAATACCTGGATTGACTATACGATTATGTCTACCGCCATGCTTGGTGTAGTAATGCCATCTTTCGTATTAGCTCCAGCTCTTATCTACCTATTCTCACTCCACTGGAATCTATTCCCAGCTGGCGGTTGGCATGACGGTGGATTTAAATATCTTGTACTTCCAGTTATTGGTATGTCGCTGCTTTACGTTGCTACTTTCGCTCGTATAACTCGTGGCTCAATGATTGAAACGTTAAACAGTAACTTCATTCGTACGGCTCGTGCGAAAGGTCTAAGTTACCGCTACATCATCATCAAACACGCGCTTAAACCAGCGCTACTTCCTGTTGTTTCTTACATGGGCCCAGCGTTCGTAGGTATCATCACAGGTTCTGTTGTTATCGAAACTATCTTTGGTCTACCGGGTATCGGTAAGCTATTCGTAAACGCAGCCTTTAACCGTGACTACTCGCTTGTAATGGGTGTGACCATCTTGATTGGTTTCCTATTCATCCTATTCAACGCGATTGTAGATATTCTACTTGCAATGATTGACCCGAAAATTCGCTACTAACAGGGACGTTTGGTTATGTTAACGAAAAAAGAAAACCTAGAAGCGATTGAGAAATTCTCTGAGAACTTAGAGATTGAAGGTCGTAGTCTATGGCAAGACGCTCGCATCCGCTTTATGCGCAATAAAGCCGCGATGGTGAGTCTATTTATCCTATTCCTTATGACGCTAGCTGTGATTGTTCTTCCAATGATTGCACCTTATGCGTTCGATGATACCGATTGGTATGCAATGCACGTTGGCCCAAATGCTGACCACTGGTTTGGTACAGACAGTTTAGGTCGTGACCTATATGTTCGTACCCTAATTGGTGGCCGAATCTCCCTAATGGTGGGTGTGATGGGTGCATTTGTAGCGGTATTGATTGGTACACTTTACGGTGCCGCATCAGGCTTCATCGGCGGTAAAGTTGACCGAGTTATGATGCGTATCCTAGAGATCCTTTACGCTGTTCCGTTCATGTTCCTAGTTATCGTACTAGTAACTTTCTTCGGTCGTAACATCATTCTTATCTTCGTTGCTATCGGTGCGATTGCTTGGCTAGATATGGCGCGTATCGTACGTGGTCAAACTCTGAGCTTACGCAGTAAAGAGTTCATCGAAGCGGCACACGTTTGTGGTGTAAGCAAGTGGAAAATCATCACTCGCCACATCGTTCCAAACGTACTGGGTATTGTTGCGGTTTACTCAACGCTTCTAATCCCTAGTATGATTCTGACTGAATCATTCCTATCATTCCTTGGTCTTGGTGTTCAGGAACCAATGACAAGTTGGGGCGCACTTCTACAAGAAGGTGCACAGACAATGGAAGTAGCAATCTGGCAGCTCGCATTCCCTGCAGCGTTCATGGTTGTGACTCTATTCTGCTTCAACTACGTTGGTGACGGTCTGCGCGATGCGCTGGATCCAAAAGACAGATAACTAGAAAGCAATAAATTACAAAATCTAGAATAAAGATTAAGGAAGCAATGATGAGCTTATTAGATGTCAAAGATCTGCGCGTCGAATTTACCACGCAAGATGGTATCGTAACCGCAGTAAACGATTTGAACTTCTCTCTGAACCAAGGCGAAACTCTAGGTATCGTAGGTGAATCAGGTTCAGGTAAGTCACAGACAGTATTTGCTATCATGGGACTACTGGCTAAGAACGGTATTATCTCAGGTAGCGCAAAATTTGAAGGCAATGAAATTCTCAACCTTCCAGAAAAAGCGCTAAACAAAGTTCGTGCAGAACAGATCGCAATGATCTTCCAAGACCCGATGACATCACTAAACCCTTATATGAAGGTGAGTGATCAACTGATGGAAGTATTGATGCTTCACAAAGGCATGGGTAAAGCGGAAGCATTCGAAGAGTCTGTACGTATGCTTGAAGCGGTTAAAATCCCTGAAGCTCGTAAGCGTATCACTATGTACCCACACGAGTTTTCAGGCGGTATGCGCCAACGTGTAATGATTGCAATGGCGCTATTGTGTCGTCCAAAGCTTCTGATTGCTGATGAACCAACGACGGCACTAGATGTAACGGTTCAGGCACAGATCATGGACCTATTGAATGAGCTTAAATCTGAGTTCAATACAGCGATCATCATGATTACGCACGACCTTGGTGTTGTTGCGGGGTCATGTGACAAAGTATTAGTGATGTATGCAGGCCGCACCATGGAGTACGGTACTGTAGATGAGATCTTCTACAACCCAAGTCACCCTTATGCAGAAGGCCTACTGAAGGCGATTCCGCGTTTGGATACAGAAGGTGAGATTCTACCGACAATTCCAGGTAACCCCCCGAACTTACTGCGTTTACCACCAGGTTGCCCTTACCAAGAGCGTTGCCACCGTGTGATGAATCGTTGTAAGCAAGAAGCACCAATTTTGACGCCGTTTGCCGATGGCCGTCAGCGTGCATGTTTTTCTGAATGGGAGGCTTGGAAAAAATGAGTGTAGATAAGAACCTAATCTTAGACGTTAAAGACCTTAAAGTTCATTTTAGCATTGCGTCGAAATCTGCATGGCCATGGTCTAAGCCTGCAAACCTTAAAGCGGTTGATGGCGTTGATGTTCGTTTATACGAAGGTGAAACGTTAGGCGTAGTAGGTGAGTCTGGCTGTGGTAAATCAACGTTTGCTCGTGCGATCATTGGTTTGGTTGAAGCGACAGATGGCGATGTAATGTGGTTAGGTCAAGACCTGACGAAGATGCAAGAAGTTAAGCGCCGTGAAACGCGTAAAGAAATTCAAATGATTTTCCAAGACCCACTTGCATCGCTAAACCCACGTATGACAGTGGGCGACATCATCGCTGAGCCACTAGAAACGTTCTACCCTGAGCTTTCTAAGCAAGAGGTGAAAGATCGCGTTAAAGAGATGATGGCGAAAGTAGGTCTACTGCCAAACGTTATCAACCGCTACCCACATGAATTCTCTGGCGGTCAGTGTCAGCGTATTGGTATCGCACGTGCGCTTATTCTAAAGCCTAAGATGATCATCTGTGATGAGCCAGTATCAGCACTTGACGTATCGATTCAGGCTCAGGTGGTTAACCTTCTGAAAGAGCTGCAAAAAGAGCTAGGTCTTTCATTGGTATTCATCGCACACGATCTATCCGTTGTTAAGCACATTTCTGACCGAGTGTTGGTAATGTACTTGGGCAATGCAGTTGAGTTAGGTGAAGCAGAGGCGCTATTTGCTGACCCGAAACACCCATACACGCGTGCGCTTATGTCAGCAGTACCAATTCCTGATCCTAAGTTAGAGCGCAGTAAAAAGATTGAGATGCTAGAAGGTGATCTACCTTCACCAATCAGCCCTCCATCTGGTTGTGTGTTCCGTACTCGTTGTCCGCAAGCGACAGACGCTTGTGCGCAGACTAAGCCCCGTATTGAGGGCAATGATGTTCACGCAGTCTCTTGTCTGCATGTTAGCATTTAATCGCTAAACCATAATTCAGCCTGTGACGGGCTTAAGCGCGGCATCTTTCGGGAGTCGCGCTTTTTTTATGTCCCAATATCGTTGACTGCTATCTTCGAAATATTCGAACAACAAAGCCAAGCTAATCTACTCTTCTTATCGTCAGCATTTTTTATACTAACTTCATTAGGATAATGGTTTAGGAGATGATCATGGGTAAATTAGTTGAAGGCGTTTGGCATGATGTTTGGTACGACACAAAATCTAACGACGGTAAGTTTGTTCGCGAAGATGCGGGTTTTCGAGATTGGATTGAGAATAAACCAGAGGCGAAATTTCAACCTGAGTCAGGCCGTTATCACTTATACGTCTCCCTAGCGTGTCCTTGGGCGCATCGGACGTTGATTTTCCGCAAACTGAAAGGATTAGAGCCTCATATCGACGTGACAGTTGTTTGCCCTGACATGATGAACGAAGGTTGGCAAATGGGGCTGCCAGAGCCACTATTTGGCCACATGCGTCTGCATCAGATTTACACCCAAGCAAAACCTAACTACACCGGGCGCGTAACCGTCCCTGTTTTATGGGATAAAAAACTCAACACCATTGTGAGCAATGAATCCTCAGAAATCATTCGTATGTTTAACTCTGAGTTTAATGAGCTTACTGGTAATACCGACGATTATTATCCGCAAGCTGACCGCGAGATGATAGACGAGTGGAATGCGTATATTTACCCCCACGTGAATAACGGTGTTTATCGCTGCGGGTTTGCAACCACGCAAGACGCTTACGAAGAGGCGTACCACCAACTGTTTGCATCTCTTGATAGATTAGATGAGCATTTGGCTAAGCATCGCTATTTAGCGGGTAAGAGTATCACTGAAGCGGATTGGCGTCTGTTTACCACACTGATTCGCTTTGACGCAGTATACGTCGGTCACTTTAAGTGCAATAAAAAACGTATCGCTGACTATGAGTATTTGAATGGCTACATGAAAGAGCTTTATCAGGTGCCGGGAGTCAGTGAGACCATAGACTTTTATCACATCAAGCGCCACTACTACTACAGCCACACAGGGATTAACCCAACGCAGGTGGTGCCAGTCGGTCCGGAGTTAGATTTAGACTCTAGCCATGGGCGCGATAAGCTCTAATTTGATTGGCGCACATAAAAGAAAACCCTCGCATCTGCGAGGGTTTGTCATTTCAGAAAAGCGTTAAATTAGTTAACTACTTTCTCTTTTGCTTGAGCCGCTTGGTCAGCCTGGATAGCTGTTAGAGCAACTGTGTATACGATGTCGTCAACTAGAGCGCCGCGAGACAGGTCGTTTACAGGCTTACGCATACCTTGAAGCATTGGACCGATAGACACTAGGTCAGCTGAACGTTGTACTGCTTTGTAAGTCGTGTTACCAGTGTTTAGGTCTGGGAATACGAAGACAGTCGCTTTACCTGCTACTGGAGAGTTTGGTGCTTTAGAAGCAGCAACGTTTTCCATGATAGCCGCGTCGTACTGTAGAGGACCGTCGATCACTAGATCAGGACGTTTCGCTTGAGCTAGTTTGGTTGCTTCACGTACTTTATCTACGTCTGCACCCTTACCAGATTCACCAGTAGAGTATGAGATCATAGCAACGCGTGGTTCGATACCGAATGCCGCAGCAGAATCTGCAGATTGGATAGCGATTTCAGCTAGCTGTTCAGCTGTTGGATCTGGGTTGATCGCACAGTCACCGTAAACCAATACTTGGTCAGGCAGTAGCATGAAGAATACAGAAGATACGATAGACGCATCAGGTGCAGTCTTGATGATCTGGAACGGAGGAACGATAGTGTTCGCTGTTGTGTGTACAGCACCAGACACTAGGCCGTCAACTTCGTCGTTCTCAAGCATCATCGTGCCAAGGAATACTGAATCTTGTAGCTTCTCACGGGCGACAACTTCAGTCATACCTTTCGCGCCACGTAGCTCAACTAGACGAGCTACGTAGTTTTCACGAACTTCATCAGAGTTGATGATAGTTACGCCAGCACCTAGCTCAACGCCTTGCTGTGCAGCAACACGTTTGATCTCTTCTGGGTTACCTAGAAGCACACACTCTGCAATGCCGCGCTCAGCACAGATAGCCGCAGCTTTAACTGTACGTGGCTCGTCACCTTCAGGAAGAACAATACGCTTACCTGCTTTACGAGCGAACTCAGTTAGCTGGTAACGGAATGCTGGTGGGCTTAGACGACGAGACTTTTGAGTACCCTCTGTCATAGACTCGATCCAGTTTCCATCAATGTTGCCAGCAACGTGCTCGTTGATGAACTCGATACGCTCTTTATCGTCTGCAGGTACTTCGATAGAGAAGCTCTGTAGGTTTAGAGACGTCTGCCAAGTGTTACCTTGTGCTTTGAAAATCGGTAGACCTGAGTCGAACGCTGGCTTACATAGGCCTGCGATTTCTTCAGGGATATCGTAACCGCCAGTAAGCAGTACTGCACCGATTTCTACGCCGTTCATTGCTGCAAGAGCTGCTGCAACGATAACGTCAGGACGGTCTGCTGAAGTAACAAGAAGAGAACCTGGTTTGAAGTGCTCAATCATGTTTGGCAGAGAACGTGCACAGAACGTGATGCTCTTAATACGACGTGTATTGATGTCACCAGCGTTGATAATATCAGCATTTAGGTGCTCAGCCATGTCGATTGCACGCGTTGCGATTAAGTCGATGCTCCATGGCACACAACCTAGTACACGAATTGGAGAAGTGTTGAAGATTTCCATCACTTTCATTTCGTTTTGCTTCGCGCTATCAGCATCATCAAAGATTTCAGATAGGTCAGGGCGAGTACGGCCAGCTTCGTCAACAGGAGCGTTTAGCTTGTTGATGATAACGCCAGAGATGTTTTTGTTCTTAGTGCCGCCGAAGTTAGAACATGCTACTTCGATACGCTCTTTAAGCTGCGCAGGGTTATCTGTGCCAGGCGTTGCAACAAGTACGATCTCTGCACCAAGTGTTGCTGCAATTTCAGCGTTCACTTGGTTAGCGAATGGGTGTTTACGAGTCGGTACAAGACCTTCGATTAGCGTTACGTCAGCATCTTTGTTGATTTGGTTGTAACGCTCAACCACTGTTTCTAGCAGCTCATCCATGTTGTCGTTACCGATTAGGCTTTCAGCAACAGACATCGCAAGAGGTTGGCCGATCTTCACATCGCTGTTTGAACCAACGATAGTTGAAGTTAGATCAGGTTGATCGCCACCAGAACGCGGCTGACAGATTGGCTTGTAAAAAGAAACTTTAACGCCTTTGCGCTCCATTGCGCGAAGAACACCCATGCTTACGCTAGTAAGACCAACACCAGCACTTGCAGGGATAAGCATAATAGTACGAGACATTCGTAGAGTACCTATAGCTATTGGGGATAAAAGCTCAACTATTATTCCTTGCACTGCAAAGAATAGGAGTTGAGCCCCAGAATAAGAAAACCGGCTGCCTATTTAGCAGCCGATTAAGTCAATTAAAGACCTGCTAGACGTGCAGTGTCTTCAGCGATAACTAGCTCTTCGTTAGTAGAGATAACCATTGCTGGGATACGGCTGTTTGCTGTAGTGATTGTACCTTCGCCGCCGAAACGTGCTTTAAGGTTAGCTTCACCATCAACTTCGATACCGAAGATACCTAGACGGTTAAGAACCATTTCACGGATAGGGCCAGAGTTTTCGCCGATACCACCAGTGAAAGTGATTGCGTCTAGACGACCTTCAAGAGTCGCTGTGTAACCTGCAACGTACTTAGCTAGACGGTGACAGAACACGTCCATTGCACGAGTTGCTTCTTCTTTCTCACCGTAGTTGTCTTCAACGAAACGACAGTCAGAAGTCACTTCAGTTAGACCAGCAAGACCAGACTCTTTAGTTAGCATGTTGTTGATTTCTTCAACAGAGTAGCCTAGAGCGTCATGTAGGTGGAAGATGATTGCAGGGTCTAGGTCACCACAACGAGTACCCATTACAAGACCTTCAAGAGGAGTAAGACCCATAGAAGTATCTACAGATTGACCGTTCTTGATTGCACATACAGAAGCACCGTTACCTAGGTGACAGTTGATGATGTTAACTTCTTCAATTGGCTTGTTTAGTAGGCCTGCAACTTCACGAGTGATGAATAGGTGAGAAGTACCGTGCATGCCGTAGCGACGGATGCCGTGCTCTTTGTACAGGTTGTACGGTAGAGCGTATAGGTAAGACTCAGAAGGCATTGTTTGGTGGAACGCAGTGTCAAATACAGCAACGTTTTTAAGGCCTGGGAAGTTCTGTTGAGCAGCTTCGATACCGATTAGGTGAGCTGGGTTGTGAAGAGGTGCGAAAGTCGCAGCGTCTTGAATACCCTTAAGTACTTCATCTGTGATTAGTGCAGATTGAGTGAACTGCTCGCCGCCGTGTACAATACGGTGACCGATAGCGCCAAGGTTAGCTTTAAGCTCAGGCTTAGAAGCAAGAATAGTTTCTACCATGAAAGATAGTGCTTCTACGTGAGCTGCGCCCGCGCCTAGTTGTGCTTCGTGCTTGCCGTCAAGTTTCCACTTCATACGAGCTTCTGGAAGACCTAGACACTCAGCAAGACCAGTTAGGTGCTCTGCACCTGTTTCTGCATCAACTACAGCGAATTTAAGAGAAGAACTACCGCAGTTTAAAACTAAAACTAGCTTAGACATTAATGACTACCTGTTAATTTTTCTGATCGAAATCAGTAAGGGTGAAAATTAATCTCAAGAATAGACGAAGCAGAAGAAGCTGCGTACTAATCTTGGTCAAAAAAACTTCGAATTCCGTATATAAAGACAGTGGCGATCCAGATCACCACTCTTGCATCCGCTGCAGAAAGGTCTCAAGAGTTGCTTAAATTGTAAATAACAGCAACAATGAGATTGTGGGTCCGCAAAGGATAACGATAATAGGCGATGATAACAAAAAAAATTTGAAAGAATATTAACTTTCATCAATTTTTTCTTCGTTTAGTTGAATCTTTCAACTAAATTTTAGCCGATGGCCCCGATGTTGAAGTGAGAGAGCCCTATGAGCAATAAAGTCGGTTTAGTTCACAGCCTACGTGACGGACAAAAATACATGGACATTTGGCCCATGCGAAAAGAGCTGAATATGCTGTTTCCAGAGCAGCGTATTATCAAAGCTACGCGTTTTGGGGTCAAAGTCATGCCAGCGATCGCAGCGATCAGCGTATTGACGCAAATGGCGTTTAATAATTATCAGTCTATGCCTCAAGCTGTCATCATCGCACTTTTCGCTATCAGTATGCCGATTCAAGGTATGTGGTGGTTAGGCAATCGCGCTAATACGCAACTTCCGCCAGCACTTGCGGGTTGGTATCGTGAAATCTACCAGAAAATTGCTGAAAGCGGTTTTGCTTTAGAGCCAATGAAATCGCGCCCACGCTATAAAGAGCTAGCAAAAATTCTTAACCGCGCATTTCACCAACTTGATAAGAGTGCGTTAGAGCGCTGGTTCTAACTTCGTAGTTGGTACACCACCTAATTCTTGTCACTCCCTATGACGCCATCAGCGCGTAGTAGGGAACGTCGACCTCTTCATACAAGTCTTTAAGAGCTCCTCAAGTTACTCGTCCCTCACTTTCAAGGATGTCGAGATATTTAGAGAACAATTTATTTCTGTCCTTTCATTGAATGCGCTTATTGACTCTGTCATTCCATAGAGTGACGAAGGAACGAGTAGGGAATCTCTCAAAATTCTCGATGCACTTTAAAAGATCTCCGGCCCAAACAAAAAACGCCCACCGAAGTGAGCGTTTTCTCTTATCTAAGACGATTCAACATTAATTGAACATTGCAATCGCGTCTGCTGGTGCAACGTATTCAAGATCGAAGCTTTCAGCAACTTCTTTACACGTTACTTTACCGTGGATAACGTTTAGACCTTCTAGGAAGCCGTTATCTGCTAGTAGTGCTTCACGGTAACCTTTGTTCGCTAGCTTAACAATGTAAGGAAGTGTTGCATTGTTTAGAGCGAATGTAGAAGTGCGAGCAACGGCACCTGGCATGTTTGCAACGCAGTAGTGTACTACGTCGTCAACGATGTACGTTGGGTCTGCGTGTGTTGTAGCGTGTGAAGTTTCGAAACAACCGCCTTGGTCGATTGCAACGTCAACAACTGCTGCACCTGGCTTCATCTTAGCGATGTGCTCTTTAGTTACTAGTTTAGGCGCAGCTGCACCTGGGATAAGTACCGCACCGATTACTAGGTCAGCTTCTAGAACATGCTTCTCAATAGCGTCTTCTGTAGAGTAAACCACTTTTGCACGACCTTGGAACTCTTCGTCTAGGCGACGTAGTGTATCAACATTGCGATCAAGGATAGTTACGTCTGCACGAAGGCCTACAGCCATGCGCGCTGCGTTAGCACCAACAACACCACCGCCGACAACGACGACTTTCGCTGGCTCAACGCCTGGAACACCACCAAGTAGAAGACCACGACCACCGTGAGATTTCTCTAAAGTTTGTGCACCTGCTTGAATAGACATGCGACCTGCTACCTCAGACATTGGAGCAAGTAGTGGCAAGCGACCCATATTATCTGTTACAGTCTCATATGCTATACAGACAGCTTTGCTCTTGATTAGCTCATCAGTTTGTGGAAAATCTGGTGCTAGGTGCAAATAAGTAAATAAAATTTGCCCTTCTCGTAGCATAGCGCGCTCGACAGCTTGAGGTTCTTTAACCTTTACAATCATTTCTGCTTTCGCGAAAACGTCAGCAGCGGTAGGAAGAATGGATGCGCCTACAGCGATGTAATCATCGTCTGAAAAACCGATGCCTGAGCCGGCATTAGTTTCAACAAAAACTTGGTGACCTTGAGACACTAGCTCGCGAACGCTCGCTGGGATCATGCCAACACGGTATTCGTGGTTTTTGATTTCCTTAGGTACGCCAATGATCATCCTGACTCCTCATTTTATTTTGGTTGTATAAACTATAGTAGTTGTATTAACTGTGTGTAGGGTAATTCTGTCGAATTAATATCTAGTATAGATATGATTGGATAAAATTTGATACTGAATATTAAAAAGTTGTAGTATATTTTTTTGCAAGGAAGTAATAAGGTGGAATAAAAAATGGCAGACAACAATAAAAAGCCGTCCAAGGATCTTGACCGTATCGATCGCAACATTCTAAATGAGTTGCAGAAAGATGGTCGTATTTCGAATGTAGAGTTGTCTAAACGTGTGGGGCTTTCGCCTACACCATGTTTGGAACGTGTGCGCCGCTTAGAGCGCCAAGGGTACATTACAGGTTATACAGCGTTGCTGAACCCGCAGTACCTTGATGCTTCACTACTAGTATTTGTTGAAATTACGTTAAATCGTGGTGCTCCTGATGTATTCGAGCAATTTAACACGGCAGTGCAAAAGTTAGACGACATCCAAGAGTGTCATCTAGTTTCTGGTGATTTCGACTACCTACTAAAAACTCGTGTATCTGACATGAGTGCTTACCGTAAGCTACTGGGTGACACGCTATTGCGTCTACCTGGTGTAAATGACACACGTACTTACGTAGTAATGGAAGAAGTGAAGCAAACTAACCAACTGGTTATCAAAACTCGATAACTTCGAGTAGGCATAGCGTTAAACTCTTAATTGCTTTCTATATTCTGACTTTAAGCAATTGGGTTTTTGCCCTTGATATGGTTAAATCGATAGTCCGAGTAGCAGTGCTGCTCGGACTATTTTATTTTCTGCCGAAGCGAATCTTTCGAACTCGGTTTTATGCTACGTAGATAAAGTTGGTTATGTTTAAAGAGACCAAAAATAAAGTCCAAACAATTATTAAAACGGGTGATGACTCCTCGCTTTCTCGTCTGAGTGGACCTCAGCGCCTTCAAGAGTGCAGTCTGATTGTTGTAGTTTTAGCGTCGATATTGCTTTCAGTAGCGCTTATCACTTTTAATGCCGCTGATCCGTCGTGGTCTCAAACTGCGTGGGGTGGGGAGATCAACAACGCTGGTGGCTTAGCAGGCGCTTGGCTAGCAGACACTCTATTTTTTACCTTTGGCTCTCTTGCTTATGTTTTGCCTATTGTTATTACTGGCACCGCTTGGGTTGTGTTACGTAAACGCGGTGAAGACGAACCTGTTGATTTAATGCTGTGGGGTACGCGACTGCTGGGTCTGACTATCGTGATTTTGACCAGCTGCGGACTTGCTGACATCAACTTTGATGATATTTGGTATTTTTCATCGGGTGGTGTGATTGGTGACGTATTAACAAGTCTAGCCATGCCAACTTTAAACATTCTCGGCACTACATTGGTTTTCCTATTCTTGTGGGGAGCAGGTTTTACCTTACTGACGGGTATTTCTTGGTTATCGATTGTCGATTGGTTAGGTGAGAAGACCATTAGTCTGTGTACTGGGCTTGTTAACCGTATCCGTGGCAGAGAAGATGAAACTTTAGAAGCAGAGTTAAACGATTATGAGCAAGAGATTACGCCTGCTCGCTCAGAATCAGTACGTGAAGAGCCAACGGTATCATTGACTCAAGATATAGAAGAGCCAATGTCTGAACCGCGTCGCTTCAATATTCATATACCTGAATCTCATGAAGCTGAGCCTAAACCAGTTCAGCCTGAGCCTGTGTATGAAGTGCAGCAACCTGTCCCTGAATACAGTGAGCCGGTAATACCGCAGGCCACGTATACTGAGGTAGAGCCAGAGCAGCCAATGGTCTCAGTTCAGCCAGTTGTAAGCGATGAGCCCCAAGTGGAGCGTTCTAGGCAACTGGGCGCCACCATTGAAGAACTAGAGCAAGCAGCACAGTACGCCGACGACTTTGTTGAACCTGCGCAAGCCGCGAGTGTCGCAACTGCAACGATGGCTGCGGTGGCAACGGCTGACGTTCATACGCCGGAAGTGGCGATGCCGTATGAGCAAGAAATCCCAGCGACGGCTGTTGATGTGGAGCCAGTAGTAGAGACGGCACCTGCATATGAAGCGGTAGAAGAAGTCCCTAGCTCAGAGTTACCTTGGAATGAGAGCGTAGTTGATGAAGACATTGCGCAACCAAGCATTACAACGTCTGAACTTGATCAGATCTCTACTGAAATTGAGCCGTTAGAGCATCATCAAGAACCGATGATTTCATCGTTTGATGTTGCAGAAGAAGCACATGTTGAACCTGTAGCAGAATATCAATCTCAACAGGAAGAACTTGCACAAGATGAAGATGCTGCCGCGCTCAACAACATGGTTGCCGAAGCTCAGGCTAAAGTCGCTGCGCAGCAGAATCCATTCCTTGTTCAACATGAACCGAACCTACCTAAGCCGGTAGAGCCGATGCCGACGCTAGAGCTCCTTTATCATCCAGAAAAACGCGACAACTTTATCGATCGTGATGCATTAGAAAATATTGCGCGACTAGTTGAAGCCAAATTAGCGGACTACAAGATTAAAGCTGAAGTGGTCGATATCTTCCCAGGGCCTGTTATTACTCGCTTCGAGCTAGACCTTGCTCCAGGGGTTAAAGTGAGTCGCATCTCTAGCCTTTCTATGGACTTAGCTCGCTCGCTATCAGCAATGGCTGTGCGTGTTGTTGAAGTGATTCCGGGTAAACCATATGTGGGCTTAGAGTTGCCAAACATGAGCCGTCAGACGGTATTCTTCTCTGATGTTGTTGGCAGCCAGCAGTTTATTGAAGCGAAATCGCCAACGACGGTAGTACTTGGTCAAGATATCGCTGGTGATGCGGTTATTGCTGACCTATCTAAGATGCCGCACGTGTTAGTGGCGGGTACTACAGGCTCAGGTAAGTCTGTGGGTGTGAACGTAATGATCCTAAGTATGCTCTACAAAGCGACACCGGAAGATGTACGTTTCATCATGATTGACCCGAAAATGCTTGAGCTTTCTATCTATGAGGGGATACCTCACCTTCTTTCTGAAGTCGTAACGGATATGAAAGACGCGTCAAACGCTCTACGTTGGTGTGTCGGTGAAATGGAACGCCGCTACAAGCTTATGTCTGCATTAGGTGTACGTAACATCAAAGGCTTTAATGACAAGCTTAAAATGGCGGCAGAAGCGGGGCATCCTATTCATGACCCATTATGGCAGCCGGGTGACAGTATGGATGAGCATCCACCACTGCTGGAGAAACTGCCATACATTGTTGTTATCGTTGATGAGTTTGCCGACTTGATGATGGTTGTTGGTAAGAAGGTCGAAGAGTTGATTGCACGCTTAGCGCAAAAAGCCCGTGCTGCTGGTGTTCACTTAATTCTTGCGACTCAGAGACCTTCGGTAGACGTTATCACCGGTCTGATTAAGGCAAACATCCCAACACGTGTTGCGTTTACGGTTTCGACTAAGACAGACTCTCGTACCATTCTTGACCAAGGCGGTGCTGAATCGCTGCTGGGTATGGGTGATATGCTTTACTTGCCGCCGGGCTCAAGTCATACCACTCGCGTTCATGGCGCGTTTGCTTCTGATGACGATGTTCACGCGGTGGTTAACAACTGGAAAGCGCGCGGCAAACCGAATTACATAGATGAAATCACCAATGGTGATCAAGGCCCAGAAGCGTTACTCCCAGGTGAGAAGCCAGAAGGCGAAGAGGAAATGGATCCACTGTTTGACCAAGTGGTTGAGCATGTTGTTCAGTCTCGCCGAGGTTCGGTTTCTGGTGTTCAGCGCCGCTTTAAGATTGGTTACAACCGTGCGGCGCGTATTGTCGAGCAACTAGAAGCGCAAGGCATTGTTAGTGCACCGGGCCATAACGGTAACCGTGAGGTATTGGCCCCGACACCGAGCCGTGATATGAACTAAGGGCCTTCACTTAGAAGCGTCAAAAAAGGGTTAGCGACTGAGCTAACCCTTTTTATTTGTAGCTGAGTAGGGTGTCTTACGGACGACCGAGCGTTTAATAAAAAAGGGCTGATGTATTCACATCAGCCCTTTGTTGTTCTCTAATCTCGTGCTTATTTGTTCTTAGCAAATTGCGCAATCACAATTACACCCAGCGCAATCAGGTTACCTGCAAAAATAACCACGAGCCATTGAGGCATAGATAGTGTCAGGAACTGCCAAACAACTTTGCTGCAATCACCGTACGCTTCAAACATCCAAGGAACCCATTGGTTTAATGGTGCCCAGTCTGGGAAAGTGACAAATAGATCACAGGTCGCGAATGGTGATGGGTTGAACTGGTAATCGACGTGCTGCATTGAAAGAGCCAGACCTTTGTAAGCACTCGCGCCCCAAGCCGCTAAACCTAACCAACGGATGATTGGGTTGTTCGGTGCGATTACGCCAAGCAGTGCAGCACCACCGATGCCAAGCATTGCGACGCGTTCATAAATACACATCACACAAGGCGATAGCATCATAACGTGTTGAAAGAACAGTGCGCAGGCTTCAAAGAATACGACAAATAGCAGTAGCAACAACCATGAGAGTCGTCCTTGAGAGAAAGTTTTGATTGCAGAAAGTATATTCACACAGATGTCCTGAAGTAATAAAAAAGCCCTGAGTTATCAGAGCTTTTTATCGTGGAAAAGTTTCAGTATCAACTAAAAAATTTGAATCTTATCCAATTAATGTCCGTTAGATACAGCGTGTACAGCTTCACCAACTTGTGCAGTAATCCAACCTGCGTCGTAGAACCATGCTGTCATAGGCTCAACGAAGAAGACGATACCAGCCAGACCTACAGTAGCCAAAACAACGGTGTAAGGCAGTGCCATCACAACCATGCGACCGTAAGATAGTCTGATCAGTGGTGCTAGTGCCGAAGTCAGTAGGAATAGGAATGCTGCTTGACCGTTTGGCGTTGCAACTGACGGTAGGTTAGTACCTGTGTTGATCGCTACGGCAAGAAGGTCAAACTGATCACGAGTAATCACTCCTTCAACCAGTGCTGACTTAACTTCGTTAATGTATACGGTACCAACAAACACGTTATCCGATACCATTGAAAGAACACCATTCGCGACATAGAACAGAGCAAGTTGGGTACTTTTATCTTCAACGGCCAGTACTGCGTCGATAACTGGTTTAAATAGCTCTTGGTCGATGATTACCGCAACAACAGCGAAAAATACGGCGAGTAGTGCGGTAAATGGTAGTGCTTCTTCGAAGGCTTTACCCATCGAGTGTTCTTCTATTACACCAGTGAACGCTGTCGCTAGGATGATAACAGATAGGCCAATAAGACCAACTGCCGCTAGGTGAAGCGCTAGACCAACGATTAGCCAAACCGCGATGATACCTTGTACCCACAGTTTTGCTACGTCTTGCTTAGTACGTGTCTTACGTTCTTCACGGTCAAAATCAACAAGAATCTGACGCACGTTTTCAGGTAGTCGAGCGCCGTAACCGAAGACTTTCAGTTTTTCGACAATCACACAGGTAATCAGGCCACAAACAAATACCGGCGCTGTAACTGGAAGCATGCGGATGATGAACTCGCCAAATTGCCAGCCAGCTTGGTCAGCAATGATAAGGTTTTGCGGTTCGCCTACCATAGTCATTACACCACCCAGTGCAGTACCGACACCGGCGTGCATTAGCAGCGAGCGTAGAAATGCGCGGTAGTTTTCAAGGTCGTCACGAGTTAATTCTGAAAGATGATCATCTTGCGTGTGGTCGTGCGATGCATGTGGGCCTTGGCCTGATGCAACCTTGTGGTAAATAGCGTAGAAGCCAACAGCAACACTGATAACAACAGCGATAACGGTTAGGGCATCAAGGAATGCAGAAAGGAATGCGGCCGCAAAACAGAAGGCTAACGAGAGCATGCTCTTAGAGCGAATGCCGAGTAATATCTTAGTAAAGATAAACAGCAGCAGTTGCTTCATAAAGTAGATGCCGGCAACCATGAAGACTAGCAATAGCAGCACTTCGATGTTGGCAACAAGTTCATGTTTAACTTGATCAGCACTGGTCATGCCGATTGCAATCGCTTCGATGGCGAGTAAGCCACCAGGCTGAAGAGGGTAACATTTTAGCGCCATTGCTAGAGTAAAGATAAACTCAGCAACGAGTAGCCAACCTGCTACAAAAGGGTCAACCAAGAAGAACACAATTGGGTTGATAATTAGAAAAGAAATGATGGCAACTTTATACCAATCTGGAGCTTTACCAAGAAAGTTCTTAATAAATGCATTTCCGAGTGACATCGGCATGATCTAGATACTCTTAATGTTGTTATGAATAGACACTGCGCGTGCTTGAATCCATTAACCGGAAATTTTGTAATTTCCAACGTCTGGCTATCGTCTAGCCAGCAGGAAATGAACCCGATTCAACAGTGACTTAGAAAAACAACATTGCTTCTACGATCATGTGGCCTTGCCAAGTCACTCCCTGAGAAAGACAAGCACTCCTTACTTTGGCCGCCACTCTACTCTTCAACAGAATTTAGTCAACGATAAACTGGATGTTGTGATTTTATTAAGCGACTTTTGTTGAAAAACGCGATCAAAGTGGCGTAAACATATCATAAGAGTTGTGAAAAACAATGGTTAATGTTGGCTAGGCATTGAAAGCTTAGAATAAGAAAGAATATGTAATTATATTGCATGAAAATGGCAGTTTATTTTTGCAATTTTACAAACTTAACTTTTGCGTATAACCCTAAAGGGGGTGGGGTGTGTCGCGTGTTTACAATTTGTTAAACTTTATAATGGGAGTGTTTCATCATGCATTATCGGCCAGTAAATGTGATGGTAATTTAGAGTGTTAGCTCTAACGGTGCTTTGTGCCATGTTTCCTGTGTGGCGGTTTCCGATATAGCATAACTAGTGGTATGATGAGTTAATTAGACCCAAATAATAAAGACTGGATAATATATAAATGGTCATTAAGGCAAAGAGCCCAGCAGGATTCGCAGAAAAATACATTATTGAAAGTATTTGGAAAGGCAGATTTCCACCTGGTTCAATTTTACCAGCAGAACGCGAGCTCTCTGAACTAATTGGCGTTACTCGCACAACATTACGAGAAGTCTTACAGCGTTTAGCCCGTGATGGTTGGCTGACAATCCAACATGGTAAACCAACGCGCGTAAACCAGTTTATGGAGACGTCGGGCCTGCATATCCTTGATACGTTGATGACACTCGATGCAGACAATGCGACATCTATTGTTGAAGATTTACTTGCAGCACGCACTAACATCAGCCCGATTTTTATGCGCTATGCATTCAAAGCGAATAAAGAAAACTCTGAGAAAACCATTACTAATGTGATTAGTTCATGTGAATCCTTGATTACAGCAGATTCATGGGATGTGTTTATGGAGTCTTCTCCTTATGCAGAGAAGATTCGTCAACATATTAAAGATGACGGTGAGAAAGACGAGATCAAACGTCAATCGATCTTGATCGCAAAAACGTTCAACTTCTATGACTACATGTTGTTCCAACGTCTTGCATTCCACTCAGGCAACCAAATCTACGGTTTGATCTTTAATGGTCTGAAGAAACTTTATGATCGCGTAGGTAGTTACTACTTCTCTAACCCAGAAGCTCGTGAGTTAGCGCTGCAGTTTTACCGTGACTTACTTGAAGTGTGCGAGACTGGAAATCGCGAACAGATCCTGATTGTTGTTCGTCATTACGGTCTGCAGAGTGCGCAAATCTGGAACCAGATGAAAACCACGCTGCCAACCAACTTTACTGAAGACGACAGCTAATAAGCAGACATCTTTAATAAAAAAACCGCCATTTGGCGGTTTTTTTAGGTTTGCTGATCACGTTTAGTTTAGCAATCGGCAATTTCTTCTTCGCGACCACCGGCTTCTGCAAACCACTCGGCTAAGTGAGATTTGAGGTCTTTCAGCTCGTCAGGGCCAATCAGAGCGAGGCCAAGGTCTTCTGCGCGGGTAATATCATTGTGACGCAATGGGCGGAAGCTAACCAGCATAGCGCGCGCTTGTAGGCCACCTAGAAGGTCGCGTAGAGATTCCAGCTTGTAAAGCGTATCATCTCCGTCGTCACGCATCCCTTTCGTCTTACATTCGATGATATGCAGCTTATTGTTTACCACTGAAGCGACGTCTAGTTCATTACGCACTTCTCTATCACCCAGTTGACGGTAGACTTGAACGTTGAGCGAACGGTCTTGAATGGTTGGCATATCTTGTTGGATCTGCCTTACTGTGCTGTGCACTAGAGTCTCTAGCCACTCACCATTAGAAAAACGGCGCGCGTCTTCGTTGGCAAAGGTCAGTACTCCATTCTCGTAGGTTGCGATGTCCGCTTCGACTAAGTCGGTCAGCAGCATATTCAACTCACGATAGCCTTGCTGTTTCTCAGAAAGCTCCACATCGAGTCTTTGCTCTTTACGGCAAGTGGTCGCAAGATAGTTTAGCGTTGCCAGACCAGGGCCAAGTTCCAATGCATTACTTGCCCAGCGTTCCCCAAGCTCATATAGTTTTTGGTCAAGTTGCGGTGGTAATTCGTGTTCGTTAAATTCACCACGAGCCCCAAACACAGTGAGATAATCATCGATAGTGATACGGTCTTCGACTTGAGTATCTTCTTTGCCATCTGGGTAGAGCCAGCACAAACGGTCACTATTGGGCTCGACAACGAAAATCGGCCAGTGATAAGTACGAAATACTTCGTAAACGGACAGCAGTCGATGACGCAGACCACAACTGGCGTTGAGTTTTACCTCTTCACCTCTAGCGGTGAGGTCTTCAGCCAATGTGATAATTGCTTGTTTAATTTTTGAAGTATTCGCGACATTCGGGATTTGAAAAAATTCTGAAGTGATGTTTCTTTTGCTCAATACACTATGAAGGCGAAGGTACATACCTTCTTGGGATTCCACCCCGATGAAAACGATATGATCGCTAATCGTGCGATTATCTAATAATGGGGTAACTAGGCGTATTGGGTCTTGATCAATAATGCCAACATGAACGGCCATAACAATTCCTCATGTTCGGCTTGCAAAAAAAGAGTAAGAAAAGTGGGGGCAAGCCTATTAAATCATATAATGACACGGACCTTAAAAAACAAGGGCGACTATAGAAAATAGTCGCCCAAACTCAATTAATTACCGTTTTCTGACTTAACTACAACTTAAAGCGATGCACTAAATCACCTTGTTGATTAGCAAGAGAAGAGAGGTTAGAGCTGGTTTGAGCTATCTGTGCCATCGCTTGATAACTGGCATCGGCAATCAGGTTAATTTCTTCAATATTTCGTGCAATCTCACTGGTTGTTTCGCTTTGTTCAGCAGCGGCTTGAGAAATGTAACCACTCATTTGGCTGATTTCCATGATTAGCCCCTGAATCTCTTCCATAGCGCTGTTGGCACTTGACGCTTGCGAAACTGACAGCTCCATATCGTCCTTACAGCTTTGGATGACCTTGTTGGCCGAGCTCGAACTGCTCTGAAGATTACTGATCATATTTTCAATTTCTGACGTTGACTCAGTAGTGCGTTGTGCAAGTACGCGGACTTCATCAGCAACGACCGCGAATCCTCGACCTTGTTCACCAGCGCGCGCTGCCTCAATTGCGGCGTTAAGTGCTAGAAGGTTGGTCTGTTCAGCAATATTACGGATAACGTCTAAGATACTGCCGATTTGACTGCTCATCGCTTGGAGGTCTTTTACTGCATCTACCGATTGATTTAGTCGCGTTTCGAGCTGATTGATGGTCGAAATGTTGGTGCCCATGATCTGTCGACCCGACTCCGATGCAATTTCGACTTTCTCTACCATAGTCTGAGAATTCTGCGCACTTTGCGCGACTTCTTGTACTGAGTGAGCCATTTCGGTCATCGCCGTCGCTACGTTAGCGGTCTGCTCACGTTGTTGGCTTAATTGCGATTGAGCCTGCGATGAGGTGGACTGGTTGGTTGTCGCAGTATTGGTCAGATTGTCTGAGGCATCGTTGAGCTCAACCAAAATTCCGTGCAAGTTGTCGGCCAGTGAGTTGATATGATGACTCACACGGCTGAATTCGTTGTTGTAACGAATGTCGATACGCTGCGTCATATCCCCTTCAGTGAGCGATTCAAGAGTACGAAGAATACGAGTTAAAGGTTCACGTACACTTTGAGCAATATGGTAACCGATCGCGAGCGCCATAAAGATCACAATCGCACCAATAGAAACAGAGCGAATGACACCTTGCTCGTACACTTCGCCGGCTTCGCTTAGCGAGGCGTTGAGACCTTGCTGAGCAAAAGCACTGAATGACGCGAGCAGTTCGCTGGTCGCGTCAACTTGCTGGGTTAGGTTCGCGATATTGGCATAGAGTGCGTCTTTTGCTTGTAGGTAGGCGCTATGTTGGTCTAGCACGCCGCCTTTTTTACCAACGTCTATCGTAAACTGTTGAACTGATTCATCGAACGCCTTTTTGATCTCAGGCATCTGGCTGGTTAAGCCGCGGTAAGCATAGTTGAGGTGAGTCACCGCTTTCTTGTTTTTGGCCACAGCTTTAGCGACGAACTCAGTGTCACTGCTTGCTAGTGCATCAGAGGTGATCATTTCAGCATCTTTTAGCTTAATGAAATAGCTTTTTGCCATTACTTTCACAGAAATGCTGCTTTGATCATCGACATACTCTTTCATGCCTAAGCTCAATTCAGAGTGCAGTCGCTGGAATTGACGAGTGGATTTTTGCACTTGAGCCTGTGCGACAAACATCGCGCGGTAGTTGTCCATCGCTTGCGTTGCTTCAGTGAAGTAATTTACTTCCATCTCTTTAAGCTGAACAATCGACTCGGCTAGCTCAGGTTGACTTGTACTGACTTGCTCTAACTTTAATAGCTGTTGATTATAGGCTTGTTTAACTTCTTCAAATTGGCCAGACAGTTGGTCCATGCGTTCGAAGCTTTGTGTAGTCAAAAAGTCTTTAAATAGTTTATCGGCAGAAAGTAGCGCTACACTCGTTTGGTTAGATTGTGAAACCAGTGGTAGTGAAGTGTTAGATACACCTTCGAAGTTTTGGTGTATCTGCTGCATTCCTCGCATCATCATCAACGTAGTGATGACGAACATTATTATGATCAATGCAAAGCCAGCGTACATACGCTTAATCACTGAGCCCTTCATGGATCTCTCCCTTATATTTATCATTTCTTAGAAAATTAACAAAAAGATGCCCATTGTATTGACAACGAGACACGCATTTTATGACGCACAATACATATTTAGCTAACCGCCTATGACCGTATGCTGTTTAAATTAAACGAACACTGTTTTTTATTGTGATTTTGCGAAGCTTGGCGCATACTCGAATCAATTCAACTAATAAAACCGTATCGATGGAGCGCTTCATGGCTGAAGAAACCATTTTCAGTAAAATCATTCGTAAAGAAATTCCGGCAGATGTTGTTTATCAAGATGACCTAGTTACTGCATTTCGAGATATCAACCCACGCGCGCCAAGTCACATTTTGATCATCCCAAATAAGCTTATCCCGACGGTTAATGAGATCGAAGAAGAAGACGAGCTAGTTATGGGACGCATGTTTACGGTCGCACGAAAGCTAGCGAAAGAAGAGGGTATCGACGAAGATGGCTACCGTCTGATCGTGAACTGTAACTCTCACGGTGGCCAAGAGGTTTACCATATTCATATGCACCTTGTTGGCGGCCGTCCATTAGGTCCAATGTTAATGAGCTAGCTCTTAGCTAAGACATATCGAACAAATTCGCTCTCGTGTTGTCTTAAGCAAGGATAAATTTAGAGCGTAGCGAGTCTAACTGCGCTCTTACTGACAACTATGGAATACCAAGTGCATAAACACATTCGACTGGCATTCGTCATCGGCAGTTCATTCGTGCTTTCTGCATGCGCCAACTTATCTGCAGGCAATCTGTTTAGCCACTACAGCGCACAAAATAACGAGCTGCATCAAAAGGTGAGAAGCGGAGATTATCAACAAGCAGAGACATTACTACCTGAACAAGTTGCGGGAGATATTCTAGATAACTTTGAAAAAGGTCGAGTCTATTTACTCAATCAGCAATACGCTGAGAGTAAATCTGCGTTTGACGATAGTGACCGAGCTGTGCGAATTCAGCAAGACCAAGCAACGGTCTCGCTTTCTGAAAGTGCGATGAGCGTGGGTGCTTTAGCCGTTAATGACAATTTAAAAAACTATCACCCTGCTGATTATGAACTGGGCTTCTTGCATCTTTACCTAGGGCTTAATTACCTTAAAGACAACGATCTTGAAGGCGCGTTAATTGAGATGCGTAGAGCAAACCAAGTTCAAGAACAAGCACGTAAAGATAGAGAGAAAGAGCTAGAGTCCGCTCAAAACCAAATGGAGCAGCAGGGTCTGACGCCAAATTTAGGTAGCATCTTGTCGAACTATCCAGATGCGGGTCAAAAATTGCAGGCCGTTCAAAATGGTTACTTACTCTATTTGTCGGCGTTGCTATATGAAGCGGATAGGGATTTAAACAGTGCTTATGTGGATTATCGACGCGCGTTAGCGGTCATGCCTGATAACCAACAAGTTATCGAAGGCACTAAGCGTGTTGCTAAGCGTTTAGGTATGCGAGAAGACCTAGCAAAACTGGAAAAACGTTACGGCAAAGCCAGCTATCTTACGCAAGGCAAAAGCCGCGTTATTGTGATCGATGAGCGTGGTGTTGTTGAAGCGATGCAAGGGTGGAAACAAGCTTTACCTCTATATGACAGTAGAGGAAATGGGGCTTGGTACAGTATTTCGTTACCCTACTATCCAGAAAAGCGTGAGCAGAGTTTTGGCGCATTGTCTCTTAATAGCCAATCGCTTTCTGCGGATATGTTGAGTGATGTGAATTTAATGGCGAAACAAGATCTCTCTGAGCGAATGCCTAACATCATCATTAGACAAGGCTTAAGAGTCTGGGCTAAAGACCGATTGAGAAAAGAAGCTGCGCAGGGCGATGATGTCGGCAATTTGCTTTTCAACGTTTGGAATACATTGACCGAACAACCGGATACACGCAGTTGGCTGACGCTCCCAAGCGAGATTTACAGTTCGAGCGAGGTTGTTAAACCGGGTGAGCAGAGCATATTGCTCAACGGACAACCATATACATTTAACGTGGAGGCCGGGCGAACAGTGTTAGTTTGGCTCTCACGGCAAGGAAACAATGCCACGATTTGGCATAAACAGTTAGGAAACATACGATGAAAAAATGGCTTATTTCATTAGTGACAGTATTGGCCATCGTTGGCTGTGCAGACAATACCGCAGGGCTACGTATTGATGGCGCATCTCAAACGGTCATTTTTGGTGACAACGTATTAGCCGGGCGTTTGAAGATCGACGACATTTCTACGACTGAAGTTGATGGCAGAGCGCGTGGTGTAGTAAGACTTGTGAGCCAATATACGGGTGATCAGCACGTACAATATCGTTTCTATTGGTATGACGACCAAGGCTTAGAAGTGAACAACAAGCTAAGTCCATGGAGACAAGCGATTGTTCGAGGTACCGAAGAAATCTCAATTTCAGAAGTGTCGATCAATCCAAATGGAACTCAGTTCCGTGTTCAGATTCGTCAGCTAGATAACTAATTAAGTAGTAACAAAGGATAATTTTAAGGAACCGACAATGAAAAAAAGTGTAATTGCATTACTTGGTTTAGCGGTTGTATTGGGTGGTTGTTCAAACCAAGTGAGCTACGGGGACGCTCAAGCCGTTGAAACAACGACAATCGACTTTGGTTCAACAGACTTGCAAAAAATTGCCGGTGAAATGGTTGATAGCATGATGATGTCTGGCTCTGTAGCGGCCATCACGCGCGATTCTCGTCCAATTGTGTTTGTAGAACGAATCAAGAACAAGACCAGTGAGCACATTGATACTGAATCTATTACCGACAGTATCAGCACTAAAATGCTGAACTCTGGTAAGTTCCGTTTTGTAGATATGGACCGTGTCGAGTCTGTTCGTGAACAACTGAACTTCCAAAACAATGACGAGCTTGTAAATCAGAGCACAGCAATTCAGTTTGGTAAGATGGTTGGTGCGCAGTACATGCTTTACGGCAACCTATCAAGCATTGCCAAGAACGCAGGTAGTGACAAAGACGTTTACTACAAGATGACAATGCGCTTAATGGATCTAGAAACAGGTCTTATTGAGTGGGCGGACGAGACTGAAATTCGCAAGCAAGAGTCTAAGAGCTTCTTAGGCCTATAATGAGTTAGAGAAGGAGTGAGTTATGGCGAGGATGTCTTGGAACGAAGCTTGTCATCTTGATCGTTCGTTATTGTCGTTAGACCACTTTTTCTCTATTCCTCCGGATTATGCACAGACGCTGACCGGAGGGCTCACAAATCGTTGCTGGAAAATCGTCACGACAGACAATAAGTCTTATGTGTGGCGCCCAGCAACGCACATCACCAAAGCGTTTTCCATTTCACGCTTTCAAGAATATCAAATCCTTTCGGCTATTGAGCCAAGTCATCTCGCTCCCACAGCTATTCATATTAATGACCAAGGTCTACTTGTCGACTGGATAGAAGGAACACCCCTGACGGATAGTTTGAGTTTTGATTCGTTACTTAACACCATGATTAGAATTCATGATTTAGATACTCAGCGTCTTCCTCTTGCGCCATTTAACTATACGGCCCGAGTGGATCATTATTGGATGTTATTATCTGATGAACTCAAAGTGGCTGAATACGCAGAAATCTATAATCGTTGGCGTACCGCTCCTAATTTGGCCGACGTGGGTTTATCTCTATGCCACTTTGACTTAGCAGGCTATAACATGGTGAAGACTGAGCAGGGCAACAAAGTCATCGATTGGGAATACGCTGCATTGGCTGACCCACGCCTAGATCTCACTCTTAGCATCGATGTGATGGATGAGAAACCTTTGGAATCCGTATATCGATACTGTCAATTACGTGGTATTGAAGGCGTTGATGATTGGGTCGAGGGTGTGCTGGCTTGGAAACCAAGAGCGACCATGATGGCGATGTTATGGTACTTACTGGCCTATCAGCTATGGGGAGATGAACAATATTTAACCCAAGCCGAAAAGCTTCAACAAGCATTTTGTAGCTAAGATCACTGTTTGATGCATCGGTAGAGGTTATCTCTAGTCCGTTGCTTTTAAACCTTATTTTTCGTGGTAGATTAAGCTCACAAGGATCGGGGGATTATACGATGATTATTTATTTACACGGTTTTGATTCAACCAGCCCAGGCAATCACGAAAAAGTGCTTCAACTGCAGTTTATTGATGATGATGTGCGTTTTATCAACTACAGCACACTTCATCCTAAGCACGATATGCAGCACCTACTTAAAGAAGTGCATAAAGTGATTGAGCAATCAGACGACAAAGCGCCGATCATCTGTGGGGTAGGGCTTGGCGGTTACTGGTCCGAAAGAATTGGTTTTTTATGCGGTATTAAGCAGGTTGTCTTCAACCCTAACTTGCACCCAGCGCGTAATATGGAAGGTCGTATTGACCGTCCAGAAGAGTACGAAGATATCGCGACCAAATGTGTTTCTGAGTTCCGCATCAAAAATAAAGGCCGCTGTTTAGTGATCCTTTCCAAAGACGATGAGATTCACGATAACAGCAAAACAGCCGCTGAATTAGAAGATTACTACGACATCATTTGGGATGAGACCCAGACTCACAAGTTTAAAAAAATCTCCCAACATCTTCAGACAATGAAGGCATTCAAAAACGCGTAGTGGGTGTTATCTCCGAATAGAATAGTGAAAGCGACGTTATTTATTAACGTCGCTTTTTTATTGTTCAATCCAGTCAAAATCCTTACAACTTTAAATGAGATTGGCGCATTCTTTAGTTGCGAAGCGCATTTTGCCCTATATAATGAGTTCACTATAAATTTTTTGATAAATATCAAAAAAAATTGAGAGTGAGTGAAAAGCTTACCCATTATTAACTGATCTTGTTGCAGATTAGTGCTTAGCCATAAGGCTTTATTATCCAATAAGCGTGTCGTATTTCGAACAACACCTCTACCAGTGTGTGCTCTCTATAGATAGAAGCTGACTGAATAAAAAAGAACCAAATTTTATCGATGTGGTTTAGACCATGTCGAAACACATTTATTAACTTTTTTGAGGAATGTAGCTGTGACACGAATTATCGTAGTAGGCGGCGGCGCAGGCGGCCTTGAGCTTGTGACTAAACTTGGCCGTACTTTGGGCCGTAAAGGTCGTGCAAAGGTGACTTTGGTTGACCGCAAGGCGAGTCACCTTTGGAAGCCACTTTTGCACGAAGTAGCAACAGGTTCACTTGATGAAGGTGTGGATGCTTTAAGCTACCGCGCTCATGCTAAAAACCACCACTTCGACTTCCAAATGGGTAGCCTTGAAGACATCGACCGTGAGCGCAAAGTGATTAAGCTGCGTGAACTGAAAGATGAACATGGCGAGCTGCTCATGCCTAGTCGTGAACTCGATTACGACATTTTGGTGATGTCTATCGGTTCCACGTCAAATGACTTTAATACTCCAGGTGTTCGCGAGAACTGTATCTTCCTAGATAGCCCTGAGCAGGCTCATCGCTTCCGCACTGAAATGAACAATCAGTTCCTTAAACTGCACGCTAAAAATGGTAATGGTACAGTAGATATCGCTATTGTGGGTGCTGGTGCGACTGGTGTAGAGCTTTCCGCTGAACTGCACAATGCGGTGAAAGAGCTGCGTACCTATGGCTTTGGCGATCTTGATTCAAGCAAACTAAACGTAAACCTTGTTGAAGCGGGTGAACGTATTCTTCCAGCACTGCCACCACGTATTTCTGGTGCAGCGCACCAAGAGCTAACTAAGCTTGGCGTTAATGTTCGCACAGCCACTATGGTGACACAGGCGGATAAAGATGGCTTGGTGACTAAAGATGGTGAGAAGATCCCTGCACAAATAATGGTGTGGGCAGCGGGCATCAAGGCTCCAGACTTTATTAAAGATATTGCCGGCCTTGAGACTAACCGCATTAACCAGTTGGTCGTGAAAGATACGCTGCAAACCACTCGTGATGACGATATTTTCGTGATTGGTGATTTGGCTCAGTGTACTCAAGCAGACGGCTCATTCGTACCACCACGCGCTCAAGCGGCACACCAGATGTCTAGCTGCGCATTTTCGAATATCGTTGCTAAGCTAAACGGTCGTGACATGAAACCTTATGTCTACAAGGATAAGGGTTCATTGGTCTCTCTAAGCCGTTTCTCTACGGTAGGTAGCCTAATGGGTAACCTAACTAAGGGGTCAATGATGGTTGAAGGTCGTATCGCACGCGTGGTGTATATCTCGCTGTACCGCCTACACCAGATGGCTTTGCATGGTATGTTCAAAACGGGTTTGATTATCCTGATGGGACGCATCAACCGTGTACTTCGTCCTAACCTAAAGTTGCACTAATACTGGTTTGAATCGAAGACAAAAAAGAGCGCTAAGGCGCTCTTTTTTATTGTGGCTCTTTTCATTTAGGAATGATGGAGTAAACCAAGCCTGTTTTGGGTTTACCATTGTAGAGAAAGCGGTTTTCCGCGCGTGATTCAAACTTTCCTCCACATCGTTCAATCAATTTCTGGCTCGCCTGATTATTGGGATCGCAGACAATCTCGATGCGGGTAAGTTTTAGCACGTCAAAGCAAAACTCAACTAAGGCGTTAACGGCTTTACTGCCGTGTCCCTGTCCTTGGAAGGCATCACCTATCCAGTAGCCAATACTTGCCATGTTGAAGGTGTGGTATATCTCATTAATCGCAACCATTCCGAGCAATTGACCTGAATGACGGCAAAACACGCCAAAACCGTACGCTTGCGCTTTAACCCAATTAAGTCGGGTAGCAAGGATGAACCGTTCCGCATCGTCGGTTGAGAAGTCAGGTTGGCACCAATCAATCCATTGGTGGAGGCTAGGTGAGTTGCACACGCAATCGCGTAAGACCTCTGCCTCTTCGCTATCAATTAAGCGTAAGTTAAGATCTTTTGTGATGATTTGATAGTTAGGCGTCATAAAAAGAGAGCCCTCAAATGAGGGCTCAGGCCTTTATTGATTAACTCGGCGTACTTGAATGATCATGCCAAGAAGTGGGTGATCTAAGTAGTGAGTTTCTGTACTGCGCATACGACGCTTTTGGTCTAGGCGGTAGCTTTTTAGGAACTCTTCTGCACGCACAGTTGGTGTGACATCTTCCATTAAGCCGACTTGTACCACTTGGTCGTCGCCGCTGAGTTCTTGATCAAGTACTTCCGGTTTGTTTTCCTCGATAATTACCTCACGAACGCTCGGTGCTTTAAGGTCTAGCTCAACGTCTGCATACAAATAATGCTCAACGTAGATCTGCAATTTACCATCTAGCTGGTAAAGCGCCTTAGGAATCGACTCTTCTTGAATCCCTTCTAGTGCTTGAGTACCGCTGTTGCTGCCAATCATTGAGCCGTCTTGATTAAATTTGTTTGAAAAATCTTTGCCTGCTTGGATATGAAACGTTGGTGCACTAAAGCGGCCTTGATCGCCTTGACGCCAAGCTTTGTGCATTAAAACTTGAAAGCCAGCATGACGTCTTAGCTTTTCAACCTCACCATTTAGCTTATACGCAGAGTAAGGCAGCATTTGGACTCCCTTCTTCGAACGGTAATTGGTGTCCGAAAAAGAGCCAGCTCGTTCAAGATCGATTTTAGGTAAGTCATTTGGCCATGACTCAGCTGTTTTCTCTGCGTCGACGGCACGCTTAAAAATGATCACTTCGATATCGAATTGGCGCTGCGCCATAGAGGGCATGGCAACTAACATTAGCAACAGCGGGATCAGTTTTTTCATTACAACTCCATCAAGAGGCACTTGGTGCCTCAAATTAAATATTTTGAACAATCAGGCTTTTGGTAATAGATTTTGCTGGAACTCGCCCAGTATGTCATTAACAAATTGTATGCGTTTGCGTCTATCAACCAATGGTATCGTAAACTTGAACTTAGTTGGTCCATCCATTGCGAATTTTTGTGGCTGAGATTGCAATAGTTTAACCAAATACATAGGGTTAATGTCAGCATCTGGATAGAATTCGATAAAGCCACCCTTGTCATGCGCTTCAATCTTTTTCACTTTCAGTGCAGCGGCTTCTAATTTTAACTGAGCGACGGAAAGCAAATTCTTCGTAGCGTCAGGTAACAAGCCGAATCGGTCAATCAGCTCAATCTTCAGCTCACCCAGCTCTTGTTCACTGCTGACGCTAGCAATCTGTTTATACATAGATAAGCGCGTATTGATATCTGGGATATAGTCATCAGGTAATAGAGCAGGTAGGCGCATCTCGACTTCGGTTTGGTCACGCAGTAGCTCATCCAGTGAAGGCTCTTTACCTTCTTTCAGTGCTTCTACTGCTTGCTCTAACATTTCCATATATAGAGTAAAGCCGACCGATTGAATCTGACCACTTTGCTCGTCACCCAACAATTCACCTGCACCACGAATCTCTAAATCATGGGTTGCCAAGGTAAAGCCCGCGCCTAAGTCCTCTAATGAGGCGATTGCATCGAGACGTTTAATCGCATCTTTAGTCATAGCCTTTGGATGCGGTGTCATCAAGTAAGCGTATGCTTGGTGGTGTGAACGACCCACGCGGCCACGAAGTTGGTGCAACTGCGCCAAGCCTAAGTTATCCGCGCGATCCATGATGATGGTGTTAGCGGTTGGAACGTCGATACCCGTTTCGATAATAGTGGTACAAACCAATAGATTAAATCGCTGGTGGTAGAAATCGTTCATGATGCGTTCAAGCTCACGCTCACGCATTTGACCATGGGCGACGGTAACGCGGGCTTCAGGCACGAGCTTTTCCAGATCCGCCGCGACTTTTTCGATGGTCTCAACTTGGTTGTGCAGGAAGTAGACCTGACCACCACGCATGATTTCACGCAATACCGCTTCGCGAACTACAGCGTCATCACTCTGGCGAACAAAAGTCTTAATGGCTAAGCGTCTTGCTGGTGGCGTTGCGATAATCGATAAGTCTCGCATACCACTCATCGCCATATTCAAGGTTCTAGGAATAGGCGTTGCGGTTAAAGTTAAGATATCGACGTCGGCGCGCATGGCTTTCATCTTCTCTTTTTGACGAACTCCGAAGCGGTGTTCTTCATCGACAATCAGTAGACCCAAATCTTTGAACTTGATGTCATTCGACAGTAGCTTGTGGGTACCAACGACTAAATCGACTTTACCTTCTTCGATATCTTGTAAGACTTGCTTTTGTTCTTTGGCGGTTTTAAAGCGTGACAGTACTTCGACTCGGATAGGTAAGTTAGCGAATCTATCACGGAAGTTTTCAAAGTGTTGTTGGGCCAGCAGGGTTGTCGGTACTAACACAGCCACTTGCTTACCGTTGTCGGTGGCAACAAACGCAGCGCGCATTGCCACTTCGGTTTTACCAAAGCCCACATCACCACATACCAGACGATCCATTGCTTTCGCTTGGCACATATCCGACATAACAGCGTTGATCGCCATCGATTGATCATCAGTTTCTTCGAATGGGAAGCCCGCTTTGAACGTCGCGTATTGGCCACGATCCAACTCGAATTTGTAACCGGGCTTGAGCTCTCTCTTGGCATACACGTCAAGCAGCTCTGCCGCGACATCTCGCACTTTTTCCGCAGCTTTACGGCGCGCTTTAGCCCAAGCTTCACCGCCAAGTTTATGGATCGGAGCGCCATCTTCAGCGCCGCCAGAGTAACGGCTGATAAGGTTTAAAGAGGCAACAGGTACATACAGTTTGGCTTCATTTTGATACTCAAGCGTCACGTATTCTGTGATCATGCCGCCTGCTTCTAGCGTTTGCAGACCAGTATAGCGACCAATGCCGTGGTCGATATGCACCACAGGCTGACCTGGCTGAAGTTCGGCAAGGTTGCGAATAACGGCATCGCTATTGGTTGCTTTGCGATCTTTTCGTCTGCGCTGGATGACGCGGTCACCAAGGATATCGCTTTCACAGATAAAGGCGACTTGATCGCTGCCAAAGATAAAACCATGTTCTGCTGCGCCAAGCACGAGACTAAACTTATTGGCGCTATTTAAGGCTTGATCCAAACAGCCAAATTCTTCTGGGCGTAATTTGATTCTTTGCAGTAGTTCAAGAAGCGCTTCACGGCGTCCCTCAGATTCTACGGAAAAGACAATTTTGCCAGAGAATGATTCACTGAATTGGCGCAGTGCCGCCATCGGCTCTTTGTTTTGATGCTGGACGGCCAAATCAGGTAGCGGCGATAAGTCAGGGTTACTGCGACCTTGCTTTTCTGTTACTGGTTCAACAAACAACTGCACCTGAGGTAGGTGTTTAAAGTAGCTGAATAGTTGATCTTTCTTTAGCCATAGCTCTTCTGGCGGTAACAGCGGACGTAAAGGATCGACCTTACGCTGGTCGTAGCGGTAGTCGACGTCCGTTAAGAAGGTATCGATAGACTCTTCGATATTCCCAACCGTCAGCAACTGGCTGTCTTCAGGAATGTAATCAAATAAGGTTTCTGTTTGTTCAAAAAACAGCGGCTGCCAGTATTCAATACCCGCTGGCCATGTGCCTTTAGATACTTGCATGTATACTGATTCTGGCTCTCTACGTGCTTCGAAGCGCTGACGCCAACGGATGCGGAAGTCTTCAATAGCACTTTCTGACGTCGGGAATTCGTGTGCAGGAAGCAGTCGAATTTCTTTCGTGTCCTCAATAGAGCGCTGATTCTCAGGGTCAAACGTGCGGATGGTATCAATCTCGTCATCGAAGAAATCAATACGGAATGGGTCTTTCGAGCCCATTGGGAACAAATCAAGAATCGAGCCGCGGCTTGCATACTCACCGGGACCAAATACTTGATCAACATGACGATAGCCTGACTTTTCAAGTTGAATGCGCAGCTTCTCAAGTGAGAAAAGGTCGCCCACTTTAACCATCAGCGTATGCTGCATTAAGTAGTCACGCGGGGATTGACGCTGAAGTAGCGTGCCCACTGGAACGATAGTAATGCCACTGGTTTGCGTTGGCAGTTGATACAGGCGTGAAATACGGTCAGAGATAATCTCTTGGTGTGGAGAAAAACTGTCGTAAGGCAGCGTTTCCCAATCAGGAAACAGTGACACTTCTTGAGTGGTAAACTGTTCGATTTCCTGTAATAGCTTTAAGGCTGTTTGAGGGTCGGGAACTGCGAGTAGAGTGTGTGCACCATGGTTTGCAGCAAGCTCTGAAATAGCGATAGCTAAGCTGGACCCATGCAGGTTTCCGATCTGTTTCTTGTCTCCAGCACCTTGGGCACCGGCGAGATTAAATAAAGATGTGTTAGGCATAGTATTTGATTATTTCTCGCGGTTAAGCGAACGCTGACGTAATAACTTTTGTTGCTGGAAAAGAGCGGCTTTGATAAGTAGGTCTTGGTCGAGATCTCTGAGTAAATCGTATTTAACCGTAATTAGCTTTTTATCGCTTTGGTCTTCGATGTGGGCAATGTGCCCGTAGCAATAAATTGCCGCCGCAGGGTGCTCCAAAAACAGTTTAACTCGAACTTTTGTCTCAATATCGATAGCGATAGCGTGCTGGCTGTAGTAACTGAATTGGCTTGCACCAAACGAATGAGTCTGGTGGCGCAGTGATGGATCATCTTGCTGCGAAAGCATAAATGTTAGCAGTAGGTTGAGCTTAGAGTTTTGCGTATCAAGCAGTTGAATTACGTGCTTGAAATCGTTGTTTTTCAGCTCGGCGCGCGCACTATCATTAAGCATGTCTAAGTGGCTAAATTCACTTGCGACGATGAACGGCGCAGGGATTTCACCTTCAAAATTGTCGTAGCTTGGAAAGTGTTCACCTTCCGCTAATGGCTCAACATTCACCGTCATCGTGTGGTTCACGGTGAAAAATTCTTGGTCTGACATGCTCGATTCCTTCTTTATATAGTTTTGATTATCGTTATACCTGACAAGGAATCAAGGTATCCCTTTGTTTATTACATAATTTAACGACTAATTGGCAATTAAACACTACACCCAAGGCGATTTAATCGGTAGAGTAACCTCATTAATTAGGTCTTAAGACTCTAACTTTGGTTTCTACTATGTTTCATCCAGTCTCTACCTTTATTGGGTTGCGCTACTTGCGAGGGCGATCCGGTGATAGGTTTAGTCGTTTTGTCTCTTATATGTCGACAGCGGGTATCACGATCGGTGTGATGTCTTTAGTTACTGTTTTGTCCGTCATGAATGGCTTTGAAGCTCAGCTTAAAGGCCGAATCTTGGGTGTTCTGCCACAAGCGATTGTGTCTCAAATCGATGGCAAGACAGAGCGCTTAGAACAAGCCCCAGAGTTTATTCGCCAACTGTCTGATGCAGCGCACCCTGAACCGATAGTTCAAAGCGAAGCGGTATTACAAAGCGCAAGTCAATTAAGTGCAGGGTTACTAATTGGCATTAAACCGTCAGAACATGATCCTATTGAACAGCACCTCATTGCTGGTAGGTTAGAGAATCTACAAGCGGGCAAGTACCAGATTTTCATTGGTCACACCTTGGCGCGTTCTTTGGATGTCTCTATTGGAGATAAAGTCCGTCTAATGGTGACCAGTGCGAGTCAGTTTACCCCTCTTGGTCGTATACCAAGTCAGCGATTATTTACCGTTGCAGGCATCTACAATACCGGTTCGGATGTCGATGGACAGTTAATGCTGACGCACATTCAAGACGCTGGAAAACTGATGCGATTGAAGCCAGACACCATGACAGGTTGGCGCTTGTTCTTTAATGACCCATTTGTGGTGGCTGATTTAAGTGAACAACCTTTACCTCAGGGTTGGAAGTGGCAAGATTGGCGCGACCAACGCGGCGAGCTGTTTCAAGCTGTGCGAATGGAAAAGAACATGATGGGCCTTATGCTTGGTCTGATCATTGGCGTTGCGGCTTTCAACATCATCTCGGCACTGATTATGGTGGTGATGGAAAAACAGTCGGAAGTCGCTATCTTGAAAACGCAGGGTATGAGTGACAGACAAGTGCTGGCTATTTTTATGGTGCAAGGTGCCAGCAGCGGAGTGATCGGTGCTTTTATTGGTGGGGCCCTTGGCGTAGCTCTAGCAAGTAACTTAAATGCCATTTTAGAAGCAGCTGGTGTCGCGCTGTTTTCTGTGGGTGGAGAACTGCCCGTGTTGATTAACCCAATTCAAATTACGATTGTTGTGGTTATGGCGATTGCGCTGAGCCTGATTGCAACGCTACTCCCGTCTTACCGCGCATCTTCTGTAAAACCAGCCGAGGCTTTGAGATATGAGTAACCTTCTACAGTGTTATAACGTTTGTAAAACGTATCGAGAGGGTGCGTTTGATACTCAAGTATTAAAGGGTGTGAGTTTTGGACTTCAGCGTGCTGAGCTGGCCTCAATTATTGGTAGCTCTGGCTCAGGTAAAAGTACTTTATTGCATATTCTTGGGGCGCTCGATGAAGCGACAGAAGGGCATGTGACGTTTCTCGATCAAGACTTATCTAAATTGAGTTCAAACAAGCAAGCCAAATTACGCAATCAGCATTTAGGCTTCGTTTATCAGTTCCACCATTTGTTATCTGACTTTAGTGCAGTTGAAAACGTGGCGATGCCGCTTCTGATTGGTGGCACCAAAGTCGCGGCGGCGAAACAGGCTGCAAAGGCACTGCTTGATAAAGTCGGGCTGACTCATCGTTTGGACCACCGTCCATCAGAGTTGTCTGGTGGTGAACGTCAACGTGTGGCGATCGCGCGTGCGTTAGTGAATAACCCGGCACTGGTACTGGCCGATGAGCCGACAGGTAATTTGGACCATAAGACAGCATTGGCGATTTATGACCTGATGCGTGAATTAAACCAAGAATCGCAAACTGCCTTTCTTGTCGTAACGCATGATGGTGAGTTGGCAGCGAAAATGGATCGCCAACTGCACATGCAAGATGGCTTACTGCTGAATATTGAGGGGGCATAAGTGTTCTCTTCACTATCTCACTTTATTGCTCGCCGCTTTAGCCGTGGCAAACAGCGCAACAAAATGGTGTCGTTTATTTCGATGTCATCAACCATTGGTATTGCTGTAGGTGTCGCGGTGATCATTATTGGCTTATCAGCAATGAATGGTTTCGAGCGCGAACTGAATAATCGAGTATTGTCGGTCATCTCCCATGGTGAGTTCGAAGGTGTGAGAGGGCCACTTGTTGAATGGCAACAGGTTGTCACACAAGCGGAAAAACACCCTAAGATCGAAGCGGCTGCCCCATACGTTAAGCTCACGGCTTTGGCTGAAAAAGGCGCGCAACTTAAAGCGATTGAAGTTCGAGGCATCGACCCTGATCAAGAAGGGCGTGTATCGAGTTTAAGTGACTTTATTGACCCAAGTGTATGGGCATCCTTTAAGCCAGGTGATCAGCAAGCTATTTTAGGTAAAGGTGTTGCTGACTTGCTTGGTGTAAAAAAAGGCGATTACCTGACGCTGATGATTCCTACTGGCGGTGCGACAACAAAAGTTCAAGCGCCTAAGCGTGTACGAGTAAAAGTTGCGGGCTTATTAACATTGAATGGGCAGATTGATCATAACTTAGCCTTGATTCCTCTGGCTGATGCGCAGAACTATGCCAAGTTAGGGCAAGGCGTAAGTGGCGTAGCAGTTAAAGTCACGGACGTATTAGAAGCAACACAGATTGTAAGGGAAGCAGGCAATACCCTAAGTGTGTATGTCTACTTGCGCAGTTGGCAGCAGAAGTATGGCTTCCTTTATCGTGATATTCAGCTAGTGCGAACCATTATGTATTTAGTGATGGTACTGGTAATTGGTGTTGCGAGCTTTAATATCGTTTCTACGCTTATGATGGCGGTAAAAGATCGCGCAGCTGAGATCGCCATTCTGCGTACGATGGGGGCAAGCGATGGTCTTGTTAAGCGTATCTTTGTTTGGCAAGGCGTCTTCTCTGGTGCTTTCGGTAGTATTGCCGGCAGTATCATTGGTGTGCTTGTTGCGCTTAATTTGACCCCGATGATTTCTGCACTAGAAAACCTTATAGGTCATAAGTTTCTATCCGGTGATATCTACTTTGTCGATTTTTTACCGTCGCAAATTGAGCCATTAGATGTCGTGGTGGTGTCAATCACAGCCATTGTGCTTAGCTTGTTAGCAACCTGGTACCCTGCTTCTCGTGCGAGTAAGCTCAACCCAGCAGCGGTGTTAAGTTCTAAATAACACGGGCTTACAAATACAAAAAAAGGACCGGCAGGTCCTTTTTTCATTTCTGTCTTACAGTGTTGTTTCATCAATGCGTTAGTTTCGCTGTGACAACACCATCGCCATTTTACTTCTTCAGTAGGCCTCTTATTCTGATCTGACGTTTTTGCCAGCTACGCACAACGGAATAACGCCACAGAGCTTTTATTCCAAAGTAACCAAGCATTGCCGATACTACGCCGCAGATTAAGCATCCCAATAGGAATGGAGGCCCAATAGCACTCATCTGATGCAGGATAAATTCCCAAGATAGCTCAAAGTGGAAATGCTGCGGCGGGACATTCATTGCCCAAGCTCCCACTTTGTAGGCGAAATAGAAAAGGACAGGCATGGTCACAGGGTTACTCACCCACACTAGGGCAACAGATAGCGGCAAGTTAACCCCACAGGCAATTGCAAGCCCTGCGGACATGATCATCTGGCTAGGCAGTGGAACAAAAGCCATGAATAGGCCTACGGCGAAAGCACCCGCTGCTGAGCGTCGGTTAAGGCACCACAAGTTTGGGTTATAAAGCACGTTGCCAAAAATCTTTAGTGCCTTTTGACGCTTAATCACTTCGTGGTCAGGCATAAAGCGTTGGATGAATTTTCTTGGCATAAGGAAATATGACTCTCTACTTAAATTATTGGTCGCTGATTTCGTTTTCGTTGTTGATCGTCACTAGCCCATATTGGCCAATCATGCCCGATTGGAAATATCTAATCATTCCTTGCATCTTGATAGCCGTATCCATCAAGTATAGGCAAGTGAGATATTGTGTTGGAGCAGCATTCGCGTGCATTGTCATATTTATGCATGGCAACTTGCTGCAACAGCAAACAGAAAAACTTTTTAAAGCAGGTCAGGATATTACCATAATCGCTGACGTTGACAGCCTTTTTAAACCAATAAACCGAGGCTTTCAAGGCAGAGTTATAGTTAGATCAATCAATGGCCAATCCTTGAGCACTTTTCTACAACCTAAGATTACGCTCAAAGCCCCGATATTATTTCAACTAGGTGATACCGTAACGGCTAAAGTATCACTCAAACCAATCACAGGTTTACTCAATGGGGTCGGTTTTGACGCTGAAACCTACGCTTTATCGCAATCTGTAGTGGGTCATGGCACCATCAAAAGCCGTGAGAGTTTTTACCTAGTCAGTAACGGCTCGGTTAGAGGGGCGGCACTAGATAAATTTAACCGCCACATCGTCCAATTAGAAAACCGCGATCTATTGCTCGCCTTAATGTTCGGTGTACGAGATGAACTGGATGCCGAGCGCTGGAGAAAATTACAACAGAGCGGACTCAGCCATTTAATCGCTATTTCTGGTTTGCATATTGGTATCGCATTTGGAATTGGGTGGTTCTTGGGAAGAGGGTTTCTAAGAGCCCACTGGACGATGACGTACGCTCCGATGTTATGTGGATTGGCATTTGCTATGGGCTACGCCTGGTTAGCAGGTTTTTCGATTCCTACGCAGCGCGCGATGTTAATGTGCATCGTCTTATGCCTAGTACAACAGTTTTCTGGTCACCTCTCTTATCGGTACAAGTGGCTATTGGTCCTCTCAGTGCTACTCGTCATCGAACCTTTTTGGGTGGTGAGCAGCAGCTTATGGTTATCGATGGCCGCAGTCGGAGTTGTTTTTCTATTTCTCTCAATCACGAAAAGATCACAACCGACATGGCTGAAGGCAATTAAGCTTCAGGCCTTGATTGTATTGCTTATGCTCCCAGTAACGGCTCTTCTTTTCTATGGCGTGAGTGTCAGTGCCTTTGTTTATAACCTGATATTTGTGCCTTGGTTTACCTTGATTGTTGTCCCGTTACTCTTTTGTGCTTTCAGTGTTAGCTATCTCAATATCAATACAGAGGCGCTATGGTCAATAGCGGACTTAAGTTTAACTCCCGTCACATGGGCAATAGATTATGCGCAGTGGGGCTGGCTTGACCTGTCATATTTTGAAGTTAAATGGTTAGGTGTATTGGTTGTCGTGCTGGTGGTTTACCAAGTGTTCAACCGTTATGGGAGCGCGGCGCTGTTAGTTGTATTTGTTGTGTGTGACACTCGATGGCAGAAGCTACCACTATGGGAGATGAGCGTATTTGATGTTGGCCATGGATTAGCCGTCGCGATAAGACAAAACAAGCGCGTTATGCTCTATGACACAGGGGCTGCGTGGGGAGCGTCGAGTATTGCTGAGCAAATCATTTCTCCTTACTTAATTAAATCGGGAGCAAACAAAGTCGACTATTTGTTACTCAGTCATATGGACAACGATCATGCTGGTGGCTGGCAGTGGTTGGTCGATAGGTGGCAGCCTGAATCTATCATCACCAGTCAAGTCGATGTAGGTGGAGTCGGGTGTGTTAAAGGGCAACGCTTTACTTGGTATGATCTTACGCTAGAAGTGCTATGGCCGATGAAGCAGGTAACTAGGGCTTATAACCCGCACTCTTGTGTCGTGAGCGTCACCCATCAGCTTGCCCCACATAAAGTGTTACTCACTGGAGATATAGAAAATATTGCTGAATGGATGTTAATTCGCGATGAAGACAAGCTTGATTCGGACGTTGTCATTGTTCCTCATCATGGTAGTAGAACCTCTTCTATTGCGAATTTTGTTGAACGGGTGAGCCCGTCACTGGCGATCGCCTCTACCGCGAAAGGTGGTCGATGGGATTTACCTAATCCAGAGGTGGTCGAGCGATACCGAAATCAAGGTGCGGAGTGGGCCGATACGGGCAGCTCAGGGCAAATAACGGTGAAGTTTTATTCAGATAGTTTCAAAGTGGCGCGACTACGAGATATCAAAGGCGGGAGTTGGTATAGGCATATGCTGCGTAAGGGAGTAGAATAGCCGCAATATTGTAAAAGAAAAATAAGCACTTCTATGTCATTGAATCAAGACGAAACGACTTGGCAAACGTTCAAGCGCCTGTGGACTTATATCCGTTTATACAAAGCAGGTCTGGCGGTTGCAGTTGTTGCACTGATTGTTAACGCGATTGCTGACACTTACATGGTTTCACTACTAAAGCCGCTTCTAGATGAAGGTTTTGGTAATGCTGAATCCAACTTTCTTCGAGTTCTTCCTATCATCATTTTCGGTATGATGATTGTCCGCGGACTGAGCGGATTTGTCTCAACCTACTGCTTAAGCTGGGTATCTGGCAACGTTGTTATGCAGATGAGACGAGCTATCTTTAACCAGTTTATGCATATGCCAGTCTCTTATTTTGATAAAGAGTCTGCTGGTGGTCTTCTTTCTCGAATTACTTACGATTCTGAACAAGTGGCTGGCGCGACAAGTCGTGCGTTAGTGAGTATCGTGCGTGAAGGTGCAAGTATTATCGGCCTGTTGGTGTTGATGTTCTGGAACAGCTGGCAGTTATCTATTGTACTATTCGTTATTGCTCCGCTAGTAGCTTGGGGTATCAGTGTTGTTTCTAAGCGATTCCGTAAAATCTCTAAGAATATGCAAGAAGCGATGGGCCATGTGACGTCATCAGCGGAGCAAATGCTGAAAGGGCATAAAGTCGTCTTGAGCTACGGCGGTCAGAATGTGGAACGTGAACGTTTTGACAGTGTAAGCAATCAAATGCGTCAGCAATCAATGAAGTTAGTCGCGGCTCAAGCTATCGCTAACCCAGTGATTCAGGTGATTGCTTCGATTGCACTAGTGGCAGTGCTATTTTTAGCGAGCGTGGACTCTATCCGCGCTGAGCTAACTCCAGGTACTTTCACGGTTGTTTTCTCGGCAATGTTTGGTTTGATGCGCCCGCTTAAAGCCCTAACCAATGTTACTTCTGACTTCCAACGTGGTATGGCGGCGAGCCAAACGCTGTTTGCGCTGATGGATCTGGAAACAGAGCAAGACAACGGCAAACTTGAAGCTGATAAAGTTCGTGGTGAGATCGCGGTTAAGAACGTGACGTTCACTTACCAAGGCAAAGAAAAACCTGCATTAAGTGAGATCAGCTTTAATATTCCGCAAGGCAAAACAGTCGCTCTTGTTGGCCGTTCAGGCTCAGGTAAGAGTACCATTGCAAACCTGTTTACCCGTTTCTACGATGTCGATTCCGGCTCAATTTGTTTAGATGATGCTGACGTAAGAGATTACACACTAGGTAACTTGCGTACGCATTTCGCACTTGTTTCGCAAAACGTCCACTTATTTAACGATACCATTGCCAACAACATCGCTTATGCTGCGACAGAGCAGTTTAGTCGTGAACAGATTGAACATGCAGCGCGCTTAGCTCATGCAATGGACTTTGTTGACAATATGGATGATGGGCTAGATACCGTGATTGGTGAAAATGGCGCAAGTCTATCTGGTGGTCAACGTCAACGTATCGCCATTGCGCGTGCACTATTGCGTGATGCACCTGTGCTGATTCTAGATGAAGCAACGTCGGCTCTTGATACTGAATCAGAGAAAGCGATCCAAGCCGCATTGGATGAGTTGCAGAAAGACAAGACGGTACTGGTTATCGCACACCGCTTATCGACGATTGAAAATGCCGATGAAATTTTGGTTGTGGATGACGGTGAAATCGTTGAGCGTGGCAATCATGCGGAGCTAATCAAGCAAGATGGCGCCTATGCTCAGCTGCATCGAATTCAATTTGGTGCTTAGCCTTGATTGAGAAAATTTGGTTTGAAAACCACCCAATCAAATACCTACTGTGGCCGCTATTATGGCCACTGAGTGTTCTGTTTGGTTGGGTGAGTAGAAACCGTCGCCATCAATATCAAACAGGTAAGAAAGCGTCATATCGCCCACCTGTCCCTGTCATCGTTGTCGGTAATATTACCGCGGGTGGCAATGGTAAAACGCCTGTGGTGATTTGGTTGGTCGAGAAACTGCAACAGCTCGGCTATAAACCAGGTGTAGTATCACGAGGCTACGGTGCTAAAGCACCTTCTTACCCATTGACGGTCGAAGCTGATACATCACCAAAACATTGCGGCGATGAGCCTAAACTGATTTATAAGCGCACTGGCGCTCCAGTATCAGTCTCACCTGTTCGCAGTGATGCCGTTAAGGCGCTGCTGAAGCAGGATGTGGATATTATTATCACCGACGATGGTCTCCAGCATTATGCATTGGAGCGAGATATTGAGATTGTGGTGATTGATGGCAAGCGTCGATTTGGCAATGAGTGCTTAATTCCATTGGGCCCACTTAGAGAATCGGTAGAACGTCTCTCAGAGGTTGACTTGCTGATCACCAACGGTGGTCAAGCGCTTGATAACGAAGCCAGCATGTCATTGGTACCCACACATGCAGTGAATCTATTGACTGGTGAGCGAGTGGCAGTGACAGAGCTGAAAGAGAGCTTGGTTGCGATGGCTGGTATTGGCCATCCACCTCGATTCTTCAATACTCTGACTCAGCTTGGTGCGACTCCAGTTGTTGCTCAAGGTTTTGCTGACCATAAAGATTTTGAACCGTCACAGTTAGAAGCGTTAGCCACGCAAGGTAAGCATCTAATTATGACTGAAAAAGACGCAGTAAAATGTGCACATTACGCCAAAGAGAATTGGTGGTATCTGCCGGTGAATGCCGAGTTTAGTGCTACTGACGAAGTGCGTATTTTAGATAAGATTAAAGAGGTTAAGGAAAAGTATGGATCACCGTCTACTTGAGATTGTTGCCTGTCCAGTATGTAAAGGAAAGCTAACCTTTGATAAGGACAAGCAAGAGCTAGTTTGTAAGTTTGATCGTTTAGCTTATCCGATCAAAGAAGGTATCCCTGTATTGTTAGAGCCAGAAGCTCGCAAAATCAGCATGGACGAGGGTAGATAATGTCATTCACTGTTGTTATTCCTGCGCGTTACCAGTCGACTCGACTGCCGGGTAAACCTCTTGCGGATATTGGTGGTAAACCAATGATTCAATGGGTTTACGAGCAAGCCATTCAAGCAGGAGCTGACCAAGTTATCATCGCGACGGATGACAATCGTGTAGAACAAGCCGTTAAAGCGTTTGGCGGTCAAGTTTGTATGACTTCACCTGATCACGAATCAGGTACCGAGCGACTAGCTGAAGTTGTTGAGAAAATGGCTATTGCTGATGATCATATTATCGTTAATGTCCAAGGCGATGAGCCGTTAATTCCACCTTCAATCATTACTCAAGTCGCTGAAAACTTGGCAAATAGCCAAGCACCAATGGCGACATTAGCGGTAGAAATTAGTGATGAAGCGGAAGTCTTTAATCCAAATGCGGTTAAAGTACTTACCGATAAAGATGGCTATGCGATGTATTTCAGCCGTGCAACTATCCCTTGGGATCGAGACAACTTCGCCCAGCAAGATAAAAAGATTGCGCAGCCATTAATGCGTCATATTGGTATCTACGCTTATCGTGCAGGTTTTATTAATACTTACATTAACTGGCAGCCGACTGCGCTTGAGAAAATTGAGTGTTTAGAGCAGTTGCGAGTGCTTTGGTATGGTGAAAAGATCCATGTCGAAGTAGCGAAACAGGCACCAGCCGCTGGTGTTGATACGCCGGAAGACTTAGAGATCGTTCGTAGTATCATCGCTAAGCGATAAATGAATAAAAAGGCCCTCTGAGGGCCTTTTTTGTTTAGCTATCGGGTTAAATCTTCGCGTCATAATCGCCGCGTTTTGGGCAAGTGGTTAAGATTTCCCGTCTTCCGGTCTCCTTGACCTCCTCAAGAATGACATCAAAACCCCATAAACGATAAAGGTGTTTCAACACTTCATCGTAGCTTTCGTCGAGAGGAATACGATCATGAGGAACATATTGCAGGGTTAGCGAGCGATCGCCGCGGACATCGACGTTGAACACCTGAATGTTCGGTTCTAAATTACTTAAATTGTACTGCGCCGCTAACTTTTCTCTAATCGCTCGATAGCCACTCTCATCATGAATTGCACTGACTTCGATATAATTTTTTCGATCATCATCGACGATGGAAAACAGCTTAAAATCACGCATCAACTTCGGTGACAAGTATTGGCTGATGAAGCTCTCATCTTTGAAGTTTTTCATCGCAAAATGCACCGCTTCTAACCAGTCAGTGCCAGCGAGGTCAGGGAACCATTCTCTGTCTTCATCGGTAGGCTCCTCACAAATACGTCTGATATCGCGGAACATTGCAAAGCCCAATGCATAAGGGTTAATACCGCTGAAGTAAGGGCTGTTATAAGCAGGTTGTGCGACGACGCCTGTGTGGCTGTGTAGAAACTCAAGAATAAACCGGTCGGTGACTAGCCCTTCGTCATATAAGTGGTTAAGAATGGTGTAGTGCCAGTAAGTCGCCCAACCTTCGTTCATCACCTGAGTCTGTTTTTGCGGATAAAAGTATTGGCTAATTTTACGCACGATACGCACGATTTCACGTTGCCATGACTCCAGTAATGGGGCATGTTTTTCGATGAAATAGAGAATGTTTTCTTGTGGCTCGGATGGAAAGCGCACCTTTTGATTTTCCGGTTCAACCTTAGATTTTGGAACGGTTCGCCATAGGTCATTTACCTGTGACTGTAAGTAAGCCTCACGCTCTTCTTGTCTCGATTTCTCTTCTGCAATTGAGATTTTCTCTGGTCGCTTGTAGCGGTCGACACCAAAATTCATTAAAGCGTGGCAAGAGTCGAGTAAGTTTTCGACTTCTTGGACGCCATATTTTTGTTCGCATTCAGCGATGTAGTTCTTGGCAAACAATAGATAGTCAATAATGGAACTAGCGTCTGTCCATGTTTGGAATAGGTAATTGCCCTTAAAGAATGAGTTGTGACCATAGCAAGCGTGTGCCATTACCAATGCTTGCATAGTGACTGTGTTCTCTTCCATTAAGTAAGCGATACATGGGTCAGAGTTAATCACAATCTCATACGCTAGGCCCATCTGACCGTGTTTGTAGCCTTGTTCAGTTTGAATAAATTTCTTACCAAATGACCAGTGGTTGTAGTTAATCGGCATACCAATACTTGAATAGGCGTCCATCATTTGTTCAGACGTGATGACTTCTATCTGGTTGGGGTAAGCGTCCAATTTATAGTGTTCAGCGACTCGTTTGATTTCAACGTGGTAGCGCTCTAGCAGATCGAATGTCCAATCTGGTCCGTCAGGTAGTGCTTTGGATTTGGTTGGCTTTTTGGTTTTTGTTGTCATATCGGCCCCCTAAGCGGTTTCCTTTTTGAAAAGCTCTCTGAATACAGGGAAGATATCTTCAACACTGCGAATGTTTTTCATCGCGAAGTTGGGAAATCCACCCTCTAGCTTTTCATACTCATGCCATAAGGTTTGGTGAGAACGACGAGTGATCTCTATGTACGAATAGTACTGACAGTTTGGCAGTAGATGCTTGGTTAATAGCTCTCGACAGCGAGGAGAGTCATCGGCCCAGTTATCGCCATCTGACGCTTGTGCCGCGTATATGTTCCATTCACCGACAGGGTAGCGATCAGCAACGATCTCATTCATTAGCTTAAGTGCACTTGAAACAATGGTTCCCCCGGTTTCTTGTGAATAGAAAAACTCGTGCTCGTCGACCTCTTTTGCTTGAGTGTGGTGGCGTATGAAAACCACTTCGACATTTTCATAGGTTCGCGTCAGGAATAGATAAAGTAAGACGTAGAAACGCTTGGCGATGTCTTTCGTTGCTTGGTCCATTGAGCCAGAGACATCCATTAAACAGAACATCACAGCCTGGCTGGATGGGATAGGGCGGCGCTCATAGTTTTTAAAGCGTAAATCGAAGGTATCGATGAACGGCACGCTATCTATTTTTCTGCGTAAACTTTTGATCTCGTCATGTAAGCGTTTCTCTTCTAGCATTTGCGCAGGTTCGCTCATTTTTACTTGGTCGAGCTCCTCTTCGAGTTCACGAAGCATGCGCTTTTTGCCCGCTGTCATCGCTGTACGGCGTGCTAAAGATTGCTGTAGTGATTTGACGATGGCGATATTGGCTGGCACACCTGCAGTTTGGTAACCGGCTCGGTGCGTTTTCCATTCGGTGATCTTGTTAATTTGATTCTTTTCTAGATTAGGCAGCTCTAAATCTTCGAATAGAATATCTAGGTATTCATCTTTGGAGATCTGAAATACGAAATCATCTTGGCCTTCACCGTCGGCGCTAGCATCACCTTGACCAGAACCTCCGCCTTGGCCTCCACCTTTAGGGCGTTCAATTTTGTCACCAGTGATAAATTGGTCGTTACCCGGGTGAACACGCTCTTTGAGCCCACCTTTGCCTTGGTGAAACACGGGTTCTTTTATGTCTTTATGAGGAATAGAGACATCTTCGCCCGTCTCAGTATTGGTTATTGAACGGCGATTCACCGCGTCAGCAACAGATTCTTTAATCTGATCTTTATGGCGGCGTAAAAAGCGCTGGCGGTTTACAGCACTCTTATTTTTGCCGTTCAGTCGTCGGTCAATAAATTGCGCCATGAGTCACCCCTTATCTCATACACGCCCCACATGAAGGGGCAGGCCATTCTTGCATCCTGTCTCCTACCAGAGCACTCAACTCTGGTAGGTTAGTCATGGGCTAAAACACTGCTATTACGACGATTTACGTACGCGTAGATACCATTCCGAAAGTAGGCGAACTTGTTTCTCTGTATAGCCTTTTTCCATCATGCGTGCGACAAAATCGTCATGCTTCTTCTGATCTTCAGAGGAGGTTTTAGTGTTAAATGAGATAACAGGTAGCAACTCTTCAGTATTTGAGAACATTTTCTTCTCAATCACGGTGCGGAGTTTCTCGTAACTGGTCCACACAGGGTTGGTGCCATTATTGTTAGCTCGTGCACGGAGTACAAAGTTAACGATTTCGTTACGGAAGTCTTTCGGGTTGCTAATGCCCGCCGTTTTTTCGATTTTTTCTAGTTCATTGTTGAGCGCAGAGCGATCAAACAGTTGGCCAGTTTCAGGGTCACGATATTCTTGATCCTGAATCCAGAAGTCAGCATAAGTGACGTAGCGGTCAAAGATGTTTTGCCCGTATTCAGAATAAGACTCTAAGTAAGCGGTCTGAATTTCTTTACCAATAAATTCTACGTAGCGAGGGACTAGGTAACCTTTCAGGAACTCTAGGTACTTCTCTGCGGTTTCTTGTGGGAACTGTTCGCGCTCGATTTGCTGCTCAATGACATAGAACAGGTGCACTGGGTTAGCGGCGACTTCGGTTTGGTCAAAGTTAAACACCCGCGATAGGATCTTAAACGCAAAACGAGTCGACAGACCGGACATTCCTTCATCAACACCAGCAAAATCGCGGTATTCTTGATAGCTTTTCGCTTTCGGATCGGTATCTTTTAATGTCTCGCCATCGTAGACACGCATTTTAGAGAAGATCGACGAATTTTCTGGCTCTTTCAGACGAGAAAGAATACTGAACTGAGAGAGTAGTTCTAATGTGCTTGGTGAGCACGGCGCTTTTGATAGCTCCGAGTGATCAAGCAGTTTCTGGTAGATCTTCACTTCTTCCGCTACACGGAGACAATATGGCACTTTAACAATGTAGACACGGTCAAGGAATGCCTCATTGTTCTTATTGTTACGGAAGGTTTGCCATTCTGATTCATTGGAGTGAGCGAGGATCATGCCGTCAAATGGTAGAGCGGATAGCCCTTCCGTACCGTTATAGTTGCCTTCTTGGGTTGCGGTAAGTAGTGGATGCAGCACTTTGATCGGTGCTTTAAACATCTCAACAAATTCCATCAAACCTTGGTTAGCTCGACATAGCGCACCAGAATAGCTGTAGGCATCTGGGTCGTCTTGTGAGTAGTGCTCTAATTGGCGAATGTCGACTTTACCCACCAAGGACGAGATATCTTGGTTGTTTTCATCACCAGGCTCTGTTTTCGCGATCGCCAGTTGGTCAAGAATAGAAGGGCGAACCTTAACAACTTTGAATTTAGAAATATCACCACCAAATTCGTGTAGTCGCTTGGCAGCCCAAGGTGACATGATTGAGCGTAAATAGCGTTTTTCGATGCCGTACTCTTGCTTCAATAAGTCACCGTCTTCACTGACATCAAATAGGCAGAAAGGGTGATCGTTGACAGGGCTACGCTCACCGTTAGCAGATAGTACGTATACTGGTACTTGTTGCATAAGTGCTTTGAGTTTTTCAGCTAAAGAAGATTTACCACCACCTACAGGGCCTAACAGGTAAAGGATCTGTTTACGTTCTTCTAAACCTTGAGCGGCGTGTTTTAGGTACGAAACGATCTGTTCAATCGCATCTTCCATACCATAGAAGTCTTTGAATGTGTCGTAACGAGAAATCACGCGATTGGAGAAAATACGACTTAGTTGTGGATCCTGTGCAGTATCAATGACCTCTGGCTCACCGATGGCCATCAGTAATCGCTCTGCTGCATTGGCGTATGCACTTTTGTCGTCTTTACATAAACCAAGGAAGTCCTGTAGGGATAGTTCCTCATCCTTTGAGGCTTCGTAGCGTGCTTGGAAATGGTCGAAAATACTCATAATGAATTCCCCTCTGAACCTGTCAAACTGACAATAAACCCGCATAGAAAAGCTAATCCTTTCTTATTTAAGCCTAGTTGGTTTTTAGAATTCTGCTTAAAAAATATGTGTTTAATTGCAATGTGTGACGAAACACTACATATCCGACCACTAATTGGCTAACCGCAGGGAATTTGGTATTTGCTTGCCAAATTAAACCAAAGGATTGGATTCATTTTTTCATGATATTTATTGCATTTACGTTACTGCTTAATCCTAGTAAGGATCCATTGGGAAAGGTTTAGATATGCGAGAAGAACACAAATTGACCATTGAATTTTGGAATGCTGTTCCATATAATTGCGCCGTCTATTTGTAATACTGATAATGTCGATAGGAATTATGTTGAAATCTTTTGTTCTGAAAAGCGTACTGATGGCTTCTGTACTAACAGCACCACTAGTGAATGCGAAAATATCTCAGTGGTCACTAGGTGTCGCTGCGTCTTATTCTCCTGCGGTATATAAAGATACGCCTTCAAACAAGACTGTGATTCCAGTGATTGGCTATGAAGGTGAGCATCTTTTCCTCAGAGGCTTTAGCGCGGGCTATCGTTTATTCCCGGTTGGGTCGCCACAAAACATTGTTTTTCGTGCCGTTTACGATCCACGTACTTTGAAGCCTGAAGATTCGGATAATTTCGCGATTCAGCAGATGGATGAGCGTAAATCGACAATTCTTGGTGGCGTTAGTTATCAATTGATTACCTTAGTTGGGATGTTTGAAGCGACAGCGGGCAGTGACTTAGGGCGAACTCACAATGGTATTTATGCAGAGGCAGCATGGCGCTTGCCAATCAGAAGAAATGGTTGGGGGATCACGCCATCGATGGGTTATGCATACAATAGTGAAAGGTTAAATAATCACCTGTATGGCGTTAGTGCAGAGGAAGCGGCAAGAGCAGGTGATCCTAGTTTGGAGTTTGACGCGGATTGGGATGGTCAGTTCTTTCTAGGTGCGTCAGCGTATATGCACTTAACCCCTAGCATTCGTCTTACAGGCGGTATCCGCTACACAAACCTTGAAGGCGATATTGAAGCAAGTCCACTGATTGAAAGCGGTGTTCACACTGCAGCTAACATTGGTGTTGCATACGTTTTCTAATCTGCCGTTCTTTAAGTGAACTGAATTAAAAAGGGGTGGCTAACAAAGCCACCCCTTTTTCAAATTTGAGGGCTTCTTAAGCGTTGAAAATTTGCTTCAATTCGTTGGCGCATAAATGGTACTGACGTGGACAGTTTTTCCATGTCGTCAGCATGCGACGGTATTTATCTAACATTGGCATTTGTGCGTTAAAATGATGCTCACCTTTGTCGAATTGAGGGTAAAGACCTTCAGAACCCGTTAAGAAGCGGACATAGTTAACTAGCTGAGCTTCTGCTGCGATATCAAAACCAAGGAAGATTAGGCGGCGTTGATCAACATCTTTTTGCTCACCTTCAGAGAGCATGTTATTTGACTCTTGCATCGCATGGTACATTTCCATGATATCGATAACTTCACGACATTCCGCTTCTACTAAGCAGCCAAAGTCTTTGTTTAACTCGCTCATTTGAAGCTCATAGCCACGTTCTACGATGGTTTGTAGGCGTTGGTATTTTGCCGCGTTTTCTGGGTTCATTTGCGACATTAGGTAATATTGATTTGATAGGATCAAACGTTGAGCGTTTGTCATTTCCATGGTGGCCTCACTAAATAATCTAATACATTTTTAATGTGCTTAGGTTATCTGTTCCTTGCGGGGTGAAACATGATCTCAACACATATTTAATATGAAAAATACAAAGAATCCGTGAGAATTTTTGTCACTATTTATGGTAGTGGTTATAGATATAGTCACGGTCGGAAAAGACTCTTAGTAATTCAGGTTTAAACACGCTCAACATGGCGAGAGTCATTCCATTGAGCAGACCTTCAGGAAAGGCGAGTAGAGGGGTAAAAACGAGGTAGTTGTCGAATATGGTTTGCCAGTCATAATCAGTGATAGCCAATAAATAGCCAGCATTCATAACCAAATGCACACTTCCGGTAATGCCGCCATTTAAGAATCCCGCGACAAAGATAAACACAAAGATATTGCGCGGAAGGTAATGATAACTTAGCAAGAAGACGCAGTAGCTTGTGGCAATAGGAATTAAAGCAGAGAAGAGTATGTGCTCTGGCAGTTGGAAGAAGGTAATTTCGCCAGAAAGTGCGATCAAAAAATAGATAACAACGGAGAGAATGAACGCGCTGCGCCATCCATACATCAAGGTTAATGCTGTAATCGCCAAAAAGTGAATCGATAGACCTTCTTTTACGCCAGCGTCCACTGACCAGAGAACAAACAGGGCGAAGACCACTCCGAAGGTAATATGCTGAAATGAACGCTCTTGTTTGAGCTTGGGCAGCAACACGTCGCGCGCATCACGCCAAGCTAGCGGAATTACACATAATATAATCAGAAGAGCGCAGAGCTCGTTTAATCCCACGTAAACCTCAAAAAAATACCAACCTGACTAGGTTGGTATTTTTTACGAATCTTGGCGAACTTGGTATCAGTATTTTACGTTAGAGTGATACTGCTCAAGAATTGATACGATAGAGTCCATGACTTCTTTCGAAGGAGGGTTGGTACCCTCTAATGGATATTCAAGGCCTAATGCTTCCCATTTATGAGCACCTAACTTGTGGTAAGGAAGCAGTTCTACTTTTTCAATATTGTCCATATCCTTAATGAACTCACCAAGCATATGTGCGGCTTCTGGATCGTCTGTGTAACCCGGAACCACAACGTAACGAATCCACGTTTTCTGGCCAATCTTTTGTAAGTAGCGGGCAAAGTCGAGCGTACGCTTGTTAGAAACACCAATAAAATCATGGTGGATCTCATCTTTCATGTGCTTGAGGTCTAGCATCACTAGATCGGTTGCTTCGAGCACTTCATCTACCACATCAGTGTGTTTACGAATGTAGCCGTTGGTGTCTAGACAAGTGTGAATACCTTCGTTGCGTGCAGCGCGGAAGAAGTCACGGACAAATTCAGGTTGAAGCATGGCTTCGCCACCAGAACAAGTCACACCACCACCTGAGGCGTTCATGAAATGGCGGTACGACTTCGCTTCATTGATGATCTCTTCAACGGTAACTTCTTTGCCATCGTGCGTGTCCCAAGTGTCACGGTTGTGGCAATACTTACAACGCATTAGACAGCCTTGCAAAAAGACAATAAAACGGATACCAGGACCGTCTACGGTTCCACACGACTCAAAAGAATGAATACGACCAGTAGTTGACATGAGCTCATCTCGTATTAGTTATTTGTGCGTTATTTTATTACAAATTGTGGGGACAAAATAGGTTTTCTCAGTGTTCTCAACGAGAAAAGCTGAATTAAGAAAAAATGCGCATATTTGCTAAAATTTATGTTATAAAATTGTTTCATTGATATAAAAAACAATAACAATAACTTACAACAGTATGGCAAGGTTTTTTACATCTAATTGATGCAAAGGAACTTTTTATGGATATGCTTGCGTTCTCTCAAAAACAAAAGGTGACACTGTTTTTGATTATTTTGACGATAGGATTTGTTTCTCTCGCCACATTCACGTCTAGTCGATTGTCACATATGAAAGATCAGTATCACAGCAGTGGTGATATTGCTAAGGGCTCCTTGTCTATTTATCAAACTCAAAGTGAGATTCTCACTTTAGGCGGAGAGCTCGATACGATGACGGGGTCACGTGTCGCTGAAACGAAAAACGTTATTGAGGACGTAGTAAAAGCGATTGAACAAGACTCTCAGTTTCTCACTAAAGTTGGTTTAAACCAGCAAGCTCAAAGCCTTAATGAAAGCGTCATGAGCTTTCGTAGTTCGGTTATGCCTTGGCTAACGTTAAAGCAAGAGATGGGCTTTAATATTGATGAAGGCAAACTTGGCCAATTAAAACAGCTCGCGACAGTGATTGAACAAAAGATCATTGAAACCGGTATGGTTACGCTCAATTCTGACTTCCAAGCCATGGTCAAGTCGCAACAAAACTATTTGCTGCAACCGACCGAAGACAACTTAAAGCTATTTAATCGTGCGATGGGCAGTTTTGAGAGTATGTCTAATGTGTATGCGATGCTCGAGTTATATGAAAAGGAAATAGAGCAATATAAGCAGACCTTTACTCGGGTTGCAGAGCTTTCGCAGCAGTTAGGCGTTGTAGAGCAGCAACTTGAAGTGTCTAAGAATGAAATGACCCAACTGATTGGTAATATTACCTCTGATTTAGGGGGGATTAGTGAAAACTATCAACAAGTTGCAGAAAAAGCCTCGACCCAGACTATGTGGTCGATCATGGTAGCCTGTGTTGTATTAGCCGTGTTTACCATTTCAATCTCTGGTATGCAGAGTGCGTCGATGTCTCGTTCTTTGAATCGCACCAAGGAAGTTCTTCATAGCTTGTCTCTGGGGGATCTTTCTCAGCGTATGACACCGGCAAAAAATCCGAATGATGAATTCAATCAGCTCGCGACTAGCATTAACCAAAGTTGTGAAAATTTAGGTGAGTTGGTATCGGGCGTACAATTAAGCAGCCAAGAACTTTCGGGCAATGCAGCTGAGCTTAATCAAGGGTTAGATATGCTGGTTCATCACCAGTCTGAAGTCTTAGGTCAGACTCAACTGCTTGCTTCTGCAACCGAAGAGGTGAGTGTGACCACTCAAGAAGTCTCTAATTCACTTGAGTTTGTGGCAGAAATAAGCCGCTCTTCAACTCACGCAGCGGAAGAGGGGGCAAAGGTGATTGGCTCCGCGATTGGCTCTTTAGAAGAGGTCGGCGCGATCATGACCTCTGCGGCTGGGCATATTAAGCAGTTAGAAGAAGCGTCGTCAAAAGTTGACTCTGTTATGGAGATCATCAACGGGATTGCTGAACAAACTAACTTACTTGCTTTGAATGCGGCTATTGAAGCAGCGAGAGCAGGGGAGCAAGGGCGAGGTTTTGCCGTCGTTGCCGATGAGGTGCGTAGCCTTGCAGTACGTACCGTTGATGCTGTTACCGAAATCTCAGGAACCATCGATACCATGAAGAAAGAGAGTGCAGAGGTGATTCAATACATTGGTCAGTCCGAATCTTCAATGACTGCAGGCCGCGAGAAAGGTCACGAAGCTATGGATGCACTTAAACTGATCACTGAAAAGGCAGATGAAGCATCGCATCAAACAGAAGTCATTTTTACCTCAATTAAAGAGCTTGCGACCACTAGTCAGTCAATGGCAGATAACATGACACAGATATCCTCGGCGATGAAAGAGCTTGAAGAGAATAACGCGCAGTTGAAGAGTGTCAGTGGAGCGGTAGAGCAGAGAGCTGGCAGCCTCAATCAAGACTGCCAGAAATTTACGATTTAGAAGAAAGCGTAAAAAGTGATAGCGCCTGTGCCGTATACGGATTCAGGCGCGTCTTTGTAATCCGGCGTCTTTACGGTTGCCGTTAATGTGGCACCGAACATTTGGTTGTACCAAGCAAAACCAGTCACACCCGTCGCTTGGACATTTTCTAATTCAACATCATAGATACTAGGATCTTCGCCATTAGCAATCGCATATTCATCAACACCAGGGCGGTCACCTTCGATAGTAATATCATTGAAGCGATAGCGTGCTTCTGCACCAGCGAAGAAGAACCAACCGCCTTTTGAAGCGCCTAGCATGCCCGCTCTAAACGGATTCTCGTTGTCGATGTTAGCAGCACCCATACTACCGCCTAGATCGGCACCCCAACGGAACATTAAACCAGTGGATACATCGCTGCGGAAGTTACCGACATTAATCTCAGATACGTTTGATACTTCCCAATCGGTATTGGCAACAGAACGCTGACGAATCAAGTTGAAGTGGCTTAAGTAGCCAATACTACCGACCACTTCATTGTCGATTTGATAGCCCCAGCCATTTGGCTCATCTGACTTGGTGATTGAATGGACTAACTTTTGCGCCTCTTCCGAAAGGGAGTTCTCACCCGTTGTACCAATGGTTAGATTGAATCGCTGTGCTTGTTGAGGGTGCAAACTGATGTAATTGAACTCACCATGTAAGTAACCCGCATAAGGACGATCATTGATCATTGGCTCGGTCGCTTCGATATCCGAAGGCGTATACATTTTGTGGCCTAAAGTGAACTCAAACTTATCTAATGACGCACCACCCCAATAAGAAAGACTCAATGGACTAAAGAGTGAATAAGGCGTAATGGCTCCACTGGTATAACTCAGGAAAATACCATTGGTATAGTCTTGGTCAACGCCAAAAACCCCATCATTATCAAGCGAAAATTGGATGGTTGATTTTTCCGAGGCAAAAGATGCCGTAGAGGCCAATACAAGTGGCAGCAGCAGTGCGTGGTTTAACTTCATTTGATTGTGCTTCACAAAATAATTGAGCTGATAGTACAGGATAAATTGATACAAATGGTAGCAATAAATGGGCCAGCTGAAGGGAAGTGTGTGCGAAATCGCTGAAAGCGGGAAATTTGATAATTTGAAATAATAAAGCCCCGCGTTTGCGGGGCTTTAGTCAATCATTTAACTGAGATTATAGAGACTCAGTAAATGTACGTGCGATTACGTCTTTTTGCTGCTCAACAGTTAGAGAGTTGAAACGAACTGCGTAACCTGATACACGGATTGTTAGCTGAGGGTAGTTCTCAGGGTGCTTAACTGCGTCTTCTAGAGTTTCACGGTTAAGAACGTTAACGTTCAGGTGTTGGCCGCCTTCGATGCCTTGCTCATGGTGGAAGTAACCATCCATAAGACCAGCAAGGTTAGCGCGCTGTGAACCTTCTTCTTTACCTAGTGCATTTGGCACGATAGAGAATGTGTAAGAGATACCATCTTTTGCATCAGCAAACGGTAGTTTACCTACAGAAGTCAGTGAAGCTACAGCACCTTTCTCATCGCGACCGTGCATTGGGTTAGCACCTGGAGCAAATGGAGCACCTGCTTTACGACCGTCTGGCGTAGTACCAGTCTTCTTACCGTATACCACGTTTGAAGTGATAGTTAAGATAGACTGAGTTGGAACTGCATCGCGGTAAGTCTTAAGCTTACGGATTTTACCCATGAAGTTAGAAACAAGTTCACAAGCCATGTCATCAACACGTGCGTCGTTGTTACCAAATTTAGGGTAGTCGCCTTCGATTTCGAAGTCGATTGCGATGCCATCTTCGTCACGGATAGGCTTAACCTTACCGTATTTGATTGCAGATAGAGAGTCAGCTGCAACAGATAGACCAGCGATACCACAAGCCATAGTACGACGAACGTCACGGTCATGAAGAGCCATTAGAGCTGCTTCGTAGCTGTATTTGTCGTGTGAGTAGTGGATTGCGTTTAGCGCAGTCACGTATTGCTTAGCTAGCCAATCCATTAGGTTGTCTAGACCAGCCCAAACTTTGTCGAAGTCTAGAACTTCGTCAGTCATTGCTTCAGCCTTAGGACCTACTTGGATCTTAAGCTTCTCATCTACACCGCCGTTGATAACGTAAAGTAGAGTCTTAGCTAGGTTTGCACGAGCACCGAAGAATTGCATGTGCTTACCAATAACCATTGGAGATACACAACAAGCGATAGCGTAGTCATCGTTGTCGAAATCTGGACGCATTAGGTCATCGTTTTCGTACTGGATAGAAGAAGTATCGATAGATACTTTCGCACAGAACTTCTTGAAGCCGTCAGGTAGCTGCTCAGACCAAAGTACAGTGATGTTTGGCTCTGGAGAAGGGCCCATAGTGTATAGCGTGTTTAGGAAACGGAAGTTAGTACGTGTAACTAGCGTACGACCGTCAACACCCATACCACCCATAGATTCTGTTGCCCAGATTGGGTCGCCAGAGAATAGCTCATCATACTCAGGAGTACGTAGGAAACGAACCATACGTAGTTTCATTACGAAGTGGTCGATCATTTCCTGAGCTTGTTCTTCAGTGATGATGCCAGCTGCGATGTCACGCTCAACGTATACGTCAAGGAAAGTCGAAGTACGACCTAGAGACATTGCTGCGCCGTTTTGAGATTTAACCGCTGCTAGGTAACCAAAGTAAGTCCACTGGATAGCTTCTTGAGCTGTCGTCGCAGGACCAGAAATGTCGTAGCCGTAAGATGCTGCCATTTCTTTCATTTGACCTAGTGCACGGTGCTGCTCTTGAATCTCTTCACGAAGTTGCATCGTCATTTGTAGATCGTCGCCAGACTCTAGCTTCTCTTGAGTAGAGTGGAATTGAGCTACTTTGTCTTTGATTAGGAAATCTACACCGTATAGTGCGACACGACGGTAGTCACCGATGATACGACCACGACCGTATGCATCTGGAAGACCAGTTAGAACACCAGACTTACGACATTTTAGGATGTCTGGAGAGTAAACATCGAAAACACCTTGGTTGTGTGTTTTACGGTACTCAGAGTAGATTTTAGAAACTTGTGGATCAAGCGTACGACCGTATGCTTTACAAGAACCTTCGATCATACGTACGCCGCCGTTAGGCATGATTGCACGCTTAAGCGGAGCTTCAGTTTGTAGACCTACGATAGTTTCTAGGTCTTTGTTAATGTAACCAGCATCATGTGAAGTGATGGTAGAGATAACAGAAGTATCGAAATCAACAGGTGCGTGAGTCGCGTTTTCCTGCTTGATGCCTTCCATTACTTTAGCCCAAAGCGCGTTAGTTGCTTCAGTACCTTCAGAAACAAGGAAAGACTCGTCGCCTTCATATGGTGTGTAGTTCTTCTGAATGAAGTCGCGAACGTTTACTTCGTTTTGCCAATCACCGTTAGCAAAACCTTCCCAAGCTTTAGCAAATTGCTCTGCCATGACATACCTACCTTTTTAGTAGAAAAAACACGTACCTTGCTAACTGTTGAGCCAGCTAGTTTCCCATTGCTGGGGCGGTACACTCTTATGAATAACAATATGTATAGTCTTTAAAATCGATCAGTCAAATTCGTGTAAAACTATAGATATTGCCACTGCTATTTAAATGGTTACTGATTAACTTACTTTCAAGAGTATGCTAAAAAAATTTTGCAAACCTTAAACTAAATCAATAAATGGCCAATTTATTAAATTATTTTTTAAAATAAATCTTGTTATTCAAAAAAAGTTGAGAGCCCAATGAGGCTCTCAACACCTTTCTGCTTATAGGAACGCAGGGATTCCGTACTGACCTTCTAGCATACCAACTGCTAGCATAGCAACTAGACAGATAACAAGTACACCTACAGGGATAACGATCTTATCGACGAATGATAGGCGTGCTGCACGCTCTTTATCACCGATTAGACCGTTGTTATCTAGTAGCATTGTTAATGCCCAAGCGAGTACAGGGTTCACGACTGCAGAGCCAAAGATACAGATACCTGCAGCTTGTGAATCTTTGCTGTCTTTAACCATCTGCATACCCGCTTCAAGTAATGGTAAAGATACACCTACAAGAAGAGCAACACGCATTACTGGTGGCCATACCGCGATATCCATTGGGAAGCCAAGAATAGCAACGATGATACATAGTGAACCAAGTAGAATCGCACCAGCTGGGATTGGACGTTTAGCAATCGCCGCTGGGATCATGTACGTACCCCAAGATGAAGTGATGTTACCACCGCCCACTGCTGTACCAACCATTTGGCGAACAGAACACATAGTCATAGTGTCATCAACGTCCATCAGTACTTTTTCAGACTTTTTAGGGTAGTTCAGTTCTTGGAAAATACGGTGACCAAGGAAATCAGGTGACCACATCGCAACCGCTAAGATAGCGAATGGAAGAGACGCAATGAAGTGCTGAACATTTGGTAGGCCAAGCATCCAACCTTCTTCTGTACTGCCCCACCAGTACACTGGGTTTAGGTTAGGAAGACCAGTTTCTGTTACGAATTTGATATCGAAACCTGCGCCTAGCACAAGAGCAATAGTAAGACCTGTGAATGCACACACTGGGATTGCTAGCCAACGCTTATTCACTTTTGCTAGGAATGCGTATAGGGCAATTGTTACGGCTAGAACGATTAGACCAACATAACCCATGCTACCTGCGGCTACTGTGTCTGATTGCAGACCAACAGCCCAAGTTTGGATTGAGTTGATTTGGCTCATTGTACCGGTCAAACCAAGGAAGATAAGCAAGCCACCCGCTGTCCCTTGTGAGGTAAGGTTAACCAGCTTCGAACCACCTTTAAGCAGACTCAGGATTAACCCGAATACACCAATTAGAATTGCCAATGCAAGAGGGTGTGCACCCGCTAGAGCGATTGTGCCGATAAGAGGGATCATTGGCCCGTGGTTACCTGCTAGGTTAGCTTTAGGGTTAATAAAGCCAGAAGCAAGCACACAGAAAAGGAGTGCAGGGATAAGCATTTCTACACGCGCAACTTCAATCGCAAAATCTTTGCCTAAGTTAACGTGATCCCATGCAGCGGTAAGGCCTTCAGCCCAAGACATCATTACCGCAGAGTACATTGCGATAATGCCGATAGTACCAGCAAGAGCAGGAACTAAGTCTTCTAGTTCGAAACGGAAGTCACGACCTGGAAGGTTCAAACCGAAGCGGCGTGGCTTCATGATTTGTAGTTCGTGATCTAGGTAATCTGAACGGCTTTCAAATTCAGAAGCTGGACGGTGCAGCTCTTTATAGCTCTTGTTTTCGATATCCGAATCAGAGTGCGGCTTATTTACTGCGTCTGACATAGATTCCTCATATTCAAAAATGGTTAATAATTCTTCAATATACGACCCGATTATTATTCTATGACGGTCGTACTATATAAAACCTGGCTTAGCTTCCTGCAATTGAACCCTGGTCACCTTAGCTGTAGCACAATGTTAGTGAGCTTAGCGTAGAGGATTTAAAAGATAAAAAATATGCCTATTGAGGCTTTTATCTTTGAGGCGAGTGTAACGTGCTAACCCTTAAGAGTGATTGATTTAGATCACTTTATGAAAGGTTGTGAAAGAAAACTACACAACTGCGAATCTAATGCGCGATTACTGCCAATTTCAGTGAAATATAATTTCATAACTTGAGCGAAATTAACGGCTTAAACGGGAGGATAATCGGCACGATTATTAGAAATGAGACGATTAAGTGAGTTGGATCTTGTTTTTATAAAATTGTTAATTGGCTATAAGTTGGTCTTAATGTGTGTTTGAGTGGTTTTATGCGTTAAATGAAGTTTATTTATCTGTATTGAGCATTTTTACTCATATAAAGTGACTGTATATCTTAACTTTGTAGGTTAATAATTTGTTGCAACTTCAGCGGGGTAGTGCTAATTTGTATCGCAATGTGGGTGGAACCCAGCAGTCAACCAATCGTTTTCAGAACTGGAAGCGGCTGGTCATAATAAAGACAGGGAGTAATAGCGCATGAATGATGTACCAGCGCTGGACATAAAAGAACTGCACAAAACATTTGGACAAAATGAAGTATTAAAGGGCATCTCATTGGAAGCCCACAAAGGGGACGTAATCTCTATTATCGGTTCATCAGGTTCCGGTAAAAGTACCTTTCTCAGATGTATTAACCTTTTAGAAACGCCGACTGCGGGCGAGATTTGGGTAAACGGCGAGTTAATCCAAATGAAAAATAATCGTCAAGGTGAAGCAGTTCCAGCCAACGAAAAACAAGTTCAACGTATTCGATCTCGCTTAGCGATGGTTTTCCAAGGCTTTAACCTATGGTCGCATATGACGGTTCTTGAAAACGTCATTGAAGCGCCGATTCATGTGCTTGGTGTACCAAAAGCTCAAGCCATCGAAAACGCTGAAATGTTGTTGAAGAAAGTTGGCTTATACGAGCGCAAAGATTACTACCCAGGTCACCTTTCTGGTGGTCAACAGCAACGTGCCGCTATTGCGCGTGCCTTAGCGGTTGACCCTGAAGTAATGCTATTCGATGAACCTACCTCAGCTCTTGACCCTGAGTTAGTCGGAGAAGTGCTAGGGGTTATGAGAGATTTGGCAGAAGAGGGACGTACCATGTTAGTGGTTACCCACGAAATGGCTTTCGCCCGCGATGTGTCTAATCACGTTATGTTCTTACATCAAGGATTAGTTGAAGAACAAGGTAACCCATCTAAACTATTTACGAACCCGGACTCTGAGAGATTGCAGCAGTTCATTTCGTCAATTTACTAATCGCCGTACAACGGCAAACACAACAAGTACGTTTAAAATAAAAATCACAATATCAGGAGTATGGAAATGAAAAAGTGGTTATTAGCAGCAACATTAGCAGCTACCGCAGTTACAGGTGTGGCACAAGCAAAGGATTGGAAAACAGTTCGTTTCGGAATTGAAGGCGCATACCCTCCTTTTAGCTGGACAGAAGCCGATGGCTCACTGAAAGGCTTTGATGTCGATATGGCAAACGCACTTTGTGCAGAGATGCAGGTGAAATGTAAGATCGTACCTCAAGACTGGGATGGCATTATTCCTTCGCTGCTTGCGCGTAAGTACGACGCAATCATTGCGGCAATGTCTATTACTGAAGAGCGTAAAAAGAAAATCGATTTCACTGGTAAATACGCGCTTATCCCAAATAAATTTATCGCTAAGAAAGGCGCTGGTTTAGATTTCGATAACCTAGACGGTCAGAAAATCGCTGTACAGCGTGCAACAACGCACGATAAGTACCTAACTGATAACTACGGTGACAAAGTATCAATCGTTCGTTACGGTTCATTCGATGAAGCTTACCTAGATCTTGCTAACGGTCGTGTTGCAGCAGTACTGGGTGATGCATCTGCGCTTGAAGAAGGTGTACTAAACAAAGCGGGTGGCGAAGCGTACGAATTCGTTGGTCCATCACTGACTGACCCTAAATGGTTCGGTGAAGGTTTTGGTATCGCTGTTCGTAAGCAAGACAAAGATCTAACTAAGAAGCTAGACGCAGCTATCCTATCTCTACGTGACAAGGGTGTTTACCAAGAGATTGCAGCGAAATACTTCAACTACGACGTTTACGGTCAGTAAACGTTGAGTAATGGCCGTCCGTTTTTGTTCCTAGGAGTATAACTGACGGCCTTTTTAAAGTTTAGGGATCAGGAACAGACCTATGCTGGATTTACAAGGATATGAAGCCTCTATTTTAAAAGGGGCCGTAGTGACCATTGAGGTTGCTTTGTTGTCACTGCTGGTGGCGATGATTTTAGGCATGCTTGGTGCTCTCGCAAAAATGGCACCCTATCGCTGGGCAAGAGCTATTGCGACACTTTATACCACCGTTATTCGTGGCATTCCGGACTTAGTTCTGATGATGCTGATCTTCTTTGGTGGACAAATTCTTCTCAACAACAGCCTTTACTCAATCAATGAATGGCTCAACGAGTGGTTTGCATCAAGCAACCCTGAGCATGAGTGGACATCCTATTTACCGGATTACATTGACGTGAGCCCGTTTGTGGCTGGTGTATTGACTATTGGCTTTATCTTTGGCGCCTATATGGCTGAAACCTTCCGTGGCGCGATTATGGCCGTTGACCGTGGTGAGCTAGAAGCTGCAAAAGCGTATGGTATGAGCTCATTCCTAGCGTTCCGCCGTATTCTTCTACCGCAAATGATTCGTCATGCATTACCGGGTTTTGGTAACAACTGGTTAGTCCTGTTAAAGACCACGGCACTTGTTTCTATCATTGGCTTAGAAGATATGGTCCGCGTGAGTGCATTGGCCGCAGGCTCGACGAAAATGCCATTTACCTTCTATATGGCCGTTGCCTTGATTTTCTTATTCTTTACCAGTGTCTCGACAGGGTTCTTGAAGATGGTAGAGCGCAAATTTAGTATTCATGCGAGGTAAGAAATGGATTTCTCTTTGATTATCGATAGCCTACCGATTTATTTGGACGGTCTTTGGACAACGGCGTGGCTAGTTGGCGCCGCACTGATCATCGGTTTGATTGTGGCAATTCCATTAGGTGTTGCTCGTAATAGCTCGAACTATTTATTTAATGGGCCAAGTTGGGCGTTTATCTACTTCTTCCGTGGAACGCCGTTGCTTGTTCAACTTTACTTAATCTACTACGGTATGGACCAGTTTTTCCCAGTGAAAGATACCTTGTGGGAGAATGCATGGTTCTGTGCGCTGGTGGCATTTGTACTTAATACCTCTGCTTACACTGCTGAAATCATTCGCGGTGCGATTAACGGTTTACCAAAAGGTGAAGTTGAAGCAGCGAAAGCGTACGGCATGAGTACCTTTAAAACCTACCGACGCATCATATTACCAAGTGCACTCCGCCGTGCGTTACCTGCCTACAGTAATGAAGTGATCTTTATGCTGCATGGCAGTGCGGTTGCCGGTATTGTCACTATTGTCGACCTGACAGGTGCTGCTCGCCTAGTCAACTCACGCTACTATGCACCATTTGAGTCATTCTTAACTGCTGGCCTATTCTATATGGCATTGACGTTCATCATTCTTGGTTGCTTCAAGTTTGCCGAGAAACGATTCTTAGCTTACATGAGACCATTAAGCTAACTCTTTTAGGGTGTTTGAATGAAAAAAGGCTTCCGATTTGGAAGCCTTTTTTGTTTCTGAATAGAGAGTTCAAACACTAACTCAATATGATCAGGACAGTACCTGCCAGCGTCATTAATATATTGGCTATCGCGTAAGTACCCGCATAACCTAACGCTGGAATCGTCGATTTAGCGTAGTCGTTAACAATATCCATCGCAGGAGCACAGGTGCGCGCGCCAATGATGGCACCAAACAGTAAAGCTCGGTTCATCTTGAGTATGTAAGCGCCGACCAAGTACGCCAGCACGACAGGCACAACGCTGACCAAAAACGCGAGGCCAATAACTTGCGGACCCACTTGTGATAGGTGTTCAAACATCTTACCACCGGCACTTAAACCGATCCCGACCATAAAGAACATCAGACCAAGATCTTTGACCATATTTAGCGCACCTTGAGGTACATAGCCAAAAGTAGGGTGGTTTGCTCTTAAGAAGCCCAGAGTGATACCTGATAGCAGGAGACCTACCGCATTACCTAGTCCGAATGAGACTTGGCCGAATGTCATGGTGATCAAACCAAACATAATACCTAAGATGAAGAAGCTACAAAAAGCGAGTAGATCTGCCATCTGACTATGAATCGAGATGAAACCGATTTTTTCAGCTAGACCGTGAACACGACTTTTCTCACCACTCACCTGTAGGACGTCACCTTTAGCAAGAACGATATCAAGGTCCATCGGCATTTCGATCTGTGCTCTGACAACTCGGTTTAGGAAACAGCCGTACTCAGATAAGTTTAAATCTGATAAGCGTTTACCTGCGATAGAGTCACTTTTTACTACTATTTCTTCTTCAACAATGCGAAGGTCGAGTAGGTTGCGGTCGAATACTTCTTTACCGTTTCGGAAACTTGGATCCAGTCGAGCGTGGCTATCAGGGAAGCCTACTAGGGCAATCTCATCGCCTTGTTGTAGAATCGCGTCACCATCTGGGTGCGCGAGAATGCCGTTACGACGAATACGCTCGATGTAACAGCCCGTCTGGCGATAGATGCCTAACTCACGTAGGTTTTTGCCATCAATCCAGTCAATAAGCTCTTGACCTACACGGTAAGCGCGGATAATCGGCAAATAGACCTTACGTTGACCTGAACTGCCTAAGCCGCGTTCTTGAGCGATTTGTTGAGCAGAATCAGAGAGGTTTTGCTTTTGCAGCTTCGGCAGTAACTTAGCAAACATGATCATGCTAATCAGACCCACCAAGTAAGCCATAGCATAACCTACAGATAAGTTTTCGATTACCTGGGCAAAATCCATGTTTCTTGGTGTAGTCGCTAAACCGGAATTTAGTGCATCTTGCGCACCTACCAGCACAGGCGTCGAAGTAAGAGCACCCGCCATCATACCGGCAGAAAGACCGAAATCGAGACCAAAGTGGTGGCTAGCAAAGTAAGTAATACATAGTGCAGTCGTAAGTACGACCATACTTAATATGAAGTAGTGCTTGCCGTCTCTGAAGAAGATACCAAAGAAGTTTGGACCTGCTTCGATACCAACGCAGTAAATAAACAGCATAAAGCCAATGGTTAAAGCATCAGCATTGAAGGTGAAACCTAGGTGGCCCATAACTAGCGAGGTAATTAATACGCCAATTGAGTTACCGAGTTGTAAGTTGCCAAAGCGCACTTTTCCGATACCAAGGCCGATAGCCAAGACAACGAAGATCAATAGGATTGGGTTTTGTTCTAACAGGAGTACGACGTCTATGTTCACGGGCAATACTTGTTTGTGCCGAGGGGATTAATTAAGTGTGCGAATTGTATCTGATTATTGCAAAAAGATAAGTGAAATATTTTATAATTGACTATTAGTTTACTTAGTCAATTCAGTGCACACGAGTGAAGTGAATCAACTGAGCTGCGGGCATAAAAAAAGCCGCGTTAAGCGGCTTTTTTCGAAAAATCGATTACTCAGCGAATAGGCCTAGGTGCTCTTTCGCGTATGCTTCGAAATCATCACAGCCACCGATGTGCTCTTGATCAACGAAGATTTGAGGAACAGTTTCAACAGGCTTACCTACAGTCTTTTCTAGGTCAGCTTTAGAGATACCTTCTGCGTGGATATCTACGTAGCGGTAGTTGAAATCATCGCGTTGTGCTTTAAGTGTTTCAGCGTGCTCTTTTGCACGAACACAGAAAGGACAAGCTGGGCGACCAAAGATAACAACGAACATATTTCTTTCTCCTTTAATTTGATACCTGCAACTATGCACGAATCATAGCGGGAAATAAAGTGGCATTTGCCTGTTGTTTCGATAGGTGAAATCTATCGAACAAATTTTAAGCCTTATAATGCTTTTTCGCCGTATTTTGACGTGCGTTAGGTCGATAAAGCATACAAAAATAGAGGTTATTTCTAACAAGTTGCAGTGCATCAAGTTAATTTTGATTGCGAGAGTGCAAGCTTAATCTACGACTTAGAAAAGGGGTGAATAGCATGTTTCAATTTATGACCTCCACACGCATTATCTTCGGAGAGGGCGCTCTGAATTCTTCACTGTCAGTCATAAATCAGTACGGTTATAGCGTTCTTCTCGTGACAGGCAAAAGTTTAGAGCGCGCCACACCAATTATACGCTACTTGAAATCCCAAGGAATGCGCTACCAGCATGTTTCTATTCATGGGGAGCCCAATATCACCATGATTGAAGAGACGGCATTAGCGGGTCGAAAATTTAAGCCAGATATGGTGGTTGCGATCGGCGGTGGAAGTGTCCTTGATATGGGCAAAGCACTAGCAGCAGTGATCCCCAACCAAGGGGATGTGTACGACTATGTTGAGGTCGTTGGTCGTAATGTGCCACTGAAATCTAAGCCGTTACCTTATATTGCCATTCCCACTACAGCCAGTACTGGCTCCGAAGTAACCAAAAACGCAGTGCTGCGCTCCGGGCAAGACCAAGTCAAGGTGAGTCTGCGTAGTCCCGATATGCTGGCCGATGTAGCCATTGTCGACCCAACGTTAACCTACGGCACTGATAAGTATTTGTCAGGGCGGGGTGCAATGGATGCATTTACCCACTTAATGGAAGCCTATGTATGCGGAGAGCCAAACCCGCTTACCGATATGATTTGCGAAGAAGGGCTTCGTCGCTTGGCGCAATCGATGGTTGCCGGTTGCCTGCAAGATGACCACCGAGCTCGCTCAGATATATCTTTCGCTGCCATGTTGGGCGGGATGGCCATTTCTAATGCCAAGTTAGGTGCGGCTCAGGGTCTTGCGTCTGCTCTCGGAGGTAAGCTAGATGCTCCCCATAGCGTGATTACCGCTCGGTTAGCCCCTTACGTGATGTCGGAAAACATAAAGGCCGCTCTTATAGCAGGACGTAGCGATGTGCTTAGTCGCTATACCAAGCTCGCACAAATACTAACGGGGCGAGTTAATGCTCATCGAGATGATGCAATCTTGTGGGTGAATATGATGTTAGAAAAACTCAGCATTCCCACCTTAGATACGTTTGGCGTCTGCACGACATCGTTTGAAATGGTCGCAGATGACGCGATGAAAACGGTGGCAATCAAAGGCAACCCTCTACCACTTACTAAAGAGCGTTTACGCTATATTCTTGAACATGTTTGTAAATGTGGTGGCGCGTGTGAAGAAGACTCTGCAATCGCTTCAACTATGGCAGCAGGGATATTGAAAATTAGTGTGGCTGAAGATGAAAGTCGCTATTCGAAAAGCTAACAGTATTATCAGATAGAAATGAAAAAGCGGAGCATGATGCTCCGCTTTTTTAGAACTGTGACAGCTTGTCGTAACGCGAGTCTTTTAAGACATCTTTAACGCGCTTAAGGTTTTCTCTAAAACCAGAACCGCGACGCAGCGTAAAGCCGGTTGCAAGAACATCAATGACAGTCATCTGCACGACTCGACTCGCCATCGGCATGTAAACATCCGTATCTTCTGGCACATCAAGTGAAATAGACAGAGAGCTGGCTTTATCAAGTGGCGAGTCTTTTGCGGTGATAGCAATAACAGTCGCGCCATTCTCACGTGCAAGGTTCGCAATCTCAACTTGGCTCTTAGTACGACCAGTATGTGAAATCAATACGATCACATCGTTGTCTGTACAGTTGATGCAGCTCATACGTTGCATCACAATGTCTTCGAAACAAGTGATTGGGATATTAAAGCGAATAAACTTGTTTTGCGCGTCTTTTGCAACGGCAGATGACGCACCTAAACCAAAGAATGAAATGCGTTTCGCCTGAGTCAGTAGATCAACCGCTCGGTTAACTTGCATTGCATCTAAGCTGTTTTTTGCCACATCCAGACAAGCCATCGTAGATTCGAAAATCTTATGCGTGTACGCATCTGGGCCATCATCTTCTTCGACATTACGGTTCACATAAGGTGTACCGTTAGCCAGACTTTGTGCTAAGTGAAGTTTGAAGTCCGGGAAACCTTTGGTATCCAAACGGCGGCAAAAACGGTTAACAGTTGGCTCACTCACATCAGCCATTTTAGCCAGTGTAGCAATACTAGAATGGATAGCAGTCTGAGGCGATGCCATAATAACTTCAGCAACTTTGCGCTCTGACTTACTAAAATTTTCTAGGTTCTTTTGAATTTTTTCTAATGTGTTCATAGTGTTCACGAGGGTATAGAGAACAACTCACTGGATATACCCGAAATTATTGATAGGAAACAAACTGTTCCCTAAAAGAGTAAATGCAATCCAGCGCCATGGAGCCAGTATAAACCTAAGCAAAAGGTTTGCGGCAACTTTTCTACTAGGGAATTGGCCAATATATGACAAGCCTCAAACTAAATTTTGGCTAAACTACAGAATTCAATAGTGTATCGCTAAAATTTTAAACGTTGAGGCTATCATTGATAGAGAAATTACACTTTTCTAGAAAGAAAATTTCAGTTTTAGCTCTGTGAATGATTGATGACATCAACCAATCGTTCAATTTTCTCCATAAGCTTGGGAGCTTGCTTTGCAATTTCTCGTTGCTCTTTGAGAACGGAACCCAAAATGTCACAACCTGTGAGTGGGTTAGCAAGAACAACTCGGAATACGATGGTATTCAATCGTCCCCAACGTTCTGGGTTTAAGCGTGTGCGTGAGACAAAGGATTTACCAGTTTCACGCTGACGTTTTTGAATAAACTTAGTCAACTCATTAAGCAGGTCATTGAGCTCTTGTCTCTGCTGAACTGAAGAGCGTTCAAGCGCGGCTTGAATGTGACTTGGTACATAGCGATAGGTGAGTAAGCAAAGCTCAGGCTCAGAAACCAGTTCGAAATCATCTTGCTGTTCGATGTGGCCTGCGAAGAACTTCGCTTTTTCAATGCTTTGGTCGATAAGCAGTTCATAGCCTGGGCGGCTGATAATATGCATTGCAGCATAAACCAACATCGCCATTCCTGAGCGAGAACCCTCAAGCGTATGACTACCTAAGTCTTTTGAACCTTTACGTAAAATATACTGAGCGTGGTGCTCGATTGATTTCATCGCATCAGGATTTTTAAACAGTACCATTCCGGCACCCATAGGGATGTACAACTGTTTATGAGCATCGATGGTGACGGAATCAGCTAGCTCAACACCATCAAGAAGGTGGCGGTAGTTGTTCGACATCAGTGTCGCACCGCCCCATGCAGCATCAACATGGAAATGGCAATCTTCTTGTTGGCAGATCTGCGCAATAGATTTAAGCGGGTCAATGCTACCGGTTTCTGTTGTACCAGCAACACCAATCACGGCGAACGGCTTAATGTTTTGTGCTTTTAGCTCGACGATTTTTTCATGTAGAGCATCAGGGCAAATTCGATTGTTATTGTCTGTTTTGACCGCGACAAGGCCTTCTTGGCCAATACCTAATACATCGGCTGCTTTTTTCAGCGAATAGTGGCCGCGTTCAGAGACAAGTACCGCAAGACCTTCATAGCCATAATGTTTCATGGCTTTAAACAGACCTTCTTTTTCGACGCCTTTGAAGTTTCCTTGAGCACGTAAAGCATTGTTACGAGCTACCCAGAGCGCAGTAATGTTAGCGATGGTACCACCGGAGCAGAATGCCCCTAATGAGTGGTTTGCACTGTGCATCCATTGACTATAAAACTTGTCGTCTTGACCGTAAATGAGTCGATGTAGCATGCCAAGAACTTGGCGCTCTAAAGGAGTGAAAGCTTTGGAAGTCTCGATTTTAACCAAGTTTTGGTTAAGCGCGATCATAATCTTAGACAGCGGCATTAAGAAATAGGGTAGTGCCGACGTCATATGACCAATAAAGCTTGGCGCAGAAGTATGAACCGAATGCGAGACTAAAGAATCTAGCAAATGCTGAGTATGCTCTGAAACAAATTCGGGTTGCTCAGGAATTGAGGCATTAGAAAAGTCTTTCTCTATCTCTAGCAGTGGTTTTTCTTCTGCGACGATGTGTTCGCGCAGAAACTTGTTCAAGTTGCGCGATAACTTTTCTTCAATTCTTGTTAGCGTTGAGTCTGGCCCTTCAGGTACTGTGAAAATTCGGAGTAAACTCTCGAAGCTCACATCAGCCGTTTTATGTTCCGATACCATACAGCTTACATTGCTCTAATCTTTTTTATTGCAGCGCGACAATCTAAACGAAAACGGGACCAAAGTCCCGTCTTAATTAACGAATCTTAGATTTTGTAATGCACCCGTCGCAGAACTCTGTTAAAGACCCTACGATTAATGGTACTACTCACATTTGATCGATTCTAGCTGCTTAATTGAAGAATTGTAACGCTGAAGCGCGCTATCAATTTTTGTTGGGTGGCTAAGTAAATCAGCGAACGCAGAGCGAAGCTCATAGTTCTTTTCGTGCGGTTTTGCTTGGCGATCACCAAAGGTCACTTTGGCTAGTTGACCCAGTTCATCGCTACGAGAGGCAAGTACTTTAATGTCTTTCTGTTCTAATTGCAGCCAAGCCTCGACCGGTTGCTCAGTGGCTACTTTGGTTTGGTCTTCTGTTAAGTAATAATGAACCGCAGCACGATTTAGCTCGAAGTGATGTTTGCGGCCTTCTAGGAACCAATCGCTTACTTCTGTTAGCTCTGGGTATTGCTCAGAGGTCAAACTTGCTAAATCTTCATACCAGTGGAGTGAAGCGTCGATGTACGCGTCATATTTTTTTGCTAGACAAGTGTTATCTGCCGCAGCAGCGAATGTAGAGGTAGTGCCTAGCAGCAATGCAACGAGCATGCGTTTCATAATGATTCCTTTTGAAGTTTTATCTTATTATTTTTCTGTTTAGATCACTCTAAACAACTTGGGCTGACTAATAAGGGCCAATAATAGAAAAATTACCGATTGATTCCTGCGATCTAGCCTGCAAGTGAGACAAAGAACAACATCATTACTGGTACAAGTAGGCTGAGTATGAAGCCACTAACGATTGCGATAGGGACACATCTCACCCCTCCGGTTGTTTGAATCACAGGCAGAGTAAAGTCCATTGCTGTTGCCCCGGCATAACCGATCGAAGTACATGGCTTAGTACGAATGAATAGCGGGATCAGAATTAGAGCGACTAGTTCGCGCAGTAATTCAATCATAAATGATGCACCGCCGTAGACTGGACCAAATGCATCACCCATCAAAATACCCGCCAAAGAGTACCAACCGAAACCGGAAGCCATCGCTAGCCCTCGGTAGATATCGATATCAAGGATCAGAGCAGAGACGATGCCACCCACCATCGAGCTAACAATAATGACTAGCGCAATAACCATACCGTGCTTATTGAGGAGGATCTGTCGCAGGGTGAGTCCGCTGTTGCGAAGCTGAATACCAATAAAAAATAGCAACAGGAATAGAATCCATTCGCTCGCAGTATCGACCCAGCTAAGATCGAAAGGCAGTGCCAATCCGACAATCAAACCACTACCGACGACTAAAATGAGTTTGGCAGACTCCATCGCCATCGAAGAAAGGGGCAGTTTCTTGTTGCTGACATCGGTTTTAATAGGCATCAACTTGTCAACAAATGGCAGTACTGCCAAATTCGCTAGGCTCAAGCAAATGAAGAAAACTGCAGTGGTCTTTAGAATCAGTTGCAGGTTTTGGCCAAGGTTATCCAACCCCGCCAAACTGAGGCCCATTAACGACAAAATAACGTAGATAAGGTTAGAAGTAGTAACGTTTATTGTGTCGAGAGTTGATTTTTTGGATATAGAAATTAGATACCCCACCACCAATGGGGCAAAGATAAATATCATCCCTGAAAACATGGTACATCCTGTCTAGTGGTTATAAGCCACTTGCACTAATAAGTTCATCAATCTGTGTGTTGAACTCACTATCACTTAAATTACTGAGTTTGTACAGTATATCCGCGCCGGTGACATCGATTTCGACAGTATGTTCGTCTATTGCGTCATCTTTACGACGATACATCAATATATGATTAGCGATGCGCGCGATATCTAAATAAGTGATCAGATGTTCTGCTGGTTGGAGAGTTTGGTTAGAGGCAACTTCGAGGAAGTCATTGTCAAATCCCCAGCTATCGAGGACAAGCTTACTCGCCTTCGAGCATTGTCTATCAAAAATTTGGAATGCGATATCTTCGTCAAGGTAATTCCCTTGCTCAAGATAGTTATGGTATTCGTTGACGATACAGAACAGACCAATATCGGCGAGAAGGCCGCACAAGAGCGCTTTATCGGTTTCAATATGACGATATTGTGCTTGTTGACTCTCTTTGAACCCACGAGCGACCAACACCATAGTCGCCGCAAGCTCACGGGATGTCGTTGCACTTTCTATGAGGATGTTGTTACACGAGTGGCTGAGATTAATGGAATGCTTGAGCTGTTCGATTGCTTGGGCTGTTACGATGTCGCGTACGCGCAAAATACCAAGTCGAGAAACAGCGGTAACGAGATCGGTGCAAGTGATATTGCGGCGATTAAAAATGACAGAGTTTGCCACGCGGATAACAATTGCGGCAAGGCCAGGGTCTTCAAGTAATAAGTCTGCGACGTCTGAAATCGTCGTTGATTCTTGAGTGCATTGTTGCTGAATCTTGAGAACAACATCAGGAATAGGAGGAAGAGATATTTTCCTAGAGCTAATTGAGTGCTCAATCAGACTAAAAAACTCAGATTCGATGCCTTTAAGCAACAGATCGCCGTTTTCTGGCAACCAGTAAAAAGATAGGTGATTCATATAAACTTTAGAATTATGCCACTGTTTACAGTGTAACGTTTCTAGGCGCATATTAGCAAATGATTGATCACTATTATTGATATTTTTCGTAGCATTTTATTGGTGAATTACTGACGCCTTTTATAAATGCCAAAAGTATTAAGGTGTGATTTACTTCCCAATAAACCGCTAATTATCTCTGTTTGATGTGATTCATGCACAGACTTATTTCGTTTCGTTAACTATCATTTACCTTACTTGTTATCGCTTAAGTTAAACAATAAAAAACAATGTAACTTAAGTGAGTTTTAAATTTTTCGCTTATAACTGCTGCTATCTGGTGATCATAACTAATCGGGGTTTTAGATTAAGGATCAATGGATATGACAGAGCAACAATTTATTCAGTACGTGACAAAATTCGGTGACTTCCAAAAGCGTTCGATGTTTGGCGGTACAGGTTTGTTTAGAGAAGAAGCAATGTTCGCACTGTTAAGTGCAGACAAAATATTTATTCGTGGTGGTGAGAAACTCGATCAGCAACTAAATCAGCTTGGCTGTGAGAAATACCGCCATGTTAAGAAACAAACGACAGCGACAGTAAACTATTACGATATCACCGAGCTGTTCACTACAAAGCATGAAGACTTAGCTGAACTGGTTGAGCAGTCTATCTCTTTTTCAGTCTCTCAACGTGAGTTTAAGCGCTCTTCAGCGAACCGACGCTTACGTGATTTACCAAATATGCAATTAACTCTTGAGCGTATGGTGAAGAAGGCGGGCGTAGACGATGTGGAAACCTTCCTAGAACTCGGTGCGCCAGCAGTATTTTCGCGAGTGAAGCAAGCGTACGGTAGTGATGTCGACGTGAAGTTATTATGGAAGTTTGCTGGTGCGATCGAAGGTATTCACTGGAAACTGATTCAAGAACCGCGTAAGCGTCAACTATTGGCGAATTGTCACTAATTTAGCCGACAAAAATGCTCAGATGCAAAAGGATTTGCATTAAAAAAGCCGAGGTATCAACCTCGGCTTTTTAGTATCGGTAACGCTTAGAACTTAAAGCGTGTAGTGAACATGAACTGATCACCATAGTAGTCGTTGATGCGCAGTTCACCACCTAGAGAGAATAGCTCTGTAGAGTGGAATCGTACGTATGCTGAACCAATCCAATCATCATTGTCATCGATTGATACGTAACCACCTTTACCACCCACTTCAAGTTGTGGACCTAACCACTGGCGAACACCTAGGTTCAGTTCCATACCTGTGTCAGTACCTTTTGCTGCGCCGTCATCGACTAGGCGGAAAAGCATTTCACCAGTAAGGTCTGCCCAGTTGTTGATTGGGGCGTGGAAACCGAACCCCGCTGCTGCATCGTAATCGCCTTCGAACTCAGAGTCGATACGGCCGATTAGGTGTGCATTTGGGTGTACGGATTTGCTCATTGCGGCACCAAAAGTAACCGGGCTTGCGCCGATACGAGCTTCTAGGTAGTCATAACTAAAGTTGCTCATTACCGCCGGGCTGTTTGGGTCGGTTTGAGCAAAAGATTGACCAGATGCTAGCACGAGTGCTGCAGCTAAGATTGTTTTACGCATATTGACGATAAACCTATATCTTGTGAATTTCCTTGGTCTTTAGCGACGGGCGCCATGACGTTTAATACGACATGATAATGCATCATAGCGACTGCCACTATAGAAATGTCATTGTTTTGTCGTTATTTATATAAGAAAGCAATACACGTGCCAAGCTTTGTTCGATTATTCACCATAGTTGATTCGATTTTGTGCGACGGCCTCGAATATTTTCTCAGTGTCTAGCGCTGCGGCCCAAGGAATTAGGTCTTGTTCGTTATCGATGATGTAAGTCGTTAACTGCTGTTTCACCGCTTGACGGAGTTCATCTCCTCGCCACGGTTTAGCTATGTAAAAGTCTAGGCTGGAATGATTGACGGCTTCGACTGTATCTTCTAAGCCCGCTTGTCCGGTGAGTAATAGCTTTCGAGTGGTGGCCGTATCCGGTTGCTCATTTAATTCAATCAAGAATTGGATCCCAGTTTGGTCAGGCATGATGTGATCACAAACAATAAGCGCCAATTTTATGTCTTGCTGGTTACATTCATCAATCAATTGTTTGGCTTCTTGAACGGATTCTGCCGCTTCTAATAAAAAGTATTCTTCAAAACAATCTAAGTCTTGAATGACGCTGTCTAATACTTCACGTTCGTCATCAACACATAAAATGAGGTATTTGTTCATTCATGGCTCCTTGCTGTTAACTGAGGTTGGCTAACCGGTAGCCAAACTGACATTTGGGTAAACTGGTCCCGACATGACTCGACGAATATTTTTCCGCCATGTTGATGGATGATTTGTTGGCAGATAGACAGGCCGATGCCTAATCCAAAATTACCTTCTTTCTTGGTGGTAAAGTTTAAAGAGAAAATATTGTCGATAATTTCTTCAGGGATACCGCAGCCGTTATCCGTAAATGAAATAACCGCCCATTGTTGATCGTCTTGTTCGGCAAGCTCGGTACGTACTGTCAGCATGCCTTTGTCTGGAAAAGCATCAATCGCATTGGAAATTAGGTTGGTCCACACTTGTTGCAATGCGATAGGTAAACAAGGCAGTTGAGGGAGCTCGTGATAGTCTCGCTCAACGGTATGGAATTTGAGTTTGTTTTCAAAGATCACCAAAGTATCTTCGATACCCTCATGAATATCGGTGACATGAAAACGCTCATCATTCGGTCGCGCATAGCCTTTTAAACTTTTGACCATATCGGCGATTCGCCCTGCGCACACTCCAATCGACCTAAGCGTACTGCCTGCGAGGTAATATTCTTCTAGCCGTTCTAAGCGTTCTAAAGTGGCTTCTGGAGATTGCTTGGATTGGTCGAACCAACGATTTTGCTGTTCAAGCCCTAGTTTGACGAGCTTTTTGGCGATACGTCTATTATCGACATGTTGATTGACTTGATTGGCCAAATCGCGTTCGGCGGCGGTTGATTTTGGCCTTTGAGTTAACCCAAGTTGAAGGACAGCAATGCCATCATCCCCAACTTGATCAATAGCTCGGGCGTCAATTAGGGTTTGAATTTTATTGGTTAGCGTTTCAGTGCCCCTTAAGATCGCCGCAATCGGGTTATTCAGTTCGTGTGCTACACCAGAGACTAGCTGACCGAGCATCGCCATTTTCTCACGCTCAATCAGTTGCTGATGAGCATCTTCCAGTGACTCAAGGGTTTTTTGCAGCTCTAACTTGGTGTTGATACTGCGTTGTAAGCGGCGGTTAAAATGACGTAAGAGTAGGTTAGTGAACAGAGGCAGCAGCGAGGTGTCCGAATGCATCACCTTGGCAAATACTTTACGGTCGAGCTTAATGACTTCAGTTTCGGTAAGCGTTACTGCGGTAGAAAAAGAGGGCTCACCGGTGACAAACGACATACCACCAACAATGTTACCTTGCGAGTGGCGTACTACTTCTCGTTGGACACCTATGTCATCTTTCTTATATAGCGCGACCGTTCCCTTGGTAATGAACCACAGAAACTGGTTTTCTTCGCCTTCTGTGGTCAGGAGGTGGTCTGAAGAATAGGTCCGTTTCGCGCGGGTTTCGTCTTCTTTAGCAAAGAATTCTAATAGTGCTGTGGTGACTTGTTCCACTAACTGCTGATCGGAAAGGCTGTGATGGTCAGTGATAAATCCTTCACGATAGTGACGCATTTTTTGGTCAATATGAGTGCGAAGTAATCGGTGTTGGTCGAGGATTTGGCTGTAGGAAAGCAGATTCTCTTTGTCATTTTCAATGATAAAAGTGGTCAGTTCTTTCTGCGCGGTTTTGTGAACCAAGTTATCTTGCAAAGGTTTGGTCAAACAATGATCGAGTCTGCCGTCGTTGACCGCTGACAAAATTGCTTGGATGTCTTGGCCGCAACTGATCAGAATCTTTCGCGCCGTCTTAGTGTGTTGGTTTTTATCGAGTTGAATTAGGAAGTCGGCGCCGTTGAATGACTCATGATGACTGGCGATGACCAAGGCGACGGTCTGCTTTCGTTCGGTGCAAAAGGCTAGAGCGGCGTTTGCTTCCTCGATACATTCGGCACTATGCAAGTCGAACTTAGCGGCGAAAGGGCTAAGTTCGCGACGTAGTTGCTCAATACTAATCGGGTTACTGTCTAAACAGAGTACGGAAAATTGATTCACAAGTAGGCTACACTTTAAACACTGACACTAGTTACAGTAACAAGTATTCAAGGTAGGGACTGGGAGCTAGATATGAGATTTTTGATTGTTTTTGCTTGAAAGCCAATACACTGATTTATCTCAATGTTTTTTCGTGTAGACTGAAACAAATCTTAATATAAGAAATGAATACCATGGAACTAAAAAAACTCGGTGCCATCGGCGGTGCCATTGCGCTTGCATTGTGTTGGCCTCTCGCGGTTGGCCAAATTGGTCAGTCTGTGATTAAAGACGGTATTACGAACCTTTCTTCGGACTCAGTTAAAGCTGAAATTGTCGACTATGATCGCGGCTATCTATCTTCGACAGTCACCACGCGTTATACCGTGCTCGACCCAGTGTTAGCAGAACAACTGGCGATTGACGGCATACCTTCTGAGATTGTAGTAAACAGTGATATCAGCCATGGCCTATTTAGCTTAAGCGCTGAGTCGGTTTTACAAGACATGCCCGAGTTTCCTTTGACGCTGAATACCACTACCCAGCTCAACGGTAATACCGACTTCGACTTACAACTGAGTGCTTGGAACCAAGTCAGCGAAGGCGTGGATGGTGCAATTGTGTCAGTGACCCCATCGACACTGAAAGGCCACGTGAGTGTGTTAGGTGATATTACCTACGACTTAGACGTCCCATCGGTTGAGATTGATTTTAACTCAGGCGAAAAAGTCTTGATGTCTGGTCTGAGCGGTCAAGGCACAGGCAAGAAAATGAACAGTTTTTGGCTGGGCGAACAGACCCTTAAAGTCACCGAAGCTTCTGTAGTGAATATCGACCAAACGCCGCTATTTAGCATGCATGACAGCCAGTACACGTTCCGTAGTTCATTCGATGAAATGGCTAAGACGGTCAGCAGTCAGCACCAAGTTGATCTTAATGATCTACTCACAAGCGATGGTAAGGTGGATAGTGTTTCTATTGACCTTGCATTTGGCGACTTAGATAGCGAGTCGTTCGAGAAGCTGGTTAATCTGTATCAAAATAACCCAATGCTCACCAGTGCTGATATCGAAACGGCAATTCCATATGTAGAAAACTTATTCTCGAAAGGTTTTTACCTAGCGATGAATAAAATGGCGGTGAAGCTTAGTGAAGATAGCGAGTTTGAGTCTAAGTGGAAAATTACGGTTCCTGAAGGCACAAGCAATGTTACCCAAAATCCAGCAATGATATTGCCTGCATTAACGGGCGACTTAAATACCTTTTTCTCTAGTGGGTTGGTAACAGAATACCCATTTATCAAGCAAGGTATTGACGAAGCGATGGTGATGGAGCTGATTCAAGAGACCGAGCAGGGCTATCAAATCCAAGCTGAGCTAAAAGAAGGTAACTTGGTGTTTGAAAATGGTCAGCAAATTCCATTGATGGCATTACTTCTACCAGCATTAATGCAACCATAATTGCCACATTTGGCGGCTTAAAGTGAAAAGAGGTCTTAAGACCTCTTTTCTTGCTTTTTATAAGCAGTAAAACATGGTATTAATCGGGTAATTAGTTTATTGAATCATCTGCAAGGAAAGACAAATGGGCAATGTGTTTAACTTTAGTGCGGGTCCGGCGGCCCTACCTAAAGCTGTGATGGAAAAAGCGCAAAAGGAATTGGTTGATTGGAACAACCTAGGCACTTCTGTCATGGAGATCAGCCACCGTAGCAAAGAGTTTATTCAGGTGGCAGAAGAAGCAGAGCAAGATCTGCGTGACTTACTCAATATTCCTGACAACTACAAAGTTCTGTTTTGCCAAGGTGGTGCGCGCGCTCAGTTTGCGGCGGTTCCACTAAACCTATTGGGTGGCGCTAAAAAAGCAACGTATGTTGACGCGGGTTACTGGGCAGAAAGTGCAATTGATGAAGCAAGCAAATATTGTCAGGTTGATACCTTCGTAGCCAAAACGGAGATTGATGGTAAAGCTGCTGTTATCAATGCGTCAGATTGGAAAATTGACCCGGAAGCGGCCTATGTTCATTTCTGTCCAAATGAAACCATTGATGGTATCGAAATCTCAGAACTGCCTCAGACTGATAAACCAATCGTAGCGGACATGTCATCAACCATTCTGTCTCGTGAGATTGATGTTGCCAAATATGGCGTTATTTATGCGGGCGCACAGAAGAACATCGGTCCTGCGGGCATTTGTATCGCCATCGTTCGAGATGACTTGCTTGAGTTAGCTAACGACTTACTGCCTAGCTTTATGAGCTATAAAGTTCTGGCTGAGAAAGACTCCATGTTCAACACTCCACCAACGTTTGCTTGGTACCTTTCTGGCTTAGTGTTTAAGTGGCTGAAAGAGCAAGGTGGCGTGGCTGCGATGGAAAGCGTTAATAAGCAGAAAGCAGAACTTCTTTACCAACAGATTGATAACTCAGACTTCTATATTAACAACGTTCACGCTCAGAACCGTTCGCGTATGAATGTACCATTCCAATTGGCTAAGCCTGAGCTAGACGCTGCGTTCCTTGAGCAAGCAGCGGAGCGAGGATTGGTTTCGCTAAAAGGCCACCGTGCAGTCGGAGGCATGCGTGCATCAATTTACAACGCGATGTCGCTTGAAGGCGTACAGGCTCTTGTTGAGTTTATGAAAGAGTTTGAAGCAGCAAACGCTTAATTTTCTCTCTTCATATCAATGTAAAGGTCTAGCTCTCTCGGGCTAGACCTTTTTTATTGCTAAATCGCGCTCACTATTTATTTATGAACTAGGCTTATTTACTAGGTTATTGATAAAAGGGTCGTTAAGTTGGGGCGCTTTCCACTTTTTATTGGCCTTGGGGCCGCTATTTTTCTTATCCAAGTTGTGCTGGTGGGGTTTACTGTACCGGCGATGTTCTCTGCTGGCTTCATCACCGCTCTGTTCTATTTTCTACTGGTTGGATTCAACTTTACTACGAACAGCGCTTACCAAAAATCGACTCAATCTCTTGCCAGTGTGCTGCTGCCCAAAGTTCGCCAGCAGGCTGAAACCTCATGTGATTTTTCCCATCAAGCGATCAATGAATTGAGTACCAAAGTTCAATCGATGAGAACGCTTTCGAGCCGCATAAAACAAATTGATGACGCTCCAAGTGATGAGGTCAAGCAATACAGAGAGCAAATGGAGCAGGTTTATAAAGAAGTATTGGTGTTACTGCAATTTGGCGACCGCCTTCATCAACAACAAAGCGGAATCGTTGAAGGAGTACAGATCATTGAAGCTGCGATCGAACGGCTAGATAGCTGTGGCTGGGATGAAGATGAAATTCGTGAGGCGCTTGATGTCATCGAGCAAAAAACGCGAGTCGAGAGTAATAAGTCGCCTCATGATGAGGGTAGCTTAACGTTTTTTTAGGGATGGATGATGCAGAAAACAATCATGGTAGTCGATGACTCTGAATCGTTAAGACAGGTGGTCAGCATTGCTTTAGAAGGGGCAGGCTATCGAGTTATTGAAGCGAAGGATGGTCTTGACGGTTTAGCGCAGTTAACCGGCGATAAGGTGCATCTGATTATTAGTGACGTCAATATGCCCAACATGAATGGTATCGACTTCGTCAAACAACTAAAAACCTTACCTAAATACAAGTTTACCCCTGTCATTATGCTTACAACGGAGAGTCAGCAGTACTTAATGGAAGAAGGGAGAAAAGCGGGCGCCAAGGCATGGATGGTCAAACCGTTTCGCCCTGAGCAGATGCTAGAAGCTGTCAGTAAGCTATTGAGTTAGTGAGGGGTAGTAATGTCAATGCACGTCTACGTATTGCCAGCAGAGCTAACCATTTATGAGGTGGAGCAGACTCATAGTGAAATGGTCGCGGCCTTACATGAACATGAGGATGTCTCACTAGATGCGCAATACGTGACGGAAATGGATTCTGCTGGCTTTCAATTGGTTATTTGGTTTATCTGTCACCAAAGTCGGGTTGAGCATCAAACCAAGCTCCTAAACCTTGCCCCCGCAGTATGTGTTTATCTCGAGTTGTTTGGCATCACGGATCTCATTGAGTAGGTGGCAAAATGGCAGAGTTTGACCGAGCAATTCAAATCTTTATCAACGAGTCCTTAGAGCTAACGGATGACGTTGAGCAATCCTTGCTCAATCAGCAACTCCTTACGCACCACTTTTCCGATTGGATCGACGAGTTGTTTCGCGCCATACATACCATCAAAGGCAATGCGGGGCTGTTCGGCTTCGATGAAATCACCACATTAGCTCACGCGATGGAATCGGTATTGGATCAAGTCCGCCAACGTACTACACCAGTTGATGAGCCACTGCTGGAAGTCTTAATGGAAGGCAATGATGTTATTCGTCAGCAGGTCATTGCAGTGAGTTCCAGCAGCCCAATGCCAGATGCTGAAGATGTGCTCGCTAAAGTTCTGCCGTACTTAGTTCAAATCGCCACTGACCGCGCCGCTATTGAAATTAATAAGCCGTCTGATAGCAATTCTGATAGGCATGAGGGTATTTGGCACATTTCGCTCCGCCCTAATATGACGGTATTTCAAGAAGGGTTAGATCCCATCGGTTTCATTCAATATTTAGGCACCAAAGGTGAGCTACAGCGCGTCGCCCTTGTGACTAATGCATTGGAGAAGAGTATTAATGCGGAGGATATGAACGACGGTTTCAAACCGGAAAACAGTTATTTGGGATACGAAATTCGCTTTAAAGGAGAAAGTTCTGAGGAACAAATTTTAGATGCGTTTGAGTTTATTGTTAATGACGCCACGATCGAGATACTGCCGCCGAATAGCCCTGTGGAGCGTTACTATGAACTCGCTCAGCGCCTACCTGAACCCACAGAAACCTTGATTGAAAAGTTTGCCCAGTTAGGTGCAATCGACGCCGAGCAATCTAAGCAGTGGCTCGAAGCCCATCAAATTCCGTCCGGTATTGAAGCTACGTCTTCCTCAATCCCATCGCCAATTAAGAGTTCAAAAACGTTAAGGGTGGAAGCGGAAAAGCTCGACCAACTGATCGACTTAGTTGGAGAGATGGTGATCATGGGCGCAAGAACCAATCTACTCGCTCATCAAACGGGTAACGAACCCTTGATTGAATCGATGGCGCTGCTTGAGAGATTAGTTGAAAACATTCGCGATAGTTCTTTGCAACTTCGAATGGTGCAAATTGGAGATACCTTCAGCAAGTTTAAACGCATTGTTCGCGATACTTCGCTTGAATTGGGCAAACAAGTTGAATTAGTGGTGAGTGGTGCAGATACCGAACTGGACAAGACCTTCGTTGAGAAACTGAGTGACCCGCTTACCCATCTAGTGCGCAATGCGATTGACCACGGAATCGAGTCAACCAGCAAGCGGGAAAAGGTCGGTAAACCGAGCTGTGGCACGATACGCCTTAATGCTTACCATGACTCTGGTTCGATTGTGATTGAGGTGGTCGATGACGGTAAAGGTATCGATGAACAAAGAGTGATAGAACATGCGCGAAAATTGGGGTTAGTCAGGGCAGAAGAGAGCTTAACAAAGCGCGAAATATGGAAATTGGTGTTTGAGCCGGGCTTCTCGACTAGTGATCAAGTGACGGATCTTTCTGGCCGTGGTGTAGGTATGGATGTGGTGAAGCGCAATATTGAACTGCTGAGAGGCAGCATTGAGATTGAGAGCGAAGCGGGGCAAGGTAGCCGCTTTATCATCCGTTTGCCGCTGACGCTATCCATTGTTGATGGCTTCATGTTTAAGGTTGGTGGCGGAGACTATGTTATCCCTCTTGATAGTGTTGTTGAGTGCTTGGAGCTCAATGAAGTGAGTGAGTCCAATAGCAGCAGAGACAAAAAATACGTCAATCTTCGTGATGAAGTGTTGCCGTTCTTACGGCTCTCAGAATGGTTTGGGCTTGAGTCATCAACACCAATCGAGCAAGAAGCGCTGATTGTTATTCAACTGGGCTCGTTAAGAGCTGGGTTGGTAGTAGATAGTTTAAGCGGAGAGTTTCAAACCGTGGTTAAACCGTTAGGTCCATTGTTTGAAGGACTGGAAGGGGTCAGTGGGGCAACAATACTCGGTAGTGGTGAAGTGGCCATAATCCTAGATATTTTTGCCTTGATTCAAACCGCATTGAGCCCAACGGAACGAATAAATGCAGAGCGCTTTAACTGATGAGCTGAGCGCAATTTTAAATGTTGCAACAGGCTACGAATAAGTGGTTTTTGTTGCTAGGGAGAGCAGCATGATTGGTAAGTTATCGATCAAGAACAAGATAATTGTTGCTATGTGCACAATGGGAATTCTGCTACTTGTGATTGCAGTTTCTGTGCAGTTAAAAAATCGAACCATTGAAACTTATGCGATTAGTGTCGGCCAAGAAGAGATTCCGAAAGTTATCTTGTCCTTGAGCATGCTTGATGAGTTAGGGGACATGAACTCAAATGTGCTCGAGTTCATTACCGGCGAAGCAGAAGAGAAAGTCGACTTTTTGGAAAATTACACTGAATTTGTCACCTTCTTTGAAAGCTTGAAACAGCTAGAGTCTATCGATCCCGTTGTGATTCGTCAGATAGACGATCTTTCTCAGCGTTACTATGAAGACATGCTTGACCTAGTGTTCAATAAGTTTGATCCCAGCCTAGAAAGCCGTGCGGTGGATAAGTACAACTATCTCATCAATGAGTTCGCTGACCCCTTAGAAGCCAAGCTCGATACGTTGAAAGAAGAAGAGGTGGCAGACGCAGGTCGAACCGGTGATTTTCAAGAAATCCTCAACGACGATTTACCCGGTGTGCGACTTTATCTAGAGCTCATTGATGAAGAAGGCGACATGATGTCTGCACTAAATGCGTATATGCGTGGTGAAGTTGGTGCAGTAAATGCGTTTGAGAAAGAAGCACGAAATTTTGCTCAGTACTTAAGTGAAATCAAGCCATTAGAACGCAAGCCAGAAGAGATAAAAAGCCTAGCCTTTGTCGAACAAATGTACCTTGAGCTCTATAACGGTGGTAAAGATATTTTCGCTACTTATAGCCCTAGAGATAAGCTGGTGGCAGCAGAACAAATCGATAAGTTAGAGCATGAAGTATTCAGCAAATTGGAGAAGATCCTCGATGAGATCAGTATCAGTGCCAACAATCAAAGTACTGAGTCGTTAGATCAACTTGTCGACCAAGCACGCGAAAGTATCTCATTAGTGTGGGGCTTGTTGGGCGTAGCCGTACTGTTGGCATTTGTCACTGCAATGTTCTTGATTAAAGGTATTGTATTGCCGATTAAAGCGCTGTCAGAAGCCGCTGAAGACCTGCGCTCTGGGGAAGGGGATTTGACGCGCCGAATCCCAGATTTTGGCCGCGATGAGATTGGTGAAACAGCGAAAAGCTTTAATGGCTTCCTCGATAAGTTGCAAAACATCATGTTAGATATTCAACGCTCAGTTGAAGCCATTGCGCACAGTACCAATGAAGTCTCAACGACTTCGCAGATGTTAAGCACGACCTCAAGCCAGCTTGCTTCCAGTGTCGAAGAGACCAGTGCCTCGCTAGATCAAATGAGCTCGTCCATTTCGATGAATACTGAGAACTCTAAAGTGACCAATGGAATTGCAACACAATCCAGCTCGGAAGCGAATGAAGGGGGCAAAGCAGTAAATGATACGGTGAACGCAATGACTGCGATTGCGGAAAAAATTGGCATCATCGAAGACATTGCGTACAAGACCAACTTACTGGCATTAAACGCGGCGATTGAGGCCGCAAGGGCGGGTGAGCACGGCAAAGGGTTTGCTGTGGTTGCTGATGAGGTGCGTAAGTTAGCAGAGCGAAGTCAGATTGCTGCGCAAGAGATCAGTACATTGGCAGACAGTAGCGTGAAAGTGGCTCAGCACGCCGGTGACATGCTTAACCGCATGGTGCCAAATATTCAACAAACCGCCGACTTGGTCCAAGAGATCACCGCAGCGTCTACAGAGCAAAGTACCAGTGTTGCCGAAATCAATCGCACTGTATCTCAGCTTGATGAAATCGCCCAACAAAATGCTTCCGCATCGGAAGAGCTTGCGTCGACGGCGGTGATGGTCCAAGAGCAAACCAATGAAATTCGCAGTACGGTGAGTTTTTTCAAGTTAGTCAAAGTTGAAGAAGAACGTTTGAGCGTTAAGAGGAAAAAAGCGCGGACACAAGTAGCGCCGACTCAGCAAGAAAGTGGCTATGTTCCTTTTGATGACTAACAAGTGATGCCGAGTGATGAAAGAAAAATATCTTGAATTCAAAGTGGCAGGAAAGTACTTCGCTTATCCAATCGAAAAGATACGCGAGATCATGGAGTACCCGCAAATCGAAGCTATTTCCGGCGCGCCATCTCAGTTACTAGGTGTGATGAACCTGCGCGGCAGATTGGTTGTCGTGTTCGATATTGCTGCTTGTCTAGGCGAAGAGGTACGCCCCGTTTCAAGCAAGACTTGCGTGATCGTTACCGAAGTGGTGAGAGATGGCCAAACGTATGTGATTGCAAATAAAGTCGATCTCGTTAGACAGGTGATTGATGTTTCGAAAGCGGATCTAGAGCCTATCCCCGAGCTTGGAGGGTACATAGAGTCGCCAATGGTTGGCGGGGTAGCCAAGCTCGAACAGCGTCTGCTTACTATACTTAATGTTGATGCGCTGCTTTCAAACAAGCAATGGTTTTGGGTTTTGGATCAGAATAATCGCTCAGAGGTAAAGCATGAATGAAGCTTTAGATATTGAAGGTTCTCCGGCTCTAGAGATGCTATTGGTTGAGGTAGCAAGTGAGGTGGTTGCTATCCCCATTGATATGGTTAACGAAGTCATTGAGTATGCGAAGATCACCCAAGTTCCCATGTGTGACAAGGAAGTGTGTGGTGTAATTAATGTACGAGGCAGTGTTGTGCCTGTCGTTGATGCGGGGATTCGCCTTGGTATCGGTTCACAGCAAAAATACGACAAGTACAGTTGCATCATCTTGTATGAGTCAATCAGCGATAAGCTACAAGAAAGCGTCATGATTGGTTTAGTGGTTTCTAGGGTGCGCTCGATTAAGTCGATTTCTTTAGATCGCGTATTTGAAAAACCCGCATTCGGGGTTCACATTCCTAACCAATACGTCGCCGATATGGTGGAAGTCGATCAAGATACCATTCCTCTACTGGTCATGTCCGAATTGCTCAACGGCAAGCAAATCAATCAACGCATGCTTAAAAATCAACAAGTGATGTTGTCGCATTGGGAGTCATGAGATGAACTGCGCCCTTAATCGCGAACAATTCCGCTCAATCCAAACTTTAATGGAGCGAAATACCGGCATTCGGTTAGGGGAACATAAACGAATAATGGTGGAGAATCGTCTAGCTTCTAGGCTCAAAGAGACTTGCTGTAATACCTATGATGATTACTTGGCAGTTCTAACGTCGAGTAAGGACGGTATTGAATTACAGCGCTTTATAGATAGGTTGACCACGCATGAAACGCGCTTTTTCCGCGAATCATTCCAGTTTGAACAATTAGCAATGTTACTCGAACAATGGCAGGAAACCTTACCCATAAAAGTGTGGAGTGCTGCATGTTCGACCGGAGAAGAAGTCTACAGTCTCGCCATGGTACTGGAGAAAGTCTTGGGCAATGCGAAATGGTCGGTGTATGGCACTGATATTTCTGAGGCTTCGATACAGCAAGCGATTCTCTGTCAATACGATATCTTGCTTGCAGAGCAAATTCCAACTGACTTGAGGCGAGCCTATTGCTTAAAAGGCGTTGGCGATTATTCAGGGCACTTTACCATTAGCCAATCTCTGCGGCGCTTTTGTCATTTTTCTAAACAAAACGTGCTCAATCCTGATTATGACTTACGCTTTGATATTATATTTTTGCGTAACGTACTGATTTATTTCGATGTCTCAAAGCAAAGAAGCATTATTGAAAATGTCATTGCTCGTTTGAATACTGGCGGCTATCTGTTTCTTGGTCACAGCGAAAACATTCTTAAAGGCCACCCTAAGATGATGTTTGTCGAAAACTGTATCTATCGCAAGGTGGCAGAATGAAACCAATTAATGTGTTTATAGTGGATGACTCAGCGGTTATGCGGCAAGTGCTTGGTGAAGTGATTGAACAAGACCCTCAACTTACCGTGTGTGGCGCTGCGCCGGATCCACTGATTGCCCAGCGGAAAATGAATAAGCAGTGGCCAGATGTCATTGTCCTCGACATCGCAATGCCAAAGATGGATGGCATTGCATTTCTACGTCAAATCATGTCGACTCAGCCAACCCCAACCATCATATGTTCCGCTAAGACAGAAGAAAATCCTCAACTCAGTTTAGAGGCTCTCTCATCAGGGGCGATCGAAGTGATCAATAAGCCTCAGCATCAATTAAATGATTATCTTCATTCTCAGCAAGTGCAGTCTATTCTCAATGCGATTAAGCATGCTGCTAAGGTCAAAGTGAAGCAGTTAAAGTATCTTGGCAGCGAAAGCTATCGAACAAAACAGAATGCCGATGCAATACTAGATTACGAACTCTGTGCCAAAGGGTCTGGAGCAATGAAGGTGATTGTCATCGGTGCATCCACTGGTGGCACGGAGGCGGTTCGTCAATTCTTAAGTCAAACCTCATCAAATACCGCCCCCATTGTCGTTGTCCAACATATGCCAGAAAAATTTACCCGTGCATTCGCCAAGCGGCTTGATGATGAAGTGGCTCAACATGTGGTTGAGGCGGAACAAGGGATGCAGCTTCAGACTGGCTGGGTTTATATCGCGCCGGGCTCCATACACACCATGATAAAACGCATAAATGACGGATATTACCTAGAATTAAAAGACGGCCCGTTGGTCTCGCGACATAAGCCTTCGGTGGATGTGTTGTTTCGTTCTGCTGCGCAAGCCGTGGGTGAAGATGCCATTGGCGTGATCTTAACTGGCATGGGAGACGATGGGGCACAGGGGATGCTGGAGTTACATCAGTCTGGCGCAAGCACATTTGCTCAAAATGAAGAGAGCTGCCTTGTATATGGAATGCCAAAAGAGGCGGTCGAAAAAGGTGGTGTGTCTGGTGTTTATGCTTTGGAACTCTTACCTTACCAAGTACGTAAGTCTTTGGAGACGCGATGAAGAATTTGAGTGACCAAATTGAAGCAATGAATATCGCTTATGTCGTCGTAAATAGTGAAATGCAGGTGTTAGAAATTTCTACCCAAGCGTCGGAGCTATTTAGGGTCGACGGCGGGCAATATCTGTTTGGCTCAAATGTTAGCTTTATTGATGAAGAATTCAATTTTATCGATTTACCAGAGCAGTTGCGCCGCGCAATAGAAGAGCAAATGGAAATCGAGCTAGAGGTTGGCTTGAGTTATCCCGACAAAAATGTGGAATGGGCTAAGCTATCGCTTATTCGCTATAAAGATTTCTATATTATTTCTTTGATAGACCATGGTGAGCTTATCGCCGCTCGTCGTTTGAACCGCCAGCTGTCGACTCAAGACCCTCACACAGGGTTACTATACCGTGAAGCCTTCCTTTCCAAACTCAACCTTCTTGAGCAGAACGGCACCGTCTGCTGCGTAAGGATTTGCAATTATCAACGCATCAATGAAATCTGGGGAACTGCAGTTGCCAATTTAGTGTTCATGGAAGTGCTCTCACGAGTACTGAGTGAGTTGCCTTCAGCGCTGTGCAGTAAGCATTCGACTGACAGTTTTAATCTGTTTATACCCCCAGAGACGGCGTTTGATATTGAGCGGTTTTATTCGCTCCTCAATGAGCCTTTTCATTTTAACCACCGCCACTTCTTCAGCAACGTTGCACTTGGCTATTACGTTGAAAAAGAGGGCGATTCACATGAGCTGAGCCTAAATAAAGCCGAAATGGCGATTCTAGACGTGTTAACCGAACGCGTGCGGCTTGCCGAGTTCCAAGAAGAGCTCGCACGGCAAATTGAGCATCAAAACAACCTAGAAACTGAGTTTAGAGCTGCGTTAAACAAAGACAGGTTAGAGGAAGATTTCTATGTGCTTTTTCAACCTGTCCATGAGACGGATTCACAGCGAGTTGCTGGCGCAGAATGCCTGATACGCTGGACGCTCAATGGGCAATTTGTCTCACCGGTGGAGTTTATTCCCATCGCCGAACGTATCGGTGATATTGGCTTACTGACGCAATTCAATATAGGTCAATTGTCTCGCTTAGTACTCAAATTGGAACAGAAGGGCATTGATACCCAAACACTGTTATTCGCATTAAATATTAGCGTGGTCGAGATCTTGGATGTCGAGTTTATTGATAAGCTAATGTCTTCAATAACTAAGCATCAACTGTCGCCGAACCAAATTAAGTTAGAGTTAACGGAGTCGGCGCTGATCGACAACTTCAACTACGTCAATCAAACCTTAGAAAGACTCCAAGGTTACGGATTTAGAATATCGATTGACGATTTTGGTACCGGTTTTTCGAGCTTAAGTTATTTGTGCCGACTAAGCTTTGATGAGATAAAAATTGACCGAGCGTTTGTAACCAATGTTGTTGAGGATACCAAGCTACAGACGGTGTTTAATTCTGTCGCATTGTTAGCGCAGAATATGATGAAGCCTGTTGTGGCCGAAGGGGTCGAGACGGTTGAACAGCTTGTTTATGCCAAGGCTAAGCAAGTGGAATACATTCAAGGTTTTTACTTTAGTAAGCCGCTTCCAGAAGAGGAGTTCATCAACTATCTACTGGACAGACAGCATACTTGAAACAAAAAAATCGCAGCCTGAGCTGCGATTTTTACTAAGTTAACGATGTTTTGGTTTGCGTCCTGCTGGTGGCTTGTTATTGCCTTGGCCAGCTGGCTTACCACCACGAGGTGTATTTGGTTTTCCACCTGGTTTGCCGTTACGGTTACCTTTGCTCTGACTATTATTGTTACCTTGAGCATTAGGTTTACCGCGACCTTTACCATTAGCACGTTGCTCACCATTCATCTTCTCGAATCCCGGTTGACTCTTAGTATGTTTGGTCGCAAAACGTTGTGAACCATGACGGCCTGACTTTCTGCGCTGAGCTGGCGTTTTTGCATCAACGTCTTCAGCAGGAACAAGACAGTTTGGTTTATCACCAATTAAATGCTTCTTACCCATGCTGATTAGAGCTTCGCGGATGATAGCCCAGTTATCAGGATCATGATAACGCAGTAGCGCTTTATGCAGTCTACGTTGACGCTCACCTTTGGCTACCGGTACCTCTTCACGCTTTTTGTACTTCACGCGCTTAAGCGGGTTAGTTTCCGAGTAGTACATTGACGTCGCGTTACACATCGGAGAAGGGTAGAAGTTTTGTACCTGATCACATTCGAAGTTGTTCTTCTTCAGCCAAAGCGCCAAGTTGAGCATATCTTCATCTTCGGTACCTGGGTGCGCTGAGATAAAGTAAGGAATTAGGTACTGCTTTTTACCTGCTTCAGCACTGTACTTTTCAAACATCTCTTTGAAACGATCATAGGTGCCCATACCTGGTTTCATCATCAGATCCAGTGGGCCTTTCTCAGTGTGCTCAGGTGCAATTTTAAGGTAGCCACCTACATGGTGAGTCACAAGTTCGCGTACGTATTCTGGCGATTCAATGGCTAAGTCATAACGGACACCAGAGGCGATCATTACCTTCTTAACGCCTTCGACTTTACGTGCTTCACGGTAAAGGTCGATGGTGTGTTGGTGATCGGTATTGAGTTTATTACAGATACCCGGGAACACACACGATGGTCGGCGACAGTTGGCTTCTGCCTTAGGATCGCTACAACCCAAACGGTACATGTTAGCCGTTGGACCACCAAGGTCTGAGATGGTGCCAGTAAAGCCAGGTACCTTATCGCGGATCTCTTCTAACTCGTTCAGGATCGATTCTTTTGAACGGTTTTGAATAATACGACCTTCGTGTTCGGTAATCGAACAGAATGAACAACCACCAAAGCACCCGCGCATGATGTTCACAGACGTTTTGATCATGTCATAAGCTGGGATCTTCGCTTTGCCATACATAGGGTGGGGTACACGTGCATAAGCGAGACCGAACACATGGTCCATCTCTTCAGTCGATAGTGGGATCGGCGCTTGGTTGACCCAAAGCTCACGATCACCGTGACGTTGTATCAATGCACGGCCTGAATACGGGTTGGTTTCAAGGTGCATAATACGACTGGCATGAGCATACAAAATACGGTCGTTGTTGAGCTTTTCAAACGGCGGGATTCGTACCGCTGTTGTCGCTGCATCATGGCGCGAAGGGCGAATAGTAATTGGTTTCGCTTCCGGCTCTTCTGTTTTAGCCTTTGTGTCACATTGCTCTTCAACCGCATATGGGTTTGGCGGAATAAAGGCTTCTTTACGCGGCTTTTCGATGCGCGAAGAGTCGATGATGTTATAGCCTTCAGGCTCGGCAGCTAGGTTTACTGCGGTACCACGAATATTGGTTAGGGTAGAAATATCTTCGCCATCAGCTAGACGGTGAGCAACCTCAACCAATGCACGTTCAGCATTACCGAACAGTAGAATGTCCGCCTTTGCATCAAATAGTACAGAGCGACGGACTTTATCAGACCAGTAGTCGTAATGAGCAAGACGACGCAAACTTGCCTCGATGCCGCCCAAAACAAGTGGAACACCTTTGTAGGCTTCACGGCAGCGCTGAGAGTAGACAAGAGTCGCGCGATCAGGACGTTTGCCACCTTCGTTGTTAGGCGTATACGCATCGTCGTGACGAAGTTTACGGTCGGCGGTATAACGGTTGATCATCGAGTCCATGTTGCCCGCAGTAATACCAAAGAATAGATTTGGTTTACCAAGCTTCATGAATGCATCTTTATTGCTCCATTCTGGCTGGGCAATAATACCGACGCGAAAGCCTTGAGCTTCAAGCAGTCGGCCAATGATCGCCATACCGAAACTTGGGTGATCAACGTAAGCATCACCAGTAACAATAATAATGTCACAGCTGTCCCATCCTAGGGCATCCATTTCTTTTCGGCTTGTAGGAAGAAATGGCGCAGTGCCGAAGCATTCTGCCCAATATTTTTTGTGCTCATGAATAGGAGTAACGTTGCTGTACATATTTTGCTCTCAGTTTCAAGGAGCGCGAATTATAGCGACTTGGACGGCGACTATCTACCTCAAATATTTGTGATCTAATAGGCAGAAAGTACCCATAATTTACCTATGGAAATAGCCGAGTGTTGAAAGTGTTAACCAAATAAAACATTGCTTCTATAAATTTCGCTACATTATGAGTCTGAGTGCTTATTTTGTCTGGGGGTATCGTGCCTAACGCGATCAATCAAATATCGAAGTCTCAAACCGCTCCGGTTCAGTGGGATAAATCTAGTGTTTATGATTGGCAAATTGATATAAAAAGCCAGTTATTACAATGCGATGAAGCGCTTAAGGCTTTGTTGTTTGGTGACGAACAACATGAATTAAGTGCAGGGTTGTTGTTTGATTTATTGCCTAAATCGCAGCGTGCACAGATCAAACAAGCTTTTAAGTTGGTTTTAGAAGGCGGTAATTCGCAACGAGTGAGTTGTTGCTTATTAGCCCCAGATATTCTTTTTGCCTATGTTGAGATTAAGATTGATCGGGTTAGTCCGCATCAACTTTCAGGCACCTTGTCCCCAAGTCTGATCATCAATGATAAGCACCAATTAACCGAAGTATTCTACTTTCTGTTCGAAAATCACCATCATGGCATTCTTGTCGCAGATGAGTTGACCAAAATCTTGGTCTGCAATCATCACTACGAAGAGTTAACGGGTTACGCCAATAACGAAATTACCGGACTGAAAACCAGCATCTTCAATGCAGAAAAGCACAGTGATGCCTATTACGATCATCTATGGGGACAGTTAAAACAGCAAGGCCACTGGAGCGGAACAATTCTTACCCGTCGTGCCGATGGTAGTGTTTTTCCGCAGGACCTGACCATTCAGAAGATTCAGTCGACTAACCGCGCACCATTTTTTATCGGTATTTCCGCCGATCTTTCCGGTAAGTTAGAAAGAATCGATGACATTGAAAGTGGTGGTATCGATTTACTCACTCAATTGCCAAATCGAGAAGGATTTCTAGCACTGTTGACGCATTCGTGTAATGACATCCAAAAAGGGCAAGGTCTAGTCGTTGTTGCGCTGCAGCCAAAGCTAGATTCCACAGCGGAAGTGAAAAGGCAGTTTGCCAGTTATCTAAAAGACAATGCGCACACTCTTTGCTGTGGTTACCTAGGTCACGACTGTTTTGCTTTGTGTTTACCGTTTGAATATCAGAGTAACCAGCATGTGGTGGCTCAAATCGGCCGTTCAATTACCAAGCTATTCCATAGTTTTAAGCACGCCCAATTGCCGGTCGCCATGGCTTTAAAGTCTGGAATCACTGGTGTGTCTGTGTTTCAGGCTGATGCGACCACACCGAGCCAACTTGTTTCTCATGCTTATCAGGCGGTTTTGGAACTTCACTCAGGCCATGAGCGAAGGATTAACTTTTATGATCGCCAGATCCATCAGCAGATTGAGCGCAAGAAACGCATTGAAGAACATGTCATTGCTACATTGAGCAAAGGAAACATTGAAGTCTACTTTCAGCCGATTGTTGACTTGAAGATGCAGCAGGTCGTGAAGTTTGAGGCGTTATGTCGTTTTCCTGAGCATGAGGAGTTTGTCGCTTCAACCCAAGAGATGGTCGAGGCCGTTGAAGACCTAGATAAGGTGGTTGAGCTAGACGACCTTGTCTTAGTCAGTGCACTGCAGCAGTTTCCAGATTTACAGCAACGTTTCGGTAGTCATGTTTCTTTGTCCGTTAATCGTTCATTGAAAACCACTACAGAGCTGACCGACATTCTTGAGCGGGCAGCTAAGATCCTTGATGCTCAGGGAACGGAACCTGAACTTATCACCTTTGAATTTACCGAGAGTGCTTACTTTGATAGTGACGAAGAAAACAGAGAGATCTTGTCACTGTTAAGAGGCGCTGGCGTGAAAATAGCGGTTGATGACTTTGGTACGGGTAGCGCTTCATTTCGCTACTTGAAAGAGTGCTACTTCGATACCCTTAAAATTGACCGCACGTTTATTCAAAATATCACGCCTGATTCAAGGCAGTACAATATCGTCAAGGCATTGGTACATTTATCCGAGAAGCTCGATTTGGAAGTGATCGCGGAAGGCGTTGAAACCGATCAGGAGCTAGATGCACTGAGAGATCTTGGCGTCAACTTGATACAGGGTTACTACTTTTCTAAACCGCTCCCTTTAGCTGAACTACCTACAAACCAAGATTGTTATCGAGTCGCGGAAAAGGAACAACCAGTATCAGAAGAGTCACTTGGTCAGATTGTAGAGGTTTCGCATCATATTGATCCCGGAGAGCCGCTTTCACTAATTTACCAATACTTCAATGAAGGCGAGCACGAATGTTTTCCAGTGGTTGAAACGAAAGAGTGTGTCGGCTTTATCGACCTACCAAGCATCAATTTGCACCTTACTCCCAATATGGGGACGGATTTAGAATCAAACAAAGAAAACGCCTATTGGAATAAACCAGCAAATAGAGTCATGCAGCCGATTGTGACGACTTTGCATTGGCAGACACCTCAGGCGGAAATTGCTCAACTGGTCGCGAATGAGAGACCTTTCCCTTGGTGCTTAGTTGATGACAAAGGCATTTTTAAAGGGTTGGTCAGTCAGAAGTCAGCGTTGAAGTGTTTAGTTAATAATAGTTATGTTAGTTAGCCACTAATGTTCTAATCTTTAGTAGTAGTTATAGCTAAACTAAAGAGGCGCAAATGGCCCAAGTGCAAGGCTCTAGCACCAGTACTCCGGTTTTGTCGCGGTACTCTCACCATTTGTCTATCGAGTGGCGGTGGGATATTGCTAAACACCGACTGGATATTGATGAAGAACGCTGCCGACAAGTTCTAAATGCTGACTTGCCTTCACTGACTGGCAATGTGTTAATGCCTTGCATGAGCTATCACGATCAAACCATCTTATTAGAGAAGTTGACCAATCTTAATCCACAAAAGGGGTTGCAACGATTTAATTGCTGTTTGAGGTTGGAAAGTGATCAATGCTGCTACGTTGAAATGACCTTTAAAACCGATGACGGAAAGCTGGCATCTGGACATCTCACTCCCTTATTTTTCTTTCAAGCAACCGCTCTGAGTATCGGAGCCTTGTTTGGTCAGCTGTTCAATAATGCCCATCATGGGGTGTTATTAATCGATGCAGAACGTAGCATTATAGTCTGTAACGACAATTTTCTGTCTTTGTCGGGTTATGCCAACTCTGAGTTAAAAGGGCAGCCTTTTGCGTCATTGCAATCAGATAGGCATAGCGCCAATTTTTACACAAAAATGTGGTGTGAGATTGAGCAGTCAGGTCATTGGTCAGGGGTGATGTTACTCCAAAGCGCCGAAGGTAGAGCCTATCCTCAAGATGTCACGATTCAACGTATCATGCTTGAAGAGGGCATCTTTTATGTCACGGTGCTGCTCGATCTTTCCAATAATATCTACCGTATTGAAGATGTCGAACATGGCGGGATCGATCTACTGACTCAACTGCCTACTCAAACTCAGTTCATTCGTGCAGTTACCTACCGAAGCCAACGCGAAGGGAGTCAAAAGGTGACCATGGTTGTTGCCTTCCAACCTCCGTTTGACCATACCGAGGACTTTGAACTTAAGGCGCTTTTATCTGAACACCTGACCAAAGAGCCGCAAGCGGTTGAAGTAGGATATCTAGGCAGTAACCATTTCGTTGCTTGTGTGGAATGTAATAAAGTCAAAGGTCCATCGCAGGTGCGGTTGATTCACCAAGCGATACGGCGCTTTTTTTCCTCTATCAACCATCATGTCGGCACCCAGATTTACAATGCGATTATGACAGGCCGAATTGGCGTATCAGTGTTAGGTCAAGATACCCATGATCCCAAACTGCTGGTGGCTCATTCTGTTCAAGCAATGTTAGAACACAGCGCAACGAGTCGGGGACAAATTACGTTTTATCACGGCGTACTTCATAAACAAGTATTACGCAGAAAAGAGCTAGAGGAGTGGGCGGAAAAAACGATCAAAACCAAAGACGTAGAGGTGTATTACCAACCGATAGTCGATACCAAAAATTGGGACGTGGTGAAATTTGAAGCATTGAGTCGTTTTAAAGGACCAAATGGTAAGATGCTCAATACACAAGAGATGGTCAATATCGCCGAAGACCTAGATTTGGTTGCCGATTTAGACTGGTGTGTGGGGCAAAGAGCACTGCAAGACCTTAACCATATCCAAGAACGATTTGGCCAACACTTAGGCGTAACGATTAATCGCTCTCTCAACACTAAGTTAGATACTGATGAAGTGCTCGCAAGCGCGGATTCGTTGGTCCATAAATACGCCAAACGTCCGGAAACCGTGACGATTGAGTTAACCGAAAGCGCCTACTTTGACAGTGAATCTCGTCAGTCCTCTTTGATAAGAAATATTCGCCGTCGAGGTGTGCAGGTCGCGATTGATGATTTTGGTACCGGGTACAGCTCATTTTCTTACTTGAGTGACAGTAATTTTGATGTGATAAAAATTGATAAAGAGTTTGTCACTAACCTCATGGAAGGGACCAACAAATATTATATAGTCAAAATGATCACTCAATTAGCCCATACGCTTAATGTCAAAGTGGTAGCCGAGGGAGTAGAAACTCGAAATGAGCTTGAAGCGGTCTGCTCGTTAGGGGTTGATTACATCCAAGGATATTACTTTTCAAAACCGTTACCGATTCAAGATCTTGAAAAGGCGTGGGATTATTGTGAAGAGCTTGAGCAGTTTCTCTCTGGCAAAGGCCGCAAATTAAAGTCCAACATATTGAGTATTACTCAGGTGCACCTGCCGTGTTTATCGCCCGATGATACGATTGAAAGAGCGCGCTCGTTACTCACCTCAGAACAATATAACTTAGAAGTGATTCCGGTTCTCGATCGCAATGTGTGCGTCGGAGTAGTGGGGCTTGAGGAAGTGAATCTACATCTCTCGCCAACAGCGGGGACCAAGTTTGAAACCCGCAATGACATTGTAAATAGTCGCAAAACGTTAAATCAGGTCATGCGGCGAAATATCCATACTTTGGCTCTGGAAGAGAACAATGATCAAGTGACGGAAACATTAAAGCAAGGGATTAGCCCACCGTGGCTTGTGGTCAATTCGGTCGGAGAATATCTCGGCCTTGTGACGCACCAAGATATAATGTCTTACTTCACTGATAGCTAAAATTAACCAGTCTGCTATTATCCGCAGCCAGTAATAATTTTAGTTTGATGACACCATGATCCAGCAGCTACTTGCCGTGTTTGCGCCAATGTTATTGGGCGCTCAACTTCTCTTGACCCTTATTCTTGTTAAAGGTGATATTTGTCCCGGTCAACGAGGCCGTATCCATAAAATGTTGCCTTCTCTAGCGATACTTTGGCTTGCCGTTGCTTCACTGCGAATTGAAGCCATGATGATAGTGTTTGCTCTTGCTTATTTTTACTCTCAAGTGCAAACCAAGAAGACGCGTGACCAAGGTCCTATGTGGGTGATGTACCTAGCCAATGGTCTTGCTTTGGCTTATGTCGGTATTGAGGTCAGCGCACAAACTTCGATTGCTGCGGGTTTAAGTGTCCTATTCCAAGTGTTTTTGCTGGGCGCTTTGCTGGCGCATTTATTACTTACTATCGCGCGTACACGTTTGCAGGCATTTCATCGTATTTTACCTGTCACGGGTGTGGTTGCTGCAATGATGATGTCATTAGCTATCTTGCTTAAAGCCTATGGCCTAGAGAGTGACGTGCTAACGTCTGTGACTCAGCCTCTGTTAACCAGTTTTGCGCTGCTGATTACTGCTATCGTTGCATGGGCTTGGCACTTGCTTGCATCGAAAGAGATCAACAAAGGCCAGCTTGCTATCGCACTGGTATTTTTGCTTCTATCAGCAACGTCAAATCAGGCGTTATTTGTTCTGTAATCAGTTAAGAGTTTGAAGCTAGTTCACTTCAAGGCGGTGACTTTGCGTCTACTATAAAAAGAGTAGATGTGGAATAGGAGGCCGCCATGGACCTGAGCAATGTGAGCAACTTTGATAGCATCATCTTGTTAGGCATAGTGAATGAAAAGCTGCGTCTAGAGTGTGATAGCTTTGAAGAGCTTGTTTCTATGTATGAAATGGATGTAGAAACGGTGATTGGTAAGCTGGATGTGCTGGGTTATCAATACGATCCATTGACCAATCAGTTCAAATCTTATGAGAGATAGCAAAAAGGAGGCTTAGGCCTCCTTTTTAATTTTCTGCTTAAACAGTTTTGATCCCATCAAGGTGACTTTGAGACTGCTGCCTCGCGGTATTAAAGAAAGCCTGCAAATAGCGTTTATCTTTGTCTGCATGACGTGTCGCTGCAAATAGGCGACGCCACAAACCACTACCCAGTGGAATACTACTGATTAAGCCTTGCCTCGAAAATTCACTGATTGCCCAGTTCGGCAAGGCAGCCACACCTAATCCAGCAGAAACCATCTGAATTAGCATCAAGGTATTGTCGGCCTGTTTCCATTTTGCGGGTTCAATGCCAACCGGCTGTAAAAAGTGTTTAACCACGTCTAAGCGGTTTTTCTGCACTGGATAGGAAAGCATGGTTTGATCGGCTAAATCCTCTGGCTCAATGCACTCTTTTCCAGCCAGTGGATGCGAGATGGAGGTAACTAAACGCATTTCAAAATCAAACAGCGGCTCATAATGCACTTCAGAACGTGGTTGAATGTCCGAAGTGATCACTAGATCCAGTTCGCCTGCCATTAATGCTGGTAAGGGCTCAAAGCCAAAACCGGATGAAAAGTCGAGCGTCACACTCGGCCAAGCAACTTGGTACTCTTTAAGCGCTGGCATCAACCACTGAAAACAAGAGTGGCACTCGATCGCCATATGCAGTCGGCCGTTCACATCCTCTTTGAGACTGGCAATTTCATTCTCGGCTTTAGCCAGTCGTGGCAGCACATCATCAGCGAGCTTAAGTAAGATCTCTCCTTCCGAAGTGAACTTAACCGGTCTAGTTTTACGCAAAAACAGCTGCCCCCCAATTCGAGCCTCCAAATCTTTAATTTGGTGAGAGAGGGCGGATTGAGTCAAATGTAAAGTCGTCGCCGTTGCCGTGAGCGACCCTGTATCTCTGAGTGTGGTGAGTGTTCGTAAGTGCTTTAGCTCTATCATGAATTCCCTTCAGTCAGACTGTTTAAGCATGAATAATATTAACCTAACGTGTTTTTATAGGAGTGTAAACATCTAGACGTCTGAAAGTTCAAGAGAGTTTAATTATTAGTTAAGTAGTTGAGAAGAAAATCATCATGAATATTTTTAATAAACAAGTTGAATATTTGTCGATTGTCGATTGTCCGGTTTAGCGAGATAGTTTAGCCATCCAGACATCCTAAGTGATGAGCTGAACAGAATAACAGATTAGAACTTGCAGAATTAAGGATGAACACAATGACTACAACGACGCACATACTTGGTTACCCTCGCATTGGTGACAAACGAGAGCTGAAATTTACCCTTGAGAAATATTGGCGCGGAGAAATCAGCCAAGCTGAACTGAAATCTGTCGGCAGCGAACTGCGCAACAAAAACTGGCAAACTCAGGCCGACGCGGGTTTAGACTTTGTCGCCGCAGGTGATTTTGCTTGGTACGACCATGTTCTAACCACGACACTGTTACTTGGGCATGTGCCTAAGCGTCACCAAAGCGGCTTCCCGGATCTAGATACCTTATTTAAGGTCGGTCGCGGTCAGTCTCAAGCAAGCTGTGATTGTAGTGGTCACGCTGCATCAGACATGACTAAATGGTTTAACACTAACTACCACTATATTGTTCCTGAGTTTAGCAAGGACGATAGCTTTGAAGTGAGTTGGCCGCAGCTGTTTGAGGAAGTGAATGAAGCAGTTAAAGCGGGTCATAATGTAAAACCAGTGCTACTTGGCCCTCTGAGCTATTTATACCTAGGTAAAGAAGTTGAAGAAGGTTTTGACCGATTGTCATTATTGCCACGTTTGTTGACTGCCTACCAAGCGATTCTGGCGAAACTCGCCAAACAAGGCGTTGAGTGGGTGCAGATTGACGAGCCTATTCTAGCGCTTGAATTGGACAAACCTTGGTTAGATTCATTTAAGTTGGCCTATCAGGTGATTCGAAGCGATGTAAAAGTATTACTGACCACGTATTTTGATTCAGTGGTCGATTCTCTCGATAAAATCGTCGAACTGGCAGTAGACGGCCTGCATATTGATTTATCGGCTTCTCCACAGCAACTAGAACAGGTTGCGGCGAAGTTACCAAGCAATTGGGTACTGTCAGCTGGCGTGGTTAATGGCCGCAACGTGTGGCGAGCAGATCTTAGTAAACAACTTGAACTCCTCAAGCCGCTGAAAGAGAAACTAGGTGACAAGCTTTGGGTGGCAAGTTCATGTTCATTGCTGCATAGCCCGGTCGATTTAGACCTAGAGCCTGCTTTAAGCGACGAGGTTCAGAGTTGGTTTGCGTTTGCGAAACAAAAAGTGACCGAAGTGGCGTTACTCGGAAAAGCGCTGGATGGGAGCCAAGAAGCGATCCTAGCCTGTGATACCTACAGCGCGCCAATTCAGGCTCGTAAGACTGCAACCCATGTGAACAAACCTCAGGTGCAAGCCCGTTTAAACAGCATTACAAAGTCACTGACAGAGCGAAGTGCGCCCTATGCAGAGCGTGCAGCGCATCAGAATGAAGTGCTTGGTTTACCTCTGTTCCCGACCACGACCATTGGTTCTTTTCCTCAGACGAGTGAAATTCGAGTTCAACGCAGTGCTTATCGCAGCGGAAAGCTGTCCGAGCAAGAGTATCAAACTGCACTAAAAGGTCACATTGCAGATGCGGTAAAACGCCAAGAAGCACTAGATCTCGATGTCCTAGTGCATGGTGAAGCAGAGCGAAATGATATGGTGGAGTACTTCGCGGAAAACTTAGCAGGTTTCCAAACCACCAAGTTTGGTTGGGTACAAAGCTACGGATCTCGCTGCGTGAAACCAGCCATTGTGGTTGCCGATATTGAACGTGAAAAGCCGATCACGGTTGAGTGGTCTACCTACGCGCAATCATTAACTTCAAAACAGATGAAAGGCATGCTGACAGGCCCGGTTACGATTTTGTGTTGGACCTTCCCGCGTGAAGATATCACTCGTAAACAAATCGCTGACCAGTTGGCATTGGCTCTGCGTGACGAGGTGTCAGACTTGCAAGATGCAGGCATCAACATTATTCAAATTGATGAGCCAGCAATACGCGAAGGCCTACCGTTGAAAAAGCGTGACCACAAAGCGTACCTAGAGTGGGCGGTAGATGCCTTTAAGATCTCGGCAGCGAGCGCTAAGCCAGAAACACAAATCCATACTCATATGTGTTACTCAGAGTTTAATGAAATCATCGACTCCGTCGCTGCATTGGATGCCGATGTGATTACCATTGAAACATCACGTTCAAACATGGAGCTACTTAAAGCGTTTGAAGAGTTCAATTACCCGAATGAAATTGGCCCAGGTGTGTATGACATTCACTCGCCTAACATTCCAACTAAGGAGTGGATCGAAGGCTTAATCAATAAAGCAGCAGAGAAGATCCCGGCTCAGCGCCTATGGGTAAACCCAGACTGCGGGCTTAAAACACGAAACTGGCAAGAAACAGAAGCATCACTAGCTAACATGGTTCTTGCAGCGAAACAGTTACGTAAAGAGCATGCCGAAGAAGTCTAATATATCTATGAGCATTTAACGCAAAAGCCGACCTGACTAAGGTCGGCTTTTTATTTACTACCCTATAAGTGTTAATTGTACGTCAAACCTATCGCCTTCGTTTTACATGGCTGCCGCTTTGCGTATTATTACCCGAACTCGAAAACTAGGGGAATCACAATATGGCACGTATAAGCGCAGAAGAACGAGAACGTAAGAAGAAAGCGATGGATGCCATCGTATTTCAGATCTTCATGACAGAAGGGTGGGATCATGTCACTTACGACCGATTAGCTAAAGAAACCGGTATGGGTAAGTCGAGCGTACAGCGTTATTACGAAAGCAAAATGATGTTTGCAACTGCCTTACAAGGAAAGGTGTTTCCCCTAGCAGTTCAAAAGCTTAACTTCACATCCAGTGAGGCATTTATTGAATCTTGGGATAGAGCATTCCATGATCCAGAGTCGCACGTCTTCCGAGAAGTAGTGCGCATGCTAATGACGAACATAATGAATCTAGGCACATCACAACACTCCCGTGTAGCTGTTATGAAGATCGTTCAAATGCTTGCACAAAGCATTGGCGAAGAAAAAGCACAGCAATCAGTACAAATGGTATTGGGCCGCACAATTTTTTCTTATATGGATCATTAATTAAAACAATGGCTTATAATTTTAAATTAAATTAATTGAACTTTTTTGCGTACCAGTACTTGATTAAAGTCATGCGTTCCCTATAATGCACCCCGTCAACAGCGAAACGGTATGCCGTCTCGCTTTATTTTGAAATTAAATGCGTACTAATACGCTTTGTTTTTGTAGGGTACAAAAAATGAAAAAGACTATTCTAGCTACTTTAATCGCTTCGACTTCTTTTGGTGTTGTTGCTGAAGAAGCATCGTATCGCGTTAACTTCGATTCATGGGATGCGTTTTACGAATACGTTCAAGAAGATGCTTTAGTTGAAGATAAAATTGCAATGGTTGAAGCATGGGCAGCACACAATGAAATTCCTTTAACTTTCGGTGTTGAAGATGGTGATGTAGTTGTTTACATCAAAGAAGGCAAGAAAGGTCAGAAAGAAATTAACCTTTCAGCAATTCACCGTGGCGATACTGATGACCGCACTACGAAAGACCTTGAACAACTTCAGAACCTGAAAGATTTTGTTATTGAACACGGTGAATACCTTGAAAAACTTCCTGAAGGAATCAACCCACCTGTTGAAGAAATCACTATTGATAACAAGATCGAAGCATTCAACGCTGCAATGGAAAAAGCAGGCCACAAAGTAATGATTTACCGTGACGATAACGGTAATGCAGTTCTTATCCGTGAGGGGCACGATCCTGTTGGTCTTGATACCGACAACGCACAAGATTTCATTGATGCACTTCGTAGTAATGCTAAAGGTAACGGTGTAAAAGAAGCTTTTAAAATCGCTATCAAAAACGAAGGTGAGAAAAACGGTTATGAGCGTGTTAAACAGATTGCACGTGATAACAACTTCGAGCGTATCAAGCAAGAAGCCCGTGAACTGGCTGAAGAAAACAACTACGTTCGCATTAAACAAGCAGCTCGTGAAATTGCTGAAGATAATAATTATGAACGTGCAAAAGAATACGCACGTAATAACAATGGTGATTTAATTGTTGAGCCAATCGAACCAGAACAGCCTATTGACAACCCACCACACGTTGACCCAATCGAAGGCGAACAACCTGCACCTGCGCCGATTGAAGATACTCCAGTAATCGAACCGGATAACGAAACAGTTAAAGAAGCAGTTCAAGAGCTTGTTGAATCAGGTCAGAACTTAACAGCCTACCAAGCACAACAAGCTGAAATCTACGCTACAACTTACGCTTCACAGCAACAGCAAATCGATGCCAACAAACAAGACATCGCTACACTATTCGGTGAAGTTGACCGCCTAGACGAGAAAATGGACGGTGTAATGGCGGGTGTTCACGCTGTAAACAACGCGCGTCCTTACCTATCATCTGAAGGTGATACTGCAATCGGTGCTGGTGTTGGTTACGCAGGTGATGCTGGTGCAGTCGCATTTGGTGCAGCGCATGCTTTCACTGATTCACTATCTGCTTCAATGACACTAAACGTAACGACTGGTTCTTACTCAGAAGTTTCTGGTGGTGCAGGTGTTCAGTACAAGTTCTAACGAATACCCTACAAACATCTAATACGTGTTTACCCCTACCACTGCGGTAGGGGGTTTCTGAAAATGTATTATATGAACTGTTTCAAATGGTTGCCGATACATATAGTGCATTTTCAGAACCTTCCAAATTCCTTTTCTTTCTCCTTTTACAGCACTAGCGCTTAAATCGCTTCACCATTGACAGTCACAACCACATCAATGTTTCCGCGTACGGCATTTGAGTATGGACAAACTTGATGAGCGACACGCACTAGCTCTAGCGCTTGTTCTTGAGGCAACTCGATAGCTGCGGCCAGGCTAACCGTTAGTGCAAAACCACCTTTGTCATTAGGGCCGATACCCACTTCAGCAGTAACTGGTGCTTCTTTGAGTGCAATTTTACCTTCACGAGCGACGTGTAAAATGGCGTTTGAGAAACACGCAGAGTAACCTGCAGCAAATAGCTGCTCAGGGTTTGTTGCTAGACCAGAACCGCCCATTTCTTTCGGGTACGATAGTTCAAGATCTAGAAGACCATCGTCAGTTTTTACCTGGCCATTTCGACCAGCTAGTGCAGTTGCTTGAGTTTTGTATAGAGTAGCCATGATGTCATCCTTATTAATTTAAGTTGTGCGCAATTTAATTGTTTGCAATATTAGATCGAGAAATGGCTTGAATGCAAGTATATTGTGCGCAATTTATTTTTTAATTACTTATTAGGGGTTGAGTATGGTCAGTTGCGACAGTGACATGATTGGCGCTCAAGAAGAGAGTTTACGATTAGATAATCAAGTCTGTTTTCCTCTTTACAGCGCAGCAAATGCAGTGATTCGGACATACCGTCCGCTACTTGATGCGATTGACCTGACTTATTCGCAATACCTAGTGATGATGGTATTGTGGGAAAGTGATGGTATTAGCGTAAAAGATATCGGTGCTAGATTGCACCTAGACTCAGGCACCTTGACACCTTTACTGAAACGACTTGAAGCGAAAGGCTTTGTTAGCAGAGGTCGCAGCGAGCAAGATGAGCGAGTAAGGGTATTAAAACTCACCGACTCTGGCGTTGATCTGAAGTCGACAGCGCTGTCTGTGCCACAAGCAATGAAATGCAAAATAGAGCTTGAGCTGGAAGAGTTGATTCTTTTAAAGAAGCTGTGCGAAAAAGTTATCGCGACACTCGATTAATGATTAAGGGCAGGGAAGCATGTTAGAAACCGAACGTTTACGATTAAGGCAATGGCAAGATAGCGATGTTGAGCCATACATTCGATTGAATGCTAACCCAGTGGTCATGCGCTACTTTCCATCAGTGATGACTGAAGAGGAAACTATAGCCCAAATTGGCCGTGCGAAAGCTTACATTGAGAATCATGGCTGGGGATTTTGGGCATTAGAGCTAAAAGAAACGGGAGAGTTTTTGGGCTTTGTCGGTTTGCTTGGGCAAGATGAGCAACGAGAAATACCTAACACACCGTTTGTTGAAATCGGCTGGCGTTTAGACGAACAACATTGGGGTAAAGGTTACGCGCCAGAGGCTGCCAAAGCTGCGTTAGATTTTGCGTTCAACCAACTCGACTTGCCTGAAGTTTACTCGTTTACCGCGCTACCTAATCATCCTTCGCAGCGGGTGATGGAGAAAATTGGTATGGTGAATACCGAACAAGATTTTGACCATCCGAAACTAACCAAAGGACATGAGTTAGAACGCCACTGTTTGTATCGAATCACTCAACAACAATGGCGAGAGTCTAGTAAGTAATAAAACCGGATTATTGAACCCAGTTATAAAACTCGGTTATCGCCTGTACTGTAGGCGATAACTTGACTGATCTGAGTTAGACCACGGCCACTTTCTTGTTGCCACTGAGCAAATGCCTCATTTGTCGCGGCCAGCGAACGTTGAGTATCTTTTCCGCCTTCAATAACTTTGCAGTTTCGTAGATAACTTTCTACATCTCCAGATAAAATGAAGGTATCTACACCTAATTGACGCAAACTATACGGGCCAGTGTTGCCACCTAATCGGTTACCATGTTTCTTCAAATAGAGCCACAAACCGGTGATATCTTCACTTGGCCAGTTGGCGACCATATTGGCGAAAGAGCCGTGCTCGATAGAGGCCTCATGAATCATTTGAGCATTGGCCAAAATGGATTTCACTTTAGCGTGGTGGCGAATGATTCGAGTATCCGCTGCTTTGTTATCCCATTGTTCTTCTGACAGCATTAATAACGGTTCAATCTTAAAACCGAAAAACACCTCTTCAAAATTTGGCCATTTGTTTCTAACCACTTTCCAAGAAATACCGCTTTGAAATACCTTCATGCTGAACGCAGCTAACCAGCGGTCATTGGGGATTTCTAACAGCTCCTCTCGACTTAAAGGAGTAGCCAATAGCGACTCTAAGTTCGCTTCTCCACCTTTTCTATCCGCGGCTCGATGGTAGATATCATCAAATTTTTCAAGTGTCATGGGGCGCTCAGTCTCGGAAGTTACTATTGGTTTGCAGATATCCTACTACAAGTGATGACAGTTTCTTAGTAGGAAATAAGTAAACAAAAGCCAGAGCGAATGGCTCTGGCTTTTATCCCATTAGTCATGACGTTAGTTAAAGAGTCAGCAGGTAATTTACTAGCTTGTTGTACTCTTCAAATGAACGAATTTGATCGGGTTTAACAATGTATTTGTCGTTGACCAAAACGCCTGGCACGCCAGTTAAAGTACTTTTCTCGAACTGCTTATCGAAGCCACGTTGCATCGAGTTGACGACAAAGCTGTTATAAGCTGAATCAAACTTGTCTGCATCAACGCCATTGTCGATAAACACTTGGCGTAGAGCCTGCTCATTTTTTGGTGCACTGCTTAGTTCATGGATCTGTTTAAACATGGCTGGAACCATGGTCTTTTCAGCATCAAGAGCGACCATAGTGGCATATGACTTCGCCATTGGAACAGCCATGTCGCTGCCCATAAACGCGACGTGTACTTTTTCAAATGTCGCGTTGTCAGGAAGTGACGCTTTAAGGTTATCGATCACTGGTTCAAATTTGTAGCAGTGCGGGCAATAGAATGAGAAAAACTCAGTTACTTTTGAGGTTGCTGATTTCTCAACATCCAGCACCTTGTAGTGAGTACCTTCTTCAAATTGGGCCGCATGGGCAGAGAGTGACAGCGCCATAGTCGCGATAAGTGCGAATAACTTCTTCATTAGTGAAATCCTAAAATAATTCAGATAAATAGTGTTTAGACTCAATCAATTGATGGAGTCGAATCGTGGATTAGATTTAGGGTTACGCTATAGGAGGGCGGAAAAGCGTTTGAATACGAGAGACGGCTTTAGCAAATATATCTTGTCCTATCAGTGCTAAAGAAGCTGAGAGGGGGTTGGTTAGCGATACAGATTGCGAAAGTGGCATCTTGAATAAGCATACTGAACCACAGCAGTGATGGCTTATGTTTTCGTTACCGTGATCGGTTTGAGGGCATTCTGCCGGATGAAGCTGCCCGTTAACAACTTTGCTTAAGTCATTGGGTAAGTAGGAGAGCTCGTTTGTTTGTGCACTAGCAGCAACACCAGTAACAAAAACCAGTGCGAACGACATAAACAACGAGATGACTATTTTCCGATTGATCAAACTAGTGTTCCTAACCTACCTAGGCTGTAAGCTAACTAAAATCACACCTAATGAGAAGAAAAGGTGTTTGAAGATGTTAACTTAAGGCCATTTTTCACGCTTGTGAGCGGTTACGAATTACGTGTTAACAGTCGAGATAGTTTATGGCCGATGGCAAAACAGACCACCATCACCGTCACAATGACAAGAACAGCGTAGAGATGGCCAACCAGAGTTGATACGCCAAAGCCCCATACGAAAGAAAATACCAGACCTTGGAACGCTTCATACGGCCATTGTAAGATTGGGAAATGTGAATCGGAGACGAGTAGCATCACCAGCCCGAAAAGCCCAAGTAAAGAAGTGAAACTACCAAAAATATTATGCTTATTCATGATTGTACTGTTGTTTGTTATAACGCCTTCAAGGGTACTTCTTGATTAAGAAGTATCAATGAAAAAGCATGCCAAACGAGACGTCGGCATGCTTTATCGGTTAATGTTGAACTAAGGTCAAACCGCTCGGTAAAGCGTCACCAAAGACTCGCTTCGATTCACTTTCTGACAACTCTTTCACTTGTTCGACGAGTGAGAGCCAAGAATCTGGAACCTTACTTTGTTTAAGCTTGGCGATGACTTGATTACGGAAGTCATCAGAGATATCAAATAGGCGATCGCCAGTCTTACGACAAATCATCACAGCCGCGAAGGCAATCATTGGCTCTTTCTGCCAGTTTTGCTCTAGCAGTTTTGGTAACCATTGTTCAGCTTGCTCGCGTGGAATAACACTGTGCTGACTGCCGTACAGAGGCGTACGTGATGCTAGTCGACCCAATGCCCACCAATGCGCTTGTTCAAACTGGTTGTGGTTGATGGCCTTACTTAGACACCAAGAAGCGAGTAGTACTTTATCTTCGACTTCTAAATGTTCTAATGACGCAGCCAAACGCACCATAGACTCGTAACCCATCTCTTGCGCTGCTTTGGCTGATTGTGGATTTTTCATCGCACCGGGGTGAAGGTACTTGGCAATATCAGCTAGAATCGTTTCTTGTTGCTCTTGGCTAAGGCCGCCAGCGATGCGACGCCAGAATACCCACCAGTCCGTCCAGCCTTGGTGGTTCTTAAACTGAATCCCTTGTTGATAGAGTCCCCAAACTTGTTCTATACGCCATGAATCAGTGGCATCACCAAAGCCGGGACGCAGTGAAAACCCAGCCAATCGTAACCAGTTCTTTTCATGCGGCTCAGAGCGGCGGCGACGTTTACGACCAAGAGCAAAGGCATCAAATAGGTGGCGTAAAGTCGTGAAATCCCACTCATCACGTTTACCGAGTTTTTTCTCTAGCTCTTTGGCCAAAGTCTTAATTTCTTTCGAGTCCGCGCTCTTCTTATTGCTGCTGTAAATGCGAGAAATCAGCTCTTTACACTCACCAAGGCGAGGGTGCAGATCTTGCTGTTGTTCATCATCCGCTTTCTGATTGCGAACTTCAAATTCTAATGCCCAACGCTTCGAATCATCATCGACATGAACACACTCCATCTTAAGTGTGCCGACCTCAGTCAATTGACATGCGAGTTGAACTTCGACACGTTCTTTTTGGTTGGCTTGAAGTTCGGCACCTGCACCTTCTAATGTAGAGATATAAGGTGGGAGAGGGGAGAACAAGTCAGGATCTACATCGACCATCACGCCATTTTGAATCGCGGTGTTATTCGATAGCGTATCGTGAGTCGTTGTCAGTAGGTTGAAACGAACCGGTTCACCTAGAGTTAGCGAGAAGCGACGTCCACTAAGACGAATTTCTTGACCTTCTTCGGTCCCTTTTGAGAGTAGGCAAAGCGCCTTACCCATTTTGTTCTTCTCTTGAAGATGCAAGAAGTAAGAGCGAGCTGCACCACCACCGATTTTTAGTTGCGCACCTCGACGAGCTTTACCAAAAGCCACCGCACCAAGCGCAACCGACCAGTCTGGGTGTGGGTTATCTAATACCGTGACAGGAGCGCCGCGCCAATTGCCGAGTAACTTGGTGACGCGCTCAGTAACCAGCTCACTGTTAAATACACCGCCATTGAGCAACAAGCCCACTGGTATCGCTGGCTGCGATTGGTCTTCTTGACTCAGCGCAGAGTAAGAAACTTGCTGATGCTGATTCAAAAACTCCGCAACGTGTTTACTCACCGCTGGGTCAGCAACGTAAGGCAAGCCAAATTCGACTACCGCACTGCGGCGTTTATCTGGTGTGTCATTAAAATCGCTGAGAGGGAAGAAACCATCTAGGGCGATTTGGTGCACTTCTTGTTTTGAAAGGCCGATACTCTTGGTGCCACCCAGCAATTTTGAACCACTACCAAGCATAGTGATTTTTACTTCTTCTGGGGCATCTGCAGAAAGTAGGTTCTCTTTCGCTTTTCGGGTTTGCTGAATAAGCTTGGTCAAGCTGGCTGCGTTGAGCTTTTTCGATTGGTTAAAGCGAGTTTCCGCTAGGTGAGCGAGGGCAAGGTCAAGATTGTCACCGCCAAGCATCAGGTGTTCACCGACACCGATACGATCCAGTGACAACTCTTCTTGTGCGCCACTTTCAGCATTAAAGCGTGCTTCAATTAAGCTCAAGTCAGTAGTACCACCGCCGACATCGCAAACCAGAATCAAAGGCAATTGTTTTAGCTCATCAGCAGCAGTGTGCTGGTGGCGTGCGTACCAGTCGTAACAAACGGCTTGAGGCTCCTCTAACAATACAATCTTGTTGAGGCCAGCGAGTTGCGCCGCTTCTAGTGTCAGTTTACGCGCCGTTTCATCAAATGAGGCTGGCACTGTCACAACAACATCTTGGTCTTCGAGTTTATTACTTGGATTACGGTAGTTCCAAGCTTGGCGAATATGGTTGAGGTAACTCGCGCTAGCAATGACCGGAGAAACTTTATCGACGTCTGTAGCACCTGCCCAAGGCAGAATGTCACTACTGCGATCGACGCCTTGGTGAGAAAGCCAGCTCTTAGCACTAGAGACCTGACGACCTTCCACTTTAGCGCCTAGCTCACGTGCCCATTCACCAACGATAACGTTGCGGATGTCTCCCTCTACGGGTTGATCTTCCCAGGGTAGAGTGAGGTCGGATGGTGAAATTTGGCCTTGTGCAGGGTGGTAGCGAAAGGAAGGTAGTAGAGGTTTACGTACCACTTCGCCGGGGCCAATTAACTGATCAATGTTAAATAGGGATACATCGGATTGTTGTAAGTCGTCGGTGATTTCACAGAATGCGACAACCGTATTGGTTGTACCTAAATCAATACCGACAAGAAAACGAGGAGATGCCATACAAACCCTTATTTTGCCAATGTGATGACGAATTCTTATTATAAAAGAGCGGCACCCAAGAGGGTGCCGCACATTGATTAAATTTGCTCGTTGTCAGCTGCGTTAGCGTCTTCGCGGACATCGAACTCAACGTGCCATTTTTGACCGTTGTCGGTTGCGATGGCTTCTAGGTAGAGTGTACCGAGCTCAGTTACGCGCGAGGCCAGAGTGACAGGAACCACTTCACCTTCACGGCGGCCTTCTGACACAGGAAGCGTCACTTGAATTTCTGGTAACTCATCAAGCTCTTCAGGGCCCCAATGGTCGAGGTGTGTTCCTGCGAAATCTTCACGACGAACCGTTGAACCGAAGAACTGGAAGTTAACTGGCTGACCGATGATCAAACCGAACTCTTGACTCGGTACGTCAACACTTGAACCTTCTTCCATACCAAATGGTGCCACACATAGAGCTTCCATTGGCGGCGCCATACCTGGGATTGCTGGCATCGCACTTTCAATGCCCACGTAGTAGCTTGATGCGATACCGCCGCGGATACGAACACCTTGACCACGACGTACAGAACCGTAGTACGAAGCACCACTTGCTACTGCAAGATCTAGGTCAACACCAGTGAGACGTTTTGCCATTTCTGCGTCAGCAGTAAGTAGCCACTCATTGATGGTATCTTCTAAACGAGTAGCCAGTAGACCAGACTTAAGCACACCGCCGTTAAATAGGATTGCGGTAGGCTTGATGAAGTCTGCCGCAGCTGATTCACCGCCCATCCCCGGCATGTTAGCAAACGGATTAAAGTCTTGTGCTGGAGCCGCGTCACCGTTCTGCGCGTTAGCTTGCTTGGTTAAGAACGCAGCAATATGACGAGTAATACCTGCATCTTGAGCGTACGGCAGACCCATTTGAGTCAAAGCGCCGCGATTGCGTTGAACAGGGTGCTCGGTTACTGCCACTTGCGGGAAGAAACCGTCGACGAGCGTCTGTTGTACTTCTTGCTGAGTTAATTCAGTTTTTAGCGTAGCACCCAGCAATTTAGAACCACGGCTAGGTACGACGATTGGTACCGACTGAAGCTCACTGTCGTTTAGCAATGCTTCTTTCGCATCACGACAAGCGTGAGTCATCGCCTGAACTTGCCACGGTTGAAGCTCTTTACCTTCTTGGGCTAGCTTCATTTTTAAGCGGTACGCAAGAGCTAAGTCCATGTTGTCACCGCCAAGTAGGATGTGCTCACCTACAGCGATGCGGTTTAGTGTTAGATTGCCTTCGTCTTCAGTTACTTCAACTAAAGAAAGGTCCGTGGTACCACCACCGATATCGACAACCAGAACAATATCACCGACAGCAACTTCATCACGCCACTTGTCATTGCTGTTATCGATCCAGTTGTAAAGCGCCGCTTGTGGCTCTTCAAGCAAGGTTAGGTGAACAAAGCCGACATTGCGCGCTGCTTCAGCCGTTAGGTCACGGGCTGCAGGGTCAAATGACGCAGGCACCGTGATAGTCACATCTTGATCAGCGAGTGGGTTATTTGGATTCGTATGGTCCCAAGCTTGCTTTAGATGCTCTAGGTAGAGCTCAGTTGCGCGCAGTGGTGATACTTTTTCAACTTCTTCTGGGCTACCAGCTGGTAGGAATGCGTCACGGCGATTCACGCCAGCATGGCATAGCCAAGATTTTGCGCTGGCGATAAGGCGAATTGGCGTCTTCGCACCAAGGTTACGTGCAATTGCACCAACCAAAGCAGTTGGCTCTGATGACCAAGGCAATACGCGCGATGACGGATTCATTTCATGTTCGTGTGGTTGGTACAAGAATGAACCAAGTTGGCTGCGTGTTTCAACTGTTCCCGGCGCTGTTAGCTGCGGGATAGGCATGACTTGGACGCGCGAATCTTCTTGCGTTGTATCCACATAAGACAACACACAGTGGGTGGTACCTAAGTCGATACCAACGCTGAATTTAGGTGTATTAGATACAGGTGATTGTTGTGCTAGATCTTGGTGTTCCATTACAGCTCAACCTCAGCTGGAGCAATAACAGAAGCATCATAATTCTCAGCCAGTTTAGGCAGGTTCATTGAACTTGCTTTCCAACCTTTGTGAACAAGTGTGCCGTTGAAAGGCGCGCTGCCAGTAACGTTACCAGTTAAACGTACTTCTTGTGGGTTGAAACCTTCTTGGACAGTGATGCGAGTTTCTTCATCTTCACTGCGGATGTGCTCTAGCGTTACGTAGTCAGCAAGAACTTTTTGTCCGCCGGTATGAATAACGCGAGCCGCTGCGCCGACTTCTTCGTCTGAGAATGACGTTAGGTCTTCTTTCAGGAAGTCAATTAAGCGAGCTTCTTGTTGCATGATTGAAAGCAACTGCATTGCAGAGTCTGTTGATGCAGTTGCTAGCTTTGATTCGACTTCAACGACTTTCTCGATTACTTTCTCTACTTCGACCACTTTTTCAACTTCAACGATCTTTTCGACAGGCTTTTCAACCTCAACGATCTTTTCTACTGGTTTTTCGACCACTTTCTCAACCACTTTTGACTTGCGTGAAACAGCGATTAGAAGCAGAAGAACGCTTGATGCAGTCAAACCTGCATGAAGCATATCGAACGTTTGAGGGATCATTTGTAAATCGACAATCATGACAATTCTCTTTTGTTTAAGTGTACTGAGAGATTGGCTCAATCTCTGCTGTGGCTCTACTAATAAATTAAGAGCCAATTTATTCTGATAAATTGGGGCTGATAGTAGCATATTCAAGGTGCCATCCGGCTACAAAAACAGGTCTAATCTTAGGTTTAAACGGTTAACTGGTTTGTTTTTGAGCGAATCGCCAAGCGTAAAAGCGGCGAAGATCATAGAAACGAAGGATTTTGTTTCATCTGGTTAATAGTTCTTTCAGTCAATAAACCGATGTGGCTAAAATGAATGGTCATTTTCGATAGGCTAAAACTGATCACGCCTTATGCAACGATTTACTCAAAAGAAATTCTTATACCCAATACTTACTTTTGTTATCACGGTCTTGGTGACTACCTACGCGGTGCATTTTGTCTATAAGACCCAATTTGATCATACCGTATCCATGGTGAACAAATTAGCTGAACAGCAATCTGAGAACTTACAAAAAGTGGTCGAGAGTGATCTGCACTTTATCGGAGCGGGTGCGAATTTCTATCACTCAACTGAGCGAGACAACTGGAGTCGCTTTCCAGTTTTTGCCGAAGAGTTGGTCTCTAAATCAGAAACCTTAATTGCTTTGCAGTGGATGCAGCGAGTCGAAAGCAATGACATCGCTGAGCATACTCTGAAAATGCGCCGCACGTTTCCGAATTTTGAACTTTACACTATCCCTAAGGATGGACCTAAAACATCCGGTTATGTCATGGAAGATAATCAACCGATTTTTGTTGCCTCTGATATCTTCCCGCGTAGTGAGGCCAACCTAGGTCTATTGGGCTTTTATTCGTCACGTTTACGCTTTCAACTTATTCTTGATGGGCTAATGGCAACGGGCGAACCCAATGTCTCTGATAAAGTCCGATTGCTACAAGATGGTCTCGACCAAAGCCTCAAGAAGACCGGAATGTTGGTTTATCACCCGGTGTTTGATATCGAAAACAAACAAGAGTTAATTGGTGTTGTTGTCGGCGTCATTAGAACGACTCGTTATTTTGAGGGATTAGTAAAACGCACCGCAACAGAGCAAGATTTACTGATTAAAGTTATTGATATGGGGTTTGACGCGGAAGATGATCCGGTCCTTTATCAGAGCGAAGGGTGGGAAAGCTCCTCGGGTATTGAAATTACTAAGCGCGTAACGCTACCAAACCGAGAGTGGTTAGTGGATTTTAAGTTAGTTGATAGCGTCACCGAGAACGAGCGCTTTGTACTGACTTGGATTGCGCTAGCAGGTGGTGTTATCGCCGCCTTACTTAGCTATATCGTTTTATTGCTAGTACGAGAGAAAGAACATCTTGCGTTTCTGCTTGATGAGCGCACACAAGAGCTACAATTTATGGTTGATCACGACTCTTTGACTGGCCTATACAATCGACGTGCATTTAATCGCTTTTTATCGGATCTGGTTGAGCGGGAGCAAAACTTTGCTCTGGTTGTTTTTGACATTGATAAGTTCAAGTCGATCAACGACTACTTTGGTCATGTTGCCGGAGATGATATGTTGAACTTCGTTGCTAACACTGTCCAAGCGCAGCTGGATGAGAGCGATATTTTTGTTCGTATGGGCGGTGATGAATTCTGCGTTATTACCCGTAAGATTGATCGTGATGAGTTGTTTACTTACTTGAACAATGTGTGTCGAGTTGTGGCGAATTCAGTGCATGAGCTGGGCAATCACAAAATTCGCTGTACATTGAGTATCGGTGTCGCGGTGAGAATGCTGGAAAGTGAAGAAGAAATACTTCGCACGGCGGATGCTCAACTGTATAAGAGCAAACAAGCGGGTCGAAATTGTGTCACCGTTGCGGATTAACTGACCAGTTAACGGATCAAAATTCGAGTTTTGCACGATTCTCATGTAGAATTTTGCGCTTTCTCAATTGTTTGAACATAGGCGAATCATGAACCATAACCGTGTAGTTTGTTTCGATTTAGAGATGTGCTGTTGGAATGAAAACGGTGTCGGTACGACTGGCGAAATTATTGAAGTAGGGCTAGCTGAGATTGATCTTGTTAATGGCGAGATCGTTAAGCGTGCTCAATATTATGTAAAGCCCGAGCATGATGAAGTATCGCCATTTTGTTCTCAATTAACAGGGATTACGCCGCGTAAGGTGGAAAAGCAAGGTCGACCTCTTGAGGAAGTGCTCAAGTCGATGGTTAAAAATTTCGGCGGCGCAAACAAAATCTATGCGGCCTGGGGACGCGATGACCGTATCTTGATGAAAGAGTGTCAAGACAAGGGTATCGAGATGCCTTTCAATGAATTTATTAACTTAGCGACCCTATATCGAATCCAAAATCGTCTCAAAGACAAACGCGTTGGCCATAAGGCGGCTCAAGAAGCAAAAGGTATTGAGTGGGAAGGTCGTCAGCATTCAGGTTATGTTGATGCGTACAACCTAGCGAAACTGGCTTTAACCATGTTTTAAAATAGATAAAAAGATCATAAAAGGGAGCATTGTGCTCCCTTTTTGCTATTTTGCGTTTTGATTCGGTTAGTGCTTTGATTCGGTCACGTCTAACTTGGCGCGAATAAAGTCACCGTGGTCCACGTAGAGTAATTCGGCTGTCTTACGAATCACTGAATCTTCAAGTGGGTCGATTTCACCATCGGCATGAGCCACTTCCCACATCGCCTTGATTAACTCAAAGCGCGTTTCTTGGCTTAGCTCGCGCAGCTGCGAAGTAAAATCATACAAAGAGGCGGAGTCTTTGCTTTTTGCTTCAGCACGAGATAGCAATGCGACCGCGTCACTCTCTTCAATATCCAATAATCTTGCTAGCAATAACCTCTTCGCTTCAACTTCTACTTGTTCAATTTGATGGTCTGCACCGGCAACCTCACACAGCAAGCAGGCAATGGCGAGATTGCTGTCTGCATGAGTGGCGTGGCCTAAATCGTTCCCTTCAAGGAGCTGTTTGAATAGTGAAGTAATAGAGTTGAGCATATAACGAGCCTTTATTGGGGTGTTATTGATATAGATAGTGCTTATCGAATCACAACTCAAGGCTCTTTACAGAAACCTTACTTTTCTTCTATCGGTGGAAAGTCCCATTCAACGCCTTCACCGGTCAATATAGAGATACGCTGTGGCTTGCCGTGGCTATCGAGTTTTAATTCTCCAATAGCGCTGGTATTGACTAATCTACGGCGGCCTGGCGTGTTTGGATCTCTTTTCTTAATCTTAAGTCGCTTACGCTTAGTTAAAAAGTTAAGTGGAGAGCGAGGCGAGTAGAGTAGGCGGTCTGCGTGGTCACATCCGGCCAGTAGCGGTTCTGGGAATTGATTCTTAAAGCCGCTACAGGTTATTTGGTAGATGTTAGGGCTACTGCGTCTAAATCTTAATTTGATGTCATAAGCAAACGAGTAGTGGACGTCTCCGGAGAGAATGACAAAGTTAGTTGGCGTTTTAGTGTGAGTAAAAATACTCAATAAGGTATTGGCACTACCCGGGTGGGCCATCCAGTTTTCAGCATCAATTAACAGTGGCTGAGCCGCTATTGTTGCCGCCTTTTGCATCGCCTCTATGACTTTAACACCAAACATTGGCGCGGCGGAGACCACCACCACTTTGTCTTGGTGCATCAGCTCATGTTGAAACTCGATGAGAGCTTCCCAGTCCATCAGGCCCGAAGGCTTATTCATACGTGACTCTGAGCGCCAACGACGGGTGCGCGTATCAAGTACTACAACCTTTGGCGAAGTATGAATGCTGTAATGCCAGCGCTCAAAGGTGTACAGGTATTGAATAAACTCATCTTGATAACGCTCACCTGGTTCCGATAAGAAGCGTGTCGCGACCGACATAAACTCTTGATTGAAGTTGTCAGGTTCGTTCCCCCAACCTTGGCAAAGCCAATAGGCGATCAGACCGTTGCCGATGATGCGGTTAGAGAAAGGATTGCTGTAAGCCGCTTTTTCCCAACCAATGGTGAGGTTCCAGTCATCAGTGACATCATGATCGTCAAAGATCATATACGTAGGAATGTGGGCGAACAAGCGTTGTACCTGAGGCAGGCCACTAACGAACTGGTCAATAATGGCTTTTTCGTCACGCCACTTTTGCTGCCATTTAGGCTCAAGCTCTTGACCTGATTGGGTGAACTTGTTGTCGTGTAGGCGCGAAGTATTTAGCACTGGCCACAATGTTGGCGACCAGACCAACAGGTACATGGCAAAAAATTCAGAGAAGCTCACTAGATGATTCTCTGCTTCGCGTGAGCTGAAAATAGGCGTGTTGCGATGCGGGAACAGCTTGGTTAATAAGCTTCCATCATCGACATAGTGTGGCAGGATTTTATCGCGACCGTAATAACAATCAGCATGGCTGAACAGTTCCGTTGCTGATGAAATCGGTGCTTCACCATATCGCTCATCTGGTAGACCCAGCAATTCAATGGTTTGAATAATTGCATCGAGTGTCGGTCCAGCAACATGATCGGCATAGATTTGATCGCCACTCATCATCAATAGATCAGGACGCTCTTCAATTGGCAGCGTTGCGACCTTGTTGTCAGCACTGACTAACGCGTCAGGGCTAGGGTGGTGAGGGTTGCGGCAAGAACCATGCAAAATGTAGTCGGCTTGCGTAGATATCTTAAAGGTCAGCCGAGTTTCATCGCCATACAGCAGCTCTGGATAAAGCTCACTTAAGGAACCTTGGTCGGTGTGGAACTCATAGCTGAGTGCGACATTAGCAGGGAAGTCACCTCGAAAGTGGGCCAGCGTAAGATAGCAGTGGCTGCCGATTTGTAATTGGCTGCAGCTATTTAAGTCTTCACTAAAAATTTGTCCTTGGTCAGGCTCTAGATTAAGCGAAAAATGGCCTTTAAGTGGCTGACTGGTGACAAGCCAGAAAACCAGCTCATTGGGAGTCACTTTACGTAAAATTGGGCCTGCAATAAGAAAAGGTAAACTCGTTTTCATTCACTACTCGGTTGGGTCTTTAGGTACGTCAGGATCTTCGAGTATTTCGATGATTTCGGAGCTGGAAAGTTCATGTCCCATTAAAAATAGCGCCAACATCGCGTCCGCTTTGGTTTTGATGTCCTCGCTATCCATCAAGATTTGCTCAAAACGGTATCGAATCATGTCAATTTCATGTTCAACGAACCCTCGTCCTTCTTCATCGCCTTGGATATCTTCTGGCGCAGAATCGAATTCGAGAAACATCAGTTCGCCGTCGAGTTTTGCATCGACTAAACGTTCAGGTAGCCACTCTTCGCCCACTACAATTTCTGGGTCGCTATCGTCCGGTAAGGAGTCGAGTAATCTTTTTAATTCTGAGGCTTTCACTATTTTTAGATTTGATGGATTATATATTCATATTTTAACGACCAATCGCCAATAAACATAAGTATTAACGGGATTAATTGGTCAGAATTTGAGTGTCTTCGGTACTTTTGAGTAAAAAATGTCAAATTATAAACGTCTAGCAGGCTTATTTTTAGCCAGTAGTGGGTTAGTAACAACGTCAGCACAAGCGGAAGAAACCTCTGCAGTGGCAGAACAGGAATGGGGTATCGCCGCGGTTTATCGTACCGCTTCAATTCCATTTGATACTCAAGGTGGGGATCAAACGGTCGGTACATTCGTGCCTATGATGTTTTTCGAGAACGAGCATGTTTTCATTAATGGCTTGGAAGGTGGCGCGTACCTTTTTGAAACCGATGACGAACAGTTTCAGCTAAATGCACTTATGCGTTTGCGCTTCGTCGATATTCCAGCATCGGCGCAAAATGCTAATGAAGGTGATTCTGTCGACTTTGGTGGTCAGATCCGGTACCGGATCAATGATGAGTGGACACTTGATACTGAGCTATTAGCAGACAAGGACTTTCGTTTTCACGGTAATTTAACCGCAACTGGTGATTATGAGTTTGGCGACTGGGAATTAAAGCCGCACGTTACTTTGCGTTACAAAGATGCGGACTTTAATAGTGAGTACTACGCGTTTAACACTTATAGTGGTGAAACGGTAGGTGCGGGCATCGATATGAATGTCGGGGTAAGTGCACGCTATCATGTTACTTCTAACCTTTATCTGCTTGGCGCAACCAGCGTGACGCGCCTTGACGACAATGCGTATGATTCCTCGATTGTTGAAGACAGATATCAAGGCGAGTTTTATCTTGGTTTTGGTTTCTTCACTGATAAGAGTAAAGAGAAAAAATCAGAGTTAACCAATAAACGTTACGTTCGAATTGCGCATGGCTGGGCTACCCCTTCTAATATCGGCGATATCATGAAGTTTAACGCCGAAAAAGACCCTTACAATAACCAGCTGACGTCGTTTTTCTATGGTCATCCGTTAACTGATGAACTGTTTGGCTTACCAATTGATATCTACCTGACGCCGGGTATTGTTCATCATTGGTCGTCAGACGTTCAGTCTTCATCCACCGAGTATATAGCAGCAATCAAAGCGTACTATACGTTTAATTGGCCGACCAAATGGCGCTTTGGCGTCGCGGAAGGTATGTCGTACATCGATAACATCACTTATATCGAAGGCAGCGAAATGGAGCGTAAGGGGTATACGGCGAGCAACCTTCTTAACTACTTAGACTTTTCGTTTGATATGAATGTCGGCGACTTAATTAATAATCGCGATTTAGACAGTATGTGGGTCGGCTACTCACTTCACCACCGCAGTGCTATCTTCGAACAAGCGTCGCAATACGGCCGAATCAAGGGCGGAAGTAACTACAATACCATTTACGTGCAGTTCGACTTCTAACGAGTTACTGCTAGTGACATTAAAAGCCGTGAGTTAGATGCCCACGGCTTTTTTGTTTTCCAATTATCTAGTTAGGCGATTATTCGCTGATATGTGATACAATTCACGCAGTTTTATCGATAAAAAGAATAGGTAACGCTTTGACTTCGTCACAGCCAGAAAAATTGACCGTAGCTGAGGGTAAAGCTCAGGCCAATAATGCGGCGTCACTTCGCAAAGCACTTAACCAGTGCATGATCAAAGACAGATTCCGTTTAAGTAAACGTATTTCCGGCGCAAATAAAATTAAGAAAGATGCCGCGAGAAACGCCGTTTTCGACGAGATCGCATTAGATATCGCTAAGTCCATGATGGATGCTGAGCAGCGCGGTAACTATACCCCGACCATTGAATACCCAGAAATTCTTCCTGTAAGCCAGAAAAAAGATGACATCGCTAAGGCGATTGAAGAAAACCAAGTAGTAATTGTTGCCGGTGAAACGGGTTCAGGTAAAACCACCCAGTTGCCGAAAATCTGTGCTGAACTTGGCCGTGGTAAGTTTGGCTTAATTGGCCATACGCAGCCTCGTCGTTTGGCGGCTCGTTCTGTAGCGAATCGTATTGCAGAAGAGATGGAAACTAAACTGGGCGAGTTTGTTGGTTACAAGGTTCGATTTAACGACCAGATCTCTGAAAATACCCAAGTAAAATTGATGACTGACGGTATCTTGTTAGCAGAGATTCAACATGACCGTTTCCTCAATCAATACGACACCATCATCATCGATGAAGCGCACGAACGCAGCCTGAATATCGATTTCATCTTGGGTTACTTAAGAGAGCTATTACCTCGTCGCCCAGATCTAAAAGTGATCATTACGTCAGCGACCATTGATCCTGAGCGTTTCTCTAAGCACTTTGATAATGCACCGATTATCGAAGTGTCAGGCCGAACTTACCCAGTTGAAACACGTTACCGTCCACTTCGCGGTGATGATGATGTTGATCGTGACCAGCTTGACGGCATTTTCGAAGCAGTTGATGAGCTGTGCGATGAAGGGTTAGGTGACATCCTAATCTTTATGAATGGTGAACGTGAGATTCGAGATACCGCTGATGCGCTGAGTAAACGTAACTTGAAGTCGACAGAAATCGTGCCGCTATACGCACGTTTGTCGGCGGGTGAGCAGAACAAAATTTTCCAACCTCATGCAGGTCGTCGAATTGTACTGGCAACCAACGTTGCTGAAACATCGTTGACGGTTCCGGGCATTAAATACGTCATTGACCCGGGCACGGCGCGTATTTCTCGCTACAGCTACCGCACTAAGGTTCAGCGCTTACCGATTGAGCCAGTTTCGCAAGCGAGTGCTAATCAGCGTAAAGGTCGTTGTGGTCGTGTTGAAGAGGGTATCTGTATTCGTCTTTACTCTGAGGACGACTTTAACTCACGCCCTGAGTTTACCGATCCAGAAATTTTACGTACCAACCTAGCATCGGTTATCTTGCAGATGACGGCATTGGGTTTGGGTGATATCGAAGCTTTCCCATTTGTTGAAGCGCCGGATAAACGCAACATCCAAGATGGTGTCCGCCTGCTAGAAGAGTTGGGTGCAATCAATGCGGAAGCGAAAGACAGCAAGAAGCGCCTGACCAGCATTGGCCGTCAACTGGCGCGTCTGCCGATCGACCCTCGTTTGGCGCGCATGGTGCTTGAGTCGCCAAAATACGGCGCAACCAAAGAATTGATGATCATTGCTTCAGCGTTATCGATTCAAGACCCGCGTGAACGTCCAAGTGACAAACAGCAATCGTCAGATGATAAGCACAAACGATTCTTCCATGAAGAGTCAGACTTCCTAACGTTTGTGAACCTGTGGGACTACATTCAGAAGCAGCAGAAGAATCTTTCAGGTAATCAGTTTCGCAAACAGTGTAAGCAAGACTATTTAAACTACTTGCGAGTTCGTGAGTGGCAAGATGTCTACTTCCAAATCCATCAATCAATGCGTGAGATGGACTTCAAACTTAACGATGAACCAGCGTCGTACCAAGGCGTTCACTCAGCGATCCTGGTTGGTTTGCTGTCGCATATTGGTATCAAAGACCAAGAGAAGAATGAATATCAAGGTGCGCGTAATGCTCGCTTCCATATCTTCCCTGCATCTGGCCTATTCAAAAAGCAGCCTAAATGGATCATGTCTGCTGAGCTGGTGGAAACGTCCAAACTTTGGGGGCGAATTATTGCCAAGATTCAACCTGAGTGGATTGAGCCTTTAGCAAAACACCTGATTAAACGTAGTTACAGCGAACCGCATTGGTCGAAGAAGCGCGCTGCAGTTATGGCTCACGAAAAAGTGATGCTTTATGGTGTGCCAATTGTACCAAAACGCCTAGTCAACTATGGCAGTATTGATGCAACGGTAAGTCGTGAGATTTTCGTTCGCAGCGCACTGGTTGAAGGTGAGTGGGAAACCAAACATGCGTTCTTCAAGCAAAACCGCAAGCTATTGCGTGAGGTTGAAGAGCTAGAGCACAAGTCCCGTCGCCGCGATATCTTGGTTGATGACGATGAGCTGTTTGATTTCTATGATCAACGTGTCGGTACTGAAGTGGTATCTGGCAAGCACTTTGATACTTGGTGGAAGAAAGCATCGAAAGAAAATAGTGAACTGCTGAACTTTGAAAAAGAGATGCTGTTCAAAGGCGATGCGAGCCACGTTACCGATCTCGATTATCCAAACTTCTGGCATCAGAATGGACTTAAACTCAAGTTAAGTTACCAATTTGAGCCGGGTGAAGACAATGATGGTGTGACGGTTCACTTGCCGCTGCCGATTCTTAACCAAGTCGAGCCGGGTGGCTTTGATTGGCAGATTCCAGGGCTTCGCCACGAATTGGTCGTGAGCTTAATTAAGTCTCTGCCAAAAACCATCCGTAAGAACTTTGTTCCTGCGCCAAACTACGCCGACGCATTCTTAGCACGAGTAACAGCGATGGAAGCTCCGCTTCTAGATTCGTTAGAGAAAGAGCTGCGCCGTATGACGGGTGTCGAAGTACTGCGTGAAGATTGGAAGCTTGACCAAGTGCCAGAACACTTGAAGGTCACGTTCCGAGCTGTGGATCACCGCAATCGCAAGCTGAAAGAAAACCGCGACTTGCACGAGCTTAAAGAGAGCCTAAAAGACAAGGTTCAAGAGACGTTATCTAAGGTTGCCGATGATGATATTGAGCAACAAGGTTTGCATACGTGGAGCTTTGGTGAACTGCCTAAAGTGTATCAGCAGAAACGTGGTGGCTACGATGTAAAAGCGTACCCAGCACTGGTTGATAGCAAAGATAGTGTCGAAATTAAGCTTTACGAAACTGAGTATGAGCAAGTCACTGCCATGAAAGCAGGTCAACGTCGCTTAATCTTGCTCAACGTGCCATCTCCGATTAAGTACTTACACTCGAATCTACCGAATAAATCGAAGCTTGGTTTGTACTTTAACCCTTATGGCAAGGTACTGGACCTCATTGATGACTGTATCGCTTGTGGTGTTGATAAGCTTATCGAAGAGAAGGGCGGTATCGTTTGGGAGCCAGAGCAGTTTGAAGCCCTAAAAGAGCACGTAAGAGCGGAATTAGGTGACACTGTGGTGGAAATCGCTCAGCAGGTTGAGACTATTCTGACAACTGCATTTAACATCAACAAGAAGTTAAAAGGTAAAATAGATTTCACGATGGCTTTTGCCTTGTCTGATATCAAAGCTCAAGTTGAAGGGCTGATATTTAAAGGCTTTGCAACTGAGTGTGGCTGGAAACGTTTGACAGATATTTTACGTTACATGAAAGCAATAGAACGTAGAATGGAGAAGCTACCAATCGATCCAAATAAAGATCGTTTGCACATGCTCAAAATTGAATCAGTAGCTAACGATTATAAAGAGTTACTGAACAAAATACCAAAAGGTGTCGCGGTACCTGACAATGTTAAAGAGGTTCGCTGGATGCTCGAAGAGTTGCGAGTAAGCTATTTTGCGCAGCAACTTGGAACACCTTACCCAGTATCAGATAAGCGCGTGAAAATGGCCATAGACGCTTGTTAGGCACATTAGTTGCATAATTATTGGGTATCAATCGGAATTTTGACTATACTGGCAGAGGTTTGCCGCAGCGAACTTCTGTTTTAAATAACTAGAGAAGGTTTATTATGAAAAAGACACTACTAGCGCTAGCTCTAATCGGCGCATCAGCTACAGCTTCTGCTGATTCTTGGATTTACGGTAGCGCAAGTGTAGGTCAGGCGGATCTGGGCAATGAGTCATCAACGTCATACAACGTACACGTTGGTACTGGTATTCTCCCTTTCATTGGTCTAGAAGCGGGTTACCAAAACTTTGGTGACTTCGACAACGTTAATTACGGTGGTGTAGTTCGTGACCTAGAAGGTTCTGCAGTGTACTTCGCAGCGAAACCAAGCATTGATTTTGGTCCACTGCATGTATACGCAAAAGCGGGTCTTCACTCATACGAGCTAAGTGGCGGCAACTTTAAAGAAGACGAAATCGACATGATGTATGGTGTTGGTGCTGAGTACTTCGTAATGGGCCCTATCTCTCTAGGTGCTAGCTACAACGTATTCTCTATGAAAGAAGAAGACGTGAAGAACTTCTCTCTAAACGCGACATTCCACTTCCTATAATGAATTCGCGGTTGTGATTTAAAAAGCCTGACTTCGGTCAGGCTTTTTTTATGCTTAGTTATTTCTAGCGGGTGTATCACAACGCACACTATTCGCCCACACGACTTGCGAAAGTTATATATGCCCCAATAACTTATGTTAGAGCGTTAACGTATGGTGAAAAGGTATCTAAATGCAATCAGCATCAAATCTTGAATCAGATAATCCCCAAGTCACCAAGAAGAACCTTGGAATCCTTTTTGAGCTGTTAAAGTTCATTAAGCCCTATCGAGTAAAAGTTGGTGCAGCATTGGTTGCTCTGATCTTTACAGCGTCATTGACGCTTACCGTTGGTCATGGCGTGAGAATATTGATCGACCAAGGTTTTGCTCAGCAATCAACGTCTGAACTTGGCAGTGCCATTGGCTTTATCCTGATAGTTACCGTCCTTATCTCAATCGGTACATTCTTTCGCTTCTATTTAGTGTCGTCAGTGGGAGAAAGAGTCAGTGCTGATATCCGCTTAGCCGTGTTCAATCATATTGTCACGCTTCATCCAAGCTACTTTGAGACCAATGGCAGCGGTGACATCATGTCTCGTATCACCACTGATACCACCTTACTGCAAAGTATCATTGGTTCGTCATTCTCGATGGCAATGCGCAGCGCGCTAATGTGTGTTGGCGCAATCATTATGCTGTTTGCCACCAACATCAAATTGACCCTCATCGTGTTGGCTTCAGTGCCGTTTGTTTTGGTTCCGATTCTGTTTTATGGCCGCAGAGTTCGAGCGCTGTCTCGCCAAAGCCAAGACTCTATGGCTGATGTGGGTAGCTATGCTGGCGAAGCGATAGAGCACATCAAAACCGTACAAAGTTATAGCCGAGAAGCTGAGGAAAAAAGTTACTTCTCGCAAGAGGTAGAGAAAGCATACGACATTGGCCGTAAACGGGTAAAGCAACGCGCGATCTTAATTTCTGGTGTGATTGTTATCGTATTCAGTGCGATCTCCGGCATGCTATGGGTAGGCGGCAGTGACGTCATCAATGGCACAATGTCAGCCGGTGATTTAGGCGCCTTTGTCTTCTATGCAATTATGGTTGCCTCTTCGTTAGCAACGATTTCTGAGGTGATGGGAGAGCTACAACGAGCGGCTGGAGCAACCGAACGATTGGTCGAAATCCTTCAGGTGAAAAGTGACATTGTCGCGCCGAATGTGTCGACTAAACCTTCGTCATCTTTGGCTGCCGAAGTCAGTTTCAATGATGTGACGTTTCATTATCCATCACGACCAGATACTCCCGCATTAGAGCAGTTAACCTTACAAGCGGAAGAGGGCAAAGTGCTGGCGCTCGTTGGCCCTTCTGGGGCGGGTAAAAGTACTCTGTTTGAGTTGTTGCAGCGTTTCTATGATCCGCAAAAGGGTAAAGTTACGTATGGTGGTGTGGACGTGCGAAACTTTGCCCCAAGTGAGCTTCGTGAACAGATGGCCCTTGTTCCCCAGCAACCCGCATTGTTTAGTAATGATGTCTTCTACAATATTCGCTACGGAAATCCCAATGCTACCGACGAGCAAGTCATTGAGGCAGCGAAGAAAGCACACGCCCATGATTTTATAATGAAACTGCCGGAAGGTTATCAGAGCTTTTTAGGAGAGCGAGGCGTACGGCTATCTGGTGGGCAACGTCAACGTATTGCCATTGCAAGAGCTATCTTAAAGGATCCAAGTATCCTGCTGCTTGATGAGGCGACCAGTGCGTTAGACAGTGAAAGTGAACACCATGTCCAACAAGCCTTAGATGAACTGATGCGCAATCGAACGACGATTATCATCGCACACCGACTCTCTACTATCCAACATGCCGACAAGATCGCAGTCTTTGGCCACGGAAAGCTGGTGGATGTTGGTAACCATCAACAGTTGATGGGCAGTTGCGAGCTGTATCAGCGTTTGGTTGAACTTCAATTTAAGCACCTTAACTGAGAACAAATCGTTGCTAGTTAAGCCAAAGTGGTCTGTTGAACGTATACAAGTGTGAATCATTAAAGAGATAGTTCATGTCGACAAAACAGAAAAACATACCTACCCATCGAATCTCACGCTTCGGAAAGCTTGCGTCACTGGCCACTCGTGTTGCGGGTAACGTTTTAACAGAAGGGACTAAGCAGTTAGCAAAGGGTCAAAGGCCTAAGACGAAAGATCTGATTCTGACACCAGCGAATATCTCAAGACTCACCGAACAACTGGCACACTTACGTGGAGCGGCGATGAAGTTGGGTCAAATGCTATCTATGGATGCTGGTGACGTTCTTGAACCAGAACTCGCGGATATTCTCGCAAGGCTTCGCTCGGATGCCGACCCACTACCTGCGAAGCAGCTCAATCAGGTATTAGAAGGTGCGTTAGGGGCGGATTGGAAGCTCCAGTTTGCAGCTTTTAACTTTAAGCCAGTAGCCAGTGCTTCCATTGGTCAGGTTCACCAAGCCTATAGCGACGATGGTGAAAAGCTGGCGGTGAAAGTTCAGTATCCGGGAATCAGAAAAAGCATCAATAGCGATGTCGATAACGTGGGGACATTGCTCAGTATCGTTGGCCTGATTCCAGAGTCTGTTGATTATAAGAGCCTGCTCGAAGAAGCGAAAAAACAGCTGCACGATGAAGCGGATTACCAGCGTGAAGCGAACTTTGCACAGCGTTATCATCAAGCCCTGCAAAATACTGATCACTTTGTAGTGCCTAATATTCATAGTGACATAACCTCCGAATCTGTCTTAGCGATGGATTTCCTTGAAGGTATTTCAATAGAGAATGTCGAAACCCTAGCACAGCCTGAGCGTGACCTTGTAATGCACCGTTTGCTTGAGTTGATGTTCAGAGAGTTGTTCGACTTCAAGATGGTTCAAACCGACCCTAATTTTGCTAACTACCTTTACATGCCAGAAACAAAGCAAATCGGCTTACTCGATTTTGGCGCGACACGTGAATACAGCGACAGATTTAGTGACGGATATCGCAAGGCTTTTTCATCGGTGGTGCAGGGGAGCGAGTCGGGCTTGAACGATGCCTTGGAACAAATCGGTTTTTTCAGCCAGGACATTTTACCGGAGCAGCGCCAAGCCATTCTAAACTTAGTTAAACTTGCTTGTGAGCCTATGCTGGTGGATGAAGAGTATGATTTCAGAGCCAGTGGCTTAGCTATGCGTTTAAGAGAGGCCGGAACGATATTAAGTATGGAGCAAGATTACTGGCACACACCTCCAGCTGATGCACTGTTTTTACACCGAAAGATTGGTGGTATGTATTTACTGGCTGCGCGATTAGGAGCAAAAGTGAATATCCATCAGTTAGCTGCACCTTACTTACACGTATAAAGGGATCTATCTAGAGCGTGTTTCACCTGATTACTTAGACGATATAAAGATCAAAGGCTTAGCTTTGAGACATGCCTTTTAAACTTTGTATTTAGCGTTGAGAATTGTTGGTTGGATTGACATTATCTAATGCATTCTAAACAAGGAATGTGAGAACGCCATTGACTACTAACATTATTAGAGCCACAGTCGAGCAACTGGACTTAGTTGCTGACCTATTCAATCAGTATCGAGTTTTTTACGGTCAAGATAGTGACCTCAAACTCGCTCATCACTACATCAATGAAAGACTTTACAATGAAGAGTCAGTTGTATTTCTAGCAGTGAATGCCGATGGTGAGGCGTTGGGCTTTACCCAGCTTTACCCAATTTTCTCGTCAGTGTCAGCACAGCGTAGCTGGATCTTAAACGATCTGTTTGTCACAGAGAGTGGACGTTCGGGTGGAGTAGGCAGAGCATTAATGAATGCCGCTACACAACACGCGATAGACACAGGTGCGAATGGGTTAAGCTTAGAAACCGCCCATGATAACCTTGTCGCTCAAAGCCTTTATGAATCATTAGGCTATAAAAGAGAGACCGCCTATTTTAGCTACTTTTTGAGCGTATAGATTAGTGCGGTATAGAATTAAAAAAGCCACTCAAACGAGTGGCTTTTGTCTATCTAGAACGAGGAGCGATTAAGCTTGTTGCTTTTGCAGCTCCGCTTCTTTTGCTTCGTCTTCGATTAGTGCATCAACGATAACCGCACACGCTGCATCACCAGTGATGTTAAGTGCTGTACGAATCATGTCGAAGATACGGTCAAGAGCGAACAATAGTGGTAAACCTTCGATTGGAATACCAGCCGCTAGAAGTACTGCAACTACTAGGAAAGATGGACCTGGAACACCTGCTTGACCTACCGCACCTAGTGTAGAGGTTACGATGATCGCGATGTATGCGCCCATACCTAGATCAATGTTGAATAGCTGAGCAAAGAAGATAGCAACCAAACCGTAGTAGATTGCGTTACCGCTCATGTTGATTGTTGCACCTAGAGGAAGAACGAACGACGCCGTAGAGTTTCTAACACCTAGCTCGTGTTCAACTGTATCAAGTGTTACAGGTAGAGTTGCCATAGATGACGCTGTTGATAGTGCAACCGCTTGAGGTTTCTTCATTGCAACTAGGAACTTCTTCGCAGAAGTCTTAGTGAAGATGTGCACCATTAGCGGGTAAGCAACAAAACCGAAGATAAGAATAGCAGCAACGTAAACAACGAATAGTTTGAACACCACCATTAGTGCGCCAAAACCAAACGTACCAACAGCTTCAGCCATTAGACCGAATACGCCGATTGGTGCAATGATCATTACTTTATTGATCATCCATACCATAGCGTCAACGATAGCGTTTACACCGTTGATGATTGGCTCACGCTTTTCTTTCGCTTGCTTAGAAATCGCAATACCAAAGAACATACAGAATACTAGGATCTGTAGGATGTTTGCTTCATTCAGTGATTGGAAAACGTTGGTTGGGATCATACCAGTGATGGTCGCCCAGAAAGTAGGAAGTTCACCTTTTGAAGCGTATTCAGCTGAGAACATGCCTTCAACGCCAGATACGTCGATGCCCATGCCAGGCTTGAATACTTCACCCATAAATAGGGCTAGTGCTACTGCTAGTGCAGATGTTAGGCCGAAGTAGCCCAAAGTCACCACACCAACTTTACCTGCTGATTGGCTATTACCAAGGCCTGCTGCACCAGAAATCAGTGCAACGGCTACCAATGGGATAACCAGCATTTTAATTAGGTTGATGAAGATCGCACCTAGAGGAGCGAACATGGTTGCGCTCTCGCCCATGAAGGCACCAACGGCAGTACCGATAATCATGGCGATGACAACTTGTACACCAATATTGCTTAGCAAACTCTTTTCTTTTAACACTTCCATAACCTCTGTGCTAATAAAATTTAAAAATCCAGAATTACCATCTGAGTTAAAACTCGAACATGGTTAATAATTTCGTCTCGCTTTTTACACTTAAATTTTACAATTAGCAATACGTGTCAGTAGCAATAGAGGGATTTAAAAACAGTTTTGTTGATAAGTGACAATTTTTTGCTCGATGGCAAACGTTTGCTTATGAATTTGTGACTCTCGGATGTATTGGAGTTTATAGAATCATTTGGTATTTCAATGATGGGAATGGTGTGGTGAATGTTAATAAAAAGATCGATTTCTTGCGGTATTAAGAAATCGATCTCATAGAAGTTTAGATGGCTAACACGTTACTTTTGTGTCGCAGCCTTCATGGATGAAACAAAGTTTGCGAGCTGCTGTAACATGTTGTCTGGTTGTTCAACGTTGTTTTCGATGATTTTCACAACCGCTGACCCAGAAATAGCACCTGCTGCACCAGCATTGATAGCTTGTTTTACTTGCTCTGGTTCAGAGATACCAAAGCCCAATAGCGCTGGTGGTGCATCAAACTGGTTTAGGCGATCAAGCAACGTACTGACCGGCATGTTAGCTTTGGTTTCTGCACCAGTCACGCCGGCACGTGAAAGTAGGTAAGTGTATCCACCACCCAGTTTTGCCACTTGGTCTAGAGTTTCGTCAGAAGCGGTTGGTGGCGCAATGAAAATTGGCTCAACACTATGCTTTCTCGCCGCTGCAACAAACTCTTCACTCTCGTTAGTCGGAACGTCAGCAATAAGAACTGAGTCGATACCGGCTTTGGCACAGCGCTCGTAGAAGTTATCAATGCCACGAGAGTAAACAAGGTTGGCGTACATTAGCAGACCAATCGGAAGGTCTGGGTACTTAGCGCGAATTTGGCTAATCAGATCAAAACAAATATCAGGAGTTGCCCCCGAATCTAAAGCACGGATGTTTGCACCTTGAATCGTTGGGCCATCCGCTAATGGATCGGAAAACGGAATACCAAGTTCTAGGGCATCAGCGCCGGCCTCGACCAAGGTTTCCATAATTTGTAGGGACTGCTCAGGATTCGGATCGCAAACTGTTACGAACGGAACGAAAGCACCTTGATTTTTATCGTTTAGGCGCGCGAATAGCTTTTCATAACGGTTCATTAGATCGCTCCTTTTTGTTGCAGAATGTCATGTACAGTGAAGATGTCTTTGTCGCCGCGGCCTGATAGGTTAACCACCAGTAGTTGTTCTTTCTCTGGGTTCTCACGAGCCATACGCAGTGCGTGTGCAAGAGCATGAGATGACTCAAGAGCAGGGATGATACCTTCGCTACGCGCTAGTTCTTGGAATGCATCCAGCGCTTCATCATCAGTGACGTTGTCGTATTCAGCGCGACCAATTGCGTTAAGGTGCGCGTGCTGTGGACCAACTGATGGGAAGTCGAGACCTGCTGATACTGAGTAAGATTCTTCAACCTGACCATTTTCATCTTGCATCAATGGTGCTTTCATACCGAAGAAGATGCCTGTTTTACCGTGTTTTAGCGGCGCGCCATGTTGATCTGTATCGATACCTTTACCTGCTGGCTCAACACCGATTAGGCGAACGGTCTCTTCTTCAATAAAGTCAGCGAACATACCGATAGCATTTGAACCACCACCCACACAGGCGATCACTGCGTCAGGTAGGCGACCTTCGCGCGCTAGAATTTGGTTCTTAGTTTCTTCACCAATCATACGTTGGAAATCGCGAACGATGGTTGGGAATGGATGAGGGCCTGCTGCCGTACCTAATAGGTAGTGAGCGTCTTCATAGCTTGCTGACCAGTCGCGCAGAGCTTCGTTACAGGCATCTTTGAGTGTCGCAGAGCCAGAATGAACAGGAATAACTTCTGCGCCCATTAGCTTCATACGGAATACGTTCGGGCTCTGACGTTCAACGTCTTTTGCGCCCATGTATACGCGGCATTTAAGGCCAAGTAGGGCACACGCTAGCGCAGTAGCAACGCCATGTTGACCTGCGCCAGTTTCAGCGATGATCTCTTCTTTACCCATACGCTTGGCTAGCAGAGCTTGACCTAATACTTGGTTAGTTTTGTGTGCGCCACCGTGAAGAAGGTCTTCACGTTTTAGGTACAGTTTGGTTTTTGTACCTTTAGTTAGGTTACGAGTCAGTGTTAGAGCGGTAGGACGGCCAGCGTACTCTTGCAGTAGAGTCATAAACTCGCTGCGAAACTCTGGGTCTTCCTGCGCGTCAATAAACGCTTGCTCTAGTTGCTCAAGAGCAGGGACAAGAATCTGTGGTACATACTGACCACCGTATTCGCCGAAGTAGGCATCTAATTTAGCCATGGTGTAAATCCTTCATTTTGGGATAGCGCCAGTTATCACTCACGCTACAAATAATTAGTAGTTTCGAATTGCTGCAAAAGCTTGTTCAAGTTTTTCTGCGTCTTTCTTACCAGGAGAAGACTCAACGCCGGAGTTTAGGTCTAAGCCCAGACAACCCTGCTCTGAAGCTTTTTGGGCGTTGAACGGAGTAATTCCACCTGCCAGCATTACCTTAGATGGGTCGCCAATCAGTGACCAATCAAATACAAGGCCTGTACCGCCGACTTGTTTACCAACTTTAGTGTCCAATAAGTGACGGTCGATATATTCAGCAATCAGCGTAGGCGTAGACTCGCTAACACCATAGGCTTTCCAAATTTCAACATTTTGTGGAAGTTTAGTTTTGAGCTCGGAAACAAAGGCTTGGTCTTCGTCACCGTGCAGTTGCACTCCAGTCAGGCCTAGTTGCTCGGCAGTTTCTGTAATTTGCTCGATACTGTGGTTTTGGAATACGCCGATGTATTTTAGCGGAGCACCACTCATGGTTAAGCGCGCTTCTTCTAAAGTAACGAAGCGTTTAGACGCTTCAACGAAAATCAGGCCACCAAAAATCGCCCCCGCTTTGTATACCTTAGCGGCATCATCTGGGTGAGTCAGGCCGCACACCTTGTTCTCCCCTAATGTCACTTTGCGTACTGCAAGTTCTAAGTTGTCTTCAGCCATCAGTGAACTACCAATGAGGAAGCCGTCAGCGTATGTAGCCAGATCTCTCACTTGCTGATGAGTGTAGATGCCAGATTCTGAAATGATGGTCGCTTCCGGTGCTAGCTCGCGAATAGTTGGCGCAAGCTCTTTGGTACGATTTAGGTCAGTCGAAAGGTCACGCAGGTTACGGTTATTAATACCGATAACCTTGGCACCTAACTTAACGGCACGGTGCAGCTCTTCTTCGTTGCTGACTTCGGTCAACACGCCCATTTCAAGTGAGTGGGTAACTTCAGCAAGTTCCGCATACTCTTGGTCGTCGAGTACAGAAAGCATCAGTAGGATTGCATCCGCTTGGTAGTGGCGAGCCAAGTAGACTTGGTAGCTATCAACCATAAAGTCTTTACACAGGATAGGCTGCTTTGCTTGCTTTCTAACTTGAGGTAAGAACTCAAAGCTACCTTGGAAATACTTCTCGTCGGTTAGCACTGAAATCGCATTTGCGTGGTTGTTGTATACCGACGCAATGTAATCTAAATCGAAGTCATCTCGGATCAGACCTTTCGAAGGAGATGCTTTTTTACATTCAGTAATGAATACCGTGTTTTGGTTATTGAGTGCATCATAGAAGCTACGATCAGAAGCGGTCAGATCGCTTTTAAATGTATCAAGTGGCTGCTGCTCTTTGCGCTCGGCTACCCATTGATACTTATCTTTGACAATTTTTGCCAATACTTCAGCCATTTCCGCCTCTTTTACTGAAACGTGCTCGGATAGCTTATTTTTAACCTCAGTCATGATGTTTCCTTTTGCTCTGGGTTACGCGTGCGCGGCAAGTTTTTTGACAAGCTCGTAAGCTTTACCTGAATTCATTGCGTCGATGGCTTGTTGGGTATTGGCTTTAAGATCTTCATGACCGAATAAGCGCATCAGTAGGGCAACATTGGCAGCAACTGCGCCAAGTTGAGCATCTGTCCCTTTACCCGTCAGCATGTTAGTGATGATCGCTTTGTTTTCTTCTGGGTCGCCACCTTTAATCGCTTCAAGTGGATGAGATTCTAAACCGAAGTCCGCAGGGGTTAGGGTGTACTCAACAATCTCACCGTCTTTGATTTCAGCGACTGTGGTATCACCGTGAATCGCGACTTCATCTAAACCACTACCGTGTACCACGGCCGCGCGCTTCATTCCCATTTGCAGCATTGTTTCTGCGATAGGGCGCACAAGCTCTTGCGAGTACACACCCATCAGTTCGATGTTTGGACGTGCTGGGTTAATTAATGGGCCTAAGATGTTGAAAATCGTGCGCGTCTTCATGGTTTGACGTACAGGCATCGCATGACGCACACCACCGTGGTATTGCGGCGCGAATAAGAAAGCCACGCCGATGTCATCGACGGCTGTACGAGTATCTTCGGCGCTCATTGCTAGGTTAATACCGAAAGAATCCAGTAAGTCAGAGCTGCCGGATTTGCTCGATACACTGCGGTTGCCGTGTTTAGCGACTTTTAGGCCACAAGCTGCTGCAACGAAAGCAGCAGTCGTTGAAATATTAATCGTGTTATGACCATCACCACCCGTACCGACGATATCAGCGAAATCATAATCCGGGCGCGGGAAAGGGTTCGCATTAGCTAGTAGTGCTTTTGCCGCACCCGAAATTTCGTCTGGGGTTTCACCTTTGATTTTTAGTGCCGTTAACGCAGAGGCCATTAGAATTGGATCTAACTCACCACGAATGATGACATCAAATAGCTGTTGGCTCTCTTCTTGAGTGAGTGACTGCTGCTCGTAAAGTTTGTTGATAATCTGTTCCATGACGTTATTCCTTATTTGTCGTTCTTCTTTAGAGCCCACTCAATCGCATTGGCCAATAAGGTCGCGCCGTAGGTGGTCATAATCGATTCTGGGTGGAATTGGAATCCACACACTTTGTCTTCTTCTTGTACTACAGACATCACTAGGTCATCAACTTCAGCTGTGATGGTTAGCGATTCTGGTACATGCGTTGCGACTAATGAGTGGTAACGTGCAATTGCAAGTGGAGAAGGCAATTGAGCATAGGTCGCGTGATTTTGGTGTTCCATCATCGACACTTTACCGTGGATGATTTCACCAGCGCCTGCAACGGTACCGCCGTATGCTTCAACAATTGCTTGGTGACCGAGACAGATACCAATCATTGGTACTTTGCCTTTTAAGCGTTGAATGATCTCCGGCATAGAGCCAGCGTCAGCAGGTGCACCAGGACCTGGCGATAATAGGACGACAGGGTTTTCTAATTGTTTAACCGCTGATTCAATCGTGTCAGCGGCAATGTTGTTACGATAGATTTTGACTTCGTGACCTAAGGAACGAAATTGATCGACTAGGTTGTAAGTGAAAGAGTCAAAGTTATCGATAAATAGGATATTCGCCATCTCTTCCACCTATTGCTTATCTTGAACTGGCTGATGAGCCGCTTGAATCGCAGAAATTACTGCCTGAGCTTTGCCGCGCGTTTCATCTGCTTCCGCTTGCGGGTCAGAATCGAATACCACACCAGCGCCTGCTTGTACTTGGGCAATACCGTTTTCAACGTATGCTGAACGAATCACGATACAGGTATCTAATGTGCCTTCACCAGTTAGGTAACCAACGGCGCCGCCGTAGCTGCCACGACGAGCTCCTTCAACATCGCGAATCAATTGCATTGCTCGAATCTTAGGTGCACCGGTTAGCGTGCCCATGTTCATACAGGCTTGGTAAGCATGTAGGGCATCAAGGTCGTTACGTAGCTGACCAACCACGCGAGAAACCAAGTGCATGACGTGGCTGTAGCGGTCAACCTTAAGTAGGTCAGCCACATGGCGGGTTCCGGCTTCAGAAATACGTGCGACATCGTTACGCGCTAGGTCAACTAGCATCATGTGCTCGGCGTTTTCTTTTTTGTCGGTACGTAGTTCTAGTTCAATACGGCAATCGAGATCGAAATCGATTTCACCATTTGGGCGTTTGCCACGGCGGCGAGTGCCGGCAATAGGGTAGATTTCAACTTGGTTGGTATGAGTCTCGTACTTAAGTGCACTTTCAGGTGACGCGCCAAACAGAGTAAACAGTTCATCTTGCATATAGAACATGTAAGGGCTTGGGTTTGACTGTTTAAGCTCTTTATATGCCGCTAGAGGAGAAGGGCACGGCAAGGTAAAGCGGCGCGATGGCACGACTTGAAATACATCGCCCTTAACTACGTACTGTTTTAAGTCACGTACGGTTTGACAAAAGTCTTCATCCGAGACACTAGGTACTGCGCTGGTATCTGCTACAGGGGTTGCATTTGGCAATTGCTTCAACGTTGTACAAGCTTGACGTATTTCTTCTAAACGCGCTTCAAGTGTTGGTTTTGTTTCGTCGTTGGCAAACAGTGCCGCTTGTAAGTCACAGCTCTGTGTTTGGTGATCGACAACGAGCAGAGTTTCAGCAACATAGAAGACATAATCTGGACACTGATTGGTTGCCTGCGCGCGACCTAAAGGCTCAAAATTGGCCACAAGGTCGTAAGCGAAAAGCCCGCCGATAAATATCGCATGCTTGTGCAGTCCTTCAATATCGAAGCTGTGCTGAATCAGTCTTAGTGCATCAAAGGAAGAGGCTTCACGCAGCCGTGAATCTTCATCAAGGGTATCGCAAGGAGATGTGTACTCTAGAACAAGCTCTGTTCCGTCAAAGCGGTGTTCAATACCGATGTTGATGTTATTAGTTAAGTGAGAAAGTAGGTGCTTACCGTTTTCTGTCAGCGCGGTCATAGTGACAGTGTGACCAAAACAAACGATACGTACTGCTGAGTCAACAATCAGCAAGCTTTGAAGATCTTGCTTTGAATCGATTTCAGCCGACTCTAGCAAAAGGCTATCCGTCTTGTTCTCGCACAGAGTATGGAACAACTGCGTTGGATCTTGAGCGTAGGGTGCGGTAGTGCGAATGAGCTCAAGATTACCTAGCTTTTGAATATTAATGGCCTTGTTCACAAGACCTCCTTTTCTCTTAATAATTTTTCTTCCTGCCGTACATAGTCGCATAAAGCAAACGTTCTCCCAATTAAGATTTGGTCAAATCTGGCGATTGTTTAAGCACTTAGGTGTGAGGCAGACAACAAAACAAAAAGCCCGCTATGGTAGCGGGCTTTATATACATGAAATCTATAATTTAGAAGTACACGTTAGCCCACCAAGAACTTGTCCAAGTGCGCCACCAAGCAAGGTCAGCTGAGCTACGATTAATCGTATCAGTGTTAACTTTTGCGTTTTGCTTTAGGTTGATGTCTTGTAACATAATGAGCCCAAATTCAGGTACTTCGTATTTGTGTACTAGTTAACTAGTGCAGAGGTAAAAAGTCAACTAAAAAAACAAAATTATGAGAATTGATTTACATAGCCATACCACTGCCTCTGATGGACGATTACCTCCGAATGAACTTATTGATAGAGCGTTAAGCTTTAACCTCGAAGTTTTAGCCATTACTGATCATGATACGGTCGATGGTTTGGATTTGGCTCGTCAATACATTAATGACAATGAACTACCAATCAAACTTATTAATGGTATTGAGATCTCAACGGTTTGGCAGAATAAAGACATTCATATCGTTGGTCTAAATATCGACCCGACAAACGATGCGTTGCTATCTCTTATTGAACAACAGAAAAATCATCGTGAATCTCGTGCAGAGCTGATTGCCCAGCGTCTGGAAAAAGCGACCAGAGAAGGGGTGTTAGCTGAGGTCAAACTCATTGCTGGAGATGCGCCAGTGACTCGTGCCCACTTTGCTAAATGGCTCGTTGACAACGGTTATGCCAAAACCATGCAGCAGGTATTTAAAAAGTACTTAACGCGCAATAATCCAGGTTATGTGCCACCGACATGGTGTTCAATGAAAGATGCGGTTGATGCGATTCACGCGGCTGGTGGCCATGCTGTTTTAGCTCACCCTGCACGTTATGATTTGACCGCGAAATGGATCAAACGCCTCTTGGCGGCTTTTGTTGAAGCTGGTGGAGATGCGATGGAGGTCGCTCAACCTCAACAAGGCCAACAAGAAAGACGCAACTTGGCTGATTATGCTATACAATACAAACTATTAGCCTCACAAGGCAGTGACTTTCATTATCCGTCACCGTGGATGGAGCTAGGACGAAACCTTTGGTTACCGTCAGGTGTCGAAGCGGTATGGAAAGATTGGGGTATTGAGCCTTCTAAATCAGATTCAATCAATACCGATTAACTATAGAGTCGTGAGACTCGATATTGAGGAATTACAATGAGCCAGTTTTTTTACGTTCACCCAGAAAACCCACAGGCTCGCTTGATCACTCAAGCTGTAGCAATCATACGTAATGGTGGGGTAGTGGTTTACCCAACCGATTCAGGCTATGCCCTTGGTTGTCAGCTTGAAAACAAACAGGCGCTAGAAAGAATTTGTCAAATTCGCCGTTTAGATGACAAGCATAATTTCACACTACTGTGTCGTGACCTTTCTGAGCTGTCACTCTATGCACGTGTTGATAATGGCGCATTTCGTCTACTGAAAAACAATACTCCAGGTCCTTACACATTTATCTTCAAAGGGACTAAAGAAGTGCCACGTCGTTTGATGAACTCAAAGCGTAAGACGATTGGTATTCGTGTGCCGGATAACCGTATTGCTTTGGATTTATTGGAAGCACTGGGTGAGCCTCTGATGTCGACGTCACTGATCTTACCGGGTAACGATATCACGGAGTCAGACCCTGAAGATATCCGCGATAAACTAGAGCATGCGGTTGATTGTATTTTGAACGGCGGCTACCTAGGCGAACAGCCAACGACAGTCATCGATTTTAGTGATGATGAACCTAAGGTAGCTCGTTTAGGTTCCGGTGATCCAGCCCCTTTTGAGTAATCAAAAGTTAGTGATTTCCTCCACAGTTTTTGCCATAATGTGCGGCCGCGATTTTGGGTCGCACTTGTTTATTCGACGTCTGAGAAGACGACACATAGGTAGATAAATGAACGAAAAATTACAGAAAGTATTAGCTCGAGCTGGTCATGGCTCTCGTCGCGAACTGGAAGCTTTAATTAAAGCGGGTCGCGTGAGTGTGAACGGTGTTGTAGCTAAGCTTGGTGAACGACTAGAAGATGAAAACGCCGTTGTGCGTATCGATGGTCATACTGTTTCTGCTAAAGCTCAGGAAGAGGTGGTTTGTCGAGTTCTTGCGTACTACAAGCCGGAAGGTGAATTGTGTACTCGTCATGACCCTGAAGGTCGCCGAACTGTATTTGACCGTCTACCTAAAATCCGTGGTTCTCGTTGGATCTCAGTTGGTCGTCTAGATGCAAACACATCTGGCCTACTGCTGTTTACAACGGATGGTGAACTTGCTAACCGTCTAATGCACCCTAGCCGCCAAGTTGAACGTGAATACTTGGTGCGTGTTTTTGGTGACGTCACTGAACAGAAAGTGAAGAACCTAGTACGTGGCGTAGAGCTAGAAGATGGTATGGCGCGTTTCGAAGATGTTGTCTACGCAGGCGGTGATGGTATGAACCACACTTTCTACGTCGCAATTAACGAAGGTCGTAACCGCGAAGTCCGTCGTCTTTGGGAATCTCAAGATACGACAGTAAGCCGTCTGAAACGTGTACGTTACGGTGATATCTACCTAGACAAGAAATTGCCTCGTGGTGGATGGATGGAACTTGATCTGAAAGAAGTGAACTACTTGCGTGAACTAGTAGAACTTCGTCCAGAGAAAGAAACGCTACTTGATGAAAACAAAGCGAACACTTCTCGTAAGCGTGAGCGTTCTCGTAGCCAGAAGATTCGTCGTGCAGTTAAACGTCACGAAGAGCGCGTAAACAGCGGTGGTGGTCGTAGTAACAACCCATCACGCCGTAAGCCTAAGAAAGGTGCCGGCAAACCAAACGCACGTAATAAGCAGCGCTAAACAGTTCTCTTAGCTAAGCAGATTCTAAATCCGAGTGTTGGAAAACACTCGGATTTTTTATTTCTGAAGCTCTAAGAAATTGTTACTGAATTAATTGGGTTGATTCTGTTCTATAGAACCGCTGATAGGCTAGGCGCTTTTGTGGCTTGAGAATGGTTTAGTTTGGCCTTCAGCCGATGGTTTATTTAGGCTCACTACTTCTTTTTCAGGCAGCTCTGCCGCTTCTCCGAAGAATTTACCACCCGGCTCAATACTTAAATTATTGCTCCAAATTTTACCGCTAACACGCCCTTTTGATAGTACTTGAACACGTTCCACGTAGCAGTTGCCATCGAGAATACCGTTGACGATAAGCTGTTTAGCGTAAATTTCTCCTTTTACGCAGCCACTTTCGGCAACGACTAAGGTGCCGTCTACGTGCAGTTGACCTTCTACGATGCCATCAATCTGAATATCGCTTTCTACCTTGAGTTCTCCGCTAACAGCACATCCTTTGGCGATGATAGTTGAAGTTGCTGAGCTACTCGCTGTTCTACGGTCTCGATTAAAGATTCCCATCGTATTTGTCGCTCCTTAGTAAAGATCTCTTCAAAATTATTCAGGTTCCAGTCAACGAATGACCTAGGATTTAGTGCTCTTCCGACAAAACGCACCTCATAGTGAAGGTGGGGACCAGAAGAGAGCCCACTATTGCCAGAGATTGCGATGAGTTGTCCTTTTCTGACGAATTCACCGCTTTTGACTTTGAACCCTTTTAAGTGTGAATAAGAGCTCGAAAAGCCAAATGAATGCTGTAAACGTAAAAAGTTGCCCGAGCCTTTATTGCTATGCCTAGTCACTTCGACCACGCCATCGGCTGGGGCGTATACCTTTGTGCCGGTATTGGCCGCAAAGTCCAACCCTCTATGCATTTTGCTGGTTTTGGTAACCGGATGAATACGCTTACCAAAGCCTGATGAAAGGCGGACATCACCGACTGGAGAGCCGCTCGGAATTTGGTTGAGCATCGCCAGCCTGACGTTAGAGGTGATGGCAGCGATATCTAGGCGAGCATCTAAACTGTGCTCGGTGGTCTCGCTAGCGACACCCAGTACTTTTTCTAACTCGACCAATCTTTCCGAGACCAATTGCACGCGCTCTTCGCGCTCAGACAAATCATTTTCGAGTTCGGATTTGAGAGTCTTCAAGCTATCTAGCTCTTGGCCAATAGTTCGCGAATGTTCAGCCAGTTCTGACTGCTTTAACTTCGCATCTCCAACTTGAGAGTAGAGATGATCAATAAGAAATACGGTTGCTGTGATCGCCAGTGCAAGCACAACTAAACAGGTTTTGAAGTGACGCTGCATCGCTTTGCTGAAATACCAATGTTTGGAGCCATTGATAGTCGAAACAGTAATCGTTAATTGGTCTTTCATGGTGTCTATTGATTCATTGACTTAATTGTTCTTCGTTATTGATAACTGTGACTGTAAGGAAAAATGGTCGTTACTGCTAGGGCTGCACGCGAATGAATTGTCAGGGCGTGAGCTGTTTTCAGACTATCAACAAAAGTTATTTTCACGCTTGAATCTTACGAGAAGTTTGTTTTGCAGGATAGGGCAATGAGCCAATTTTGAGAGGGTGCAATGCTAATAATGATTATATTGAGTGAAGTTAATTTTGGTTCGTTTGTGCTCTTCTTTGCTTACATCTCGCCAAGATGGTTTGTTTTTCTTTATTGGATGACTGCGACCAATGTAGAATTTCTTCAAGCGTGCGAAAGCACCCCAAGCAGATATCGTTTTCGTCGAGACAGCAGTTGCGGACACATGGGTTAGGGAAGGTGGGCTTTTCATCAGGTATTACGTTCAAGAGTTTGCTACCCGTATTCGTCTCATAGGTATAAATATACAAAAAGACCCAGCACAACGAGAAGTCGTGCTGGGTCTTTTTTATCAACTAGCCTGTCTATAAGGTTTGATTCAGCGCGTAGTAACGCCCTTGCTCTGACATCAGCTCATCGTGGCTGCCATGCTCAACGATTCTGCCTTGCTCAATCAGACAAATAGAGTCCATCTTATCGAGGTCGACCAATCGGTGAGTAATGAACACTACGGTCTTACCTTTAAAGTGCTGTTCGAACAACTGCATCATTTGCTGCTCAGTCTGCTTGTCTAAACCTTCAGTTGGTTCATCCAATAGCAAGATTGGCGCATTGTGTAATAATGCTCTTGCAATACCGATACGGCGCTTCTCACCACCAGATAACTGGCGGCCGCCATCACCTAACCAAGTGTCGAGTGCGGTATCTTCTAACAGTTTCGATAGACCCACTTTTTCCAGTGTTTGAGCGAGCTCTTGGTCATCAGCGTCTGGTTTTGCCATCACAAGGTTATCACGCAGTGAGCCATTCAATATATCAACACGCTGACTAACGACACTGATTGCTTGGCGAAGTTGGCTTTCACTCCACTGGTTAATTGGTTTTCCTGCTATCTCAATCGTGCCTTGCTGAACATCCCAATAGCGGTTCAATAATTGGAGTAGGGTAGATTTACCTGAGCCTGTTTGGCCGACAATGGCGATACGATGCTGAGCAGGAATGGTCAGCTCAACATTGGAGATAACTTGGCTAGAGCTGTCTGGATAGTGGAAAGAGATATTCTTATACGCAATAGAGAACTCGTCGCTGTGCTCAATACGCTCTTCAGGAAACTGTACATCTGGTTCTGAAAGAATGATGTCATTGAGTCGACGCGCAGATGTTAGGGTTTGACCTAGATGCTGGAAGGCTCCGGCTATCGGCATCAGTAACTCGACACTTGCCATGGTTGCAAATGCGACCAGTGCGATCATTGGATCAGGGGTGTTACCACCAACACCATCGGCAGCAAGCCACAGCATGAGAACAACCGTCCAGCCGTTAGCTAACATGAGTAACGCTTGAGCAATGCCAGAAAAGTGCGCATTGAAGTACTGGTTTTTCAGTAGTCTGTCTTGAGCGTTTAGAATCACGTTACGGTAACGTTCTTCTGCGCCAAATAAGGTCAGTTCGCTGTATCCTTGAAGCCAGTCGAGCGTCGAAATACGCAATTGAGCTTTATGCTGAGTCAACTCGCTACCGTTACGCTTACCCAGTTTGTAGAACAAGACGGGCCAAGCCAGAACCAGCGACATTAAAATCGCGCCAAGCGTTAGGCCGAGATCTTTATCAAACCAGCAGACTAGGGCGGTTAGGCCAAGAATACCGAGGGTTCCAACAACCATAGGACTGATAAGGCGCAAGTAGACATGGTCCATTGCATCAACGTCAGCGACAAGGCGGTTGAGTAGGTCAGCATCTCGCAGGTTCGAAACTCGACCTGGAATGAGAGGCGCTAACTTCGAAAAGAAGAATACGCGCAGATCAGTCAGCAGCTTAAACGTTGCGTTGTGGCTAACGACGCGCTCTCCCCAACGTCCTGCGGTTCGGCCCATAGCGAAGCCGCGTACAAAAGCACCCGGAAGCATGTAGTTGAAGGTTTCACGAGCAATGGTTAAGCCAGCTACTGCTGCTGCCGATAAGAACCATCCTGATAGGGTCAACAGACCAATCGATGCCGCTACGGTCAAAAAGGCGAGCAGCATACCAAGAGATAGGCCAAACCAGTGCTTTTTATACAGCTTTAAGTAGGGAAGTAAATCACGCATCTAGGTTCCCCTTATTCGCTTGGTTTAAGGCTTGGTTAGCTTGCAGCATTGACTGGAATAGACCTTGCTCTTGGGCAAGCGTTTCAAATTGGCCGGATTGAACCAGAAGTCCATTTTCCATAACGAGTATTTGGTCGACATTACGAAGTGGCGTCAGCTGATGGGTGACCATCAGCGCAGATTTACCTGCAATTTGATTGTCTAAGCCTTGCATAACTAGCTTCTCACTACGAGTATCAAGACTTGCGGTCGGTTCGTCCAATAACCAGAACTTGCCACTTTGTACCATAGCTCGAGCAAGAGCTATGCGTTGGGCTTGACCCACAGACAGGCCACCTGAACGATCGGAAATGGAGTAGTCTAATCCGTGTTGATTAACAAACTCTGCAGAAAACGACTTTTCTAATGCGAGGTTGATCGTTTCATCACTGACATTGGATTTACCTAATGTGATGTTGTCGCGAATCGAACCGTGTAATAGGAGAGGGTTTTGACCAACCCAACTGATCTTTTCACGCCAGTTTTCTAATGAGAGATCACTACGCTCTATACCATTGATAGTGAGCGAACCTTTGTACGGCAGGAAACCAAGAATTGCATTGATTAAGCTGGTTTTACCTGCACCACTTGGGCCGACAAGGGCAGCGGTTTGCTTGGCATTGAGTAAAAAGCTGATAGGGCCAACGAGCTTTTTACCTTCAGGTGAATAGACTTCTAAATCTTGCGCTTGGATTTCAATATCATCGTCATCATTGAGCGTCTTTTTACCTGAGCTGACGGTTTCAACATCGGTTTCGATAAACTCGACAATGCTTTCAGCTGCGCCCACCGCTTGTTGCTTGGCATGATAGAAGGTCCCTAAATCACGCAGCGGCTGGTAGAACTCGGGAGCCAGGACAAGGATAAATAAACCTGCAAACAGCGTAACTCCTGCGCCGTAATCACCGAAGTTTAGCTCACCAATGAAGGCAAAACCGAAGTAGACCGCAGTAAGAGCAATAGAAATTGACGTGAAGAACTCAAGAACGGCTGATGATAAGAAAGCGATCTTTAATACATCCATAGTGCGAGTACGGAACACTTCTGATGCACCGTGCATGACCTCGGTTTCTGCTTTGGTACGATCAAACAATCGGATGGTTGTCATAGATTGCAAGCGATCGTAAAAATGACCAGAAAGGCGCTGTAAGGCTTTGAAGTTTTTGCGGTTTGCATCCGCCGCTTTCATGCCAACTAGCGCCATGAATAGAGGCACAAGTGGCGCAGTGATTAAGAAGATTAATCCCGCAGCCCAGTTAACAGGGAATACCACGATTAGAATAACGAAAGGCACCAAAACGGATAAAGACATTTGTGGCAAGTAGCGGGCAAAGAAGTCGTGCATGTCTTCGACTTGTTCAAGTAGCAAGGTTGCCCACGCACCGGCAGGTTTGCCTTTAATGTACGCCGGTCCTAATTCACGCAGTTTGTCTAAAATTAACTGACGGATATAGACGCGGATCTGTTCGCCGCAACGGTAACCTGCGATTTCTCGTCCCCATGAGCAAAGGGCACGGACCGCAATGATAGCTGCTAGGCCAAGAAAGTGAGGAACAAGCTCGTATTTGTCGACATGTTCTATGATGAGTTGGTGCAAAATAGTGGCAAGCAAAGCGGCTTGGGCCAAGAGAAATATGCTTGAAAGAACACCGAGACCCACAGCAATCATAAGCCAGCGCTTGGCGAGCTTACTCTGCTGCTTGAGCCATTGATTCAAGCTGCGTTGTTTCTTTTTATCCATCGTGAAGGCTTAATGAGAATTATTATTACGAATTAGAATGGCGCATTATACAAAAGAAAGCCCTGCGGGAATACCGCAGGGCTTTAAGGATTTGAGCTAAAAGTGAAAAATATTATTTACGTTTAGCATGTAACTTATAAATGAGGTTACTTGTTATCAGCTAATCCATCTAAGAAACGTTCAGCGTCTAGCGCAGCCATACAACCAGTACCAGCAGAGGTGATCGCTTGACGGTAGTTATGATCCATCACATCGCCAGCGGCAAAGATGCCTGGAACACTGGTTTGAGTCGCGTTACCTTCAAGCCCTGATTGAACGATGATGTAGCCATCTTTCATCTCTAATTGGCCTTCGAACATTGAAGTGTTTGGCTGGTGACCAATCGCAATAAACGCGCCCATCACATCAATTTGTTCGATAGCGTCTGACTGAGTGTCTTTAATACGAACGCCAGTCACGCCCATATCATCACCAACAACTTCATCAAGTGTACGGTCAGTGTGTAGAACGATGTTACCGTTCTCTACCTTATCCATCAGGCGCTTAACGAGAATTTTTTCAGCGCGGAAGGAGTCACGACGGTGAATCAAGTGAACTTCAGATGCGATATTTGAAAGGTAAAGCGCTTCTTCAACCGCAGTATTACCACCACCAACGACGGCGACTTTCTGATTACGGTAGAAGAAACCGTCACAAGTGGCACAAGCTGAAACACCGCGACCCTTGAAGGCTTCTTCAGATTCTAAACCTAGGTACTTAGCAGAAGCACCTGTCGAAATGATTAAAGCATCACAGGTGTATTCGCTGCTATCACCTTTGAGACGAAACGGGCGCTGACTAAAATCAACTTCGTTAATATGATCGAACAAAATTTCAGTTTCAAAGCGTTCAGCGTGCTCTTTCATTCTGTCCATCAAACCTGGGCCAGTCAAACCTTCAGGATCACCAGGCCAGTTTTCAACTTCAGTTGTGGTCGTTAATTGCCCACCTTGCTGCATGCCCGTCACTAGAACAGGGTTAAGGTTTGCGCGAGCAGCATAAACTGCTGCTGTGTAGCCAGCTGGTCCTGAACCTAAGATAAGAAGGTTGCTATGTTTTACGTCGCTCATTTGTGCTCCATTAGCGGTGACGCTTTATCATCTATTTGAGTTCGATTGTATGGAATATATGGGGGCTTTTAAAGCGTTAGCAAGGCAGGGGAATGTAATAATTGGTTATAGATTAGAACGCAAACGTTAACTTGTCGAATAGAGATAAAACTCTAACTTATTGATGAATATAGTGATTTATAAATTGACTAGTGAAGTCATCTAGTTTTCGACATTACGACTTTCTTAAACTGGTATATGTCTCTAGATTTTTATTATTTTATGGTTTATGTGCCTTTATTTTGTTTTTTGATGGATTGAAATGCTAAATAAAGTTGATCTCCCGATATATATGCGCAAATAATAAATGTGAACAAGATGTTAACTGTAACCAAGAGTATGTACCTTCATTAAGGAGATGATGATGCTGCATCAGCGAGAAACAACCCTACAACTGACTAAGTTAAGTGATTCTGCCATTTCTCAACTAGCCCCTTCTTTTATGCACCTGCCGAATACAGAGCACGCAGATGGGAAATTTCGCCTCAGACGTTATTCAGTGGTTGCACTTCAAGATGGTCAGGTCGTCGACTTGAATAAGAACGAGTTTATGCAAACGGATGATATAAACCGCTTCCAAGGAAATGTAGTTCGCCAATTTGAAGGTATTGAAGCATCTATCCTCGAAAGTGACGGTATGCGCGAAATGTGTTCTATGTTCGCTGCATCGAACCAGTTGCAAAATGGTCAAGAAATAGAAATTCACCAAATCCGCATTTCTGCGATTTACGATGAAACACAAGTGGCGCCAGAAGGTGTTCACCAAGATGGCTTTGAACATATCGCGTTGGTCGGTATGGGGCGCCACAATATCGAAGGGGGAGACATCATGCTGTACAACAGTTTTAATGAAGCTCCATTCTTCCGCAAAGTATTATTAAGCGGTGAAGTCGCGATGCTTGCAGATAATAAGCTTTGGCACAACGCCCAGCCAATTCGTTCCGTAATTGAAGGCAAAGAAGGCCATATGGATGTTTTTGTTTTAACTGCAAAGGGCACTGTTAATGAGCTTCACTCCTAACTTATCGAGAGCGCAATTTAGCGCGTTAAGCCAAACGCATAATGATCTACCGGTTATTTTTCTCGATGGACCGGGTGGCTCGCAAGTGCCTAAATCAGTATTAGAGGCGATGCAGGCGTACTTAGGCTTCTTCAACTCAAACTTAGGTGGTCACTATTTTTCAAGTCGAAACACTACTGATTTAATGCAGCGAGCGCGTGAACATGCTCAAGCATTGGTCAATGCCGAATCGGCTGACAACATGGTGTTTGGCGCTAATATGACGTCTTTGACATTCCAATTGAGCCGTGCGATCAGTCGTGGTTGGGAATCTGGAGATGAAGTGATCGTTACAGCGCTCGATCATTACTCGAATGTTTCGAGCTGGCAGCAAGCGGCGGATGATAAAGGGGTCATTGTACATCAGGCTCGAGTGAGTGAAGCAAACTATGGCCTAGATATTGACCATCTTCTGTCGCTTATTAATGATAAAACCAAATTGATCGCTTTGACCTTTGCTTCAAATACCACGGGATCAATTGTTGATGTTAAACGTGTGGTAGAAGCGGCCCACTCTGTTGGCGCGATGGTCTACGTAGATGCTGTTCATTATGCGCCGCATCATCTGGTTGATGTGCAAGCCTTAGGTTGTGACTTCTTAGTTTGTTCAGCATACAAGTTCTTTGGACCTCATGTCGGTATCGCTTATGTCGCACCGAAATGGCTCCATACTCTTCACCCTTATAAAGTTGAACCAGCTACCAACCAAGGGCCTGGTCGATTTGAAACGGGGACACAAAGTTTTGAAGGGCTGGCAGGTGTCATTGCAGCGGTGAAGTATTTGTCTCAATGGGGCAATAGTGCTGACTCACTAAGAGAGCGTCTGGTTGACTCGTACAAACAATTTAATCAGCACGAATCTGCAATCAGTGAACGATTCTTATCGCGTTTGTCTGAACTAAGCGGCGTTACCTTATGGGGAGAGCTGCAAGCTGACTGCGAACTGAGAACGCCAACGTTTGCTTTAACGTTTGATAACCATTCACCAATCGAGATTGCCAAAAAGTTAGGCGAGCGAAATATCTGTGTTTGGAATGGGCATTTCTACGCGCTAGGTTTGGTGCGCCAACTTGGCTTAGAAGAAAGTGGTGGTGTTGTTCGCGTAGGGTTTATGCACTACAACACATTAGAAGAAGTGGATATCTTCTTTGATGAATTGAAAATCATCTTGGACCAATAAAGCTAAACAAAAAGACCTCCAATTGGAGGTCTTTTTACTAGGCCGAGACTTCGACTTCGTAGGAAGTAAACTTCCTGATGTTAATCACACCCGTATCAAAAATCATGTACTGACCTTTGATGCCTTGTAAAACGCCTGTGACTTCAGGGTTCTTATCAAAGTTGTGTGAAGTAATCTTAGTTGGGTGTTGATTGACCGGGTAACTGATTGGTGTAATCGCTTCGCTCAGGATTTCAATTGCATCATCACCAAATTGCTGTTTGATTTCAGTAATCTTATCTTCAACAAGAGGAAGTAGTTCTGCAAAACGAGCTTCCAATTCCATTGGCTCACCATCGCCTTTTAACAGGGTGCGCCAGTTGGTTTTATCAGCGATATGCTTAGCAAGCTCGACTTCGATTAGGCCAGAGATAAAACGGGTTTTAACCTTAAAAATCGGTAGACCTTGGGTTGCGCCTTGATCGATCCAACGAGTTGGAATCTGGGTATGTCGCGTAATACCGACTTTAAGGCTAGAAGTATTTGATAGATACACAAAGTGATCCACCATACAGTTCTCTTCGCCCCATTGCGGCTCACGGCATGTACCTTGGTCGTAGTGGCAAGTTTCTGGCTTCATAATGCACATATCGCAGCTTGCTAGCTTCTTCATGCAAACAAAGCAGTGACCTTGCGAGTAACTTTTCTTCGTTTTTTTTCCACATGCGCTACAAAAAATGTTGCCAGTGTGGGTAAGTGTTAAACGCTGTCCAATAAAGGGGGTTAGGTCGACGAGTTCATCACCAACCGGTAATCGATAGTGGACGGTATTTTCGAGAGAGGCGCGCATTTTACTTAGCGTACCTTTTGCTAATAAAGACATGACATTGCTCTTGCAGTATGGGCTTAACCCTATTGTATTTTAGCCAAATAGTGTAGCAGGTTTTGTATCGTTACTCAGGTATTCCGTTAAATCCTCGTACATCGGTCAGAAGCGGCTAATAATTCGACTATTATTGAATATAAGCTACCTCTTTATGAGTGATTTCATGTTTTTATTGATTTCTCAACAGTAAAAACAGGGTAAAATTGGAACCAAGGTTGCATAATACGCATTGTTTGAATTCTGTTTAGATATTGGTTTCTTGTGGGTGTTGAGTGAAGTTAATACACAAAATTATTTTTGGCATGGGCCTAGGGACCATCTTGCTAGTGCAACTGTATTGGATGCACGGAAGTAGCCTTCTTTTTAAAATCCCACCGAGTAAATTCACCTACCTAGCGACCAACGATCAGTCCCAAGGTGGCGTCTCTACATCTAAGCTGGCATTCGACGGTGAGCAAGCGATATTGGAATGTGAACTCGCCAAATCACCGAGCTATAGCTGGCCTTATTGTGGTGTCTCAATCAACTTAGGTAAGTCCGATTATCAAGGTGTTAACTTAGAGAAATTTCATACCATTCGACTCAATATCGACTTTGAGCAACTTGATGATGATGTGGATCCAGGTTTGCGCTTTTACCTGCGCAATTATAATGAAGCCTATTCGAGTAAAGACAACGAATACACGCAGAAATACAATGGGGTAGAGTTTAAACCCGGAACCGGCCAAGGCGTAATTGAGATACCTATTGCTAACTTACAGGTGATGACGTGGTGGTTGGCAGACAATAACATTCCAATTGAGCATTCTGCGCCAGAATACACCAACACGACTAAATTCGAATTGGCGACGGGCTCTGGTCACCACGATGGGCGCTACCGGATGGTAATCAACAGTATTGAGTTTGTTGGCCACTATATATCTGGTGAAAAGCTAATGCTTGGTTTACTGGTATTCTGGGTCTCTTTGGCACTTATATACAGCATTGTTGAGATTCGCCGTAGCCACCAGTTGATCTTGCAGGCGCATTTTAGACAAGATCATCTTAAAAAGCTCAATCGTAGCTTGAAAGAACAGAACGTCCATTTTGCCGAGCTAGCCAACCGTGATGCCCTAACGGGGGCGATGAATCGCCACTCAATCCGTGAGTGGTTAGATGTGAACTTCGAAAAAGAGGCCAATACAGCCAAGCTTTTATCAGTGCTCTATCTTGATATTGACCATTTCAAGCATGTAAATGACGAGTATGGGCATGCAATGGGGGATGACATCTTACGAGAGTTCACCATGGTCGTGCTTTCAGCTTTGAGCCCGAGTGAACGGCTTGTTCGATGGGGTGGTGAAGAGTTCGTCGTATTCTGTCCTGGAGTCCCTTTATCTGACGCTACTGAGCTGGCAGAGCGAATCCGTCATAAAGTAGAAGCGCACATTTGGGTGCATGGAGACGCATTAACCACCAGTATCGGTGTGGCGAGTCTAGGTAATGAACGCACCAATGAAATGCTTACTCGAGCGGATGAGGCTTTGTATTTAGCGAAGCGCAAAGGCCGCAACCGAGTCGCGGTCAGTGAGTAACCTCTAGCACTTGTTCGGTTTCTTCTAAAGAGAGCTCCAATTCTGTATCTGCACTATCATTGTCAGCACTGAGAATGGGCTCTTTTGGGCCTAAGAATTTTGGTTTAGCGTTTGTTACGTAGATATCCAGTACTGCTTTAGCCCTTGCGAATATTTCTCGTACCCGTACTTTCCAACCTGAGTGGCGAGAAGGACCTGGTACAGCAAAGCAACTCGCATTAATGTTGTGTGATTTGGCAATGAATAGGGCGCGTTCACAGTGAAATTTCTGTGAAATGATAAGAAAGTTATCGGTGTCGAAAATTTCCTTTGCGCGTACAACGGAATCTAACGTTCGGAAACCAGCATAATCGAGAAAAATTTTCTCTTCTGGGACTTCTGCTTTCAATAGGTCCCGTTTCATTGTCCAAGGCTCGTTGTATGAGCGATGGGCATTGTCACCACTTAATAAGAAGTGAGCTACTTTTCCTTCCTTGTACAGTTCTACCGCAGCATCCATACGGTGTGAATAGTATTCGTTGAGGATCTTACCTAGGTATTTACTCGTTCCTAGCACGACAGCCACGTCAAACTTATCTATTTGTTCAACATTGGTAAATAGCTGCTCTCGAGCCTGGTACGAAACCCATCGGTCGATGGCAAACAGTGATGCCGCCAGTACGAGTGCAAATATCGGCAGCCAACTCACAAGCCTGATAACTTGCGTCCAACTGAACCATGTTGATTGTTTTCGGTGGAATAGTCTTCGCACTAGATTTGCCGATTCCTTTGAGCCCATAGGCCGATTACTACAAACGTCATTATAACGCCGCTAAACATAATACCCGACTCGAACGATCGGAGTGTCCGGGATAGGTAAGGTGTTGCTTTTACTATGATTAAGCCGTATCCGAACGCATTAATCAATATGAAAGCGAATGTCCGAATCACAAAGTTATAAGGCCTTAACACTTTTCTCAATAGTGCATTAATTTCGCCACCTGCGACAACGAGCGCGCATGCAATCAGGGCGGTCGAAATTTCATTCAGGTATGGGACAAGGTAGTTGCCTAGTAAGTTCAAATATTCCATGAATTTCGTGAAGTGATTCCTCGTGAGGGTAGAATACCATGAACAGATTGAGCCTTGCGATAATGCAGTGACAAGGGGAAGATATTTTGGTTTTTTACCTAAGCAGAATTTTAAACAAAAAAGCCCAGCATCTCTGCTGGGCTTTTTGATACTTACGGCAATTAGAAAGCGGTACGCTTGTACTTGCGGTAAACCGGCTGCCAGAATGAAGCGTCAATCGCCTCTTCCAATGCTTCGTCGGTGATTTCTAGTGCCACACCTTGCTCAATCGCCTTCTTAGCAACGGCAAATGCAATCTTCTTAGAAACAGAGTGAATCGCTTCTAGAGGTGGAAGTAGTGCACCTTGACCATTGATTGCTAGAGGAGAACACGTTGCAAGGGCTCGGCTTGATTCCATTAGCATTTCGTCAGTAACACGTTTCGCTTGTACAGCAAGTACACCTAGACCAATGCCAGGGAAAATGTAGCTGTTGTTACATTGAGCGATAGGGTAAGTCTTACCTTCATGTGCCACTGGATCAAATGGGCTACCTGTCGCAACAAGTGCTTCGCCATTCGTCCAACGAATAATGTCATTAGGTGTCGCTTCAACACGGCTGGTTGGGTTCGATAGTGGGAAGACAATCGGACGAGCACAATGTGCGTGCATCTCTTTGATGACTTCTTCGCTAAATAGACCTGGTGCGCCAGATACGCCAACCAATACTGTTGGTTTAGCATTACGCATTACATCCAATAGTGAGTAACCGTTGCCTTCTGATTCCCACTTAGCGGTGTTCTTATGTTTCTGAACAAGACGCTGTTGGAAATCGAGCAAGTTAGGCATACCTTCTTGTAGTAAGCCCCAGCGGTCAACCATGAATACTTGAGAGCGTGCTTGTTTGTCACTGATACCTTCCGATACCATTTGCGCGATGATAGCTTCAGCAATACCACAACCAGCAGAACCAGCACCTAAGAAAGTAACGCGTTGGTCAGACAGTTTACTGCCCGCTGCTTGACATGCTGCAAGTAAAGAACCAACAGTCACTGCAGCTGTGCCTTGAATATCATCGTTAAAGCAACATACGCGATCTTTATAACGCTCAAGCAGAGGCATCGCATTTTTCTGAGCAAAATCTTCGAACTGAATTAGTGCATCAGGCCACCGACGCTGAACCGCTTGCATAAACTCTTCAACGAATGCGTCATATTCTGCGCCTGTGATACGCGGATGGCGCCAGCCCATGTACATTGGGTCAGCCAGACGCTGTGGGTTGTTAGTACCCACATCTAATACGATCGGTAGTGTGTAAGCAGGGCTGATACCACCACAAGCGGTGTAAAGAGCCAGCTTACCAATCGGAATACCCATACCACCGATGCCTTGGTCGCCTAGACCTAAGATACGTTCACCGTCAGTGACAACGATTACTTTTACGTTGTGGTTTGAGGCATTGTTAAGAATGTCATCAATGCGGTCTCGGTTAGCGTAAGAGACAAACAGACCACGGCCACGACGGTAGATGTTCGAGAAGTTTTCACATGCTGCCCCAACGGTTGGTGTGTAGATGATTGGCATCATCTCAGAGATGTGGTTTTGTACCAGACGGTAGAATAGAGTTTCGTTAGTGTCTTGAATGTTGCGTAGGTAGATGTGCTTATCCATATCGCTTTCGAAATTACGATATTGTTGGTAAGCGCGTTCCACTTGTTCCTGAATTGTTTCAGTGTTTTCTGGAAGCAGACCTTCTAGGTTAAATGAGCTTCTCTCTTCAGCTGAAAAAGCACTGCCTTTATTAAGGAGTGGGGTGCTGAGAAGCGCAGGGCCTGCATATTGGATATATAGAGGGCGTTTATCGTTATTCATCACATGCCTATAGTAAGGTTTAGGGTCGACAGACCTTTGGGAACAGGAACATAAAAATGATAGGGATTCGTTGTCGTATTGTAAACTGAATATTCCTGCATTCTGGCACAGTTTACGTATATAATTTCGTGCTTTATCCCAACAGATAGCTTAGTCCATGTCTTGCTTGCCAATCGATAGCCTCAAATCTCAATTCTTAGCGCAAATCTCGTCGCATCACCTGATTGTGGAAGCTGAAACAGGCTCAGGAAAATCGACCCGTTTACCACTGTGGGCAGCAGAGAAAGGACGTGTGTTGGTGATAGAACCTCGGCGAATTGCCTGCACATCGTTGGCACAGTTTTTAGCTGAAGAGAGTCAGCAACCACTCGGTAAGCAAGTCGGCTATGCGATCAAGCTTGAAACACGTTACGACGAAGAAACTCAAGTCGTGTTTGTGACCCCCGGCGTCGCGTTGCGTTGGTTCTCTGAAGACAAGCTAGCCAATTTCGATACCATTATTGTCGATGAGTTTCATGAAAGGCGCTGGGATACCGACTTACTGGTGGCTTTGCTCAATGATTGGCAGCAGCACCGACTGGTTGTCACCTCTGCGACCATTGAAGGCGATAAGTTGGCGACTTATGTTGGCGCAAAGCGACTGCAAGCGAGCGGACGAAATTATGATGTTGCGCTCGGCTATCGCAGTGGTGACTCTAGGCAATTGCCGGACGCGAGAAACCTAGACGAAAAAGTCAAACAAGAGGTACTTGCTCTGTCTGATATGGAGGGGGATATCCTCGTCTTCCTTCCTGGGCGTAAAGAAATCGCGCAATGTATGAGTAAGCTATCTAACCTTGAGGGTATTGTCGCCGTTCCTTTACATGCATCGGTGACAGATGAGCAGCGACAGCTTGCATTAAATGCTCAACCTTACAAGAAAGTGGTATTAGCAACCAATGTCGCTGAGACGTCGTTGACGATCCCAAATATCGTTGCGGTGATTGACTCAGGTTTGGAGCGCAGAACTGAACAAAGAAATGGCCGTACGGCTTTTAGTTTAAAGCATATCTCCAAAGCGAGCGCTAAGCAGAGAGCAGGACGCGCGGGTCGTGTCATGGATGGGCTATGCATCCGACTTTATGGTGAGCACGCGGCCTTAGCTGCGACTACGCCTCCTGAGTTACATCGAGAAACACTCACTGAAGCCATGCTCGCGTCTTCAAGCTGCGGCAAAGCGATGACCAAGTTAACCTTCTTAGAGCCGTTACCTGAAAAATCGGTGATTCAGGCGATAGAGGTACTACGCAAAATGGAGGCGATTGACGAAGATGGCATCGCGACTGAGCATGGCAAACGTCTCTATCCACTACCAATTGATGCGCTATATGCGGATCTCGTTACTCGCATCGATAAAAAGGCGCTTAAGGAAGCCATGGTCGATATGACCGCTGTGCTTGCAACACCAGCAAGTCTTTATCGTTATTCGAACAGTGAAGAGCAACAAGAAAAGCTTGCTCAAGAAGAGCCCTTCGGTTGTGATGCCCAATTGGCGATTGCTTTGATTCGTGGAGAGTCGTTCTCTGGCATCAATGTCGATAATGATGTGTTAAAAGAAGCGCAGGCATTGGCCAAACAGATGAGAGAGGCGTTCGAATTACCTGAGCTTTGCGTGGCTTCACGCTACAGCCACTGTGAACTGGTCGACGCAATCGCAGCACTGCATCCAGAGTTAGTTTTTGTAAGACGGGTAAAGCGTCGGGAAGCCTTCGCCAATGGTCTTTTTGAAGTCACTCTTGGTCGAGATAGCCGCTTACTTGATAAAGTGGAAGCGGCATTGGTGCTTGATACCCATAGCTTACCAGGCCGAGGAGTTAAACAAACACTCAATCTAGCCACGTTTACCATGCCAATAGCGCAAGCCAAACTCGCTGAATTGGGCATAGGTGAGTGGGAGCAAGCGGAGACTCAGCTTATTGATGACGTGCCTCATGTTGTGATGCACTTGATCTATGCGGGTAAAGTTATCGCGACTAAAACAGAAATGGCGAAAGGGGAGCTAGCAATTAAACCCATGATTGAAGCGGTAAAAGCGAACACAGTCATGCCGGGATTTGCCAAGTTAAGAACTGAGCAGATTGAACACTGGAAGATCTATAACGCACTTGGATTAAATAGTGAAAGCCCGGAGTCTACTCAGCTTACGTTTGACTCATGGTTTCACGAACAGCTTGCCACGCTAGAGTTAGCTGATATTGAAGAGCTGCAGTTGTTTAACGCCGACGATTTTGTTTTTGATGGGATTCCTTACTGGGAATATGAAGATTTTGCACAAACCTACCCATTTGAATTAATGCTGGGTGATTTAAACCTTGACGTTGAGTATCACGTTAACAAGAAACTGGTTTGTGTCGTGTATCGCGATGGATTGCGTAAAACCTACCCAAAACGTTGGGAGCTCCCAAGGTGGAATGGCTGGCGAGTACAATACAAAAAGGCCAGTAAAGTCGTCGACATCAAGTAGCGCATTTTGATGTATATTATTCGGTAATAAAAATATTAAACTTCGGAAACTGCATGGCGTTTTGTTGTGTGGATTTTGTTACAAAGTGTGTTTTTATATAGCTTTTCTAGCTGTTTTTTGGGTATAAAAGATGATTGTTTTATATCCTATTGCTATAACAAAGCTTATGAAGGATATTGAATACACTGTGTTGCCGACATTACGGGGGATGATATGGAACATCTAGGCAAGACAAGTGTTGTATTCGACTATACTTCTTTTCTCGGTGCTTCTTGTAGTAAGAAATGGACATTCTTAGAGGCAATGAGTACGTTTGCTCCGATCTTTAGTTTAGCTTGGAAGAATACGATAAAAGAAACTATCTCGGTTGAAGACCGCTTGTGGGATCAGGCAATGAAGTCGTTGTCTGCCAATCGTAGCGATGAGTCAAACATCGTAACCTTACTTCAACTAGCACAAACTGAAGGTATTGAAGAGTTAAAACTCGTGATGCCTTATGAGTTAGAGGCAGAACAACTAGAAAAAGTCCGCGCTAAGATTAACGTAGAAATCTCTTCATTGTCTCAAGACGAGCTCATGATTAAGTTCTAACCAAAAAAGATCTCCCTGTGAGATCTTTTTTAGTTTTCATTGTTCATAAGATAGCGCTCGATCATAAATCTTACTATTACTTCAGTAACTTGCCGGATACTTAGGCTATATTCCTAACTGTTGTTCTAATTCATCTATATACACTTTAACTGTCAAACTCCCAAACGTATGGGGTTAGCGTGAAGGTAGTTGTAGAGTCACAGGGGTTATAATGGAATTAAAACTAAGCTGGGTATTGGCACCTCTTCTAGTCGCGGCATCGCTTCCATCATTTGCGAGTCCAGAAACAAATGAGATTAAGTACGACTACTTCTATGCAGACTTAAGTGCGGGTTCACTGAATGAAAACCTAGGGGTAAATAATAACGTTACCGCATTGTCTATAGGTGGCAATTACCTATGGACGGACAACGTTTTGCTTACGCTAGATTATACGGCAAGGTTTATCCACCCGAGTGCGACGACGACAGAGTTCTACACGCTACTACCCGGTGTCGCTTATCGCTATCCTTTACTCGACAAGCTTGATGTTGTTGCTGGTGCTAAGTTGGGTTATTTGTGGGCTTCACAAACTCTCGATGCAACTGATCAGGAACTGTTTAAAGATAACGAAATGATGTGGGGCGCAAGCCTTGAGTTTAAGTATGCGCTAACCAAAACATGGGAACTCGCAATGCGAGGTGAGCTGAACAGCAGTGACTTGGCTGACGTTGGTGTGTTCCATGTTCGTGCTGACTATCAATTTAGCTCTAACTTAAGTGTCGGCGGTTTTTATACTCACAGAGATGGCGACTATCAGACTGCTGAACTTAGCGGCAATGCGACCACTAACGAAGGCGGTATCTCGCTACGCTACCTGTATTAATTCAGTTTTCGAAGTCTAGAATCAAAAAGAGCCAGCAAATTGCTGGCTCTTTTAATTTGTTGCGGCGTTATTAAAGAACAGCAGCGATGCCTTTACAAAGTGGCAGCATGTTTGAGCGAGTCATACCAGCAACACTGATTCGGCCTGAACCAACGATGTAGATAGCGAACTCTTCTTTTAGGCGATTAACTTGTTCTTTAGACAGGCCAGAGAACGAGAACATGCCGTTTTGACGTTCGATAAAGCTAAAGTCAGCGTCAACACCTTGCTCTTTCAACGTAGCCACGAAAAGTTCGCGCATCGCTTGGATACGATCGCGCATTTCAGCGACTTCCGCTTCCCATTCTGCACGTAGTTCAGCGTTGTTCAGAATATGAGTTACAACGGCACTACCGTGTGCTGGTGGGTTAGAGTAGATAGAGCGAATAATTGCTTTTACTTGAGAGAATGCAGTCGTAGCAACTTCTTCAGACTCAGCAACTAGTGTGAAGGCACCAACACGCTCATTGTATAGGCCGAAGTTCTTAGAGAATGAACTCGCGACTAGGATTTCTTTGTTGTATTTAGCAAAAATACGTAGACCTTGCGCATCTTCTTCAACGCCCTTTGCGAAACCTTGGTAAGCAAAGTCGAATAGTGGTAGAAGTTTTTTATCAGCTACAAGTTTCGCTAATGTTTCCCACTCTTCGGCTGTTGGGTCAATACCAGTAGGGTTGTGGCAGCAGCCGTGTAGTAGAACGATATCGCCTTCTGCCGCTTTCTCTAGGTCAGCGACCATAGATGCAAAGTCTTTGTCTTTCGTTTCAGCGTTGTAGTAGCTGTATTGCGCAGTTTGGATACCCGCAGCAGTGAATACACCGTTGTGGTTTGCCCATGTTGGGTTGCTGATCCAGATTTTAGCATCACTTAACTGACGCTTAATGAATTCACCAGCGACGCGAAGCGCGCCTGTGCCACCTGGCGCTTGAGCGGTTTTTGCACGTTTGTCTGCAACGATCTCTGCATCAGCACCGAATAGAAGTTTTTGAACCGCTAATGCGTATTCTGCTGTCCCTTCGATTGTTAAGTATGATTTGGTTTTCTCAGTCTCGATAAGCGCAGCTTCGGCCTTTTTTACCGTCGCAAGAACAGGGGTCTCACCTTGTTCATTTTTGTAAATACCAACACCTAGGTTGATCTTTTCTGAGCGAGCGTCTTTTTTAAACTCTTCAGTAAGGCCTAGAATCGGGTCCGCAGGAGCCGCAACTACTTTTTCAAACATAATCGTCATCCGTGTTAATCGAAGGGAAGATATAAATAACTCGTTTATTTATACCTGTCTAAACGATGAGTGACAACAGCGAAAGGAAGAAAATAGTGAAATATAAACGTTTAGCGTTTACTCAGGTCAATTTGAGGGATTTAAAACAACTATCCCTTTCACTTTTATGCGGAAAGGGATAGTAGAACACATGAAATTGATGAGGGAATTAGGCAGGGCTAGAAGTTAACTGTTGGAGCTGTTCACGCTCAAGTTCATTTTCTTGTTTTTCAAGCCCACGATATTTGTCAGCAATCGCAACAAACTCATGCTCTATGGCTAGGAAAGCGTCTACGATTTGCGGGTCAAAGTGCTGGCCATTTCCTTCAAGGATAATCGATTTCGCCTTGTTATGGCTGAAGGCTTTTTTGTATACACGTTCGGAAATAAGTGCATCATAAACATCAGCTAATGCCATTAATCGACCTGAAAGGGGAATTTCTTCGCCTTTTAGACCGTTAGGATAGCCTTTACCGTCCCACTTTTCGTGGTGAGTAAGGGAAATTTCCTTAGCGAGCTGTAAGAAGGAGTTACTACCAAGTTGTTGCTCGGCCATCGATAGGGCTTTCGCACCAATCTCGGGGTGGCCTTTCATTACTTCAAACTCTTCATCAGTTAACTTCCCAGGTTTTAGTAATATCTGGTCAGGGATACCGACTTTGCCCACATCATGCAACGGTGCGGATTTGTAGAGAAGTTCAATATAGCTGTCAGTGAGTAATGCTTGGTGTTGTTCAAATTGGCTGAGGTATTGCGCGAGAGCTCTGACATATTCTTGAGTTCTTAATATATGTGCGCCGGTTTCGTTGTCACGTGACTCGGCCAGAGCCGAAAGGCTAATGATCGCCACATCGCGAGTTGTTTTAACTTCTTCTTGGCTCGACTGTAAGCTGTCCAACATTTCATTGGTCAATGACGCCATAGAGCCCAACTCGTCATGTTCGAAAATAGGCAGTCGAGTATTGATATTGCCTTTGGTTACCTCTACCAATGAGCATTCTTGAGCCAAGAGGATTTTATGCATAAGTTTTGACCACAACACCATAATAGTGATCGCATAGCCACCTAACACAAAGGCAATATAGATAAACTCTTTGATAACACTGATCTTACCGCTGCCATCAAGGACGCGCTCAGGGTTGTGCTCTAGCCAAAAAATGTCTTTAACAGCAACCATTGCGAGCATCGTTGACAGTGTCACCAACAGCAAACTCACCATGATGATCATCTGCTTGACCATAGATTGGCGTTCACCGCTTAGTTCAAAGTTACGGCGTTGTTGATTGGAAAGGTTGTCAAATTGAGCGAGCTTAGTGGTTAACTGTAAGATTAACCCAGTAAAAAAGCCAAAAAGCGTCATGCCTAGTAGCACTTTTAAATTGCTATCGAGTGTGAACTCATAGTGGAAGTTGTAAAACAGCGCGAGAGGAATACTGGCTAAGAAAAACAAAGTTGCATCAAGCCGCGCAAGCCTGTTTTCAGCGACGAGAGAGTGACCTCGCAGTAAATAGTGACGGAATAAAAAAACGATCCCATAGGTGACAGAGACATGGAAGAGTATTTGGCTCGCCGTTAATGTTTCAAGCATTGGGCAAACGCGCCCACCATAAATGCCAAAGATCAGTGCTGCAACCGCGTAAAGTTTTAATGTAAGGGATGCTTTATAGTTTGAGTTCACCATCATCTAGACCCTGCGCCTTAAGTTTATCCTATGAATAGGATGAGTATTCATAACTACCAGTGATAAAGACCCGGCATCATATCGCTAAATTTCGAAAATGAATACATTAATACAACAATAGTTGTAGATTTGGCTTCGTACTAAAGATTAGTGCAGTTGAGGGGGGAAAGTATGGCAGTAAAGTTCCATGCCCAGACTGGCATGGAACGGATGTTAGCGCTTGAATAGAAGCTACTTCTTGAGATTAATTTCTGACTCGCGCGCTTGAGTTTCAATGTCAGGAGCTGAGTTCAATTTGTTTTTAGCCCACTCATTGATATGAGAAAGAATCGCTTTAACCGCGTGTTTTTCTGTAGCCACTTCACCTTCAGTCACCTCAAGGTCTTGTTTTGGGTGAGAGCCCGTTGCGTCTTCTGCAATATGTAGCCAATCAGGGTGCCAGTAATAAGGCTGGCCACTTGGCGTTGTCCAACTATGAACGCCGTTGCTTTCGCCTTTGTACTCGATATGTGATGAATCGTATTTTTTCATTATTCTTATCCCTGTCATTAAGGTTAATTGGATCACTTTAACCTGATAAATGTAACAGAGTTTTAAAGATTTAATGTGATATGGTGCAACAAACAGGATGCGTTAAAAACTAATCTTGCCGACGAGAGATAAGTAACTCTTTGATTTTGTGAACTATGATATGGTTCGGGTAAGAAAGAGGGAATAATGAACCGATATCAACAGCTCGCACAACAACTTAAAGAACAGATTAAATCGCAAACTTGGAGAGCAGGAGAGAAAATCCCGTCGATCCGAGCGGCAAGCCAAAGCTTCTCTGTCAGTCCTGCTACTGTCCTACAAGCCTATCAACTATTGGAATCTGAAGGGTGGCTCAATGCGCGCCCACAGTCAGGTTACTTTGTTACCGCAATACTTGAGAGAGCTAATGACGGTGAGTCAGAAGAACCCCCAACGTTGCCTAAGTTCAATGATACGCTGTTTGATTTTCTTCAATCGAATAGTCGAGCCTCGGTGGCACTTGGTTCGGCGTTCCCAGACCCGAGCTTATTTCCGATTGCAACGTTAAATCGTCATCTCGCGAGTGCTGGGCGCAAAATGTCGGCGCAAAGCGTGGTATCGAATATGCCACCTGGCAATGAAGACTTAAGACGACTGATTGCTCAGCGCTATCTCAAACAAGGAGTCGATGTTTCTCACCAAGATATTGTCATTACTTCTGGTGGACTTGAAGCGCTTAACCTCAGCTTACAAGTCGTGACGAAGCCGGGAGATTATGTCGCAATTGAAACGCCGACTTTCTATGGTGCATTACAAGCGGTAGAACGGCTTGGCTTAAAGCCCATCGAGATCCCAGTGGACCCCAAACAGGGCCTAAATATCCAAGTATTGGAAAAAGCCTTCCAAAAACACGACATCAAAGCGTTTTGGCTGATGGCCAATTTTCATAACCCTACCGGTTCTACGTTAAGTGATGAGAAGAAACAAGCCGTCGTGCAACTGGCTATTCAATACAAGGTAAAGCTGATTGAAGATGATGTCTATTCAGAGCTGCACTTTGGCAATGATAAGCCTAAACCGCTTAAGGCTTGGGATCATAAAGAAGACGTCTTGCTCTGCGGCTCACTATCTAAAGCGTTGTGCCCTGGTTATCGCATTGGCTGGGTGGTCAATCGACTGTTTAACGAACCAATTCAAAAGCAGCAATTAATTTCCACTTTATCGGGCAGTGCGCCAATTCAGCAAGGCGTCGCGCACTTTTTGACTCACGAAAGCTTTGATAATCACTTAAGGAAGTTACGTAAAGAGTTGGAAGTGAGACAAGAGTACGTTGTGTCTTTGCTTAATCGATTATTGGCGGAGCGAGTGACAATCCATGTACCCAGCGGTGGGTATTTTATCTGGATAGGGTTACCAAAGCATATCGATACGCAGAGTTTATTTAATGTCACTCTTAAACAGGGCGTTACCTTTGGTTTCGGGGAGCTATTTGGTGACAATAAGCTGCACGGCAACTTTATTCGATTGAACACATCATTTAAACCGAGCTCAGAACTTGATCAGGCGTTGAAACTTATCGCATCGAAGATAATGGAGTAACTGCTTGGTTAATTTTTGCCGTAACTGTACTGCTGGTTAACACACTGTTTATGCTGAAATAGCGAAAGTTGTTTAAGTGTGGTGACAGTATGGAAAAGCAGAACATTAACAATGAAGTTCGTTTGATTGGCGTAGCCATTGTGCTCGCGTTGCTCTTAGTTGTGGGGCATTTGATTTTAGCCAAATCATTTGAAGGAATCGCTTGGGTAGAATATACGGCGGCAGCGATACCTTTTGTCATGTTTGGTTTATGCATATTTGGAATACATTCAGCGGCGCGTTCTAGTCGTTCGGAATAATCGAAGCGCTAACCATCAAGGCTAGCCCTTGGGTTATTTAGTGACGCTATCGTGGGGAAGGTGAGGTGTTAGTTTACTGCAATATCAGCCTATAGATTTTTAGCCCCAAGCTTCTGTAAATTGGGGCTTTTTTCGTCTGTAAACTGAAATAGCGTACGTGTAGTAGAATTTACGCTGACTCGAGAAATCAATATGCTCCTCATTTCCTAAATACTGACAAAGCATGTCATAATCTCTTCTCTACACAAAGTTAACATTTGAAGGACCCAAATGACTGCTACCGAATTTCTCAACGATCTAAACCGACGTTATCTTGCCATCCACCGCAACAAAGAAGACTTCTTTTGGGAAACCTATATGGGGATCAGTGATGACCATGATGGCTCAACCAAAGCACAAACTGCATGGACGAGTTTCTTAAGTGATGCAGAGCAAATTGTAACCATCAAACAGCAGCTAGAAGCGGTAGATTCTATTGCCGATACTAGCGAAAGACAGCAAACGCGTATTGGTCTGCAAGGTTGGTTAGCGACGTTTCAATCTCACGCAATTGAAGGGACCGAGGCTCAAGCACTGAAAAATGAATTGATCGCATTTGAAGCTGCCTTGTTTGAGAAAAAGCAAAAACATACGCTCTATTATCAAGATGAAAATGGTCATCAAGCCGAAGGCTCATTACCTGTATTAGCTGCAGCAATCCGTACCAATGATAATGAAGATGCTCGTCAGTCAGCGCATCAGGCACTCCTTAATTTAGAGCAGTGGCTACTTGAAAATGGCTTCATTGAATTGATAAAACTGCGTAACCAATTTGCTCGCTCTCTCGGTTACGATAGTTTCTTTGATTATTCTGTCGCGAAAAAAGAGATGATGTCATCGCAAGAGTTGTTTGCGATTTTAGATGACTTTGAATTGCGTACGCGCGACGCGAACCTGTCTAGTTTAGAAAATCTTGCGCATGAAAAAGGCCAAAATGCTTTAACGGGTCATAACTTTGTCTATTCATATTCTGGTGACGCAATGCGTGACCTAGACCCGTATGTTCCGTTCTCAAAGTCCTTGCGTCGTTGGGTTGAGTCATTTGGCCGCCTAAATATTGATTATTCTCAAGCTAAGCTCACACTGGATTTACTGGATAGAAAAGGAAAATACCAAAACGGATTCTGCCATGGCCCAGTCCCATCATTCTATGATCAGAATGAATGGATCCCAGCTCAAGTCAACTTTACAAGTAACGCCAAGCCAGACCAAATAGGCAGTGGTTATTCTGGTATCAATACTTTGTTCCATGAAGGTGGTCATGCTGCACATTTTGCTAATGTTAAAATGAATGCGCCATGTTTTTCCCAAGAATTCGCTCCAACTTCAATGGCATACGCTGAAACACAATCGATGTTCTGTGATAGCTTGCTAAATGATGCAGATTGGCTAAAACAGTACGCTCTAGATGCAGATGGCAATCCGGTCCCTGATGAGATCATCCAAGCGATGATCAACAGCAGTCAACCTTTTGCCGCTTACCAAGAACGCAGCATACTTGTGGTGCCTTATTTTGAACGTGCTCTTTATCAATTGAGTGATGAGGAACTGACTCCAGAGCGTATTACAGCGTTAGCACGTGAGTGTGAAAAGCGGATTTTGGGGATCGAATGTAGTCCTCGTCCTTTGATGGCTATTCCGCACCTCATTTCTGATGAAGCTGCTTGTGCATATCACGGTTACTTGCTGGCACACATGGCCGTTTACCAAACGCGCGCGTACTTCTTAGATAAGTTTGGCTACCTGACGGATAACCCAGAAATTGGCCCTCTGTTAGCAAAACATTATTGGCACGCTGGGAATCAACGATCTCATAACGAGACAATCACTAGCTTAACTGGGGAAGGGTTTAATGCTAAGTACCTTGCGGATGCATGTAATCAATCACCACAACAAGCATGGGTAGAGCAGCAAGAGAAGATTGCAGGTTTAGCAACCCGCCAGAGAGCAGAGGTCGTTTCACTCAATGCGACAATTAAAGTGGTCGATGGCAGTCAAGAGCTGGCTAATAACCAAGGTTCTGACGAACAGATGTGCGATCAATTTGAGCGTTGCATTAAACAAACTTACGGTTGTTGATGCCTAGTCGATTATAGGCTTGACGGTTTTAAATCGTAGAACAAAAAAACGGTCCTAATTAGGACCGTTTTTATATGTAAACTTGCTAGTTAATTAGAAGTTTGCAGAGCGTGGTGTACGTGGGAATGGGATAACGTCACGAACGTTGCCCATACCAGTTACGTAAGATACTAGACGCTCAAAGCCTAGACCGAAACCAGCGTGTGGCACTGTGCCGTATTTACGTAGGTCGCGGTACCAGTTCATGTGCTCTGGGTCGATGCCTACTTCACGCATACGCTCGTCAAGAATCTCTAAACGTTCTTCACGCTGAGAACCACCAATGATCTCACCGATACCAGGTGCTAGAACGTCCATTGCCGCTACAGTCTTACCGTCATCGTTAGCACGCATGTAGAATGCTTTGATATCTTTCGGGTAGTTCTTAACGATTACAGGCGCTTTGAAGTGTTCTTCAGCTAGGAAACGCTCGTGTTCAGAAGACATATCGATACCCCATTCAACTGGGAATTCGAACTCACGACCTGAATCTAGAAGGATCTGGATTGCGTCAGTGTAGTCTACTTGTGCGAAGTCAGAAGTCACAAACTGCTCTAGGCGAGTGATTGCTTCTTTGTCGATGCGTTGAGCAAAGAACTCAAGGTCATCACGACATTCCGCTAGTACAGCCTTGAATACGAACTTAAGCATATCTTCAGATAGCTTAGCGATGTCTTCTAGATCTGCGAAGGCAACTTCAGGCTCAACCATCCAGAATTCCGCTAGGTGGCGGCTTGTGTTTGAGTTTTCAGCACGGAAAGTAGGACCAAATGTGTAAACTTTGCTTAGTGCACAAGCGTAAGCTTCACCGTTTAGCTGACCTGATACTGTCAGGAACGTCTCTTTACCGAAGAAGTCTTCGTTGTAATCAACGTCGCCTTTTTCTGTGCGAGGTAGGTTTTCCATGTCTAGCGTTGATACGCGGAACATTTCACCAGCACCTTCTGCATCAGAAGCCGTGATCAGTGGCGCAGATACCCAGAAGTAACCTTGCTCGTGGTAGAAGCGGTGAATCGCTTGAGATAGGCAGTTACGTACACGTGCTACTGCACCGATTACGTTAGTGCGCGGACGTAGGTGCGCTACTTCACGTAGGTACTCAATAGAGTGACGAGTTTTTGCCATTGGATATGTTTCTGCATCTTCAACCCAGCCAACAACTTTAACGTCAGTTGCTGCTAGTTCGAAGTCTTGACCTTTTGCAGGAGACTCAACAATCTTACCTGTTACTTCGACAGAACAGCCAGTAGTTAGCTTAAGTACTTCGTCTTCGTAATTATTAAGATTATTAGGGACCACGGCCTGAATCGGGTCGAAACAAGAGCCGTCATAAATGGCAAGGAAAGAGATTCCAGCTTTGGAATCACGACGTGAACGGATCCAGCCACGAACAGTTACTTCACTGTCTACTGCTAGCTGACCTTTCAAAACGTCTGATACAGGCGCGTAAGTCATGTTTGAAATATTCTCCATTGAGGTAAAAATTCAACCCAATGTGATATGGCTCGGTGTAAATTTTGAGCACACATTGGGTTGGATAGAATTCTACTGAATCATTGGAACATATTACCTTTCAAATCTTAGGCTTCAACCTTTATTGTCATTTCCTCGTATAAAAAGCGTGTATAAAGGGCTATTTCTTCACAGAAAGTTTAAATTGGTCGAGCAAAATCTCTAAATGATCAGAGAGTTGCTCAAGATTTATACTAATATCTCGAGTCTGAGCAGCGGACGCTGTGGTTTGATTTGCATGCTCAGTTATTACTTGAACTTTGTTTTGTACTTGATGGCTCAGGTGTGCGGAACTACTCGATTGCTGCTGAATATTATTAGCATGAGAGAGGGCTTGCTTCATTTCATCAGCGACTTGAGACATCGCGGTAGATAACTGTTCAATGTCACTAGAGCGCTGATGCGCAGTGTGACAAACCGTGTCCACTGAAGAAAGCGACTCACGGCTATCGTGCTGGAATTGGGAAATAATCCGTTCAATACTTCCGGTTGCTTCCGCAGTTCTACTCGCAAGTTGGCGAACTTCATCGGCGACGACTGCAAAACCTCGGCCTTGCTCACCAGCGCGGGCCGCTTCAATCGCCGCATTTAACGCAAGTAAATTGGTTTGTTCAGCAACACCTTTAATCACTTCGAGTATCGATGAAACCTCTGCAGTTTGATCATTAAGCTCGACGATGTTGACTTTGACCTGTTCGATATCGGTGACAAGGCTCTTTATTTCATGACTTGCACCGTGAGCTTGCTTGGCACTTTGTTCAGCGATGTGCGTAGTGTGCTTAATAAGGTTTGATGCTTCTTCTGTCGCTTGTTCAACATCCACTTGCTGCAACTGCATCTGTTCAATGTTGCTCTGAACATCAGATGTTTCCACTTGCTGATTGCTGGCTGCAGAGTCGGTGACTTGAGCAAGTTGCGTTAGCTCTGTGGCGCTGCTAGATACCTTATGCGAAGTGTGTTGAACCTGTTCTAAACTCTGGTTTACCGTGCCCATAAACGAGTTAATAGCCCCGGAAAGTTGGCCGATTTCATCTTTTTGGTTAAATGATAGCCTTTGTGACAGGTCTTTAGTTTCACTGAGACTTTGCATAAAGCCAGAGGTTTGTTGAATAGGGCGAACGATGAACTTTCGAATCAGTAATAGTGTTAATACCAGGCCAATAAAGCCAAGGCTGCTCATGATTGCTATGGCGATCATGGTGCGCTGACTGACCATGCTGTTAACATGCGAGAGGTTGTATTCCAAGCGAATGGCGCCTAACACTTCACCTTCTGGTGCCATATGACAAGCGACACAGTTGGTACCACGATAGTTCTCACTCGATTTCATTGGCAGGGCAACCACGATACCTTGCCCCCAATCTGCTTTGATTGGCTCAATGACCAACTCGCCCGCGAGAGCTCTGCTATCGATGTCATCAGTAGGCTTTTGATTTTCTTGCCCTGGACCATAGAGTTTACTGACGGCTTCGGAGCGTAGGACTTTTACTTGCTCAATGCCATCTTGTGCGAGAGCCTTTTGGCGCAGGGTTTCTTTTTGCGCCATTGTGCCAGTCAACATCATCATATTGAGGCTATCGAAATAGTTGCTTGCCTTATCGTGTAGCTGTTCGCTGAGAACGGAATTGATAAGATCCCTTTGTTGGAAGTATTGGTAGCTCGTTGACGCGAGTAATACGATGCCAAAAACGGCCACTAGCGTAACCAAAAGCTTTGTTGTAATTGTTGAGCGCATTATTAGATAGATTTTTTAATTATTGGAATAGACATCAAAAATGATCGCTTAAATAACCACTTTGGGGAATGGCTTAAAATTTATAATGTGACCGCACTCTATGTGTGGATATTGTAAATGTGATGTAAGGTGTGTGTAAGCAAAAGTTTGGCGCTGTGACGGTTTTTCGGCGTAAAGGCGTTATTGTGGCTAAACTTAATAGCGTGAAACACTCTCAATACGGACTAACCTTGTCACGGCGAGAGGAATTACATAGTATTGCCTGTCTTTCTAAAAGCCTGAGAACCAATATGAGAACGGAACTATACAAAGAATTCATGTTTGAAGCGGCACACCACTTACCAAATGTACCGGAAGGTCATAAGTGCGGTCGTTTACATGGTCATTCTTTCTTAGTTCGCCTTTATGTAGAAGGTGAAGTTGATCCACATACAGGGTGGGTCGTCGACTTTTCAGAGATCAAAGCCGCATTTAAGCCAATTTACGATCGTCTTGACCATTATTACCTTAATGATATCGAAGGGCTTGAGAATCCAACCAGTGAAGTACTGGCAAAGTGGATCTGGCAGCAGCTCAAACCAAGCTTACCATTGTTGAGTAAGGTTGAAATTAAGGAAACTTGCACAGCAGGTTGTATTTACAAAGGCGAAGAGTAACTCATTGCCTCTGTTAGAAAAAGCGAAGGAATCTTCGCTTTTTTTGTACCTAAATTACGCTATCATTGGCTCATTAAACCGCAACTTTTCGAAGGAACGAATATGGCTGCTAAGATCGGTTCTGCGATTCAATTGCTACTCGCTATCTCTATTTTTTATTTGGGTTACGCTATTCATTCTATGACCTCGAAGGTTGGCGAAGTGATAGACACCTATCCCCAAGTGTTGCAAGACGTCGGCACGTTATCAAAAAACTTACAAATCGATGAATGGCTGCAAGTCGCTGACACGTTAGAGACGTTGTTGCCTAGTGTCATAAACAGTGTTGACGGTATAACGGCTGCAGTAAACGATACTAATAAAACGGCGGCATCAATCGATCAAAAAATCCCAGCCATTGTTGAAGAAGTTAGTTTATACCGACAACAAGTGATCCCCCCAGTGCTCGCTGAAACCAAGCAATATCGAACTGACGTATTGCCCAAGGTACTGGTTGAAAGCAAAGGCTATCGCCAAGAAACTATCCCTCAGATAGTTAAAGAGTCTGAAGCGCTACGTAGTGATATTCCGCCTATATTGGTCAAAGCTGATGAATTGGCGCTAAAAACCGATCAGATTATTGATAAGAGCCAAGAAATCGCCAAGCAAGCGACACAAGGTGCGGTGAAAGGTGTCATCCTTTCTCCAATTGATCTAATTCGCGAAGCAGGCAATGAGATAAAAGGACGCGTGGTGAGTGAAGAGTAGCAAAACGCAATTTTAAAGGGATTCTATTTAGCAAGAGTCCAAGCAAAAATTAGGGTTACTTCTTGCTATCATCAATGCTGCTTCATAAATACTGACAAGCAAATAAGAAAACCCTCATTCACGCTAGATAGAAAACGAATTAGTATAAAGTTGTGCAGTATCGAAAGGACTTGGACTGTACGCTTTCATTAAACAAAGACGTTTATTCTTTCCGCCATTTTCCCCTCCGTAATGGCGGTTTTTTTATCCGCTTAAATACCATCTCACACTGAATCAGCGCTACTAACGGCGCGCGTTTATTCCTAGTCTCTGTATCTGGAATAGGGGCTAATTGTATTTGCCGTAATGCTAGTGCATGCGATTGGTGTTTATTTGACCACTTAAGAAATAGCCCATTGCAATTGGAATTTGAGCCGATAAGATGGGGTTATCTCATTCGAGATAACGTCACGCAGGATTTGTGGCGAACACTCAAAGGATTGTCTGCGCTATTAGGACATCTTAATGCTTTTCAAAATTACTTCTCCAATCTTGGAGCCAACTGAAGGGTCGCCACATGCGATCATTGATCAGCTACGTACAAACTCAACTTCTCTTTTCTCCTCCTTCTTTCCAAGCTCGGCGTCTCTTCAGCCTCGTTCATTTTCTCGATTTTATTTTTCGTATTGATTCTATCTAAATCAATCACGTCCGTGCTTTCGCACGTCTAAATTTTTTCAATATTACGGTTTTAAAGAAAATGAACACAAAATTAATGGGTAGCGCCCTTATTATCTCAGGTACCGCTCTAGGTGCCGGCATGCTTGCAATTCCAATGGTATTAGCCCAATTTGGCTTACTGTACGGCACATTACTGATGGTGCTGATTTGGTTTGGAACGACTTATTCCGCATTGCTATTACTCGAAGCAACAATAAAATCTGGCGGCGGTTTAGGGCTCAATTCCATTGCACGCAAAACGCTTGGTAAAGGGGGACAGTTACTGACCAATGGTTTGCTCTACGCGCTGTTAATTTGCTTACTAATGGCCTACATCTTAGGTGCGTCGGACCTGTTAGTACAAGCTGCGAGTGCACTTGGTCTTGAGCTAACCTTCATGCACAGCCAGATCATCTTCACATTGACGACGGGTGTGATTGTGGCTTGCGGCACTGGCGTGATTGATAAACTCAATCGCCTGCTGTTCTTTGTGATGTTAGCAAGCTTACTGATGACCTTAGCGGTTCTTCTTCCTGAGTTCTCAACTGATAATTTGAGCCAAGTGAGTAACAGTGATCATATTGGTTTGATCAAAACTAGTGCTGTCCTGTTTACTAGTTTCGGCTTTATGGTTGTGATCCCGAGTTTGGTTTCCTACAACTCAGAAGCGAGTGACAAGCAGTTGAGAAATATGGTCATTGTAGGCTCGATCATTCCATTGGTTTGTTACCTGTGCTGGTTGTTTGCGGTTGTTGGTAACTTGCCGGCGGGTCAACTTAAAGAGTTTGCTAGTGTGTCCGAACTAATGGCAGGATTTGAGCATGATGCTCCGTGGGTTGGCGGGTTCTTATCCGTGTTTACAGGCCTAGCTTTATTGACCTCTTTCTTTGGCGTTGCGATGTCACTGTTCCACCAAAATAGTGACACATTTAATCAAAACCGAGTTGTGACTTATGTGCTGACGTTCGTTCTTCCATTAGTCGGAGCAATTTTGGCAGCGGATCAGTTCTTATCAGTGCTTGCTTATGCGGGGATTATCTTAGTGTTCCTTGCTGTATTTGTACCCCTAGCGATGGTGTACAAGTTGCGTTTGGCCAACGCTTTACCTGAACGTTACACCGCTGAAGGTGGCAATGTGATGATGGTATTTGCCTTACTGTTTGGTGGCTTCTTGCTGGCTTCGCAAGTGATCTAAGCCTAACCTAACTCTACGAATAAACAGCCTTCATTATTGAAGGCTGTTTTTGTTTACGTATCTACTGAGTAATTGGAAAGGCTAATGGCAAAGAGGGTAGTAGAACCCTTGATGGATATGCGCGCCAAGAGTGGTAAGCAGGTGAGCACAATCCCCAGTTTCAACCCCTTCAACAATGACCGTGCAGTGGTAGGTATGCCCCATTGCGATCAACTGGCGTAAGGTTTCAACTTTTTTATCATCTTGTTTTAGGCCCATGACAAACAGTCTATCTATCTTGAGGTAGTTCGGGGCGAGATGGCCAATGAGTTCGACATTGTTATTACCCGTACCGAAGTCATCAATACTGATCTTGCAGCCTAACTCTTTAAGTCTTTTGGTATTGCGGAAGATTTCTTGGGTGTAGTACATCGATGCGTTTTCGGTGATCTCAATTGTTAGTAGTGAGCAATCTAACTGTTCCAGTTGGCGATAAAGACGTTTGAAATTAGCCCCTTCAAGCAGGGAAGGGCACACGTTAACACTCAGCGGAGCCAACAAGCTACGGCTGTTCCCATAGATGAGCTTAATCACTAAAAGCGTGTGGTTAATGAGTAAGCCGTTACTGATCAGGCTCTCGATAAACCGCTGGGTATTTTTGACTTTGAAGCGAGACAGTACTTCATAATGTATGTTCTGGTTATTCGCCGTGTTGTGTATAGGCTCAAGCTTCAAATTAAATTGCCTTATTGCCCATAAGTAAGTGATGAATGCACGTAGCGTTTTACGCCGCGCAATAATCAACAAAAGGAAGCTAAAGCTAATGACGCTACTGATTGGGTTAGAGACGTAATAGATTTCCTTATAGTCATTTTGCTGAAAGTTGTGCATCAGAGATTGACCGCCAGTATCGCCGATCTCCAAGGGTGCTCCAGTATTAGTACATACCTTCATACCTGAAAGGAAGAGGCTAGACATATGACTTTCAATACTATTTTCGACGTTGATGTTCTTGACCCTCACTAACACGTCACTGTCTGCATTTGAAAACGAGTGATAGGTGTAGTTTAGGTTTTCTTGCCACTCATTTTGGTCGCGCGAGTTAACCGGAGCCACTGTTTCTGGTGTCACTAAGCAGCGAACATTATATCGGTCGGTAAATAGCGCTGACTCGACCAATTGAACGTTATCAAACATTTCTCTAAGCAATTTTTCTTGCTCAAAACAGCCGTGCTGAGCAAGCTCCTTAGAAAAGGCCATCGCACCTTCAAAGTAGTTTTGACGAACAATCGTACTAATGGCGTAAAGACAGATCAAAATATAGAGTACAGTCGTGACAGTGAGGAAAAAAGCCATGTTTAGATAGGGCTTACGACTGCGTAGGCATATCCCTATTGCGGCTCTTACACTATGGGGGACTTGCACAAAGATTCGTGCTTGCTGTAGTAAGCCATCTTTCTGCGCATGTTGACTGTCGTAGGGCACGAAATAACCTTTGCGGTGGACATTCTCAATCAGTGATTTAGACACCTTGAGGGAGCTTTTTACCAGTTGCCTGAACTTTTTCCGGATCGATGCGACGGCATTTTTGAACCCGTTTTCTGGCAATATTATCTGGTGTTGAGCTGATAACTTCTTTTCGATTCGTCTTTGGCTGATCGGCGAGTTTACGCTGCCGAAAGCCGCGATAGTGCTCAGGATAAAATATTCAATTTGGCTTATTGAAACAGAGGACTGAATAGACTCGTTGAGCTTTAGTGAAAGCTCGTTTTCGGACAAGCAAACGCAGATTTGGTCTCCAAGTTCAAACCTAATCATGTGTTGAGCGCTCCAGGATTAATTTTTTCGATACGGTAGCAACATTGGTATATTGGGTATGTGACCTTTTACCGGCATATCCCAATCTTATAGATATATCATTAAATTTAGATTTTTTTATAGACCAATCTAAGGTAAGTAGAGAGATATCCGTTGCAACAAGCTAGAAAACAAAAAGCCCGAGCAGGTGCCCGGGCTATATTATTTCAGAGGGGGAGTTAGCAGATAACTTTAACTGCTAGACCACCTTGAGAGGTTTCGCGGTACTTCGCGTTCATGTCTTTACCTGTCTCTAGCATGGTTTCGATAACCTTATCTAGAGAAACGGTTGGAGCAGAAGAACGACGTAGCGCCATACGAGTCGAGTTAATCGCTTTCACTGCTGCGATACCGTTACGCTCGATACATGGAACCTGTACCTGACCAGCTACTGGGTCACAAGTAAGACCTAGGTTGTGTTCCATTGCGATTTCAGCTGCCATACATACTTGCTCAGGGCTACCACCCATAAGCTCAGCAAGGCCTGCTGCAGCCATAGAACATGCCACGCCAACTTCACCCTGACAGCCGACTTCAGCACCAGAGATAGAAGCGTTACGTTTGTACAGACCACCGATTGCGCCAGAAGCTGCGAAGTAACGGATGTAATCTTTCTCTGTGACTGTTTGAATGAACTTGTCGTAGTAAGCCAGTACCGCAGGGATAATGCCACACGCACCGTTGGTTGGTGCAGTAACTACGCGGCCGCCTGCTGCGTTTTCTTCGTTTACTGCGAATGCAAACATGTTTACCCAGTCAACAACAGACATTGGATCGTTGGTTGTTTTCTCTGAAGTAAGTAGCTGCTGGCGAAGTGCTGCAGCACGACGTGGTACACGTAGTGGCCCAGGCAGAATACCTTCAGTATTCATACCGCGGTCCATACACTCACGCATTGTCTTCCAGATGTTTGCAAAATAAGTGCGAGACTCTTCGTCAGAGTGCAGCGCCGCTTGGTTTTTCATAACTAGCGTGCTGACAGAAAGACCGTTCTCTTTACATTGGTTCACTAGCTCTTCCGCTGTTGTGAATTCGTGTGGAGATTTAATCGGGTTTTCTTCTTCTTTGCCGAAGTGCTCTTCATCGACGATGAAACCACCGCCGATTGAGTAATAGGTTTTTGAGTACTCTTTTTCGTCGCCGATCCAAGCGTGGATCTGCATACCGTTTTCGTGTAGCTCAAGGTTAGTAGTATGGAAGTTCATACCACCATCTTTCGGGAACGATACTGTGTGACAGTGCATGCCAACAGGAAGGCGCTCAGTTTCTTCTACGCGAGCAATGAAGCCCGGAATAGAATCGATATCCACTTTCTCAGGAGTATTGCCAGCAAGACCCATGATGATTGCGATATCTGTGTGGTGACCTTTCCCTGTCAGTGATAGTGATCCATATACGTCAACGGTGATTTTAGTGATGTCGCGCAATTTTCCCATTGAACGTAAATCATCAATAAATTCTTTACCCGCTTTCATTGGGCCTACAGTGTGAGAACTAGAAGGACCAACACCGATTTTATAGATGTCAAAAACACTAATCATATCGATTACCTCAAAAGAAAGCCTCCCAAGAGGAGAAGGGAGGCTCATTATTATCGTTATATTCTTGGATTAATCAGACTTTATAAAAGTGTCTAGATTAAAGAGCGCCGTAGATTACAGAAGTAATTGCCGCAATACCACAAAGAGCTGTGAAAACTTGTACAGGTGCTGAAGTTTTGTACTTAGCCATTGCTGGTACTTTCTGCATCGCGAATACAGGCATTAGGAACAGGATAGCTGCAATCATTGGAGCACCCATTGTTTCAATCATGCCAAGGATACTTGGGTTAACGATAGCGACAATCCAAGTTGTTACAACGATGAAGATTAGAGACGCTTTTTCAATCTTGCTTACAGAAGTGTTAGAGCGAGACTTAACTAGACCTACTAGACCTTCATGTGCACCTAGGAAGTGACCGAAGTAGCTTGAAGTGATTGCTGCGAAAGCAACTAGTGGACCCATGTAAGAGATTAGTGGAGATTCGTGAACGTTCGCTAGGTAAGAAAGAACAGAGATGTTTTGCTCTTGCGCCATTGCTAGCTGCTCTGGAGACAGAGAAAGTACTACAGAGAATACGAAGAACATTACGAAGCCCATTAGCATCATCGCTGCACCACCAGTGATCGCGTCAGTTTTCTTAACTGCGTCTTCACCGTATACGCGGCGTTGCTCTTTAGAGAACTGAGAGATTACCGGGCTGTGGTTGAAAGAGAACACGATGATTGGAATCGCTAACCAAACAACAGATGGCATTGCTGACCAATCAGGTGCAACTGACATCATTGAGCTGTTCCAGTCAGGGATAAGGTAGAAAGAAAGTGCTAGCAGGATTGCAACTAGTGGGTAAACCAGTGCAGACGTTGCTTTTAGCATTAGCTCTTTACCAAATACAACACCAGCCGTCATAGCAGCGATTAACGCGCCAGAAAGTAGCCAGCGTGGGATAGATTCCATACCCATTTGGTTAACTAGGAAAGAGTCAACTGTGTTTGTAATACCAACACCGTAGATCAGTACGATTGGGTAGATAGCGAAGAAGTAAGCAAAAGTAATAAGGTTTGCGCCAGTCTTACCAAAATGTTCTTCAACAGTGTCAGTGATATCAGCTTCAGGGTTTTTCGCAGAAAGTACGAAACGTGCAAGAGATTTGTGTGCGAACCAAGTCATTGGTGCCGCGATAAGAGCAAGGATTACTAATGGCCAGAAGCCGCCAGCGCCTGCTTTAATTGGAAGGAAAAGTACACCAGCACCTACTGCAGTACCGAAAAGTGACAGACACCAGGTGAAGTCCTTGTAAGTAAACTTACTAGGGGATTGTGCGGACGAAGCCGCAGAAGTTGTAGTATTCATTTTGTGATACTCATTTTTGGGAACAGGAAATAAGTCAGGTGCAATTTTGCATAAATTTCTTACATCAAAAATAGATCTAAATCATGAATTGATGCGAGTTATAACATGATATGTCAAAAAGGCGTTTTTGGTCACGAAAATGATGTGCTACTAGTGATTTATGCTAATGTTAGGGATTAGTTTTTCTAATCTTACTCATGAAAACTTTTAAGGGCGTTTTAAGTAAACGTTTGCCTTATTGATAAATAATTTAACTAATGTGAGCAAAGTTTGTCCAATGTGTGATTTTATTAACATTGATGCATAATATGATTCTGCATCGCTTGGATAATTTGAGCCGTCATTCCCCAAATGAAATGTTGTTTATATGACAAGCCAAACACACGATGTGAAAAATTATTAATCTGAAATTTCTGACTGTGTAATTTTTGCTTATCTAGAACGATGTTTGCGGGAACCTCAAAGATTTCATCCACTTCATTTCTATCGATAACCGTCTTGTAATCTGGTGAAACAAACGCCAAAAAGGGCGTCACGGTAAACTTGCTGACGGTGATGAGTTCCGGCATTTGACCAAATATTGTGATCTGCTCTTGGTTGATGCCGACTTCTTCAAATGTTTCCCGTAGAGCTGTGTGCGAAAGATCGGCATCACTTGGTTCAAACTTACCGCCAGGAAAGCTTACCTGACCAGGGTGATGTTTTAGATGAAGAGCGCGTTTGGTGAAAATGATATTGAGGCCGTGTGGTCTTTCGACAAAACCAATAAGGACCGATGCCTTACGGAGATGGCTTTGGTTTAAGTGCGAGACACGCTTAAGAGCTTCTTGATGGTAGTCGACCGTCTGATGGAATTGAAATCGTTGAATGAGATGATTTTTGTTTAACTCTGACAACACGTTAGCTCCTGTTTTAATTTGTAAAAGCCTTAAATATGGCTCATGCTTTCTACTAAGTTAGTTAAAGCAAGGATAGCGCCACTGATGAAAGGGATTATCTTTACTGAGTTTATGGATCTCGTAGAGCAAAAGTTTGGTCTAGAAGCTCTCGACAGCTTACTAGCTGATTCCGGTGACTCTGGCATCTATACAGCGGTCGGGAGTTATGATCACCGCAACCTAGTTAAACTGATTGTTCAGTTAAGTAAGAAGACCGGCATCTCTCCAGAAGAGCTTCAGCGTGTTTTCGGACAATCCGTTTTTCATAATCTTTATAACACCTTACCTAATAATAATAGCCTACAAGCGTGTAAGACGTCGTTCCAATTTATTAAATTGGTTGAAGACTACATTCACATCGAGGTCAAGAAGCTTTACCCAGAAGCTAACCCGCCTTCGTTCCGCTTTATCTCTGAATCAGAAACTGAAATGGTGTTTGATTACGTCAGTGCCCGTTGCATGTCTTATGTTTGTCTAGGCTTGATGGAAGGGTGCGCTGAGTTCTTTAACGAGGAGCTATCGATGTCAATGAAGAACGTCGAAGATGAGGGGAGTCACGTTCGCTTTACGGTTAATTTGGTCGAGTAGCTTTAATGGCAAATGATTCCCCTTTAGAGCGTAAATTAGCGCGTGAAATAGCGGCAAGAAAGGAAGCTGAAACTTTACTCGAACAGAAAAGTTTGGAGCTGTACGAAACTAACCAACAATTGCAATTGGTGCTCAACCAGCTTAAGCGCCAAAATCTACAAGATTTAAATAAACTCGAATTTGAGCAGCAAATTAATGAGGCTTTGATTCATTTTGGCCGCGCTTTTCTAAGTCGAACCCTTGATGATGGTTTAATCCTGAGCTTTCTTGAGTGCCTTGAGTCTTCTTCTGCACTGGAAAAAGTCCACCTTTATATTGAAGCGGATTGTATCGCGAGTTTGAATAGTACCGAGTTTGGTGAAAGCTTAGGAGCTGACGTTACCAATATTAAGCCCTACGCGATTTGGAAGGAGAACATCCTCAGTTTACCCATCGAAGTTGATCATAAGGCAGTAGGAATATTGTCTGCGCTTGTGAATGAAGAGGGAATCAGTCGAGATTTTGTTGTCAGTCAAATGCTGTTGGTTGGGGAGCTATTATGCAGCGCGATAAGTCGCCAAATTATCTTATCGAGTCACCAAGAAGCTCGAACTAGAGCGGAAGAATCAGAACGCTCGACCAAAGAATTTGTCGCCATGATTAACCACGAGTTGCGCACTCCGTTAAACGGCTTGCTCGGTAGCGCAGAGCTATTAGATAGCACTGAGTTAGACGAAGAACAGCGAACCCTGTTAACCAACTTAGCTCACTCAGGGGACCTCCTTCGTCATATTATCAACGATATCCTCGATTTCAGTAAAATGAACGCGGGTATGATGGAGCTCATTCCTTCTACATTCCAATGGTCTGAATTACGCAATATGACCCATGGAATCTTTGAGCCCAAAGCTCGAGAAAAGGGGATAGTGTTTACCATCTCTGAAAGTGGTGACCTGCCAATCAGCTTTATCGGAGATTTTGAGCGAATAGGGCAGATATTAGTAAACCTGGTTGGCAATGCAGTTAAATTCACATCAGAAGGTAGCGTTACGGTCAGTACCTTCTGGAAATCAGGTCGTTTAACCATATCAGTTAGCGACACAGGTGTTGGTATTGCCGAAGAAGCGATAAAAGAACTGTATAGCCCGTTTGTTCAAGCAGATAGAACGGCCAAGCGTCATTTTGAAGGAACGGGGCTTGGATTAGCAATTTGTAAAAACCTTGTCGAACTCATGTCGGGCTCGATAACCCTTGAAAGTGAAGTGGGAAAGGGCAGTTGCTTTAAAGTGATAATTCCACTCAAAGTCACCGACAAGGTGCCAGTTAATGAAGCCAATAGTGATGCCATTCTAAGAGATAAACCTTTAGAAGAGATTTCGGTTTTGGTGGTCGATGACATTCGCATGAATCAAGTGATCATTAACCAGATGCTGAAGAAGTTGTCGATCACACCGGATATTGCGAACAATGGAATAGAGGCGATTACGGCTCTTGGAGGAAAGCACTACGATTTGGTCTTTATGGATTGTAGGATGCCGGAAATGGATGGTTTTGAAGCCACGACATACCTGAGAGAGCAAAAATATCAACTGCCGATTATTGCTTTGACGGCAGGAACGACACTGGAAGAGAGAGAGAAGTGCATCGAGTGTGGTATGGATGATATACTCACCAAACCATATTCTGCAAAAGACTTGCAGTTAATGCTAGAAAAGTGGGCTTGATATTCGACTACCAAGCCCGTCTTCATATCCTTTAGTTACGCAATACGGGTAAAATTCGACTTAGCTTATCGAGAGTCTCTTGATACTCGGCATCACACTGACTGTCTGCGACCAAGCCACCGCCCGCCCAAACATGCATATTCTCTTGCTCAGCCACGAGTGTTCGAATGGTGATGCTGGTGTCCATTCTGCCGTGGCGACTGATGTAGCCAATACTGCCACAGTACATGTTTCGGCGATGGGGCTCTAACTCTTCAATGATCTCCATGGCTCTAATCTTAGGCGCGCCAGTAATTGAGCCTCCAGGGAAAGAAGCGCGCAGTAAATCGGCAGGCGAATAGCCCTTATCAAGTTCTGCCCTAATGGTGCTTACTAGGTGGTGAACGGCAGGGAAGCTTTCAATATCAAACAGCTTAGGTACGTGCACGCTACCGGGTTTGGCTACTCGTCCAACATCGTTACGCAGTAAGTCAACGATCATTAGGTTTTCAGCTTGATCTTTTTCGGCATTGGCTAAGTCGCGAGCCGCTTCTTGATCAGTCGCCGGGTCTTCACTACGAGGACGTGTTCCCTTAATTGGCTTAGTCTCAATTTGCTTATCCTTCACTTGCAGGAAGCGCTCAGGAGAAACACTTAGCACAGCGCCTTTATCTGTACGGATAAAGGCAGAAAAAGGGCCTTGGTTGACCTGTTCGAGTTTCTGGTATGCGTGCCATTCACTGCCTTGGTATTGCGCTTTAAAGCGTTGCGCGAGGTTGATTTGATAACAGTCACCGCTACGTAGATATTCTTGAACCTGAGCAAACTTGTCACTGTAACTTTGCTTAGTCATGTTTGACTGCCAGTCACTGGTTAGCTTGAATTCACTGACTTGCTCAGATTGTTGGCTGGTTAGCCATGTCCATTGTTGTTCAACGTCTTCGCCAACGATGAACGCGGATTGTTCTTGATGATCGACAACCAACGCCCAATTGTAGATTCCTACCATCATATCTGGCGTAGTTAAGTCACGTTCTGCCAGTTCAGGCATTCGTTCAACTCGTCGACCTAAATCATAAGAGAAACACCCCAAGGCGCCGCCAATAAACGGTAGCTCTCCGTCGTAGTCGAGATGAGGCAAACAATCGCGTTGAACCTGTTTGATAATGTCAAACGGGTTTTCTTGCGAGGTCGTTGTTTGGTCTTTAATCGTGACTAGGCTTATCGCGCCATCAGTTGTAATCGTTGCGATCGGCTTAGCGACTAAGATATCAAATCGACTGTCGATATGGCTCTTGGAAGGGGAGCGCAGCAACATCGCCCAAGGTAGGGATTCAATGTTAGCGAAGTGTTGAACCGCAAGGTCCGACTGATAGCTGATCGGTTTGATTTCTAAGCAATTTGGCGTGATGTTATTCATTTGTTTAATTTGTGACAAAGAGATCGTTGATTACGTGGCGTGTTGAGGAAAGCAAGAGTATCATATTGGTATCAAAGGCCGCTACATCAGTGTTTTGCAATTATTACAATCGATAAGCAAACGTTTGTGTACGGCAGCAAAAGGAAGCATAAATATAACGAGGCATGCAATGACCGTAATTCGCCAGCAGGATGTGATCAGCAGTGTTGCTGATGCGCTTCAATACATTTCGTATTACCACCCATTAGACTTTGTTCAAGCCCTAGAAAAAGCCTATCACCGTGAAGAGAGCCAAGCAGCAAAAGATGCGATCGCTCAAATCCTAATTAACTCGCGTATGTCAGCAGAAGGGCATCGTCCGATCTGTCAAGATACGGGGATCGTAACTTGTTTTGTTAACGTCGGCATGGCTGTTAAATGGGACTCGACGGATCTCACTGTTCAGCAGATGGTTGATGAAGGTGTTCGTCAAGCGTACACCAACCCAGATAACCCTCTTCGCGCTTCAGTTCTAATGGATCCTGCTGGTAAACGTATTAATACCAAAGACAACACTCCAGCGGTTGTTCACATTAATATGGTACCGGGTGATAAAGTTGAAATTCAAATCGCAGCGAAGGGCGGCGGTAGTGAAAACAAGACTAAGATGGTGATGCTAAACCCATCTGATGATGTTGCTGAGTGGGTAGAAAAGACATTACCTACGATGGGTGCAGGTTGGTGTCCACCGGGCATGCTAGGTATAGGTATCGGTGGTACGGCTGAAAAAGCGGCGGTACTGGCGAAAGAATCTTTAATGGAACACATCGATATCCAAGAGCTTATCGATCGTGGCCCTGAAAATGCTGAAGAAGAGCTTCGTTTAGATATCTTCAATCGCGTGAACAAGTTAGGTATCGGTGCGCAAGGCCTAGGCGGTCTAACAACTGTTGTTGATGTGAAGATCAAAACGGCGCCAACACATGCGGCTTCTAAACCAGTTTGTTTGATCCCTAACTGTGCGGCAACGCGTCACGTACACTTCACGCTTGATGGCACTGGTCCTGCGGACTTGACGCCACCTAAACTTGAAGAGTGGCCAGATATCACTTGGGAAGCAGGTGCGAACACACGCCGTGTTAATCTTGATGAAGTGACTCAGGCTGACGTTGAACAGTGGAAGACCGGTGAGACGGCTCTGCTATCGGGCAAGATCCTAACGGGTCGTGACGCTGCGCATAAACGGATTCAAACTATGCTGCAAAATGGCGAAGGTCTTCCGAAAGGTGTCGACTTCAAAGGCAAGTTTATCTACTACGTTGGCCCAGTTGATGCAGTAGGTGATGAGGCTGTAGGTCCTGCTGGCCCAACGACGTCGACTCGTATGGATAAGTTTACTGACATGATGCTAGAAGAAACCGGCATCATGGGCATGATTGGTAAAGCGGAGCGCGGCCCTGCAACGGTTGAGTCAATTAAGAAGCACAAAGCGGTTTACTTAATGGCGGTGGGCGGTGCAGCTTACCTAGTTGCTAAAGCAATAAAGAAAGCACGTGTTGTCGCGTTTGAAGATCTAGGCATGGAAGCAATCTACGAGTTTGAAGTAGAAGATATGCCTGTGACAGTCGCGGTGGATTCAGAAGGCGCTAACGCTCACCAGATTGGTCCGGACACTTGGAAAGTGAAAATCCAAGAGATGGAATCTCAAGCATAAGATTGTGAGAAAGTGCTGATTTAGTTAGCAAACATTTGACAAAGGTGCGGGTAAAACTGCACCTTTTGTCTATATACTCGAATAATTGTAAAACTATACGTCAGGAGCTCAAATGCCTCGTTTTATTCAAATCCTACAGCTGATTATTGCGGTTGTTATTGGTGCCTTCGTCGGTTATGACTTGATTCTTCACGGCATCAGTATCTTTGATGAAAAATACGTAACGATTACGTGTGTGCTGTTTGGTTTGTTAGAAATCGCACTGTTTGTGATTTATAAATTGATAGAAGAAGATTAACTAATAATCTTTATAAGTTCTTACGAAGCCTCTGATTTATCGGAGGCTTTTTTGTTCATATAAGATTAATATTAGATTCGTTAAGCTAGTATCGAACTGAATTTTAAGAGATCGTGAATGAAGCAAATTACTCAAGAAGTGAATGATTTAATCAGCCGTAGTATGGACTCCCACGTACGTATTGCTGTTACTGGCCTTTCTAGAGCAGGTAAAACGGCGTTTATTAGCTCCTTGGTGAATCAATTACTTCATACTTCTACTCATGATAGCTTGCCCCTATTTGCGGCATCGCGAGATAAGCGATTGGTCGGGGCAAAACGAGAACCGCAAACCAATATGATGGTGCCTCGCTTTGCTTATGATGATGCAATGGAGCATGTGCATTCCCATCCACCCAAATGGCCAGAGCCGACACGAGATGTGAGTGAAATACGTCTTGCGCTCAAATATAAACCGAAGAAAAAGACCAAAAAATTGTTTGGCAGCACCTCGACACTGCATATTGACATCATCGATTATCCCGGCGAGTGGTTGCTGGATTTGCCGCTATTGAATATGGACTTTGAGCAATGGTCTCAAAGCCAGTTTGAAGCGTTAACCGGAAAGCGAAAAGAACTTGCTCAGGCATGGTTAGAGAAGCTGGAAGAGCTAGATGTTTCACAGCCGTTGAATGAAAAAGTGGTTGCTGACGTAGCGCAAAGCTATACCGAATTTCTTTATGCATGTAAGCGTGAAGGTTTGCATTGGGTTCAACCGGGTCGATTTGTCTTGCCGGGCGAATTGGAAGGCGCGCCAGTTCTGCAGTTTTTCCCTTGTCGCGTAGATGATAATGCTAAAGCCAGCAAGGGTTCGAACTTAGCCATGCTAAAAGCTCGCTACCATGAGTATCAGCAGAAGGTGGTGAAAGCGTTCTATAAACACCACTTTTCAACCTTTGATCGTCAGATTGTGCTGGTGGACTGCCTACAACCACTAAATGCAGGTTATGAATCGTTTCAAGATATGCGCCACGCACTAGAGCAAATCATGCATAGCTTTCGTTATGGCCGCAGCAACTTACTCAAGCGCTTATTTGCGCCAAGAATAGACAAAATATTGTTTGCTGCAACGAAAGCGGATCACGTTACGCCAGAGCAGCACCCAAACTTGGTCTCTTTGTTACAACAAATGGTTCATCCAGCATGGCAAAGTGCTTCGTATGAAAATATTGAAATGAGCTGCATGACAATGGCGTCAATTCAGGCGACGCAAGCGGGTTTCATCAATAAAGGTGAGCAAGCTTATCCGGCATTGCAAGGCACGACCATTGATGAGCAGGCGATAACTGTATTTCCAGGGGAAGTGCCGAAGAAGCTTCCTGAGCAAGCGTATTGGCAACAGCAGGGGTTTGAATTTACCGCATTTAGGCCAAGGAAAGCCTCCTCAGATGAGCCATTACCGCATATCCGTATGGATAAAGCCTTAGAGTTTTTGATTGGAGACAAGCTGAAATGACCGAACCAGAACAAACGATATTAAAGCAGAAGCAGGTGTTTGAAGAGTCATTTGGACAGTCGCATGATGATCAAAGTATTGAGATTACCGCGCAAATGCAGTTCGAGCAGCAGGATAAGTTCGTACCAGCAGAGGTTCATAGCGATGAGGACTCTGCAGAGGAAGCGCGCTTAAGCCAAGTGATCCGTCCTCGTTCAGGTTCGAAATGGATGGTGACTGGCCTGCTGACGGCATTTTCCGGATTAGTCGGCTGGCAGGCGATTGATAGCGTCGTGACGGCAGTGCAAACCTCTGATTGGTTAGCATTGGGTTGGGCAGGCTTTATCGCCACAATCTCCCTACTTGGGATCGGTGCGATAGGCAAAGAGCTGTTTAAATTGCGCAGGCTACGTAACCACTTTAGTGTCCAAGAGCAAAGCGAAGCACTAATCCAATCCGACAGTGTCGGCAAAGGCAAAACGTTCTGTGAATCGATTGCGCGTGAGTCTGGAATCAAACCTGAATCACCAAGCTATGACCGTTGGAAAAACAGCATTAACGCTTCTCACAGTGATGCTGAAGTGTTGGATATGTACGATGCAATGGTAGTGTCAGAGCAAGATAAAGCAGCAACGAAAGTGGTGTCTCAGCATGCCACCGAGTCGGCGGCCCTTGTTGCGATCAGCCCACTGGCCGTCGCAGATATGCTGCTTGTCGCGTGGCGAAACTTCAAAATGATAGACAGTTTAGCGGAGATCTATGGCGTTGAGCTAGGGTATTGGTCGCGACTAAAACTATTCAAAGCAACGTTAATCAACATGGCCGCTGCAGGAGCGAGTGAACTTGCCATTGATGCGAGTATGGATCTGATGTCGATGGACCTTGCTGGCAAAGTGTCAGCTCGTGCAGGGCAGGGGCTAGGGGTCGGCATTCTAACCGCAAGGCTGGGGATTAAAGCAATGGCTCTATTGCGCCCAATTCCTTGGCATAAAGACCGCCAAGTAAAACTGGGGGCAATTAGAAAGCAAATTGTTGAAAAAGTCGCCGCAATAACAATCAAATAGTGCGAATGTGAAGCAGGTAATATCAGTTTGCTTGACGAGGATCTAGGCTTAAGAGAAACTACTGTCAACTTTTCGTGACACCTAAGTTAGGAACTCATCTGTGCGCTTAGAAGTTTTCTGTGAGGACAGACTTGGTCTGACTCGTGAACTACTCGATATTCTTGCTTCCAAGAACCTTGATCTCCGTGGTATCGAAATCGATGTCACCGGGATTATTTACCTCAATTGTCCGGATATCGACTTTGATACCTTTAGCGAGCTCATGGCTGAGATTCGCCGTATTGCAGGTGTTAAGGATGTTCGAAAGATCCAATTCATGCCGATTGAGCGTCACAATAATGAGCTTATATCACTTCTTAATAATCTCCCTGAACCCGTTTTAGCGATTGATCTAAAAGGTCACGTTGATATGGCGAACCATGCTGCGCTTTCACTGTTTGCCAGTGAAGAGAGTGAGATGATTGGCCATCAAATTACCACGCTACTGCCGAGCTTCAACTTTGCAAAATGGGCAGAAGGTAATATTACTCGTCAGCGAGAAGAGATTGTTATTCGTGGTTTAGACTACATGATGGAAATCATGCCGGTTTACATTACCAACGAAGCCAAAGAGTCAGTGCTTGCTAGTACGGTAATGATCATTCGTTCAACGCAAGATAAACCGCTGTTTGATGACTCTCTCCCACTGCACAACAACTTAGGCTTTGAACACTTTGTTGGTGCCTCGAACCGACATAAAGCGTTAATTAGTCAGGCGAAAAAACTCTCTATGCTTGATCAACCTTTGTTGATTCAAGGTGAAACAGGAACGGGCAAAGAGATGCTCGCGAGAGCTTGCCACAGTCGTTCTCATCGTGCTGGCAATCCATTTTTAGTTTTAAGCTGCGCATCTATGCCTGATGATGTCGCTGAAACAGAATTATTTGGTCATGCACCTGGTTCGTTTAACCACGAGCAAGGCCACAAAGGTATTTTTGAGCAAGCTAATGGTGGTACGGTCTTCTTAGATGAGATCGGTGAAATGAGCCCGCACCTACAAATTAAGTTGCTGCGTTTGCTTCAAGATGGCCGCTTCCGTCGTGTCGGTGAAGAAGATGAGATACATGTTGACGTTCGTGTTATCGCCTCAACGCGTCATCACCTTGCAGACCTTGCTGAGTCAGGCTCTTTCCGTGAAGACTTATTCTATCGCCTAAATGTACTGACATTGCAGATCCCGCCTTTGCGCGAGCGCTCAAATGATATCACTCCATTACTAGAGCTGTTTATTGCCAAGTATGTGTCCCAACTTGGTATTTCTAAACCTAGAATTTCAGATAGCCTTGTTGATCAACTGGTGAGTTATCAATGGCCAGGAAATATGCGCCAATTGGAAAATATGGTTCTACGCGCATTAACTGAACTAGAAAGTGATGAGTTGACCGCCGATTTATTCCACTTGCCACAACTGGATACACCGAGTGCCAATGGTCCAGTATTAAGTCTCGACGGTTCACTTGACGAAATCATGAAAGAGTATGAGTCTCAAGTACTTGGCCGCTTATATCAGTCATTCCCATCCAGCCGTAAACTAGCTAAGCGCTTGAACGTTTCACACACTTCTGTGGCGAACAAACTTCGTGAATATGGAATTCGTAAAAACTAGTATGAAAAGAGTCAGTACGCCAACTCAAGCTTATGAAGTGGATGAAGATATTGTTATCCGCACTGCTGAGCCGACGGATGGCAAGTTAATCTCTGATTACTTTATCGCAAATCGAGCGCATTTGAAGCCTTGGGAACCAAAGCGCGAAGATGCATTTTATTCCGAAGCAGGTTGGACGCAGCGCTTGGTCAAGCTCAATGAGTTACATCGAATGGGGCTTGGGTACTACTTGATCATCTTAGATAAAGAAACCAACGAAATGCTCGGTACGGTATCGTTTAGTAACGTATCTCGTTTTCCGTTTCACGCTTGTAACTTAGGCTACTCGTTAGCCCGTAGTGCTCAGGGGCGTGGTGTGATGACTCGCGCGGTGAAAATGGCCGTGAACTACATGTTTAAAATCCAAAATATGCACCGCATTATGGCCAGCTACATGCCTAGGAATAAGCGTAGCGAATCGGTGTTAGAACGTGCGGGTTTCGTTAAAGAAGGCTTTGCTGAAAAGTACCTATTGATTGATGGTCAGTGGGAAGATCATAACTTAACGTCAATAGTGAACCCACATTGGAAGGATGTCTAAGATGGAAAGGTTAGAGAAACAACTGGCTCTATTGATGGAGTTGGATCGTCTTAAGTCTGTGCTGCGACGTACTCGTGTAAAAAGCGCAGACAAACGCCTAGAGAACAGTGCGGAGCACAGCTGGCATGTGGCGTTGATGGCGATTCTAATGGAAGAGCATGCCAATGAGCCGGTAGATATTTCACGAGTCGTTAAAATGCTGCTTCTGCATGATGTGGTTGAAATTGATGCTGGTGATCTCTTCGTTTATGACACGGCCGCATCAGCCGAGCAAGAAGAAAAAGAACTCAAAGCTGCCCAGCGTCTATTTGGCATGTTACCGCAAGAGCAGGGCGAAGAACTGTTCGAGTTATGGACTGAATTTGAATCGGCGAACAGCGCTGATGCCAAGTTTGCCAAAGCGCTCGATCGTATTATTCCTATGTTGCTCAATTACCATAATCAGGGCCAAAGCTGGCAGGAGCATGGTGTTACCAGAGAGCAAGCGTTAACCGTCAACCAAAAGATCCAGTTTGGTTCAGAGGCGCTGTGGGATAAAGCGAAACAAATTATTGAAGAAGCCACCAATAATGGTTGGCTAAAAGCATAGTGCTTTAAGAGGTTATTAAATGTCGTATTTAACTTTGGATGAATACCAAAGAAAATGGATTTTCACGCACCAATCAATGCCGGTTGCTGAGGAACAGCTACAAGCGATTAAACCGATGACTCAGGCTAGGTCATCACAGCTATGGCAAGAGAATATTAGTGCGCAGAGTCCAGATGCGGATCGTTTGAGCTCTTCTGATTGGCCGATGAACGACTCGAACTGGAAGGAAACAATTGATTGGATGGCCGCGTGGGAGTCTGATGACGAAAGCTTGCCAGAGGCAATACTTGAGTTTATTGATTGGCAAGATGACGTAACTGTCTACTTTTGTTATGAAAAATACAATGTAATTGAGACCAAATGGTCGACATTTAAAAAGTGTTGGAAGAACTTTCTATTCTACGATGATGGTCCTATTCTTATCGGCCGTCGTCGTAACGAGGCGTTATGGTTTGATGGTAACGGTAACGTAAAACTAGGTTCTCGTAAGTAATATCACAACAACAGGAGTCGCTAAGGCGGCTCTTTTTTTAACTAAATTTTGCGATGCCAAAATGACGTGTTGTGAGGATATGGTTAGTGGACGGATAAACTCAAATAAGGATGATCTATTTGATGATGTTGAACTGTTTTAAATGATCAAAATTGATCGTGTAACTTCATGAATTGTAAAGAGTAAAACCACAACGAAAATGTGACTTTTAGCTCAGAAATAGACGGTGTTTTTGCGCAAATACTGTAATTTGTTATCATTTATAAGAATTATTAATCCAATGAGCAGTTTTAAGCAATCAATCGTCTTAGGGAAGAGCAGTGAACTTAAATATATCTCAATTACGTACTGACTTTTACGCACACATAAGTGCGTTTCAGGCCTATGCACTGCCTCAGACAAAGCCGACGCTGTCATTCTTGAGCGAAGAAGAGCTAAGAGAGCTTGAAACGTTATGGATTGAACATTCAGTTTGGAAGCACCAGCAAGACTAATCTCTATTCGCAGTACCCAATCTCTGACCTCGCAATACTATTGTGAGGTTTTTTATTGCCCAAAGCTCAAATTGTTATATTATAACAATTATCAAACTAACCATTGAATTCTGTGGCAAGAGTCCCCATAGTTAGTTTCAAAGTGAGATCTTTTTGATAAATCCCACACTTAATAAAAACATAGAGATTCAAGTGAGTAAAAATATGGCGGAAGTAAGAGCCAGAGTCGACTTCAAAGTAGGTGTAAACAGTAACATCGATGCGGAGCTACTTTCTTTTCATGGATTGAAAACAGAAAAAGAGCACGTTGCTGTAATATTTAAGCAAGCTGATAAAAACCAAGAAGCGCCACTTGTCCGAATGCACTCAGAGTGCCTTACTGGTGACGTGTTCCACTCATCACGCTGTGACTGTGGTGAGCAACTTGATGAAACGATCAATCGTATGGGTGAATCCGGCGGCATTATCTTGTACTTACGACAAGAAGGGCGTGGGATTGGCCTATACAACAAAATAGACGCTTACAAGCTTCAAAGTGAAGGTATGAATACTTACGAAGCAAACAATCACCTTGGTTTTGGTGACGATCTTCGTGACTTCACTGAAGCAGCACAGATGCTGAAAGCACTCGGTGCTGAGCGAATTCGTTTGGTAACCAACAACCCGAAAAAGGTCAATGATCTGAAAGAGTACGGGATTGAGATCGAAGAAGTTGTCAATACATCTGCGCACGTTAAAGATGGCAATGAAGGCTACCTACAAGCGAAAGTCTCTCACGGTAAGCACAATCTAGATCTCTAACGTATTGAAAAGCCTATGTTGATAAAAGCCTCACTTTTGTGAGGCTTTTTTCGTTTCTGGGTTGCAAAAAAATTGTAAGTTTGTATTATTCGCATCAGTAGTGCAAATGATAATGATTAGCACTAATAAATCAGAATAATTATTAAGCTCAACAAGGACGCTTTTCAATGAATGTTAAAACTCTATTAGCTCAATCTGTCGCAGCTTCACTCTTGATCGCTAGCGGTTCTGCTTTCGCAGCTAGCGTAACGAAAGATCAAGTCGTTGAGCATTATGCAGACGTGGCTCACGCAGTATTTGCCGACTCTGTGACGACCGCAAAAGCGCTAGACGCGTCAATCGACACTTTTCTCGCTAACCCAACTGCAGCAAAATTTGAACAAGTAAAGCAAGTATGGCTTGCTTCTCGCGTACCGTACCAACAGTCTGAAGTATTCCGTTTTGGTAACGCGGTTGTTGATGATTGGGAAGGTCAACTTAACGCTTGGCCACTAGATGAAGGCCTGATCGATTACGTTTCTTCTGACTACCAATATGAACTAGGTAATGAAGGCGCAAACGCAAATATCGTTGCGAACACAGAGCTGACTATCGGTGCATCAAAACTCGATGTAGCAAAGATCACTCCTGAATTGATTGCTGATCTAAACGAAGTTGGTGGCTCTGAAGCAAACGTAGCATCAGGTTACCACGCAATCGAGTTCCTACTATGGGGCCAAGACTTAAACGGCACTAATGCGGGTGCAGGTCAGCGTGCTTATACTGACTTCGTTGTTGGTTCAGAGTGTACCAATGGTAACTGTGATCGTCGTGGTGACTTCTTGAAAGCAGCAGCTGAGCTTCTTGTTCAAGATCTAGAGTGGATGGAAAACCAGTGGTCTGCTGACGTAAAAGGTAACTACCGTGAAGAGCTACTAAACGATTCAGCGGAAAACGGTCTTCGCAAAATGCTATTTGGCATGGGGTCACTATCTCTAGGTGAGCTTGCGGGTGAGCGTATGAAAGTTGCTCTAGAGGCAAACTCAACTGAAGATGAGCATGACTGTTTCTCAGATAACACGCACAACTCTCATTACTACAACGAGCAAGGCATCTATAACGTATACACGGGTCTATACAAGCGTGAAGATGGCACTTTGCTTTCAGGTCCAAGCATCCACGACCTAGTAGCACAACAAGACAAGCAAGCAGCGCAAGAGATTCAAAAGCAATTTGATGTGACACGTTCACAAGTCGGTCAGCTAGTCACTTCTGCAGAGAAAAATGGCCAGTTCTTTGACCAGCTAATAGCTTCAGGCAATACGCAAGGTAATGCGCTAGTTAACGACACAATCATGTCTCTGGTTGCTCAAACGACACAAATTGAACGTGCAGCGAAAATTGTTGGTATCAACAGTCTGAACCCAGACACAGCGGATCACGAGTTTTAAGTAGCACTCGAACGAATACAAAGGGCTCATTAGAGCCCTTTTGACGTTTTATATAAGTCATCTATTTGAGAATTATTCCCATTTAATTTGTGCGGATATGTCCGCTTAGTGAGTCATCGTAATGAAGTTGTACACGAAACCAGCCATTCTCAGTTTGTTGCTACTCAGCGTTTCTTCATCAGTTGCTGCTTACGACGTAAAGTCAGGTGGTGATACCTCTGTGAAGAAGGATGGAGCAAATGCTTTTTCTTTGCCAGCAGGTAACCTGCCAATGTCGAAACGTTTAGATTTTAGCGTTGGTAACAGTTTTTTCAGGAATCCTTGGGTCCAAGCGCCGGCGTCTACCGATGCACGTGATGGCCTTGGTCCACTGTTTAACACTAATGGATGCCAAAACTGCCATATTAAAGATGGTCGTGGGCACCCGCCTGAGGAAAACGATCTGCACGCAGTATCAATGCTCGTTCGATTAAGCATTCCAGCGATGACGCCGGAGCAGAAAAAAGCATTTATTAAGGATGGTGTGATTCCAGAGCCTACCTATGGTGGACAACTTCAAGATTTCGCTTTGCAAGACCAAAAGCCGGAAGGCACCATTAATATTACTTACCAAGACGTACCGGTGACATTTGCTGATGGGACGGTGGTTAATCTACGTAAACCTAACTTAACCATTACCGACTTAGGCTATGGCGAGATGCACCCTGATACCCAAATGTCAGCGCGCGTTGCACCGCCAATGATTGGACTGGGCTTATTAGAAAGCATCCCTGATGAAACCCTAAAAGCGTGGGCTGATGAGAATGACGCTAATGGCGATGGCATCTCAGGTAAGACAAATGTCGTGTGGGATGTGAGAAAAGCGGATTTCGCCATTGGCCGATTTGGTTGGAAAGCGGGTCAACCGAACCTGATGCAGCAGAATGCGGCGGCGTTTAATGGCGATGTGGGTTTAACCAGTAACCTGTTCCCCAATGAAAACTGCACTTCTAAGCAGTCGATTTGTGATGATATGCCGAACGGTGGCAATCCAGAGGTTAGTGACAACATCCTTGATTTTGTAGAGTTTTATTCACAGCACCTTGCGGTTCCAATTCGTCGCAATGTCAATGATCCACAAGTGAAGTCTGGCCAAGAACTGTTCGCTAAATCGGGCTGTGAAAGTTGTCACAAGACCAGTGTGAAAACAGCGAAAAGAGATAACTTACCCGCGCTATCGGAGCAAGTTATTCATCCATACACAGATATGCTCCTTCATGATATGGGGCCAGGGCTAGCTGATAATCGTCCAGAATACCTAGCTAATGGTCAAGAATGGCGTACTCAGCCGCTTTGGGGCATTGGGTATACGCAAGAAGTGAACGGTCATACCTATTTCTTACATGATGGACGCGCTCGAAACTTGATGGAAGCCGTACTATGGCATGGCGGCGAAGCGGAAACAGCCAAGAATAATGTCTTAAAGTTCAACAAGAAAGAAAGAGAAGCGTTAATCGCATTCTTGAATTCTTTATAGGATGAATGATGAATTTCAAACAATTTACTTTGAGTGCAGCAATAGTAGCACTGATGACTGGTTGCCAAGCGACCGATAGTGATGTGCTTAAGCCAGAGGTGACAAACCATCTCAGCCAAGGTGTTTATCAGGTTGAGTTTGCGTCTGCTCAGCGATTGAAAAACGAAGCTGAGAAGTTGTCCCAAACGATGAAAGGTTATTGCTCGGCCAATCAAGGCGTTGATGCCGTTCAGAATCAGTGGCACCAAACTATGGTGGCGTGGATGGCACTGCAAGGCCAAGAGCGCGGGCCAGAATCAGCGTTAGCGCAGAGCTGGAACATTCAGTTTTGGCCGGATAAGAAAAACACCACTGGGCGTAAGATGGGGTCGTTAATCAAACAGCCGAAATCATGGAGCGTTGCAGATATTTCGCAGCAAAGTGTCACCGTGCAGGGACTTGGTTCGATTGAATGGCTGTTGTATGACAAAGCTTCTGATCTAAACACGAATCCTGCGACATGTTCTACCGCGGAGTCGATTGCCGCTAACATTGCGCAGAATACCTCTAGTATCGCGCAGGCGTGGGCAACTAACCCTTGGGTAGAGCTAAAAGAAAAACAGTGGGACTCTGAATACATAGCGCTGCTTTCGAATCAACTTGAATACAGCATGAAGAAGATGAGCAGACCTCTGGCTAAGTTTGGGCAGCCTCGACCGTACTTTGCTGAATCTTGGCGCTCAGAAACGTCAATGACCAACCTTAAAGCCAACCTTGAAGCACTGCAAGCGCTGTACTTTGCCAATGGAAATGGACTTGATGCTATTCTAAGAGCAAAAGATAAATCGACTTTAGCAGATAGCATTGCCAATCAATTCTCCATGGCGATAGATACTTGGCCAACTGACGAGAGCCTGTTTGAGTTGCTACAAACCAAGCGCGGCTATCAAACCGCCTATTCGCAATACAATAAATTAGAACAGCTTAAGTATTTGATTCATGAAGAAGTCGCGATAGAACTTGGCGTGATTATAGGATTTAACGCAACTGATGGTGACTGATACTACAAGACGCTCATTACTCAAAGCGGCGCTATTTGGCGCTGCGTATCCTTTGGTGGGTTGCGCAGTGACTTCTGAGCAAAGCGCGAAGCCAGTGCTGATTGGCTGTTCTATTTCTGGGCGCGACCGTTTTAATGCGGTTGTTGCTGATTCTACCGGAATGCCCTTACGTCAGATTGCGCTACCTGCGAGGGGGCATGGCGTCGCTTCAAATGCGGCATTACACCATGCGGTGGCTTTTGCGCGTAGACCCGGTACCTATTTTCAAGTGTTTGATTACCAAACAGGCGAGACGATTAAGCTAAGAGTGGCAAATAAAAACCGCCACTATTATGGGCACGGCGTCTATTCCAATGATGGGCAGTGGTTATATGCGACAGAAGGTGAGCGCGGCAGCAGTCGTGGCATCATTGGCGTCTATGATGTAGTGGCGGGTTATGAAAAAGTGGCGGAGTTTTCTCAGTTTGGCTTAGGTCCTCATGAAGTGATTGTCATGCCTGATGACACATTAGCGATTGGTGTTGGCGGCGTGCATACCAATGGTCGAGAGCCTCTAAACATTGCGACCATGAAACCGAGCTTGAGCTATCTTGATCGAAACGGTGAATTGATAGAGCAAGTAGGGCTCGCCGATAATAAGTTGAGCATCAGGCATTTAGCTCATGATGGTTCTAAGACCGTGTTGTGTGGTCAGCAGTATCGCGGCGAGCCAGATGAGTACCCATCATTACTGGCGATGCATACTCAAGGCGGAGCATTAACACCATTAAAGGCGGAACCAGAGCAGTGGGCGAGGTTTAACCACTATATAGCAAGCATTGCCGCGACGGACGATTGGATACTCGCCACGTCTCCGCGAGGCAGTTGTTACGGTATTTGGTCCAAGCATACCCAGCAGCTAGTCGAGCTCTCACCTTTACCAGATGCTTCAGGCGTGGTGGTTCAGGGTGAGGAATTTAGAGTCAGCTCCGGTGCCGGTAGTGTCGTCAGTCAGACAACACCCGGCAGCAAAACGATAACGCGAACAGGCGTTCAATGGGATAACCATTGGTCAGTTATTGGATGAGTACGCTTACTCTTACACTTTACTGGCATAATTCTCACAAACAAGCCGTTCTGTTTATCTTTAACTCTGCCATACTAAAAGTTCAAGGAGTTAGAGGGATCTCGAATGGCAAAATGGATTTGCAAACTACTGGTGTTGAGCCTGTTCACACCAGCAGTTTTCGGCGCGCAGTATTTTAACCAAATTGGCTGGCTACCATCAGATAGCCCGCTATATGGTCTATTGCAATACCCGCAAGCGGTAGAAGAAGTGTACCGTGAAAACGACAACCAAATGGTTTGGTTTGATTTGCAACAGGGCAGCAAGCTAGAGTTTCAATTAGAAGTCATCGACCATGCTGGCTTTAGCCCACTGTTTTCTCGTCAACTAAGTTACCTACAGTTTTATCGTAAAAGCAATCGCTGGCATGAGTATGATGTCTTAGCGACAGACACGCTTCTGCTATATCTAAGCTATGCCGAGTCCGCTAAAACCGATGGCAAGTATTGGTTTTTTGAACAAAATTTATCAAGTCCATTACCACTTCCTCCTAAAAGTGCTCAGATCGCACTTAAAAGAGGCATATCTCAACAGCAACTAGCGGGATTGATTGAACGTTACACGCCAGACTCCAAAGAGTATCAATACCTAGTTGATACTTATTTGCACATCATTAAGTTTGACAAGCTGAACACACCGCCATACCACCAAGTCGGGCTTAAACGAGTTGGGGACCGATTAGAAAATAGAGATGTGTTGATTCAGCGCTTATCTATTGTTGATGTTGACCTTATAGATGTTAGAAAAGACATTAGTTGGTTTGACCAAACATTAGAAGTGGCGGTAAAGCAATTCCAAAACTTACACGGTTTGAAACCTGACGGTGTTATTGGCCCTGACACCATCAAGTGGATTAACCTGCCGATAGAGAAACGACTGAGCACACTGGCGATTAATGCGGAAAGAGTGCGTTATTGGCCGTCTCAGCGCGACACGATCATTGTTGTTAATGTGCCAAGTTTTGAAATGACCTATTGGTCGTCAGGGCAAGAGGTGTTTGAGTCGAAAGTGGTAGTAGGCAAGATTGAGCGTCCGACGCCTTTGATGCAAATTAGACTGGATTCATTGATCTTAAATCCGACTTGGAATGTTCCATGGAAGATTATGATCGAAGATATTATCCCTAAGATGCAGCAAGACAGAACCTACTTAGCGAAGCAAAACATCAAGATTATTCCGAAGTGGGGCTCAAGCGAAATCATCGATCCTGACACTATTGATTGGGATACGCTCATCCCTAGCTCATTCCCTTATCGAATGACGCAAGAGTCGGGCAATAGCAATGCTCTAGGTCTATATAAGTTTAATACTCCAAACAGAAGAGCCATCTTCCTCCACGATACCCCAAGTAAGAGCTTATTCAGTCGTCAACAGCGAGCCTTTAGTTCGGGTTGCATCCGAGTAGAAAATGCGGACGTCTTTGCCGAGCGATTGATTGAAGCGCAGGGTGTTTCTCGTAGTGCGAAGCTTGATGAGCCGCCGAGCTCAAATCAATCCATTCCACTAAAAAGTCGTGTTCCAGTGCACATCATTTACCAAACGGCATGGTATGAGGAAGGAAGTGTCCACTATAGGGAAGATATTTACCGCCTAGACAAGCCAGTTTACCCGCAAGGTTAATGTTTAAATAGATGCCAATCGATGCTTTTCATTGATTGGCATTTTTTTACAATTTTTCCTCTATCACTTTTTTATCAACCTGTTCAATAAGTAAGCTTGTTATTGTTGGCCTGATGTCATTTTGTGCATGGTTTATGCATTTGAACTTCATGAAAGAGTTATGTAGTGTCGCCGTTTGACACATTTCTAGAACTTATTTGTGAAGGTATTTTATCGTGGCATTATCCCGACGAGAGTTTATTAAGCTGGCCGGAAGTGGTTTGGCAGTTGCAGCTTGTACACCAAGCATTGCACTTGCGTCGTATCCAGATCAACCGCGCAGCCTCGCCTTAACTAACCTCCATACACGAGAAGCATTAGAAACGCGTTATTTCGATGGTCATGATTATGTAGTCAGAGAGCTAGGACGTTTGAATCACCTTTGTCGCGACTTCCGTCGTAATGAAGTACATACAATGGATAAGCGTCTGTTTGATCATATCAGTGATATCCAGAAAGAGCTGGGTGTTGAAGCCGAAGTACAAATCATCTCCGGCTACCGTTCCCCTGCAACTAACCAAGCGTTACGTAATAAGTCGAGCGGTGTGGCGAAAAAGAGTTACCACATGTTAGGTCAAGCAATCGATTTTCGCTTAGATGGGGTTAATCTAAAGCAAGTGCGTGATATTGCGCGAGAGCTAAAGTTTGGCGGTGTTGGTTATTATCCGGGCAGCAACTTTATTCATATTGATACTGGACCTGTTCGTTATTGGGCATAATCGCCAAATTGAGACCCTTAATGAGAGTTGTCAAAGTGGCGAGCAAGTGTCATAGTTCTGCCAGTTTGGATTGTTATCAAGGTTAGTTTATGTCCCTTAAGTATCAAGTTGTCCCTGTGACGTCGTTTTCTCAAAACTGCTCTATTGTTTGGTGTGACGAAACAATGGAAGGAGTTGTTGTCGATCCGGGTGGTGATGTAAAACAACTCGCGGCTCTTATTAAAGAGCTAGGGGTAAAAGTAGTTAATCTTGTACTAACGCATGGACATTTGGATCACGTTGGTGGCACAGAGCCGCTGGCTCGCGAACTTGATGGCCCACGTATTGTTGGTCCGCACAAAGATGATAACTTTTGGCTTCAAGGTCTAGAAGGCCAAAGTCAGATGTTTGGTTTTCCATTGACCGAAGCATTTGAACCAGACCAGTGGCTAAATGAAGGCGACAAGATCACCTTTGGCAATCAGGTAATGGACGTAATCCATACACCGGGTCATACACCGGGTCATGTTGTATTGTTTAGTGATGAAGCGAAACTTGCGTTCGTGGGTGATGTGTTGTTCAACGGCTCAGTAGGTCGTACTGACTTCCCTAAAGGGGATTTCGATACACTGATTAGCTCAATCAAAACTAAGCTGTGGCCGCTAGGTAGTGACGTTCGCTTTGTACCAGGACACGGTCCTGAGTCGACATTTGGCCGCGAAAGAGCATCAAACCCATTCGTCGCTGACGAAATGCCACTCTACTAAATCGTTAAGAATTGAGTAATCAAAGGTCGCCCAAAGCGGCCTTTTTTGTTTTTATTGCTCTGGATCGGCTGCTGCGAGATAACGACGCACCAGTCCGACGAACTCTTCGGGTGCTCTATCGAGATCATGCGCAGAGATAAAAATATCGTAATCATAATAGCTTCGCTGGTACTTCATGCGATTCGCTAGCATAGCTTGTAAGCCTTTAAACTCTTCACCTTTCGCATTTTTATAAATCGCTGAATCTAAGACGATATCTTCAAATGTATCTCCCTGTTTGTTTTGCTTTGCTCCAAGGTAGAGTAAGGCGCGTTGACTGAGCAGAATTTCGGTGGCAATTCTAGGGCAGATACTATTGAGATAAGGGGAGTAGTGCTTCAGCTTAATCCCTATCCAAGGTAAAGGCTGATGCCAGCCCTCACTTTCATAAGTGCAGATGCCAACCTTGCTGATGTTATTCCATTTCACGACCCAGCCGCCCTTGAACAGGTGCTGCTGAAAGTGACTGGCGGTGAGGGTGAAACGAACGGTACTCTTGAGGATCAGTAAATAGCCAAAACCGCCCAAGGTGATAATCGCGACAATACTCAATACCGCTTGCTCATATCCAGGCGCATAGAGCAGCAAAATTAGGCAGCCGATAGCCAACAATCCTCCTAACCATTTAAGAGTAATTGCAGAGAAAATGAACGGCTGGTTGGTGAGGTGTACGGTTTCCATTTTGGCTCTACTCTAAACAACAAAACACATCTGTTTATATAATCAGTGGTTTACGTCTTATTGCCAATACTATTGATTAAATTGTAGTCTCATGTCGTCATATCGCGTATTTTTGTGCCATAAAGCCGCTCATACCCTGTAAATGTGAACAAAATTTTGGTATAAATCGCGCTTCAAATTTTCACCACTGCTCCGTATGCAGTGAAATGGAGAAATACTCGATGAGACTTGCTCATAAGCGTAAAGTGCAGCTGAAACTGCAAAAGCGCATTAAGGCGACAGTTGCAACAGTAGAAGCAACAAAGAAAGCTAAGCCAGAAGTTGAGAAAAAAGTAGCTGCAAAACCAGCTGCGGAGAAGGTTGTAGCTGCGGCTAAAACAACTGACGTTGCGCTGACTCCAAAGCAGCAACAAGTACTAGACATCGTTGTTAGCAACGCTGAAGGTATTAACCCTAAAGGTATCGGCCTAGCGGCTGGTCAAGAAGATGCAAAAGCAGCATCTTGGGCAACAGGCGCTCTTAAAAAACTTCTAGAAGAAAACCTAGTAGTGAAAGAGCAGCTAGCTGGCAACAAAGTTATCTACAAAGCCGTTTAATTGCCAACAGCCTATCTCTAGCAATCATTGCAGAGAATATATGCTTGAGAGCCTCGACATTGTCGGGGCTTTTTCGTATCTGATATTAGAAAATTATATCTTTGTCACATATCTCATTATTGGTCTATCTAAGACCGCGAAACTTACACTACGTACTATCTGCATGTCTAAATTTTGCTAATGTGAAATAAGTACCTGTTTTGTGGTGACTTAAATTATCTATAAGTCATCTCGTACGTGCTTATACGTAGTTCTTTGGTCTAACTTGCTGATTGGCTGTTAAATAATATCCGTGTTCACGCTGATTTTATGTTGCTTATAGATAACTCACTCTATAAGTGAAACAAAAGGTACCTAGAAAGGTATGATCGTTAAACAAAGGACGTGAACATGAGTCTTATTAAACAATCTCTAAAACGAGTATTAAAAGGCACGGCTATGGCAGCAGCACTCGCTGTTATGGCGACTTCAGCAAGTGCTGCTGAAAAAGTTTATCGCTTGAAATTGGCTGAAACTTGGGGACCGAACTTCCCAGTATTTGGCGACGCGACTAAGAATATGGCGGCAATGGCTGAAAAAATGTCGAATGGCCGTCTGCAAATCCGTATCGACTCTGCAAACAAACATAAAGCACCTCTAGGTATTTTCGATATGGTCAAATCTGGTCAGTACGATCTTGGCCACTCTGGCTCGTACTACTGGAAAGGCAAAGTACCAAACACACTTTACTTTACTTCTATGCCTTTTGGTATGACACCTGCTGAGCAGTATGCATGGTTCTACCATGGTGGTGGTATGGAGCTAATGGAGCAGGTTTACTCTCCGCATAACCTACTGTCATTCCCAGGCGGTAACACAGATATTCAGATGGGTGGTTGGTTCCAAAAAGAGATCAACTCAGTAGAAGATTTACAAGGTCTGAAAATGCGTATTCCTGGCTTCGCGGGTGAAATCCTAGCGGAACTGGGCGCTAAGCCAACAAACATTGCACCGGGTGAACTTTACACGTCACTAGAGCGTCGTACGATTGATGCGCTAGAGTGGGTTGGACCTTCACTTGACCTGCGTATGGGTTTCCACAAAATTGCACCTTACTACTACACAGGTTGGCATGAGCCAGGTTCAGAGCTTCAATTCCTAGTGAACAAGCGTACTTACGAGCGTCTACCAGAAGATTTACGTGAAATCTTACGTGTTGCTATGCGTACAGCGGCTTACGACATGTACACTCAAGCGACTCACGAAAGTGGTAAAAACTGGGTTTCTATCAAATCTGAATACCCAGATGTACAAGTTAAAGATTTCCCACCAGAAGTTATGGGTGCTCTACGTGAAGCGAATGACCGCCTACTTGCTAAACATGCTGAAAAAGATGATCTAGCGAAAGAGATCCAGAAATCTCAAGCGGATTACTTGAAGCAAGTACGTTCATGGACGGATATCTCGCACCGTGCGTACCTAAATAGCCAAGCTCAATAAATATAACAATCTACTAGGGTAGGTGACATGGTCACTTACCCTATCAAAGCCCAAGAAACCTATTTAAATAACTTGTCGTCACAATTGAAAGTGACGCTATTTCAAAATTCCATGGAGTAGGGAATGAGAAGCCTAATTTATGTAGAGCGCCTATTTAATCGCTTTGGTGATTTTTTAGGATGGCTTTCAAGCATACTGTTTATCTTATTGCTCGCGAATGTCGTGTATGACGTGGTGATGCGATATGTCTTTAACGATGTCTCCATTGCTTTCCAAGAGATGGAGTGGCATTTATTCTCAGCGGTATTCCTACTCGGTGTTCCTTATGCGATTAAAGCGGGGGGACATGTGAGGGTCGACCTATTCTATGAGCGTCTATCTCATAAGGCGCAATCCATTATTGATTTACTCGGCACGCTGTTCTTTTTACTCCCATTCTGTTTGTTGGTGGCGTACTACGGTATCGACTTTGCGAAAGAGAGCTATGCATTAGGGGAAACGTCAGGCGATCCGGGCGGCTTACCTTACCGTTGGATCATTAAAGCGATGATCCCGCTTTCATTCTTGTTTATGGCTATCAGTGGTGTTGGTTTGCTGCTGCATTCACTAAACAAGATTTTTAACCCGCACCTCATTCACGCTCAAGAACAGAAGTAAGGAGACAACAATGGTCGGTATTGTAATGTTTTTTGTTGCCTTGTTTGCTCTGCTACTTGGCTTCCCTGTTGCGTTTACCTTTGGTGGTATTGCGCTCATCTTCGGTGTGTGGGCAGAAGGTATGGACATGTTTGCTTTCATGCCATACCGAATACAGTCCATCATGGAAAATACAGTTTTAATGGCTGTGCCTTTATTTGTCTTTATGGGGCTTGTCCTGCAAAAGACGCGCCTTGCGGAGCAATTGCTCGAATCGATGGGTAAACTGTTTGGTGGAGTACGCGGTGGTATCGCGATTTCTACCGTACTGGTTGGTGCCTTACTGGCGGCGTCGACTGGTGTAGTTGGTGCTTCTGTTGTGGCAATGGGTCTTATCTCGCTACCGGTAATGCTCAAGTACAACTACGATAAAGGTCTTGCCTGCGGCACTATCTGTGCGTCGGGCACGCTAGGACAAATCATCCCACCTTCGATTGTACTTATCCTGTTGGGTGATGTACTCGGTGTGCCAGTTGGTGATCTGTTCCAAGCTGCAGTATGGCCGGGTCTTGTCCTTGTTGGCGCTTACGTTATCTATATTCTGATTTATGCCAAGCTTAACCCAGAATCGGCTCAACCTATCCCAAGTGATGGCGACATTAGCCGTAAAGATGAAGTGATTGCGGCGCTGAAAGCGGTTGTTCCGCCACTTGCGCTAATTGTTGTTGTATTGGGTTCTATTTTCGCAGGTGTTGCAACACCAACAGAATCAGCGGCGCTTGGTGGTGCTGGTGCGATCGTCCTTGCGGTATTGTACCGTCAGTTTAGCTGGTCAATGGTTTATGCTGCGTCTAAAGAGACAGTAAAAGTGACCGCAATGGTATTTGCAATCCTATTGGGTGCAACCGCCTTTTCGATGGCCTTTACCTACACAGGTGGTGATTACCTTGTTGAAGAGTGGATGCTGCAAATTCCTGGCGAGAAATGGGGCTTCCTCATCATCACCATGCTGGTCATCCTTATCCTTGGCTTCTTCATCGACTTCGTAGAAATCTGTTTCATTATTGTGCCTATCATTGCGCCAGTCGCTGAGCTGATGGGAATCAATATGACGTGGTTCGCGATCCTGATTGCGATGAACCTGCAGACCTCGTTCCTAACGCCACCGTTCGGCTTTAGCTTGTTCTACTTAAAGGGTGTTGCTCCTAAAGGCGTAACAACGCGTGATATCTATCGTGGGGTAATGCCATTTATCGCAATCCAGATCCTCGTCTTAGCTAGCTTATTGGTCTTCCCTGAATTTTATGGAATGTGATCGAAAAGTTACGCTTATCAGGTAACAACTGATAAAGTGAGGCTGCTTGCCATGAAGGGAAGCAGCCTTTGTTGTTCTGTGAGGAAAAGGAATGCCTCTACAAGCCAAACTGATCTTACTCAGTTTATTGCCATTATTACTGGTTACTGCTTTAACCAGTTGGATCTCGATTCATCAGGCGAAAACGCTTGGTGAAAAAGAGATTCAAATTTTTGAAGATGGCTTAGTCCGCTCGAAAGAAACCGCCCTAAAAGATCACGTCGACCTTGCCTTTGATGCCATTTCTCATATCTATAATGATCCTGATATGCCTGAAGATATCGCCAAACAACAGGTAAGAGAGATCTTATCCAAGCTTCGTTATGGCAAGGACAAAGACGGTTACTTCTTCGCTTATGATGAACAAGGGACCAACTTAGTTCACCCAATCATGCCTGATCTCATTGGGCAGAACTTACTGCACATTCAAGATGAAAATGGCGACCACCTTATTGAAGCATTGCTTGCTCAAGCTCAGAACGGTGGTGGGTTTCATCAATACTTATGGCAAAAACCCTCAACAGGAGAGAACGTTACCAAGCTCAGCTACGCGGCATGGCTAGATAAATGGGACTGGATGATTGGTACAGGTTTGTACATCGAAGATATCGCCTATGAAGTGGCTAACCTCAAGTCTGAAGTGAATAAAAACATCGAGACGACTTTCTTCTCTGTAATCGTGATTATGCTCGTCACGGTGGGCGTCATCGTCGTGATTACCCTAGCGGTAAACTTACATGAACATCGCTTAGCCGATCGCAGTTTAAAAGAGCTGGCCCACAAAACAGTAATGTTCCAAGAGGACGAGAAAAAACACTTAGCACGAGAGCTTCATGATGGCATTAATCAGCTCTTGGTTTCGAGTAAATGTCATTTAGAACTGCTAGCCAGTAAGATTGATGATGCGCCGTTGCAACAGCACATTGCACAATCGCAAAACTCATTGATGACCGCGATTAACGAGGTCAGACACATTTCCCACAACTTAAGGCCAAGTGCTCTTGATGACATTGGCCTTGAAGCGGCAATGAACAGTTTGTTGCTAGACTTTAAAGCACACTCTGGTATGTCGATTGAAGCGTCCTTATCAACTCAGCCCGGTAAGTTACAATCAGAAGTGGCGACAACGCTCTACCGTGTGGCTCAGGAGTCATTGACGAATATTGAAAAGCACGCCAGTGCAAATAAGGTCAGTGTGATCTTGCAGCAAATGGGTAATATGCTACAGCTTATTATTCGGGATGATGGCGTCGGTTTCGATGTGAATTCAACACTGAGAAAACAAGGCATTGGTCTTCGAAACATGCGTGAAAGGGTCGAGTTTATCGGCGGCGATTTCGAAATTGAAAGTGAGCCCGGGTTTGGGACAGAGATAACCGTATTACTGGAATTGGATGGATTAGTTTATGGATAAGCCAATTAAAGTGGTGATCGTGGATGATCACCAAGTTGTACTCGATGGATTTATCGCACGGCTGCAAACTGAACCCGATATCGAAGTCATTGGCTCTGCGAGTAATGGTGTTGAAGCGGTGGAGGTCGTCAAACAGCTACTTCCGGATGTTGTGTTAATGGATGTCAGTATGCCACTGATGAATGGCATCGACGCGACGCGCATTATCAGAGACTCAATACCCGATGCGAAAGTGCTCATGCTCACTATGCATGATAATCGAGAGTATATTATGAAGGTGATGCAAGCAGGGGCGGTCGGCTATATGCTGAAAGAGATCTGTGCCCAGCGAATGGTACAAGCGATCAAAACCGTTTATCTTGGCTCGACTTACTTTTGTGAGTCCGCGACACAAACACTGTTTTCTCAGGAAGTGATTCCTAATATCCAAAAGCCTAACCCATTGAGCCGTAGAGAAGAAGCCGTGTTAAAACTGGTTGCTGAGGGCAATAGCAGTAAGAAAATTGCGTCACTGCTTGATATTAGCTACCGCACCGTTGAAACCCATCGTCAGAACATTAAGCACAAGCTAGATCTACATAGTACGGCCGAGTTGGCTAAATACGCGGTTGAACAAGGTATCGTCGCGTAGCAGTAGTGTAATGATTGTAAGTAAAGCGGTAGAGAAGAGACAAAATTGCTAGTATTGAAATATCGATAATAATCAAACTGATATTATGACGTTTCCAAAAAATATTCATGAAAACTACCACGCTCACATCTATTTCGACCAAGCGACAAGTGGCGTAGCGAAACAGTTACGCCAGCAAGTGATCGAGCAATTTTCACTGCCTGTCGGCAACTTTAACGAGAAATTGGTCGGTCCGCACTTAATGTGGAGCTTTTCTATTACCTTTAGCTCATCCGACTTTGACGCGCTGATTGCTTGGCTAGAAAAACATCGTCAGTCATTTTCTGTTTTGGTCCACGCATTAACGGATGATGACCTCAAAGATCACACCGACTTCGCTTATTGGTTAGGAACGCCAGTAGAGCTCAACCTGTCTGGTTTATAGAGTCTAATTAACGAAATTTATCGTAAAGGTAATAAGCCTGATTTGTGGCTGGTGGCTGCGTTTGTGTATAAGGCGTCCTTGATTTAATCACTGGACAATAGCCATTCATGAACCAACTAATCGATGCTCTTTTTACACAGGGTTACTACGTTTGGGACGACTTTTTATCAGAAGATGAAGTATCACAACTAAGAGACTCTATTCCGGAAGAATGGAAAAAAGCACGTATTGGGCGTAATGATGAAGTTATGCGTGAAAGTGCCATCCGAAGTGACAAAATTCAGTGGCTTCGTCGTGACATGGGCCAAGCAGTTGGGGCATTCCTAGACAAAATGGAGCAGATTCGACTTGAAGCGAACCGCCACTTCTTCCTAGGTTTGTTTGAATATGAAGCGCACTTTGCTAAGTATGAAAAAGGTGACTTCTACCAGAAGCATTTAGATTGTTTTAAAGGCAATGAAAACCGTCGCCTGACAACCGTATTTTATATGAATGAGTCTTGGTCGGAAGAAGATGCGGGCGAGTTGGTGGTTTACGATCTAAACGACAACGTCATCGCGACCATTCCACCAAGATCGGGTCGCCTATTTGTATTTTTCTCGGAGCAATTTCCTCACGAGGTATTACCGACTAACGCGGAACGTTACAGTATTGCTGGTTGGTTCCGCGTTAATGGCGTGAAAGATAATCAGCTTGATATCGCTCACTAATGCTTATAAGCAGAAGTGACAGTTTTCATCTGTTAATCCAAAAACACCTTTCCGACTTGAGAGGTGTTTTTCTCCCTCTTCTAACCCCATTTGATAGCCTTCATTCAATACCTCTTGCTTCATGGTAAGTCGCTTAACTGAGAATGACTCCGGTGGCGCTATGACACGAATAATGACGTCTTGAGGTGGGTTGCGAATAAAATCTAATGATTGGTTATAGCGCCTCGCTCTTTCTTGCATTGCTTGGCCGATCATTGGGTGCTTCTTTAACAGCCTTTTTATTAGCCAAGAGCTCTTACTCTCTGGCATCTCGTAACTGAGCGGGTGGGAAAGAACGACTGTGATTTCCTTCGCTCCACGTCGATACGCTTCAATAACAGGAATTGAGTCAGCAACCCCTCCATCTGCGTAACAACCTCTAGAGAAACATGGAGTTTGCTTATACGCGATCGGCAGAGCAGCAGTTGCTTCAAGTACCATCTCTATATTGTCTGAGGTGACGTTGTAGTAGTCAGCTCGGCCTGTTTCAATGTTGGTTGCAACTGCCCACAGAGGGGTAGTGGAAAATAACTCATTTCGGTTCAGCGGATAGCTAAGCTCCGATTGCGAGACCAACCACTGCACATCGACAAGGCTTCCTCCTTTTAGAAATCGCTTAGGATCAAAGAAAGAGCGGCTCGTTGCTAGGCTTGTTATCACGTTATAGCTTCGCTTTTGTTGCTTTGCTAGGTAGCCGACAAGATTTGAAGTACCTGCAGAAACGCCAATCGCAAAGTCGAATGGAAAATAATCACTCTCAATAAAACGGTCCAACACTCCTGCAGCAAATATGCCCCTCATGGCACCGCCTTCAACAACTATCGCTTTCATAATCTCTATCAATTCTGTCTAGGTTTAGGGCAAGTTTAAAAGCTTGCTAGCCATGACTGAAGTGGGAGATATAGATAGCTGTAATAGGTGCTACCTATCACGATTTTGATAAGAATTACCTATTGAACATATAGATTTAGATGTTTATGTCTATACTTAATAATGAGGTAAGGTTATTCCTATCAGAGAGTTACGAACTTTGACTGTTTTTATATACAGTAAAATGCTTGACGTAAACTTATACCTAACTATACTGGATATAGATACAGGTAACTGGAGGTGTACTATGTTGTCAGAAACAATTGAACGCGTTAACCGCCTACGCCAACAAGCTTTGGCCGATCCAGCTTTTATCCAATCAGCTAAGGCGCACGAAAAGGCAATTCATAGCCAAGATAATCAGCACGCATCAAAATCAAAGAGTGTTAAGCCTAGGAAAGATAGAACGCTTGCAGATATCTACCAGCAAGCAGAGTTTGGGCAGCGAGAAGACACTGCCAACCACTAGAATATTAAACAGAATAAGAAGGCAGCCATTGGGTTGCCTTTTTAGTTTGTAATAGGCAAAAAAATGGCCGCATAAAGCGACCGTACAAACAGGAAGTAATGGATACTCAGAGCGGGTGTTAACGCGTCTCAGCCACTGAGAATAAGTTTAGACCATGTTCTGTTTTATGCGAGTTATTCATTCATATTGCATATTTTTTTGTTGAAATCGTAATGGCGGTGTTAATTTATTGATGATGAATATGTTTTATTTTGACTTTTTAGTGGTTATATAAACTGCCAAATGAGCATTTTACGGGTTTGTTATGATGTTTTTGATTAATATTTTGGGTTAAAAGAATTAGAATGCGGTGCATGAATTGATCGGTGACAATGAAATAGAAGATTCGTTTTAGATGTATGCGATATAGCTCACATAGGCTCTAACGATCGATGACATTTAAGCGTAATATTGCACCTTCCTGAACGGTAACTCCGGAAATAATAATGGACAACAAACTCGGCTTGAGTTCTTTAACAGCGATCGTCATTGGTTCAATGATTGGTGCTGGTGTATTTAGCTTGCCACAAAATATGGCTTCCGTGGCAAGCCCAGCAGCTGTGATCCTTGGTTGGACGATCACGGGTGTTGGCATGATTTTCTTAGCCCTTTCCTTCCAAAAGCTTGCTACGCATCGCCCTCATGTTGATAGCGGTGTATTTGGTTATGCGAAAGAAGGCTTCGGCGACTTCGTTGGCTTTTGTTCTGCGTGGGGCTATTGGCTAAGCGCGATGTTAGCCAATGTCTCTTATCTAGTTATTGTGTTTAGTACTTTAGGTATGTTGTTTGATACGCCTGATAACATCATATTCGGCCAGGGAAACACCCTAATTTCTATCGCAGGGGCATCGTGCTTGCTTTGGATGGTGCATGCCTTGGTGTTACGTGGTGTTCAAACTGCCGCTTTGATTAATATGGTGACCACTTATGCCAAACTGGTACCGCTATTAATCTTTATCATTGCAGCAATGTTTGCTTTTAGCTGGAATACATTCACCTTAGATTTCACTGGCCTGCATTTTGGTGATGGCCATGATCTGATGTCACAAGTAAAAAGCACCATGCTAGTGACGGTGTGGGTCTTTATCGGTATTGAAGGAGCGGTTGTCGTTTCTAGCCGAGCTCGTAACCGTAAAGATATCGGACGTGCAACCATACTTGGCCTTTTGACTGCACTGTCTATTTACGTGTTTGTTACGCTGTTATCGATGGGCGTTGTAAAACCGGTTGAACTTGCGAGTTACCAAAACCCATCAATGGCCAAAGTGTTGACGCACGTTCTTGGTCCATGGGGACAGTACATTATCAGTGTTGGGTTACTGATTTCGGTTTGCGGTGCATTCCTTAGCTGGACGGTGCTGGCATCAGAGGCGCCATACCTATGTGCGAAAGAGAAAATGTTCCCGAAGAAGTACGCTGAGCTTAATAAAGCGGGCAGCCCGGTTAAACCGTTAACCTTGACCAACGTGTGGATTCAAATCTCTTTAATCTTTGTCATGTTTGCAGGAAGCACGTATGACACGTTATTGATTATTGCCTCAGAAATGATCTTAGTGCCTTATTTCCTTGTTGGTGCTTTTGTTCTCAAGATCGCAATTGAAGAGAAGAATCGAGGTAGCCTATTGCTGATTGGTGCAGGTGCGACGGTTTACGGAATCTGGCTGCTGTATGCGTCAGGCCTTAACTACTTGCTACTTTCCGCACTGCTTTACTTACCAGGGCTCTATTTTTACATCCAAGCTAAGAAAGAGCAGGGGATAAATCCTTTTAAAGGCAGAGAAAAATTTGGTGCTGGAATGCTCGGAGTCGTTGCTATAGTTACCGTAGGAATGATTTGGCAAGGCAGTTTGAGTGTTAGCTTCTAATCACAAAAAAGCCCCCGAGCATATGTCGGGGGCTTTGTTTATATGGATAACAGTTATCGATATTTGGCGGTGTAACGGTATCGTAAGCTGTCTAATATGGTAAAGATCAAACCCGCCCAAATGAAGCTAAAGCTAACAAGCTTCACTTCATCAAACGCTTCTCCAAATAAGTATATTGCCAAGAAAAACTGGATCGTTGGTTCGATGTATTGCATCAGTCCAATCGTGGACATTGTCGTTAGACGAATCGCAATGGAGTAGAACACTAAAGGCAACAATGTCGCTGGAGCAGCGCCGACATATAAAGCAAAGGTTACAGCACCTGAATGTAATGACTCAGTACCCACTGTCACTTCTTTTAGCAAAATATACCCGAGCGCCAATGGCAGCAACACCAGTGCCTCGACAAAAAGTCCTGTGCTCCAGTCATAGTTAGCTTTCTTCTTACACCAACCATAAAATGTGAAGAATATAGCCATTGTCAGAGCGATATAAGGCACCTCACCATAGTGGATGATTTGGTAGCCTAAACCAATACACGCAAGGACGAGAGCAACTTTCTTACCGATGGATAGTGACTCTTTTAAGAAAAAGACGCCAAGCGCCATCATGGTAATCGGGCTAATAAAGAAGCCTAAACTCGCATCCATAACCCGATCATTAGTCAATGCCCAGGTAAAAGCGCACCAAGAAATCGACATCATTAATGTTGCTAATGTTGAGTAGAGTAGTGAGCGCTTATCGGACCAAATGGCCTTGAAATCGGGCAGACGTTTAGTGATCAGCAATACAATAGCCGCACAAAAGGGGACTGAAGCAATCAGCCGTATTGCTAATAGCTCATCGGTCGCCGCACCTGGCAAAAACTGGTAATAAAGTGGGAGCAGCCCCCACAGAAGGAAGGAAAAGGCAGCCATCCCATTGCCTAAACGTTGCTCAGACATAATGACTCTCATAGGTTAAGTAATTGAGCGGAATTTATGCCGAATTGTCCAAAAAGTAAAGCGAATATATGGCGTTTTAAAACATGCATACTAACCGCTTATTCTAGCCAGATTTGTGATTACTCAGGTCGATTGATTAGCGCAATTTAGAGCTCATTGAGTGATGGGCAATTGGACATTCATGCCGCACGAGTACGTCTCAGCGCCGGTAAGATTCTTTAGAATGAGACGCTCGCAAGTAAAAGTTTGCTCGTATGAGGCGGCTTTTCGCTTTTACAACAATAGGTTTAAATTAACTCATTGTATTTATTGGCCTTATTGGTTGGTATTAAGTTTGCTTTGTATGCTGTTCATAATGTTGTCTACCTGAACGGTAACCATAAGGACTTTGATAATGCCAACGCTCAACTTGAATATTCATATCGATGGGTTTGAACACGATACTCTACGCGTTATCGAGTATTCAGGCAGTGATAGCATATCAAGTTCCACTGACCGTAATGGCGCGGCGTGTAACGGGTTTCGATTCGAGTTTAAGCTCGCTAGCAGGCAATCCGATCTGGTGCCAAGCGACATCATTGATCGCGCAGTCGACTTCGAATTGATACAAGATGGTCAGGTTGTCCAGCAACTCAATGGTATCGTGCGCCAATTTGGTAAGGGTAATACCGGGCATCATCATACGTTCTACCAGTTAACCATGGTGCCAGCGTTAGAGCGCCTATCTCTGCGTCGTAACTCTCGACTCTTCCAGCATAAAACGACCCCGGAAATTATCTCAATCCTACTTCAAGAGATGGAGATCGTTGACTATGCGTTTGTCTTAAAGAATGAATATGTGCAGCGAGAATTTGTCGCTCAATATCGAGAGTCTGATCTTGATTTTCTACATCGATTGGCCGCAGAAGAGGGCCTGAGCTATAGCTTTGTCCATGAGCAAGGCAAACACACGCTACTCTTTACTGACTCAAATGATGGCTTAATCGCATTAGAGCAACCCGTCCCTTACATTCATTTGAGTGGCGGGATCGTTGAGCAGCCTTATATCAAAACTTTCTCGACCCAATCAACAGTCGGCGTCAGCCATAGTGAGCTTCAAGACTACAGTTTCAAAAAGCCAGCGTATGACTTTGCGCAGCAACAGCAGGGTAAAGAGTTGGGTGCTCAGCGAGCGGATGTTTATGAACATTTCGACTTTCCAGGAAGGTTTAAAAGCGACGCTTTAGGTCAGCAGATCAATAGGGCTCGATTAGAGCTTTTGCGTCGAAATACGCGAATTGCGCTAGGTGAAAGTAACCACGGTTCGTTATTGTCAGGTAAAAAGTTTCAGCTACAAGATCATCCTGACGCTACGGTAAACCGAGAGTGGATCATCGTCTCTAGCCATCATTTTGGTACACAGCCTCAAGTACTGGAAGAAGAAGGCAATACTGGAGAAACCACATACTTTAACCATATTGAAGTGATTCCCGCAGACACAGTTTGGCAAGCGCAACCATCGCCTAAATCTAGCGTTGATGGCCCAATGATCGCAACGGTAGTAGGCCCTGAAGGGGAAGATATCTACTGTGATGACCAAGGCCGCGTAAAAGTCCACTTTGATTGGGATCGTTATTCAAACGCTGATGAGCACAGTTCGTGCTGGGTTCGAGTTTCTCAGGGATGGGCAGGGGCGCAGTTTGGTAATGTAGCGATACCAAGAGTAGGGCAAGAAGTTATAGTCTCTTTTCTTAATAGCGACCCTGATCAACCGATCATTACTGGTAGAACCTACAATGCGGTCAATATACCCCCGTATTCTTTACCTGATCACAAAACCAAAACAGCAATAAGAACTGAGACCTATCAAGGCCAAGGCTTTAATGAGCTGAGTTTTGAAGATCAGGTAGACCAAGAACGTGTTTACCTCCATGCGCAAAAAAACATGGATGTAGAAATTAAAAATGATCATGTGACCAAAATTGAACGTGATGATTACTTAAAGGTTGAAAATGACAGCTTTGAACTGACTAAAAACAATCGTCACACAACGGTTCAAGGTGAGTTGCGAGAAAAGGTCGTTGCCGATAAATCTGTAACTATTGGCGGTGCACTTCAGCAAAAAGTGAAAAGTAAAACCGCCATCGATGCAGGTTCAGAAGTACACCTAAAAGCGGGTAATAAAATCGTTCTCGATGCAGGTAGCGGCATCACCATCAAAGCTGGTGGAAGTTTTGTAAAAGTTGATGCTGGCGGCGTCCATGTCGTTGGTCCTGCAATCAATATGAACTCAGGCGGAAGCGCAGGCAGCGGCAGCGGATTTGGCGGTTTAGCCCCGGCAATGCCGATGGGGTTAGAGGCTTTGGCTGCGCCGGAGGAGGCAACTCCATTACAGATTACGTCAACACAAAATGCAATGAGCCCTCTATTGAAAAGTCGACAGGTAGAGGCTTTAAAAGGGGTGGATCCAGTGTGCGAAGTCTGTGAAGAGCTAAGTAAAAATGGATAATTTAAACGAATCGTTTTTAGAAGCTGGATTTGGCTTTGAGCTGAAGAAAGATGAGCAACTATACCTTGTTGTCGATGGGGCGCAAATTGAGGGATTAGCTTCAAAACTTTATGCCTTAAATGGCCCACTCAATATAGAACCTATCTATATGAAGGCGCCTTATGACCAGCTTATCGATGTTTCCCCCTATATTGTACAAGCTTCAAAGAGTGTTCAGGATTGGTTTTTTGAGCTCAATAATCCATTGGCTGGGTATTTTATTTCCTCGAGCAAGGCTCTAGATATTATCTGCGAAAATTATAGAAAGCTGATTATTGCAGAGTCGCCATACGGGAGTCAGATTTATATCAAGATGGCGAACTCGGAATGTGCTTGGGTTTTTTATGCTACCCAAACACCTCAGTTCTGGAATGAAGTATCGAAAGTATGGATTCCGACTCGTAAAGGTTGGAAGACCGCAAAGGCTCCAGATTTAGAATTTCATAGTGAGCAACTAAAGGTTTCTGACGAACAATGGGCATTGCTCGGGAGAGTTTCTTGGGATACGACGATTGAGAAATTATCCCAGCATGTTTTGAAGTGGTTTCCAGCCTTATTAGACAACCAAACCGATAGTACATCTTGGGTCAACCAACATGCTTTAACAGCGTATGACAAAGGTTTTACTTCGGAACGTGCCCTCTTAATGTATATGAATATTATAGGTTTCTTGGGGGAGGATAAGTTCCGAGACCCAGAGGTTTATCCGGATATTTATCAATTAATCGAAATGCCATCTCAGCGAACGCCATCTCAAAGGATCGAAGCAGCTTCCGATCTAGCCCTAGCTTACTCAAATCAAAAAACTAATCAGGAGAAACAAGTATGAGCAATCCAAATGATGACGCTAAAACGGGTCAGACAAAAGATGCTCAAGACCCTGCTGGTACTTGTTCTCTTAAAAAAAGTAGAATTCAACTAATTCCGGTTAGATACGGGTTGGTTGAAACGCTATCAGCAAAGGAACACACTACATTACCTTTTGAGACTCATTCTAAACCTTTAGGAATTAGGTTACTCCGCGATGGCTGGGTCTACGTTTTGGTAAACACTGATGGCCAGTGGATTCTTCACGAGTATCGAGTAGAGGCTGGGAAAATCACGAAACTACTTTGGCAAGATGCTGAAGTAAATAGTGACGAACGAACGAATTCGATCGGTGACGCTAACTTAGTATTCGAACGGCGCGATGTGATTTATTGCTCCTATTCTGAGCTTCAATGGACAGCAAAAAAATGTTCTCAAGTGATAGGCTCAGATAAAGATAGATTGCGTTTTATGCAAAAGGTAAACCTATCAAGTTTTGATGCGGCTAACGGTGGAAAAGACCTGCTGGCACCGAAACAAGCATCGGAGGTTATTGCAGAGTATTCGGAGCAGCTAGGTAACCATAATAATGACGTAGAGTACAAGCCTTATGAGTGGGAACATAAGTCGCTATTTAAAGAAACAGATTTCACAGCTATCAATAGTTCTGTTCTCGCTGAATATCAAGAAGATCACCTTTACTTAGTTCTTAATGATGACATAGGTGTCTTAAGAGATTTGGCAAGTTACCAAGGCTTAGTCGCTAAGTCTTTAGAGGATTGGCAATCAGATGAGCAACAGTATCAAAAATATGTAGAAGGCTGCTACATCGAAACCCAGTTGCAGATTTCTCCAGAAAAAGTTGATGCGTTAGCAGTTATGATAGGGAATGAAAAGTTCAGTAATGAACTGAATTCAAGTCAAAAAGAAAGCGTAGTCGCTTGGATACAAGAGTACGACGACAAATACCACGATTTTAGCCGTCCCTCTGTTGGAGAGAAATATCGGCTTATGGAGCGGGCTCTTGGCTCTGAAAAAATGGAGAAATACAAAGATCTTATCCATGATATCCAAGAGCAATTTGCCAATGACCTATACGGAGTTCCTGTATGGAAGATCTGGAATGGTTCAAATGGAAAACAAGGAATTAAAGGTGTAATTAATCAGGCAGAAATGGAGGATTTTCTTAAGCAAGAAAGAGAAAAACTTGCTTATTGGGATGAGCGGCTTAATGCAATTTCTCAAGACCGAATAGAGCTATTTCCCCGTTTTTACTCCGCTGCTTGGTACTTTGATTCGACCACAGACTCACAGTTGGAGGAGCTGTTAGCGGCTGAGTACAGCTGTATTCAAGATATATGCTGGAACGATGCGGCTAGCCAATTAGTGGCTGAAAAATTAGAGGAAATGCCTTGGGTCGCAACTTACCGAGCTCTATTCACGAAGTCAGTTGATGAATACGACAAATTGACAGAAGCTATTAGTAAGAAAATCAATGAAGCGAAGCTTATTGCGAAGTATCAAAAAGATCTCGCGGAAATTAACGCTATTGGAATAAGTCTGAATAACATCATCAATGATCAGCTCGGGTCGCCTCATGAATCAATCCAAATGAACGGTACACTGGGTAGTTATTCTCAACTTATTGACTCAACGTTCACTCCTGCTAATACCATTGGTCTAACAAATACAATTGACATGTTCTTTCAGAAAGTAAGCCATGTTCAGGAGTTCAACCCTCACGAAGTGTTACGTGGCTATACTGGTGCTGCGTGGCTAGGAGTATTGAAAGCTTACAGGAACAGTGATATTACACTTGGCTTTGCTAGTGAAGAAGAGTTTCATAAATTTAATTCTCTTACCAAACAAGCGACTAAAATTCGCAACGAAAATACATCGTTAAAAAATACTATGCGTCAAGTATGGGCAGATCATCGAAAAAAAGGGCGAGCTGGTCAACCAGACTTACATGAACTTAAAGAAAGTCACAAAGCTAATCAACTTGAACTATCTAAGCTTGAAACTAAGATTCATAGCTCTATCTCCCCATTAGGTGACGGTCCAGAAAAAGCTGGTTTTTACATAAAGGGACTTACTGAAGCTCAAAAGCTTGATGTTAAAGTCCTAGCTTCGGATTATCGTTCTATAAAAAACGTTAACATGTTGAATAGTCTAAAAGTTTGGGATGGACTGGGAGCAATGATAGCTGGCTTTGCAGTTTATAATGCTATTAGTATTTATAACAGGCAGTTGTCAGCATCTACGCAGAATATAAACTACACATTATTGTTTAAAGAAACTACTACTGCACTAAGTGCGATTTTTGGTTTTGTTCAAGGGGTGAGGGAAGGATACGATAAAGCTGCGCTCAATAATGTCAGCCACTCTAAATCAAAACTGCTATATGGAGCGACTTTAGGTCGTTGGAGTGCGACACTTGGTAGCATCGCATACTTTTTTGGGCTATCAGCATCAGCAACAAAAACATATCAATCAGGATTGTTATTATCCGAAGCAATTAAAAAGGGCGATATCGCAAGTTCATTGAAATATGGTACTGACGTTATGGCTGAGACAACAATGACTTTGGTTAACGGAGCTGGTTTTGTCCGAGCTACGAAAGTTGGTTGGGCAGTAATGAATACAGACAAAGCAGCAAGCGCTGCTATTTGGGCGATGAACAGTGACCGTCTGCTATCGATTGGACTAAGAGTCAACATGATTGGTTTGATTGTGTCTGCGGTGCAACTTGGGGTTACCGCTGGGTATAACTACTTTAGCTTGTCTGACTATATGCAATGGTTTAGAGATAGCCTTTGGGGGGATACCCCAAAAAATAATTCTCTTCAAGTAAGTAACGAGCAACTGGCTAAAATAAGTTCTAAACCAACTATGTCAATTAAACAGCTTCCAAAAGGTAATGCTCTTTCATTGAAAATGCCAGGCATTACTATCAATGAACTTGATGATGCCGGAATTGAAATTGCAGTTTATTGGCTTGTTGATCAGCAAAGAAATAACTGGAAGCCTTGGACTGAAGCCGCTGGGCAGCAATGGGTCTGTTTGAGCCCACCAAATGAGCCACTTGAGATCGGACTTCCAATTTTCCCACGCGAAGCGAATGCTCAACATGGTATCGGCGTAGAATTACATTATCTTCCAACACCGGATTCATCAGAAAAAACGGTCGTGCGTTACCAAACTACAAGTTTAAACCGGCTTGGGCTTTTGAGTGAAGTTGGTATGCTAAAAGTAAGAACCATTGTACACGATAACTTATTACCGCTAACGACAAATCAGCTGAAACTACAAGGTGCATAGTGTGGCTAAAGAACAAAGCGTAGAACAGGATTTTAACTTAAACGACCAGCGTCCTCTTGTAGGTGAGGTGCGTAAGTTCCCTCTTGGTGAAGCTCTATTCTTTTCTCCTAAACCATTGCCTTCATCCAGAGTTAGCCCTAATGGCTTAGGTGAATCAAATCAAATATTGGAAATCAACGAAACTTATATGGATGTAGGCCAAGCTAACCAAGGAAAGGCCTTTCAAGTTCAATTGATTATGTTCTGTATAATGCTCGGTGTGATGGTGGTTACATTTATATTCTTTGCTGGGGCATTCGCGGCGAATGAAAGATTTGGGGGCTTTCTTAAAGCACTACTTGCAGGCGTTCGGGATGATGGCCTAATCATTGGTTCGATATTGTTGATCCCCCTTTTTCTTGGTTGGTACACAATTATCCAAACATCTTTAAAAAAATCTCGTCAAAAGCCCATCCGTTTCAATCGGCAGCGTAGAGAAGTTTGTTATTTCGATGAGTGCAATAAAAAAACAACAATTATTCCTTGGGAGGAAACAGTCTCATGGGTATCAATGCATAAAGGTTTTACTGGTAGTGCTATTGTATCTAACGTCACTTTTGGTATGGCTTTCCCCGACTCGACAGGTAAAGACTATTGGATGTTTAAAAGGCCTGTAGGGATTATGGAAGAAGGGCAACGTTCGTGGGAAATTATTCGCTGCTATATGGAAGAAGAGCCTGAATATTGGGCCCAAAAAGCTCAAGATGAAAATCGACAATCATTTGATGAAAGTCGTTTGCAGATAAAGCAGAAGTTTAAAAGCGGGTCTAAACCTATTTTTGCTATGAGTATGTCAGACCCTACTGCCTCATACTTTAATATGTTTGGCTACTACATGTTTAATATTTTATGTCTGTGGAAGTTACCTTACTTGGTTTCAGAATGGGACAGCAAAATATCGATGGCTAAATTCCCTAAAGAAGTCGATGAGTGGTCTAAAGCAATACCCAAAGAAGAATGGGCTAAACCAAGCGAAGAATTACGTAAGCAAAAAGCTGCGGCAGAAGCGCATTATGCTGCAGGAGGGAACTTAACTACTCTGCAAAAGCTTGTTGCGTAGATGCAGGTTAGTATTACCAAAAGAGGGAGCAGTTTGTGGTTGCTTCCTCTCTTTCTGAATCATCAAAACCTAACCACATTCTCCACACTACCCACACCCTCAATCGACACTTTCACCACATCACTATTGTTCATCGCTTTAGTCTTTCCCGGTGTGCCCATATAAATCAAATCGCCGGGCTTTAAGGTAAAGTGCTTGCTTAGGTAGCTGACCACTTTTGCGGGGCTATGAATCATATTTCGAGTGTTTTCTTGCTGTACTACTTGGCCGTTTAGGCGAGTGGTGAGTTCTACATTATTGTAATCCACACCCACGGCAATGCTACTGCCGATTGGGCCAAATCGATCTGAGCCCTTAGCTCGAATCCATTGTAAGTCACTGCTTTGCCAGTTGCGTTCGGTGATGTCATTGCCGACAGTTACGCCGAAGATCGCTTGCTTGGCCTCTTGCTCTGAAGCGTTTTTAACCGTCTTACCAATAACGATTACAAGCTCACCTTCAAAATGAACATTAGTAGCACCTTGCGGGACGTTAATCGGTGCACCTGAAAGAGTTAATGAAGAAGGTAGTTTAGAAAATATTGGGGGCGGTTGATTCGCCGGAGAGGCCAAATGGCTGGCGTAATTCATCCCGACGGCGAATACCTTTTCTGGCTCAGTCGGAACCAATAAGGTAACCGCGTTTAGATTAATCGTATGAGATGAAATCGCTGTTGAAGAGAACAAATCGCCTTGGAGCGGATAGATTTTATCGTCAACTAGCTTGCCGTAGCTGACTTTGCCTAAGTGCTGATAACGAACGTAATGAGTGATTTCTGCATAAGCTAATGACGGGAGAAAAGGGATAAAACAGATGAGATAACGCCATAAATTCATGGATGAGCTCCTTGGTTGAACCTGTAAGTATATCTTATCTATCAGTGAGCTAGCGAGTGTATTACGTGACCTTCAATCTAACATAACGGTGAAGAGTTTAGACAATTGGTCGATAACTTAGGTAATATATTCAGTACATTGATTGCTCAAACGTCATGTTATGAATGATAGAGCTATACTAAAGGGATGACCTGCTTCAAATATGCAGTGTGGAATGGGATTAAGTCTATGAATGACGTTGAACAAAAACGCAAGTATTACCGATTAAAGTATCCTAAACGAGCTAGGCCTTTCGTTCGATTCGGTGATGAGATGTTTCAGGTGACTGAAGTATCGGAAGGCGGCATTAGAATGGTCTCTAATAACTTCACCAATATGTATAAAGGGCTGACCGTAAAAGGTGTACTGAACCTTAATGAAGAGAACGTCGTCGAGGTTGAGGGAGCTATACTTCGTTTCGATAAGGATGAAGTGATCGTCCAATTGAAAAAAGGCCCGACATTTAAAATTATGGTCGATGAGCAACGTTTTATTCGTACCAAATATCCTTCGTTTTTTGAAAAATTAAGAATTGAAGCGGCATAGTCAGCGCTACGTACAAACCCACACTCAGTTCTGACGAACTAAGGCTCCTTTACGGAGTCTTTTTCTTTTCGGGATATAGATCTTGATGTGAGAAATCATACGCTAACTGTTAGACAATAGAACCATGATGGAAAAAGGTAGATCGCAATCAATGGATAAAAGCGCCTTATTACAACAGCTGTACTTGAGAGAGTGTCAAACCAAGGAGTTGGTGGATATACCACATATACCTTCGGGTTTGGTGAATTTGCCAGAGTATCAGCGTTGGTTAGACACCAAGCGTAATATTGAGATTGAAGATGTAGAGAACACTCATTGGATAAAAACTTGCACGGGCGGCTACATTACTGAGTTAGTTTTTCATAGTGATGGAACACTCGAAGAGTTTCGATTGTTTGATCGTTTTGAAACTACGGGGTATTGGAAACTGGACGATGGTGTGTTGCTCGTTGAAATCCACAAAGGTTCAAACAAGTACAACTTAGCCGTGATTGGCAATGCGGATATCAATATTCACTCTGCGGTAGAACTGAAAAATGATGAACTGCATTCGTACCTAAAGCTTGCGCAAATAAAGTAAAAAAGAGGCAGCTTTCGCTGCCTCATTGATATTAAAGAGTAGTCTTTTTGACCATGCCAGCTTCAGCGTGGCCGGGGATATTACAAGCAAACTCGACCTTGTTATCTCCGTGGAAGTGCCACAGAAGTTGCTTCGCTTTACCCGGCTTGACCGTAACTGCGTTGCCAGAGTCGTGGGCATGGTGACTCATCGTCTTCATCATTTCACGATGCTCTAGCTGCTCTTTCGCTGAACCAATGGTGAACTCGTGGTCAATCTTACCTTTGTTCATCACAACGAATTGGACAACATCGTTTGGTTCAATCTTTACCTCTTTCTTAAACTTGATAGTCATATCATCATCTAAGATTACGTGAACAACTTTGTCTGGTTTTGCTCCTTTAGCTGGCATACCAACATCAGACATACCTTCCATATTCATCATAGAATGGTCCATCTTATTATTTGACATGTTGCTGTGATCCATAGAGCCATGATCCATTTCCCCGTGGTCCATACTGCCATGGTTCATCTTGCCGTGATCCATGTTTGCGTGATCAGAGTTCGCGTAAACTGCAGTTGTCGTCAGAGAAAGCATGATTGCAAGTAGTGTTTTTTTCATTGTTCTTCCTTACCTAGTAGGCGAAATAATTATGATTGGGGAAATTGATTCCCCAATGTGTTGAGTTAGTTGTGTGTTGATTGATTTTGAGACTTAAGCTCGCGTTGTTTCCACAATTTGAAAATTGCAGGTAGCACGAGTAGGGTAAGCATCAGTGCTGAAGCCATACCGCCGATCATTGGCGCTGCGATACGCTGCATAACTTCAGAGCCAGTTCCTTCCCCGTACATAATAGGGATCAAGCCGATAATCACGGTAAGAACCGTCATCATCACTGGGCGCACACGAAGCCCTGCACCTTCTCGAATCGAGTCAGTCAAATCACGGGTTTCGAGTGCTCGATTGCTTTCCTCAGCCTTAAGTTTGGTGTAATGCCATGCTTGGTTGAGGTAGACCAACATGATTACACCTATCTCCACGGCGACACCTGCTAGGGCAATAAATCCAACCCCGACGGCAATAGAGAAATTATAGTTAAGGTAATGCATTAACCAGAGACCACCGACCATAGCTAACGGAAGAGTAAGCATGATGATCATTACTTCGCCCACGCGGCGGAAGCTGAAGTAAAGCAGTAGCATGATGATGGCAATGGTAATCGGCACGACGACGCCTAAACGTTCTTTAGCGCGCTCCATATATTCATACTGACCTGACCAAGCTAATGAATAACCCGCAGGGAGGTTGAGTTGCTCGGCAACGGTCTGCCTTGCTTCTTCAACGTATGAACCTAGGTCTCGGCCATCAATGTCGACAAATACCCAGCCATTAGGGCGTGCGTTCTCTGTCTTGATCATAGGTGGGCCGTCTTCGTAACGGATATCGGCTACGTCAGCGAGTGCGATACGAGCGCCATTTGGAGTGACAAGTGGCAAGTTCTGTAGTTTGACCACAGAATCACGGTAGTCTTGCGGGTAACGAACGTTGATTGGGTACCGTTCTAGTCCTTCAATGGTTTCACCCACGTTCATTCCGCCCACGGCTGTAGAGACCACTTGCTGAACATCTTTGATGCTTAACCCGTAGCGCGCGGCTGCACGGCGGTTGATATCTATAGTGACATAACGACCACCTGCAACGCGCTCAGCATAAACTGAAGCAGTACCGTTAATCGCATTAAGAATAGGCTCAAGATCCGAACCAATCTTCTCAATCACTTTTAAGTCAGGGCCAGCGATTTTGATACCTATAGGCGTTTTGATACCTGTCGCAAGCATGTCGATACGCGTTTTGATTGGCATAACCCAAGCGTTGGTTAGCCCCGGGAATTTGACGAGTTCATCAAACTCTCTGCGCAGGGATTCTGTTGTGACGCCGTCACGCCATTGGTCGCGTGGTTTCAACTGAATCACAGTTTCGATCATAGTCAGCGGGGCAGGGTCCGTGGCTGTTTCGGCTCGGCCAATTTTACCCCAAGCGGTTTCCACTTCAGGTACGGTCATGATCAGCTTGTTGGTTTGCTGTAGAACCTCACGCGCTTTACCAATCGAGATGCCCGGATACGTGGTCGGCATGTACATTAGGTCGCCTTCGTCTAGCGGTGGAATGAACTCGCTACCCATTTTAGTGGTTGGGTAGTAAGCCGAAGCCATTAACACTAGGGCAAGCGAAATAACACTTTTCGGATATTTCAGACTTAGATTCAATAAAGGTTTGTACAGTGACACCAACCCTTTGTTGATCGGGTTTTTGTTCTCCGGTAACACGTTACCGCGAATGAAATAACCCATCAGCACAGGCACTAGGGTAATCGCTAGACCGGCAGACGCTGCCATCGCATAGGTTTTAGTGAAGGCGAGAGGAGAGAACATCTTACCTTCTTGACCTTCTAAGGCGAATACTGGCACGAAACTCAATGTAATGATCAGCAGTGAGAAGAAGAGCGGTGCGCCCACCTCTTGAGCTGCATTACCGATCACCTGCCAACGGTTTTTATCGTTGAGAGGAGTCCGTTCAATATGTTTATGCACGTTCTCTATCATTACGATCGCGCCATCAACCATGGCACCGATGGCAATTGCGATACCCCCGAGGGACATAATGTTGGCGTTAATTCCCTGCCAATGCATAACAATAAATGCCGAGAGAATACCGACAGGCAGACTTAACGCGATCACCAGTGATGAACGAATATGGAATAAGAACAGCGCACAGACGATAGCAACCACGATGAACTCTTCAGTCAGCTTCTTCCATAGGTTTTCAACGGCTGAATCAATCAGTGTTGACCGGTCGTAAGTCGCGACAATTTCCACACCTTCTGGCAAGCTGTTTTGTAGTTCGCTGAGCTTGTCTTTAACTTTGGCAATAACCTCACTGGCGTTTTCCCCAAAGCGCATCACAATGACACCACCAACGGCTTCGCCTTCACCATTAAGCTCTGAAATACCACGGCGCATTTGTGGGCCAAGGTTGATGTCAGCAATATCGCCAAGTAGTAGTGGTGTACCTTGCTCGGTCACTTTCAGTGGCAAGGCTTTTATGTCTTCAATACTGGATAGATAACCTGTGGTACGGACCATATGTTCCGCTTCAGCCACTTCAACCACCGATGCGCCACTTTCTTGGTTACCGTTTTGAATCGCCATATTGACCTGTTGTAGCGTTAGGTCATACGCACGCAGCTTAGCTGGGTCAATCTGAACTTGGTATTGCTTAACCATACCGCCAACAGTGGCGACTTCTGAAACGCCATCAACGGTTTGCAGCTCGTACTTCAAGAACCAGTCTTGTAGGCTACGAAGTTCGGCTAAGTCGTGTTGCCCAGTTTTGTCTTGAAGCACATAGCTGTATACCCAGCCCACACCCGTCGCATCAGGGCCGAGTGTCGGCTTGGCACTGGGTGGTAAATTAGGCGCAACCTGACTTAAGTATTCCAGTACGCGTGAGCGAGCCCAATACATGTCGGTATCATCATTAAAGATGATGTAGACATAGGAGTCGCCAAAGAACGAATAGCCACGGACTGTTTCTGCTCCGGGTACCGCGAGCATAGCAGTGGTCAGTGGGTAAGTGACTTGGTCTTCAACCACCTGTGGCGCTTGACCTGGGTAGCTAGTCTTGATGATAACCTGTACGTCAGAGAGATCAGGAATCGCATCAACCGGCGTGTTCTTGATGCTGTATAAACCACCGAATACCAGCGCAATGGTCGCAACAAGGACTAAGAATCGATTGTTGATCGACCAGCGAATAATCGCATTAATCATACTCGGTCCTCATCTAACTCAAGTTGTTTCAGGATGTACTCAGAACCTTGTTTCTCGATTAGAAACCGAACTTTTTGGCCTTCTTCAAAGCCTGATAGGTTGATCTCTTCGCCAACAGAGAAATTCAGCTCACCTGAATCCCAATCCCACTCAGTTACCGGTAAGTGGTTTAACGTGATCATGCCAAAATCGGCCATCAACATAGAGATGTCGCCAGTTGCCCAAACTTCTGCAACGATGGCGGCATCACTGATTTTGTAGTCAACGATCTCGTATTGGCCTTGTGGTGTTTTTTGCATTTCGAACTCAATCGCTTGCCCTTGAGCAAACGAGTTGAAATCCACTTCATCTGCAACATTGAAGTTCATCACCATGCCCGGCCAGTCCCATTCAGGTACCGGTTGATGGTTGATGGTCAGCATACGATGCCCTTGCATTACATCGGTGATCTCACCTTTGGCCCAGGCAGTTTCTGCTGGTGGTTCGATGCCGTTGATGCGCGATAGATCTGCCGATTGACTTGATTCCGAGTCGAGCATGAAATGCGCTGAAGTAACGATTTTCTCTCCTGCTTGAAGGCCACCTAATACTTCGATTTTGTCTCCAGCTTCTCGACCGACTTCGATGCGCGCTGAGCGATATTTGCCGTCACCTTCAGCGAGCACAACACGAGTCATTCCGCCTGAACGGATAACCGACGAGCGAGGAATTGTGAGTACTTGTTCGTTACTAACAGGGAGCAATGCGACGTTAGCAAACATATTCGGTTTGAGTTCACCGTTAGGGTTAGGGAACTTTAAACGGACTCTTAAGGTGCGCGTTTTTGGGTCTAGAATCGGGTAGACGTAATCGACTTCACCTGTCCAGTTTCCACCCGGAATGGCGTCTAAGGTCATTGAAGCTTGGCTCCCTTTGCTAATCCAATGAGACTGGCGCTCAAAGACCTCCGCATCTACCCAAACTTCGCCGAGAGGGCCAGCACTGATTACAGCTTGCGCAGGTGATAAGTAACCGCCTTCACGAATGTTTAAACTAGCGATAATGCCATCTGCCGGGGCTTTAATTTCGATAGTCTGAGACGCTTTGCCTCGACGTGTAATTGCGCGTATTTGCTCTCTATCTACGCCAAGGGTTAACAATCTATCTGTTGCGCCTTTGATCATGCCTTTACGTTGAGTTTTATAGGCACTGAGCAGTTCTTCTTGGGCTTTGACTAATTCAGGAGAGTAAAGCGAAAACAGCACTTCACCTTGGGATACTTTCTCGCCGACTGCGTTGATGTTGAGTTTTTCAACCCAACCCGAAGCGCGGACGTTGGTCTGCCATAATTGGCTTTCATCAAAGGCAATGTAGCCAACGGTTTCAATGCGAGGCGATAGGGCTTCTTTTGTCACTGAAGCGGTTTTTACACCCAAATTGTTTTCTACCGCTGGGTCAATTTTGACTGTTCCCGGCTTATCATTGTCACCGTTTAGGTCAGACGCATAAACCGGAATAAGGTCCATGCCCATTGGAGATTTTCCAGGCTTGTCTCGCTGGTAATTTGGGTCCATTGGGGCCACCCAATACAAAGGTTCATCTGAACTTGCTGCCGCTTCAGATGAAGCGCTTGGCATTGCATGTCCAGCGCCTGATAAATAGAAGTTAGCGCCGTAGCCAATAGCACCGCCCACCAATAACGCAAGCGTCGCAACTTTAAATGTACTCATGTCTATTCCTTATTCTTACTTGCTGTGGGTAAGGGGTGATTCAGGGCTTGTGTATTCAAAGCCGCCAAGTAACGCTGCCAATTTGCTATTGGTAATGTTTAGGTCAGTCGTCAAACGTGCGACTTCAAGTTGCAGTGCGAGCTCATCACTTGATGCAGTAATAACATCGCCAAATTGTGCGGTGCTATTCTGGTAGCCGCGCTCGACCGCTTGGGTTCTTGCCGTCGCTTGAGGAAGCAAACGCTCTTGATAGCGTTCGATGCGTTCTTGCAAGTTTATGCGGTCGTTCATCAGTGCGTTCACCTGAGCGTTCATTTGCGCCAGCAAAGTATCTTTTTGATATTTCGCTGCACCTACTTGATGCTGCGCCGCGGCAAGGTTCTTGTCTTGGCGATTACCTGTAAAGAGAGGAATATCCATGGTCAAATATGCACTTACGAGGTCAGACGCTGGTTCGCCCTTCATGTTGTTGGCTTGACGGTAGGCGTACATGACCTCAACCCCAAATTGCGGCGTGTAAGCTTGTTCAGCCACTTCTACCTGTATTTGGTTAACGGAAATGTTGGAGTCAGCCATTTGTGCCATTGGGTGCTGGTTTAGCTGGTTATAGTATTGGGCAGTACCGGCGTGTGACGACAAAATCGTATTTAGTGCAGGCCAACTCAGAGAGTAGCTCGCCGAAAGAGAGCGATTGCTGCCTAACCAGTTAGAGCCAAGCCATTCAGAGAACTGAGAGACGATACGACTTTGCATTTGATGATTGAGTTGCAGCTTTTCTTCTAGCTTATTCACTTGCAATTGAGTGTTGAGCAGGTCCTGAGCTTCGCTTTTACCAATGGAGTAATTGGTCGTCACGAATTGTTCCATTTCAGTCATTAGACGTTGGTTTTCAACGATGATCGACTCGGCGTATTGTAGGTAACCAAGCTCCAACCAAAGCTGCGTCATTTGACTGGCGACTTCTCGTTCTCTTAGAGAAACTTGTAACGACAGCCCGCTCGCTTGTTGACTCGCCTTGCGTTGGTTCAACTCTAATGTTGAACCGCGTTCGAACTGCTGCATTAAGCCAACGGATATATTGGTCATTGGATCTTCGTCAAACTTAAATGAGTCGACAGGCAGTCCACCAAAGCCAACTTTGAGTTTTGGATCCATTAATGTCGCGCTCGCAGCACCCGATTCAGTCATAGCCAGTGACTGAGCCGTGTATTGCGCTCGGCTACTGTCTTGGCTTAACGCAGATTCAATCAGTGCATTGAGCTGGTTTGTTGACGCCGCGATGCTCGTAGAAGCTTTCATTTCTTTAGCATAAGAGACGGCTGGTATCGCGGCGATTGATACGGCGATACAAAGGCTTATCGGTTTAGTAAAACCAAGGCCGTATAATTCATTGTTCACAATCATAATCCATTCAGGGCGTTAGAAAACGCATAGACTTATCCCAGTACTTTTATCGGACAAACGTCACGATCGGGAAACGATATTTATGAAAGAGAATTAAACGGTCGGCGGGCGCAGGATAGATTGAAGGCGCGCAACGGTGTCACCAATTATAATCGACTGGTGTAGCGCTAATGACGGCGTAATCGCACTCAAGAGTTGAGCGCCATGATTAGGGTAGGAGGCACTAGAACAGACAGTTGTACAGCAAGTGTGCATACCGCTGTCACTTTCTCCGCAATGTGCAGAGTTTGTGGAATCTTGTTGGGCACTATTCGCCATCGAATGAGGGGTGTTACCCTGACTCATCGACATGCAATCAGTATGCTGTGATTGGGTGCGTTTAGGTACAGATGCCTCGGCCATTTGCATGGATTGAGAGTGGTGGCTGTGAGCCTCATCCATTACCTTAGCACTTTCAAAGGTTACGCTATTCATCGCCATCGCTGGTGAACTCGACACATAGTTCGAGATCAGCATCAATACGATACTGAACATCAAAATCATTGTGTTCTTTAGTGAGTGAGTCATAGCATACCTTTGTTTATAAGGCAGAACTCTAAAGGCTCCCCTTAGGGTAAGGTCAACAGTTTTTTCGATTTAGAGTGAATTTTGTCGATCTATGTTTAGTATAGCGCTCTGGACGAGAAGGCAATGAACTTATGGGCTGCGTTGAGCGTAAAAAGGCGCAGAACATGCGCCTTTTATCTTATCGGTGTGTTGCCTAGGTTAGTCAGCCGGACGCCAACTTAGCGCGCTCGCAATCGCACCGACAGCCAGAACATCGTTTTGCTGAGCCGTCATTTCTGGTAGCCACTGTACCGTGAGAATGCCATTGGTTTGCACCGCAGCGACCTCTTGTCCTTTAAACTTAAAGCTGTAACCCAAAGGGTTTTGCAGTGGCATCATTAGGCCAGAACCTGTGTGTACAGTTTCAACGTCAAAGTGAATGCCATCAACAGCAATAGAACCTTTCTCTTTGTTTTCAGTGCCAAAGTCGATCACTTTTGCATCGCGTTCAAGCAAGAAAGTGCCAGCAGGCTCGCCTTGAGAGGTAATATCGCAAATGTAAGGAGCATCACCGCCAAACTGAAGCATGCTGAACTTAACCGATGTGCCGCCACCGCTGCAGCTCAGCAGCCAAGTTTTGCCACTGTCTTTATTGGTCACTTCAGCCGCCATTGAACCATCTTTAGTTGAAATCGTATTGAACCAAGTTGATGTAGATGCGTCGCGCGAGTACTTACCCTCGTAAGTTGCACCTAATGTAAATTGACCGTCACCGCCTAAGCCCCATAGGTCGCCATCGGTTTTAATTAGCATTTCAGGCTGAGCTTTCACAGCTTCGGATTTATCCATAATGGCAAGGCTGCCACATGCAGTTAAACCAAGCACAGAAATTAAAAGAGTAAGTTGCTTTTTCATTGTATATACCAGTTGAGCTCTCCCAGCAGATTCACTGAGAGAAAGTAGTGATTATTATTAGAGAGCGATTGTCTTGTCTGAGAAGGAGACTTTCTCGACATAAACGAGTTCATCAGTACCCGTTGTAGGGCAGGTAATGGTCGCGCCATACTTGGTTTTGGTGATCGAACACTCTGCATATTTATGATCGACAAGGTAGGTATCGACACCACCTTTACCAAATATGATGTTATTGGCCGAGTTGCCTTTAATGACGTTATCTTCATCGTTAGCAATTAGGTTGATTTGTTTATCGCCAATGATCTCAGCGTTAATCAGCCATTGTGACTTGTAGGTGTAGCCATCTGTTGGCTGGGCATCATCTCGGTTCATTACGAATGTCGGTATTTCCCCTGAACCCGGATAAGTGTGCTCAAAATAGGTAACGACGCCCACAGAGTCGATTCTGGCGGTGTATTGTAAGTGCTTGTGGAACATGCCTTCGATCCATTCTTTCGCTTGCTTATCTTGGCTTTCCATTGCTTCGCGAGTTAAGGCTTGGTAACCGTCTAAGCCGTGACCGTTATGCTTTGCGACGCCCATGTAAGCTTCAAAGGCCGCGGCAAAATACTCATGCGAGTAAGAGGTACCAACAGTAGGGTTGTTGTCATCACCTTCCCAATCTTCCCAGCTAGAGTCCGTTGGGCGCCAAACTGCGTTGCCACCAGCTTTGTGTAGGTTATATAAGTTAAGTGCGCGAGCATCGATGCCTGCTTGAAGGCCCTTCAGTGTGGGTGCAATACCTTGAGCTTGCGTGATATGTAAGATCTCTTCAAAAGCAGCGTCACGGTCGGCATGGGCACCAAGGTTAGGGCAGTAATCGGCGTAATTGCTCATATAGTGGCAATCGCCTTCAAGAGATAGCTCACGATACATGAGAGATTGACTGTTGAGTAACCACTGTGACGATTGCTTACTTGTTACGATCCCTTCAATCAAACCATCGACAACCGCTTCGAAATCTTTCTCAGAGTGTTGATCTTCGTATTGAACTAACGACTTTACAAATGCTTCTGCACTGCTGAAGTTCAGACCTGAAAAGGTGCTCGCCCCAGATGCTTTAACCCAAGCTTCAAGTTTGCCCTGACGCTCAGCTTCTTTGGCATAAATGCGAGTTAAAACCTTCTGATTCTCGTCGTCGTTAGCGGTCAAAATTAGCGTTGCATTGCGCTTGGCCATGCTATTGGTAATCGATTGTTTGTCAGAACCGTACTGACTGCCTGCATAGTTGGTGAGCAGGTGCTGCATGATCATAGCAGCGCGGCGAACTTTTTCATTGTTAACGCCATCGTTGGTCGCAATGATATGAATCGTAGGAACAGAGGCTGTTTTACTTGCGCGATAAGCGTTACTCGATTTAGGCGTGATTTTTACGTACGTCTCGATACCTTCCACTTTGAACTGCTCTGGAACCTCATCAGTCATCACCACTGAGCCAAAAGTCGAGTTAGCAACAACCGGTAAAGCTGTCCCTTGTTGCTGGGTAGTCGTGTTAGTTGTGCTGCTATCGTCACTGCAACCACCTATCAACGCGATAGATACAGCTAGCGCTAATGCTTGTTTAATCATCATTTTCTTACTTCCCCTTAAGACCTAGCGAATAAGAAATCGATTTAATCGTTCCGTCTGGCGCGGTTTTTACCACATAGCCAGAGTAATCTTCGAAGAACTTATCGTGAATTAATTCCCAGTGAGTGTCCTTTTGTAGAACGTAAGGTTCAACTTCTCTAAATGATGAGTTGTAGGTGTGGAAAATACCGCTTAGTGCTTCGAGTAAAACCTCTGCGTCTTCGCTATTTGAAATCACAAACTCTTTTTTGAAGCATTGAGTAAACTCAGGCAGAGGCTGAGTTGTACTTGGTGAACTGATGAGCTCTACCTGTCCGTCTTTATGTAGGAAGTAATGATCACCAAAGCTGGAACTTCCGTCTGTCGTGCTCACTGTTGGTGTCGCTGAGTAAAAATCGCAGTCAAATACAGCGCGAATGGCTAAGCTTTTGACTTTTTTTACCTCTACGCTAAACCATGTTTTAACGATATCGGAAATTTGGGAATCAACCGAAGCTGAAGCGGTAGCTGAGAAAACAGAAGTCAATAAAAGGACAGAAGAGGAAAGCTTCATACGCATATACCAGTCAATGATGAATAACAGAACTGGAACGAATGTTAGCGGCAAATAAATATAATTTAAGTAAGCGCTTGTATGCGTATTGGATTTTTATCTCGTTATGTAAGCTAATACTCAGTGGTGGTTACAATAAGTTAACAAAACTTGGTCTGTTTTTATGAATAAACTACCAGTTCATAATGGTTTGAACAGAGAACTAAGCAATTTTCATTAATTTATTGGGTATGTCATTTTGTAAGGTTTGGGTATGTAAGCACATGTAAGCGTTTGTCTGAGGGGCATGAGAAATTAGGCGATTCTTTCTGTCTCATAACTGATACGCAATGCTGTAAAGCATATTTTACGCAGTGTGATTTTTGAACGCCTTTTACTGGGGCTGTTAATTAAATTGCCCATAATTAAATATAATGAGTCACAAGTTTTAATATATTTTTATATTCAAGCGTGTGTCTGTTTAATAATTATACATTGCCGGTATTATATGAAACGAAAGCCTGTAATCGATTGCATCGCTTAGTGAAAATACACTTTAAATGTAAGGTAATTCTTACTCTAATTATTTGCCAAGTTAATGAGTTGCCTTGAAGGGTGAAACGTTTGCTATATACTGCGCGCAAATTTATAAACAGCGTGCAGATAGATGAATTCAAAGATTTTATTGATCGAAGACGATCGTGATATTTCTCAGCTTACTCAGATGTACTTAACCGCAGAGGGTTACCAAGTTGAAGCGATATATGATGGCTCAAGTGCGATAGATAAAATCAAAGAACTTCAACCAGATCTTGTACTGCTTGATTTGATGCTACCGGGCAAATCAGGGGCTGAAATATGCGCTGAAGCGCGTCAGTTTTATACCGGTATGATAATGGTACTCACCGCCGCAGAAGATGAAATGAGCGAAGTGAGCTTATTCAAATTTGGTGCGGATGATTATGTTACAAAGCCTGTAAGAGGGCACATACTTGTTGCTCGAATTGAAGCCTTGATGCGACGTTACCAACGCCAGCAGAAGTTAGAGCAATCGAGCTATGTTTCTGACGCTCATGGGATTGTGATTAACGCCCAGAACCAAACCGCGTATTACGAACACAAACCGATCAATTTGACCAACTCAGAGTTTGAGATCTTACAATTGCTGATTGAGCATGTTGGCGAAACGGTTTCTCGCGATCACTGTTGTCGCTTAGCAAGGGGCATCGAATACAACGTCAATAATCGATCTATTGATATGCGAGTATCAGGACTGCGCAAAAAACTCATTCAAGCTGAAGTCTACAGTGCCACGATTAAAACTATTCGCAATCAAGGTTATAAACTGGTGAGCAGCAACGCATGCACATAGAATCTCGACCTCGTTCTATGTTTACCTGCCTATACATAGAGAGCTTACTGGGCATGATGCTTACTTTTGCAGTCTTCATGCACTTTGGTACTGGTTACATGCGTAAAGCGGACCTGGATATCTTTGTTGATGACGGAATCCACCATGCTCAACGCTATGTGAACAGTCGTTATGAACGTCATGGGTTGTATGAGAAGTTAAACCAGTATGGTGAGTTGACTTTTTACGATTACAAACTGGCCCTCCTAAAAGGGTGGGATGAAGCTCAGCCGTTATGTCAGCAATGTACAATGCATATTAGCTCTCAAGGTGTTCGGGTCTACATGGATGATGATGAATTGTTAAGAATGGTGTCACCGATTCCAAACTCTCCTTATCATTTGCTCTTTCAGGAAATAGACGACCCTCATAATGATGTGCTTCCTTGGTATGAAGATGAAGAAGTCCATTTTATGGCTTCTCTCTTTATTACCATGAGTATTGCGCTTGGTTTATTAATCTACTTACCGCTTCACCGTGTAAATAAGCGTGTTAATCGGCTCATTATGACGCAAGAGCGCTTTGGTCAAGGTGAACTGAGCGTGAGGGCAGAGGCTTATCATATCTCTCCAATCAAAGAGATTGCTCAAAGCTTCAATGAAATGGCTGAAGATATTGAACGTCGCGTCAAGCAAAATCAGATATTCTCGCATGCGATCCCCCATGAAATCCGCACGCCTTTGAGCAAGATTCAGATGGCATGTGATCTGATTAGGCGAAAGGACTGCCAAAACAGAGAGCAGCTTTTTAATGATATCGATGACTACATTGAAGACATTTCAGATCTGACGAGCGATATACTGCAGCTCTCAAAGCTGAACAATAAAATGGGTTACGATGAAAAGCCGATTGAAAAAGTGGTGCCACTGAAACGCCTATGTCGTTGTCGTTTAGACATGATTGCGAGCAACACAACCAAGCTGAATATTGCAGATGACGTTGTTGAAGATGAAGTGACGTTACCACCCGCGTTAGCCAAGCTCGTGATAGACAACCTGATCAAAAACGCTGACAAATACGGTAATGGTTTAGTTGAAGTAACATTGCACGAATACCCAACGTGTTGGACCATTGATGTAGAAGATAACGGCGAGGGCATACCTGAAGAAAAACGCCAAGAGATCTTCATGGCTTTTGCCCGATTAGATAAGAGCCGCAACGCGAATGATGGTGGTTTTGGACTCGGCCTTGCGATTGCAAAAAACGCCGCGAGAAACCTAAATTGGACGATTTCAGTCGATCAAAGCCATTTAGGTGGTGCTCGCTTTACGGTTGTGATTCCTAAAAGGTAAAAGCCGTATTCGATGAATTTTGAAGAAAACGGCTTTTTTAAATTAACCAATGAGTTTCTATGCAGCGGACGTAGAAACTAAGTACTTCTCTCCCTGGATTTTTTCAGAAGCAAAAGCAAGGTCTAAACATTTTAGTTCTTCATCAGTAAGGGAGATATTCTGAGCTAATACATTTTGCTCCAAGTACTTAATGTGACGTGTTCCTGGGATCGCCATTAGGTTTGGCGCTTGATTAAGAAGCCAAGCTAGGCAGACTTGTGCACCAGAAGCGCCGTATCGTTTTCCAATCGTATCAATGAGGCTAAACAGTGGTCTGTTGGCTGACATGTTATGTGCAGAAAAGCGTGGAATGTTAGTTCTGAAGTCAGTGGTTTCCAACTTAATAGAGGGCTTAGTGAGTCCTCTCCCCAGCGGGCTGAAAGCGACAAAGGTGATATTGTTTTGCTGACAGAATGGCAAAATTGACGCTTCGACTTCACGGCTCCACAATGAGTATTCTGATTGCAGGCAATCAATTGGGTGTACTCCCTGAGCGCGAACTAAATCGTCTGCAGAGACCTCTGATAATCCGATAGCTTTTATTTTTCCTTGCGCTTTTAATTTTCCTAGAGCTTCAACGCTTTCTTCTATTGGTGTATTCGGGTCAGGGCGATGCAAATAGAAAAGATCTATGCACTCAATGCCTAAGCGTTTTAAGCTTGCTTCGCAACTATCAGATATGTATTTAGTGGTGCCATTGTAAGTGCGTTTGAAATTGCCATCTGGGAGTATTTCTTTGTGGCGGACGATGCCACATTTTGTCGCTACTGCGGGCTTAATTTTCGACTGTTTTAAGAACTTCCCAATTAGTTTTTCGTTGTGCCCATCGCCATAAAGGTCAGCTGTATCAAAACAATTCACACCTAGTTCAACTGCTCTGGCCATGACTTTGAGTGAATCATTGTCGTTACTTGAACCATAAAATTCAGACATGCCCATACAGCCGAGCCCGATACGGTTCATTTTTAAATCTGAGGTGATATTAATCATTGGATTTCCTTCTTTTGATAATTTCAGGCGTGATTTCTAACAACATGACGGAACATGTGAAGCCAGCTCCAGCACTAACAAGTAGTACTAATTCACCCACATCAACTTGTTCGTTGTCGATTAATTGATGAAGCCCTAACAAAGCGTCGCTTGCCCCTGTGTGACCAATTTTTCTTCCTTGTTCCCAAAAGCTATGTTTGCAAAGAGGGGCAAAAACTTTTTCATAGGTTGATAACCGGACTGAGTCTCCAACAAAAGGGGCGATTAACCAGTCGATTGGTTGCGTTTCATCACCTATTTCATTGATGAGCTGGTCCTTAAGTGATGTCAGGCAAGTCAAAATAGGTTTGATGAAGGCCTCTCTTGAGTTACGTTGTAAGAAATGTTTTTTGGTTGCTTTGATGTCGTAATCTTGTTTCCAGCTGTCACCGTTTTCTTTGTGCGGTTGCTCCAAACGATGCAGGGCTTCAAGTTCAGGGATAGTGCGTGTCTCAAAGAAACGAACTTTGGCAAAACCTTTTTCAGAATCAAACAAGGCACTCACTGCGGCATCGCCATAAATCAACCCATAATCTGCGTTCCAGCGGCAAAAATTGGAATGAGTGAAATTGTCAGCACTAGTTAGCAGTAACTGCTGCTTTTGTAGAGGGTGCCGATAAACCTGCTGTAGGGCGAGAAAGCCTCCGTTACAACCGTGCTGTACATTAAGGGGTAAAGCGTCAATTAAACCTAGGCGACTTTGCAGATACGACGCGGGGTTCCAAATTCGTTCGTATCCTTGCCAGTGAATAGATGCATAAATAATATTTTGTAAGCTTGTGCCATCTTCTTCTGCATCTTGAAGGGCGGCGAGTGATGCGATCTCTGCCATTTGTGGAGCAAACAGTTCGGTTTCAATAGCCGCGCTTTCGTAACCATCTTTTTCAAGATACTCAATCGGGTAGCGATCGTGAACGGTAGCATATTGAACTGAGCGTCTGTGGCTGGGTAAATAGGCTCCGATACCTCTGATGTACATTGTGTTCCCTATAGCCATTTTTTCAGTGAATCAACGATTTGAGCGCTGTCTTCGATCTCACTAACTGCATAGATGTACCCATCAGGGCGGAGTAAGACAGCTTTGTTTTGCCACGATTTAGGAATATCCATGCTGTAGCAAGGGACTGGACCAGCTTGGCCGATGGCGCTCTTGAAGTACTTATTCTCAACAATATGGAATTGTTGTATTGCGCCTTTAAGGAGATTATTGATTTCTCGAGCAGCTGTAGTGTCTTTAAACCGAGGGCCAAAGGTCATCAGCGTCCAGTTTTTCCCGTCGATAAGGTCGAGCGTGGAATAGCCTTGAACTGTTTTCATCCATGGAAAACGTTGTCCAATTGGGGTGCTTTTTCTGCCGTAGCGAGTGGTAAGTTGTGCCATCGCAGCAATCAAACTTTTTGGCTGGTAAAATTTGAGGATGAGTGGATAGATAACATGAGTCAGCAATTTAGTTTTTAAACCGCGTTGAGAAACAAAGGCCATGGCTTGGTCTGTATGTTTAACAACGGATTTGGATACATTACGGCGCTCTAGGCTGTAACTGCTCAGTAGTCGTTCAGGGAAAGTACCACGTGTTACGGAGGCAAGTTTCCAAGCTAAGTTAATGGCGTCTTGCATTCCGGTATTCATTCCTTGACCGCCAGCAGGGGAGTGAATATGTGCCGCGTCGCCACAAATGAAGACATTTCCTTTTGAGAACTGACTAGCGACACGTTTATGCATCTTGTAATCGATGACGCGGTTAGGTGAGTGTAATGTCACGTCAGAAAACAGCGATTGACTGTCAAGAAAATGCTGAAAGTGAGTGAAATCACTGATGCCACTTGGGTCAGGGTTTGGTCCGACAATACGGTATTTACCACATGGCATTGGGATGACCGCACAAGCGGTTTGCGGAGCCATATATACATGTGTTGCATTGGTTTCAATGCTTGGTTCGCTTATCTCTACTTCAGCTAAGCTAAAGAGTGCTTCGTAAGTTTCGCCTTCAAACTGAATACCTAAGCTCTGTCGTACGAGGCTGTTCGCACCATCACAACCGACTAAGAATCGAAATCTTTCTGATGACTGATTATCGCCTTGGGCCAATTGACATGAGATGTGGCCGTCAAACTGCTCGAAGTTAGATAAGCTAGTATTCCACTCTATCTCAACTCCCTGTTTAGCTAAGTGGCGAATGAGGACTCGTTCGGTCGTGGTTTGAGGCAAAATCAGATAATAAGGGTAGGGAGTGTCATTTTCTAAGCAGTCGAACTTTAACGAAAACAACTTACGTTTTTGATCGTGAAAGTGCATGTCATGGGTGATTCGCCCTAGTCTTATGAATTCTTTGTCTAGCCCAAGTGGTTTGAGAAGTTCTAACGTACGGGCATGCACTCCCAATGCACGAGATTCTTTGACAGGGCCAGAACGCTCATCAATAAGGCGAAAAGGGACGTCATTTTGTTTTAAGAAGGCTGCGAGAGTCAGCCCAACGGGGCCGGCTCCACTAATGAGTATTTGGCTATCTAACTTCATGATGGTCTCCTAAAATGAAGTTGCAAGCCGATTGGAAACTCTGATCGTTAGCGTATTGATTGAAACGCGAACCATATCCACCATAGCCAATTTCTTCTTTGGTAAAGCTATGTTGTACCCCTCCAAGCATCAGCATCTGCCAACAACAATTTGCGTTATCCATTTCATTGATAAATTGACCGACTGAGCTTAGTGGGATGTGGGGATCACTACTTCCTTGAATCAACAGAAATCGAGTACCCACAATATTCTCAAGAGGCTCTGGAGAACTGGGTGTACCATGAATTGAAACTGAAACATCTACACCAATATCGGCACGGCCGGCTTCAAAGGCTATCGAGCCTCCAAAGCATATGCCGACAAAGGCTACTTTCTTATTTTCTGCGCCAAGAACTTCTTTAAAAATGGGAAATAGTCCGGAAAGAAGATTTCTTAATTCGACAGGGTTAGCGAGTGTTCTGTGAATGAAAGCATCTGCACGACCGACATAAGTTTCGGGTTGTTTACCAGCCCCATAGATATCGGTAAGAAGTACTTTCCCTTTTAATTCTTTAGCGAGTTGTTTTGCCTTTCTGTTTGCATAATCGGTGTGGCAACCTTCCCAATCCGGGAAAAAGACCACATGCGCTTGGTCGCCGTAATCGTATAGCGTTGAATCAAAACGCTGATCGTTATAAGCCAAAATTTGTTTCATTGTTTATCCTGTTAGAGCTCTAGCCAGCCTTTTTGACGTGCGATACTTTTTAGTTGTTCATCTGGATTTACGACCATTGCGTGAGTCGCGAGTTCGAGCATTGGCAAATCACTGATATGATCACCGACAACGATAAGGTCACGGGTCGTGGTATCTTCTTCACGCAAAAAAGCTTGAATGGACTGACGTTTTTGCATACCTATTACAGGTTCGCCTATAAGTTCACCTGTAAAAGTATTGTTTTTTACTTCGGGTGTACTGCAAAGCACTTGAGAAATACCTAGCTCTTTTAAAAACTCCGAAATGATGAAACGCGCACTTCCCGATACCACAACGATCTGATAACCCTGCTGCTTAAACTCTTGGATCTTTTGACAGGTTTGCTCAAGATAAACATTGCTTGTTAGGTTATGTCTCCAACGTTTGGCTACGCTCTTAGCGAAGTTATATTCAACGCCTTTAAGAGTGGAATAAAACCAGCGATTTACTTCAGAGCGAGGGAATACTTCGGCTCGTTGCTTTAGCTCTTGCATAAAGGAGTCGAACGCTTCAGATGAGTGTCCTTGCTCGCTCATCAAAGCTTGTTTAAAAGCAAACATGCTTTTAATTGAGACAATGGTCTCGTCGAAGTCAAAAAAAGCGTATTTCTCTTTAGGCTGCATGTTTTGCTCTTTTAAAACTGAACGTGATTAGTTGCTGCGCCATCAACATAAAGGTTGGCACCAGAAGTAAAACTTGAACGAGGACTTGATAGAAATATGACTGAAGAGGCCACTTCATCAGGTCGGCATAAACGTCCCATCGGGTTGCTGTCGACAGTTGCTTGATACACTTCGGGGCTATTTTGTTTGATAACGTCCCAAAAACCATCTTTGACAAATGTGTCACCCGGAGAGACGACGTTGACTCTAATTCCACGCGTGATGACGGTTTTCGACAGTGACTTCATGTAGTGAGCTAAAGCTGACTTGATAGCGCCATAACTCTCAAATCCAGGAGTGGCAAAGCTCGCAGCTTTGGAGCTAACGTAGGTGACGGCACTGCCATTCGATAGATGAGGTAGTGCCGCTTGTACAGTATCGATCGTTGATTGTAGGTCGACTTCGATTGATTGGTTCCAATCCCCGGAAAGTGCGCTGACGTTAAGTACGAGTACATCGATGTTTCCAATACCTTCGAACCACTGAGCCATTGACTGACTGTCACAAGCATCAATTGCTTTACCGTGGATCTTATTCGTTAGTCCTGAGTACTGATCGAGTACGTTATCTATGCCTTTGATATCGCGCGCGCAGAAGTAGACATTGGCTCCTTCAGCAATGAAATGATCGACGGTTGCTTTACCAATTCCTTTTGAACCGCCTGTGATAACGACGTTCTTGTCTTTTAGTTGTAAATCCATTTTTATCTCCTTGTAGAGGCTCCCTAAAAGAGAGCCCCAAATGATTCTTTTGTTTAAGGTGAGTTATGCTGTCGCAAGTTGAGTGTCTTGTTTTTTGCTTCGTACTGAGAAAGCTAAAAGTAGCCCTAGACCTGTAACAGCGGCGGCAACGAGCGGTAATAGCTGCAGTGATAAACCAGAGTTGATTACTTCACCGCCAAGCCATGCGCCTCCAGCATTACCTAGGTTGAATGCCGCAATGTTGAAAGCAGAGGCCAAAATAGGTGCTTTACCAGCTTCGGATAGGACATAAGTTTGCAGAGAAGGGATAGTTGCAAACATGGCTGCGCCGAAGAGGAAAGTAACAACAACCATGCCTACGCTTGACCCCATAACAAAGTAGAGAGCAATAAGCATTGTCATCAAAATTAGCAGCGTACTACGCATGCCAAAGACAACGCTGTTGTTGGTGAGTCGTGCTCCAATTGGGTTACCTACGGCCATACCAACACCAAATAGAAGTAACATTGCTGGGACATAATCCAGTGACATACCAGTAATGTCAGTCAGAATAGGGGAGATGTAAGTAAACGCAGTAAACGTTCCGCCAAATCCAAAGATTGTGATCAGTAGAGCGCGAATCATTCCTGGTTGTACAAGCGCAGCAAATTCTTGCTTAAGGTTAGTTGGCGCTTCTGTCTCGATATGAGGCAATAACTTGGCGATTGAAATCGCGGACACAACACCAAGAACAGCAATGATGTAGAAAGTGTTTCTCCAACCAATCTCTTGTCCAATATAAGTACCGAATGGTGCACCAAGGATATTAGCCAAGGTTGCTCCAAGGAACATTGCTGCGATTGCGCTCGCTTGCTTGTCAGGTTCAACTAAACGTGTTGCCACAACGGCACCAAGACCGAAGAAGGCTGCTTGGGCAAGGGCAGTAAATACCCGTGCTAGCAACATAGTGTTGTAGTCTGGCGCCAGTGCACAAGCGACGTTACCTACGGTAAAGAGAAGCATGAGCCCGATTAATACCGCTTTGCGTTTTAGCCCGACTAAAAAGGGTGTTAAAAAAGGTGCGCCGAGCACTACGCCCAATGCGTAGCCTGTGACCAGAAAACCTGACTGGGGGATAGTCACGTTGAGGTCTTTAGCAACTTCTTGCAGTAGACCCATAATAACGAACTCGCTCGTGCAGATGGCAAAAGCTCCAATTGAAAGCGCCCATATTGCTATTGGCATTGTATATTCCTCGCAAAATTGTATGTGAATGTTTATGCAACACTATGATGTTGGAAATGCTGTGTTATAAAAACGCTCATTTTCTTTTTTCACTAACAACTCTGGGTGTCTAATGGATCAGCTAACCAGCATGAAAACATTCGTTACGGTGGTTCAAAGTGGTAGTTTCGCTTCAGCTGCGGAAGTATTAGGAATTTCATCGACCATGGTGGGGAAACATATAAAAAGCCTTGAAACCAACCTTGCCATCAAATTGCTTAATAGGACGACACGAAAGCAGAGCTTGACGGAGTCAGGCAATTTGTATTTCGAGCATTGCATGGAGATTCTGGAAAAAATTCGAGTCAAAGAGTCAGAAATTCGGGAGTCCAATTCAAAGCCATCCGGCGTTATAAAAATAACGGCTCCAATCACTTTCGGTTCTGAATGTGTTTCTAACGCAATCCATGAGTTCGTGCGAATCTATCCAGACGTCAAAATTGATTTGATGCTAAGTGATTTTGTAGTTGACCTGATCGGGGGGCAATACGACTTAGCATTTAGGATAGGTGATGTGCCGGATTCGGGAATGGTGGCAAGGCCTTTGCAGCCTTATCGTTTGGTTGTATGCGCATCTCCTCAATACATTGCCCGTTACGGAGAACCTGAGACTCCACTAGACCTTGAGCGTCATAATTGTCTGTTGTTTAACTACCATAAAATTTTACGAACTTGGACGTTCTGCTCTAAATCGTCCAATATTTCAGTTGAGCTCAACGGGAACTTAAGCATCAATAACGGGTTTGCTTTAAAAAATGCAGCACTGAATGGCTCTGGGATAATCATCCAGCCAGAAATTCTATTAGAGGAAGAGCTGCGAAGTGGAAAGCTAGTAGAAATATTAAAGAATTTTCCCTTGCCTATTCGACCGATGCACCTAATTTATATGCGTGATCAGAAAATGCCGCTTAGATTAAGGAAATTTATCGAGTTCTGTATGAATCAGTGGGGAATATAAACTCCTAGTTGGGAAACAACCAACTATCATAGGGTTAATCGGCGCGAGTATTTATGGATACTTCTGTTTGTCTTTTTACTAACAAGGAAGCAGATAGTGAAAAAGTATTTACTGTTAACTCTATTATTATTCAGTTCTGGCTTGGCATATGCGCAACAGGTTCGTAATGTTGTTTTAGTACATGGAGCATTTGTAGATGCTTCTAGTTGGAGGCCTGTCGCTAACATTCTAATGCGCCAAGGCTTTCACGTTACAGCAGTGCAAAACCCATTAACCTCATTATCTGATGATGTTGAAGCGGTACGTCGTGTACTGGAACAGCAACAAGGGGACACTATTCTCGTCGGCTACTCTTGGGGAGGCATGCCGATTACTCAAATTGGGGATGATGAAAAGGTGAAAGGGTTGGTCTACATCGCCGCAATGGCTCCAAAAGTGGGTGAATCGATTACTGATCTGCAAAAACAAGAACCCGAGCAAGCAACAATGCGTGGTTTGGAAAGGGTTATAGAAGATGGTTATGGTAACTATCTTATTGATCCTGACTGGTATCACTACGCATTGGCTCACGATAGTGACCCTGAGGTTGTTAAATGGTTCGCATACAGTCAAATCCCTATGTCAAAGTCAGCATTCGATGAAAAAGTCACTTATGCCGCTTGGGCTGATAAACCATCTTGGTACGCTATCTCTGGTGATGACAAGATTGTTTCGCCAAAGTTACAACAGATGATGGCTAAGCGGATGAACGCAGAAACTATTACAATTGATAGTGGGCACGCGTCCATCTTATCTCACCCACATGAAGTGGCTGATCTTATTGAGCAAGCTTCAAGGTACTCATACAAATAGCAGATACTAACTAAGGCTTAACAGTGCGTTAAGCCCTTTTTATTGAGCTAGAGATTTTTAGCATCCACCTATAATCCTCTCTTAAAACAACCACCTATATATACTCGTTACATTAATTATCTAGCAGCATGTCTTATCTTTTTGCTATATCCATTTGTGTTGTAAATGTGTTGTTTTTCCCAAATAAGTAAGTTGTATGGTGAATCATGGGTTCTCGTGATATTAACCGCATAACAGTATGATTTTTGATGATTTGACAGATAAATTCGCCAAGAGTTGCTAACTTAATTTTTGATGATTATTTATCCGCTTAATCAGTGGATTATCAAACAAAACGTGAAAACTAAATAAAAAATCAATAACTGAAAGGAACTGATATGTTTAGGATGAACAAGGTGGCGGCCACGTTAGCTTGTATTGTATTAAGTGGCAACTTGTTTGCAGCTGAACCTTACGATGCTACGAAATCATACGCAGGCGGAACACAGGTAACGGTTGACGGTAATACCTATGAAGCCAAGTGGTGGGTTAATGCAGGACAAAGTCCTACAGACGCTTATGCTAATGAATGGGACTCTCCTTGGAAACTTGTGAGCGGTACAGAGCCAACGCCAGACCCTGATCCAACTCCGGACCCTACACCGGACCCTACACCGGATCCAGACCCGACGCCTGATCCTACACCAGACCCAACTCCGGACCCAGATCCGACACCAACACCAGATCCTACGCCAGGTGTTGGCGCATGTGCTGAATTCAATGTCTATCCAAACTGGACGCAAGGTGACCACGCCACAGGTGGCGACATTATGGTCAATGACAATATCGCCTATAAAGCTAACTGGTGGACGTCTTCAATTCCGGGTAGCGACAGCAGTTGGGGGCATCATCTAGATTGTGATAACTCTTCTTCTGGTGGCGGCGGTACAACAGCGCTTTCATTGCCAAACCCTCTTGACCCAGTACGACTAGAAGTAGCAGGTTGGCCAAGTAATTTTGTGGTTGCGGGCCCTGCTACGTTAGACACGCCATCAACTCTTAGCGTGAATGTAGCGAACAGTCAGGATCTCGCTGATGTCGCGAAACTTACCGATGCGTTTGTCGCGTTGATCCAAGCGGCTGACACGGCGGGTTCGACGTCTATTATCCTTAGCAGTGATGTACTTGATGTAGCAACAGCCGACAAAGGCGCTGCGTTAGGTGCGGTAGCTGTTAAACAAGCTTTAACCGCAGCAGTTGATGCAACGGGTACACATAGCCAACTTGATGCGAATGCAATCAATGCACTGACTGATGATGTGAAAGGTTGGGCGCAAGCACATAACCTTGTTGTTTCTACTTTTGCTCCACAAGCGACGTTTGGTTGGACGCTAAGTATCGGTGACTTTGCGTACAATACGCATTCAGGTAAGCGAGCAGTTTGGAATGCCGCTTCTGGTGCTTCTTCAGACTTGTTATCAACGTTCGAGCTGTATAAAGCAGATTCGCTGAACAAAGCTGATTTTGTGGCATTTTCTAAGTCTGCAACGACGGCAGCACTAAGTAACGAGCAGTGGCACTATGCGTTAGAGTACGTTAAACAGGTTTCTGATCACATTAAGACACCTGCGTTACTAGAGTCGATCCCAACTGCTCAGGCCGCGACCTATTTCTTAGGAAGTACGTCAGGTGATCGTAACATTCGTAAAGCGGCGCACAGCAACGTCTTCGCTATCTTGTTTGATGCGGACAGTGCAGATCTGAATGCGAAAATCGCTCGCTACCAGACAGAAATAGTACCTTTGTATTACGTCGGTGAAAGCGTTCAAAATGGTCCTTTGACTCGTATCGCATCATTAAACTCTGAGTTAGCCAGTGCAGAAAATGCAATGAACAACGAAGCGTTCCTGTATGAAGTGGCACAAGCGCAATGGGCTCCGTCTACGGTGTACAAATGGGCTGACTTCCTAGCAGGTCTTAACTCGATGCACAACGTCGGCGTAGCAGGCAATACTTTCTGGTTATTAGATGACGCGGCAGATGATGCAACGAACTCTATCTACGCAAAAGTCGCTATCGCAGCCTTCTTGTCACAAAGTATGCAAGAAACCATTCGCTACAATGCTTGTGATGAGAACAACTGGTCTGAAGTACGTTACGGCGCGCCGGTTAACTACCCAATGACAGCGAGCTGTGGTCAGTTAGGTCAAAAATATGCTGATTACGGCATGGATCCAAACACCGGTATTGACCACCCGTACTCTTGTCCACGCGATCCTAAGATGGAAGTGACTGCGTTGACCAATGCGAAATGGTATGGCGCACCAGCTCCTGTATTTGCTGCACCTGACTCTGTTCTTGCAGAAAAAGGCTTGCTAGTAAATGGCAATGTTGGTCGCTGGACAAACGATGGTCACTGTATGGAAGTCCCAACTAGCGTTGATACCTCGAAGCAGGTTTGGGAACGTGGTGAATGTAAGATCTATGAAGGTCAGAAAGCCGGTAAGTTCATCTGGGATGGTAGCGATACTAACGGTACTGTTGAAGGCTGTGGCTGGTGGGGTCGTGGTGTAATCCAAACTACGGGTCGTCAGAACTTTGGTACTCTGAACCACTTCATGGGTCGTTCACACGTAGATCCTGAGACTATTGGTACAACGGTGAATGGTACGGTTGTTGAAGCGCCACCGGCTAACCCACTTTATGCTGACCTAGATTTCTGTTCTAACCCTGGCTTGATTTGTAGCTCGGAAGAGAACAGAGAGATCAAGTGGATTGCTGGTCTATTCTACTGGGTGTCATCAGTTCAGACTTACAATGATGTAGGTGGTCCATACGCAGATTGGAACTACCATGCTGAGCTGAAGAAGTACGTTGATGGTGGCCTACAAGGTACAGCGTTTATCGATGCAGTTTCAGGTATCGTAAACCGTGGTTGTCCAGATAGCCACTGTCCAGTGAGTGGTGAAGTACACGCAGTTAAAGAGCGTCAAGATAACTTTAAGCTAGTGCTTCAGACTTTAGGTCTTAACCCTCAGTAACACAAAATGAAATAACACCTCATTAGGTTAAACGACTAAAGCTCCCAACTATCGGGAGCTTTTTGTTTGCCTCTTGTGTATTGATGAGTTCGTAGGGCAGTCAAATGGCACTCTAGCAGTCGTTACCTATACTCAGTAAGACGTTTCGACCACTAATTGAACATTAGCATATATACAACTGGAGTCTTATATGGCGAGCTACTACTCAGTAATCGAAGTAACACCGACACAAGAAGAATGGATCCCAGGCTATATTGGCCCTGCAACCCAACTGGTCCACAAGCATGGGGGCAAATACTTAGCGCGAACGGCGACTCATGAACGTGTTGAAGGGGATAGAGATAACCCAGCCTTAAGAGTGATCATCGAATGGCCATCAAAGCAAGCCGCTCTGGATTTTATGAGTGACCCTGAATACGCACCTCACCTCAAAGCCCGTACGGATGGTTCTATCAGTCATCATGCATTGGTGGAAGGTAAAGATGATATGGCGTAGCAATGCTAGATAGAGAAAAGCAATGGGATGAATCATTGCTTTTTTTTAATGTGTGTTTCTTGAATGTATATAAGCGTAGTTACATTTTAAAAATGTAGACGTGACCATCCAAATCAGGAACAAAGACTTCGTCATTATTGACAGCAACACTGCCAAATACGCCGCCATGAACATAATCATCTATTGGTTTCGGTTGGTAACTCCAATGTTCTTTACCGGTGACGGCATCGATAGCAAAAAATCCGCGTTTTACTGTCGTCCAGTTTTTCTCCGTACCAGTCGCTCCTAGGTAAACTCGTCCATTATTGTATGTAGGGATTCCCCATGACCAACCTTGAGTGTTGAAGGTCCAAAGTGGTTTACCAGTATTCGCATCGAATTTCATCAGCTGTTTATTGTCAGAGCTGCCGATGTAGAAGACGTGGTCGTTTTCTCCCTTGGTAGCGGAAGACTCTACCCAAGAACCATTGCTAAACTTGTACTCCCAAAGAGCATGGCCTTGCTGCGCGTTCAATGCGTAAATTCGAGTATCGCGGGAACCAATAATGATTTTATCACCAATCAGTGCGGGGCTAGAAACAATGCGCGTTTGGCTTACGTGTTGCCAGACAAGTTCGCCGCTTTGTTTATTTAGTGCGTAGGTACCGCCGTCCCAAGAGCTAATAAATACGAGAGAGTCATTGAAAGCTGCGGTAGATCGGATACGATCGCCAGCCTTAAAGCTCCATTTTAACTCGCCCGTTGAAATAGAAAGCGCATAAAGGTGATGGTCTGAGCTACCAATGTATAAGACATTGCCATCGACAACAGGGGAAGATTTCGTATAGTCAAATACCCATGGAGCATAGCCAGCAGGTAAGATCCGCTTGGCATCTTTGTCGCTAAGGTTAAACTTCCATTTAAGCTTTCCACTTCGTTTATCAAGCGCGTAGAGAAGTCCATCATCACTACTGAAAAAGACGGCATTGGCTGAGAAGTCGGCTGAAGATCGTACTTTACCACCTGTAGCGTAGCGCCATTTTAATTTTCTAGAGTTGCGGTCATAAGCGTAAATATTGCCGTCGTCACTGCCAAAGTAGACAAGGTCACCATCAACCTTTGGAGATGACCAAATTTGCCCCTGAGATTTCAGGCTCCCTAATAAGTCACCACTTTCGGCTGCTATCGCCTTACCGAATAGTAATGCGATAGAGCCAATGATTAATAGCAGTCCAAGATGTCGTTTCATCGTCCTATTCCATTTGTTGAATCATTTGAGTCAACATTACGGAGTGATAGAAAGTAAATCCTTAGGATTGGCTGAGGTTTTCTTAAGATTATGCGGAATCGGTAGATTTAGGCGCTTTAGAATGGCTTGATAACGTTCTTCTTTGTGTAGTGGAATATATTTAGGATCGACGCCTAGCCATAGTAGCTCTGGGCGGTACTGCAATTCGGCTTGCTCTAAGCAGTCCAATGCCAAGGAAATATCATTGGCTGAGACTGCATATCGAGCCGTTGAGAGTGGGGGAGCGTATTGACCGATAGAGATTTGTTGTTGATCTTCCGTGGCTAACCAACGGTATGCCCCTTGTAATCCTTCGGATTGGAATCTTTCTTTAACGGTTTTGAGTTGGTCTTCGTTGTACCCAACATGTTCCAGTAACCAATAGAGTTCTTTGAACGATTTATCATACTCCTGCCTTTGCTCGTAAATAGCTTGGAGCGAAACATGGTAATACATATTCTCCTCGGCAAACTCGCGAATTTTTTCAATCTCGTGATGGCTTTTCTCATAATCTTGCTGCATGCAATAGAGCCAAGCAACGCACTCTTTTGAGTATTCTGTTGGGTAGCACTGTAAATGTTTTTGCAGCGCAATGTAGGCGCCTTTGAAGTCAAACTGTGTTAGCAAAAACTGAGCAAAAGAATAGTGCGAATAGGGGACGGATTCAGCTTGCTGGAAATGAAAGCGTGCTTTGGAATGATCTTTAAAAACCAGAAAGTAAAGGTTACCTAATAGTAGGTGGGCTGCTTTTTGGTTACTGTCCAGTGCAAGGGCGCGTAGCAACAGTTTTTCAATGCGTTTTTTCTCTAAAGTGAGCTCAGCACTTTCCGTAAATAAGTTAAGCAGCATGGTATCTGCCAGTTGAACATAAGCGGGGGCAAAGTGTGGTTGATGGCAAATTACCTCATGGAGTAAATCAATCCCTTGCTGATGATTGGATGCGCCTTGAGAGATTAAAAAGCGTGCTCGCTGATATTTATCACGTAACTCGTCATCAAGATGGTCTTCATTGTGCGGTTCTAGCTTGTAGGTTTTAGCGATGAGTTGATAACCTTTGCCAGATAGAGTCTTGATATAACTTGGAGACTTTTTATCGTCGCCTAATGATGTGCGTAATGCGTTGATAGTGACGTATAGCGCATCATCACTCACGACGCGATCGCGCCATATCTGCGCAAAGATCTCTTGTTTTGATACGGGCTCAGGAGCGTGCTCAGCTAACAGCTGCAAGAGTTGGAACTGCTTTTGCTCTAGGTGAATACTTTGCGAACCACTGACAATGTTGTTGCTGGCATTATCCAATTGCCACTTTCCGACAACCCATGACTGAACCATAGCGACTCCTTTGCTAATTACTTGAATAGATTAGCAAAATTTTAAATCAGATTCTTTGAATTGCCCTCCATAGTTTTATTAAACACTTAATGACTTTATGAATTAATAAGCTCCCGAAATACGGGAGCTTTTGGCTATAAAGTAGTGTGTGGATTATTGTTTCGCTAGCTCGTTTCGAACTAGCTCCGCACCTTCACTCAATGCTTTAAGCTTTGCAGTAGCGACTTCACGGGCTAGCGGCGCCATGCCACAGTTGGTGCAAGGGTAGAGCTTATCGGCATCAACGAACTCTAGTGCTTTACGCAGAGTATTGGCGACTTCTTCTGGCGTTTCAATCGAGTCGGTCGCCACATCAATAGCGCCAACCATTATTTTTTTGCCACGGACAAGTTCAAGTAGCTCAATTGGCACACGAGAGTTGTGGCATTCAAGTGAGATAATATCGATATTGGACTTCTGAAGTTTAGGGAACACTTCTTCGTACTGGCGCCACTCTGTCCCTAAGGTCTTCTTCCAGTCGGTATTGGCTTTGATCCCATAGCCGTAGCAGATGTGAACGGCGGTTTCACACTTGAGCCCTTCAATTGCTCTTTCTAAGCATTTAATTCCCCAATCATTCACATCGTCAAAAAACACATTAAACGCAGGTTCATCAAATTGGATGATATCAACGCCAGCGGCTTCCAGTTCTTTCGCTTCTTGATTGAGGATCTTGGCGAACTCCCAAGCAAGCTTCTCACGACTTTTATAATGGTCATCATAAAGCGTATCAATCATTGTCATTGGTCCCGGCAGCGCCCATTTGATTGGCTTATCTGTTTGCTGGCGTAGGAACTTGGCATCTTCAACGAAAACCGGTTTTTGGCGACTCACTGGGCCAACTACGGTTGGAACGCTCGCATCGTAACGGTCACGAATTTTAACCGTCTTACGGTTTTCAAAATCAACACCACTCAAGTGCTCAATGAAGGTGGTCACAAAATGTTGGCGGGTTTGTTCGCCGTCGCTGACAATATCAACGCCCGCTTGGTGCTGTTCATGTAAAGAGACGCGTAGGGCATCCTGCTTACCATCAGTCAGCTCATTGCCTTCCAATTTCCACGGAGACCAAAGTGTTTCGGGTTGTGCCAGCCAAGACGGCTTAGGTAAGCTGCCCGCTGTTGAAGTAGGTAATAATGTCTTCATAATACTGTTTAAGCTCGCGTTAAGTGACTAGGCGTAATTGGCAGACCATTGCTCAAGAACCGTTTGATAAGGTTTGATGAAGTGCTCTTCAGCAAACTTACCTTGCTCAATAGCTAACCTACTGCGCTCTTCGCGGTCATAGACAATTTGAGTCAACGAATGATCGGCATTCTTCAGGTTAGGCTGGTAACGTTGTCCTGCGACTGCATTCGCATTGTAAATCTCTGGTCGATAGATCTTTTGGAAGGTTTCCATCGTGCTGATTGTGCTAATGAGTTCAAGGTTCGAATAGTCGTTCAACAGATCGCCAAAGAAGTAAAACGCTAACGGAGCCACGCTGTTTGGTGGCATGAAGTAGCGAACTTGTAAGCCCATCTTCTTAAAATATTGCTCAGTTAAAGAGGATTCATTCGGTTGGTATTCATAACCTAAAATCGGGTGTTGGTTTTCAGTACGTTGATAAGTCTTATTATCTGAAACGCTCAGGCAGATAACGGGCAATTTCTTAAAGTGCTGCTTATAAACATTTGAGTTGATGAAGTGCTGGAAAAGTTTGCCATGCAGTTCGCCAAAATTATCTGGAATGCTAAATGTAGATTGACCTTTATTGTGATCGAGCAGCAATACACTGAAATCATAATCTCGAACATATGAAGAGAAGTTATTTCCTACTATGCCTTCTATACGCTCATTTGTTTTATGATCGATAATATTGGTTTTTAAAACTTCAATTGATGGGAATGCTTGACCTTCGTTTTCAATATTCATATCCACAGAAACGATTTCTAGCTCAACTGAGTAGCGATCACCTGTTGGGTTGTCCCAAGTTGCTAAGGCATTGAAATTATTGTCGATCATCTTCAGAGCGTTACGTAAGTTCTCTTGACGGCTTTCGCCTCGTGCCAAGTTGGCAAAGTTGGTCGTAATACGAGTGCTGTTTGATGGGTGGTAGTTTTCGTCGAGGCTAATGCTCTTAATTTTAAATGTGAAATCGTTGTTCATGGTGATCTGGTATCCTATATCCTTAGGTGAAAGCTGAACTTATTCCTTACTATTTGTAAGCTTTCTGCTGTTATTTTTATTTTTCCCAGTCACTAGCCATTACAGTTATTCTCATAAAGCTCGATATCGGAATCTTATCAACTGTAATTATCTCTAGAGCTAAGAGCAGTGGATCTTTTATAACGTTAATCACTTAACGAATAACAATGGTTTTCTTTCACAATCAACATGAGAAATATTCATGTTTCATTATTTTCTGACGAGTTATATTAATGGGCTTAAAGGGAATATGAAGATATCGATAGGGGAATTCTCCTAAGTTGATAAAGAAGAGGTGAATGGAGTGAGTGAGTTACTGTTGTTGGTTGTCTACTGTGCGTTATTGGGTAGTGGTGTTGGCTTTTTGGCGGGTTTGCTGGGTATCGGTGGGGGACTTGTCATTGTTCCGGTACTGAGCGTCATTTTGATGTATTTCGAAGTACTACCTAGCGATCAGGTAGTGATCGCAGCGGTAGCGACCTCTTTGGCATCCATCCTATTTACGTCGACTTCTTCTGCTATTGCCCATCATAAAAATGGCAATGTGCCTTGGGATCTCGCACCTTGGATCATGACAGGTGTGGCGCTTGGTGCATTGGTTAGTGGATTTATGGCAGCACTTCTACCAGAACAGGTCGTGCGTTTAGTCTTCGCTGTTAGTGTTGTTCTTATTGCTTTGAAGATGTTCTACAGCAGCAAAAACGACACACCGACTGAGCGTAAGATGCCAAACCGAGGGGTGTTAACGGTACTGACGACCATCACTGGTGGGCTCTCTGCGATGATAGGGATTGGTGGCGGTGCTCTGCTTGTGCCTTTACTGACGTTTTTCTCTATAGACATGAAAAAAGCCATTGGTTGCGCATCTGCTTGTGGCATCGTTATCGCACTGTTTGGCTCCATCGGTTATATCAGCTCGGGCAGCGCACATTTTTCTCTATCAGAGGGTTTTGCAGGTTTTGTTTATTTGCCAGCTCTGTTTGGTATTGTCAGTACATCGTGGTTTACCGCGCCACTTGGGGCGAAAGCGACGCATACGTTACCTGTATCAACCATCAAGAAGATTTTTGCAATGCTGTTACTGGCTATGGCAGGGAACATGGCTTTTAGCTAATACAACTTTGACTAAAGGAATGGAGTGAGAATGAACGTATCTCCTGACACGTCCTGTCAGTAGCTAGGGATATTATCGTTCGCTCAATTAGACGGAGTTATTGAAGCATGAGAATGAATTACTTTGTTGTTGGAACGAACAACATGCAAGCCGCGACGAAATTTTACGATTCTCTTTTTGAACAATCTAAATTGGAGAAAGTCGTCCCAAGCGACAGAATGACTTACTGGCTTGGGGATGATTTTGCCTTTGCAGCGGCGCTGCCATTCAATGAAGAACCAGCAACAAATGGCAATGGCACAATGGTTGGCTTTTGTGTTGGCTCGGCCAATGAAGTGATCAGGATGTACGAAAGAGCAATCGAGCTAGGCGGGGCATGTGAGGGTAAGCCCAATCAGCGTGGGCCGCGGTTTTCTGCTTATGTTAGAGATCTCGACAGAAACAAAATCTGTTTTTCTGATTAAGGTTAGAATCAAAGTGTCTTATATAGGCGCGATTCTTTGTAGCTCGTAGATAGAAGCGCAAACAAAAACCATCAAGCATAAAGCCTGATGGTTTTAATTCGTTTAAAAGTTACTTAAGTGGTAATGGATATAGTCTTATCTGAACGTTATAGGCATCGTTGTTAAGATCAAATAGGACATTAACGAAGTCTTCAATGTTGAAGATCCACTCTTCTTCATAAGTGCGGCAGTGTAAGGTATCGGGCACATCACCATCCGCTAAGCACATACCCAAGTCATCGAGGGTTGTATCATCGGCGATTTCACAATCATAAACAGTACCGTTAACTTCGATATCTCCAACTCCGTCGTACTCATCAACGATGGTGCAGCAGAAGTCTTTATCAGTACAAACATTGGTATTACCATCTAAACAAGACTCATCGTCTTCCCAGTAGCACACTTCACCGCTGAAGCTAAACAGGCCAGTTAAGTTGGTCGCCGTTTTGGCTCCTTTGCCTTTTTCAGTCGATTCCCAACGTTCAAGAGTACAGCCACCATCGTCACATGTACCCGGTATTAACGCGCCCTCATTATCAATCACGCCAATTAGCCAGACGTCATCTGAGGTATTATCACCATCACCTATGATTGGTATTGAACGGCCAGTAACGCTGAAATCTGGGCCACCATCGTCAGTCGGTTTACCCAAAACGCGAGCGTACACGGCATAACCATCTCTATTAGCAGGAATACGAACTATGGCAGGGTCATTGCCAGTGTAGCCGGTACAGGCATCTGTCACTTGTAATGTCGTATCGTCTAAATCAGCATCGCTACCAGCTTTTTTAGCTGGTCCTTTGCTGCCAGATTCCATCAGAACCTGACTACTGTCACTTCCTCTAGGCATGTTGATAACGTTACCGTAGGCACAGCGATATTCAAACCCATCTTGCGTTGGACATTCGCCAGGCAGATATTTGTCACCGATAGCGTAAAATGGTTCGGTTAGGTCAACCGGATCGGTATCGGTTATCTCGACGACCTCGACGTAAGTTTCACACACGTGAGTGTCTTTCTTACCATGGAGAATAAGGTTGAAATGCTCACCGCTAGGAAAGCCGTTCCCTATATAGGTTCCATCGCTTCGTATGGGCTTACCTGCCTCAGCCGCCACTGAAAATAGTAATAATGTGGTCACAAACCACAGACTCTTTGTAAACGTCATACCCAACTCCATATATTCTCCACTCATACCTATTGAGTATATGGTCAATAAGACTTTTGTATTAGAACGTATTTGCCACGGGAAGCACTTGTTAGACTAAATAATCACAAAGGGATGGCATGGCACACTGTATGCTTATTGAACGCCGTACTAAACCGTGACATTCTACTGTGTGACGACTTGTAATGGCTTATGGGCAACAAACTCGATAGGGCTAAGGGAAAACGAATCTTGATGAAACAACTGGACCTCAATTTACTGCGTATTCTTCTGGTGTTGTTAGAAACCAAGAACACGCGTATTGCTGGCGACCGCCTAGCACTTAGCCAGCCAGCAGTGAGTAAAGCGTTGGGAAGACTGCGTGATTATTTTGATGACGAGTTGTTTACCCGGATTCACTCTGGTTTAAAGCCAACACCACGGGCGCTTGAGCTGGGTGAGAAACTTCCGATGATAATGGAAAGCTTGGATGAGGTCATTCTGGATTCTCCAAGCTTTGACCCCTCTGATTACCAAGGCGATATTACCATTGCAATCAACGGTTTTATTTCTAATTGGCTCGGTGCGCGCTTGTGTCTGGCTGTTATTGAAGAGGCACCAAATGCACAAGTAAACATTGTGAATTGGGGCTCTCAAACGCTCAAAAAGTTAATTGACGGTGAGATTCAAGCCGCCATCAATTATTCGCCAATTGAAACCAATAAGCAGTTTACCCACCAAGTCATTGGTGAAGATGATTTTGTTGGTTTAGTTAAAACTAACCATTCATTGGCAGGAAAGACGTTGTCTCAATCTGAAATCAATCAAGCAGAATACGCCAGTTTGGTAGTGCCGGGATGGAACGATGCCCAGCCCTTTATTGCCAAGCATCTTTCAAGTGAAACGCTTAAGGTAAAAGCACGAAGTTCCTATCTGCATACCTTGCTCGATGTGGTTAAGCAAAGCGATATTATTTTGCCTTGCTCTAAGCAGCTTGCTCGTTATCTTAGTGGTGAGTTCGACTATGTCACGTTCCCAAACCACGCACCGGATGAGCTAAAGAACATAGTGTTAGTGGAATCGCACAATAAGCGCATGCATCCGATGCACCAGTGGCTCAAGCGAAAAATCATCACCACTTCTCAAGCCATCATCGAAGAAAAGAATAAGCCTCTCGGTTGAGAGGCTTATTCTTTGAGGCATAGCCTAAATAGACTCAGCCAGTTATGCGTTATTTTGTTGTCACGTTCGGAAAGTTATGCATTTCTTCGATGACTTTTGCTTTGTTATTCGGGCGGTAAGCTCGCGTTACAAATTTCCATTCAGCGTCATTAACCTCAATGACATTGTTAGCACCACCACATGTCTCGCCTTGTGGCGCGAATTGAATGGCATAAGAACCATCTTTATTTGGTACGGCGGAGATTGAATTCACACTGTTATTGTTGGTCATCAACCAGCCTTCGCCAGAGTATGCGGTAATAGACCAGTAACCGCCTTTGTCATAGCTTAGCGATGGTTTGTCAAAGGTAACGCTGGCACATTCGACTTTACCTGAGCCTGCTCGTGAAGAGTAAACCGCGAAGTCTGCCGGTAAACCCGCCCAGCCGGATGCAGTGCCAATCATAAAGTCTTCATTGTTTGAAGTTGCAGTTATGCCTGTAGTGAAGGCTTCTTCCGTTTTAATCGTGTTAACTTGCTTTTCCCATTTCGCACGTACTGCGTCGCGAGAGGCGCTGTCCCAATCTTGTGCTGGCTTAAATGGCTTCGCGGATTTTGCATCAATCACTGCTGCATCTTGTAAGCGATGTGCCTCTTCCATTCCTGCCGTCGTAGCGGTACGCATTAGGATATAAATGTAATCTGAACCTGCAATTTTCGAATCTATGTAGATCTCGTCACCACCGTAAATTGCCATGTGGTTATCGTGATTGTTGTTGAAGAAATGCATGATTTGGTAAGAATCACCTTTCGCTAAACGGAAAGTGGCGCCTTTCGATACATCTACCACGGCTGTCGAGTAGAGCAAGTCGGTATTTGAGCGAATGATCATCTGATTATCAACGGTGACGCTGTCTCGGTTGTGGTCAAACACATTGATTGGTTGGCGATCTAGTTGTTGAGTGAAGTACAGGTCGGTTTCTGCACGGGCGAAATTTTTGTCGGTCACTTTAACGGCTGCCAGAGTTTGCATAGAGGTGATGGCAATAAGAGTCGCTAAGATGGTCTTTTTCATGTCGCTTACCTTGAGGTCGTCATTAAGAGATGACCTCACTTTATCGATATGAGTGTGATGGCAGAAATGAATTGATGTAATTCAGGTAATAACCAAACGGAATTGCCAAGTCATTTTTGAGCATGGGCTAAAAAAACGGAAAGCAGTGCTTTCCGTTTTCGAATACCAATGATTACAGCTTAACTTGTTGAAGAACTGGCTTCCATCTCGCGTGAGTCGCTTGATCTTCAGGTGTTATACCGACGTTTTGGCCAGACACTATATTGAGAACATAGCGATCGTTCGAGCCATCAACGTAGCGGCTGATTAGCTTATCGCCTTCCCAGAACCATTTCTGCGCCAGATTAGAGCTACATGATTCTACGGTTAAAGTCTTAGAAGCTGAGACTGTGAGGCAGCGATCCGGATCAACACGACTGCGGTATCGCTCTTGTTTGTCTAGCCCCCAAGTTTGATTCCAATTGCCATGACAAGAGTAACCATTCACTTGCCCACCTTCTGCTGACTTATCGCCATCGGTGCCGTATACATCAAGGCATAGATCATTGTTGCTCAATGACTGTAAGGTCACGTGTGCTTCCGCTTCGAACAGCGGGTGGCTCCAATCAATAGTGAATGACGTATTGATAGAGCGAGCGATCCATGATGAACCCGCCGGGCCGTATACCGAGAACAATGCAGATGGAATCACATCGCCATAGCGTGCCTTTGCAGTGAACTGGGCACCGATTTCAAACTTAGTCGTGCCATCTTGATTCACAGGCGCTTCGTATATCACATCATAATTTGGTTTGAAGTTGGCGTAAGAGATCGGATTAAACTTAGATTTATCAAATACCCAGCCGCTACCCCAGTGTGCGGCAGTAAAGTAACAGCCTAGCTCCTGACGTCTTAGCTCTGAACATTTGTCAAACTCACGCTCAAATGAGACCTGAAAATCGCTCAGCGAAGAACGATTGTTTACCCGGTAGTCTTTGGTATCGAATACCAGTGTTTTTTCATTCTTATAGCTGAATGAGGCGCCCACTTCGCCACCGACTTTAGGGCCATCTTTACCCACTTCTGCACCTAATGAGCCATTGATGCCGATTGAATAACCATGCGTATCGCGGTGCTGGTAGTTTTTGTTTTCATTATGAGGAAAATCGCTGACTTTTTTCGGTACATAGCCCGAGATAGGCTTCACCCACAAATCATAACTGCTGGCAAACGGGCCGATGTATGTACGACGGTTTGCCCAGCTCTGGAACCAACTATGATCCTGCTGCAGGTCATCTACCAGATGGAAGCCTGTGCCAGGTTTATCGGCATCAATAGTAAAGCGAACGATCTTAGCGTCTGGTGTGAAGCCTTGTGAAGTTGATGATTGAACAGAACGCATTTGAGCAACGGTTACTCGCAGATCAACCGATGCACCAGCATTACACCAATCGCGTGTTTTATCGAACTCTTTACTCGTGTACAGGTTACAGGTCATCTTAGAGCTAGTGATGTAGTGTACGGTTTCGACAATAGGTACATAGTTGTCGGCAAATACATTGGTAGAAGCGGCGAGTAAAGAAAGTGTGTAAAAAGTAGAAGTTTTCATATTACTTACCTCCAAAACCAAGACGATCTAGAGCATGAACCAGCGAGTGGTTGAGACTTTCTAGTTCAGCCGAAGGGTTATTAATTGATTGACCATTTTCATCGCGAACGTCTGCCACAATAGAATTAATGATCTTGTCGCCCTGATAAAGGCCGGTGACAACAAGAGGGCTGTCGCTACCTAGCCCGGTTAACGATTGGCTCAGTTCGATTTTGGCGTCTTCCCCTGGAATTTGACGTAGGTCTATGATGACAATATCTCCCTGATAAATGTGTGATTTTGCCTTGCTGATGTCATCATCAGATGCCGTTCCTACGTTAATGTAGAGTGCATCATTGTTAGCCAAGCTACCGTCGTAAAACCGACTTGATTGCTGATAGTGATCAGTGATTGATTGAGATATCTCACTTTCACTTCCGAGTATTTGAATATCAGCAAATGAATGTGCAGCGAATAAAGAAGAGAGCAGGGTAACTGCGCCTAACACTTTAGTGTTTTTCTTATACATACCAGAATCCTAGTAAAGAGTTCCTACTAAATAACAAACCAATAATCAGTTATTAATCTCTGATGTTTGATTTTTGTCTCCTACGGGAACAAATACCTCTTGGAGTTGAGTAATACTCCAAATCAATCCCGTGTTTTATTTATTAACACGGTAAATAAGTTTCGGAAAAGGGAATTTTTATATTAGCTTTTGTGAATTTATATTTATTAAAGTGTGATGTTTATTCAGTATTAATTGCAGGGATGAGGGTAGGTAAATTCTTACAAATACTATGGTTTTTATTTCATGAAACGGATAAAAGAGCACTTTATCATTAGTCTGATAACAATTTTGATAGTTAGCATTTACTTGATTAAACCGATGAGACAAATGGCAGTATGTTGATAACTTTATGTTTTAGATAGTATTAATTTATATATCATCAATTCTGTATACTCTTTGTTCGATTTTGGTGGTGCGGTTATGGTACTTGTGAGGATATATTTACCGATCAAAATTCCTTAAAAGTTAATGTTAAAAATAACTTTAAAGTAATTACTCTAATTTATTTTTATCGGCAGTTTTATATTTAGGTGGAAAGAGAGATATAGATCAAAAATATTTCTTATAGGAAACGTTAAACAACGCCATGCCCTACATATCACGAGAGCCGAGGTTTGTCGGCCAGAATGATTGAAGAGTAGGTATGAGTGCTACTCAACGAATGGTTTATGCCAATGCTGATACAACGAAGGTTTTCAAAAGAGCGAATGATATTCGCTGGAGTCTGGTGCCGCCAGTAGAAGTTATGCCATAGGCTATGGAAGAACTTTCGCCTTACACAAATCTGCATCCTATTATTGGTATTCAAAAACGGTGAAACCCCGATGTTGGTAGTAAGCACAGTTGTAGGGTATTGATTTTTAATGTTTTCATTATTTTATAGAGCATTTCGTATCTTAAAGTGACGTCTTAAATGCGAAAATGGTCTAATTAGTAAAAGCTTATAAATCAATTGGTTGTAGATTCGCTACTACTGTATAAGTCCACCCTATAGCGACTGGCATCGGCCGCTTTACGTATCTCTTCTTCATCTGTTTTTGTGGCCAATTGCCGCTCAAAACAAATCTTACCGAAAATTTCATGCATAGTTTTTCTTAAGCAATTTTCATTATTTGAAATGTGAGGAGAAGAACATGGCAATCCGATACTTGAGACCGAGTCAGTACATTGAGGAGTTTTATCCTGGATCTGGTATGTGCAGCGCCACGATCATTAATTGGATAAAAATTGGGAAGCTGGGCGGTACTCGAACCCCAACGGGCCGATACCTTGTCTGTATAGATGAGGATATAGGCAACCCAGCAGATCGTATTTCAGAATTAGTCAGATTTCTGGAGTCGTGATGGTAGGTCGAGCAAGAAGTAAAGAAACGGCTCACTACCCAGCATTTCTTGTACGAATGAGCCACAGGGGAGAGCTTCGTTTTCGCTTTACAACAGTTGAAGGTGTTAAACGACTTTTCCCTAGTGGCACAACCGAGCAAGAGGCGATTCAAGCGGCGTATGTTTATAACATGCAGAACAGGCCGGAGCTGACGCAAGACTTCGATCTTAATGAGCCAACCCAATTTCAAAGAGCGATCTCCAAAGGGCGTAGAGATAAGTTTAACAAGCCATTAAAAGATTGGCTCCCTGTCGTGTTGGCTCGTGTCAAAGCGGAAGAGAAACTCTCAAAAGACGTCTTTAGAAACTTAGAACGTGACTGCGAAAGGTTGGAAGAGCACATGGGTAAGTGCTTAACAAAATCGCTGAAGTTACAGCATATCAATGAGCACATTGGTAAATACTATGCAGAGCTTAATAATCGACAGCTAAATGGAAAAATCAGCAATCTGAAAAAGATATTTTCCTATTTGGCTGATGAGAGTGCGATAGAGAGTAACTTTGTTCTTAACAAGAAACAGCGACGCTTATCGAAAGAGGATTACACCAAAGCACGTCACAACTTAGATTATGAAAGCTATCTTCAAATCTACGAAGCAGCGCCACTTTTCTTGAAAGTCGCGATGTCTTTAACCTTAGAGACAACTCATGCTGTGCGAGAAATCTACCGATTGCGCTATCGAATCAAGAAGCCCAGAGAAGGGGTATGCGGCATCCTTTGGAATCCAGAGGGTAGGGTGGATTACATTGACGGTCAACCTATCTACGGAACGCTTTATATCCACCGTCAGAAAGTTCAAAAGTCGGAGACTTCAGCGGTAGCGATTCCTGTCACTCAGGCGATAAAAGACATTGTCGATTTATCCAAAACCTCAAGGTTGCATTGTCCGTATGTGGTGCATAGAAAACCTCGCCAATTACAGCGAGGTATCTCTAAAGAAACCGACCATCTTTATCAGGTTCACCATCACAATATCAGTAAAGAGTTCAGCAGAGTAAGAGACTCTTTGGGCCTATACGATCACCTCAAAAAATCTCTTCGACCTACCTATCACGAGATTCGAGGTCTATCGGCCAGAATGATTGAAGAGCAGGGCATAAGCGCAACTGAGCGAATGGCCCATGCCAATGCGGATACAACGAAGATATACACGAGAGAATGATATTCGCTGGAATCAAGTACAACCAATAGAAGTGGGACATAAATCAGCTAGCAAATAGACTTAAACTGTACATGTATAGATTTAACCATTTGAATTACATCTCATTATTGCAGCTTACGCTTTTCCTTATGTACAACTAAGTGCATCATGTCTTGGTTGTTAATTTAAGAACTTACAATCATTAGTTAGCACTATAACAGACCTATTTATTTGACACGTCTTTAAGATTTAGTCTTAGAGAACCCTAATCAAGCATAAGGCTATAAATGGAAAAAGAAACATACTATGCACGAATCGAACGTTATGATGTCAGTGGAGATAGCTTAAGCGTTACTTTCGATGCAATAAATACATCTTATCATAAGGGACAAGCCTCTAATAAAAGATTCAATTTTCTAGAAGTTGTAAGTGCGCAAATATTACTTGAAATTAATCGTTCCGAGTTGCCATCACACATAAAAACTTTCAAGCAAGAATGTTGGTATGAAATTTTGGTCCATGTCAACTCAGAAGAAGATGACTATATCGATGCATTAAGATTTGATAGTTACCAAGAAAAAGAACCGATAGACATAAAAATTGCGGATATTCATGAATATAAAAAAAGACATAAGAAATCAAAAGAACTAACAAATATTTACCAGTTGAGAAATATTGAAGGCTATTCGAATTCTTTGGCCACAGAAAAAGATATATTAGATCTATTGTCTTTTTCCACCTTAGACCCCGGTATTGATTATTGGCTGCGTGTTATTAATGTAGGTCAAGGAAGTGCAAATTCGATATGTTTAATAGATAGAGAATGTGGTGTTGAACCCCATAATCCACAGGAAATCTTATACCTAGCGTTGGGAGGTGGAGTTGTTGCCAATTCTTCTACGTATCCTAATACTCTAACATTGTCACCCGCTGAAAGTGTTCCTGTTGTGTTATGTCATTGGGATATGGATCACTGGATTTCAGGTAAGGTTCAAGCTGCAGTCAGAGAGACACAATGGCTAGTACCAGAGCAAAAGAATTTAGGGATATCACACCTTAAGTTCGCTCAAGAACTAAGCAATCAATCAAGGTTAAATATATGGCCGAAAGGGCTAAAAAGCGTAAAAACGTCATTGATTGATGTTCATAAATTACCCACAAGTCAAAACAGAAACTACAGTGGTTTGGTTAGTATTGTAAAAAGCAGTAAAAATGGTGAAAAGAATGCAATATATACTGGAGATGCTCCATTTAGCCGATGTAAGGACTTTTTAAGAGACTACGATATTTCAGCTGTAATAACTCCTCATCACGGGGGAGACATGCCTCATAGAGCGATTCCTAAAGCACCGAATAAGCATGTTGTGGTAAGCTCTTTTGGTAATAATAATACCTTTAAACACCCATTTGAAGGAAGCAAAACGAGGCCGATCAGTACGAAACAACGATATTTAGATAAAGGGTGGAAAAACTGGCACACAACTTTATCAGGCGACCAGTATATTTATGCAGATAGCTTTTCTAAGTGCGCTCAATTTACACAGTTACTAAATGGTATTAAACCTCACTTAGTGTAAGAGAAATACTTCATATGTCGTAAGGCGTTTAGCAATCCAATTGCTAGTCCTGTCACTCCAAACATGGAGTGACAGGACGGACATCGCCCACCATTACTACCTTCCGAGTCGAATCTCAGAATTACCGGCGAATGACGCCGAAACAAAACTGACGCTGAGAGCGTCACCAAATTTGAATACTTAACGCTCATCGCACACAATGAAATGGAATTAAATACGCAGCCATTGCTGCATAGCCTACTTGTAAAAGAAACCAATTAATTACCAGCGCATTCTTATCTCACTAGCCCTAAGGGCTTCTGGGGATTAAGCAATTGCACATGGCTTACAGTCATTCAATTGTTCGGAATTTCTGACCGCACAGTAGTCTCACTTCATTACCTAATTGCTTCAAAGAAGTGATAGGCGTTCTGTCGAAATGAACGGGAGTAACAACACTAATCTGAAATCGCATTGATACCTAACTACTGCACCCGTGAAATAAGAACCTTCGAATGACAAGAGAAAGAGCCGACAACGGACGGCTCTTTATTTTTCATTTAACAAGAAGAGGGTTAGCGCATGGCTACTAATTTCTATTTCCAAATTACCCGTTTATTACACCGAAACCCAGACGGCTCAAAAGCCACTCAAGCAGAGAGAAAGAAAGTGCTCAAGTTGGTGGACAGTCAACTGAAAGAGCTAAATGTACGAAACTTAGAGCTAAAAAATTTTGGCCGTCGACACGCCGTAAAGTTGTTAACTCATTGGCAATCGCAAGGCTTATCGGCAGGTACAATAAAAAACCGAATGTCTCACCTAAGATGGCTATCAGAAAAAATTGGTAAGCCTGGCCTTATACCCGCTAACAATGCATCTCTCGGTATTGAAAAGCGCCACTACGTTACAAACATCAATCGGTCCCGTCAAATATCAGATGAGCAGTTATCTAGGCTCAATAACCGCTATTTAGAAGCGAGTTTCAGATTACAGGCCGCCTTTGGTCTTCGCCGAGAAGAGTGCATGAAGATAATACTGCGCTTTTCGGATAAAGGAGATCACCTAGTCCTGACTAAAACGAAAGGCGCTAGACCCCGAGCCGTACCAATCAGAACCCAAGCGCAGCGTGAACTCATCGACTCGATAAAAAAGTGGGTGGGGGATGGTTCATTAATACCGAAAAAGGACACGTATAAAACTCATTTAGGTAGATATGAACAAGCGTGTATCAAAATGGGGCTAGAGCGTGCACATGGCCTAAGACATGCGTATGCGCACCAGCGATACCTTGAGTTGACGGGTAAAAGTGCTCCTGCTGCGGGAGGCCCTTCAACGAAAGGGTTGAGTGGTGCAGACAAGCAGCGTGACTATGAAGCCAGAATGATCATAAGCGAAGAGCTAGGACATGGCCGAGAGGAAGTGACAGCGGTTTATCTAGGGCGTTGAATTAGCGGTTAGACCCCAACAACTGATTTTAAAAGTGTTCTAGGTTAGAACACTTTTAAGAGTTCGTTCATCAATATAGCGTCTAAATAAACTAATTTCACCGGATTATAATTGACTTGAAGGCAACCCAATTAGATTTTGTATTACCACTCCCGATACGCTTGTTTTTCAAAACAAAGTCCAACTCTCATAAACTATTGATAAAAATGAGAAATGATTGTAATTATATCAAATAAAGCGCATACTGTCTTCTTGGACAGTAAAGGATGTGATTTTTCATAAGAGAATAAGCGTCGTAGTGTTCTCCAACTCTTCTGAATTGACAGCTCAATATGAGCATTATCATAGGGTAAAAAATGTCAGCACTGTCAAAATTTACAAGGTTTCGAGCTTATAGATTGAGCTCAAAAGGTTCATCATTTTCATACTTTGATAGTGAATCTTTTACTCTCATAGAAGCCAGATATAATGAGGCAAATAAGCCATCAATTGAGGAGGAGCTTAAGTTATGCGGAGTAGATAGAATAACCTGTTTACATATAACATCTTGGGATGTTGATCATTGCTCTCCTAGCGAGTTAAGCAAAATAATGGAAGACTTAAAACCAAGTTTGATTCAGTATCCAGGTTACACTCCTCATACAGATAGCGGGAAGGAATCATTAAGAATTATCAAGAGCTTTGAGCGTAGATTTAAAAATAAAAACCCTAATTCCACTAGAAAAGTGGCTGTGCAAATAACGCCAAAATATATAACTTCGTTAAAGCCAGCCAAAAGCTTTAAATATAAAGATGTTATCCTTCACCCGAAAAAAATAGACTTAAACTCTCCTAATGACAACTCTACCGTAAAATTATTTAGAAGTGGATCTTTTAATGTTGCTAGTCTTGGAGACGTTGAATCCTCTTCTATTTCATCGTATCTTTTAAATTGTAGTTCAATGAAAAAAGAAGTGGATATACTAATATTGGCTCATCATGGGGCAGACAACGGTTTTACAACAAATAAATTTTTAAGAGTAGTAAAGCCTAAGTTTGCTATTTGTAGTTCAAATTATGATAATCAATATGAACATCCAAAAAAGGAAATTAGAGAGCTATTACATGAGTTTGAAATTCCAATTTTCACTACGAAGACTGGCGATGTTATTATCTCATCAACGGGGCGTCATGTGGGTGATTACGAGATAAAAAATCTAATATCAAAAAATGAAAAAGTATCATCGGTAAAAAATGGAATTTCAAAGAAAAAGAAATTTTTGTCCCAAAATAATGATACTATATCTGCAAGAAGCAGAAAGCCTAGAATAAGGTAATGTTATTCTAGGTTCATTGGTGGTTTTATTAAAGAGGTTGGTTTTTCTGTGAGTACAACCTCTTTCCATCTTTTAGTATTGATGTTAATTCCTCACCATGAGCGCTTAGTATATTGTAAGACTTTTCTGGCATTTTAAATAGTGTTGTATTGTAGGTTGATGCGTGCGATATATCACCTTCCGTTAGTTGGCTTTTGAAAGGTAAATTAAGGGAGTAAAGCTTTATTACTTCATTAGAAGAGTCACCGAGCCTAATATAAGCTCCTGCCCCTCTTTTATTAAGATAATAATTCATTAACGATCTTACTCTGAGAGATCTTGATTGATCCATCATGATGTCATTTACTCTTAATAATCTCTTAGGGTTCAGTTTTCCAGCACTTGCAGAGAGAGAGAATGGGCTACCAGCATCAGAAACAATCAGTTCACAGTTATCAAAATAAGGTTTTAACCTTTGTTTTCCTATGTCAAAAAACTGTTCTGTCCCTAAGTTATCGTAAATTCCGCCATCGTAAATGTGGAGTTTTTTAAATTTAGGTTGTATCTTGTTTTTTGTCCGCGTCGGATAATTAAGTTGGTGCCAGTTAAATTTTTCTGCATTGATGACTAAAGGGCCAATAACACCAGGCACACCAGCTGACATGGCTATTGCTTGGGATAAAGGAAAATTCTCATCTTCAAAATATCCTAGTTTATAGTCACCACCGCTTATACCTTTAATCCTAAACCTACGACCAGTTTCTAAAGAGGTTCCATTTATTGACCATTCTGGATCGCCATTTATCTTTCCTATGGTGCCATTAACCTTCCATGTAGATTCCAGTGATTGAGCAATAATGTTGGAACGTGAGAGTAAGTAGCGATAATTGAGCGGATTAATGCAACGAAAAAATGAATTTAATACTAAGCTGTTTTTTGTAAGAATACTTTTTATTTTAGGTTCAATTTTTTTGATGTAAGTTTGACTGTCTGGCCATTTGTGGTTGTTTTGTGAATAAATCATGCCAATTAATAGGCTGCCACCAGAAACAGTAGATATGTATTTTACATTCTCCAATTTTCCAGATTTTGCTATAGATCTCATAACACCAGCATGAAATGCCATCGCTCTTATTCCCCCACCAGACAAACATAAAGCTAAGGGTTTCTCATCACTATGCATCAATAAACCTCTACGATAGATTAATTTCTCGTAATACTATAACAAATTACTATCTATCATTAACGGATTAATTCTTGTCATTCATAAATAATTTAGCCTTTTCAGTTGTATCCAGTTCTATATGATACGTAAAATTCGAAAAGTAAATGACTCACAGAACTGACCTCAATCTTGCTCTTTTGGGCGAAGAACTATTAAGCTCTGAGTAGATGAATGACTATTGATGAGACTATGTAAATATAAGTCAGATGAACTTTTTAGTTGAATAATTGGTGTAATGATTACTCGATGTCATCCATATCCACCTCTTCGTCAACTAGCTCCGCTAACTCATCAGCATGCGCAGTATAAGCATCTAATCCTTCGAGTAGCTCTTGCTCGGTAAAAGTCTTTTTATCTATTTCTGTAGCCTCGCTAGAAAGCAATTTAATCGAAAGTATAACAACTGATGTAGGATTTGCTCGGAAGCTTGAGAGGGGCTCTTTGAGGCACTTTAAGATATGTTCTAGAGTTAAAGAATAAAGTAGGGGAAGCAGGGCAGTAATTTGAGTCGTGGTGAAAATGGGTCTAAGATAGTTGAGAGAGAAACTACTGTATAAGTCCACTATTCGTCCACACTTAATCCACCCAAAAATGATGTGGTTATAGTGGGTTCAGGTAAAGTGGATAAATTTCAGTAAGTTGAAGAGAATTGAGAGCGTTTTTGGAGGCTCAAAAACGGTGAAACCCCGATGTTGGTAGCATCGGGGTTTCGAATTTTTAGACTTCTCGGATGGTAACGCCGATTATCTTATATGCAAAAGGCTGGATTTAATCCGAATTAATTCCTGGTAGGGAATTAGATGCGGATGAAGTCCATGTGCTCAACTTTTGGCTTGAACGCGTGACGTTGAACGTCTTGTGGCTTAACCTTAACTTCAGCGCCGTCAATCACTAGAGTGATTGCTTCGTAGAATTCAGGCTTGTCCATTTGGTTCATAACTTCATCGTGGGTAAGAACGATAGCTACTGCTGCTTCTTCACCGCCGTATACAACTGCAGGGAATTTACCAGCGTGACGTAGGCGGCGGCTCGCACCTTTACCTAGTTCAGTACGTACTACTGCTTCAAATTTCATAGTATTACTCTCAAAAAATTAAGATATTCATATTCACACTAACAATGCGACCTTGTCATGTGTGGTAAACGCTCAAGAGAAATTGGTAGTAACTCTGTAAGCGAGCGCGGATACTATCACTCAATCCCCATTCTAGCAATAGATAATCGCCTTTTAGCCCCTATTTTAAGGGCAAATAGAATCAATCGGTTAACTTTGATTCAACTCTTCTCGCAGTAAGCAAAACTGAGTAAATGAACCGGATCTGAATAAAGCCCTCACGACGGGTTAAGTTAGCGCCTTGTAATCTGAATACCAAGTTAACCAAATCTGTCTATTCAAGATTATAAGGAGCATATCATGGGCCCAGTAAGTATTGTTGTTATCACATTAAACGAAGAGAAAAGAATCGGCCGCTTAATGGAAGACCTCAGTAAACAGACGCACAAAGAGTTTGAAGTCATTGTGGTTGATTCAAACAGTGATGATGCAACCAGAGAGGTTGTCGTAGCCTACGAGGCGTCATTACCAGAGCTGACTGTACATAAAATGGAAACACGCGGAGTGAGCTTAGGGCGTAATACCGGCGCTGAGCTGGCTAAGCATGAACGCCTACTGTTTCTAGATGCCGATGTGCAGCTTTCTCCGACGTTCTTGGCCAATGCGATTAGCCAGCTAGAAGAGAAGCAGCTTGAAGTCGCCGGCGTTTATATGGGTGCGAAAAATCTACCACTTGTACATAAAATGGGTTATGGCTTGTTTAACCTAGGATTGTTTGTCACACAGTTTGTGTTCCCTACGGCGGTTGGTGCATGTATTTTTTCAACCAAGCGAGTACACGCACAGCTTAAAGGCTTCGATGAAGAGATTGTTTTGTGTGAAGACTGTGATTATGTGAAACGCGCGAGTAAGACTTGGCGTTTTCGATTCCTTAACCTCACATTTGGATTTGATCCACGCAGACTCGATCAAGAAGGTGTGTTTAAGATGGGGGCGACCTACCTTAAAGCGAACATCCGCCGATTCTTTTATGGCGAGATGCGAAACAACGAAATGGAATACAAATTCGGTCACTACAAAGAGCAATAATTGCTAGGTGATTGACGATGTTTGAAGGATTCAGCTTATTCATCGGGGCCTTATTGGACGCACTGATTGGCCCCAATTTATTTGTTCCGGGTGAGCCTTTTTTAATTGCGGCGGGATACCAGTTACACCAAGGGGTAGTAACAGGGGTGTTTGCTGTATTACTCGGCGGTTTTATTGGCGATCAAGCGAGCTATTTTATTGGGCGAAAGTTAGGGATGCCTGCGCAAAAAAGGCTGATAAAGTGGCAACCTAAGACGAGGCGCCCAATTGCACGTTGCCGACATTTAATGTTCAAAAAGGGCAATTACGTATTGGCTTTTGCACGCTTGTTAGGGCCAGTGGCTTGGGTTGTGCCTTTTATCGCAGGTACACAGAAGATCACATGGCAAAGATTTTCACTCTTCTCGAGTATTGGCCTTGTGCTTGGCGTGACACAGTTTGTCGCATGGGGATACTTGCTATCTTATGGCGTCGAGCGTTTTCCGTTAATCGCTCAAGTTCAAACGTTTGCCGCAGAACATATCCCTAGCATCATCGCGATTTGTATCAGTGGTGCATTCTATTTAATTGGCAGAAAACTACGTTGGCGCTTTCTATTTACTAAGTTTACAGCGGTGTTTGTGCTGTCGATGCTCTATGCCAACTATGCTCATTTTTTCTTTTATGCGGATGACTACCAGCTAGAGGCGAACGCAAAGACTGAACTCATCGCTCAAACTGAAATTGAACCAACCAATGTGTCATTCAAGGTTTATCCAGGGAAGTCGTCTATATTTGATGCTCAGGCAGTCAATGTTTTCTACTATGGTGAAAACCCGAGAAATCTAATGCTGGAACTGGGCTGGATAGAGAACAAAACCTTCTCCAGAAATGACTTGGAATTTTTAGATTATATAGGCTTGCTGAGAGATAAAACGCCGCCGGTGTCTGATCTTTACTGGAATGAAATCCCGCAAGAGATGGCCTTTCAGTTACCCGGTAACTTAATGAGACGCAGCCATATACGTTGGTGGCAAGCGGGTATCGATTCGGTGAATAAACAGAAGTTTTGGGTCGGAGCGCTAAGCTATGATGATGGATTGCAGCTAACGCCATACTCGGGAATTGTCACGGTGCTACACAGTGTTGACCCTAATGTGGATGCCGAGCGTGATAAGTTTGCCGATCAAATCAGCACACAGCTCCCTTCTAAGCAAGTTGAACTCGCGCTGCTCAAGCCTCCTGTTTCCCTTGATGAAGAGCATGACTACTATACCGACGGTCGAATTTTGCTTGTGTCTGATTGGTAATTCGTAACCCTCTAAAAGCTGCCCGTAAGTGATTTATTGCTTTGTTTTGGGCAGTTGTTTGCCTAGTTTTCAGCCTGTTGCACCATATGTAGGGGCTCTCCAGTGAATGGGGAAATGGCACTAACTTTGCTGACACCATAAGTTTGTTTCTAGTTAGAGCGCTTATGAGTATCGCAAAGGGAGAACTATGCCAAAGCTTAAATTCCATATAATCGTTGACGGCGTCGACGAGGAAGCATTTGTTGTTCACAAGTTTAGTGGCATTGAATCACTCTCGAATGACCTCACTCAGGCGAACGAGTTATGTTGTGGCTATCACTACCAAATCGATCTCGCTAGCAGGCGTTCTGATATCGAACCTGATACTCTTATCGATCAAAATGTACGCTTAGAGTTGCGTCGAAATGGAGTGCTAGAACGTACGACCTTTGGGATTGTTAAAGCTTTCTCCAAAGGGGATACGGGCCACCACCATACCTTCTACTCTCTTCAACTTGTGCCTTCATTAGAGCGCTTATCTCTACGACACAATAGCCGTATTTTCCAGTATCAGTCTGCGCCTGAAATTATCTCTGTTCTACTGCAAGAGATGGGGATTTCGGATTATGCCTTTTCACTTCAAAAAGAATACCCTCAGCGCGAATACTGTGTTCAATACCGAGAGACCGATCTGGACTTCATTCATAGGCTGATGAGCGAAGAAGGAATGATTTACAGCTTTGACCATGAACAAGGCCAAGGGCGAGTGGTGTTTAGTGACGTGAGCACAAGTTTAGCCAAGCTTGATGATGCGATTTGTTATGCACCCGCTTCAGGGGGAGAAGCAGACAGTACGAGTGTATCGAGCTTGAAAGAGACCAAGCAGTTTGAGGTCAGTGACGTCACGTTAAATGAGCACAGCTTTCTTAAACCTTCTTATCGGTACTCTGATCAGCAACGGGCAAATGACGAAGGCTACCAAGATATGGAAAGCTATCAGCATTTCGACTTTCTTGGAGACCACCAAAATGGCGATCTGAGCCAAAACTTAAGTCAAACACGTCTAGAAGCCTTGCGCCGTTATAGCCATATCGCAGAGGCAAGCAGTGATGAGATGCGACTCAAAGCGGGTATGCGCTTTACCTTGTCTGAGCATATTGATCAAAACGTATGCCTAGATTGGCAAGTGGTGTCCGTGATTGTTCAAGCCGAGCAACCACAAGCTCTGGAGGAAGAAGGCGGTGTGGGAGCAACAACGTACCACAATGAATTACTCCTTATTCCCGCATCGAAGCAGTGGAAGTTATTGCCTCAGTTAAAACCGATCGCTGATGGTTCATCCATTGCTACGGTCGTAGGGCCTGAAGGTGAAGACATTTATACCGATGAGTTTGGCAGGGTGAAACTACATTTTCCGTGGGATAGATACTCTAATGGTGACGAGCATAGCTCCTGTTGGGTGCGAGTTTCACAAAGTTGGGCGGGCTCTCAATATGGAATGGTCGCGCTGCCAAGAGTGGGTCAAGAGGTCATCGTTTCGTTTTTAAATGGCGATCCTGATCAACCGATTGTTACGGGCAGAACTTACAACGCCAATAACCCTGCGCCTTATGAATTGCCAGAGCACAAAACTAAAACGGTCTTTAGGACAGAAACCTACCAAGGCAGCGGCTTTAACGAGCTGAGTTTTGAAGATCAGGCAGGACGTGAACAGATATATATCCACGGGCAAAAAGACTTTAAGGCCAAGGTAAAAAATGATGTGAATACGGTTGTTCACAATGATCATCATTTACTGGTGGAGAACGATCAGTTTGGGCAGATTGTTCAAGACAAACATCTAACGATAGATGGCGAAAGCCGAGTGAACATCAAAGGCAATATGAATGAAGTCCTTGATAGCAATCTTAATCAACAGTTAGGTGAAAAAATCTGCGCTGAAGCGGGCAGAGAAATCTCATTTAAATCTGGGGCCAAGATCGTTGTTGAAGCCGGCGCTGAAATTACCTTAAAAGCGGGAGGAAGCTTTGTCACGGTTGATGGAAGTGGTGTTAGCTTAAGTGGCCCTGCAATTAACCTTAATGCTGGTGGTAGCGCTGGGCAAGGGAGTGCGTACAGTGGGCTAATCGCTAGTCTACCAAACGGGGTAGAGGCTCCCGCGGCACCAGAAGTTGCAAAGTCAGTCCGTCATCAAGCCTTGCTATTAGCTGAAGAGAGTCGTATTCCTCTTGTTAAGCCTTGTCCGCAGGAAGGGACTAAATAATGCTATCAGAATGGTTCCAATTGAGTGAAGGCAATTATTATTGGTTGGCCGACGTGAATACTCATCAGCAAGCGGTTAAAGAGTCTGGTTTTGGGTTTGACGATTCTGTACCTCTTTTCTCTGGGGCTATGTTCGAGTCAGCGCAAGCGTTATCACCATGGTTAGTACCCGTCTCAGAGCAGTTGCTCAGTGTGAAAAGTGACGTACTAGATCTCGGTATAGGTATTCAAAGCGCAGCTGAATTTGATCAGCTTATCGAGCACTTACGAAGTTTACTACTTGCTTATTATGAAGGTGAGGAAGTGATGTTTCGCTTTTACGATAAGCAAGTCATTGGGCCAATGCTGCTTGCAATGGAAGAGAGTGAAGTAAACAGTTTGCTAGGTAATATCGACCAACTTGCCATCGCAAACGAGTCTCTTGCCTGTTACATCAACCAATCTAAGGTTGATTTTACGCTAAGCACAGAAACATGGTGGAAGGTTCAACCGCATCACCTGACGGCTCTATATAACGAAAATACTCACGCCAAGTCCATCGAACGAAGATGGTGGAATCTTTTCCCTAAGATGATGGAGCGGTTAGCTAACCCGAATGATGTGATTCTGAATGCATTGAAAAAAGCACAGGAAAGAGGCTATCCACAAGAGCAAATGGAGGCCTGTGTTTTGGTTGAGGTGACACTCCAGACCCAAACACACCTGAGTGAATTGTCGCAGCCCTTTCATTTAAATCTTGAAGAGCTTAAAGAACTTGAAACCCTGAAAGAGGTTTGGACATGAGTATTGAAACAGGCGGTAGCCCTTACTTTTTGCCGTGCGAGCAGTGTAATCGCTGGATCGAAATGTTTGTAAGAGATGAATTTAATCAGCCGTTTAATGGTGTTTCTGGAACGCTTACTGATTCAGCAGGTAATGAGTTCAGCGTTACGCTAGGCGAAGAGCCTATCTACCTTGAAGGATTAGCCTCCGGCCCTGTATTGCTCAACTTAGACAGTGAGCAGTGGTTATTAGAATCACAAAAAGATGAGCATAAGCCAAATACAGACTCGAAACCTACGGCTGATTTCGCCAATGAGTACGTGAATAAGGAAGGTGCTAAACCGCAGTTCTTAGAAATCACTGCCGGAGACTTAACCGAACTCGCCGAAGGGCAATCACTACCAGCACGCCATGAAAAAGGCAAAGCTGACTCACTTAAACTTATTACTGACAAAAGCTACGTGTTACAGGTAAGAGGCTTCAACTTTATCACCCTACGTGTCGGGATGTTCTTCGATGGTACCGGCAACAATACCTACAGCGCAGAATGGGGTAAGAAAGAGTTAGATAAGTATTACTACAAGTGGCGCCCGAAGTATGAGGCGGAATGTGAGAATATCGCTTCTCGTACAGGTATTTCTCGAAATAGCATCCCTATAACTCAGCTGTCGGATGACTGCTTTGCTTATCCGCAAGAGAAAGGCTTCTTTCAGAAGTTGTTTACTGGTGATGATGGGGATACAGAAACTGTTGAGGGTAGTGCGACAAACGAGCTGACCAATATACAGAAGTTATATGATCTATATTTGAGCGGAAAATTTGATAAGGACAAACTTACGTACTTACATTCAGAGTATATAACGGGGATTGGGACTGGTAATAGCAAGGCGATTGAACCAGCTGATGAGTCGCTACTAGGCCAAGGGACAGGTATTGGCAAATATGGCGTCACTGCTAAAGTAACAACTGGTATTGAACAGCTAGAGGAGAGTATTGCTGACTTCTCAGGAGATATATCTGATACCTATGACGGAATCAATAAACTTCAATTTGATGTTTTTGGTTTTAGTCGAGGAGCTGCTGCTGCACGGCATTTTATTAATGTTGTACTCGACGGTGAAGGTGGAGAGTTTGTTCAAGCCTTTAATAAAGCGTGTAAAAGGAATAATCTGGTTTTGAGCTCTAGTTTCAATTGGGGAGAATCCTCTGTGGAGAGCTCTAGCTGTGAAATAACGTTCGCAGGTCTGTTTGATACAGTTGCATCAGTTGTTCATCTATTTTCTTTAGACTCTGAAACCTTACTCGACGTCGATTTTAGTACTCACTCAGATAATGGGAAAGTTCGTTTGTGGTTAGACCCGGAGCGTGTGAGGAACGCTGTACATTTGACGGCTGACCCTACACTTGAATGTAGGTATAACTTCAGTTTGAATAGGTTAAATACAGCAACTCATTTTAAGGAGTTAGAGTTACCAGGAGCACACTCTGATATTGGTGGCGGGTATCAATGTAGGATGAGTTACAGCAACAAAGATTATTTATTACCTTTGCTAGAAAAGAAAAGAATTAAGAGAGTTAGCCGATCATTCTCCAATAGCGGGGAAAAAAAGCGGGCGATAAAATACGTATGCAATAAGTTGGATGAATGCCGCTTATTAGATCAGAAAACAGGCTGGGGTAGTGAGCATTACTCAGAGCCTGAGCTTTCTTTTAGGCGAATGGGAGACCATAGACAAATAGTTACCGGAAGTTTGTATATTAAGCGAGCTGTTGAGGGAGAATTATCACGCTTATATCTTCGACTTATGTACGGTTTGTGCCTATTTCATAAAGTACCGTTTGTAAATGATGAAGACTCGACTTGGACGACTAACCCTCATTATGTAATTAGCGACAATAGTTCAGAATTTAAAGAACTGAATGAAAAAGTTTTGGAGTGCGCAAAACTTGGTAATTATGATGAGTTAATAGAGATGCTATCAAACCAAGAGAGACGACAGGAATTTTTAGATCTCAATTTAGTACACCATTCGTCTGATGATAGCATGGCGTTTAAGCCTCTTTATGATGAAAAGCAAGAACTCTATATGCGAGCAAGTTATGATTGCGAAGAAGGAAAGTAAAGTGTCAATAAAATCAACGTTGTTAGTAACAGTAGCGACACTTTTGAGTGCTTGTACAGCGCAGGCGTCATACGCCCCAAATTCAAAGTGGCGAGTGAGTGTATCAATGCCTTCTTTTTACCCTGTTTTTGTTACACAGGCATATGGCACTAACAAAGATAGTGAGTGGGTCTCTTCCATCCACAACTATACTCAGTTTTTCTCATCAAGTGAGTTAGAGGATGCTCAGGACTGGTTACCATCATATGACGGATATGGGTTACCTTTGAGCAACTTCACAATGATGAGAAATCGCCAGATTTCTGCAGTAAATGAGCTCCCTGATGATATTAGCCTATACTGGACATCTTTGATAAATAACAAGTTTTATCAAACAAAATATAGGTTAACGGATGATGTAAAGAAGTTGAGCTCTGAGGTGGTAAGCTATAAGAGAAAGGATGGTTTCATTGTTGATTCATGTTATCGCACAGAGTTTGTCTTTGGCCTCTTACCAAATGGTCAAACAAAGGTCTTTTTAAAAGGTTGCGGAGAGTTAATTTATCTCACGGAGCTAAAACCAGAAAAAGTAATGGATAAAGACGCGCAGGGCTTTAGTGCGGAAGATTATAAAAAACGTTCGTACCTTACAACAATTCAGAAAAGAGCAGAAGAAGCAGGCGCGACTTTAGACCCAATCCCTTGGGATAAGGTCAATAAGGTCTACTCAAATGTAGAAGTGACAGAGCTAAACTAACGCAATACCAAGTAGCGAATAACGACACTTTTTTCCCAATTCATAAAAATGCGATTGAAATAACTCACTCTAATGGTCATTACGCCCTTAGGGTGAGTTTGCATGGTTATAATGTCACCAAATTGCATATTGCTATTCAGCAAATCAGTTATCTCGGAGAGGTTTCATGGACAAGGACCCAATTGAAGAAAATAATCGAAGACCGCTTGCTGTTCGTGATGTCGCCGTCACTCGCAAAGTGGCGATTTGGTTAAGTAATAAAAACGTCACCCCTAATCAAATATCATTAATGAGCATAGGCTTTGCCCTCGTGGGCTACAGCGTAATGCTGACCTACCACTTTTTGTCAGATAGCTATCTGCTGCTATTGGCGGCCGTTGCTATACAGATGCGTTTATTGTGTAATTTGTTCGATGGCATGGTCGCGATTGAGGGTGGAAAGAAAACCCCAGCAGGTGAGCTCTATAATGATGTACCAGATCGCATTGCCGACCCCCTGCTTATTGTCGCAGCAGGTTTTGCAACAGAGTCGGTATTTGGTATGCCGTTGGCTTGGACTAGCGCGATAGTGGCGGTGTTGACTGCTTATGTCCGAGTCCTAGGTGTAAGCATGGGGACTCCAGCTGATTTTCGTGGCCCTATGGCGAAGCAGCATCGTATGGCACTCTTAACGGCCACTTACCTGCTTTTGTTCTTACAGCATGTATTTGGTTGGTTGCCCACTATCTTCATTTACAGCATGGATGTGGCACTGCTGATTATGCTGTTAGGCGGTATTTATACCACCTGGCGACGCCTTGCTTTTATCTCTGAATATAAAACACAAAATGCGAGTGAAGAGGCTCAGCCAAATGAGAGGGAACCACAATGTTAGGTATCCCATTACATTCGTTTTATATCATGGTCGTTATCGTTTCGATTTTGGTGCTAGGAACGCTTGTCTATCTATGGCTATCGAGGCAGCACAGAGATCGTGATTACTTAGAGTTAAAGCTTCGAATCCGTTCGTGGTGGTGGATGATAGGAATCGTCTTCGTTGTTCTCTACCTGCCTTTGCAATACACGCTCTTCTTCGTCGGCTTCTTAAGCTTTATGGCGCTTAAAGAGTTCCTATCCATTGTGCCCACTCGCATGACGGACCGTCGAGTTATCTTTTGGGCTTACCTTTCGATTCCATTCCAATACTATTGGTTATCCATTGGTTGGTATGGCGTGTACATCATCTTTATCCCTGTGTACATGTTCTTGTATCTACCAATGGTCGCAGTGTTGATAGGAGATACCAAAGGCTTTATTCGCTCGGCAGGTGTGATTCACTGGGCATTGATGCTAACGGTGTTTTGTATTAGTCACATGGCTTATCTATTGGTGCTGCCAAGTTTGAATCCCGATGCGGGCTCAATGGGAATGCTGCTATTTTTGCTGATATTTACTCAGTTTAATGATGTCTGCCAATATGTATGGGGTAAGTCGTTTGGCAAACATAAGATCGTTCCGAAAGTGAGTCCGAATAAGACTTGGGAAGGCTTTATAGGGGGAGCCCTAACGGTTATTGTTACTTCGTATTTCGTTGCTCCATATCTAACGCCTTTGACAGGAGTACAAGGCTTAGTTGCAGGCGTAATCATTGCCTTTAGTGGTTTTATTGGCGACTTGGTTATCTCGTCAGTGAAGCGAGATTTAAAGATCAAAGACACCAGCCAGTTTATCCCCGGGCATGGCGGAATTCTCGACCGCATCGATAGCTTAATGTTTACTGCGCCGCTGTTTTTCCACTATATCTATTATCTGTACTATTGAGGACTTATGGCGAGAATACTCAGAGTTTTATTTATACTGCTTTTCGTCAAGCCACTTGTGTTTATCGGCTTAGGTTTGAACATTATCAATAGACAAAAATTACCTATGAATGGGCCAGTTGTCGTTGCTGCTAATCATAATAGTCACTTAGATACATTGGTGTTACTGGCGCTATTTCCAATCAGTATCATTCATAAGGTTCGCCCAGTAGCGGCAGCGGATTATTTTTTATCTAATCCAATCGTCGCTTGGTTATCGCTCAATGTGATTGGCATTATTCCAATACGCAGATCACCGTCTAAAGAGCAAAAAGAAGCGATCTTTGATGAGTGCCACAAGGCTCTCAAGCAAGGGGACATATTGATTATCTTCCCAGAAGGTAGCCGCGGTGAGCCTGAAGTGATGAGTGGGCTGAAAAAGGGGATTTATCACTTAGTGAAAGATCATCCACAGTGCTCAGTTATCCCCGTTGTAATGCGCGGATTAGGGGCATCTCTGCCTAAAGGAACGGCGATGTTTGTGCCATTTAATTGTGATGTTGTGTTGGGCGATAGCATTAGTGATTTTGCCAATGCTAATGAGTTTGTTGAAACTATGCAGGACCAATATCAGCAGTTGACCAAGCAGTGCATTGTTCAAGTTGAATAGCAGTACATTACTAGCTCAAGAATTAAAACACCTGACCATAAATATCAGGTGTTTTTGTTTGTGAACTCTTACTTTGTGACTTATAGGACTAAGATAGCTTTAACGTCAACTGCGCTCTTAACCCGCCCATAGAGCTGCGCGAGAGGGTTAATACTCCCCGATAGCTGTGGGCCATTTCACTGACAATATTTAGGCCTAAACCCGTGCCGGGTGTGGTTTCATCTAGGCGAACGCCACGTTTAACCGCTTGCTGAATTTTGTCATCAGGGATACCCGGACCGTCATCTTCAATGATGATATCAATATCGCCTTCTTTACTTTGCTGCGAATGAACCCGAATGATGCTTGAAGACCATTTGTAAGCATTTTCTAGTAAGTTGCCCACCATTTCGTCGAGGTCGGTTTTATCAACGGCGACTTCGATATCAGAATCAAGCTCGTTAATGAGGGCGATTTCTCGCGAGGCGTAGACTTTATCAAATGCCATAGAAATTGCGTCGACACGTTCAGAAGGGTTAGCACGCACCGCCAAGATGTTTTTAGACCCAGCCATACGAGCACGGCCTAAGTGGTAATCAATTTGACTCTGAATCTGATCAACAGGCGGCTGAAGTAGCTTCTGAGTGTCACTGTCAAAGTTATGAATCTCATTTTTAAGCACAGACAACGGAGTCTTTAACGCATGAGATAAGTTGCCTGCATGATGCCTAGCTCGCTCTAGTAACTCTTGATAATGAAACACCAACGCATTCAAGTCAGAAACAACAGGAGCGACTTCTTTTGGGTAATCTTCTTCGAGCTGTTTCTTATCGCCTGAGCGAAGCTGTGAGAGCTCGTTGTGCATTTTGGTCAATGGATGCAACGACCACTGAACCTGTAGCATGATCACAGCCAGTACGCCGAAGTAGAGTAGGGCGAGGATGATCCAAAGCTGACTCATCAAATCACGCACCGTATCTTCAATCGGTTGTTCATCAATGCCGACCAAGACTTCAATTGGGCCATCGTAGTCTGGGTAGTAGAGGGTTGTTTTGAGGTAGATGAGCTTTTCGTCTCTCGCCCCAAAGTACTCTTTCTTGATGCCTTTCTTTGCTTCAATTTTTTGATCCCACAAAGAGCGTGAGCGCAGTAAATCGGCATCAGTTCTAGCTGACCAGTAAAGCCCACTGTAAGGGCGGTTAAAGCGAGGATCAGAAAGGTTGGTGGTAAGGGTCAGTGCGCCTTTTTCATCAGCTTCGAGAGAGGCCGAAATCTCATCCATGTAGATAGAGAGCTGAGATTTGGTATCGTCAACCATGTAGTTAAATACTTGGGTTGGCACGCTAACACCCGCCGCAATGACCATCGCGGTTAACCAAACGATAGCCGCCAGTACCAGGCGGCTTTTTAAACTTAGGCGTTTAAGCAGGGTACGCTTATTATTCGGCATTAAGCTGATATCCTAGACCGCGAACAGTTTTGATCACCTTCGGAGCAATTTTCTTGCGGATTCGGCCAATGAAAACCTCGATGGTGTTTGAGTCTCTATCAAAATCTTGCTTGTAGATATGCTCAACCAATTCTGTACGCGAAATGACCTTTTCAGGGTTATGCATGAAGTAAGCAACAACCTTGTATTCGAGAGCCGTGAGGCTAATTGCCTGACCTTGCCACATTACTTTTGACGTTCGGGTATCTAAGCTCAGATTACCAATTTGCATAACAGGGGAGGCATTACCCGAAGCGCGGCGCAATTGGGCGCGTATGCGGGCGCTAAGCTCGACCATTTCAAACGGTTTAGTCAAGTAGTCGTCAGCACCGGCATTTAACCCTTCAACACGTTGGGTGAGTGTGTCGCGGGCACTTAGGATCACAACTGGCGTGTTAATGTTTTCGTCTCGGATACCTTTAAGAACCGTTAAGCCATCAAGTTTAGGCAGACCTAAATCAAGGACGATGGCATCCCACTCTTCAGATGTGGCTCGGTATAATGCATCGATGCCATCTTGAGAGAGTTCTGGTACCCAGCCAGTTTGCTCCAGAGTTTCAACAATTTGTTCGCCTAGGCGCGGATCATCTTCCACTACAAGAATTTTCATAAGCTTTTATCTTCTATTTTTTTAGTGCTTGTTTAAGGTTTCTACCTTTGATTTGCAGCATTTCGAGTGTTTCTGCGTTGTATTCAACTTTGATGATGTTGTTATCATGATTAATCTTGAGTTCGTAAATCCAGATATCATCATCTTCTTCAAGTTCGACATGAATAATTCGGCCATGCAGATCGCGCTCTACAGCAGCATACATCTCAGAGAATGGCTTGATATAGCCTTTCTTTACCGCTTCATAGACCTCATCTTGGTCTTCTTCAAACTCAATTCTAGCACCTGGTTTGTGAACATCTTGTACCAGTGCGTGGCCATCTTGATCGGGCGAAGCGGTAGCTAGGCTAGGAAGCCAAAAGGCGCAGAGTATTAGAGAAAAGTATAGGCGCTTCATCACGGGAAACTCTCTGGTTATTGAACACAACCAGTTTAATCCAATAAAGATGAATGGTGAATGAACAGTTTTGTGCGCTGTGTAATGGAATTGGTGGTGGTGCTTACAAAGCCTTACTTACTCTTAATATTGATGAGGATATTATTTCAGCGTTTGTTTATCGAATGTTAATTTACTTAGGCGGGTTTCCCCAATGCTGTGCAGATTCATCATCCTGTTATCACTGTTCTCAAGCTTAGTATATGGGGGTGACGCTGATAGGATACGTATGCTGTCAGATATGGAGTATCGCCTATTCTCAACTAGTAAGTCCGTTGAAGACATTTTGTTGTCTTCAAACTCATCCTCAAATAGTGGTGTCATGTGCCGCCCGGCTGAACGTGAATCTTGTTGGCTAGAGTTGCCAGTGAAAGGAGAGTCGCAAAGCGAACAAAGTATCATATTAAAGAGTCTTTCCTCTCGCCAAGGGGTGATCTATTTCATCCATAACCAACATATTGTAAATCAATACCACTTTGAGCAGTATCGAGCGCTTAACCTAAATAAACACTGGCAATTTGATAAGGTATTACTGAGCTTTGGGAAGGGGAAATCGGTCAATGTAAGCGCAATTTTCATGAGTGACCATGCGTTGATGAACAAGCTTGTTGTGAACCATGGGGTAGTGCTTGCAATCACTTTATTTATTTTCGTTGTTAGTACTTTCTACGTGCTTAACGTTTGGCGAGTAAAGAAATTCCAATCAATCTACATCTTTCTCTATTCCATCTCTTTCTTACTTTTCTATATCTATAATTTTGGTTTTATTTGGGATGGAATCGATGAAGTAGGCGTCTTTATTCACCGCTTCTTTATCAGTAAATATTGGTATGCCTCGTATACTGTTGCGCTGACCGGACTGTACCTTATGGTTGTCAGTGCCAATGGCACCAAAGCAAACTATGGTCATTTTGCTGTCTGTATCGGAGTCTTTGTCCTACAGATCGCTATTCTGTATTTATCCCTCTTTCCTCTCTATCTTGTTCTTAATAATACATTCTTGGCAGCGCTGTCTGTTTGTACGTTGCTGACTGAGAAAAATATTAAGCATAAACAGTACATATTATTTTGTTATGTAGTCTGCTTTGTATCGTCATACTTAGTGGTGGAAACGTCATTATCGCAATCGACTCTATCGCTCTTCTATTATGAAGTGCAAATGCTGTTTTTCCTTTCCCACATGCTACTGATACTGATTTGTATCTATGAATTATCAGAGCTAAGAGTGGTTAATTTTGGTGACTATAAGAAGCTAAAATCATCATCCACACAGGACTTTATGACCGGGCTGTCGAATCGTAAGGCGATTAACTTTAAATCAAAGTTACCAAGCTCGATGTGTTTCTACTATATCGATGCGGACAAGCTCAAGTTTACTAATGATACACAAGGCCACCATGTTGGTGACCGACTGTTGATTAGTCTAGCAAGAAGACTTCGCGTAATTGCAGAGGAGTGTGAAGGGGAGGTATACCGTGTCGGCGGAGATGAGTTTGTTCTGATTTCCACTCAGTCAGCGTCAATTTCACTAATTGAATTTCAACAAGAAGTAGCTGCTAGAGTGAGTACAGAGCAGTGTTTCCAATTTAGTTTTGGTCGCTATCGAAGTGTTCCTAGCGAGGTGGTTGAAGATAGTATCTATAAGGCAGAGTACTGCTGTCGAAAAGCAAAGCAATTAAAGCGACGTTTTCAAGATTGGTGTGATCAAGATGAATTGATGCTCTATTCATTACCGAGTCTACATGATGAAGCGGTTAAGTTGATTGAGTCCGATAGGCTGGTCTGCTTTGCTCAACGGATCGTTTCAATGTCGAGTAATGAACTCCGGTATGAATTGCTGTGTCGATTGAAGAGGGGAGTCGGAAGTGTCGAGTACCACCCTGCTGGCCAAGTATTGGACATTGTTGCCTCGCACGGATTAGAGAAAGAGCTCGATATCAAAATGTTGATGTTTGCTAGACAGCTATTAAATGAACATCAAGATGTACTTCTTAACCTCAATTTCTCAGTCAAAACGTTGTTTGAGCCTCAGATTTTGCAATTGCTGGCGTACTTTCCATTGTCGAGTAGACAGCGTTTAACCATAGAAGTAACAGAGCAAGTATTTTATCGAGCAGATGATAAGTTTAAGAGCATTATAGGGAAAATGAGAGAGCAGGGTATTTCAATCGCATTAGATGATTTTGGTTCGGGGTACTCCTCTTACTCAATCCTATCTGAAGTCTCTTTCGATATGATTAAAATTGATGGTTCGTTAATTAAAGATATCCATAAGTCACCATTTAAACGACAAATGGTGAAGTCGCTTGTGGAGCTTTGTTCAATGAACGATAGTATCTTGGTTGCTGAACGAATTGAGTTGCAAGCGGAACTGAACGAGTTGACAGAGCTTGGCATCGCTCATGCACAAGGTTTTTTGTTGCATAAGCCAGGTCTTGCAAATCTTGAGTTAGAAATGCTTAGCTATGATGAACAATACCTGTCTTGTGGCGCTCCGCTAGCTTGTTAACTCATCTTCAAATATTTTGTCGCGCATCTTCCAAAAGCGTCCTGATTTTCGTGCAATCACGAATTGAGGGGGACGAAAGCGGTGTTGGCTGTTAACTACTTTAGTTGGTGACGCATCTTCAAACGGACGATGCTTGTCTGCTAGGTGCGGTCTAACAAATTGATCTTTAAATCGTTGTTTTTGGTTTTTGGTTGTCAGCGACCAAAACTCACTAACTTGGGCTTGATTTTCGCCAATATAAGAAACCTTAAGACTGCTTTTGCCTTTATCGTCTTTATGAACGCTAAGATCCATCTCGATACATTCAAACACCAACGCATCTTTCAGGTTTAACGCTTCCTTAAGCTTTTTATCTGGGTCAACTAATGTGGCGTCACATTCGTGGCAAATACGTGCGGCGATATCATTGTCAGCTCCGCATTCGCCACAGTATTTAGCACGGAATCGATAATTGCAATGTGCGCGTTCACCTGTTTCGTCATCTTCGAAGAAACCTTGGCATTTACGGCCGAAGTGCTCAATGAGATAGCCATTGCTATCTAGCTTGCCCCAAAAGTTGTTATTAAAGCCACAAGCAGGACAAGGGATAGTGGTGATTTCACTGTCTGAATCTGGCTTAGCATCGCCCACTTCTGGCTGGTAAAGGTCGTAGCTATTACCTGCGTAGTCGAGTACTAAACACTCTTCCTTTCCAGGTGACAAACGTAGACCGCGGCCAACGATTTGTTGATAAAGACTGATGGACTCAGTCGGGCGAAGAATCGCAATAAGGTCAACGTGAGGAGCATCGAAGCCGGTCGTTAACACAGATACGTTGACTAAGAACTTAATCTTTCGGTCTTTAAAGTTCTGAATGATGGCATCACGCTCAGGTGTTGGGGTATCACCAATTACAATAGCGACCTGATCTTGTGGCAGCAGACCATAGATTTCTTGAGCGTGACGAACCGTTGCTGCAAAGATCATGATGCCTTGCTTATCTTTGGCCAGTTGAATGATCTGCTCAACGATTTGCGGCGTTGCGCGCTTCGCTTTATCGATAACCATATCGAGCTCTGCTTCTTTGTATCGCCCTGTATTGGCTGGTTTTAGCTGTGAAAAGTCGTAACTTAAAACCGGGGCATCCATCATTCGAGCGGGGGTTAGGAAGTTCTCATCCAGTAAGTAGCGAATGGGTAGCTCGAAAATACAGTCTCTGAAAAAGCGCGGCTCTTCACTTCTGACCAGGCCACGGGTGTGATACTGATAAATCCAACCCATACCTAAACGATAAGGCGTCGCCGTTAGTCCAAGCACTTTAATACCCGGATTTTGTTCTCGTAGGTGGGAGATGACCTTTTGATAGCTGGTATCTTTGTTATCAGGAACGCGATGGCACTCATCAATAACTAATAGCGAGAATTGGTTTTTGAATTGGTCAAGATTGCGTACTACAGACTGCACTGACGCAAATACGACTTGCTGGTCAGTCTCTTTTCGGCCAAGACCTGCTGAAAATATAGAGCCTTTTAGCCCGTAACCTTCATACTTTTCGTGGTTTTGTTCAACCAACTCTTTAACGTGCGCCAGCACCAATACACGACCTCTCGCTAGGCGTGCAAGCTCTGCAATGACAAGGCTTTTTCCCGCACCAGTAGGCAGCACAAGCACGGCGGGGGTAGAGTGTTTACGAAAGTAATGGATAACAGCTTTGACAGAGTCAGCCTGATAAGGACGCAGTGTATACATAAAATGTGTGAAATAGCTCAACTATTTAGTCTAGTGGCACTATAATACCTCACCTAACAAAGATGAGGTATTCATGCGTTTAGATAAATATTTGTGTGATGCACTAGGTGCGACACGTAAAGAGGCAACAAGAATCATCAAAAGTGGTGATGTAACAGTAAATGATATCGTGCAGAAAAGTGGTTCAGTTAAAGTAACGGATGACTGCACCGTCGAATGGCAGGGGCGTGAGATCCATAAAGCAGGTCCTCGCTATATCATGCTGTTTAAACCTGATGGTTTTGTTTGCTCGCATGAAGATGGCTTTAATCAAACGGCGTTTATGCTGCTTGATGAAGTGAAGATGGAAGAGCTTCACTTTGCAGGTCGATTAGATGTCGATACGACAGGATTAGTGCTAATCACTGATGATGGCCAATGGTCTCACCGTATTACCTCGCCTAAGCATAAGTGTGAGAAAACTTATCGAGTGTGGCTTGCAGACCCAATTCAAGCAGACTATGCAGAGAAGTTCGCAGAAGGCATTCAATTGCGCAATGAGAAGAGCCTGACGCTTCCTGCGCAACTTGAGATTGTCGATGAAGAAGAAAACGAAGTGCTGCTTACAATTACTGAAGGTAAGTACCACCAAGTTAAACGCATGTTTGCTGCACTGGGTAACAAGGTTGAACACCTTCACCGTGAGCGCATTGGCGCTATCGAGCTTTGTGAGTCATTAGAGCCTGGTGAATACCGTTACCTAACGGAAGAAGAAGTCGCGTCTGTTTGGAAGTAATACCTCTTGTAGGAATTAGTTTATTTCCAACTAGGAACTAGTCTTTTGGACAGATTTGATTGAGGATAGATCGGATCACTTACACCTAGAAATGGTGATGTTATTTTCTGTTTGGTTGCAGCACGGAGGCTGCATCTGATACGCAACCGAGTAGGAGAGTTATGTCTGAAAGAACCCTAGAAGCGCCAAGTGCCCCCCAAATCAGTTTTATATTATTTTTAGTGCTGGGGGCCATCGGTGCTCTAACTCCACTAGCCATTGATATGTATTTGCCAGCCATGCCGACCATCGCCAGAGACTTAGGCGTGACCGAAGGCGCTGTTCAAATCACATTAACCGCATATACCGCTGGCTTCGCTATAGGTCAGTTGATTCATGGACCACTCGCGGATAGCTACGGTCGACGCCCTGTTTTGATTCTAGGCGTACTATTTTTTGGTTTTGCCTCTGTTGTCAGTGCGACGACGACCGGAATTGAAGCCTTAACTTGGGTTCGAACGGCGCAAGGTTTTGCTGGCGCTGCCGCAGCTGTTATTATTCAAGCTGTTGTGCGTGATATGTTTGATCGCGAAGATTTCGCCCGTGCAATGTCCTTTGTCACCCTTGTGATCACCATAGCGCCACTGATTGCGCCAATGATTGGTGGGTATGTCGCAGTATGGTTTGGCTGGCGAGCAATTTTCTGGATTCTAGCCGCGTTTGCGTTAGTGGTGATTGCGCTAGTGTTGTGGAAGATTCCTGAAACTCTAAAAGAAGAAAATAAACAACCGTTAAGAGTTAGAACTACGTTACGTAACTACAAGGGCTTGTTTAAAAACCCTGTGGCAATGGGGCTTATTTTCTCTGGGGCTTTCTCGTTCGCAGGCATGTTTGCATTCTTAACGGCAGGTTCATTTGTTTATATTGATATTTATGGGGTAAGACCCGATCAATTTGGCTATCTATTTGCCTTAAACGTGGTCGCAATGATCATCATGACCAGTATCAATGGTCGTTTGGTGAAGAAAGTGGGTTCACACACCATGCTGCGCTTTGGTCTTATCGTGCAGCTAATTGCGGGTATTGGTTTGTTTGTTACTTGGCTATTGGATGCTGGACTATGGGGAACTGTTGTCTTCGTCGTCATGTTTATTGGTACATTATCGACCATAGGGAGTAACACAATGGGCCTATTGCTCAGTAGCTACCCAACAATGGCGGGTACCGCTTCATCATTAGCAGGCACACTCCGTTTTGGTACGGGTTCGATTGTCGGTGCTGTTGTGGCATTTATGCCTAATGGCGTAACATGGCCGATGATTTCGGTTATGAGCATGTGTTCGATTGTTTCGGCAGCATGTTATTGGATATTTGGAAGAAAGGCGTAATGTCTGAATACACGATAGAAATACAAAAACTGGTTAATAAAGCATTAGATGAAATGGCTATAGAGCATGCATCAGGTAAGTTAACTAATGGCCCTACGGCCAACAACCTGTACCTTGTTCGCTGGATTACCAAAGCGATTAAGTCTCAGCAGTTTCCACGTATTGTTGCGGATGATTTAATTCGTTGGCAGAAAACGGGGCGCTCTAAAGGCAACAACGCAGGCCTTATGCAGACATTCCAACGCATTTCTAAGTTCTATGGTCAGTTTTTCCCTGAAGGCGTGCCAGATCGTACGATCAAAGATCATGAGATCAATGCTTTTATCGACATGATGGAAGAGAACAATTGGGAAGTGACAACGTCAGAAGAGCTGGTTGATTGCGGTAAAGTGCAGATCTTCACTGAAGGGCCTAACTCACTTGCGATGTGTACAGAGCAATGTGAAAGCTGTTTTGACGGTGAAGATATGATCAAGCCAATGAGCTGGTTTGTGCGCGGGCATCATGCTGACTTCGTCGAGAAAGCGGCAGCGGCTGGATTCATGGTTCACAAGGTTACCGACTATAAGTCGAACGTTAAATACCATGGCGAATACATTGTCTTCCCAGCAAACCGCGGTAATCAGTTGGCTGAAATACCACTCAGTTTGACTGTTTAACTACACGTTAAAAGAGCTTCCACTATGGAAGCTCTTTTGCTTTGCGGACGATAGCTTTGACCATTCCTTTAAAGATAAATAGATGCGCTGGCATCATTGCAAACCAGTAAAGTAGACCTCTAAAGCCTTGTGGGTGCCACCAAGCGGTGACCGTTAATCGTCTTTCTTGCCCTAAATCCTCAATAGCAAACTCTAAACGCCCGAGCCCCGGACCTTTCATTCCAAACAATAGTGAGATAAAGCGCTGCTCTTCACAGCGAATGACTTTCCATGAATCGATAAAATCACCGACCTGTAATTCTGGTCCTGGTGGGGAGCGACGGATGGGTTTGCCGCCACCGAAGAATATGTCGAGCCATTCACGAGTGCGCCACAAGCTATTGGCAAAAAAGTAGCCTTCTTCGCGACTACCAATCTTTCGCACTAGTTTCCATAGTTGGTTTGCTTCAAGCGTTGTCGTTATCGAAGCACCTGTTTGCTTTGGATAATAGCCATAGCCCGGTTGCCAGCGAGAAAGTGCCGCTGGGTCAAAGCCCCACACGTTGCTGCGGACGAAAGTACCTTCATGCTCAATACTCTCTGTCACCATCTGAACAAAAGAGATCATGGCTTGAGGATACTTCAGTTTAATTCGCTCTGAGTCTGCAACAAAGTCATGCTCTAGACCGGAAAGCAAAGCACTACCGATGCTAGAAGGAACCGATGTGATAATACCAAGCCACTGCGAGGCCATCCTCGGCGTTAACAAGCGGGTCGGGAAAATCTTTATCGGTTTGTTTACCGCGCGAGCGATGACATGAAATTGATCGCGATAGGTTAGCGTCTCAGGACCACCAACCTCAAATAGTTCGTGGTGAGTGGGGGACTCTTTAGCAAGAGCAAGTAAGTAATAATTGAGGTTTTCGAGCGCAATAGGGTTGGCTTTAGAATCTACCCACTTTGGTGTGATCAGAACGGGCATGTTGTAGACAAAATCGCGCATGATCTCAAAAGCAGCAGAGCCGGGGCCGATGATGACGCCAGCGCGAAGCTCAGTAATCGGAATGCCAGATTTGCGAATAATATCGCCGGTCATTCGACGAGCTTTTAAGTGGTTAGAGTCACCGGTTTGAGGTTGTATTGCACTCAAATAAATAACATGTTTGACTGAGCTACCTGTTAATGCTTGCTTGAAGTGCTCGGCCAGAGAAACTTCATATTCAAGGAAGTCATGCCCATGAGCCATACCATGTACAAGGAAATAGATAAGTTCGAACTGAGGAATGAGGTCTAAAGTCGCCTGCTTGTCGGCTAAGTCGAGATAACACATCGTGAGGTTAGGGTGAGGCTCTACGCGGGCAGACAAATAATCGAGATGTCTTGATGCGGCGGTGACCTGATAGCCTTGTTCGCACAGTTTATGCAGAAGCTGTGAACCTACGTATCCAGATGCCCCTAAAACCAGAACCTTTTTCATCCTGAACCCCTATGGTTTTTATGGTTTCATATTCCGACTGATCATATAATACACAATCTATTTTTGCTCTTATATCATATTGTTGCGGTCAGAGGTGCGTCGTCTCCATGCTTTCTCAAGTTTTACTCCATACTCGAGGTGATTTCATCCGTCGCCTGATCGCAATTGCGATGCCCATTACGCTGCAGAGCATTATGTTCTCTAGCCGAAGCCTTGTTGACGTCCTTATGTTAGGTCAGCTAGGGGAGGCTGAAATTGCCGCCGTCGGTGTTGCAGCGAGAGCAACCTTTGTTACGACGATTATGCTGGTGGGCGTGACCACTGGTGGCTCTCTACTTACCGCGCAATATTGGGGAGCGAATAACCGCAAAGGGGTTCGCGAAAGTACCGCATTAACATGGCTAGTTTGTACTGTGTTTGCTGCGCTAACTGCGTTGCTGTTTATTCTGTTTCCAAGTCAGATCATGGGGCTAGCAACCAGCGACCCAGAGGTTAATCAACTGGGTAGCGAATATTTGGTGATTACCTCGGTAACCATGTTCGCGGTTTCTTGTGTTGCCAGTATGTCGGTTGGCTTGCGCGCTATGCATAAGCCGGGCGTAAGTACTTTCTTTAGTGGCATTGGGATACTGTCTAACATCTTCCTCAACTGGGTGTTTATCTTTGGTAATCTTGGCGTCCCACCAATGGGAATCAAAGGTGCGGCGATCGCAACAGTACTGAGTGGCGCGATTGAAGTTGCGACTCTGTTTGGTTACCTCTATGCGCGCAAACATCTGTTAGCCTTTGGCATTGAAGACATTCGTCAAGTGATCGTGTGGCAACGCGTGGCTAAATTTCTTCGTTTGTCTTTACCGACCACGTTTAACTTTCTTGCGTGGGCGGGCGGGTTATTTGCTTATCACGCGATTATGGGCCAGTCAGGTGTGCAAGGCTTAGCAGCGCTTTCAGTAATGACGCCGGTAGAGTCTATTGCACTCGCACTTTTGATTGGTATGTCTAATGCGGCCGCTGTTCTAGTAGGTAACCAAATTGGAGCCAAAAACTATGATGCTGTTTACTATCAAGCCATTGGAGTGACTCTGCTGAGTTTACTTGTTGGTATTGTGGTCGCAGGCTTGCTCTACTTAGTGCAAGGGTTGGTGTTAGATGCCTTTAGCGCATTGACCAACGAAACTCGCTTACTGGCAGAAAAATTCATGGTGGTTTTAAGTGTGGGCATAATTCTTCGCTCCATCCCAATGATGGCAATCGTTGGTGTGTTAAGAGCCGGCGGAGATGTGAAGTTTTGTCTTTACCAAGACTTGGTAGCGCAGTGGCTCATTGGTATTCCATTGGCTGCGTTTGCTGCCATCGGGTTGGGTTGGTCGCCTGAATGGATCTATTTACTCTTTTTAACGGAAGAGTTTATTAAATGGTTTGGCTCTATCTACCGGATGAATACACGTAAGTGGATTAGGAATTTGATCGAAAATTAGACATTGACCGTCTATGGAGTGTGTTTTGATGCATATCTTGTGATCTAGAATCCAAATTGCTTCCTTGAAAGCGCGATTTAGTGTAGATTCACACTCCTATTTTAAAGGTTAACGAGAAAATCGATGTTACAGCTGACAGACCTATGTAAAGGCTATGTAGATGGTGGTGAGTTTCACCCAGTTTTACAAGGTGCTGAGCTAACATTGAAGCAGGGCGAGCAAGTCGCTCTTATGGGCGAAAGTGGTTCAGGTAAGAGTACCTTATTAAACCTTATCGCCGGCCTAGATACTGTTGATTCTGGCGAAGTGCTGTTCCCAAGTTTTTCGATGCATGACGTCGCTGAAACTAAGCGAACCGCTTACCGTCGTAATAACATCGGCCTTATCTTTCAACAGTTTAACCTTCTTCCTACTCTTAATGTCGCTGACAATATTCGTTTTTGCCGCCAGCTTAAAGGGCTTCCTGAAGATCAGGGGCTATGGCGTCAAATCCTTTCTGCGCTTGATCTTATGCCTTTATTAGGGCGTTATCCTGAAGAAGTTTCTGGTGGTCAGCAGCAACGTGCTGCGATTGCACGAGCGCTATATATGGAACCGAAAATTCTTTTAGCGGACGAACCCACAGGTAGTCTTGATGAAAGAAATGCAGAAGCGGTGATGCGCCTTTTGACGACATTGACCAAGCAACTTGAATGCACCTTATTATTGGTGACGCACAGTGAGCGAGTCGCCGACCATATGGAAGGGAAGGTGAGACTTCAAGGAGGACAACTTCATGTTATGGCCCGTAGTTAAAGCGCTACTTGGCCACTACAGACGTTACCCTTTTCAAATAATTTTAGTCTGGCTTGGTCTTACCTTAGGTGTTTCTCTTCTTGTTGGTGTTACTTCCATCAACACGCATGCTCGTCAAAGTTATGAGCATGGTGAAAAGCTATTCTCGAATCCTCTTCCATACCGCATTCGCCCAAAACATGTCACGAATAAAATTCCACAGGGTTTTTACGTTCAATTGCGCAGAGATGGATTTAATCAATGTGCGCCATTTGAAACTTTACGAGTAGATACCGCTGACGGTGCAGATTTGATGCTTGTCGGCATTGATCCTGCTGCACTGATTCATTTTCAGTCGGGCACATTACTTAAGAACATCTCCTCTTTGGCGTTGATGCAGCCACCATACCCAATTTTAGTTAGCGCTGATTTAGCGAAACATATGAAATGGTCTAATGGTGACTCAATTGAATTGGCAGATGGAAGCAAGTTAGGTCCTGTCATTATTGAAGATAAAGGCCAACTTAACGGCACCAGAATTATCGCCGATATGTCACTGCTTCGCATGTTAGAGCGAAGCGCGGGCATTTCAACGATAGCTTGTAGCGAAATGCCGCCTGAAAAACTGGCCAAGCTAAAAGCTATGCTACCAAACGGAATGGAGCTTAAGCGTAGCTCAAGAGCCGAACTTGAATCATTAACCCAAGCATTCCACATGAACTTGAGTGCGATGGGCATGCTGGCCTTCTTAGTTGGGTTATTTATTTTCTATCAAGCGATGTCACTGTCATTGACTCAACGTCAGCGTTTAGTCGGCATACTTCGTCAGACAGGGGTGTCTGGCTGGCAACTGGCACAAGCGTTACTGCTTGAGTTAGTTGCGTTAGTGGTTATCAGTTGGGTATGTGGCAATGCTTTTGGTATGTTACTGGCCAATCAACTCATCCCAGCCGTTTCGGCGAGCCTTAGTGATCTTTATGACGCTAATGTTGGCTTAGCGATAGAGTGGACGTGGCAAAGTAGCTTATACAGTTTATATCTTTCTGCAGTCGGCGCGATTGTAGCTTGTGCGTGGCCGTTAGTTCGTTTGCTGCGTTCTCAACCTGTTCGTTTAACGACTCGTTTATCTCTTGTTCGCTTCACTGGTGCTGAGTTCACCATTCAAGCATTGATTGCCTGCGCTCTGTGTGTGGCTGCTGTCGCAATTTACCAAGCTCCGCAAACTCAAGAATCAGGGTTTGTCATCATTGCGCTCATGCTACTGAGTGTTGCGTTGTTTACTCCTTACATCGTATGGAAGGTGTTCGAAAGCTTCTCTTATACACTCCGCTGGGTCAAAGTGCGCTGGTTCTTTGCTGATGCTGCTGCAAGTATGAGTTATCGTGGCGTTGCAACCATGGCATTTATGTTGGCGATGTCAGCCAATATTGGCGTCGAGACAATGGTAGGCAGTTTCCGTGACACAACAGACAAGTGGTTAAGTCAACGTTTAGCTGCTGATTTGTATATCTACCCAAATAACAGCTCAGCTGCACGAATGAGTAGCTGGTTATCTAAGCAGCCTGAAGTTGACTCTGTCTGGTGGCGTTGGGAAAAAGAAATCTCAACGGCGAGGGGCGCTTTACAAGTCGTCAGTACTGGCCCTTCGGAAGGTGAGTTAGATGCACTTACAGTGAAACTCGGTGTACCGAATTACTGGTATCATCTGCACCACTCTAAAGGTGTGATGGTCAGTGAGTCCATGGCTTTGAAACTTGGCATCAGACCGGGTGACTATCTCGACTTATCTGGTAAGTTAGGGCAGGGCTGGCAAGTGGTTGGGGTTTATTATGACTACGGTAACCCGTACAACCAAGTCTTAGTTTCCCATCGAAATTGGCTGTATGCCTTTGCCGGAAGCGGCAGTGTTGCCTTAGGCACAGTATTAAAAGATGGCATTAATCCAGTCGGACTAAAACGTCGTCTTGAAGCTGTATTCAGGATTGATTCTGAACGTGTGTTTGATAACAGTCATATTCACAACCAAGCGATGAAGGTATTCGATAGAACATTTTCCATTGCAGATACGCTTGGCAATATCACTCTGGTGATTGCGGTGTTCGGGATCTTCTTCTCGACGGTCGGCGGAGAAGTCTCACGGCAAAAGCACATAGCATTACTGCGGTGTTTAGGGATGTCAGGTAGAGAGCTTGTCTTAATGGGGAGTTTGCAGCTATTCGTATTCGGCGCGATTTCTCTGCTCATAGCGATGCCGCTAGGGCTTGCGTTGGCTCGTTTGGTTGTTGATATCATCATTAAACAGTCATTTGGCTGGACGTTGGAGTTACAGTTCATTCCAGGTGAATACATGCAAACTGCTACGTTAGCGATGTTATCACTGATGATCGCAGGGGCAATACCTGTCATTAGGATTATTAAAAGTACGCCAATGAAGGCATTAAGGGATTCGCTATAAATGAAGGTTAAGATCAAGAGAACAACCAAGATCTTTCTTGTTGTCGTAATGATGGTTATTACGCTTGTTGCTCTTTATCTGAACAATTCCCCGCAGTCATTCATTGTTGGGGAAGAGGATGAACTTTCTTATGCTCTACGTGCGCCAAGAGACCAAGTCTTTGAGCCTGTACTTCCTGACAGTCCGGTCATCCTGCCTAGAGACTTTGCTTTTCAGAACAAATTCCAACATGGTTGGTGGCATTTCTTCGCCAATGTGAAAGATCGAAAAGGCAACGAATATGGGGTCCAGTGGAGCTACTTCCGTGTCGCTAGCAACGATAGTGATATGTCTGGCTGGTTGAGCCCTCAGCTATTTATTTCTCACATAGTTATCTCTAGTAAAGATCAGGTTTGGAGAGAGCAGCGTGTTGCTCGTGGCGGGATCGGTCAAGCAGGTATGACAATCAAACCGTTCAAACTTTGGATAGATAACTGGTACTGGCGTTCCTTGGGTAAAACACCATTTCCTGGCTTGCTTGATGTCAAAACTGATAACTTCGCCATCAGCCTTAAATCTCTCACTAAAGGGCCGTTTGTGATCCCAGGTGACCGTGGCTACGTCCCTAAACATGACTTGTTACCTATCGCTTCTCATAATTTTACGTCTCCTTTCCTTGACGTTCGCGGCGAATTAAAGCTTGGTGATGATCAGTTCGTGTCTGTGTCCGGCCAAGGGTGGATGAGCAAAGAGTGGGGCAGTGGCCTGCTCGCTGAAAGTCAGAGAGGTTGGGATTGGTTCGTTGTGCACTTAGATAACGATATGACTATGTCAGTAAGTCGATCACGTCATGACAAGCCGCTTTCTTACTCGTTTGGTACCTTGTCTTCGAATGATGGCAAAGTAGAAGGCTTGGACGACAGTGAGATTACCATTGAGCCTTTAAATGAGGTCTTGTTGAAAAATGGCAAACGAGTTCCTATACAGTGGTCTATCAAGGTGCCTGACCACGGTATTGATGTGACAACACAGGCACTAAATAGTGACATCTGGCTGCCATTCATCATCCCTTATGGTGAAGGGCCGATTAAAACCACGGGTACTCACCAAGCTGTCGGCTTTATGCAGTTGACTGGTTACTAAGATACAAGGTCGGTCGGAACTTCTATGGTGAAGGCCATTTCTCAGTTGATGAGAAGTGGCTTTTGACGTTTAGTATGGAAATTTGTGGATATTGCCTATAATTAATTAAGGAAAATAAATGGCATTTGAGTGGTTTTGCTCGGAAATACCGAAGTGACAACTCTAAACAAGCGATTATTCCTTGGGAAGTGAACTCTATAAACTCATTTGTATTCTTTGTTAATCGCTTATTAACATAATAAATATAAGGGCAATTTCATGAGTGATATTATTCGCGATTTTTTCAAAATGGAGTCTGCAGGTGGCATTTTGCTAGTGATTGCAGCTGCAATCGCAATGACAATCGCTAATACAGATCTAAACGATGCATACCAAGGCTTTCTTCATACATATATATTAGGTATGTCAGTTTCTCACTGGATAAACGATGGCCTAATGGCAGTCTTCTTCCTACTTATTGGTTTAGAAGTTAAGCGCGAGCTGCTCGAAGGCGCACTGAAATCTAAAGAAACGGCTATTTTCCCAGCTATCGCAGCTGTCGGGGGGATGCTGGCTCCTGCATTGGTTTATGTCGCATTCAACGCTGGCGATGCTCAAGCCATTCAAGGTTGGGCAATTCCGGCAGCAACAGACATCGCATTTGCCTTAGGTATCATGGCGCTACTGGGTAAGCGTGTGCCAGTGAGCTTAAAGGTGTTCCTACTTGCTCTAGCAATCATTGATGACCTCGGTGTTGTTGTTATTATTGCACTGTTCTACACAGGTGACCTATCAACGACAGCGTTAGCGGTCGGGTTCGCGATGACAGCGGCGTTATTTATGCTTAATGCCAAGAAAGTCACCAAACTCACCCCGTATATGATCGTCGGTGCCATTTTGTGGTTTGCAGTGCTTAAGTCAGGTGTCCATGCTACGTTAGCAGGTGTTGTGATTGGTTTTGCTATCCCACTTCAAGGCAAGAAAGGTGAGCATTCCCCACTTAAACATATGGAGCATTCACTACACCCATATGTAGCGTTTGGTATTCTTCCTCTATTCGCTTTTGCAAATGCAGGTATCTCGTTAGAAGGGGTTTCATTATCAAGCTTAGGCTCTGCATTACCTTTGGGTATTGCGCTTGGCCTACTAATAGGGAAACCTCTAGGTATATTTACATTCAGTTGGGTCGCGGTGAAGTCGGGTGTTGCCAAACTTCCTAAAGGCGTTAACTTTATGCATATATTTGCCGTGTCCGTGCTGTGTGGTATTGGTTTTACGATGTCAATCTTTATCTCGTCATTGGCGTTTGGAACGGTGAATGTAGAGTTTGATACTTATGCTCGTTTAGGTATTTTGATGGGCTCTACCACAGCGGCTCTACTAGGTTACTTCCTACTTCACATATCATTGCCAAAGAAGGCAGCAGCAGTAGAGAGTAACGAAGAACTAAACTCTCATCACTAATCTAAATCTTATTGAGGATTAGAAAGTAGTCAAATTTAAAGGCCTTGCGAATGAGCAAGGCCTTTTTTTTATGTTTGGCTGATATCGGTTTATTTCTCTATGATAGTAAATATGGTCCATTCATCGATAACTTTTTCGGTTAGACCAACCACGGTTGCGGTTACTCGGCGATTGAGCGCATGCGATGTTTCATCGTCCCCTTCAGCCTCCAAACGAGACTCACCATAACCGACAATAGTCACGCGTTTAGGATCGACTTCGAAGTAGAGCAGTTCATCTTCTACTGCATGAGCCCGTTTTTTGGATAGTTCCAAGTTGTATTCTGGGTCACCGACTTTACTTGCATAACCCTGGATCTGAATCGAAGCACTTTGATATTTTTCTAAAAATTCCGCCATGGTTTGGATCTGGTCGGAGAAGATAGGATTTATTTCATAAGAGTCGTTTGCAAACAAAATTCTAAGTTGGCGTTCCTCTTCTTCGACAAGTGCGGCCCCACACCCATCGTTATCGACTTGAGCTCCGACGGGAGTTCCGGGGCAAATGTCGCGAGCGTTGACCACGCCATCCTTATCGTTGTCAGTTAAATCTGAAATTTGGTCGGCAACAGGTGGTTCGACGTATTCATATTCATCCTCCGCCATAACACTCGTCACGTGTAAGGCTGCTACGGCGAAGACTGGGATTAAAATTCTAATATTCATCTTAGTACTCCACACGCTCAGTCCATTCTTGAGGGGTATCAACTAGCAGTGCATCTAACAGATTGCCTGTGGCGTTCATGACACGGTATTTTGCGTACTGTTCTGCATAGTGAGCGTCTAAATAATCTTTTCGAGCCTCAAACAGTTCATTCTCTGTATTGAGAAGATCGAGTAACGTTCGTTGGCCTATTCGGTATTGTTTCTCATAAGCGATGACGGTTTCAGATGCTGAGTCGACATGATCCGCGAGGAAGTTCTTTTGTTGGAGTGTTAGGTCTAACGCACTCCAAGAAAGTCGTAGTCCTTCTTCTACTTGGCGATAAGCACCATCACGCAGATCTTTAGCTTGATTGAGTTGATAGGCTGCTCTTTCTGACAGGTCACTGTCTGAACCACCGTTGTATAAATTGTATCGCATACGAAGCATCGCTAGTGTCTCTTCTCCACGACCTTCGTCACCCCCGGCATCATCTCGCCATGTTTGACTGGCTTCAATTGATAGCGTTGGATAATAGCTCCCTTTTGATTGTTTATATTGGAATCGAGCTGAATCTACATCGACTAGAGAGACTTTTATTACGGGGTGTTCATCAAAGGCTTGAACTAGAGCATCAGTAAGCGAAAGAGGTAGTTTTGTTTCGTCTGCTCTTGGGTAGATAAGGCCAAGCGGCTCTTGTCCTACCAAGCGTCGGAACTGCGTGTGGGTATCGACGAGGTTATTCTGCGCGGCAAGTAAATTACCATGTGCTTTTGCGATACGGGCTTCAACTTGTGAAACATCCGCGGTTGAGCCTATACCCGAGTCGGCACGTCTCTGAATATCACGATAGATCTTTTTATGGACCGCTAGATTGCTCTCAGATAGAGCGAGAACTTCAGTCGCTTTAACTGCATTAAGGTAAATCTGAGTGACTTCTAGCGCAAGGTCTGATGCGTTTGCCAATAACTGCCATCTTAATGATTCCGCTTCGGCTGAAGTTCTATCTATATCGTTAAGAGTTGCGTTGCCGTCCCATATCAATTGGGTCAGGCTAACGGTAGCCTCTTTCCTCGTAAGATCTGTGTCTGGTCTGCCCGTGGATTCCGCAGGGTTCAACCCTTCATAACCAATACCAGCATCAAGGTCTAAACTTGGTAAATAGGCTCCAACAGAAGCGTCATTCTGTTTAACGGCACTTTGGAATTCATGGTAGGAACTCTTGAGATCGGGGTTGGTAGCAAGGGTAATTGCCACTGCCTGTTCAAGAGTCTGTCCTTGGGCTGCAAGGCTGCACATTGCAATGCAGCTAGCTAATAATGACTTTTTCCAACTCAAGGTAACCTCCTCAATTAGTATCAAGCCAAGGTAGAACAACTACATAAATCTACGTCTGAAAGAGTTCAGGCGGAAGTTACACCAAGCTTAGTAGACGAATTCAAAAAGTGAGACACTTACATATGAAAAGAACTTCTAAAGTCAAGATTTTTCCATTTTTCGTTAGCACTTTTTTGCTATTGACTGGTTTATAAATAGCATGGCGACTAGATTTTAGTTAATGCAGTGCGTGCGTTGTATTGGTTCCTATTTATTGGGGAAGGGGATCTGTGCACCGCTAAAGGGGAGAGCCGCTTATGAATGCTAAGAGTCTAGCGCCGTTAATGCTAAATAATACCACCGTCGTCATCGACATTAATGGGGAGATCAGGCAACTGCTTCCTGGTGAAGTGCCTGGGCCGGGTGAAGTCATCGTGATTGTTGGGCAAGGTGCTACAGCAGCTACTGAAGATGCTCCTAGTGACTTTGGGCTCGAAGCACAGTTAGTTGGAGATGGAGGGGATAACTTTTCTCTCGATCTAGACAACGAAATTGCTTCAATCATCGAGCAAATTGAAGAAGGGGTCGACCCGACTCAAAATGAAGACTTTGCAACCGCTGCTGGTGGACAGGATGGTTCAAGTTTAACTGGTTCAGGTGATATTGAGCGGACTGGCGCTGAAACTATAGCTGAAACTGAATTTGATACGAGTGGCCTTGAGTCTCAGGGGCTTTCAGAAACACAAAGTTTAGCGCTCCTTGAAGTGGTTGCTCAGACAATCTTTGTTGGTGACGATGCTGTAACGGTGTTCGAAACGGATGTGCCATGGGCGGTTACTGGTACAGTTGAAGCGACCGAAACCGAATTCCCTACCTTTGTTGTTCAGGATAATGTCGCCGGTGAGAATGGTATTTTCTCTATAGATGCGGAAGGTAATTGGACATACGTTGCAAACAGCGCATTTGATGAACTTAATGTTGGTGATTCACTTGTTGATGTATTCTCCATTGAATCGAGTGATGGGACGCTAGGCAGCGTAACGGTCACGATCAATGGTACCAATGATTTGCCTCAGTTTGTGGCGACAGATGATTTTGCGCCGGACGGTGGTGAGGGAGAACTATCTAGTTTTGCCTTTGAAGATGGAGTGTATAGTTTTGATTTTGAAGAAAATAGTGAAGCAGGCACAATAGTCGGACAAGTCGAAGCAACGGACCCAGATAACCAAGTACTTATTTTTTCTATCTCAACCAATGTCGAAAATGAGGGTGGGGAAGCCCTCTTCGCAATTGACCCTGATACTGGTGAGATCTCGTTGACTGCTGCTGGTTCAGAATCATTTGCCAATGATTTTGAAACATTGAGTAATGTACACAATCTCGTTGTCACCGTTACAGAGGGTGATGGCATAGGTGAACCGCAGTCAGTTGATGTTGATGTTGTGTTGACTGAGGTCAATGTCAATGAGCCGCCAGTCTTTGAACCACCAGTGGGCGGTGGTGATGATTATGTCTTTGCCTATCCAGAAAATAGTGAAGCAGGTGCGGTGGTAGGCTCCGTTAGTGCATCAGACCCAGAAGATACCATCGTTAGCTACAGCTTAGATTTTACCAGTGATCCAACATTAGATGGTTTGTTCTCTATCGACTCTGACGGAACGCTTCGTTTGACCGAAGCGGGAGCCGCGACCTTCACCAATGACTTTGAGTGGGGCGATGATAATACTCATGGCATTACGGTAATTGCGATAGATGAAACTGGCCTGACCACTGAAATTGATGTGGTGCTCAATGAAGGTGACGTCAATGAAGCACCAACGTCCAATGAGCCTGATGGCGGCTATGTCTTCGAGTATCAGGAAAACAGCGATACTGGAACTTTACTCGGTACAGTGTCAGCATCCGATGTGGATGAGGGAGACACGCTCACTTACAGCATCACGACCAATGTGGAAGTGGACGGTTTACCCCTCTACCGGATAGATGACACCTCTGGAGAAATCTATCTCACAGACAAAGGTGTTGAAGTCTTCACCAATGACTACGAAACCGATCCGAATTTGCATAACATAGTGGTGACCGCGACGGATAGCGGTGGCTTAACCACACCCATCAATGTGACGTTGCAAGAAACCGACGTCAATGAAGCACCAACGTCCAATGAGCCTGATGGCGGCTATGTCTTCGAGTATCAGGAAAACAGCGATACTGAAACCTTGCTCGGAACCGTGTCAGCGACGGATGTGGATGATGGAGACACGCTCACTTACAGCATCACGACCAATGTGGAAGTGGACGGTTTACCCCTCTACCGGATAGATGACTCCTCAGGTGAAATTTACCTGACAGATAAAGGCGTCGAAGTCTTTACTAACGACTTCGAAACCGATCCGAATTTGCACAACATCGTGGTGACCGCGACAGACAGTGGTGGTTTAACCGCAACCATCAATGTGAATCTACAAGAAACCGACGTCAACGAAGCACCAACGTCAAATGAGCCAGACGGCGGCTACGTGTTCGAATATGAGGAAAACAGCGATACTGGAACTTTACTCGGTACAGTGTCAGCATCCGATGTGGATGAGGGAGACACGCTCACTTACAGCATCACCACCAATGTGGAAGTGGATGGCTTGCCACTCTACCGGATAGATGACTCCTCAGGTGAAATTTACCTGACAGATAAAGGCGTCGAAGTCTTCACCAATGACTACGAAACCGACCCGAACTTGCACAACATCGTGGTGACCGCGACAGACAGTGGTGGCTTAACCGCAACAATCAATGTGACGTTGCAAGAAACCGACGTCAACGAAGCACCAACGTCAAATGAGCCAGACGGCGGCTATGTCTTCGAGTATCAGGAAAACAGCGATACTGGAACTTTACTCGGTACAGTGTCAGCATCCGATGTGGATGAGGGCGATTCGCTTACTTACAGCATTACGACCAATGTAGAAGTGGACGGTTTACCACTTTATCGTATTGATGACACGTCTGGTGAAATTTACCTCACGGATAAAGGTGTCGAGGTCTTTACTAACGATTTCGAAACCGATCCGAATTTACACAACATAGTCGTGACGGCCACAGACACCGGTGGCTTAACCGCAGCCATTAATGTGAATCTACAAGAAATCGACGTTAATGAAGCGCCAATGTTTAATGAGCCAGAAGGTGGTTATGAATTCAGTTACAACGAAAACTCGACCGATGACTATGTCATTGGGGTTGTGACAGCTACAGATGAGGATGCTGGTGATGTTGTTAGTTATAGCATCAGTGAAAACATCCAATTCAACGAACTGGATCTGTTTGCGATAAACAGTGAAAGCGGTGCTATCTCGCTCACTGAGGCGGGTGTAGCTGCGTTTACCAACAATTTCGAATCTCTTCCTAATGAGCATACCATCACGGTGGCGGCTACGGATGGCGAGTTAACGACCTTCGTAGACGTTGATCTGTCAGAGTTAGACGTGAATGAGTTACCCGTTACTGAAGACTTTAACGTTGATGCCGGTGACGCAATTATTGTCCCAATAATCTTCGACTCCGATGATGAATCTTTAGACCATATTTCAGACGAAGATGATGACTTTAATGGTATTGAGCTCAATATCATGATCACCTCTTTACCTCAGTATGGCACCTTGCTCTATACCGATGACTTTGGTGATACCCGTGTTGTTACTGAAGCTGACTTACATGTGCTAGGTGAAGAAATCGATCCAAATAAACTTTTTGATCCTGACAACTTTACCTATGTGCCGGGCGTCGGTGACCCATTTGAAATGGGCTATAACGGTGATCCTGAGGATATTGTTCTTGGTGAGGATGGTTTTTACAACTGGGGTGAGTATGTCAGTGATACTGAAAGAGTCATTACGTTAGAAAACGGAAATACCATTGGGGTCAGCATTACTGATAACAATGACAAGCCACTTAAACAATACACAGGCGGCCCTGCCCATGTAGGTTGGGGTATTGGTGATACCGATGGTAACGGTATGAATAAGAAAGAGACCCTTAACATTGACCTTAGTAACAATCCACTGGGTGTCGTGACCTTTGGCCTAGATGGTATGGGCGGAGCCTTTAATACCAACAGTAATGTTTATGTTGAGGTCACGTATACCTTCGCGGATGGGACAACCCATGTAGAGCAATACCAAAAAGACGTAGGTGATACTGGCAATGACCAGATCCTGTACGAATTTAGTTATTCCTCTCCGGATAACCCAATAGTCTCGATGGAGCTTAGTAGTACCGGTGGTAGCTGGGAACTGCGTTACCTTTCAGGTACAGAAGATATTACTGAAGACGTCACATTTGATTATGTAGCGGTAGATTCAGAACTGGCGATTAGTAATGAGTCAACCGTGACGATCGATGTTGATGAGTCACCTGAATATGAAGTGTTATCAGCAGAACTCGGTGATTCACTTGATGCTGATTTGGGTAATCAAATGATGTTGGGTGATGAAAACGCCAATATCTTTACATGGTTAGACTCGACATTGGATAACGGTACTGATGTGGTTGATAACTTTGAGTTAGGCTCTGATCTTCTCGACCTTAGAGGCATTCTAGAAGAGGATGATAACGTACTGCTTGGTGATTTGGTTGACTCGATATCAGCGGAAGTTGATGGGGATAATGTTGTGATGACGGTAACGGATGATGGCCGTGAACAGACCATTATCCTAGAAGGTGTGACAGACGCTTTTGAAGAAGCAGGTTTGATTACTGATAACACAATTACCAGTGAATTAGAGATGTTAACTCAGGTGCTCAAAACAGATGCTGCATAACATCAACAAGTAGAATATTAGGCCAGCCAAACGGTTGGCCTTTTTGATATTTAAGTCAGTTTTTGAACTGCATTGATGAAAAAATATTGCCAGATGATTTCAAGTTGTGATAATTTTCGCCGCAATCTCGGAGATGAGTCGGAAATCGATATTCTGGGGGAGACGCGTAAAGATTATTCGGGCTGAGTATATTTACGTAGGGTAGGTATCAGCAACCTCTGTTGTTGATAGACGGGATACTAGTGTCACTAGGTGGCATGTGAATGGGAAACCCAACATTGAACTCACTTAACAAACACACTTTAATCAGCTTAGTTCTTCCTCAATGCCCTGTTTTACAAGACAGTTGCATTACTGAACCTTGATCTAACTCCTGACATGTAGTCCATCAGTTTGATGGATCGATTTGCTGTACGCGCTATTTAGAAATAACGCGGAATGGCTTGTTGCACCTTCTTGTTCGCAATTTGGCGAAAGAGGGACATATTACATTTCAAGGGATTAAATCATGAGCACAGCCTTTGAAGTCGATAACGCAGTAATCAATGCGGACATCGCAACTCCATTTTTAACTCAGATTCCAGTGGTTGAAGGCCTATATGACCTAACACCGGATCAAATTCTACTCGATCAAGAAATGCACGAATCTGAAGTTCGTTCATACCCACGTCGACTGCCGATAGCGATTAAACAAGCTTATGGTGCATTGGTAGAAGATACCCGCGGTCAGCTTTTCTTAGATTGTCTTGCTGGGGCGGGAACGCTCGCTTTGGGTTATAACCATCCAGAGATCAATCAAGCATTAAAAACACAACTCGACTCAGGTCTTCCGTATCAAACACTTGATATACCGACAGAAGCAAAAACAACTTTTATCAAGTCTGTGAAGAACTTTTTACCGCAAGAGCTTGCTGAAAATAGCGTTATTCAATTTTGTGGTCCTTCTGGTGCCGATGCTGTTGAAGCGGCGATTAAGCTGGCAAAACAAACCACGGGTCGCAATACCATGTTTGCCTTCCGTGGTGCTTATCATGGCATGACCAACGGTACCATGGGTATGATGGGTAACTTAGGCACCAAAGCGCGCCGTACCGGACTGATGTCTGATGTTCACTTTATGCCATTCCCTTACGACTTACGTTGTCCTTTTGGCTTGGGTGGCGATGAAGGTGCTAAAGCGGGTATCCGCTATATCGAGCGCCTACTCAATGATGACGAAGCTGGCATCATGAAACCAGCTGCGATGATTGTTGAACCTGTACAAGGTGAGGGTGGTGTTGTACCAGCTCCTGCTTTCTGGCTACGTGAATTACGTCGTATCTGTGATGAGCACGGTATCCTTCTGATCTTCGATGAAATCCAGTGTGGCGTCGGTAAATCAGGCTACAACTTTGCGTTTGAAGAGGCGGGTATTGTTCCTGATATCTTGTGTCTGTCGAAAGCGATTGGTGGTGGCTTGCCGATGTCTCTGTTGGTTATCAACAAAGAACACGATACGTGGAAGCCGGGTGAGCACACAGGGACCTTCCGCGGAAACCAATTAGCAATGATTTCGGGTGCGAAAGCATTAGAGATCATTGAGCGTGACGACTTGGTTGGTCACGCGAATGTTGCGGGACAGTATTTACGCCATGGCCTAGAAGCAATTCAAAAGCGCGTTAACTGCATTGCAGATGTACGTGGCAGAGGCTTGATGCTAGGCGTTGAGATCCGCAAGCCGGGCACTGAACTGAATAAGTTCGGAGAGCCTCTCGCAGATGGCGAGCTAACTCTTAAAATTCAGCGCGCTGCATTAGAACGTGGCTTGATGGTAGAGAAAGGTGGTCGTGACGGCTCAGTTATTCGTTTCCTACCTCCATTGATCATTTCATTTGAGCAAATTGACTTTGCTCTGCGCGTGCTTGAAGACGCGATTCTTGCCGCTGGTGGACAGCGAGTAACACAAGAAGAGTCGAACGAATCTTGGAAGCAGCACTTCATCCACGCTGGAGAAGCGGGCAGTGATGAGTTCGCGAAAGTGATGAATCACGCTACTGCGGCAATGAAGTCAGTATTTGAGCAAGTTGATGCACCATATTCTGGCTTAGAGCCTAAGCTACTCGAACAAGCGATCAATGCGGTTGATCTAGACAACAAAAATGCTTCACTAGTCGATGTGATTGCTTATACCGCAGAGCTTGTTGCGAAGAATTCCATCATTGTTCAGCACCCTGATTGTATTGCGCATTTACACACACCTCCTTTGATGCCTTCGGTCGTGGCTGAAGCAATGATCGCGGCGTTAAACCAATCGATGGATTCGTGGGATCAAGCGTCTGCTGCAACGTATGTTGAGCAGAAAGTGGTCGATTGGATGTGCGACAAGTATGATCTTGGTACTGATGCCGATGGCATTTTCACCAGTGGTGGCACTCAAAGTAACCTGATGGGCTTACTGTTGGCACGTGATTGGATCGCGGACAAAGTCGACAACCATTCGATTCAAAAACTTGGCTTACCTGAATACGCTAAGAAACTCCGTATTCTATGCTCTAAAAAGTCCCACTTCACTGTGCAAAAGTCAGCATCTTTGTTAGGATTGGGCGAAAGTGCCGTATGCTGTGTTGATGCTAACTCTAACGGTACAATCAAAGCTGACGCACTTAAAGCTGAAATCGACAGACTTAAGTCTGAAGGTTTGATCCCATTTGCGGTGGTTGGTACTGCTGGTACGACGGACCACGGTGCGATTGACGATTTAGATGCGATTGCTGATCTAGCGTCAGACAATGAACTTTGGTTCCACGTAGACAGTGCTTACGGTGGCGCACTCATTCTCAGCAGCCATAAAGACCGCTTAAAGGGCATTGAGCGTGCGGACTCCGTCAGCGTTGATTTCCATAAACTGTTCTATCAAACAATCAGCTGTGGCGCTGTACTGCTCAAAGATAAAAGCAACTTTAAGTATCTGCTGCATCATGCCGACTACCTAAATCGCGAACATGATGAATTGCCTAACTTAGTCGATAAATCAATCGCAACGACTAGGCGCTTCGACGCTCTGAAAGTCTTTATGACGATGCAAAGTGTTGGGCCAACAACGTTAGGCGAAATGTACGATCACTTGCTTGAGCAAACTCAGCTGGTCGCATCTCTAGTGCAAGACCATGAAGGTTTTGAACTTCTCGCGCAACCGTCACTTTCTACAGTGTTGTTCCGCGCAACAAATTCTAATGAGCAATTAGGAAACAGCGTCACGGACTTAGACGAACTGAACAAAACTCTAAGATTAGAGGCGCTCACGCGTGGCGTTGCTGTGCTTGGAGAAACAGTAGTAGACGGTAAGTCTGCACTGAAATTTACTATTTTGAACCCGTGTTTAAAGATTTCGGACTTCGAATCTTTGCTAACTAAAATCCATACACTAGCGGCTGAGCTAGCAAAATAAAGGTAACGAAAACGATGGCAATTCTACAGATTGGTGCAGGTGGCGTAGGTTGGGTAGTTGCACATAAAGCAGCACAAAACAACGACGTACTAGGTGATATTACAATTGCATCACGTACAGTGAGTAAATGTGAAAAGATCATCGAATCTATTCAGAAGAAAAATAATCTGAAAGATGCATCTAAGAAACTAGAAGCTCGCGCAGTCAATGCTGACGACGTAGAGGCACTTGTTGCTCTTATTAAAGAAGTTCAGCCAGATCTAGTGATTAACGCGGGTCCTCCATGGGTAAACATGACTATCATGGAAGCGTGTTACCAAGCTAAAGTCTCTTATCTAGACACATCAGTAGCGGTTGACTTATGTTCTGAAGGTCAGCAAGTACCGCAAGCGTATGACTGGCAGTGGGGTTACCGTGAGAAGTTCGCAGAAGCGGGTATCACAGGTATTCTTGGTGCAGGTTTCGATCCGGGCGTTGTGTCAGTATTCGCTGCGTACGCAGTTAAGCATCTGTTCGATGAGATTGATACCATTGACGTAATGGACGTTAACGCGGGTGACCACGGTAAGAAGTTTGCAACTAACTTCGATCCAGAAACAAATATGCTTGAGATCCAAGGTGACTCTTTCTACTGGGAAAACGAAGAGTGGAAACAGGTTCCATGTCACTCTCGTATGCTTGAGTTTGAGTTCCCGAACTGCGGCTCTCACAAGGTTTACTCGATGGCGCACGACGAAGTTCGCTCAATGAAAGAGTTTATCCCTGCAAAACGTATCGAGTTCTGGATGGGCTTTGGCGATAAGTACCTAAACTACTTCAACTGTATGCGTGACATCGGTCTGCTTAGCCCAGATCCGCTAACACTGCATGACGGTACGGTTGTTCAGCCTCTACACGTACTAAAAGCGCTGCTACCTGACCCAACATCTCTAGCACCAGGCTACACGGGTCTAACGTGTATCGGTACTTGGGTTCAAGGTAAGAAAGATGGTAAAGAGCGTAGCGTCTTCATCTACAATAACGCTGACCATGAAGTCGCTTACGAAGATGTTGAGCACCAAGCGATCTCTTACACAACTGGTGTACCAGCGATCACTGCTGCGCTTCAGTTCTTCCGTGGCGAATGGGCAGACAAAGGTGTGTTCAACATGGAGCAGCTAAACCCGGACCCGTTCTTAGAAACTATGCCTAGCATTGGTCTAGATTGGCATGTTCAGGAGCTAGAAGCAGGTCAAGGATTACCATTGATCCACGAACTGAACAAAGAAGCTTAACTTGTTATTTCTCTTCATTTCGTTGTCGTGTGTGCTCATTTATGCTTATAAACTCCGCGCAGACTCCTAGAACTGAAGAGAAATTCTTGAGTTAATACAAGAATCAAAGAGGTCAGTGATTGATCCCTTTTTGATTAAGACTGTTACTCGAGTGGTGGTGTTTGATATTTTGATTTTGTCTTGTTTGAACGCAGTGAGTTACAAAATGAAAAATATTGAATGGCACCACTAACTGCTCTGTTGAGTGTGTAAAATGACATTTAAGAAAGAAGAACTTAAAACCCCATACTTTATGATCAACGAAGATAAGTTGATTGAGAATCTAGAGAAAGCAAAACAGCTCAAAGAGATCTCTGGCGTTAAGCTAGTGCTGGCGCTGAAATGTTTCTCGACTTGGGGTGTGTTTGACATCATTAAGCCTTACTTAGATGGCACGACAAGTTCTGGCCCTTTTGAAGTAAAGCTAGGCTACGAAACCTTTGGTGGTGAAACTCATGCGTATAGTGTTGGTTACAGTGAAGACGATGTTCGTGAAGTGGCGGAAATCTGTGACAAGATGATCTTCAACTCGCAGTCACAGCTTGCGGCGTACCGCCATATTGTAGAGGGCAAAGCTTCAATCGGCCTGCGATTAAATCCAGGCGTAAGCTATTCAGGTCAAGACTTGGCAAACCCGGCGCGTCAGTTCTCTCGCTTAGGCGTACAAGCTGACCATATCAAACCAGAAGTATTTGAAGATATTGATGGCGTAATGTTCCACATGAACTGTGAAAACAAAGATGTGGATGCATTTATCGGCTTGTTAGATTCAATCTCTGAGCAGTTTGGTGAGTATCTCGATAAGCTAGATTGGGTGAGTATGGGCGGTGGTGTGTTCTTTACATGGCCGGGCTATGACATCGACAAACTCGGTCTTGCGCTTAAAGCATTCTCTGAGAAACACGGTGTTCAAATGTACTTAGAGCCGGGTGAAGCGATCATCACTAAGACAACTGACCTTGTGGTGACGGTTGTTGATATTGTTGAGAACGTGAAGAAAACAGCGATTGTTGACTCAGCGACAGAAGCGCATCGTCTAGATACGCTGATTTACAACGAGCCAGCATCAATCTTAGAAGCATCAGAAAATGGTGAGCACGACTACGTGATTGGTTCGTGTTCTTGTCTTGCTGGTGACCAGTTCTGCGAAGCAAAGTTTGAAGCGCCTCTAAAAATTGGTCAGCGCTTACATATTCTCGATAGTGCAGGTTACACCATGGTTAAGCTCAATTGGTTTAACGGATTACGCATGCCATCGGTCTACTGTGAGCGCTCAAATGGTGATATACAGAAGCTAAACGAATTCGACTATTCAGACTTTAAACGTTCACTGTCACAGTGGTCAGTTGAGTAAGTTGCTAATAAAGAATAAGAACCTCGCCAAGTGCGAGGTTTTTTATTTTTGGTGTTGCCATAGCAAATTCGCGATGTCTTCCTTAGTACTTGTTGTCAAACTAAGAACTGAGTCTCTACCGCGACAAAAGCGTGGTCACTCGCCTGTTTATCGCGATCATAAATTGGATTAATCAGGTGCTGATCTTGAACAAGATAGCTGATTACTTCTGCAATAGAGCGTTGGGAGTCAGGCTGAAACTCTTGAGAGAGGATAACGTAATCGAGCACGTTTCCTTGTGAAAAGTGGTAATGAGTAGCTGCGCGGGCAGGGGAAGAGTCCGCATCTTTGTAAGCATGCCAGCTATCGGTTAAAACCAAAGCTTCGCCTTCATTGTCTGCTTGTTGAGTAAGTAACCCTGTGATATCGCTAGTAAGGGGTTGGTTCATGTCCCCTAGCAAAGCTGTCGGCATTGGTGACTTCTGATACTGCTTGTCCATATACAGTTTAAGCATCACCGCTTCCCAGCCTCTTAGTTGACTTGATAGCCACTGGCCAAGGAGCTGACTTGTCTCGCCTTGCATTGCAGGTTCAGTGGCACGTTGAGATTTCAAGTGACACACATACACAGACACTTCGCCAATAGTTGGCACTTTGATAACGGCGTAGATAGGTTTGCGACTAAATTCAGGTAACTTGACTTGATAGGCTTTAGCCCACTCGTTTAAAGGTTTGACGGCCTCTGCGTGATTGATCGGATACTTCGACGCAAGAGCGACGACGGGGCGAGAATAAATATAATCATTTTCTGATTTTGGCGTATCGACAGTAACGAAATAGGGGAAACCAGATTCCGCGAGAAGCTGTTGTGTGGCCTCGATACTAAAGACTTCTTGAAGGCCAATGATATCGGCATTTAGCTTCGTGATTTGAGACTTTGTCCACTGGCACTTAGCTTGCCAATCTTGCAGATCATAGATATTAGAGAACTCATAAAAAGCGTCGGGTGGTTTAAGGAAATTGAACAAGTTGGCGCTAGCAAAAGTAAGTGTTTTCGTTGCGTTCAATGCGGATGCCTTGCAAAGGTTGACTGACTAGTATGAGAGTAGCAACTGTTAAGGAGTAATTGAACAGATAAGAGTAAACAGCCATCAATAGAGATACTGATGGCTGTATATTGGCTAAGCTTCAACCATCACGCGTGTATCTTCACTCAGAGCTTCTAACTCTTTGGCGACATCGTCGATTAATACTTCCGTCGGGAGGCGCATTGCGATGTTGGCCGTAAACAAGCTAGAGCTAACGCCACCACCACCCGCAATGAAGACGCGTTGGCAGTCCATATCTAAGATGCCAATGCCTTGTCCATCCAGTACGTGAGTAATTTCATTTACGATACCCGCTCGGTCGTTGGAGTCGAGTCGTAACTGGTAAATGGTATCTGCACTGTGGCTATGCAGATCAGAGTCTGTAATCTGCACCAGCAAATCTGGATGGGAAGAAAATGCATCTTTTACTAATTGAACGTTATCAGCAGGCAACTCGACTTTAATAACTGCTGCAACCTGATCTTCGATGAAGTTGACTTTACTAATAAGCCATTTGCCATCGTTTTCATGTGTAATGGCAGCAAGTTGCTTGATGGTTGCTGGGGTTGCTTTACCGACAAAATTTACAATGAATGTGCTGTTCATATTGGGCCTCCTAGCGCTGAGTAAGGCATGACTATTCAATCTCTACAGCGATGAAAGACGAATCGGTGCCTAAAATCAGTTTAGGAAGCTCTGGGGATTTAGGTTTGAGCCAGGTCAACTTTTGGCCCTAATCTATTGTTGGTATTACGGTTATTTTAAGGAGAGCACAAAAAAAACGACGTATGAACGTCGCTTTTTCAAATAACGTGAGCGTGTTAGAAGCTGATCTTCATTTCGACGCCGTAGAATACGTTGTCATAGCTTGCGCCTGCGTCCATCGCGAATTGCGCGGCGTCTTGGTTACCGAACCATGGAGTACTGCTGTATTGGAATTCTGCACTGCCGCCCCAAGCATCACTTACCCAGCCATGAATGTGGCCTACTGGGTTCAGGAAGAACAGAGTTACGCCACCCATGGTTTCAGAGCCCATGACTTCGCCACCGGAAGCGACGATGTCTTGCTCAGCTTCAAACATCATTTCACCGACAACCGCACCGAAGAACGGAGTAATGAAGATATCTTGCCAAGATGGTACTTCAGCGAAAGCTTCTACACCGTATTCCCAGAAGAAAGTCGACATAGTGGCAGAGTAAAGGAAAGACTCAAACTCATTAAAACCAGCATGGCGCGCAGCGGTATAGTAAACACCACCAAAGTATGGGTGCATAACGTAGTTTAAGAAGTGCTCATCACGGTCCCAAACTGGGCCTGAAGTGACGTTGTCCTTCCATTTTGAGCCTAAGCCGCTTAAGTTACGATCTTCCTCATCCCACTTAGTGATTGATTCTGGTAGTAGAGTCATTAAACCTACGGTCGCTACACTCAAACCAAGAATGGTGTAAGTCTGGCCCATTAAGTAATCCCAATCTTTTTCACTTGAAGCTGTAAGGTATTTTGGTAAACCTGGGTCTTCTAGCTTTAAGTTGTCTTCAGTAAGGCTTAATGAATACGGGTCTTGAGAGGTGTACTGATAAGAGTTGTAAGAGAGCGTGTCGAACTCAGCTTGGTCTACAGTGTACGAAAATTCAATATGCTGATTTGAGTCAAAGATATTGGCGTTGGCACATGCAGATGCTGACATCAATAAAGCGGCGATGCTTTTTTTAAACACGGAAAACTCCACAGTTATTATTTTTTAATGATCGGGTTCACAATTATCTATTAAAGTCAGAGTAATGGGAACCAGTATTTGTTCTAAATTAGAAACTTAGACGTTTTTTACCGGATTGCCATAGGAATTAACGGTAAACTCATCAAATGTGTGACATTTCCCACTAAGGATAAACGATGTTGAAAATTGCAATGCTAAGCACTGGGGAAGAGGTCCTCCACGGAGATATTGTTGATACCAATGCCGCTTGGCTGTCTCAACGTTTCTTTGAGCATGGTTACAGCGTGACCAAGCGTTCGACGGTAGGCGATGAAATGCCTTCGCTAGTCGAAGAACTGATGATGCTGAGCTTTAATTGTGACGTCGTTGTGGTCAATGGTGGCTTAGGGCCAACGGCTGACGACCTGAGTTCTGAGGCGGCGGCTGTCGCTGCAGAAACGGAACTGACTCTTTTCCCAGAATGGCAGGCTCGCTTGGAGCAATTTTTTGCTGCTAGGGGAGTTACAATGCCAGAAAGTAATATCAAGCAAGCGATGCTGCCGAAAGGGTCGCAATTACTTGATAACCCAATAGGTACGGCTTGTGGCTTCAAGGTCACCTTTAATGACTGTGATTTCTATTTTACGCCAGGTGTGCCGAGTGAATTTAAGTTAATGGTAGAACAGCAAATTCTGCCAGATATTAAGCGTTGTTACCCAGACATCATTGGTCATGAGTGTAGCAAGCTCTACACCTTTGGTACTTCGGAGTCGGCGCTGTCAGATAAGCTCGATAAAATGCAGCTTCCTGAAGGGTATAGCTTAGGTTATCGCTCATACCTTCCTTATATTGAGGTTAAGCTGTTTGGGCCAAAAGAAGATCTAGAGAGACGTGTAAAGCTGCTTCAAATGATTTTCAGCTTAGTGGAAGCCAATGTTGTGAGCATTGATGAGTCTATGCGAGATCACGTTGCCCATTTGATTTTAGAGAAGCAGCAATCAATCTCGACCGCGGAACAATCAACCTATGGCGCGCTATCTCAGTGGGTTCAGTCTAATGAAGGTGCAGCAGAGTATTGCGGTCACGGCTGGGTACTGGGTGAAAAAGTCGCTTTAGCGGAAGGCAGTGAAGATGCGTTAGCCTCGGTACTCGCGTTAGTTGGGGCGACTAAAGAGAAGTGCGCCACTGATATTGCCATAGTGACAGGGAAGGTGGTCAATAAGACATTTTCAGTTGCCTTGGCGACACCTGAAGGGGAGTGGGGACAGACGCTCACATTTAATCGTGACTACTCGCGCAAAGAGCGCACTCTTGTGATCACCACGATTGCGGCGGATATGCTTAGACGTTACTTGAGCACTAAGCCTATGTTTGCAAACTACAGCTCATTAACTCGCGAAAAAGAGATGTTTATTCCACGAAGTATAATTGGCGCATAATAATTCAATGATCTGACTATTTATATTTGTCAATTCCGCGTGGGTTGGCATTCTGTAATAAGCAAATGAATGCACTTGATATTTCATATTCATCAGTTAAATATTTTTTTATAGCGTATTCATATATGGCTTAACTCAATGATTTTAAATAGAAGCCAAAATTGTCTCACTTTTGGTACTTATTTTTGTTGGAGAAGAGGATAAACTGATTACTCGAATTGCTATTTTCACGGAGGGGTTAGTATGTTTAGTCAGTCAAAAATCCTTGTATGGTACCAAGTTGCTAGTCAAAAAGTTATTTTGGGTGAAGCACTTAAGGATGAACGTCAAGATGTAATCTCTTTGTGGCGACAAGCACCAAAAGAAAAAATCGTTGGAGATAGCTTAGGTTATCATCTTTCGCTTTTTGATGATGATGGTAGAGAGATCGGTGATAAAGCGGTGTCTATGCTGACCGCTGATGCATTTTTGTCACGTGAGCCAGCTAAATTAAATGCATAAAGGTTAACGCGAACCTTAGTCTTTTATAATTTGTATAGTTATGCACTTCACCATTCTTGTCTGAACTCGAGTTGCTCGCTTGCACACCTTATTCTTTATATACAAAAAGCCCTTTAGTGATGAACTAAAGGGCTTTTTTTGATGACTAAAAATGTACTATGCGCGTTTTTCTTTTAGCGCATAGTGAACACCTTCAATCTCGATATCAGACTTCGCTTTGCAGATGCACGGTAAAATTTCGCGCTCTTCGGTGTAAGCCATAGCAAAACCAACGTATTCCACTTCACCTGAGATCAACTTACAGCGACAAGCGCCGCAGTGTCCATCTCGGCAATTGTATTCTGGCTCTACACCTGCGTTTTCCATTGTTTCTAAAATGGTATTCGAAGGGTGAGACTGAATAGGAGTCATCCCGTTGATTTTGATTGTTGGCATTACAGTTCGAAGTCCTTAAAGTCATCCGCACGAACATCACTATCAATCTGACCAACTAGGTAAGATGAAATCTCTGCTTCCTGAGGAGCAACCTGAACGTTATCAGAAGATAACCAAGCGTTGATCCATGGAATTGGGTTCGATGTAGCTTCTGGGTAAGCTGCGCCAAGGCCAACAGCCTGCATGCGGATGTTGGTAATGTACTCAACGTACTGGCAAAGAATGTCTTTGTTCAGACCGATCATTGAGCCATCTTTAAATAGGTATTCTGCCCACTCTTTTTCTTGCTCAGCAGCTTCTTTGAATAGGTCGAAACACTCTTGCTTACATTCTTCTGCGATTTGCATGAATGAGAAGTCATCTTGACCGTTACGAAGCAGGTTGATCATGTGCTGAGTACCCGTTAGGTGTAGCGCTTCATCACGAGCAATTAGCTTGATGATTTTTGCGTTACCTTCCATCAGCTCACGTTCAGCAAATGCAAACGAACAAGCGAAACTTACGTAGAAACGGATCGCTTCTAGTGCGTTCACTGACATTAGACAGACATACAGCTTTTTCTTCAGGTCATGAAGAGTGATAGTCACTTCTTCGCCGTTGATTGTATGTTTGCCTTCACCGTAACGGTGGTAGTCGTTAGTCAGTTGGATCAAGTCATCGTAGTAGCGAGAAATATCTTTAGCACGCTTTAAAATGTGCTCATTTTCTACGATGTCATCAAACACAAGACCCGGATCATTAACGATGTTACGGATGATGTGAGTGTATGAGCGCGAGTGGATAGTTTCAGAGAAAGACCAAGTCTCAATCCATGTCTCTACTTCTGGTAGAGAAACCAATGGCAATAGCGCAACGTTAGGGCTACGACCCTGGATAGAATCCAGTAGCGTTTGGTACTTCAGGTTTGAGATGAAAATGTGTTTTTCGTGGTCTGGTAGCTTGTTGTAGTCGATACGATCGCTCGATACATCCACTTCTTCTGGACGCCAGAAGAAAGACAGTTGCTTCTCGATTAATTTTTCGAAAATTTCAAATTTTTGTTGATCGTAACGTGCAACGTTTACCGATTGACCTAAGAACATAGGTTCTTTTAACTGGTCGTTCTTAGTTCGGTTAAAAGTACTGTAAGCCATGATGCCTCAATTCCTTTTATGCCCCTCAAGCCGAGGGGCGAATATATTTGTTAAGCCTAATAATCCCAACTGGGGGATTATGGGTTAAATCTTACAACCGCCGCCCGCACAATCGTCGTCTTGTGGTTGCACAGCGTCTTTCTGGTCATCGCTCGCACCATCACGAGTGTTATGGTAGTAAAGCGTTTTAACACCATATTTGTACGCTGTTAGAAGATCTTGCAGCAGTTTCTTCATCGGTACTTTACCGCTTTCGAAACGAGTTGGGTCATAGTTCGTGTTCGCTGAAATAGCTTGGTCAACGAACTTCTGCATGATGCCAACTAGGTGCAGATAACCGTCATTAGAACCGATGTTCCAAAGCAATTCATAGTTATCTTTGTACTCAGTAAATTCTGGTACAACCTGCTTCAAGATACCATCTTTAGAAGCCTTAACTGATACGTAACCACGTGGTGGTTCAATACCATTTGTCGCGTTAGAGATCTGCGATGATGTCTCAGAAGGCATTAGCGCTGTCAGTGTTGAGTTGCGCAGACCGTGAGTCACGATCTCTTCACGTAAACCATCCCAGTCGTAATGCAGCTGCTCATCACATACTAAATCGATATCTTTCTTATACGTATCGATTGGTAGTAGACCTTTCGCGTAGTTTGTCTCGTGGAAAGATGGGCATTTGCCTTGTTCTTTCGCAAGCGCAACTGACGCTTTAAGTAAGTAGTACTGAATCGCTTCAAATGTACGGTGAGTTAGGCCGTTTGCACTGCCATCAGAGTACTTAACACCGTTCTTCGCTAGGTAGTAAGCGTAGTTAATCACACCAACACCTAGAGTACGGCGGTTCATTGTTGACTTGTATGCAGCCGGAAGAGGGTAGTCTTGGTAATCAAGCAGCGCATCTAGTGCACGTACTACCAGTTCAGAAAGCTCTTCGAAATCGTCTAGTGACTTAATCGCACCAAGGTTAAACGCAGAAAGCGTACATAGTGCAATCTCACCTGAATCATCTTCTACATTTGTCAGAGGTTTAGTCGGCAGTGCGATCTCTAGACATAGGTTCGATTGACGCACAGGCGCAACCTCTGAGTCAAATGGACTGTGAGTGTTACAGTGGTCAACGTTTTGAATGTAGATACGACCTGTAGAAGCACGCTCTTGCATCAAGATAGAGAACATCTCGATCGCTTTAACGGTTTCTTTCTTAACAGAAGGATCGTTCTCGTATTTCACGTATAGGCGTTCGAACTCGTCTTGGTTCTCGAAGAACGCATCGTATAGGCCAGGTACGTCAGAAGGTGAGAACAGAGTGATGTTGCCACCCTCAACCAAACGTTGGTACATCAAGCGGTTAAGCTGAACGCCGTAATCCATGTGACGTACACGGTTCTCTTCAACACCACGGTTGTTCTTAAGAACCATGAGCGCTTGAGATTCACCGTGCCATAGTGGGTAGAATACTGTTGCTGCGCCACCACGAACACCGCCTTGAGAACAACATTTTACTGCTGTCTGGAAGTATTTGTAGAATGGGATACAACCTGTATGGAATGCTTCACCACCACGGATTTCTGAGCCTAAAGCGCGAATACGACCAGCGTTGATACCGATACCAGCGCGTTGAGATACGTAACGTACAATAGAGCTTGCTGTTGCGTTGATTGAATCAAGGCTGTCACCACACTCGATAAGTACACATGAACTGAACTGACGAGTAGGGGTACGTACACCAGACATGATCGGTGTAGGTAGAGAGATCTTGAATGTCGACGTTGCATCGTAGAAACGCTTGATGTACTCAAGGCGCGTCTCTTTCGGATATTTTGCGAACAGACAAGCAGAAACCAGAATGTATAGGAACTGAGCACTTTCGTAAATTTCACCAGATACACGGTTTTGAACGAAGTACTTACCTTCAAGCTGTTTTACAGCTGCGTAAGAGAAGTTTAGATCGCGCTTGTGGTCAAGATATGCATCTAGCTCATCTAACTCAGCTTTAGTGTAGTCTTCAAGAATGTGCTGATCGTACTTACCCATATCAACCATACGTGCAACGTGATCGTGCAGCGTTGGTGGCTCGTACTGGCCATACGCTTTCTTACGTAGGTGGAATACTGCTAGGCGAGCCGCTAGGTATTGGTAATCTGGCGTCTCTTCAGAGATCAGGTCTGCTGCAGACTTGATGATTGTTTCATGAATATCAGAGGTCGTGATGCCATCGTAGAACTGAATGTGAGCGCGTAGTTCTACTTGCGAGACTGAAACGTTATCTAGGCCTTCAGCAGCCCAAGTGATAACGCGATGGATCTTCTCTAGATCAATGCTTTCTTTACGGCCGTTACGTTTAGTAACGGTAAGTTGTTGGTTCATTCTGCTTCATTTCCCTAACAAAACTGATAAAAGCCGCATTTTTGTGTAATTCTTGTAAAACTTGTGCCGGCTTTGTGATCAAAATCTATCTATATATTGTAGTAGCAAACACAACATATAGGGGTGTATCTGTTTGCGGATTACAAGATAGTGCTATCAATCGTATATTTCAAGGAGCAGATCTGGGATGACTTGTGGATAACTGACAAAAACAAAAAAAACAGTTAGTGGCTACTAACTGATGGCGTTAGGGCTGGCAATAATGGACAAAATTACCATCTCCAGTGTGGTTTATAAGTAACCACAAACAAAAAAAAATCCCTTGATCTTTGAACAAATTTCGGAGCGAAAAAGGAGTCGATTAAATTGGAATCAAACACGCAAAAATTGATGAAAAAATGATTAAAAAAGGCGATGACACTACGTCATCGCCTGAGAAATAAACACAATATATGGTATGTGAAAGTTGTTAAAACTTTTGAGTGTGGACGATATAGTTCACGTCAACATTGCTACCAAGCTTATAGGTGTCTGTAAGAGGGTTGTAATGAAGGCCTGTAATCCCCGTCTCTGTTAAATCAGTGTGGTCAATCATTTTGATAAGTTCTGCTGGGCGAATGAATTTATCATGATCATGAGTGCCTTCAGGAACGATCTTCAGCAGTTTCTCTGCACCAACAATAGCGAACAGATAGGATTTTAAGTTGCGGTTCAGCGTTGAAAAGAAAACGTGACCACCTGGCTTAACTAATGCTGCGCATGATTTGATCACCGATAGGGGATCAGGAACGTGTTCTAGCATTTCCATGCAAGTCACCACGTCATATTTACCCGCGTTGTCAACCGCGTGATCTTCAATTGTGCTTTGGATGTAAGTCAGCTTGGTTCCTGTTTCAAGAGCATGAAGGCGAGCGACTTCTAGTGGCTCTTTGCCCATATCTAGTCCCGTAACCGTAGCGCCTTCTTTAGCCATGCTTTCCGCTAAGATTCCACCGCCACAGCCAACATCAAGAACCGTTTTACCAAATAACCCGTCAGCATTGTCTAAAACGTAGTTGAGACGAAGAGGGTTGATTTGGTGAAGAGGCTTAAATTCACCTTCAAGATCCCACCAGCGGGAAGCCATATCTTCAAACTTTTTAATTTCGTTAGGGTCGACATTTTGTGATTGGGTCATAACAACTCTATTTATTAACCTGCATCCTTGAATTGAACGCATTATACCCGTTCAAGCATAACACTCCATAGAGAGGATCACTTTTCTCTAGAAGCGGGTAAAATATAACCATTTTTCAGCAAGATAAAATTAGAGTGTGCAATTTCTCGGCACTTGATTCACAACCAAGCTCACAACCTTATAAAAGGAGAGGGAAAGTGATGCCGAACTACTGAATTGTATGTTATATTTTTGCACCTTAAGCGTATTGTACATACGATCTATAAATAGAGGGATAATGGCTCTATGAGCGATCTAGCGAAAGAGATCACGCCCGTAAACATTGAAGATGAGCTTCGAGGTTCATACCTAGACTATGCGATGTCAGTAATCGTTGGTCGTGCTCTTCCAGATGTGCGTGATGGCCTAAAGCCTGTACACCGCCGCGTTTTGTTCGCGATGAATGTACTAGGTAATGATTGGAATAAACCATATAAAAAATCTGCCCGTGTTGTTGGCGACGTAATTGGTAAATATCACCCACACGGTGATAGCGCTGTATACGATACTATCGTACGTATGGCTCAGCCTTTCTCGTTACGCTACATGCTGGTCGACGGTCAAGGTAACTTCGGTTCGATCGATGGTGACTCAGCGGCAGCAATGCGTTACACCGAAGTTCGCATGGCGAAAATCGCCCACGAACTTTTGGCTGATCTAGATAAAGAAACTGTTGATTACGTACCTAACTACGACGGTACTGAACAAATCCCAGCAGTTCTTCCAACGAAAATTCCTAACCTACTGGTTAACGGTGCTTCGGGTATCGCGGTAGGTATGGCAACCAACATCCCGCCACATAACCTTGGCGAAGTGATTGATGGCTGTCTTGCGTACATCAATAATGAAGAAATCACTATTGATGAGCTTATGGACTACATTCCTGGTCCTGACTTCCCAACGGCAGCGCTGATCAGCGGTCGTAAAGGCATCGTAGACGCGTACAAAACTGGCCGCGGTAAAATCTACATGCGCTCTAAAGCGGAAGTAGAAGCTGACAAGAATGGCAAAGAAACCATTATTGTTACTGAGATTCCTTACCAAGTTAACAAAGCTCGTCTAATCGAGAAAATTGCTGAACTGGTTAAAGATAAGAAAGTAGAAGGCATCAGTGCACTACGCGATGAGTCAGATAAAGACGGTATGCGTATTGTTATTGAATGTAAGCGTGATGCAGTGGGCGAAGTGGTTCTAAACAACCTATACGCACAAACTCAACTGCAAACGACTTTCGGCATCAACATGGTTGCACTGAACAATGGTCAGCCTCAGCTATTCAACCTAAAAGATATGTTGAAGTGCTTCGTTGATCACCGCCGTGAAGTGGTAACACGTCGTACTATCTTCGAACTTAAGAAAGCGCGCGATCGTGCACATATCCTTGAAGCTCTAGCACTTGCACTTGCGAACATTGATGAGATCATCGAACTGATTCGTAACGCAGCAACGCCTGCTGAAGCAAAAGCTGGCTTAGTTGCTCGTGGTTGGGATCTTGGTAACGTTGCTGCAATGCTTGAAAGTGCTGGTACTGATGCGGCTCGTCCAGATTGGTTGGAAGAGCAGTACGGTATCCGTGACGGTCAGTACTACCTGACTGAGACACAAGCACAAGCGATTCTTGATCTACGCCTACACAAATTAACGGGCCTAGAGCACGAGAAGATCCTTGACGAATACAAAGTGTTATTGGACGAAATCAAAGAGCTAATGCATATTCTTGCAAGCACTGAGCGTCTGATGGAAGTGATTCGTGAAGAGCTAGAAACAGTTCGTGATGCATTTGGTGATGTTCGCCGTACTGAAATCACTGCAGCAAGCCATGATATTGATATGGAAGAGCTGATTGCACGTGAAGACGTTGTTGTGACGCTATCTCATGAAGGTTACGTTAAGTACCAAATCCTAAGCGATTACGAAGCACAGCGTCGTGGTGGTAAAGGTAAGAGTGCAACTAAGATGAAAGAAGAGGATTACATCGAGCGCTTGCTTGTTGCGAATACTCACGACAACATCTTATGTTTCTCAACTCGCGGTAAGACATACCGTCTGAAAGTGTATCAATTACCATTAGCAAGTCGTACTGCTCGTGGTAAGCCAATCGTCAACATTCTTCCTCTAGAAGAAGGCGAGCGTATTACAGCGATCCTACCAGTAGATGAGTTCTCACCTGAGAAGTTCATCTTCATGGCTACAGGTGACGGGACAGTTAAGAAGACGTCTCTAGATCAATTCGCGAACGTACGTGCAAACGGTCTAATTGCCGTTAACCTACGTGATGAAGACTCACTGATTGGTGTTGATATCACTAACGGTGACAGCGATATCATGCTGTTCTCTAAAGCAGGTAAAGTTGTACGCTTCAGTGAAGATAAAGTACGTGCTATGGGTCGTACTGCGGCGGGTGTTCGTGGTATGAAGTTAGCGGATGATGACCAAGTTGTGTCTCTAATCGTTCCTTCAAACGAAGGCGATATCCTAACAGTGACGCAAAATGGTTACGGTAAGCGTACTGAGCTTGCAGAGTACCCAACTAAAGGTCGTGCGACACAAGGCGTTGTATCTATCAAGGTCTCTGATCGTAATGGTCCAGTAGTTGGTGCGGTACAAGTAGAAGAAGGCGACGAGATGATGATGATCACCGACGCTGGTACTCTAGTTCGTACTCGTGTAGCGGAAGTAAGCCAAGTGGGTCGTAATACACAAGGTGTAACGCTAATCCGTACTGCTGAAGATGAGAATGTTGTTGGTCTACAACGCATTGATGAAGTTGAAGAAGCTGAGTTAGTTGAAGGTGAAGAATCGGAAGAGGTAGTGAATGCTTCTGAAGAGTCAGAAGCTCCAGCGCAAAGTGATGAAGACTCTCAAGAATAATACTTCGCTCTAATTTATAAATGCCGAACTTTATGTTCGGCATTTTTTTTGACTAAATTTAAAAGAGCACTTTTAGAACAACGAATTTTGAGTTTGCATAGGTATAACAAAATAAATGGGATCACTATCAAGAAAACGGTGTTCTGTAATGAGTGGTTTCGTATTATTATGGAGTGAGCGAATAAGTACAGAAAGCAGGATGTTCTATGCATAAAAGGAAGGGTAGCGTGTCACAAGTGGCCAATAACCAAGTCATCACGTATATATTGACTGGGGTCTACTTAATCGCCGTCTATCTGATTTCCTATACTCTGATTACCGAGCATCAAATAGTCAGTTGGTTTTACCTACTGTTTCCCGTCTCGATGCTTGTCGCTTACTTCTCTAATAATTTTCGCATTAAAGTCGGCGCATCCATCATTTCTCTTATCGTCTTGTTTGGAGGTGGGTTTGTTGAACCGCTAGAACTCGATGCTATTGAAGAAGCATTTATTGGGCTCCCGCTGTGTTACATCATACTTTTTCCAGGATCACTATGGCCAATTGCTATAGGGGCAGTGTTAATCGTGAGCTATTGGGTCGACTTACCAGCCGAAGAGTTTGATGAGTTTATAGAAGATGCTATAGAAGTGGCATTTATTACGATATTCGCCACCATCATGACTTATTTTCAGCAGAAGTCTGAAAAGCAATCCAACTTATATAAAGAAGCTAGTCTGACGGACTACCTTACCAAGCTCCCGAACCGGAAAGCCTTTTTTAATGTCGTTAATGAATTAAAAGTCAGTGACACAGTTGATTACGCCGTTTTGCAGATTGGGTTAGATAATCTTAAAAAGGTTAATGACGAGCTAGGTTATGGTTATGGCGACGCGCTATTACTCAGCTTTTCTCGTTTGATGAAGCAGTTACTTGGGGAGCAGACCCAGTTGTATCGCCTAGGTGGTGATGACCTCATCGCGCTAATCAAATGTACCGATGATAATCGAAGTGATATTAATAATCTGATTGAAGGGCTAGAGGCCAACTACGATAGTGTTTGTCAAATTAGGAACACATCCCATCGACTAAGATACTATGCGGGTATTGCGATGCTGAGTGATGCGCAAAACAATATTGAGGTATGGGGTAAGAATGTCGATGTTGCTCTGGCGAAGAGTAAGCGCAAAGGTGACGGCGTTATCCAATGGTATGACGATGAGTTGATGAATGAAACCATTCATGATCACCAAGTGGAAACTGAGCTAAAAGGTGCTCTTGATAATCGACAGATGTACTTGGTCTATCAACCAAAAGTGGATATCAATACTCAAGATATAGTGGGAGCAGAAGCGTTGTTGCGCTGGGAGCACCCAGACTTAGGTTTTGTGCCGCCTTGTGATTTTATCGGTGTAGCCGAAAAAACGGCCCAGATTATCCCAATTGGTCGTTGGGTCATTGAACAAGCGATTAAACAATCGAGTGAATGGCGCAAACAGGGCTATGAGATATGTATCTCAGTCAATGTCTCAAGTGTCCAATTTGCCCATGATGATATCTATCCGTTTATTGCTGAAACATTGAATAGATTTCAACTTCCTTCTCGGTGTTTGCAAATTGAAATTACAGAGACAGCAATGATGGATAAGTACTCACGCGTTGCTGATACCTGTCAAAAGCTGCAAGAGATTGGAGTCTCTATTGCGATAGACGACTTTGGCGTTGAATACTCATCATTAAACTATCTTAAGCAGTTACCAATCGATACGATTAAGATTGATAAGTTGTTTATTGATGACTGTGTGGCAGAGGCCACCGATCATATGATCGTCAGAACCATTATTCAGATGGCACACAACCTTGGTAAGACCGTCATTGCTGAAGGGGTCGAACATAGTGAGCAATTAGAGTTGCTAAACCGTGAAAATTGCCACCAATACCAAGGCTATCTGTTTTCTAAACCGATCTTACCTTCAGAATTTGTACAGTTGTTTAATCGATAATTCTCCCTAATTTATCGTCACTTTTTGCGCGTGGCGATGAATTAATTCGTAGTAAGGGTCAGGCCCTTGACGCCATAAAAATGCCACAAATACAAGTACCTATCAAATTTTCGAAAAACAGTCGATTTTTCGTGCGTAAGTGTTTTCTTACTTGTAAACTCACCGCTCCCTAACTGTTCCCAAACCTTTTACTGACACTATGAAAATTTCTTTGAAACAGAAACTGATTGGCGCAAGCTTGTTAGCTGTGGTGCTAATGGCGAGCGCATTAACTTGGCTATCTGCTGACCAACTTTTTCAACAAACACGTAATGGTGTTTACTCACGAGCGGAGAGCCTAGCGACCGCAGCATCTGAAGGTATTTCTGACTGGATCGAGATCCGTAAAAATATCGCAACCGCATTCAATGATTACAGCGAAGAGATGGATGTAGTTCCATTCCTTCAACAAGCACGTAAAGCTGGCGGCTTTGACGACATCTTCCTAGGTACTCCAGAAGGTGGTATGTACCGTTCTCACCCTGAGCGTAACCGAGCGGATTATGACCCACGCTTACGTCCTTGGTATATCGATGCGAATAAAGCGGGCAAGCAGATCGTAACGACAGCGTATAAAGATGCCATCACTAATGCATTATTGGTGACCATCGCTGAACCAGTGCGTCGCAATGGCCAATTTGTTGGTGTTGTGGGTGCTGACGTATTGATCGACCAGCTAATCAACGATGTGATCAGCCTAGACGCAGGCGACAACGCTTACGCAATGTTGATTGATACCCAAGATGGTACTTTCTTAGCGCATCCTGATAAGGCGCTTTCGCTTAAGCCGGTAACAACGTTGTCGAAGAAGTTGAACCTAAATGCTATCGAAGATGCAGCAAACAGTGGTTCAATCGAGATCATTGAACGTGGTGGCAAAGAAAAACTTTACTTCTTCAGCAAGATCGAAGGCACTGACTGGATCTTCGCGATTGAAATGGACCGCGCTACAGAAGAAGCGGCACATACAGAGCTTCTACAAAGCCTTATCATTACCGCTATCGTAATCACACTGATTGTTATCGCGGTTGTTTCGTGGTTAGTGAACTTCTTGTTCCGCGACCTAGTTCGAGTGTCTGATGCTCTAGAAGAAATTGCATCAGGTGAAGGCGATCTAACTCAGCGTTTAGAACCACGTAGTGATGATGAAGTGGGTCAACTAGCGACAAACTTCAATACTTTTGTTGGCAATATGCACGAGATGGTGACGAAGCTAAGTGTGGTTTCTGCCTCTTTGTCTGAGCAGTCAAAACAAACGGCTCAACAAGCAGAAGAGCGTAGTGCGCGCATTCGTCTTCAGCAAGACGAAATCAATATGGTTGCTACCGCGATCAATGAGATGGCCGCTGCAACTCAAGAAATCGCAGGCAACGCGGATAACACAGCTCAGAACTCTTCTGAAGCGGTGACTGCATGTGTGCATGGCGGTGAGCAAGTAGTACAAACCCAAAGCTCTATCCAAAACTTAGCGACGGAAGTACAAGTAGCGACTGAAGTCATTCAAGAGCTGGAAGTGCACGGAAATAGTATCAACACGATTCTTTCTACGATCCAAGACATCGCCGAGCAAACGAACTTACTCGCACTTAACGCAGCAATCGAAGCGGCTCGTGCGGGTGAGCAAGGACGTGGTTTCGCAGTTGTTGCAGACGAAGTTCGCGTATTGAGTCAGCGTACTCATGCGTCAACGCAAGAGATCCAGCAGATGATTGAAACTTTGCAGGGTACGACGGGCAAAGCGGTAAGCATTATGGGCGATAGCCGTCAGCTAGCGGATACCAGCGTAACAGACGCAGATTCAGCTGCAGTGAGCCTAACGCAAATCCAAACGGCTGTTGAACGTATTAGTGACATGGCAACCCAGATTGCTTCTGCAGCCGAAGAGCAAGCGTCGGTGACATCTGAAATTACTCGCAATACAGTGGGTATTCGCGATGTTTCGAATGAGCTAGCCGATGAAGCGCATGATGCGGCGGATCAAGCAGCTAAGCTGTCGGAGCTTTCTCATGAACTAGAGCAAGAGATTCAACGCTTTAAGTTATAATCAGCGTTAACTCGAATGAATAAAAAGCCTCGAATTATCGAGGCTTTTTTTGAGCCTTATATTTCCAAAATGGAAACTATAGCTGAACGTATTTTCAATAGTGGACACGGGTAAGGTTAGATAAAATCCTTAAAAATAATAAGGAATATCTCCATGTCTGACTGCCACATTGCTTTTCAACAGCGCATATCAAAAATTGTTACCGATGCGACCTTATCCCCTAAACAGAAAAACCAGTTTTTGGCTCTAGAGGCCGAAGCCAGTTTACCTTACATGCAGGTTTCGACAGATGTTGCCCAAGCGCTGGAAGAGGGGGTGTTATGCGACATGTTTGAAGGGCATGCACCATTTAAACCGCGTTATGTGTTGCCTGATTACGCTAAGTTCCTAAAGCAAGGTTCAGCTTACCTTGAACTTGATGCCGCAACAGATTTCGATGATGCACTAAACCTACTAACCATCATCTACCATCATGTTCCTTCAGTGACCAATATTCCTGTTTATTTGGGGCAATTGGATGACGTGCTTTTACCATACGTGGGTGATCTCGATGAACAGCAAATCTATACCAAGTTGAAGCGTTTTTGGGTCATGCTTGATCGCACATTGCCTGATGCGTTCATGCACGTGAATATTGGTCCAACTGACAACGTTATTTGCCGTACTATTTTGCGTGTTGATGCGGAGCTTAAACAGATTGCGCCAAACCTAACCTTTATGTACGACCCCGAAGTAACGCCTGATGATCTATTAAGACAAGCGACGAGTAATATTTGCGAATGTAGTAAGCCTCATATTGCCAACTACCCGATGCACGCATTGGCGTATGGTGATAAACAGTTTGGTATTGTGAGTTGTTATAACTCACTACCTTTGGCGGGTGGTTCAAATACGCTTGTACGTATGAACCTTAAAAAGGTCGCGGTTCACGCCAAAGATATTAATCATTTCCTTGATTTTGTTTTACCTCATTATAGTCAGATGATGGCAGAACTGATGGACGCACGCAGCACGCATTTGCACGAAGAGTCTAACTTCTTTAAAGGTTTTTTAACCACAGAAGGGCTGATTGAGGAGAGCCGTTTTGCTCCAATGTTTGGTATCTATGGCATGGCTGAAGCGGTCAATACTCTACTTGAAAAAGAAGGTAAACAGGGTAAGTACGGGCACAGTGAAGAAGCGAATCGTCTTGCATTAGCCATTTCAGAAAAGCTTGCGCACCTCGTTGATACAACGCCGGTGAAATACGGCTTGGATGGTAAAGCGCTGCTTCATGCTCAAGGTGGGATCAGCTTAGATGAAGATGTGACACCGGGCGTTCGTATTCCTTATGGAACTGAGCCAGATCCAGTGACCTACGTACAAGCAACTGCTCAGCAGCATAAATACTACACCTCGGGAATCAGCGATATTCTGACTATCGATGAAACGGTGAAATCAAACCCAGAAGCGATGTTTAACTTGTGTAAAGGTGCGTTCAACCTAGGTTATCGTGAGTTTACCGCCAACGTGGCATCGAACGATTTAGTTCGTGTAACGGGTTATATGATTAAACTCTCTGATATCAATAAGTTTGAACAAGAGGGCTCGCGCAAGAATACAACCTTCTTAGGTGCTGAAGCGGCCAAAAATACAGGGATATTAGATAGAGCGCCGCGTGTAGTGAGTATGGAATCTTCACCAGTTTACGAATAGAAACCGATGACTATGCTGCCAGAAAAACAGGCTAAAGTGAGTCGAATTCTCAATTTTTCCTGTGTAGATGGACCAGGCAATCGTCTGGTCATCTTTCTTCAAGGGTGCAATTTTAACTGCCGCAATTGCCACAACCCGCATACGATCAATCACTGTAATCATTGCGGAGATTGTGTCGAGTCATGCCCAAGCAGTGCTCTGAGTTTGAATGAAAAAGGAGAGGTGATTTGGGACGCATCAGCTTGTACCAATTGCGATAACTGCATCGAGGTATGTCGCTATAAATCCAGTCCGAAGATAAGTCAATATACGGTGTCTGAAATGGTGGCGGTGATAAAGCATCACAGTATATTTATTAGCGGTATAACGGTTTCAGGCGGCGAGGCAACATTACAACTTCCGTTTATTATTCAATTGTTTGAAGCAATAAAATCGGATGAAAGCCTAAAGCACCTAACGTGTTTTATCGATAGCAATGGTGACTTATCTCCAACGGGTTGGGAGCGAGTGAACCATGTGCTTGATGGAGCAATGATCGATCTGAAATCTTGGCAGCGCGAAACTCACCAATGGCTGGTGGGTAAAAACAATCATCGGGTTATCGAATCGGTAAAAAGTTTGGCTAAGCTAGGTAAGTTGCACGAACTGCGCTTGTTGCACATTCCGAGCAAGAGCGATCTCGATAGTGAAATAGTCAGCATCATTAAACTGATACGATCGCTACCTAAAGAGGTAGTAATTCGTTTAAACGCATTTCAACATCATGGGGTTGTTGGCGAAGCACTAGAGTGGGACAAGTGTTCAGAACAAGAGATGAATCGATTCCATTCTCTATTGGCACAAGACGTAGAGCACAAGATCCAGCTACCTTCAGTTTACACTTAATCTGCCCACTGTTGATACAGCCACTGCAGTGCAGGGTCGTTCAAGCTAGCTTGGTTCCACACTAAGCTATAGCCGACTTTGCCATATTCAAAAGGCAGTGGTTTACTCACCAATCCCTTTGCTTGTCTTGACTGTTCAGCCCATCTTTTTGAACACGTCAGCAGGTAATCACTTTGATGACACATCACCGCGGCGGCGCCAAAGTCAGCGACTGAAATAACAACGTTACGCGAACCATGTTGTTGCGTGAGGTTCAGCTCGAAGTAAGGCTCGGCAAGATCTTTATCCAAAATGCCAATATGCGGATAGGCAAGGTAATCATCAATGGATAGCTGCTTCTCAGCCAGTGGGTGATCTTTAACCATTAAACAGACCATTTCGTCAGATACAATCTGCTTCCACATCAAGTCTCGACTGCGAGTCGGAGGCTGACTGATATCGTGAGGCAATATCATAAAGTCGACCTGACCTCTTATTAGTGCGTCAAAGCTTGCTTGCTCTTTGGCGTAAACCTTAATCCCACGTGAGGTGCTAAGTTGCTGAGATATGCTGGCAATTTTGTCTGCAAACAGCTCAAAAGTACTTTCTCGCATTGAAAGAGAAATCTCACCAGTGAAATCACTCGGTTGGAATTCACCTTGGTGAAGAATGCCATTCATGCTCGATAAAATCTTATGTACTTCAGCACCAATGCTAAGAGCAAAAGCGGTAGGGACTAATTGCGCGCCATCTCGATAGAAAAGCTCATCATTCATCTGTTCGCGTAACTGCCCAAGTGTCTTACTAATACTCGAAGGAGTAACACACAAAATACTGGCTGTGGTCGTCACACTATAAGTACTTAGCAGGACGTGGAATGCAGTCAAATGCTTCAAACTGATGCGTGAAAGGGCTAGGTAATCCATACAAGTCACGGGGTTAGGAGGAACTCGCTATTTATAACCTTATCTTGCTTGGAATGGTAGGAGTTTGTCGTTGCTAATCGGCCGAAAGTTAGTGGGCTACACTTGTTATAAGGACAAGGAGGAGCGGCAATGAACAAATTAATGACACTTCTAGTTGCAGGCCTAGCAATGGTTACAGTACATAGCTACGCGGAAGAAGAAGTTGACGAAGACAATAACCGAACCAAAACCCCGCCGAGTATTGAAGAAATGGATACCGATGGTGATGGGCTAGTATCCGCTGACGAGTTCAACGCGTTTCGGCTTGGTGCTGAGGGTGAGGTTGTTGAAGAGGAAGAAGGTAGCGATGAGGATGAAGCCGACACTGAAAACGAAAGTGGTATAAGCGCGTTTGCTTCTTTTGACAAAGATAAAGATGGCTTTGTTAGCGAAGAAGAGCTTGCGGCGCATGCGAAATACTCAAATCCTGGCAACGGTACTGGAGAGCTGAAAATCAGTAAGCAAGAGGCTAGAGAAGCGAAAGCAGCAAGTCGCAGCGAAAGCAGTAGCTCTAGTAGCAGTCAAGGTAACAGCAATAAAGGAAATGGTGGCAATAAGGGGAACAGCGGTAATCGTGGTGGAGGCAACAGCGGCGGTAGTAATAAAGGCGGTAAAGACAAATAAGCTAGACAATAAAAACGCGCTCCGATTTGTACGGAGCGCGTTTCTTTTTGAGCATGAGATCAGTTAATCAATCAGTCCGTATTCCTTGCTTAAGATATCAATGATCTCTTGCTTAGGATTGTCGCTTAACTTGATTGGTTGACCGGTAATTTTCTCTGCAATACCAATATAGGTACGCGAGATATCTTGAAGCGCTTCGAGAGGCAAAGCATTGTCTCGTGCTAACGCTTCACGCTCATCCATACGTTCCTTATTTAGCAGGATATCTGGATCAGGGAAGTGATTTAGCAAGAACTGGCGGAACCCTTCTTTAGAGTTTTCGACAATGTTGCCTGCTTCGTATTCCTTTTCATCCCAAATACGTGATGAGTCAGGGGTGCCGACTTCATCCATATAGATAAGCTTTTCGTTACCAGCCGCGTCATGAACGTAGCCAAATTCAAACTTAGTATCCACAAAAATCTGGTCAACTTGAGCAAGTGCATCACTGATAACGACAAAGCCTTCTCGCAGCAGCTTCTCGTACTGGGCGATATCTTCTGCCTTTGAGAAATTAAATGCTGTAAAATTGTCTTCGATGTTTTGGCGGGTGATATTGACGTCGTCAGCTTCTGGCACACCAGGGATATCTTTCAAAATACCTTTCGTAGAAGGAGTCATCAATAGTTCTGGCAGTGCTTTGTCTTTTGCAAGCCCTTCAGGTAATTCAATACCACAGAATTCACGTTCGCCTTTTTCGTATGCGCGCCACATCGAACCAGTAATGTATTGACGACAAATCGCTTCGATCATGATTGGTTTGGCTTTTTGGACAATCCAAACGAATGGGTGAGGAATATCTAGAATGTGACTATCAGCAAGACCACTATCTTTAAAGAGCTTAAACCAGTGGTTCGAGATCGCGTTGAGTGCAGCACCTTTCCCCGGTACGCCTTTTAAGCCACCTTCTGCGTGCCAAATACAATCGAATGCAGAGATGCGATCACTGATCACCATGATAGCAAGTGGGGCATCTGGTGCTACGTCGTAGCCTTTCTCTTTAATCAGACGTTTGCTGTCTTCTTCTGTTAGCCAATATACAGAGCGAACTTTGCCACTGTGAACCGGTTTATCAGTACGAATTGGAAGATCATCATTTACGGCAAGAACTTGGTCAGCGAGACTCATCTAGACATTCCTATCTTAAAGCAACGTGGAAATTATCATTAGAGATAATGGATTTGAGTCGCATGATACCAGAACTATTTGTGGCTACCAGAGAAAAAGCAAACGTTTGCTTAATTTTTTACTTATCGCTTAAAGTTCGCTTGATGATTGGCCAAAAAAGAAAACCCCCTCGTAGGGAGGGGGCAAAAGGCAGTGACTATCGTTGAGCTTGTTAATGGTACTGGTTAACTCTGCCCTCAACGAAGAAGACTTCACACTGGAACTGTTCGGCCAAATTGTGCAGTAAGCTTTGTTCAACAGCAGCAATATTGGTTGATGCGACTACAGCACTCGCATTACCTGATTGAATGGCTTTTTTGACAATCTCAAACTCGCTCTGAGTATGAGAAGGTTTCATCTGAATGATCTTTTGGCAGCTAATATGAGACGCAGCAAACTGGTCGTAATTAGGACGAGGGCACTCAGAGGTAAATAAGATCCACTGGCTCTGACCTGACAGTCCAGCGAGACGATGTAGCGTAGAATGGTCAATGTTCATTGGCTGAGTCGGTTGAGCAAGAACATTAAACTTAGAGAATGCGCGAGCTGTGTGTTGTGCCTGAATCATAATAACTGTTCCTTTGTACATGCTGTATGTCTATACAGTAGTTATTTTTGGTTTTATGATCAAGTGTTTTTGCCTGTTTTTTCATCTAAAACTCACATTTCTAGGTGTAAGTTTTTCTGTAAGTGATTGAATATATGTGGATTAAGTTGAATTTGGCTTGGATTGGAGAATTCAGGGGAAAACAAGAAATGTGATAAGGCGCACGTGATTTTACACAGTGTTATACAGTAGTCCTGTATAACACTGTACGAAGAAGAGGCGTTGAATGATTAGAGGAAGCGCTCTGGGTAATCGCTAAAAATTGCGTCTAGCCCGTGTTTATTTCGCAAAGAATTAGGGTTATTCACGGTATAACACCATACCTGATAGCCTTGCTGCTTTAGCTGTGAGATCTGTTTGGTGGTTACCGATTGATAGTTCAGGTTACAGCTAAACGCAGAGACTTCCGCCAATAGATTTTTATCTGCACGTTTCAAGCGTTCACTGAGTACACCTAAACGGACGAAAGGGAGCATCTTATGCAAATGTCTGATGACGTCATGATTAAAACTGGATAGCACGATGTGATCTGCATGAATCGGGTGTGACTCTAACGTTTGTTTAATTAGCTGACATACAGATTTAGCACAGTGCCTATCGATTTTGATCTCAATGTTTAATTTTAATTGATGGCTTGTGGCAAACTGCAAAAGTTCGTCGAGGGTTAAGAGTGTCTGGTGTTCGACGTCGTACTTGAAGCGTGCGGCAAAATTAAGCTGCTTGAGCTGCTCTAGGGTAAGCTCATCGACTCTTCCGCTGCCATTGGAACAACGGTCGATAGTGTGGTCATGACATACCACCAAATGGTTGTCCAATGTCGGTTGAACGTCGACTTCAACCCAATCTAAACCAAGTGTCAAAGCTTCTTGAATACTGGCTAACGTGTTTTCGGGAAAGCGTCCTGCTACGCCTCGGTGCCCAACAATAATCATAGTGAAATTCGATAGAATAGTCGTGCTACATAGAGTACCCCTAAATGAGAATTTTGAGTAGATAAGTCGTAGCTATTCGTTGATGAATCTGACACTATCGGCTCATAAATTATAAAATAATTACAATAAAGAGACTCGACTTTGAACGCTGAAAATAAAGCTGCTTGGATACTCGTTGCAACCACTGCATTGGCAGCACTTGGGTGGATTTTCTCAAAAGAAACCATCCAAGGATTACCGCCTTTTGGTTTCGTAGGATTGCGCTTTTTAGTTGCCTCAATCTGCTTACTACCGCTCTGTTTTAAGCAAGTGCGTCAACTGACGCTTCAATTACTATCGCAAGCTGTCGGCGGAGGGATGATCCTAGCGTTTGCGTTACTTAGCTGGGTACACGCAATTTCGATCAGTAAAACCTTGGGTGAAGGGGCGTTTATCGTCAGCTTATCGATGATTATCGTGCCAATCATTGCTTGGTTGCTTTATAAAGAAAGACCTAAACGTGCGTTTTGGATTTCGATGCCTATCGCGGTTAGTGGCTTGGCGATGCTCTCTTTAACCGATGGCTGGAATAGCTCAGCTGGTCAAATATGGTTTTTGGCCAATGCTTGTCTACTTGCGCTGCATTTTAATGTGAACAGTAAACTGGCCCAAAAGATACCAGTGCTTTTGCTGACTGCGATTCAGCTATGTGTTACGGGTATTATTGCACTCATTGCTTCTGCGTTATTTGAAACCATACCAACGCATGTCGAGACATCTATATGGGGTTGGTTTGCACTGAGTGCATTGCTGGCAACCAGTTTGAGGTATGTGATGCAAACGCTAGGGCAGAAGGGGTGTAATCCTGGCAATGCTGCTCTTATCATGTTGCTTGAGCCAATCTGGACTGTAATCTTGAGCATACTTTGGTATGGCGAGCAGCTTTCCAGAAATAAATTGATTGGTTGTAGCTTGATCTTGTTGGCGCTTATTTTCTATCGCACTGACGGTAAGCTACTGAAATTCGTTAAGCGATCATCATCGCAATAAACCTTGTTCACATATTAGAGTGATTACTCTTTCCTAAGCAGTGGCACCTTGTTATCGTTTTTGTAAATTAAATGTTAACAGGGTGAGCTGTGAAACTTCATGCCATTGACGGATATATCCAAACAATCTATTTAGCGGAGTACTCCGACAAGTTAATGCTTCTTGATGGAGCTTCTCGAGCAGACATTTCATACATCAAACAGTTCATCACCCATGAACTACAGCGGCCATTCTCGGATTTATCCGTTGTCGTTGTTACCCACATGCACCCAGACCACGCGGGCGCAGCCCATAAGCTTAGAATCTTAACTGGTTGTAAGATTGTCTCAGCAAAGCGCGATTCTCATTGGTATGGTGGAATCGATGGTTTTGTTATGCATCTCACTGACATAGCACTCGCGCGTTGGGTTGCAAACAGAAAGAGAAGGCCAAAGCGAAATCTGTGGTATTCACGCAAGTTACGCCCAGATATTCAGTTGTCTGATGGCCAATGTATTCCTGATTTCGAAGATTGGAAAGTACTAGAAACGCCGGGGCATACCGACCGCGATTTATCACTTCATCATGAAAAGCAGAGTATCCTTTACGTAGCTGATCTGATGGTTGAGGTGAAAAAACAATTGGTTTCTCCATTCCCTGTCTTTCATCCTAACCAATACAAAGCATCCATTAAGCGCGTATATAACCTTGAACCTGATGTTTTGTTAGTTGCTCATGGTGGAAAAGTGCAGTTTACCAGTGAGGTGTTTCATCATTTACTCAGTACAGCACCACGCACGCCAACCACTCATTGGAGAGCAACAAAAGTTAAGCTACGTAGTCTGCTAGGAGCAGTAACGTGGCGAAAGCTTATGATCAAAAACAAATAACGGTCAGTTAGGCTGGAGATTCTATCGTTTCTTGATTGTGTTTATCGTGCTTCAAGATTAGAATGCGAACCTTTTTCAATTGTACTGTTATTCTCATGTCCAGAGTGTTAGTTGTCGATGACGATATCGAGCTATGTGAGTTACTCACTGATGTATTACAAGCCGAAGGCTATCAGGTAGATAGTGTCCATTGTGGCGAGAGTGCACTTCAGTTTATAGAAAAGACCTCAGTAGACTTAGTGTTACTTGATGTGATGCTACCAAAACTGAATGGTATGCAAGTTGCGCGAAAAATATGCCAACGCTTTGCGACGCCAATCTTGATGCTAACTGCACTCAATGACGAGGCTTCAATATTAGACGGTTACCAGTCAGGTGCAGATCAATACATCGCTAAGCCGTTTAAAGTGCCTGAGCTACTAACCCGAATTAAAGCGATTTTTCGTCGTGTTGGTCTCGAAAAACAAAGGCATTCCTATCAGCTTGATAAAGATGGCATTGCCTCTCAAATACCAAGCTTACCCCTTACAGGCACAGAATCAGATTTACTAAGCTATTTAGTCAGCCGAGAAAACTTGGTGATATCAAAAGCTGAGCTACAGATTGAAGTTTTAAAGAAGGAGCTGAGTCCCTTTGACCGCAATCTAGATATGCACATCAGTAATTTGCGCCGCAAGTTTATCGAGGCGGGACTATCAAAACAGCACATCAAAACAGTGCGTGGCAAAGGTTATAGTTTTGTCGGTAGTGTAGGGCACTAAGCCATGTTTCAGTCGCTTTATCCCACTGCGATAGCGAAGAGGAAAGACTCGCTTTTCTTTCAACTGTTTAGTTATATGTCTGCGGTCATCGTTAGCATTGTGCTTTTGCAGGCGCTCGCCGAACAAGCTTTAGTTTCGGCTGTGCTAAAAGTGCCGCCGCAAGTGAAACAGAAAATAGAATCGCTCGCCGAGCAAGCTAATGTGCTGATTGAAGAAGGGGATATGGACGAACTCGCAGATTGGGGCAATGCACAGCCATACTACTTATTTGTCCTTGATGCGCAAAACCAACCGCTTTCTCATCGCCAAATGCATCCACATTTTGAGTTTAAGCTGCGTTTTCTTCGCGAACTTAATGGTCCATTAAATGACCGAGTAAGTAAGCCTTTGATTGGCGTGAGGCTTGTGAAGGGAAATACACTCGTTGTTCAACTTCCAAGTGAGCTACATCCAGCGCATCGCTTTATCGTTTATTTTGCTATCAGCAAAGTGGTTATTGTGATTGCGATGTTGGCGCTGTTTTCATTGATACTTGCCAGAAAGCTGCAAAAGCCTCTAGACCGTCTGCGTGAGGCAAGTCGTCGACTCGCGTCGGGGGACTTTTCCGTTAACGTTGTCTCGGAGCTGAACTCTAAGACTACAGAGTTCAATGATCTCGCGCGTGATTTTGACAATATGACCCAAGAGATCCATGCGTTAGCAGAGCGACAGAAACAACTTATTCGAGATGTATCTCATGAGTTGAGAACGCCCTTAGCTCGGCAGAATTTAGCGCTTCATCTATTACGCAGTAAGGCTTCTGATATCAGTTTGCCCTTGGTTGAACGACTAGAAAAAGAAGTCGATGAAATGGATGGCTTGGTTGGAGAAATTCTCGAATTTAGTCGTATCGAGAATGCGCGTTATGAATCAAACCTGCGCCCTATATGCTTGGAAGGGGTGGTGACCAACCAAATTGAGCAAAGCAAGCTACAGTTAGGCGAAACTCAGAAAATAGTCGCTCGCATAAGTGATGGTGTGCCAATGGTGACGACCGATGAACGTCTGGTCATGCGTTGTTTAACTAACCTTATCTCGAATGCAATCAAGTATGCTGGGCCAGAAGCCGTTATTGAGGTGTCTTTATATTTATTGACGATCGAGCTTGAGCAAAAGGTCGTGGTTGAAGTTGTCGATAATGGTCCGGGTATTCCGTCTAACCAATTAAATGAGATTTTCAGGCCATTCACGCGTCTAGAGTCTGCACGTGATAAACAGAGTGGGGGATATGGGCTTGGCCTTGCAATTGTCAAAGAATCCATGAAGTTAGTTGGCGGTGAAGTGAAGGCGTCAAACTGCAGTCACGGTGGGTTAAGAATTGAACTGCAATTTCCATGTGACAAGCCTAGAAAAAACGGAACCAAGATCTAGTTATCAATTTAGTCAGTACCGATAGATTGAACTATAGTTTATCTAGTGTTGGTGGCTTATTCGTTGGAACTGATGATTGCGGGTTGACTCACTCGTATTTTCTGGTGAATGACACTTTAGGGAACTAGTGATATTGGCTGAAGCATCGGCCAAGGGGGCTATGGACATGCGTCAGTACCCAAACCGAATACATAATCAGCGAGGTTTGACCTTGGTGATTATGACCATGAGCATGGTTGCGTTTATAACGATAGCAGCTCTTTCTATAGATGTTTCTCACTTTGTGGTTAATAAGACGCGCCTGCAAAATGCCGTCGATACTATTGCTCTGGCAGGGGCTACAGTTGCTAATCGAACGAATGAGAAAAGTGATACCGATACAGCAATCATCGAATCCTACAAGAAAGTCATTGAATCCCCCGGCAACGATGAAATTGAGCTAACTGCCACTGATGATGGTAATGGCCTCAATCTTTTGTCAATTGAATATTCTGACTCTCCAAATAGTGGTTTTTCGACTACTTTTCCAGCTTCTCCTGACATGGTTTATGTGCGAGTTCAAGTTTCCGAAATAGGCCTTAGCGAGTTCTTCCTCGATCTATTTGGTATAGAGAAGACGGTATCGGCAAGTGCTGTCGCAGGCCCGGTTTTTGTTGATGGTACTTCAAACATTCTTCCGATAGGTATGTGTGAAGGTAGTGATGTCGGTCCTGCAGGTTATGAAATTGCAAAAGCTTACGAAATAAAGTCTGGTAGCCAGTCGGACGACCCGGATGGGCTCGGCGCAGGTAATTACCACTTACTTGATATTGGTAGCGGTAAGTCTACGGTCAGTGACGCTTTGGTTGGTAAGAACACCGTAGTGGTTACGGTCGAAGAAAAAATTGATTCGGAAACCGGTAACGCCGTCGGTGCAACGGAAGATATTGATAGCCGCTTTGACGGTGCAACCATTGATGGAGTTTATTACCCACCGGATCTGGTAATCACAGAACCTGATACTGCTATTACGACGGATAATATTGTGGACCATAATGAGTCAACTTCACCTGATAAGTGGACTTACACAGAATATGTAGAGCAAACCAAAGCGTGTTTAGATGATGCTGATTGTAAATCAGCGGGTGGCGCTGCTTGGCGGAGAGTTCTTCCGGTGCCGGTCTTAGACTGTGACTCTGCTACTAAGTCTGGCGGTAAGATTGAATTTACCGTAACCAGCATTGGTTGTTTCTTCATGCTGCAACGTTATGACTCGTCTCAAGAGTCAGGTAAAAAGGGTCAACAAAGTATCTTTGGTGAGTTCATTGAGCAATGCTCAGTAATTGAAGGGGGCGTTTCAGATACAGATACAGGGATAACGCGCATTGTCCTTTACAAAGATCCTTCCTCTGTGGGAGGCGGTTCATGATGTTGCGTAAACAAAAAGGCCTAGCGGCGGTGGAGCTGATCATTGGCTTGCCGATTTTGCTATTGCTACTCGTTGCGGTCGTGGAAATCGCTAGAGTATTTGTTGAGATGAATACGCTGAACAAAGCCGTTAGAGTGGGGGCGAGGTACGCCTCTACCTTGAGCCAAATGTCGGGCTGTGGGCCAGTGATGAACGCACAAAATGATGTAAAACAGTTTGTAGTATATGGAACATTGAATACAGGCACATCTGCACTGATTGATAATCTTTCGACTACCGATGTCACGGTGAGTTGTGAAAATAATCAATTCGTTACAGTTTCGGCAAACTACACATTTGAACCTCTTTTCTCGACGAAAATCCCTAATACAGAATTTTCACTGGCCGTTCCTATGAATGCAGCCACCGTGGCGAGGTTGGATCAATGAAAAAAGTAAAAGGTATTACCATCATTGAGTTCACCGTAATGTCATCATTTCTTATGATGATCATGCTGGCGATCGCGTCAATTGGCTATTTTATGTTTTCAATGCAGGCGGTGAGTGAGTCTGTACGTGCAGCGGCTAGAATGGCTGCAGTTTGTGAAATAAACGATACTGGTATAAAAACCTTTGTTGCCAACACCAGTTATATTTCATCTGTTGGAGAGGCCAACATTACTATCGAGTATCTCGACGAAGGAAGTAACGTGCTAGCGACTCCTGTTGCTGAAGATGTGCGATTTGTTAGAGCGAGAGCTACCGATCTAAACTATCGTTTTGTTGCGCTGCTTTCATTTATTGGTGATAGCGGTGTACTCCCAATGCCGAGCTTTGAAACCACCATCCCAAGTGAGAGTTTAGGCCAAGTACCCAACGATACTGATACTGACTGCTAACATCCTTGCGGCACACCTCTTTTGCTAACTATATTCATACCAAAGTAAATTTTGTAAATTTAATGCAAATGATATTGGTTATCACTTATATTTCGTTTCGTTATAAATGACTAAGCAAAGCGAGAAGCTTTGTATATAAAGAAACGGAGAAATTTATGTTCACTAAGAGTCAGTTAGCACTCGTTATTGGTGCTGTATTAGCGACTCCTGCAGTGGTTGCGGAAACGGTTAAAACAGATGAGCACATGGTCGTAGAAGGGCGTGATTACGGCTACAAAGCTGATACCAATGCCACGGCGATGCGAATGGAGGCGACTCAGCTTGAAACTCCGGGACAAATTGCAGTCATCGATGAGCAAATCATTGATGAGCAGCGCGCAAGTACTCTTGGTGACGTATTAAAAAATGATGCGAGTGTGAGTGCTGGTGGTACAAGCCGCAACCGTGAACGTTTCTCACTACGTGGCTTTGAAGTACAAAGCTCATCAGGTTTCCTACGTGACGGACATCAACACTGGTCTCACTACCGTCAGCCGGTAGAGCTTCTAGAACGCGTAGAAGTAGTAAAGGGGCCATCAGGTCTGCTTTACGGTGTGTCAGCGCCGGGTGGCCTTATCAATATGGTCACTAAAAAGCCAACTTACGAAACTCAAATCAACGTGAGTCAAGATGTGGGCTCTAACGATCACTCGCGTACCATGGTTGATGTGAGTGGTGCGCTAAACGATGATAAAACGCTACGTGCTCGCACAATTATTTCGAAAGAGAGCTACAGCTCTTGGAGAACATACGGTGACGGCTCTAAGCCTCAAACTGAGCGACTTGTTGGTGGTTTGTTCGTTGATTACGATGTTACTGATGATGTAACAGTATCGGTTCACTATGATAAAACTAATGACAAAGGCAGTGTGGATTCTGGCGCGGTTTATACACTTGATGGTCAATTAGTTGGTAACAAAGATCATATCTGGGATGCTCAGTGGTCTGAAATTGAGAATGACGTAGAGAACGTTGGCTTCAATGTAAACGCCCAGCTTACGGACGTTTGGTCCCTAAACACCGGCTTTAATTACCAAGATTTCGAGCGTATTGATGTAGAGAGCTACCCAAGCTTTGCCAATCTAAACCCTGATGGCACAGGCACGGTTACGCAAGGCGGAAATTATCGCCATGACAAATGGCGCTTTAGAACGGGTTACTTAGACTTAGCAGCAGATACTCGCTTTGCTGGAATGGATCATAAGATCTTACTAGGTGGTAACTGGTTAGGTTACAGCTACGAGCGTGGAATGGATAGCTTCAATAAAGGTGAATATGCACCAAACGAAACTGTACCAGTACAAGTTCCAGGAGCGACTAGTCTTGCACCGAAAGGGCGTTACGATACTTGGGGCTTCTATGCACAAGATCTAATGACGATTAACGATCAATGGCAACTTCTTGCTGGTTTGCGTTTCGACCGTAAAGTTCAAGACGGTGTCGCAGAAGAAAACCTTGCTCCAAAACTAGGTGTGATTTATCACCCAGCGGATAACGGTAGCGTTTACGTTTCTTACTCTGAAAGCTTCGAGCCTCAAGGCCAAGTAACCAGTGGTAGCCGCACTTATATTAATGAAGGCGAGCTGCTTGACGCTGCGATTGGTAAAGCATACGAGGTAGGAACAAAATGGGAGTTGCTAGATAACCGCCTATTTGTTTCAGGTGCATTGTTCGACATTACACAAGAAAACATTGAATTAGATGTAGAAGATCCAGCGTCAGGTGACTATGTTGTGACACAGGGTGGTCAGCAAGAGCACCGTGGTGCGGAATTGTCGGCGCAAGGCTTTGTGACAGAGAAACTCTCATTATCTGGTTCTGCTATGTATCTTGATGCGGAAATTACAAACCACGAAACATACGCAGGTAATCGACCTGTAGATGTTCCAGAGTTTGCTGCGAGCGTTTGGTCTACTTATGCAGCGACAAACGAAATGGATGTTAACCTTGGTGTCATCTATGAAGGTTCACGCTACGGAGACGAAGCGAATACATTCAAGAAAGACGCATACACACGCGTCGACATGGGTCTGGCATACACATACAAATATGATGCAGATCTAGACATGGTTGCACGCTTAACAGTAGAGAACCTGTTCGATACAGATTACCTAGCGGGCGGTGGTTCTACATCGAGCAAGCACCAATACGCAGAAGATGTAGTCATTGGTGAAGGTCGCAACTACATGGCAACGCTGCAGATAAAATACTAATACTATGAGAGAGTGGTAGTATTTTAAATACACAAGAGGGAAAGGCTTAGCCTTTCTCTTTTTTTTGTATAATTTGTAAGTACGATTGCAATTTGCGTCAATCAGCTTATATTGTTCGACTGACAATGAGATTGGTTCTCACTTGTATTTAGTTAATTAATGATATCTGTTATGAATATAATCAAATCCAGCCTAGCATTACTTGTTGCTGCATCCTCTTCAGGAGTATTGGCCTCAAACCTCGATGCTGCGCAAAGCATTCAAAGTAAAACCAATTCGGCTTCTGCCTCAAGTCAGCAACGTATCGATAGTAGCGCTGAAACTTCACTCGCTCTCAAAGCAGAAATCGAACAGCTTCAAGAAGAAGTGCAGAATCTTGAAGTATATAAGAACCACTTATCTGCATTGGTAACGAGCCAAGAGCAAGAGATGACAAGTTTCCGTGGTCAGATTGAAGAGATCAAACAAACACGTCAGGGTGTTGTGCCGCTGATGTATCAAATGATTGATGGGCTGAAGGCAATTGTTGCTGAAGATGCGCCAATTAGACTCACTCAACGTCAAGAGCGAATTGCAAAGCTAGACAAGATGATGGTTCGTGCCGACATCAGTGATGCAGAAAAATATCGCCGTATTCTTGAAGCCTACCAGATCGAGTTGGATTACGGCACCAAACTCGGTTTATACCAAGGTCAAATTGAGGTTGCTGGTGAAACGCTAGAAACGGATATCTTGTATTTGGGCCGCCTGTCTTTAGTTGCACGCAGTTTAAATGGTTCAACATTTTGGTCTTGGGACAAAGCACAAAACCAGTGGGTGAGTGTTGACCCATCAATGAAGTCTGAGCTCGACAAAGCATTCAGTATTGCGGCTAAACAGGCTGCGCCTAGTCTTATTACCTTACCTGTTTCACTCACTGTTGCGGAGGCGAAATAATGAAATGCACATTTATTGCCTCACTTATCGTACTGGCGGCGACATCCTTTAATCTTTCTGCTAGTGAAATGACGGTGAATGCTCAAGCTGACTCAAAAGCTCAGGCACAGCATAACCTAGTACGCGAGTCCGGTTTTAAGCAGACGGAAAAGCAGCTAGCAACACTTAAAGCAGAGTTGGTGAACCAGCGCCAAGCGCTTCAAGAGGCCAATGATAAGTTAGCGGCACAATTTAGCACCAATGAAGATGAGCTTGCCCGACTTGAAGAGAGCCTTCGACTAGAAACGGGTAGCCTAGGTGAAGTGTTTGGTGTTGTACGTCAAAATGCTAAAGAGCTAGAGTCAGAACTTAAATATTCCGTGACAGGTGCTGGCGACCAAACTCACACGCAGGTCGTCGAAGAGATCGTCGCGGCGACTAAGCTGCCATCTATGCCTCAACTAACCGGTTTATGGAAAGCACTTGAAGAGCAAATTAAAGCGTCTGGTGAATTAGCTCAGACACAAATCCAACTGGTTGATGGAGAAGGAAAGCAACGCACAGAATCGGTGGCAAGACTTGGCTCATTTGGATTAATTGGTGAGCAGGGCTACTTGAACTGGAACGGTGCGAAGCAGGCTGCAACGGCTTATCAAAAGCAGCCTGATCAAGGTCCAGTAGTAACGGGACTTGATGAGTTACGTTCCGGCTCAATTCAAAATCTAGTTGTTGATCCTTCACGCGGTGTGATGCTTGAGCAATTGGCTCTATCACCAACACTAATGGACAGACTCCAAGCGGGTGGCGTTGTCGGCAAAATTATCCTCGTATTATTGCTGATTGGCCTCATCATCGCGGTTGTGCGCGGTGTGAGCTTATCTATCGCTCGTCAAAAGATACGTCGTCAACTGAAAACTCCAACCCAGCCAGGGGACAACCCACTTGGTCGCGTGTTAGCTGTATACAGCAAAGAGAAGAAACAAAGTGTTGAGGCATTAGAGTTAAGATTACTCGAGGCCGTGGTTGATGAGCAAACGGGTCTTGAGAAAGGCTTATCAATGCTCAAACTTCTCGCCGCTCTTGCGCCAATGTTAGGTCTACTAGGTACCGTCACGGGTATGATTGAAACTTTCCAAGTGATCACTCAGTTTGGTAATGGCGACCCTAAAGTGATGGCAGGTGGTATTTCTATGGCCTTGGTAACAACCGTTCTTGGTCTTATTGCCGCGATGCCGCTTCTTTTAGCTCATAACATTCTGAGCTCTCAAGCAGAATCGATTCGCCATATCCTTGAAAAACAGGGTATTGGACTGGTTGCCGAACAAGCTGAAAAAGAGATGGATGCTAAAGTGACAACTCTAGGGAATGCGGCGTAATGGAAGCAATATTCACACTGCTTCCCGAAGTGATAGCGTCCATGCCTTGGGTGCTGTCTCTTCAAGCTTTTATGCAGCAGGGTGGGCAGGTGCTTTGGTGGCTACTACTGGTTGTTTGTATCTGCTGGGTGTTAATCCTTGAGCGGGTTGTTTATCTATGGGTTCAGTTTCCTAAGCAGCGCAAGCAGTGGGTGGAGGCATGGCTTAGCCGCCCAGATCACCATTCATGGCACGCTCGCTCGATCAGAGAAGGTTGGCTATCTCAAGCCCATTTGTCGTTAACTCAAAACCTCAACATTATTAAGGTATTGGTTGCGATTTGTCCTATGCTGGGTCTACTCGGTACAGTCACTGGAATGATTTCCGTATTTGATGTGATGGCCAGTCAAGGTAGTAGTAATCCAAAACTAATGGCATCAGGAATCTCTTTGGCGACGCTGCCTACAATGGCCGGCATGGTTGCAGCGTTAACAGGTATGTTTTTCCATGCGCGTTTGGTCAAAGTTTGTCACAGACAAGAAATTAAATTAGAAAAATCATTAAGGAGTCAACGATGAGACTCGGTCGACGCCAATCAAAACAAGAAGAAGCGCAAATTGACCTGACTTCAATGCTTGATATCGTCTTTATCATGCTGATCTTCTTCATTGTTACCAGCTCATTTGTTCGAGAGTCGGGTGTTGAAGTGAATCGACCTACTGCGTCTAATGTCGTCAGCCAAAAAGAGGCTGGTATCTTTGTCGCGGTGACATCCGCGAACGATATCTACATTGATAAGCGAATGGTGGATGTCGAGCGCGTTCAGGCAACCTTAGAGCATTTGCTATTAGATAGGCCAGATGCATCATTAGTCATTCAAGCTGATGAGCATGCTTATAGTGGAACCGTGGTTAAAGTTATGGATGCGGCGAAGGGGGCAGGGGTGAAAAATATTGCTCTAGCTGCGGAGAAGATCTAGTGAAGCGATTGCTAATAGTTCTGCCACTAGCCGTAATTTGTGCAATATCGATATTCAGCTTCATGGCTTGGATGGTGGATGGTGGTCATCAGCGAGCGCCTCAACCATCAGAGTCACTGAGTTTTAATATGGTGATGGTTGAAAATGAGCAAGATGTTCAAAGGCGACAGCGCACAGTGCCAGAGCAGCCAAAAGCGCCTGAAGTGCCAGAACAAATGCCCACGTCACAGACTGAAACTAGGCTGACAGAAGTGTCACCAATTTCTCAGCCATCTCTTGGGCTAAATACAGCAATCGATGGTTTGGCCATCAGTGCACCAACATTTGGTGACTTCGGTGTCAATCAACAAGCAATGCCACTGTATCGTGTCGAGCCTCGCTATCCTGCTAAGGCATTAAAACGCGGCGCGGAAGGCTATGTGATTATGAGTTTTACTATCGACCCAACGGGCAAGCCTACTAGTATTGAAGTGGTTGAAGCAAAACCAAAACGCATGTTTGAGCGAGAAGCGATTCGGGCGCTCAAAAAGTGGAAATATCAACCGAAAGTCATTGATGGTGGGGCAATCGCTCAAGTTGGCCAAACGGTAAAATTGGAGTTTAAGTTAGCCCAATGATGAAAAGACTAATCACATTATCCTGCTTACTTGTTTCTGTTTCGTCGATGGGACAAGAGCTGAGTCAGTATACTGCGGTCCGGGTACAGAAGGCTCATGAGCTTGCGCAGGATGACAAAGTGAAACAGGCTATCGCTTCATTGAAAGAGATAGAGACAAACCGTAAATACGATAGCGTATTTGTAGCTCGGATGCTGGGGGTGTTTTATTGGCAAGAAGGTCAAATAAAACCTGCCATCAACCAGTTAAAAATCGCGGTATCGAGCGGTCTATTGCAAGATGAGCAGGCGTGGGTAACCGAGCGAATGCTGGCGGATCTTTACTTAAACGATCAGCAGTTTAAGTCTGCACTTGGTCACTATTATGCCTTGATAAAGTCAGTACCCGAGACACAAAAATCGGATGATTTGTGGCTGCGGATCGCTCAATCGCATTACCAAATTGAGCAATGGAGTAAGGTGATTCCCGCAGCGAACAGTTACCTTAAAACCAGCCCTAAAGAACGCTTGCAGCCCTTGTCATTAAAGCTAGGCTCTCAATTGCAATTAGAGCAATGGAAACAGGCAATTCCTACCTTAGAGCAACTGATCGTTTTACAACCAGAGAAATTAAACTGGTGGCGCCAGCTCGTCGGGCTGCAACTGAGGGTAGGTAACAGCAAGGCAGCACTTGATACGCTATCTTTGGCCAAACTAAATGGGCTAGAGCTCAGTCAAAAAGATCTCCACTTACTGGCGCAGTTATACGCGAAACGTGGGATACCAGAGCGAGCAGCGGTTCAAATTGGTCAACTCGATAACGCAACCACGGATGAGAAGTTGTTATCTGAACAGGCGTCATACTGGCAAGTGGCAAAAGAGTGGGACAAAGCGATCAGCGTCTGGAAACTTGCAGCGCAAATGAATGCTAAGTACCACTGGAATGTCGCTCAACTTATGGTCCAGCAAGGTTACTATAAAGAGTCCTTGCGTATACTGGATAAAGTTAAAGGGAAAGAGGCCGATGTCGCTTTGGCAAAAACGCGAGCGTTTTATAAGTTAAATCAGTTAGAGCAGGCGCTGATTGAGGCGAAAAAAGCCAACAGTGCAGAGCCTTCCAGCCAAGCAGAGAGTTGGATTACTTATCTGACGCAGCTTCGTCAGGCTCAGGCAGTAACAGGTTAACGAAAAAGAGGGAAGCATTTAGCTTCCCTCTTTGTTTTACCGCTGTCGTTACTTTAACTCACAGCATATATATTCAGCCCGCCATAAAAGCTTTTGCGAAGACTTCATGCTGGTAAGTAGCTCTTGCCCCGACATTTGAGGAAAAGCGTGCAGTACAGTAACTTCTTCACTTTCAGCCTGTTTTTGGTAAGCCCTGACGTGTGTAAATGTGCTAGATAAATTGTTGGATAGCATAGACTTAGATAAGCAAATGCCAAATACGTCCCGTTTCATCGCCTTTCCCTTTCAATATTGGCGAGCACTTATATAGTCATTATTGTGTAAATGCTAATGCCAGTTTTTCCGTAAAACGATCTGCTTAATGCGCTTAATAATTATACAAAACAAATGACAGGATCGCGCAAAAAATAACCTAAAATTCATGTGATCTAAATCAACTATTCCACTGGTTTTATATCGATTTTTCTCTATCAATCTAAATTGATGCACACGTTGAGACGCAAGGAATCGAATATTGATACTGAGAATGATTTATTTTTGTCATCATCACAGTTTGAACCATGATAATTCATAGAAGTGTTAGCCAGATGTTATCTTGTTGGCCTATCAAGGAGTTGTTATGAAATGGAGTCGTATCAGCTTTCGTAAACGAATGCTGATTATCATGACACTGTCTGGCCTAATAGAGCTTTTGCTATTAGTCGCAGCTGGATTCGTCTATATCAAATATGCCCAAGAAGATGAAATGGGTCATAAAGCGCTTGGCGTTGCTTCCTTTCTTGCCAAGTCTCCTTATGTTATCGAGATGATTGAGCATGGCGTCACAGGCGAGAGCCAACAGCGCTATCGTAACCTGACAACACTGATCGGTGCGGCATTCATCGTGATTGGTGATCATGAAGGCATCCGACTTGTTCACCCACTCGATGAGCGTATCGGTAAGCCGATGAAAGGCGGTGACAACGACCGTGCATTAGTCAACGGCGAGGCCTATATCTCTATTGCGAAGGGTTCTTTAGGCTATTCTGTCCGAGGAAAGTCGGCAGTATTCAATGAACAAGGTGAGATCATTGGTGTGGTCTCAGTGGGTTACTTGATTGATCGTCTCCAGGATAGAATCGAACCGTTTTTAGCTTACTTAATTGCGATGGCTTTGCTGGTGGTTGCTGCTAATGCCCTCGTCTCTAGTTATGCTTCAAGGAAATTTCAACGCGCAATCTTAGGGTTTGAACCAGAAGAGATTGGTCGTTTATATGTTGAGCTCGACGTAACCTTAGAAACCCTCAAAGAAGGGATTATCACAATTGATGATAAAGGCAAGCTTCGTTCAATTAACAAGAGTGCTTGCCAGATTTTGGGTTTAGTCAAAGCCAATTGTATTGATAAACCCCTGAGCGAAATACTGCCTGATAGCGATTTACAATCAGTGCTACAAACCGCTCGGACTGACCATGACATCAACCTCTATTTGAACAAGAAGCGTCTTATTGCTAACCGAAGTCCGATCATTGTGGAAGGCAAAGTTGTCGGTGCGGTATCGAGTTTCCGACTTAGAGATGATCTCACTGAACTGACTGAGCAGTTGGCGAAAACCAAAGAGTATGCCGAGATGCTGCGTTCACAAACCCATGAGCATCGAAATAAGCTCAATACTATTAGCGGTATGGTGCAAATGGGTGAACTCGAAGCGGTGCAATATTTGATTGGTCAGGAAACGGCGCACTATCAAGCGCTAATAGAGTTTCTACGCGAAACGATCAAAGAGCCACTTATTGCGGGCATGCTGCTAGGTAAAACCGAGCGCGCGCGTGAACTTGGTCTAAGTTTGGTTGTGGAAGAGGGTGCACGATTAGAACCTTTACCAAGTCGCATTAACCCAGAAGATTTGGTGACAATTTTAGGCAACCTGATCGACAACGCGTTCGATGCAACACGTGATGCTTTGACCAAAGAGCCATTACTAGCGCCTCATCGCCGAACCATAGAAGTCTCAATCAGTGATTTTGGCAATGAAGTGATCCTGGAAGTGATAGACCAAGGTTGTGGGTTACCAGATGATATGAGTGTTGAATCTCTGGTAAGACGAGGAGTATCGAGTAAAGATTCTGACACAAGAGGTGTCGGGCTATATTTAATTAATGAACTCGCGATTCGTTATCATGGCGAGTTAGAAATGGTAAATAACAAGGAACATGGGGCAAGGATGACAGTATACCTACCTAAGGAAGAGCTAAGATGAGTACCGTGACTCGAGTGATGATAATTGAGGACGATCTCGCCATTGCTCAGCTGCATCAGCGTTATCTAGAACAAGTGGGTGGCTATGAAGTTATCGGCATCGCTACGACTAAGTTAGAAGCAAAACTTCAGCTTGAGGTGCTCGCCCCAGACTTATTGCTTTTAGATGTGTATTTACCCGATGGTACAGGCATTGAAATCCTCCATGATCTTCGTACCGAGCATCTGTGCTGCGATGTTATTTTAATCACAGCGGCTAGAGATGTAGAAACCTTACAACAGGCTATGCGAGGTGGCGTGGTTGATTATCTATTAAAACCAGTCGTATTCCCTCGCTTAGAAGCAGCATTGAAAAAATATGTGCTACAGAAGCAGCAACTCACTCATGCCGACGGTTTGGACCAAAACATCGTTGATAAAATGCTTCAGGCTTCAACGATCAACGAAACCTCAAAGAACAGACTGCCAAAAGGAATTGATGCGGTAACTTTAGATAAGATCAAAGCGTTATTTGATGAGTCGGTGTTGATGACAGCGGATGAAGCTGGTGAGCTAATTGGCGCGAGCCGTACAACAGCACGTCGTTATCTTGAGTACTTAATCAGTACGGGAGAACTCGAAGCCGATCTTAATTACGGTACGGTCGGTAGGCCAGAGCGAACATATAAAAAAGCCCATTAGAACCTAATGCTTTAGTGCTAGTTTCTAGACGTAAATGCAAACGACCTCTACATTATAAATAGGATCATAAGAGATTTCATAGAGGTCGTTTATGCGACTCGTTATCTACATCATATTTAGTTTTTTCATCATGGTAAGCCCAGTGCGCAGTGCGCAAATAAATGAGCTTACCTATCTGACAGAGCAATATCCGCCTTATAACTTTGAGCAAGACGGTGTTCTCCAAGGCATTGCGGTCGATGTGCTGCAAGCGGTGGGGAAGCAATCGCAAAGTCCAATTACTCTTCCTCAAATTCAGTTGCAGCCGTGGCCTAGAGCCTACCGAACGACCCTGATTAAGCCTAATACAGTCTTGTTTTCAACGACTCGAACGCCGTTGCGTGAGCATATCTTTCAGTGGGCAGGACCTATCAGCCCGACTCGGATTGTCGTGCTAGCAAAACGCTCAAGGAATATAGCGATTAATCATGTGATGGCACTGGCACAGTATCGCATTGGCGTCATTCGAGATGATGTTGGCGAACAATTATTGCTAGAGCTCGGCGTTCCTCGGGATTCAATGGTAGAGAGCTCTGTGCCGGATACACTGGCTGATCAACTGACTAAAGAGCGTATCGATTTATGGGCCTACGAGGAAAATGTCGCCAAATGGTGGATTAAAAAAGGGGGTTACGATACCGAAGAATATGAAGTTGTTTATGTTCTTCGCGAAGGTGAGCTCTATTTTGCCTTCAACTTAGAAGTCGACAGGACTTTGATACTTCACTTTCAGAATGCTCTGAATGATTTGAAGCGTACGCCTGAAAGTGGACCAAGTATTTATCAGCAAATTCTCAACAAATACCGTTAAGGCATGTGTATGAAATTATGGATATACGCGGCTGTTGCTTTGTTTCTATCGATGCAATGTTTCGCAAAGGAATCATTAAGGTTAACTTTGGCCTCGCAAATTGACGGTGGGCATGAGTTTTATCATGAGTTGTTGTATGAAGCATTGACCAGAGAAGGTTACAAGGTACGCATTGAAATACCCAGTGAGCATATTCCGCAAAAACGCGTCATTAAGATGGTACAAGGCGACAAGTTAAGTATGACTTGGTTATTAAGCACGCCGGAACGAGATGGCCGCTATGTGTCCGTTGATGTCCCTTTGACCAATGGATTAATTGGTAAAAGGGTGTTGCTGATCCCGCCAGATTTACAACCGAAGTTTGATGCTATTGAGACCATCGACGAACTAAGGGACTCTAAATTGGTTGCTGGTATGGGCGTGAATTGGTTCGATGTCGATGTGTGGAACAATAATCAGCTGAGCGTATACCTCGAAGATGGTGAGTGGAGAAGTTTGTACGACAAGCTCAGTGTCGATGGCGATGTTAATTATTTTCCCAGAGGGATTAATGAGATAGGTGCGGAAGCGGCGATGAATCGTCACTTGGCGATTGAAAAGCGTCTGCTACTGGTTTATGAAAAAGACTTTAAGTTCTACCTGTCTCCGAGTATGGCTCAATATAAAACGGAAATAGAGTCCGCTCTAAAACAAGCTAAGCAGGATGGGCTTATCGATCAACTCGTCGAGAAGTATTGGGGAGCCAGTTACAAAACCCTAAATCCCACTGAGCGTGTTGTAATAAAATTGACGTTACCGAATCTAGAATCTCAAAAACACTAACATTATGTTGCTCTTCGCGTATAAACTCTAATAATCAGTATATGAGCTTGCTAAAGGGTTGATTTTACATAGATGGAAAGTGTTTTTATTGTCGTAGTGATTTTAGTGGTGTTCTTTGTCGTCGTGCAAAAGCGCTACTTGAAACAAGATGAGCTGAAAGATAGTAGCTATAAAAAGAAAGGACCGTTACTCAATGGTCAGGAATCAGCGTTCTACAATGCACTCACGGCGGCGGTTGGCCAGCATGGCGTTGTAATGACTAAGGTCAACTTGACCAGCGTACTTACACCGCTAGCAACGGATAAGAAGCAATGGTTTATTGCCAACAACCGCATTGCTAAAAGCTACTTTGATTATGTTGTTTGCGATCCAAGAACATTAGAAGTACGAGTGGCTATCGAACTCGACAATGGTAAAGAACTGAGTAAAGGCAAGGTCGATCGTCAAAAGCTGCTTATTCATGTCTGTAAGTCAGCAGGTATCCCTTTAATTGGCACCAACATTAAGCACAGCTATCAAGTGAGCCGACTACGTAGGTTACTTGCGGCACATATCGATTTGATTGAATCCGACAAAGAGGTGCGTTTTTGTAAACGCTGTGGCAGCCCAATGACGATTAAAGTAGCGAGTCAGGGAGAGCATAAAGGTCGCCGTTTCTTTACATGTAGTCGCCAACCACACTGCACCTACACAGAAAATTATAATGTTGTATTTGAGGAAGAGGGCTAAGAGCCCTCTTTTACTATGACAGGGGAAATGTGAGCACTAAACGCACATTGAACATTCGTTTTGATTACACACCATGACTTGATTTCGACCGTTACTCTTCGCTTTATAGAGTTCTTTATCTGCTTCACGCAACACGTCTTCTAAGCACTTATAATGATCACATTGATAGATACCAATGCTTGCAGTGAGCTTGATAGGATTCTCACTATCATTGAAGGTGTATTGCTCGATTCCTATCCGGATTTTCTCAGCCTTCAGCATGGCGTGCTTTACTTCGGTGTTATGTAAGGCAATGCAAAACTCTTCACCACCAATTCGATACACCAAGTGTTCATCGCAAAAGCTATCAATAAGTGCTGCTGTTTGTACCAAAACTCTATCACCAGCGTCGTGACCGTGTTTATCGTTGACTGTCTTAAAGTAATCTAAATCCAAAATCAGCAGAGACAGAGGAACCTTGGCGCTTTCACTGCGGTAACGCTCAAAGTTATGTATCAGGGCATGCCTGTTATAAACCCCGGTTAATGCGTCACGAGAGGCCAGTTGCCCCAATGAGGTCTCGGATGTTTTTCGCTTTACTTCCAAGATATGGGAAGCAAGCCAAATACAAAAGTAAGCGAGTGAGAAATTAACGGATAACTCAGCAAAGTTAAGCGTGCCGTCATTGTAGGTTTTATGCATAACCAGCATCGCTACAATCGTGAAGCCCACACCAGAAGAAATAAAGCCATATCGACGCCCCAATATTAGGTAGAACAATACTGGGAATAATAGACTCCAAATAAAGCTGCCATGCTCTATAGGGTGAATAAACGTCGCAAGAGCAACGACGCCAATGAGGATATAGACAAAACTATTGGCTATGGCAAGTGAGGTGTCACCTTTGTAACTGGTATATGTGACGTATAAAGAGAATAGACAAGAAGCAACTTGTGTCGCTGCGAGCAAGTAGTACCCGCCATGGAATGTGTTTAGATATGCGATGACTAAGGCCAAAAACGCCAATGCGATACTCAGCCAAAACAACACCGTTCTGCGCAGTTGCCGAGTAGGGTTGAATATGTCTAGCTCCATGACGTGACCTTTGCAACCATATGCCTTAGTGTGAATATCAGACTATAGTATTATGTTTAGTTATAGAATCAAGAAGATATATGTACCAAGATCACATTATTGGTACCTGTAATGTACATAAATGAGAATAGAGGTTTGCTGATCTGTACGAGAACGTTTACGTACTATTGCTGCATATTTATCCTTATTTGAATTGAGGGTAAGAAGGAGTTGGTACAAGACCAACTCCAGTAGAGCGTTACTCGTAATCAGAAGCGTAGGTATCTTCATAAGAGTGCGAGTAGAATTCAAACAAGTTACCAAACGGGTCTTCTAGATAAACCATTTGCGCTTGTTTTAGTTCGTCTTCTGGGTGGTAACGCATGATATCCATACGGACCTTGCCGCCGAACTCTTCAACACGTTTAATCGCAGTTTCAAATTGCTCTTTTGATACTTGGAGACAGAAATGGAAGATACCTAAGCGAGAAAAGTCCACTTCATGACGTTCTTGGCGCTCCTTCATCTCAAACAGTTCAACACCGATACCATCTGAAGTAACAAGGTGAGCGATGTTAAAGCCTTTAAAGCCTTCACCGAATACCGCGATACACATGCGGCCGATTGCTGTTTCACGCTCTTCTACGACTTTGGTGTTGTTCATTACAATACGAAGGCCTAAAGCTTTAGTGTAAAACTCTACCGCTTTGTCCATATCGCCGACCATGATACCAACGTGATTCATTTTCATAACTTGTTCCTCAAAATCTGATTTTTTGAATATTGCTCAATTCGATGGGTAGCAGTGTATGCTGGGTTGTTATTTAACAAAAATTATCAATAGTTCTTATAATGATAATTTTGTGTTATTAAAAGAAGATCTCATGCTAGGTCAAATACCGGTTCATGATTGAAATGAGGCCAAACATGACAAACTATGTATAAAGAATTTGAATTGTGTCGTAAAAGAAGATTAATTTAATCATGGGTGTAATCAAGTTACAGGAATAGGGTGGTTATTTTATGTTCATACCCCTTTAGGGTAGTTTAATTCTGTAATTGATTTACATCATTTATTAATTTTCTTTCATAATTAACAATTGGCTCAGATAAAAAACCTAACCCTTAGGAAGTACTATGAGCAAGTTGAAGCTGGTTGTTATCGGTAACGGTATGGTAGGTCACCGTTACATTGAAGACCTAGTTGAGAAGACGGACGCTTCTCAATATGAGATCACTGTTTTCTGTGAAGAACCTCGTGTCGCTTATGACCGAGTCCACCTTTCCTCTTACTTTTCTCATCACACTGCTGATGAACTTTCTTTAGTTAAAGAAGGCTTCTACGAGAAACACGGCATCAACATGCTAATCGGTGAGCGTGCAATTAACGTTAACCGTGACAAACACATCGTTTACTCAAGCTCTGGTCGCGAAATCAAATATGACAAATTGATCATGGCAACGGGTTCTTTCCCATTCGTTCCACCAATCAAAGGTCGTGAGAGCAAAGACTGTTTTGTCTACCGTACGATTGAAGATCTAAAAGCAATTGAAGCTTGTGCTAAAAAGAGCAAAGTGGGTGTTGTAATTGGTGGTGGTCTTCTTGGCCTAGAAGCGGCTGGTGCATTGAAAGCGTTGGGCGTTCAAACGCACGTGATTGAGTTTGCACCAAAGCTAATGGCTGAGCAGTTAGACCAAGCGGGTGGTAATCAGCTTCGTCAAAAAATCGAGAGCATGGGCGTAAAAGTTCATACTAGTAAAAACACCCTAGAAATTGCTCCTGAAGGTAAAGATGCGCGTAACGTTATGCGTTTTGCTGATGGTACAGAGTTAGAAACTGACTTTATCGTCTTCTCTGCGGGTATTCGACCTCAAGACAAGCTTGCTCGTGACATGAAGTTGGACGTAGCGCCACGTGGCGGTATCGCAATCAACGATTTCTGCCAGACTTCAGATGAAAACATTTACGCTATCGGTGAGTGTGCTTCGTGGGATGAAACTTTCTACGGCCTAGTAGCGCCGGGTTACAAAATGGCAACAGTGGCAGTGGACCACATCGTTGGTAACGACAGTAAGTTTGAAGGCGCTGACATGTCAGCCAAGCTTAAGCTTCTTGGCGTAAAAGTAGGTTCAATTGGTGACGCTAACGGTCGTACTCCTGGCTGTAAGAGCTACGTTTACCAAAACGAAGAGCAAGAAGTTTACAAACGTCTAATCGTTTCTGAAGATAACAAGAAGCTTCTTGGTGCAGTAATGGTCGGTGATACGTCTGACTATGGTGATCTTCTACAGCTCATGCTGAATGAAATCGACTTACCAGAACACCCAGATGCGCTTATCTTACCTGCGCACGCTGGTGGCGAAAAACCAACACTTGGCGCTGACTCTTTACCTGAGTCTGCGGTTATCTGTTCATGTTTTGATGTGACTAAAGGCAAAATCGCAGAAGCGGTTGCACAAGGTCACCACACGATTGGTGATATCAAGGCTGTGACAGGTGCAGGTACTGGCTGTGGTGGTTGTATTCCACTTGTCACTTCAGTTCTAAACTCTGAGCTTGAAAAAGCGGGTGTAGAAGTGAAGAACGACGTATGTGAGCACTTTGCTTATTCTCGTCAAGAGCTTTTCCACCTTGTACGCATCGGTGAAATCAAATCGTATGAAGAGTTATTAGAGAAGCATGGTACTGGTTACGGCTGTGAAGTATGTAAGCCTCTAGCGGGTTCTATTCTTGCTTCATGCTGGGGTGATCACATCCTTAAACCGTCACTGGTTAAACTGCACGATACCAACGATAACTTCCTAGGTAACATGCAAAAAGATGGCACTTACTCAGTTATCCCTCGTATGGCGGGTGGTGAAGTAACGCCTCAGGCTCTATCAGTTCTTGCTGAAGTTGCTGCTGAATACAACCTTTACACTAAGATCACTGGCGCTCAGCGTATCGGCCTATTTGGTGCTCAAAAAGACGATCTTCCAGCAATTTGGAAGAAGCTGATTGCAGCAGGTTACGAAACGGGTCAAGCGTACGCGAAAGCACTACGTATGGCGAAAACATGTGTGGGTTCTACTTGGTGTCGTTACGGTGTTCAAGACTCTGTTGGCTTAGGCGTTATGATCGAGAACCGCTACAAAGGTATTCGTACTCCTCATAAGATGAAGTTTGGTGTGTCAGGCTGTACTCGTGAGTGTGCAGAAGCGCAGGGTAAAGACCTTGGTATCATCGCGACAGACGCGGGCTGGAACATGTACGTGTGTGGTAACGGCGGTATGAAGCCTCGTCACGCTGACCTACTTGCAGGTGACCTAGACCAAGAGACGCTACTGAAATACATCGACCGTTTCATGATGTTCTACATCCGTACAGCAGCGCCACTACAACGTACTTCTGTATGGTTTGAAAACCTTGAAGGTGGCATCGACTACCTACGTGAAGTGATTATTGAAGACAAACTTGGCATCAATGAACAGCTAGAAGCAGACGTTGCGAAGCTAGTCGAAGAATACCGCTGCGAGTGGACTGACACTATCAACGACGAAACTCAGCTTAAGCGTTTTGCGCACTTCGTTAACTCTGACGAGCGTGATGACAATGTCATGTTTGTTACTGACGGACGTGAGCAACACCGTCCAGCGACATTTACTGAGAAACACCCAGAAGCGAAGGGCGATATCCTTCACGTAGAAGTCGTGTAAGGGGAGAACAAATTATGGCATTTACAAAAGTTTGTAACATTGAAGACATCATCCCTGGCACAGGTGTAGTGGCTTTGGTAGACGGTGAGCAAGTAGCGATTTTCCGCCCACGTGCGACAGAAGAAGTGTTTGCAATTAATAACATGGACCCTTTCTTCCAATCTAACGTGCTATCTCGTGGTCTGATTGTTGAGCACGATGAGCAGCTTTGGGTGGCAAGCCCGCTTAAGAAGCAACGCTTTAACCTGAAAACAGGGGCGTGTATGGAAAATGAACAGTTCAACGTGAAAGCTTATAAAGCGCGAGTGACCAAAGGTGCGGTAGAAATCGCGGCTTAATAATCCGTTAACTGAGATTTAATAGCTTAAAGGCTCGTCATTGCTTGGCGAACAAACAAAGAAATCACGAGCCTTTCACTATTCAATTTTAACTTTTTAACCTTCAATTTTTTGAATAAGGACACATTCATGTCTACAGACTTTAAACCCGCTGAATTCGTACAAACAATGATTAACGTTGGCGAAGCTAAGACAAAGACAAGTTCTCGTGACTTGCTTTTGCGTGGCACCATGGCAGGTATCATCTTATCTCTAGCGGTAGTCGTCGCGATTACGACAATCGTACAGACAGGTATGGGCATTGTGGGTGCACTTGTCTTCCCTGTGGGTTTTGTGATTCTTTCTGTAATGGGTTATGACCTAGTAACAGGTGTATTTGGTCTTGCTCCACTAGCAAAATTTGAAGGTCGCCCAGGTATTACTTGGAACCGCATCTTCCGTTGTTGGGGCCTTGTTGGTCTTGGTAACCTTATCGGTTCTTTGATTGTTGCTTACCTAGTAGCAATATCACTAACAGGTAACTTCTCTCTAGAGCTAAACGCAGTTGCTAAGAAGTTCATTGCTGTTTCTACAGCACGTAGCCTAGGTTTTGAAAACATGGGTATGGACGGATGGATTACCTGTTTTGTGCGCGGTATCTTCTGTAACTTAATGGTTTGTCTTGGCGTGATTGGTAACATGACAGCACGTACAGTCGCTGGCCGTGTAGCCATGATGTGGTTCCCAATCTTCATCTTCTTCGCACTAGTATTTGAGCACACAGTGGTAAACATGTTCCTATTCCCACTTGGCATGATCCTAGGTGCTGATTTTGGTATCGCGACTTGGTTGAACTTCAACCTAATCCCAACAATCCTTGGTAACATTGTTGGCGGTCTAATCATGACTTGTATCCCGCTATACCTAACACACGCGAAAACAGCACCTTCTCTATCTGATGAAGACGCTGTAGAAGCGAAACCAGCATTGGCGAAATAAGTTAAGTTTCACTGCCAGATTTTGATAGTGAATAAGTCGGGACTCTCTACGATATTAAATATAGAGATTTCCGACTACGTTCTTTCATCGTGAAAGGGGCTGGCATTAATAAAATAGTGATTTGGCTATAAACAGAGTTTTTAAGATAGAGCCTCTTTTTATATCTAAATTTTTCGATAGGCGTTGATATGACAACTGTTCATCCATCTTCAAACTACGGCTTTGTATCTCTAGTGGGCGCAGGGCCCGGTGATCCAGATTTATTGACAGTGAAAGGCTACCGTGTAATCCAGCAAGCAGAAGTCGTTGTGTATGACCGACTGGTTTCGCCAGAAATCTTAGCTTTAGCGGATGAGTCAGCAGAAATGATTTACGTCGGTAAAAGACTTGATTACCACTGTGTCCCGCAAGACCAGATCAATCAGCTATTGGTCGAAAAAGCCAAAGAAGGCAAACGTGTGGTTCGCTTAAAAGGTGGGGACTCGTTCATTTTTGGCCGCGGTGGAGAAGAGCTGGAAGAGTTAGCGCAGCACGGCGTTAGATTTGAAGTGGTACCAGGGATTACCGCAGCGGCAGGCGCAACTGCCTATGCAGGGATTCCATTGACCCACCGTGATCATGCGCAGAGCGTTCAGTTTATTACTGGGCATGTGCAAAAAGATGGCCGAGAAATTGAGTGGCACTCTTTAGCACAATCAAACAATACACTGGTTTTTTATATGGGTCTTAAGCAGTGCGAGTACATTGCGACCAAGCTACTTGAAAATGGAATTGATGCAAACATGTCATGTGCCATTATCGAAAACGGTACTCGCCGAGAGCAACGCGTATTTACGGGCAATTTAACTGAGTTGTCGAGTATGGCCAAAGAGGCGGTCAGCCCAGCTCTCATTGTGGTCGGGAGTGTGACTTCGTTACACGACAAGTTGAAGTGGTTTAATTAATCAAAATGACAGCGGCAAAAGCCGCTGTTTTTTTATCTAGTATTCATACCTTTCAAGAATTTACGTGACGGCGTCACTGCGCGGTGGTTTATGAAAAACGAAGCTGTAATGTTGGCTCGGTTTTGATAAAGTCAGCGCTCAATATGATGAAGTAGGCTAAAAATGGAAACTGTTGCGATATTTGTTGATGTACAAAACATCTACTACACCACGCGAGAAAAATACCGAAGCAATTTTGATTACAACCAATTCTGGTATGTCGCAACTGAGGGAAAAAACGTCGTAGAAGCTAACGCTTATGCTATTGCTTCACACGATCCAAAGCAGCGTCAGTTCCATCATATTCTTCGTGGCATCGGATTTAATGTGAAGCTAAAGCCGTTTATCCAACGTATGGATGGCAGTGCGAAAGGGGATTGGGACGTCGGCATTGCGTTAGACGTTTACGAAGCGGCAGCGAATGTCGATCGCGTTATCTTATTATCAGGAGATGGCGACTTTGAAGTCTTAGTCGATCGTATACAGCAACGATTTAATACCAAAGTGGATGTGTACGGTGTTCCTGGCCTGACAGCTCAGTCCCTTATTGATGCTGCGAACAATTTTATCCCAATCGACGACAACCTACTCATCACGCGAAACTGACATTATCGTAAATAATTTCGTTCAAAATGCTTACTTGTTTCAAACCGTTAGATATTTAGCTCTACTAACTGTTCGAAAACTGCACTGGCTATGGTAGAGTTCCCTCGTTAGGGAAGATAGCTTATTCGTTGTTTTAGTTAGGTTTTGCTGTATGTTAAATCGTGCTGATCAGGTCCAAATCCGTGTTTCAGAACAAACAATCGAAACGTTGGATACGTTACTAAAAACTATTGATACAGATATGGCTGTATCAATGTCATTTGTGCGACGAGCTCAAGGTATGTCGTTTCATGATTTGGAACAGCGTACGACGGGGATCAATGGTTCAACTTTAAAACGTTACATGCAGCAAAGCTATCACTCGATTAGGCCAATCCATATGGTGGCTGCAATGTCATGGGTAATGATGGTACCTATGACCAGCTTCTACTTCGCGCTCAAAATGAAAGAGCACTATCGAGGAATGGATGACAAGGCGATAGAGGCTTTGTATTGTATTGGCCGACTCCCTAGCGAGCAGTTTGAACTCTACTTAGACCTTGTAAGCAACATGATGAGTGAAGAGGGCAAAGCTCACTTCCTTGCGTTTCGTGCTGAAATTGAGTCACAGATCGATCCTGATATTGTTTACAATGAACTACTTCCTCCTCCCGTACTCGATATCAATGCTTTTGCGATTGATTACTACCGTTCAGTCGCGATTACCGTAAAGCGTTTCCGCTTAGAACATCAGATCCCAATTGATGTTATCGCGCGTGTATTGGGACTTTCAGAATATCAATACCTTCAACTGGAAGACGTCAACAAAGTAAGAGACTTTTCAGTGGCCATTGGTTTCAGGGTTAAGCTGGGTTTTGAGCTTAACTCCCATGTAAACTTTACCAGTGAAATGCGCTTGTTCCCTCAATTCCACCAACTACGTCAAATCCAGCATCTTAGAGATGGACTGATTGTTGAAGCGTTACGTAACCTCAATGGCGAATGTAAGAAGCGAGCAGTAGAAATACTGACCACACTATCAAAGATCTACATAAAAAATGTGATCTAAATTCATTGAGTGGAAATAATCAACTCAATATACACATAGCCTTGAGTTGATTATATCTCACTAAAAAATAACAATATTAATCGTTTATTTAGGTTAGCGCTAACAGGGTTTCGTTAAGCGTCATCGCTGCATTGGCTTGAGCTAGCATGATGGCGGCTACCTTATCGGGATACTGTAAATGCACTAAATGGTCGGCATTTTTTATCACTACAAGACGTCCATTTTTAAGCTGACTTGCAAAAGCTTGAGCCGTTTCCTTAGTGACATAAGGATCAAACTCGCCAACACAGACAGTACAAGGTACTGAGATGTTGGCGATGTTCGATGGTGTATGAACCAACAATCTGACTGAGTTTTCAAAAAACACGTCGATGCGTTGTTGTGACATATTGGTGATGTTACGAACCGTTGCTTTAATGATGGCTTTGTTTCGTGGAATATCGCTGTTGTTAACTGTAAGCGACTCGGTAAATGACTTGGCAAAGCTATTTGGGTTGTCCATAGCTGCTGCAATCATTTTCTTGGTTGCTAGACGTCCTGAAGAGGGGATACCAGGTACTCCACCACAGATGGACATTGACAGAATATGCGGCCAAATGTCACATAACTCGACGGCGACAGCAGTAGCATAAGAGAAGCCAATAATATGGGCATTTCTTACACCTAAATATTCAATAAAATCGCGCAACATAATCGCTTGAGAACGAATACTTACTGTCGATTCAAGGTTTTCTGTATGACCGGTTCCAGGAACTTCAATAGTTATACAGTTCAATTTATTCGCAAAATGGGTAGAGAAGCTATGGACACTTTCAATGTCCTGTAACGCACCCAATAAAAAAATAGCGAACTGATCAGAACCTTCACAGTGATGAAAAGAATAGCGGTAGTGATTGCCATTTAAGATCGTTTTTATAGTTTCCATAGTAATGCCTCTGGTTGAATAAGGAGTAAACTATAAACGATTGATTGATAACGTTATGGCTATGAAATCATGAATAATCACACACTTGAACAACACTTGGCAGAAGCTGATCAACCCGTAAAAGATTTTATGGCGGAGTTGTTGGAAACGCTGGGTAAGAAGATATCTGACAACCAAGATCCAAAGTTAGCGTTACGCTATTTTGGTGCTCAGTTAGAGATTAAATTGGTCAATTTTGAAGGTCAGTACGACCAACGACAACTCTAATTCAAAGTACAAGAATTAAAAAAGCCAGTCAGGGTAACTTGACTGGCTTTTTCGAAACTGGCAGTTAGTCTAGGCTTTCTTGCTTGCTCACCACAGACTCTTGAGCAGTTTGAGACTCTTCATTTTTTTCGTTTGCCTCTTCTGCTTCAAGCTTTGCTCGCTCTGCTTTAGAAATGTAGCGAGGCTTATTGCTTTTATGAAGCTTAGCGTTCATCTTTTTTTGCTTAGCTTTTAAGATGCTATTGATCTTCTTTTTGCGGTTCATGGTATTGCTCGGTGCTAAATTTGGCCGCCGATCCTATCAAAAAACAGTGCACAAAGCACGAATATCCGTTGATGGTTACTCGATCGTTAAACGAAAAAACTCCGGTATTTTGCCGGAGTTTTTGTATGCGTAACAGAGATTGGTTAGGAGAGAGAGTGAGATGTTGTCTCTTTATAGTTTTCCCACCAGTAGCCGACAATATCGTGTTGGAACGGAACCCAATGTAGCGGATCATCCAATAATCAAACAGCTACATATTTTGCGTTATCAGCGCCCTGACGACACTGCTCTTAGTGGGAAGTTGGGTGCAATTCAATGGCTACAGCTTTGGTTTAAACGTCAATAAATCTAGTATAAATACGGAGTTAAATTCAATAAGTGTCAATATATAATATAGTCACGAGCAATGGGTTAGAACCTGTATGAATTATTATGGTGATATAAATTGAAGGGCGACTATGATCATCGATATTGTGTCTGAAGGAAGCGTATACGGAAATATAACGACCTTTTCATTAGTAAGAAATAAGCGTGGTGCATATGAGTTATCTAACCGAGAGCGAAGAGATAACAAGAACCCTATGAGCAAAGCTAATATGGTCTATGCTGAGACAATTGAAAAGGTGGTAGAGCTGTTGGAAACAAATCAGTTTAACGTGGTGTTAACCAGTAAGGACTTCAGCATTAAGCGTAGAGTGACGCGTCCACTGACGGCGTGCAAAATTATTCGAACCGTCAGTGTTTAAGTAAACTTACCATCGCTTGTTGTGACTGCTCTGGATGTTAAAGCGTAAACTGTAACCCAACAGTAAATGCTGTTTCTGCTTTCTTTCTCTTTGCGTATTCCAGTCCAGCAGTAAAGCCAAACACAGAACCAAATTGGAATACGTTGTTCAAACGGTAGGTGTCTTTAGCAACGTCGAGAAAAGCGTGTTGATAAGAAGCATCGATGAGCCAATGTTTAGCAATCTGTGCTCTTGCGCCGCCTTTGCAGTACATGGCGTTTTCAGAGTATGAAGGTGAGTAGTCGCTGTCTGCACGATAGTTGATGATGCCGCATGATAAAGGTAGAGCGACTAAAGGTGAGACAGGAACATTGAATCCACCGCCAGCTTGCCACGTATCAATCTCAGAGCTAAAGCGTGTCACAAAACTCGCGTTTCCTTCCAGAAACAGCGTTTCGGTCATGCTAAGCCCAAGGTCTATATACAAACCGCCATAGGTTTTTTCTACATCGTTACTGTATTGACCGTTTAAGTAGGGCTCTGCCGCCCCAGCATCTAGGCTTGAGTGTTTGTAGCCGAATCCAATGTGTGACATTTCATAGACGATATTGCTATCGGCAATGGCTTTAACTGACGCTAATGAGAGAAGAGGGAGTAAAAAGAGAGATTTCTTGAACATAGCGAACTTCTTATATCGATTGTAAACAGTGCAACTTTAAACACATAGTTGGGAGGAATCGATGGAAGTTTTGTAAGCCTGCGTAAGGATATGTAGTAGTACAAAACATATACGCCAGAAACAACAAAGCCCGCTAAAAAGCGGGCTTTGCGTTTGTTCACAAGGAACTAAATTTGGTGGGTCCGGGCGAACTCGAATCGCCGACCCCTACCATGTCAAGGTAGTACTCTAACCAACTGAGCTACGGACCCAAATTTAATGTTCTGCATACTTTGGTTTTAGTATGGCTTTAAGGAGTGGTGGGTCCGGGCGAACTCGAATCGCCGACCCCTACCATGTCAAGGTAGTACTCTAACCAACTGAGCTACGGACCC
>NZ_JBHZSA010000001.1:157649-302981 GCF_043642085.1 Vibrio hepatarius | reverse complement strand
ATTCCTTAAGAACGAGATGGATGTTACCGAGAGTTATTCAATCCTGCAAGGGCATTTTTAATGATTTGAAGCCGTTTGCTTTATAACTAATCGAATTGTTGCTGTTTTATCCGTCTCGATTAAGAAAATGTGCGTTAAATCACGCACATAGTAGGGACTATTTATTGTCCACGTCCGTCAAACATCACAACGATAGTACGAGTAATAATCGACAAGTCCATGCTTAGCCAAGATTTCATAGAACAGAGCGATAGAGCATAACTATGGTCATAACCCACTTTACGGCGTACATCATCGATACATGTATCGTAACCTTGGTTGACTTGAGCAAGTCCGGTAATACCTGGCATCACACCATAAGTACGATCGGCAAAGTAAGGAATCGCATTTTCCAGCTTTTGATAAAAACTTGGGCGCTCAGGACGAGGACCGATTAACGACATATCACCGAGAACGACATTAAACAGTTGGGGGATTTCGTCAAGACGGGTTTTACGTAAGAAGCGCCCAACAGGAGTAATACGCGGATCATTCTCTGTCGCCCAAACCGCGCCGGTTCGTTGCTCTGCATCTTGATACATGGTGCGAAACTTAATTATTTCAAAGAACACCATTTTTTGAGGGGTCGATTTACCCACTCTTAGCTGCTTGTAAAACACAGGACCTGGTGAACTTATCTTGATGGCTAAAGCAATAAAAGGAATGAAAGGTGACAACAGCAATAACCCAAACAGAGCACCGAATAGGTCAAACAGTCGTTTTGCTAGCCAGATAGATATGTGATTTGAAACGTTGCTCATAATTAGCTCCTTATTGATCTACACGAGACCACTTTCCTGATTCAAGTCCGAATAAATAACGTAAGCCACCAATGAAGTTGGCATAGTGACCAGCGACGACGTAAAGGATCACTTTGCAGGTTTTGTGGCAGAAAATGTAAGGTAGGTAGTAGCTCAACAGCGCGACTGAATAGAGCGCAACTTGGGCTACAACCGCTAGAGAAAACAATGGGTGTTCAATTAACCAAACCGACGAGACAAAACAGAGAATCAACAAGTAAGGCGTCAGCAATCGTAGACCTTTACCAGACATAAAGGCGAAGGCAATACCACGATACTTGGGCAAAAACATATCGGCTAATCGAATTGCTTGTTGCATATTGCCTGCGGAGATTCGTAGTCGACGGCGAAAGTCATTTTCTTGGTTGGTGGGTTCTAACTCTAAAGCCACCATGTTTGGTTCATAGATAGCCGAATAGCCTTTTCTGACAATCGTCATGGGGATCATGAAGTCGTCGTTAATTGTATTGGCTTCCATCTCTTCAAACAGATGAGTTCTAAATAAGTAGAAAGCCCCGTGAGCACCCAAAGTTGAGCCCAACGTCGCCTCGTTCATTTTGACTTTACTTTGGTACTGCCAATAACGGTTTTCACCTTCGTTATGGCTATTAAACAGTTGGTAATGGCCGTTGACGACACCCACATGTGGGTTTTGGAAGTGTTTATTCGCAATCCAAAGCGCATCGATAGAAATCAATGCCGAAACGTCACTCAAGGCGATAATGTCACTTGAGATGGTTTTGAGTTGCTGATTGACCAGTGCCACCTTGCCTTGATTTTGGGTAAACGCGCGTATTTCAAAGTGTGTGTCTGCGCAAATCGCTTCTTGAATGGTTTGTTCGGCAATCGTAACGGTATTATCACTACATCCATCGCAAGCAATGATGACTTTGAGTTTATTTCGCGGGTAATCAAGCGAAGCAATATTACGGATCTTGTCTGCGATCCATTGTTCCTCATTGTAAGCCGGAATCAATATCGTAACCGCAAGACAACGGCGGTCGCTGTTCATTGCGCGATAGCCGCGAACTTTGTGTTTTATGGACTTTAACGGGTGATGACGGGAATACCACTTTAAGAAAATAGGGTAGCCGACATGGTGATAGACCACTAAAAGGCTGCATAGCACAAATATGATTGAAAGCGTCAAGTCCATCATGCGGTCTTCTCCTCTGCCAGTGAATGGTATGCCTGTATCATCATCTTGATATCGTTATGCTTTAGGACAAAATTTCTTGGCGATACATCAAATTGCTCATTGATGTTGCATAGAATGCTAGTGGCAAGTGCTAGTGGGTTTTCACTCGGTACAGATGCGCTAGTGATTGGGCATAGGGTTTCTTCTGTTGCGCCAACCTTTGTTGCTACGGTGGGAATGCCACAAGATTGCGCTTCAAGTGTCGACAGTGGGAACCCTTCGCTGCGAGAAGGAAGACAAAATAGATCTAAGCTCTGATAAAAGCGTGGCATGTCATTAACTAGCCCCATGAAGGTGACTCTATCTGATAGCCCAAGTTCACTAACCAAAGCTTCGAGGTTTGCGCGCTCATTCCCATCGCCTGCGATCGCTAAGTGGATATTCTTCGGCAAAGAGCATATTGCGTGGATAAGTACGTCGTGGCCTTTAACTTGCTCCAAACGTCCAGCAGTCCCGACTAATAACGTATCAACAGGAAGAGAAAGTGCTTGTCTCGCTAAGAGTTTAGAGCCGGGTTTGAACGTCGCACAGTCGATACCATTTTTTATTACAGTAACGCTATCAAGGTTAAGCTGCTTTTGTACTTGATCACGCACCAAGGCGGCATCTGCGACTAGTTTTGGCTTGGCGATTCTAATCGCGAGACTTTGTAAAGAACGATGTTTGAGGCTAGAAAGGTGCCATGCATCGTGTTCAGTGTGAATTCTAACTTTAATATTAGCTAAGCGAGCTGCGATGGAACCATACAGAACAGGGCCAATATGATGGGTATGTACAACACTCGGTTTGAATGTCCGAAATAGCTTATACAGTTGATAGAGTGTTTTAACGCTATAGCCATTGGGCTTGTTCAAGAACAGTAATTGATCTTGAAATTGGGCTAAGCGTGGCCAATTATCGATCGATTCTTCCCTTGTTCCATCCAAACTGACGATTAAAACGTTATCTCGATTAGGGGAGTAGCTGAGCATATTTAGCGCCAAAGCCTCAAGTCCACCTGGGGCAAGGTGCTGAACGACGTGGATGGTTGTCGAACCTCTGTTCATAATAACTCCTCGTTACTGTCTTTTAGAGAAATGCTTTTGATGGTGGAAGTAAATCAATCATCATCAAATGTAGGCGTTAATAAGAGAAGAAGCATTATCTGTGCCAATAGTATTGACCTTGTTTATCAATTGGTTATGTCACTTTATCCTGATTTGATATTGGGCGTTTCAATTTGAATTGCGTTATGAATGATAAGGTTTAATTTTTGGAATCTGAGTAAGCAAAGGCGCATTGGTAATCTGTTCTATTTCTTCTTTACGGCGTACAGATGAATCGAATAACTCGATCAAAACGGCAATACCGCAGCCTAAACCGATACCCGCAACAATCCCTGCGATGATAAAGACGACGATTGGCAGGTTGGCTGGGCGACTAGGCGTATAAGGCAAATCGATAATCTTAACGCGTTTGTTTTGCTCGAAGATACCCAATGAACCTGTTAGCTGAGCCATCTCATATCTTTGAATCAGTTCATCGTATAGCTGGCGCTTGACCTCAACGTTACGCGCAAAACGATGCATCACTTTGGCATTATCACCGAAACGATTGGCTTCTTGCTCTAGCTCTTTGATCATGGTTTCTAAGCTTTTGGTCTCTTCAGTGAGAGACTCGTATCGGCCTCTTACTAGCTGCAAACTGTGCAGTTGGGTAACAAGAAGGGGTTGTACATCACCCAGCTCGCGTACTTTTGCGCTGCTGGCGATATCCCATAGCTGTTCACTACTAATAGATGGCTGCTCGGTGTTGATTAAGAGTTTGCGTTCGTTTTCAAGACGGCGTAACTCTCGCTCTTTGCCCTGAACTGCGCTGTGACTGTCAGTATACTTGGCTTTTAGCAGCGTCAATTGGCTTCTTATATCAATGATTTGGTCTTCAATTTTACCGACAACAGGGTTGGTCTTGGAAAGTTGTTGGTCTAGTGAACCTAGACTTCTTTCGACCCCTGCAAGCTCGGCTTTTTTCTCTGCGTAACTTTGTTTAAGCGCTGCGAGTCGGCCTAGGGCTTGGCTTTGCATCTCTGGTGTAACTGACGCATAGCGGTTTTTGAAATCAGCAAGTTCGTTTTCTGCTTGCTCCAAGGCAACGCGTCTTTTCTCTATATGAATAGCCAAGAACTCTGAGGAGTCTTTGATTGACGAACGCTCAGGAGCAAGGAGTTGTTCGATAAAGTGATCACTGACCGACTCTAACATCTCTTTCATCCCAGTAGGTGAGGGAGCGGTGAACGAGATCTTTAAGAAGTCTTTACCCGGTTGGGTGACCGATAAGCTATTGGATAGCACGCTGATGACATAATCTTTCTCGGCCGGTTTCATTTGGTCATTGATTAATTCATGTTCCATGGCGACGGCTGTCAGTACATGTCGACTTTTTAGTAGAGTACTCAAGGCATTAAGACGTTCCTTCAGCATGGTCGAAACGGCAATGTCTTCGAGAAACGGATTCATTTTTGCAGTCTCTTGGATCAACATTGAAGTATGAGAAACATAATTGTTTGGCGCCATTTTACCAATAAAATAGCCAACAAAAGGCAAGATAAGTATCGGTACAACGATAATGTAGCGCTGGCGCCACGCTCCGTTGAGGATGATGACTAATCGTGTTTTAAGCTCATTCATAGTGACTCCAACATTTCATGAACTAGTTGACTTCGTGCATTCCAACTGTTCTTGTCGATATTATTTAAGGTGACAGCGGGGCGGGTTTGTTCTAGCGACTGAAGAGCGCTAGAAAATGCATCGGCGTCAGGAGCGACATCAACATAATCAACATAGGGCGTCAGTGCTGGAAATGGCGTACTTATCACACGGCTTCGCGCTGCCAAGTACTCAAGGAGCTTAAGTGGACTGCATGAAGCAATTTGATCATTGGCAACAAACGGTAGCAGGCTGACATCCCAGTGTTGGCTGTAGCTAGGTAATTCGTGATGCGCTTTTGGACCTAGGTAATGCACATTACTCAATTGAGGAAGTGGATTGTAGTTGAGCTCGATCGGGCCGATAAAAACGAACTCCCAGCTAGGGTTATCAAGGCAAACTTTATGAATCAGTTTATAGTCTAACCAGTTTGATAAACTGCCATAAAACCCGGCGATCTTTTTCGTTGCGCAAGGCAGGTCCTTTGCTCGTGGCACGCGTTGACGAAACAACTCAGTGTCAACGCCATGGGGTACATAACGTGTTTTGTTTTGAGGGAACTTAGCAAGTAATTTAGCGCTGGCGGCGAAAATAAGATCGGCGTTATTGATCAGCTTAAATTCGTGTTTAGCAACGACATGGTGATCAACGCCAGCCAGCGACGAAAAATCATCACCACAATAATAGACGACAGAAGATTCGCCCAGGCTTCCACACAGGTCAGCAGCCGTGGGCAAAGAGCTCCATAGTACGGGCTTATTCAAACCTAACCGCTGTACGATAGGGCGTAACTGAGCGCAGATAAGGGCTTTCGCCACATAGCGAGCAAACGCTGAGTGTGGAGCCGGTATGGTACGCAGATTAACCACGGTTATGTTGCTAGGAGTTTCAAGGCTAGTTCTATAGCCGCTTTTCCCTTTGCCCATTAACTTGAAGAAAACGCGCTTAATGTCGTGCGAAGTGAGTTTGGGCTGGCGTAAGCCGATAGAGTTCACCCAAAGGACTTTTCGCTGTTTCGCTAAGCGCGTCACTAAGTGTTGTGTGCTAGAAGGGAGCCCACCAAAGTCTTCACCGAATACAATCAAATCACGCATGATGACCTCCGGTCTGTTTAAGGTGTTTAACGATTTTTGCAGGGTTTCCTACTGCGACAACGAAAGGAGGGAGACTTTTGGTGACGACACTACCGGTACCAATAACGGTTCCTTGTCCAATCGTTACATTTGGACAAATCGTTACATTGGTCCCTAACCAGACATCATTCTCTAGGGTGATATCACCGACATCACAATCAAGGTCACCTTGCCCTTGAGCACGCAATTCTGAGTCCATTGAGTGGCCAGAGTAGCCGAATAGGAACGCTCTCCCAGCGATTCGAACATTGTCTCCGATGATGACTTTATTCCCGACAGCAATGGTGCTTTGCCAGCCAATGTCAACGTTGCTACCAACAATCAGTTGAGGTTGCTTACTTAGAGGGCGTGCACTAAACGTTGTTTGTCCGGAGATACGGCAATCATCACCTAAGGAGATGTTGAGTGGGCCGGAGACGAGTGGAACACCACCGAATAAGTAGAGTCCACGTCCATAGTGATCAAGCTTGCCTTTAAACGCGGGAGTGTTGATAAAGATACGTGTAGCACCATGGAGGATACTTCTCATGCCGCCATACAATAGGGCAATAAGACGGTTGAGCAATTTGGGCGTAGGTAAATCACATGCTCGAATTGCTTTTAAAGCATGAAAGACGCGACGAAAAGAGGGATTGTCGTGATTTTTGAGCCAGTCTTTAAGGCCGTGAGCTTGCTGTACCAACATAACGTGCTTCCTTTTTATCTATTTGAATAGAAGCTGTATCATGTTGCATGCCAAAATAATAATGCTTAAGGAACAATGGGTTATGATATGGCCGTTTCAGTGTTATTGAGATTTCTCAATTTGAGAATACTTTTGAGTAATACGCGATAGGGAGATACAAAGCGCTGCTAGGATATAGATTGGCCAAGTAAACCCTTGAGTCAGGAAGGTACCAGAAACAATGGTGCCAATAACACCAGCGTAAACTGCAAGTGCAGTAGCGGTCAGGTAAGGAGAGACGGATGGCCCTTGTTTATCTAATACTGCCAGCGTCTCTTTACTGGTTTTGATCAGCGAGACAATAATAGCAATAAATATGATCAAACCAAGAAATCCGGTTTCGGCTAAAACACCAAACCAAGTACTGTGTACCGCGTGATTTAAACCATCCCAATGCGGGCTATAGAAAAAGTAATTCGCATAGAAATTGTTCAAGCCAACTCCTGTTAGTGGGTTATCTAATGCCATCTTAAAGGCGGCTTCCCACGCGTATAGTCGACCCATCGCGGATGCGTCAATCCCTTCTTCCGCAGATCCTCCGGATTGTCGATCAGAGATGCCAGCCATCGCGAAAAGTGCAAACAGTCCAATGGTTGCGATCATGATGAGCAGTGCTTTGGATTTGATTAATCGTAGGCCGAATATGCCAAAAACAGCGATGGAACCGAGCAGGCCACCGCGACTTTGGGTGGCTATAACCGCAGCCATGGCGAGTATAAGGCATATAACGCCGATAAAACGAGAGAAACCAATCCCTTTCGTCACCGCAAAGCTCATCGCAAAGGCGAGTGGAAACATAAGAACCAGCGATAAGTCGTTAGGATCGCCGAGCACCGAACCCAATTGACGTCCGATTGTGACACGGGAGCCTTCAACAATTCCAATCCCATTGATTGAGTTAAATAACGCTACGCAAGCGGTGAGTAGGCCGGCGAGAATGATTAAAGTTGAGATCTTTTTTACCGACTCTTCACTATTAACCAACCAAGCAATCGCCAGCGTCATGATGATTATTTTCCAATAAATATTTTTGAAATAGGTAATCGCAAGACCGGGATTGGAGGATAAAACAGCCCCAATAACCACCAGAAGCCAGAATATGGCTAGCCATGTAAAGCTAGGGTGCCAATAGGTCTCAAGTTTACGACTGATCAAGCTATGCCATAACAATGCTGCTAGCGCCCCCATAGACAGTAGTAGCGGAATTTTAAGTGAATAGAGAGCGGGTAGAGATTCATGAATGCGGAAAAATGAAAAGAGTACAAATAGACTGACGAACCAAAAGGTCTGATTGAGTACAAACAAAGCCCCCAATGGCGCAAAGCATATTGCAATGATTAACAACGGGTTAGGTGCAATCGCCCATACCGCCGCGAGCAGCATGCATACGGCAGTCATTACAATAGTGGCTTTGGTTCTTTCTAGGTCGGTCATTGCGCTTTACCTAAATAGGTTTGCAGCGCACTGTATGCAGACTTAAACGACGCAATATCGATGAGTTTGGCTCTAAGCGCATAAGCAAGCAAAGCTAGAGGTTGCAAGAACAGCATCAGTAATGAAAGCTCAACATGTTGTTGATAGCGACTGGTCACCAAAAATAGTGTCGTGAGAACAATTAAGCCGGCGAGTGCTGGAGCTTGGTATTGAATTGGAGCGAGTGTCTGACTGCGCCAATAAGTCGCTAAAAAACGACATAGCTGGCCAATAATTAACGCAAAGAGAATGACATCTATGCCCGCCCCAATGGTGGCTAGACATATCAGAAAAGCGGTCACCGTTGCGCCGATATTGATCATCAGAAGTTGAGTTGTTTTCTTGCGATACAACACGCCAAAATTAGTAAACTCAACCAGCTCTTTAAAGAGCATCATACAAATGGTTAGGCTTACATATGAGGCGGCGAGTTTGTAGGTGTCAGGTAACGCAACTGAGATAAACACCTGGCTTAACCAAGAAACGACCACGGCGACTACGCAAAGCAACATGATGCCTTGTTGAGTAATTTGCGCTGTGTACTGTGCTCCTAGACGCTCCATGGCTGAGAATCGCTTAGGCATCCACCACATATGAAAAGGCTGAACTAGAATGCCCACACCAATCGCGAATTTTGCTGCAATGGCGTACATACCGAGTGTTTCTAGATCGGTAGTACCTGCGATGATCCAACGTTCTGCACCGCTTAGACCAAAGGCGACAACACCAGAAAGCATTAACGGGGCTGAATAACCAACATATCCTTTGAACTCCGAGTAACGTGGAAGGGCAAATTTGAATCCGAGCTTCTGATGCAGGAATAGGAATTGGCCAAATGTACACAGCACATTGAGTGCAAAGATAGCGGTTACGCTTGGAATAACGTTGAGTGCAATGATCAGTAAACTGACTTGCAGTGATACAGTCGCAATGCATACTTTGAAAAACATTGTCGCTTGATTTTTCAATCTTAACCACGCCAAGCAAATTGCTAGCGGTGCTTCATAACATAACACCAAAGCGATAAGACATATGATGTTGTTGGACATCGATTCTATTTCAACTGCAAACACCCAGTAAGCCAAGAGTACGATGACACTTAAGCAAAAAGAGAGGCAAAGTGTCGCACTGTAAAGTTGGCCTGCTTTCTGTTTTTTTTCTTCATCATCTCGCACCACACCAACAAAGCGGTAGAGGTTTTCATGCATCGCAAGGCCAATGACGAGGCTAAAAAACATGGTGGTGACGCCAATGAGTTCAAGTTGACCAAGCTGCGCCGGTGATAAGTAGTAAGCCATCAAGGGCAGCGTGATTAGAGAGATACCTTTCATTAAGATCACGCTACATGCGTATAGGCTGATGCTTTTAAGTTGTTTTTGACTCATCTGGCTTCTCCTACACTCATCTACTCACAGATATGAATAACTGGTGTGACAGCGTCACTATTTATATGCTGTGCAAGTCTTAAGTAACGGTATTCTGCTTTGTACTGTTCGGCCGTTTGCAATGCGTTGGCCTGGCATCGATTCAACACACTGGCATCATTGGTTGCATAGAGCAGGGCGTTGACCAGAGAGTGAACGTCATCGGGTTGATATTTGATGCAGTCTTGGTCATGCGTGAGTTCGTTATCCCAGAACGCACCATCTTGAGGAATGATCACACACATACCAGCGGCAAGCGCTTCAAGGATTGATAGCCCGAACGGTTCTTTTTGGCTAGTTGAAATGAATATGTTGGATTGAGCTCTGATTGCATCTAAATCGACAGGGTCGTCATACCATTTGATATGGCGAATATTAATTGGCGCTTCAGAAATGGGTAAGCAAGTGTCTTTGGGGCGGATAAAACAAATGTTTGCCGATACGGGCTTAAAGCGGGAGCATTCCTTGAGCGCTTCAACGAAAAGATCCAGTCCTTTCCACTTAAGTAACGACGCCGCCCAAAAGCAGATTGGCAGATCTTGCTGTGCTTGGGTAGGCCAGCGAGCGTGTGGCAGTCCGTTGATAAAAGATTGGTAACTGGAAGAGTTGAGATAAAATTTAGCAAGAACGCGGCTGTCAGACACTCCCGTTGCGTGAGCTAAATAGCATTCAAGCGCCGCCAGTAAGCTTTGCTTTGTCGACGGTAAATAAAACACCGCTTCCGCTTGCGCAAGGCAATATCCAATTGAGCGCGAGCGCCCGACATTTCCGTGAATAAGTTGGGTGACACGGTAAGTGAATAGACGTCGTGCCAAATAGATCGGCATATCAATACCGGGCCCAGAGGCACCAACGACTTGATGGATATGGCCAAATCGTAATAGCGAGAAGAGAAGTTGTATCAGTAGTAAACCCTGATTTAGCCAATAGAGATAACCATGGTGATGCTTCATCAGCCACGCAACATGCCACAACTTGGCGACTCTAACCTCATTATGAGAGCATAGCTCCGTTGCTTGCCAATATGCAGGGTCGACAGTAAGAATGATAAATTCGCAGTTTTTACGGTTACACAGGTTTAACGCGTCACTGGTTGCTATCTTCGACCCTCCTTTAAAAGGGATAGGATCGAATACTAAGGTTTGGCTTCGACTACCCATGCTCACCCCCTAATGCTAAGCGGTTCGCGACAAATGTTTTCAGTGGCGAGAATGTATGTAAGATTGAACGCGCTTGCTCTTGAGGTTGAGATAACAGTTGGCGATACAGCGCTTCAATTCGACGACATGAGTTATCAAGAGAGTGATTAAGAGAAATGTATTGGTGCGCTTGTTTGCCGAGCTTTTGACATAGATTTGGATTAGCGACGGCGATGCGCATCGCATTGGCTAGTGGGGCAATCTTGTAGTTAGGGTAAAGAATACCGGTCTTACCATGACGGATAAATTCAGGGATACCACCTTCGAATGGGGCAACAATTGGAAGCTTGGCAAGGGCCGCTTCTGCGACAACCAGACCAAACGCTTCACTTCTTGCGCCACTGACAAATGCATCACAGCCTTTAAGCCAGCCTAAAACATTGCTTTGCTCACCGACAAAATGAATATTGGCAGCAAGGTGAAGGTAATCCGCTTGTGATTCCAGTTCATTACGTAGTGGGCCATCACCAATTACGACAAGGTGTACATGCGGATACTCTAAGGTAACGTGTCGCAGAGCCGTAAGAATGCGATCAACCCCTTTGCGCTTGATTAACGAGCCGACCGTGGCAAATACAAAGCTATCTTCAGGCAGCAATAGCTTGGTTTTGACGTGTACTTCTGGCTGAGATTCTAGGCTTTTTACATCAATACCATTATGGATAATTGATAGTTTTTCTTCTGGGTAACCATCTTGTAGTAAAGACTTAGCAACATAGCGACTCACAGAAATGATATGCGGAGATAAATGTAAGCCGGTCGTTAGACGTTCACGCGCTGGGTAAGGGCTATGCAGCTGTGTTACTAAAGGGACTTTCTTAGCATGGGCAGCGGCGAGCATCCATTGACAAGGTGCGGCGCTGTTAACATGGATCAGGTCGATCTCTCTGCGTTCAATGATGTCACACGCTTTTTTGAACAGGCGATACCATTCACTAACGTCATATTTAGGCGCTTTCCATCCGAGTAAAAGTGGGAAATCTGAAGTTTCACCAGGAACAAAGTCGCTATCTAATGCGGCTAACAGCGCTTCATTATTAGTCCAAACATATGGACGGTACTGACGATTGTCTAAATAATGAATTAAGTCGAGTAAGCACTTCTCGCTACCACGAATCCAATTATCACCGTAATGTACAAATAAGATTTTCTTAGCCATAACCCGTTCCTTCAATTCAAAATAGTATCGATACTGATGTCGACTACTATTGATAAGGCAAGGGGAGTGCCAATAAATCAATAATGATAAGCTGCTGATTTTATTGGATTAAAATTAATGACTGTAATGTGAAACTGCTATTTCTCAATTTGAAAGTCAGATTGATATCTGGATGGGAAGTAAAGACGGAGCAGTTGTGGGATAACGGCTTCGGCAGAATAAGCCTGTTTGATAGTGTTAATTGCAGAGGTCTGCATCGCCAGTAGCTGCGTATCATCAAAAGCAGTAAATCCGGCTAAAGCGTCATTAAGTTCCGTCATTGAATCGGTGAGAAAGCCATTGTCGTTATTAACGATTAGGTGAGAAAGATTGCCAACATTAAGAGCAAGCACCGGGATGCCACGCCCCATCGCTTCTAATGCGGTCATTGGTAAACCTTCATAGCGAGAACATATGATGAGCAATCCAATGTCGCTCCAAACCGAGCTCATATCAGATTGGTGGCCATGAAAAGTGACATTTGGTGGCGAGACTTTTTTAAGCTGCTCCTCCATTGGCCCACCACCATAAATTTCAAAATTTAGAGCCTTGTTGAGCTGCGCCAAATCTACGATTCGGTCTGGACCTTTCTCTTCACTTAAACGGCCGACAAAGGCGATAGATTTTCCTCTGCTTGGGGTGAGGTTACGGTCGTCGATAAAGTTATTAAACGCGAGTGTTTTGACTGGCAGTTTTGCAGAAATTTTCTCACTAACAGCGATGGAATGACATGAGAGAAAGGCGCTAAATCGGTCTATCAAGTCATATAACCAAACTATACCATTGGGGGTCTCTCCCGCATGATAAGTCGATATTTGGCGAACGCCTGTGGCTACGCGCGCTAGCTTACTGACAATACTGGCTTTGTATCCATGAGCGTGGATCAGTGCTGGGCGCTCAGATTTAATCTGTTTGAGCAAATAGGGGAGGTAATGACGATTCGTTTGATCAAGATATTCAGCTTCAATGCCAGCGTTATGGAGTTTGGCCGCTAGAAGAGATTCTGATTCATACCGGCGAATAAGCCAGACCTTGACTCGCACTTGGTGTTGCTTGAGCCCATTCGCGAGCTCAAGCAAGTGCGTTTCGATGCCACCAAAAGTGAAGCTATCGATAATGAGCCATACCTGATTAGACGGTTTGGTGTTCATCCTCTGCTTCCCAAGCTTGTTTCTTGCGGTATACCGTTGAAGGGCTCAGCTCCAACAAGACTGCCGCGTTCAAGACGTTACCATCACAATAGTCGATAGCTTGTTGGATAGTTTCACGCTCTATTTGCCACATAGGGCGAATAGTCACTGGGCGTTCAGGTGCGTTTGCAAAAGGTTGCTCAGGATTTGGTGCTGCATTGGAGTGAGCGGGTTCTTGTGGCGTAGGCGCTGAGACAACAGGTTGAGTCACTGCAGTTTTTGCTTTTTGGTTTCGGGTAATTTGTTCTGGCAAATGAGATAAGCGTAGGTGCGTGTCATCATTGAGGACCACAATATTACGAATGATATTTTGCAGCTGTCGGACATTGCCTGGCCAGTTGTAACGCTTTAAGGTTGATTCAGCATCACGATGAATGGCAGCGAACTTTTTACCATCTTCTTTTGCGTACATTTTCAAGAAGTGTGTTGCTAATGTGAGAATGTCATTACCGCGATCTCTTAGCGGTGGCATATCAACAGGAACCACATGTACGCGATAATAAAGGTCTTCTCTGAAGCGGCCTTCTTCAACTTCCAATAACGGATCTCGGTTGGTTGCACAGATTATCCGTACATCCACCTTCATTTCCTTTGTTGCGCCCAAGGGAGTGAAAGTGCCAGTTTGCAGGAAACGCAGCAGCTTTTTCTGGATTTCCAATTCCATTTCGCACAACTCATCTAGGAAAAGCGTACCTCCATTGGCCATTGACGCCGCACCTTTGCGATCAGCCGTCGCACCGGTAAATGCGCCTTTTACATGGCCGAAGATTTCGCTTTCCATCAAATCTTTAGGTATCGCGCCGCAATTTATAGCGATGAATGCTTTGTCTTTACGCTTGCTTTCTTGGTGAATAGCTTCCGCGCAGACTTCTTTACCTGTGCCACTTTCGCCAATCACGAATACACTTGCGCTGGTGGGCGCAACGGAATCAATGATCTTATAGACCCCTTGCATCGGTAAGCTTGAGCCGATAAATCCGTGAAAGCGATTTCGGTCAAACTTGTTCTCGATGTCCTCTACAAGGTTAGCAAGTTTCACTTGCTGTAAGTGCAGGGCGATTGACGTTTTGAGGCGATCGGCATTGATCGGTTTCTCTAAGAAGTCTTTCGCACCCTTTTGAACCAAATTGACCGCCAAATCTACAGAGCCATGGGCTGTTGCCACGACCACGGAAGTGGGAACTTGGCGCTCATTGATCCAATCGAGTATTTCTTCCCCGTGCATATCAGGAAGTTTGAGATCTAGAATCACCAGTTGCGGGATATTGCGCTCAATGAAGGCAATAGCTTCCTTGCCTGTTTCAACATGGAAAAGATCGTAGGGTTCATCTTTTACATATTGCTTATACAAAATCGCCAAAGAGGTGGAATCTTCTATTAATAATACTTTTGGTTTCATTCGTGATGTCCTATCTATTAAGCCTTATAACTCTGTTGGCTCACTAAACCCTTGTTGTTTACGCACCTCGAGTGCCTCAAGTGAACTTTTAGCGATATGTTTTAATTCATCTTTTAATTCGAAGGCATCACTTTGTCTATTATCAAGGCATAGGTGCTCAATCTTTCTTGCTAAGTTCGATAAGGTACGATTACCCAGAGCGAGTGCTGAACTGCCTAAGGTGTGTGCTTCAAATTCCAACACATCTTTATCGGAATCATCGATTGCCTGATAGATTTTGCGTAGTCTATCCTGAGACTCCTCGATGTAATGATCGATGAGTACCGGAATAACCTCGGCAGAAGTATCATCAATCATTTGTTTTATTACTTGTTCATCTACGAGTTCCAATTGCGCTGCATCCTCATACTGTGTCTTTACAGGTATAACTTTAGTTTTATATGTAACTTCCTGCTTATTCAATGGCGATGGTTGTAATTCTTGATCTACTTCTTCATCAGGAGCCTTATCTAAGAATAGATTAATTTTATCAACTAGTTGTGAAAGTCTTAGCGGTTTGGAAAGATAATCGTCCATCCCTGATGCTAAAAACTTCTCTTTGTCTCCCGCTAGGGAATGAGCGGTAAGGGCAATAATAGGGATGTTCGCTGTTGTATCATCATCAAGATCACGAATAGCGCGGCAAGCTGTCATGCCGTCCATTTGTGGCATGGAAATATCCATAAATACTAGGTCGTATTGGTATTGCTTAACCATTTCAAGCGCTTCAAGGCCATTTTCGGCAATGTCAATTTGGCTACCAACGCGTTTGAACATTTCGCGGATCACCAGTTGATTGGCTCGATTGTCTTCGGCGACGAGAATTCGGGCATCTTTGTTGATCAATTCTCGTCGAGAGTTAGTTATTGGCGAAGCGATAAGTTCATCGGTGACTTCTAAAGTAATGTCGAAAATGAAGGTACTGCCAATATCAGGCTCACTGACAACACTCACTTCACCATCCATTAAGTTACATAGACGTCGACAGATAGCGAGACCTAAGCCTGAGCCTTCTTTACTTCGAGAGTAGGTTTGATCGACCATAGTAAATTCGTCGAATAAGTAATCAATCGCATTTTGGCTAATGCCAATACCAGTATCTTGTATTTCAAATTTAATCTTGGATTTGTTCTCTTCGCATGTGTTTGCACAGACTTTAATTGTCACACTGCCTTCATGGGTAAATTTGATTGCATTGCCGATTAGGTTGAGCAATACCTGTTTGACTCGATTTTCATCGCCGTTGACCCTGCTCGGCACGCTACCTTCAATGTAGCAATGTAAGATTAGGTTTTGGTTAGTCGCCGCGGGAGAAAAGGAGTCGACAACACTTTCTACACAGTGGCGAAAGTCAAACGGCTTGTGTTCCAAGATTAGAGTGTTGGATTCCATACGAGTGAAGTCGAGGATGTCATTGATAACCGATAATAGGAAATGACCAGATTCGGTGGCCGTGCTAACCAGTTTCTGTTGCTCATTGGTCAGCTTGGTTTCTTCGAGAATATTGAGAATACCCAGAACACCATTCATAGGCGTGCGTATCTCATGGGACATTGAAGCCAAAAAACGGCTTTTTGAATCACAAGCTTGTTCGGCGCCTTCGCGCGCTGCTGTCAACGTTTGGTAATCTTTTTCAAGTTTAGCGGACATGTCATCGAAAGCTTTGGTCACTTCACCCAGTTCATCTTTAGAGTGTTGTTGCAGTTGAAAGCCTGGCCCACTCAGCCCAATGGTATTAACGGCACTGGTTAAGCGTGTTAATCCGCGGGTTAGATAGGTGCCTAACACAAACGAGACGAACGCAACGAGCAGCACTTCAACGGTCGCAATACCAATGATCGCTTTTTGCGCTTGAGCAAGCATGGCGTTAATGGGCCCTGTTTCGAAGCCAATATCAACATACGCATAGGGTAAGCCGCCATTTTCGATCGGTGTTCGTAAATCGAAAATTCCGTCGTCTACACTACCCAAAGAGCTATCACTAGACATAGCACGGGCGAGAAGATCTTTATCGCCAGCACACGCCAACTCTTTTTCGTTACGCAATACGCGAACGTAAGCAACGTCTTCTAGGGTCATGAACTCATTGACGAGATCATCTAGAGTGGCGAGGTCGGTTGAAAGGACAGCGTCTTTTGCTGCATGTGCAAACATGGTCGCACTTGAGTTAGCACGCTGAATTAATTGTTTCTCATTCGAATCGGATAAGAAACTCATAGCACTAAATACTAGTATCATTAATACGGTGATCTCGATAAGCGCTATACCTAATACGGTTTTTGAACGTAAGGTCATGATCAGATCCTTTTAGTCAAGTAAGGTAATATCGAGCGCTCTGACGTCATCCCAGTCACTGTCGTTAGCATCAACGAAGCCTTTAATATTGAGTTTTTTAAGCTGTGTTTTACCTGATGTGTTATTTTCTAAGTTTTGCAATGCCTGACGAATAGCATTGGCTTGAGAAGCCGACAAACGGGGGTGATAAGCAATTGCGTGTGGTGTATATGGCTTGGTAATCCATAAAGGAGTGAGCTGGTCACGCAATTCGTCAGGAATGGATTTAAAGGTTCTCATCACACCACCTCCGGCAGGGTAGAACCCTCTCGCGACAGACAGATAAACCGAATCATGTGATGAAACATAGTCGGGTTCAAAATCAACGCCCGCTTGGTTTAAATCGCTCTGCGTTAAGATAGTGGCAGCGAATGCCGCCGGAGAAGGAAAAGCAAGTTTCTGGCTATCAAGCTGCTGCAGCGACTCTATATTTTTGTCTTTACGTACGACAATAATCCCTTTAATACGCTTATCTTTTGCTTTCGCCATCGCTTTGTAGCCTGGGTTAGCACTAAATACTGTGTAGTGATAAGGGTTCATATAAGCGATGTCATACTCACCATTAGCGAGGCGCTGCTCGAAGGTAGGAATATCTGCAGCGGTACTGAATTCGATCTTTTGCCCAGTTTGCTCTGATAAGTAGTCCATCACAGGACCCCATTGCTCAGCCAAGCGACTCGCCGATTGCTGGGGAACAACACCAAACGTCAAGGTCTCTGCGGCAAAAGAGGTGCATGAAGCAAAAGTAATGAGGAGTAGAGTGAGCTTTTTCATAATGATTACCTATGCAGATTGGGCCAAAAATTCATTGCTAAGTATTTTTTGCGCTAAATAAGCCCGCCATTTTTGTGGTAGGAATTTAAAGCGGTCGATCTCTCTGACAATTTCTTGTCCGAGAGTTGGTTGATCTCTCATGTTGAGTACAGTGCCTAATAGCTCGACTGAGTCACTATCAAGTAATGACATGGCTCTTCTCAGTTGGCTGGAGGATGTTTTACCACCTAAAACCACTAAGGCAGTTTGATCGCAAGCACTAGCAACGACTTGAGCTGGAATGTTGCCGCGATTGACGTGAAGTAGTGGTGAGGTATCGAACACCACGCGATCGAAATGATTGAGCCATTTGTCGACCGTTCTTGTTAAGCAAGATGGATCCTTATACTCAAGTAACGCTGCTTGAGTTGTGGGGATCGTCAGTCCCGTGAACAGCTGATGCGTATCTGAGTGAGAAATAAGCGAACCGATTTGCTGCTCGGAAAGAGTCTGAGAAAAATCGACGCCTTCAAATGCGGGGTGATAAGTATTGAGATCGACGACCAATGTTTTAAGGCCAGCAAACAAGTAACGCTCTGCCAACGCGGTCACGATTGATGTTACGCCGTCACCTGATTGGCAAGCGGTCACGCATAGTGAACGACACCCGCGCATTTCAGCAGCTAGGTAAATCTGTTCGATTTCTGAGTGGGTTGCAGGAATAATCATTACAGCGCTCCTATTAGGACAATCGTGGTGGTGAGGCGAAGAATATCTTCTAAACCCACACGCGCTTTCTCTAGGAAACTTTCACTTCGGTCTGGCACATAGATGGTGTCACCAGCTCTTAAAACGGGCAGTTTGTAAATATTGGCTGTTCTACTGAAATCAACTAGGTCGAATACTCGGGCTTGGCCTTGGCAGCAAGACATGTTGACGATTGATATCTTCTCAAGATATGCACGCTCTGAAGGGCCACCGGCTTCTGCAAGTAGGTCAAGTACCGTCATATTGTCATCAAACACATAACGTCCTGGGCTATTAACCGCACCTAGCACGCGGACAGTGGACTCTTTAGAACGGTCTAACCAGATTTTATCTTTCTCAGGAATATAGATGGTGTCACCCATAGTCACGAGAGGAAGTAAGCTTTCATCACCGGTTTCAAAGTAGAGTGATAGATTGAGCTTGCTGACTTTTGAATAGCTTTTGTCGCGATGAGTGATACGGATGTTGTGGATGTCGGCATCTTTGGTTGGGCCATCTGCTGCAGACAAAATATCTAAAAAGTGCATGTCTTTAGTAAATCGATAACGGCCCGGTGCATTCACTTGGCCAAATACATAAATCGATGCATCTGAACTTTGGCGTACCCATTGCGATTTATTGTCTGATGGATCTTGAGGTAGATCGTGGACGCGAATGATTGAACCCGCGCTTATGTTTGGTAGTTCGCTGCTCTGCGCGCCGCTCAGAATGAATTCATCGAGATTAAAAATGTGGAGCTGATTTCCATGGGTGACCACTTCGATTTTTGATGTGTCTGCTCGAAGTGTTGGGCCGCCAACATGAGCGAGAAGGTCCATAAGATCCATTTCATCAGACCATTCCACACGGCCGGGGCGAACTACTTCACCAATCACACTCACTGCGCGGTTAGGTGCGATTTTTAGCCAAGACTTTTCGTTCATGTCTGTTTTTTCAGGCACGAAGATCGCATCACCGGGGCCAATAGAAGGTGGGTTGCTGCGAGTTAAACCTTCAGTGAACGCAGTTAAATCGAACTTAACTACACGGCCATTTGCTTTGATGACGCGAATTTGGCGTGATTCGGCGTAACGTGTAGGGCCACCGGCGTTAGCGAGTATGTCCATGAATGAAGCATTGTTCTTGCCTTCATAGGCGCCTGGGTGGGCGACTTCACCCATGATGTAAACGACATTAGCACCAGCTTTGATCTCGTCTTCTTGCTTTGGAACAAAAATCGTTGTGCCCGGTGTCAGTGTCGGAAGGAGTGAAACATCGCCGCTATCTAAATAGGCTTTTAGATTAAACAGCTTAGGTGCGTTATTTGAGATTACGCGAATCTGTTCTACCGATGCGTAGCGAGTAACACCACCGGCACGCATAATCACATCAACCAGATCAGTGTTGTCTTTGTAGCTAAATGAGCCGGGTGCGTTTACCTCACCAAAAACTTTAATCGCGGTACGAGCGTCGGCACTATCACCTGCGTTGGCAAGCTTATTGGCGTCGAATTCTTGTTCAATATTACCCACCAATGGCGAAGCAGGGACGAAAATGGTGTCTAATGATTTCAGTGAAGGCAGAAGGGCTTCATTACCTGTATCTAGGAACGATTTGTAGTTAAACGTAACTTTTTCTGAGCCGCGTTTGATAAACAGGTTATTTAGCTGCGCACCAGCACGAAGTCCACCTGCCGCATGAAGGGCCATTTGAATATCGGCACTTTTGGCTAGCGTATATTCACCAGGAGAGTTCACATAACCTTGTACTGAGACAAGGATCTGTTGCTCTGCAATATAGACAGTGGCTGACGAAAGATCGCGATAGACTTTCTCTAGTGCTTCTTTAACTGCGACATCCAGTTGTTGCTCGCTGTAACCCGCAACATAGAGAGCGCCCACTTCAGGTAGGGTAATTCGACCACGCTTATCAACTTGGAAGCCTTTGTTTAACGTTGATTCGCCAGGTAAGTTTACTTGGATTAAGTCACCGATTTGCACGCGTTCTTCATTCGCGTAAGCACAGGTAAGCGTAACGGACAGTAATGCCGCGACGATATAGTTAGTCCATTTCATGGTAGCCTCCTTGCATGTGCATCGCCGTTTTCTCTTCGGTGTCTATGACTTCAATACTCACTCTTCGATTTGTTAAGCGAACACCGTCAGAGTCGCCTTCATACAAAGGCAGTGTGTCACCAACAGACTTGGTTTGGATTCGGCTTGGAGAAAGACCAAATATGGTGAGGTAGCGTTTAACTTGCTGCGCACGGCCCATTGCAAGCTCTTGGTTGTAGCTTACATCGCCAACAGAGTCAGCATGGCCTGTTACGGCTAGATGAAACTGCGGGTGTTCTTTAAGAATGTTCGATGCTTGAGCTAGGTGACCCATGTATTTCGGATTTATTTCGGTTGAGTTGAAAGCGAACTGATTGTCGACATTAAGCAAGTTGTATAACTCGTCGATGGTCGCTAAGCGTCGTTGGAATGAGCGTTCATTCGTTGGCGGTAAACATTTTGATTGTGATGTGACGTAATCTAGCTGAAGCTCTAGCTCATTCAGTCTGTTTCTTTGAATAACGAGGTCATTGGCTGCATCTAACAGTAATCCGCCTTCAAGTTCACGCGCGATACGGTTTTGTTTTTCTAGTGCTTGCACAACGGCTGCGGGAAAACACCAACGTGCGCCTTCACGAATTAACGTATCCAATTGGAGCTTCGCGAGTTGCCAGTCAAAGCGTAGACCGTGCTCTGGCCCTAATGGCTCATCAGGCATCACCGGAGTGAAGGAGGACTGAATATAGTTTTCAGCGATGCCTCCTCGTCCTTCTTCCGGATAGCTACTACACCCAATTAGGCTTAGAGTGGTCGCAGCTAGGGCTATGTAGTGTGTAAATGTATTCATGCCAACGTCCTTTGTTAGTGCTTTAGTTTGCTAAAGCTTTATTGTTTTAATGAGTTTGAGAGTTAACAGGGATTGCTTGGTCAATGCGTAAAAGGTTCATAATCTCAAGCGGTTGGCCTGAAACGTTTTCAATACGCATATTGCGTTGACGCTCTACAAGACGTTTGTACAGATAAACAATGGCGCCAACACCTGACGAATCAAGAAACTGAACTTGGCTGAAATCGATTTCGATATCACGCTGTGCATCGTCTGCGATGATTTCATCAATGTGAGGCTGTGCGAAACGGCTGCCGTCTGCGTCTAGGTTACCGTTGATGATTAATGTGGTAATCGTGTCGTTTGCTTCGATTTTACGTAGTTCCATGATGCTATCTCCGTGTTAGGTTGAAGTAACTAGAGCAGATAGCATGCCAAGGTTTAATGTCTTTAAATTCAAAGAGTTACCTTAGTGGTTGCTGGGATTTTCAAAATGAGAAAGCGTTTTCTCAATTTGACAATCAAAGTTTCTAACTCGATTTATCGCGGCACGGCCGATGTAACTCACAGTTCTATCAACAGATACTGTTCAAGATATGTATCGGATGATTCATCGTCGAGCATTGAACATTGCGTATCATCGGAAGGAAAATAGCCTCATCAAATGTGTACGAGGACAGTAAATGGAATTACGCCTTTCAGCAGTAGCGATAGGGCTACTCGTTTCTACCTTGGCTGATGCAACCACGACTCAGGATACAGAAGCGCTTATTCCTGTGATGCTGGCGACAAGCTACCACAGTGATATCGTGATAGAGGAGTACTGGAAGAGTGAAAAATTGGATGGTATCCGAGCGGTTTGGGATGGCCAGCAATTAAAAACTCGTAATGGACACCCGATTCATGCACCGCGTTGGTTTACCGACCCGCTACCTAAATATGCTTTGGAAGGGGAACTATGGGCAGGCAGAGGAAACTTCTCACTTGTTCAGCAAACGGTTCTCGATCAAACACCGAATGAGGAAGCGTGGAAACAGATCGAGTACATGTTGTTTGATATTCCACACTCCGCTGGAGACTATCAAAAACGGTATTTTGGCCTTGTTCACCTTGTCCACACACTGCAAATCGATCACCTCAAATATGTCGAACATACGCCAATTTCGTCTCAAGCTGAGCTGTTTAGTTATCTAGACAGTGTCGATAGCGCCAAAGGCGAAGGTCTGATGCTGCGTAAAATCACCAGTCGATACCAAGCAGGAAGGAGCAGCGATTTACTCAAATTGAAAAAGCACCAAGATGCAGAAGCGATTGTTGTTGGCTATAAGGTTGGTAATGGTAAGTACAAAGGCATGATGGGCGCATTGTTAGTGCAGCTCGACAGTGGTCTTCAATTCTATATTGGTAGTGGTTTTTCTGATGAATTACGCAGAAACCCACCAGTGATAGGAACCAAGGTGACCTACAGGTATAACGGTTACACAAGCAACGGGGTACCTAAGTTTGCCCGCTATGTTCGCGAACGTGTAGAGCAATGATGACATAAAAAAGGGTCGAATAAATCGACCCTTTTTTGTTATTTAGAAGCCAGCTCCAACTGTTTTTCGTCGCTGAGCTTATGCATCCAGTGTAGGCGTAGACCTAACATGATAGCGGCAGAGGATAGGCCGATAATAAAGCCAAGCCAGAAGCCTTGAGCGCCCATCGGTTCGACAACCCAGTCGGTCATTGCAAGAATATAGCCAATTGGTAGGCCAAGTACCCAGTATGCAATGAATGTTCGGTTAAATATTGCAGCCATATCTTTGTAGCCGCGTAGAGCGCCAGCTGCAACGACCTGAACAGCATCGGTGATTTGATAGATAGCGGCAAACAGTAGTAGGTGCAATGCTAGTTCAATTACAGCGCGGTTGTCAGTATATAGCAGGGCAATTTGTTCTCTGAAAGCAACAGTGGCCAATGCCGTCATTGACGCTAAAACGACCGCAACAATAAGACCAACGTGTGACGCAATGCGTGCGCCTTCAACGTTTTCTTCCCCCAGGCGATGACCGACACGGATACTTGTCGCGGCGCCGATACTCATCGGTAACATAAACACCAGTGACGAGAAGTTAATCGCGACTTGGTGAGCCGCCACAACAAGCGAACCGAGTGGTGCAACAAGTAATGCCACTACGGCAAACAGTGTTACTTCAAAAAACATTGCGGCTGCAACAGGGAAGCCGAGCTTTAACAGTCTGAGTAAAGCGCCAGTATCAGGTTTGTGGAAGGTCTTAAATACTTCTACTTTCGCTAGACGATCAGACGTTAGTACGTACAGCAGTAGCAACGCAAACATGATCCAGTAAACAATCGCGGTTGCGACACCACAACCAACGCCACCTAACGCTGGTGCGCCGAATTTGCCGTAAACGAATATCCAGTTAAGAGGGATATTGATCAGTAAGCCGATAAATCCGATCACCATTGCAGGTTTTGTTAATGACATACCATCAGTCAAACTGCGCAGAGCTTGGAATAATAAGAAAGCAGGAACGGCATAAATCACCGCATGCATATAGCCGATGGTTTTGTCTGCCATCAGTTGTTCAACATCCATCAGTCCCAAGATGAATTTTGTTTGTAGCAAAACTAAAGAGATTGGCACAGAAACGAGTAGTGCCATCGCAATGCCTTGTTGGATCTCGAAAGAGATCTTTTTCTGGCGACCAGAACCATTAAGCTGTGCGACGACTGGAACTAGCGCCATTAGCAAACCAACGCCAAACAAAATAGAAGGCAGCCAAATGCTTGCTGCGATCGAAACTGCGGCCATGTCGGTTGCACTCACGCCACCGGCCATAACCGTATCGACAAAGCCCATGCCTGTTTGCGCGACAGATGCGATCAGTACAGGTGTAGCGAGCTTTATCAAGGTATTTGCTTCAGTTTTATAACGATGCAAAGGAGAACTCCAAACTAGGTAATCGAGAATAAGACTAGGGGAAAAGAGACGGAAAGCCTTACTCTCATCAAAGAGAAAATGATTGTGTGCGATGATAAAGAAATGTCACACTAAGCGCTAATAAAAACTAACGGTAACGGACAATGTTTACTGGAATTGTGCAAGGAATGGCAGAAGTTGTTGCCATTAAGAAGAAAGATAAATTTCAAACCCATACAGTAAAGTTAACAGATGAGATGAATCATGGCTTAGCCATTGGCGCTTCCGTTGCTCATAATGGTTGCTGTTTAACGGTGACCCGCATAGAAGATGATTTAATCGACTTCGATTTAATGCAAGCAACGCTGGCATTGACCAACCTTGGATCTCTAACAGAAGGCGATTCTGTCAATATAGAGAGAGCGGCGAAGTTTGGTGACGAAATTGGCGGTCACTCTATGTCTGGGCATATTAGTTTAGTCGGTGAAGTTGTTGAAGTGATTGATTCACCAAACAACCGCACGATCTGGTTTGAGATTCCAGAAGATAAAATTAAGTATGTGTTAGCGAAAGGCTATATCGGCTTAGATGGTTGTTCTCTCACGATTGGTGAGGTCGAACAAAATCGTTTTTCTGTTCATCTTATCCCTGAAACGCTAGAACGCACTCTTTTCGGTGTGCGTAAAGTCGGCGATAAGATTAATGTTGAGTTTGATCCTCAAACTCAAGCGATAGTTGATACTGTCGAGCGCGTGTTAGCGAATAAAAACCTAGCTTAGTACTCAAAATAAAAATAGGTAGCTGTTTATGGCAGCTACCTATTACTTCGGTGGATAAGAACACGTTAATTGTGCGTAATTGACGGATGTGAAGTTGGCTAACTAGAAAATTTGTTCGTCATCGGCATCAATGAGAAGGTCGATCTGATCCATTTGTTCATTGACTGTCATCGTTAAGTGAATGGCGTGACAACATGCTGGACAATCATCATAGAAATTTTGATTGCCATTGGATGCATCTAACGTGATACCTATAGTGTGTCCGCAATGAGGGCAGGAAACCATTTTTTCAGTGTAATTACGCATAACTCTATTCCTTACATCTTTATACCATCTCTAGAGAAACCAGTTTTTGAGAAACTCCCTGTCGACATAGTAATAATATGCTCAGAAGTTAGTGTTAGACCTGAATTAAGTGCAAAAGTTGATAGAGCTAAAGAAATAAAAATTTGGCCCTTATTAAGGTCACCAAAGAACAGGCTCCAGTTTGACAATTACAAGATTCTAAACATCTAACTCATTGTAAGGTAAGAAATATTTACAATTAATATAATAAAATCTGTTTTATTAGTTTCTGTGATTGATCTAGGTAGTGTCCACCAAACTGATTGTAGTGGTTAAGCAGATGGTAAAGGTTGTAGATGTCTTTACGCTCACTGTAACCTAAATCGAGTGGAGCGACACTTTCATAGCCTTGATAGAATTCAGCTTGGAATCCTTCGAACAGCTCGGTCATGGCAATATCACACTCGCGGTCACCCCAGTAACAGGCAGGGTCGTAGCACAAAGCGCCAAACACTGAGTTGGCGACGTTACCATGCCATAAATCTCCATGGAGTAGGGCAGGTTTAGGCTGGTGGTTGGCTAAGCGGTTTTGCACCAGTTGGGTGAATTCATTAATATCAACAAGATTAATGCCTTTCTCACGCAACAGTTGAAGCTGCCATCCGATACGCTGCTCAGCAAAAAAGCGCGCCCATTTTCGGTCCCACTTATTAGGCTGTAAGGTAGCGCCGATATAGTTATCTTGATCGAGCCCGTACTCTTTTTGCTCTCCCCATTGATGGAGGCGAGCGAGCTGCTGACCAAAGGAAAAACTATTCTTACTGTCATCAAGCGGTTTAGTAGGTAGGTAGTTTAGTACGATGAATGAATGATCTTTCGATGTCCCTGTAAGGACAAGCTCAGGAACAAATACTGTCCGGCTATCGTGCAATAGACGGATATTCTCTGCTTCAATTTCAAATTTAGGTAAGAAGTCACGTCTATTTACCTTAACGAAATAGCGCTGCTCACCATCCGAAATCATATAGCAATCATTAATATCTCCCCCATGGACTTTCGTTTTTTCTTTAATTTCATAAGAAAACAATAAAACCTCAGATAACTGTTTAGAGATGGCTTGCCACATAACATATCCTGCGTCCGGTTCGATATAATTACAGTGTAGAATATGCTGATTGTGAATTCTGATTCATAGTGCAAAAAATTCAACGATTTACCGAATTTGTACAGCGCATTAGTGAAAGTGTGATTTATGTCAGGACATTAACTAGAGTCGTTATTTATTGTTGCCTGACAGGTTCGCCTTGTACTCGTTCTCAATTTACTATTTAAATTGATATGCGGTATATTGAGTCGAGTGAGGAATTTATCAGCAACTGATTCGGTGTGAGTTGTGTATTCTTATTGATATGTCTTACTATTACTAGGATGGAACTCGCCGAGTTCGCAATTTTGGAGATAAACAGTGGTTGTAGAAACCGATGGTTACTTAGCTCTTATCGAGCACTTAGCTTTTAATCTAGACGTATTTGCTTCCGATGACGGAGATACGGGCTCAGAAAGTGTAGAAGATGTTGTAACCGACATGGTCGCAAGTAATATTATGGCCATATTCGAACAAAACCCAGAACTCCATTCGAGTGTTCGCTTCCAGTTACTCAAAGAAGCTGACTCAGTTGTAGAAGATCTTGGAGAAGTATTAGCTGGTGTTTGGACAAAGCCTGCAACTAATGAGCAAATAGGATTTCTTGACGAGTATATCGCGCTGTTAAAAAACTTATTTGATTCTGCGGTAGCTAAGTACGACTAAATTCGCATTTGACCTAGTTTGCTTGTGGTGAATAAGCAACGCGTCGAACGTGCCAATATTTCGAAGCCCAATAAGGGTTATCTAACCTTGAAATAATCACACCTTTTGAGGTTGAGGCATGCATAAATTGTTTATTGCCTAGATAAACGCCCACATGACGGGTTTTGGGGGCCGTTTTGAAAAAGACGAGATCCCCAATCTCTGCATCTTCATATTCTATTTCCTGACCGACTTCTACTTGTGCCAGTGTTGTGCGTGGGATCTTTAGCCCTAGCGCATCTTCATATGCCGTTTGCACGAATGCAGAACAGTCGACACCATTTAGTGTTGTGCCTCCCAAACGGTAAGGGGCACCTTGCCATACCTTATAAACATCTAAGAAAGAGCTTTTGACGTTTGCTTGCTCAATCGTAATAGGCTTCGCTTCTATCTGAGCACTCTCAAAATCTGGGCTGCTTGAACAGCCAACCAAAAGTGAAGTAGCCAGCAGCAATTTACCTGTGAGTACAAAGCGCAGTCTGTCCTTAATGCCTAGTTCTGTGCCATTGAACTGTAACAAACGAGTCATAGTATCCCTTCTATCATGTATTCGTATTAGGACTTTCTTCTGCATGGAAGCGTTGAAAAAAGGTAAGCTGTCGTTAGTGCAAACGATAAGCGCTGTGTTTATAGCCATTACAATAATGGTCATTTTGCTTGCTGTCACCAGTATTAAGGGTATAGATCGGGTTGAACGAGAGTTTTCTCGTTTGTCAGACCAAGCACTACCTTTAGCGATGACAAATGCAGACTTGATGCAAACCATATTGGAGCAATCAAAGCAGCTTAGTTATAGTACTCAAGCGACTACTTATCAGCAGCTCGATGCGTTGGTACCACAAATCGAACGCTTACAAGAGCAAAATATCCAGTCATCTAACCAAGTGTTGCAGTTGTCCGCCCAATTCGGTCAAGCGATCTCCTCAACAGAATTAAAACAGCTTTCTCAGCAAGTGGTTTCATTAAACCAATTAACTAGCTCAGTTATCAATACTCAGCGAGATATTTTGTTGCTTCAGCAGGATATTGACTCAGAACTCGAAGCTTTCCGCTATGGGCTTGGTTCTGCAGGTCCAGAAATGAGCCGTATTAGTGCCTTTTTAGTCGGTGATAATCCTGAATCGGCCGATGCGGCGAATCGATTCATCGCTAATGTCAGTGCAATGGAAAGTGGTTTTGTTCAATTGTTGATGGAGCAAGACCGCGAGCAAGCGATCAAAGAATACAAACAACTTAAGAATCGACTTGCTGGCGTAGAGCTTGCGTATGATGACTTTAAACAGTGGCACCCTGATGTAACCGAGTTCAGTAGCTTGACCTCTGCGTACGAGATGGTTCTTGTGGGTTTTAAGCCGAATGCGATTGTAGACAAAATTCTGCAAAAGCTAAAAATCGCGCACAAGCAAGGAGAGCAGGTCGTTCAAGTGGTGATGGTTGCTGATACGACGGTTGAACAGCTCAACACAATATCTGCAAGCGCAAAGGTGTTGATTGATAATGGCCAAGGGGTTGTAACGACAACGATTGAGCGCATAACAACGACTTTATTCACTAGTAGTGGGGTGATGGTCCTGCTGGTGCTTGTTGCTGGCGTCGTTCTGCGAGTTTGGATTAACCGCAGCTTAAATAACATCTTGTCTTGCGTGACTAATATGACCGAGCACGACCTTACCTCAACTGCGCGGTTGATTGGCCCACGTGAACTGCACGATGTTTCGATAAAGCTAAACAGCTTAGCGACGACGACTCAAGACTCAATTGCCCGCGTTACCAGCAATTGTGAAACGCTGTATCAAGCAGCAGAAGTTAGTCATTGCGCTGCTTCACAATCGAATCGCAGTCTTTCGCTACAAAATGAATCGCTCGCGACCATGGTTAACGCAGTTAATCAGCTAGATACGTCAATTCGTCAAATAGCCCAAGTGACTAACGAGTCATATCAAGATTCTGAGCATGCCTCTCAGCACTCGAACAAGGGAGTCGAGGCAATAGAGCAAAACCAAATAAGGCTAAAAGCATTGGCTGAGTCTCTAAATGCCAATGAAGCGTCAATGTTGCAACTCGATAAACGCGTTAATCAAATCAGTGAAATGGTTGATTTGATCTCTGGTATCGCGGAAAACACCAATTTACTTGCGCTCAACGCCGCGATTGAAGCTGCGCGAGCAGGTGAACAAGGACGAGGATTTGCGGTTGTAGCAGATGAAGTAAGAAAACTTGCTAGTGATACTTCAGCCCAAACGACCAATATAAGAGCAAGGATGGATCAACTAGTTGTCGCCGCTCAAGCTTCAAAGAGTGCGGTTGAAGAATCACGTATAGAAATGACTAATGCCTTAACATCAAGTGAGATGGTTAAAGAAACTTTTGCCCACATTGAATCGTCAGTTGGGCATATTCGTGCCAGAGCCGAGCAGGTGTCTATAGCGACGAAAGAACAACAAAGCGCAACGGCCAACGTAAGCGAAGCGATTACACGAGTTACTAAGCAAGGTGAGCAGACACAAGAGCAGCTAGAGTCTATGGTTGAAAGCTCGCAACAAGTCGCAAGCATTGCCGAGCAACAACAGGCTATGCTACACAAGTACGTGATCTAATCATTGCGAAATGGTTGAGTAAGCATTTTGTCTATCCGCTGTTCCTGACTACGTTGGAATAGCGGTATTCCAATCAATACCTTATCGTGCCCGGCTATAGGCTGAGCGCGATAAGTACCAAACCATCTGTCCCACACTGATAAAAAGAAACCAAAGTTCGAATGCGTTTCTTTGGCGACCACTGAGTGGTGGACTCGGTGCATATCTGGCGTAACAACGACTTTTCTTAATATCCTGTCGAGCTTTAGTGGCAGGTAAGCATTACTGTGGTTGAACATAGCGCTGGCGTTTAGCACGATTTCGAAGATGATGACTGCAAGCGGGGGAACACCTAACACAAGGATCAAACCAATTTTAATCCACATTGACAGTATAATTTCGATGGGATGGAAACGGCTCCCAGTGGTAACATCAATATCTTGATCGGCATGGTGCATACGGTGCAAACGCCACAGCAAGGGAATTCGATGAAATACCCTATGTTGAAGGTAAATAGCGAAATCCATCAGCAAGACAGAAAAGGCGATGACCGCTGCGTAAGGAGCGAACTCGATAGTGTTAAATAGCCCAAGTTGCTGTTGCTGGGCATAAACCGCAGACTCATAAGCGAGGATAGGCATCAGTAGCGTTAAACAGACTGAGTTAAAAGCAACTAATCCAAGGTTATTCATCCATCGATAGAGCTTACTTTGCGTTAGAGTTTTTCTTGGCACAGCCCACTCCCAGACAGCGCATAAGCAGAGCACACCGATAAAAAAGCTTAAACGAATCAATTCTGGGTTCTGCATTCTTACTAATCCTTGCAACTGAAAAATGGGAGGGTACACTTGCTGCCCCTGTTTATTATCTACGATACGCCATGAGAATCCACGCCTTTCATCACTTGTATCAGCAACGCCTAGAGCGTTCAACTAAGCCATTCAACGCACGCGGGAGTAAAGTCTCTCGTTGTCAGTACTGCCAAGTCTCACAAAAAGACTGCCTTTGTCAGTATCAGCCGGACATTGAGAGTGATTTAGCTGTGATGCTGCTGATGTCGGAAAATGAAGTGTTTAAGCCTAGTAATACTGGTCGATTGATTCTCGACACGGTTAAAGAAGGCTACGCATTTCAATGGAGTCGCACGGAACCTAAACAGGCGATGTTGGATCTGTTAGAGAACCCTGACTATCAACCGATCGTTGTCTTCCCTGACGAATATGTTGAAGACAAGAGTAGGTTACTGTTTAGTGAAACAAAGCCGCTAGAGTCAGCGAAAAAGCCGCTACTTATTTTCTTAGATGGCAGCTGGCGTGAAGCAAGACGTATTTTCAAAAAATCGCCTTATTTAGATTCATTACCGGTGCTATCAATCAGCCCGACAGAAGTTTCACAATATATGATGAGACGTTCTGAGAATGTACAGCATCTCGCGACAGCAGAAGTAGCGATCTTAGTGTTTAAAGAACTCGGGCAGTTAAACGCCTCTGAGACTCTATCGAGTTGGTTTAATGTTTTTAGAGAGTCGTACATGAACAGCAAAACGCGTAACAAGCCTGATGAATCTAGACCAGCTCTGAAACAATTCTTAGCGCAGTTCGGAAACGAGAAATCACTCTAATATTTGCGCTTTGGTTGGATAGAGAGTGTTCACTTAACTCTGTCTCACAGTTAAACCGGTTCTAAATCACAGTTTGTAGGCGTAGCAATATGGATAATGGCAAAATTAGTAATTTTATGAATATTGTCTGGGAGAGATGAAATGTACTACGGCTTTGACGTTGGTGGCACTAAGATTGAATTTGGTGCGTTTAACGATAAGTTGGAAAGAGTCGCAACTGAGCGTACTCCAACACCAACCGAAGACTATGAGCAATTAGTGGAAACCATCGCTGGGTTAGTTAATAAATATGACCAAGAGTTTGGCTGCGAAGGTAAAATTGGCTTAGGTCTACCAGGTATGGAAGATGCCGATGATGGTACAGTTCTGACGGTTAATGTTCCGGCAGCAAAAGGCAAGCCGTTACGTGCAGACCTTGAAGCGAAAATTGGTCGCAGTGTTAAAATTGAAAACGATGCGAACTGTTTTGCTCTATCTGAAGCGTGGGATGACGAGCTAAAAGATCAGCCATCCGTTATGGGCCTTATTCTAGGCACTGGTTTTGGCGGTGGTTTGATTTACGATGGTGCGGTTTTCTCGGGTCGTAACCACGTTGCAGGTGAGATTGGCCACACTCGTTTACCTTTGGATGCTTGGTTCCACTTAGGTGAGAACGCGCCTCTACTTGGCTGTGGATGTGGCAAAAAAGGTTGCCTAGATAGCTATCTTTCTGGCCGTGGCTTTGAGCTAATCTACTCGCACTACTTCGGTGAAGAGAAGAAAGCGATTGAGATCATCAACGCGTACAAAGAGGGTGAAGCGCAAGCAGTAGAGCACGTTGAGCGTTTCATGGAGCTGTTGGCGATTTGCTTTGCTAATATCTTTACTGCTAACGACCCACATGTAGTTGCACTTGGCGGTGGCTTATCAAACTTCGAACTTATCTACGAAGAGATGCCAAAGCGTGTACCTAAGTATCTACTGTCAGTGGCTAAATGCCCTAAGATCGTCAAAGCGAAGCACGGTGATTCAGGCGGTGTTCGCGGCGCGGCATTCTTGAATATCAAGTAATTGAAATAAAAAAGAGCTTGTTACGGCAAGCTCTTTTTTTGTGGTTAATCACGAGTGGTTAGCAACTGTGCTCACTGTATTTTTCTAACAACGTCATTGCTTTATCGAAAGGAACGGGTTTACTAATGTAGTAACCTTGGATGTAACGGCACCCCATCGACTCTAGCAGTTCTAACTGCTGTTTAGTTTCAACGCCTTCAGCAATCACATCTAGCCCCAACTGACTCGCCAGCATATTGACTGACTCTACGAGTACGGCGTTGTTCTTATCACTTTCAATATCACGGATAAACGATCGATCAATTTTTAATAGGTCGACAGTATTCTTCATCAAGTTAGAAAATGACGCAAAGCCAGTACCGAAGTCATCCAGCGCTAATTTAAGCCCACGCTTTCTTAAACTCGCCAATAACTCCTGTACTTGGGGCTTATCTTCAAGCGGGATCGATTCAGTGATTTCGATAATGACATCTTGGGTCGTTAAGCCTGATTGGTCTAACTGGTTCAGGATAGAGCAGTTATCGATATTCTCATTGAGTAGCTCTTCAATTGAGCGGTTGACTGATATCGCTATCGACTCAAATCCTAATGCTCTCATCGACAGTATATCCTGACACACATTCTTAAGGATCAAGTTACCTAATTGAGAGATATAGCCGAGCTCTTCTGCAATTGGAATAAATTCAAATGGAGAAATGTTTTGATTGCCTTCGCTCCAGCGTGCGAGGGCTTCAAACTTAACGATGGTTCGAGTTTGTAAGTCATAAATAGGTTGATACTCGACATGCAAGCGCTCTTCATCTAACGCTTGTTTGAGCATGATGCCTAGTTGATGCTTGCGCTCAACGCATTGCTCTAAGTAGTCTGAGTATCTAACTGTACCAGGCGTCAGTTGGGATTTAGCTTCTTCAAGCGCGTAATACGCTTTCGTCAAAGGGTGCGTATCGCTGGTGGACTCAATCGGAATGGAATAGCCCATATTAACGGCCAAACTCATGCTCTTGCCATCAATAGAAAACTCTTCTTCGACCGTTGCACGGATAGTTGAGATAAGCTGATCTATATCGGAAACGTTTGCTAAATTCCACGCGAGAGCAAACTGATCCGCGCCATAGCGACAGATATTCACTTTTTCTTCATTGTAATTGGTGTAAAGAACCTGACCTACATAGCTAAGCACCTTATTACCAAACTCTTCACCGTAGAGGTTATTTATCTCAGAGAAGCGACTAATGTCGACGAATAGCACCACAAGGTCAGGGTGGTCTTCGAGCATCTGAATAAACTTGGTACGTGTCATCAAGCCAGTGAAGTCTTGCTTGTTCCTATACTTGAGTAGCTCGTTTTCAATCGACTTTTTGTAACTTAGGTCATCAAAAATGGCGATGTAATTTTGAATGTCTCCTTTGCGTCCTCTAACCACGTGAATAGAGAGTTGCTCAGGGTAAATAGCGCCTGATTTGGTTTTGTTCCACACTTCACCAGACCAACGATCACTTGATTCTATTGACTGCCACATGGCCTTGTAGAATTTGCGGTCATGAATGTCAGAGCTGAAAGTCGATGGAGGCTGGTTATACATCTCCTTCAGAGTGTAGCCAGTAATTTCTTCAGCTTTCGAGTTCATGTTTAAGATGAGATTGTTAGCGTCGGTCAGAATAACGCCGCTACTGGATAGCTCAATGACACGCTGAGCGATGAGATGATCATTTACAAGTTCAGAGATGTCCGAAATATTTCGAATGTTCCCTTCTATTCGGCTTAATGCACCATTGGGGTGAAAATGCTTGCTGTAGGTGATCTCCAAATCAAGATTAGACTTGGACTCTTCACTGTGAATGATCGTTGTTGTCACTTGGTCATGTACGCAATCGGTAGTCAAAAGCTTGTTGTATTGCTCACATGACTTAAATACGTAGTGATTGAAAAACTCGTAAAACGATAGCGTGGTATCCGGAGCTAAGTTAAACATCACATTTAAGTTGGAAGAGTATTTAAACTTATCTTTCTCTGGGTCCCAACGCCATGAACAAGACTGAGTAATTTGCTCTGAACGTTGTAATTGGCGGAGAAGGGTGTTCTTTTGCCGAGTTAACCGATGCTGAAGGATAGATTTTCCGACCAAAAAACCGACCGTAAGTAGCCAATCTTCATCGAGAGAATCCACCGTGAGGTTATCGTCAAATAGCAGCGCCAGTACGCCAACAATGGTTCCGTCGGTAGATTGCAGCGGTATTCCAACATAACTTTCCGCGTTTAAGTGTTGCAACGCAATATCGTCTGGAAAACGTTGTTGAATTTGAGAAGGGTATGCACACATACCTTTATCATTCAGAACTTGTTCGCAGGGGCTTCCAGCTAAGCTGTAGGAAATGTTTTGCGCCTTTTCACCGTTAACTAAGTAGTGAATGGTATTCGACATTTTAGTTTGTAAATCGTATTCGGCGATCAGGCAGTGAGTTGGTTGGTAACGTGAATAAACTTCTTTAAGGCAGCGGGCGTATAGCTCGTCTTCATTGTGAGCGAAGATAACTTCCTTGATGAGGGCGTCCATCGAAAGCTAGATTCCTATTGATTAATTATTATTAGAAAAGAATATGACTCTTTGTTTATAGGATACCAGTTTGGTATAGGGAGTGCGTTGATCGCGATAACAATAATGAAATGATGAATACAAATGAGTGTTACAGTTTACTAACAAACAAAATGGGCCAGTTGATAATACTGGCCCATGTGATTTTATTTGTTTTTCTTACCGACGCCCAAGTTCTCTTTCTGAGCTAGGGTGATCTTACCGAATCCTAATTTTCTGAAGTGATTGTCGCGATAATTACGCATCGATTTGGTATCCGATATTGCTTCAATCTGCTGCTCCATCTTTAGATATTCTGAAATATCAATACCTTCCGCTTCAGCCACCGCTTCATGAATATTACGGTGTTGTTGGTAAGAAAACGTAAGCGTTTTGTCTTCGTTTTTGTAGGTATAAAGAATTGTACGAGCCATAAGTGATTCCAAGTAAGTAAAACAAAAGGCCAGAAAACTGGCCTTATACTTTGAAGGTTAGATTCTGCCTTGAAGTGGGATGATTGTCACGCTTTCTCCCACCTTAACCGTGTCAACAGCAGGAGAAATTTCAATTAAGCAGTTTGCTTCACTCATAGAGCGAAGAATTCCCGAACCTTGTTTACCTGTCGTTCTTACGGTGAGCTGACCACGTGAGTCAAGTTCATATACACCACGACTGAATTCAGTACGTCCTTGGCGAGAGCGTAGATTCTCTGTCGCAACGGCATTTACTTTCAGTGGTTGCCAATCGACTTCACCTTGCATCTTACGTAATGCTGGCTCAACGAAGTTGATGAAGGAAACCATTACAGCAACAGGGTTACCCGGAAGACCGAAGAACGGCTTATTGTTGATTTGGCCAAAGGCGAGTGGGCGGCCTGGTCGCATGTTAATACGCCAAAAATCGATTTGCCCAAGCTTGTCCAGTGCCAGCTTAATGTAATCCGCATCACCGACTGAAACACCGCCTGAAGTCATCACTACATCAGCATTTTGTGAGGCTTCTTCGAGTGCCTGAATCATCAGATCTTCGTTATCTCCGATAATGCCGTAATCGAGAATCTCACAGCCAAGCGCTTTTAGCATACCTATGATGGTAAAGCGGTTTGAATCATAGATAGAGTTTTCTTTCTGTTCGGTGCCCGGAGCTTGTACTTCATCGCCAGTAGAAAATACCGCGACTTTTAGTGTGCGGAAAACCGTGCACTCACCAAAGCCCAGTGACGCTAACATGCCCATTTCTGGTGACGCGAGACGCTGACCCTGACTGAATACAGCAGCGCCCATTGCTAAGTCTTCACCCGCTTGACGGACATTTTGTCCCACCTTGATATCGGCGTTAAATTTGACAATGTCACCTTGCTGTGATGATTGTTCACGCATGATTACGGTATCAGCGCCAACCGGAGTAGGTGCCCCCGTCATGATTTTTACCGCTTGACCTGCAAGCAGAGGCGCATTGTGTGCGTAACCTGCCATTACTTCGCCCACGACTTGATATTCAGCAAGGCCGATATCTTCACCGCGGATGGCATACCCATCCATAGCAGAGTTGGTGTATTGAGGGACGTTAACTGGGGAGATGACATCATCCGATAACACGCGACATGACGCATCGAACATCGCACATGCTTCGGTACCTTCGACACAGTTTACCATCGAAAGGATCTTTTCCTGACCTTGCGTGACTGATAAAAATGCCGGAGATAAGGTATCGCAGCACGCACCTTCAGGCTTTGTCTCAACAGGGTTTGCTTGACGATTTACGTAATCCACAACGAAGGCACTGATCGCATCCAGATCATTGATGTTCATTTGTGGTAGCTCTGAATCCGTTACTTCGGTATCTGCTGCGATAGCAACAATGTTGTCGTCGCTAGGGTAGAGCCAAGGTTTACCGACGACTTCTCTATGAAGTTCAATTTTTGGAAACGCAATATTTTTACAGCCTTCAACAAGAATAACGTCGAGCTTGTCGGTATCAAATCTTGTTAGCAGGTATTCAAATTCTGATTCCGCTTCTGGCGTTTCTGTCATCAGAGCAAAGCGGTTACGTGATGAGATCAGCATTTGTGAAGCCCCAGCTTTTCTTAAGCGGTAGCTATCTTTGCCTTCTTTATCGACATCAAAATTATGGTGAGCATGCTTTAGCATACCAATGCGCAAACCCGCTTCAGTCAGTTTTGGCAGAAGAGCTTCTAAAAGGGTTGTTTTCCCAGTACCTGAGTACGCGGCAAAACCTAAAATTGGGATAGGTAATTGAAAATTCATTAATTAATCGTACCAAATTGCGCCAACTCTTCTGGCGTGTTTAAGTTAACAAAGCATTGAGGAGAGTCGCTAAAATCGACGTATTTAGTATTGCATTCGTTGTAAAGTAAGATGATCTTACGATCGCCTCGCTCTAAGAATGCCGTCAATCTATCTAGCACGGATTTGTGGTAAAGGGTGAAAACAGGCTGTTGGTGATCGCCGTCATGAGCGACCAAAATCTCGCTCTCATCATTCACTTCACGACAAAAACGTTCAACGATGTCGTTACTGATAAGAGGGCTATCGCATGGAACGAAACCAACCCAGTCGGTTTTAGCATTAACTAGCCCAGCATGTATGCCACCCATAGGGCCAGGGAACTGTTCAAACTGATCACAAAACACTTCACCATACTGTTGGTAGGTATCAAGGTTTCGATTAGCGTTGATTAGGATTTGGGATGTTTGAGATGAGAGGCGTTCAATCACATGCTCAATTAATGGCTTATCGTTTAGTTGAACGAGGCCTTTATCTTGGCCTCCCATTCGGCTTGCTTGCCCACCAGCTAAAATTACCCAGCTAGTTTGCTTTGGAAGAAGCATAAGTTTTATCTAACTCTTTATCTGAAATTACTTGTAGCAGTGGAGACTCTATCAAAGTTGTCTCTTTTATCCACCATTGTTTACGGCATAAATCGGTTAATGCGTTTTGCTGGTGACTCGTAATAACCAGACTAGAGCCACGATCGATGAGATCTTGGGCCATAATCACTAGACGTTCAATCGACTCTTGATCGAGTGAAGCGCTAGGTTCATCCATCAGTAGAATCGAAGGCTTAAGAATCCAGGCACGCGCCATTGCGACTCTTTGCTTCTCACCACCAGACAAAACGGAAATATGTTCATCCGCTAATGTTTCTAAGCCTACCATGCGTAGGGCAGTGATAACTTGAGCTCGCTTATCTTTTACTTCTTCTTTTTGATAGCGAATGCCATAAACAACGTTCTCATAAACCGTGCCGTCAAACAAATAAGGCGATTGATGCAGATAGATAACGTCTTTTCGGCCTGTGCGCGGAAATAGACGATGTAGCCAAGTGTCGTTTGGCGCAACCACATTACCTGTAGTGGGTTTGATTAACCCAGAGAGGATCTTAAGCAGGGTTGTTTTACCGACACCGTTATCGCCTTTTAGATAGATAGCATCATTTGGCCCGATAGAAAGTGTTGGTATATGGAATAGCACGCGTTCTTTGAAACGCATAGAGAGTTGCTGTGCGGTAATTTTTATTGTCATTTAGGGCCTAGCTCCTTAAGTAACCTTTACCGCGCATACTGGTGAGCATGAAGTTCAAGACCAGTGCGAGAGTAAGTAACACAATGCCGAGCGCGACACCTTGTGCAAATGCACCTTTATGGCTCTCCATTGCGATTGCAGTTGGAATGTTACGAGTAATTCCCATGATGTTACCACCCACCATAGTAGAACAGCCGACTTCAGTAACAATACGAGAAAAAGCAGCAATAGCGGCAGCAAGAAGAGGGAAGCGAGTTTCCCAAATCATGGTTGCTACAATGCGCGGAATAGACGCCCCGAGTGTGATGGACGTTTCAACCGCACGGCGATCGCTCGATTGCAATGCGCCATGCATCATTGAAACTAACACGGGGAAGCCTATGAGCATTTGACCTACGATCATTGCCTTTTGCGTAAATAGCATTTGCCAGTCTCCAAGCGGACCTGAACGTGACAGCATCATATACAGGAGAAGGCCGATAACGACCGTTGGGATGGCTTGCAAAGTATTCACCAGTGATAGCAGTAACCATTTGCCTCTGAAGTTGGTGTACGCGAGGACAAACGATAACAAAATCGCTGGAAGTAAAACGATCGAAATTGCAGATAGTGACACGCTAAAGGAGACCGCAACGATCTCCCAAAGCTCAGTATCAAAACTCACTAATAGCGTGAGCGCATCTAAGGTGGTTTGCCATAGGCTCATAGAGGGTTATTTCTCGTTCGCGTTTGCGACAAACAACTGCTTGCCGTGTAACTTGAACTTATTGATCAGATCTTGGCCGCGAGGGTTTACCAACCAATCACTGAACTCTTTTGCACCTTGGTAGTTGATGCTTGGATAACGTTCCGGATTAACAAGGATAACTTGGTATGGGTTAAACAACTGCTTGTCACCTTGGAATAAGATCTCTAGATCAAGCTTGTTGTTGTATGCCAACCATGTACCACGGTCAGTCATGGTGTAGCCTTGCATTTCGTTCGCCATGTTGAGCGTTGGGCCCATACCTTGACCTACGCTGCGGTAGCCACCGAAGTTAGGTTCGATTTTGGTTTGTTCCCAGATGCCTTTTTCTTTCTTATGTGTACCAGAGTCGTCACCACGAGACACAAAAGTCACATTGCTATTTGCGATACTCTCAAATACATGAGCAACGTCTTTCTGAGCAGTAACTTTCGCTGGATCGTCATGTGGTCCAACGATAACAAAGTCGTTGTACATCAGTTTTCTTGGCAGAACGCCGTAGCCATTCTCAACAAAGTTAGCTTCTGCTTTTGGCGCATGTGTCATCACAAGATCCACATCGCCATTTTGTCCCATCTTAAGAGATTTACCTGTACCGGCGGCGATTACATCTACCTTGTAACCAGTATCTTTTTCAAATTCAGGGAGAAGATAGTCTAAAAGGCCTGAGTGGTAGGTACTGGTTGTAGTAGCGAGTCGGACGTGTGTGTTGTCGCCTGCTGCTGAAGCGGAATAACTAACCAAGGCCAAAGACGCTGTCGCTAGAGTAAAAGTGATTGCTTTCATGTTGTTTTTATCCGTTTTTTATTTGATTTCGGCTTTCCATTCTGAAATGTATAAAACCAATACCACCAGTCAGTGTTATAAACTGGCACGCATATAAAGCAATCTTAATGCCAAAACTTTGTGACTATTTTCAAATGTAATTTCAATGACTTAGCATATTAAAATTTGATCTGGGACAAAATGTCTCACATTCGCAGAGTTGTTGCCGAATAAACTTGGTACACTCTGTCCCAATAACCTCATGAATAAGTATAAGACTATGCCTGTGTCACTTGACCCACTTAAAGCATCTCAATACCAAGCTTTCTCTGTTCTTGTTGTAGACGATGAAATCGGTATGCAGACCATTCTAAACAAAGCATTAAGCAAATGGTTCGCGAAAGTAGATTGTGCAGGGAGTATAGAAGAAGCGGAAGCGCTTCGTCTTACCAATCACTATGACCTGATCGTTTTGGATATTAACCTTCCAGGTCGTTCGGGGATTGAGTGGGAAGAAGCGTTCAATGACCAGGATAAGAAAGCCGATGTGATTTTTATGACTGGCTACGCCGATCTTGAAACTGCGATTTCTGCATTAAAGCTGGGCGCATCTGACTTCATTCTAAAGCCGTTCAATCTCGACCAAATGCTGCGAGCGGTACAACGTTGCATGGATAAGCGTCTTGAGCAAAGACATCAGCTTGCGCTTAAGCACGAATTTAAGCGTCACATCAAAACAGAAATTGTCGGTGGGTCAGAAAAAACCAAACAGCTTAAGCAGTTAATTACTCAGTTCGCGCCTTCTAGAGCCTCAGTGTTAGTGGAAGGTGAGTCGGGTACAGGTAAAGAGCTGGTTGCGCGCGGCGTGCATGAAGCCAGTGGAAGAAATGGACCGTTTGTTCCAATCAACTGTGGAGCCATTGCGCCAGAGCTTTTAGAAAGTGAGTTGTTTGGTCACACAGCCGGCGCATTTACCGGCGCAAAGAAAAGTCGCGAAGGTCTGTTCAGAGTCGCGAGTGGTGGCACCTTGTTCCTCGATGAAATTGGTGAAATGCCGTTAAGTATGCAGTCGGCACTATTGCGAGTATTGGAGCAACGGACAATTAGACCTGTCGGTAGCGAGAAAGAAGTCACGGTCGATGTGCGTGTCGTAGCGGCGACCAACCGTAATCTCCAAGAAGAAGTAAACAAAGGCAACTTTAGATCGGATCTTTATTATCGCTTAAACGTGCTGAAGATTGATGTTGCGCCACTTAAAGAGCGTAAGGCCGATCTTATTGAGCTAGTTCCATTCTTTACCAAAATGCTGATTTCAGAGCTTGGCATGCCGGACCCTAAGTGGGCTCATGAAGACATCCATGCAATGAACGACTATGACTGGCCGGGCAATATTCGCGAACTTAAAAACCTGATTGAGCGCTGTATCTTACTCGGTAAGCCGCCGGCTCATTACTGGCGTGAAGTCAACGGTGAGCACCTTAAGCCTTCGATTACCATGACGGTATCGAGTGGTGCTGAGCTGATTGAAATAAACGATGGCGTAACATCATCCGGCTACCCAAATACTTGGGCATTGAAAGAGGTCGAAAGGGCGCACATCGAACAATTAGTCGATTTCCATGATGGCAATAAATCGGCCGCAGCCAGAGACTTAGGCGTTGCACGCAAAACATTAGAGCGCAAGTACAAAGAGTGGGACAGCGAGGGCTCTAGCTATGCCGACTAGTACGACGTTGTGGGGGAAATGGCGATATCGATTCAAGACCATGGTTCGATATCGACTCATGTTTCTAACGTCTGCGCCGATTTTTCTCACCCTGATCGCTTTGATCGGTATTACTGTCTATTGGTCGATTCACTACACCTGGCAAAGTGCATTGTTGGATGTTTCAGAGCGCTTAGGCGTTGCAGAAAACAGCATTGAGTTAATTCAAGAAAAGCAGGCGAACCATGTTAAAGCGTTTGCTGATTCCTATGAATTCATTACCCATGTCAGGAGTAAGAAACCAGACGAAGCAGAATTGCAACAATGGGTTGCCGAGCAGAGACATCGTTATAAGCTCGATTTTCTACGCTTTCACCGCGTCGATACGATCGAAAACAAGTTCCGCTTCTTGGATTTGACGCGTAAAGAGTCGTTTTTCGATGTTCTTACTGCCGAGGAGCTTAAAGAGCTCAGCCAAGATTTAACCATACGCGCTCAAACCCCGATCTTAGATGGCAATCAAGTTGAAGGGCGAGGTTTAGTCAGTCGCACCGTCATCCCTATCTACAATGAAACCAATGATCTGATTGGTTTCTTAGACGGCGGGTTGCTGCTAAATAACAGTACATCGCTGGTCGATACCATTCGTGACTTGATCTATCCATCAAAAGGAGACAGCCTGCGCCCAGTCGGCACACTGACGGTGTTCTTAGATGATCTTCGTGTCAGTACTAACGTTCCGCTTAATAGTGAAGTTAGACAGGGCCGCGCTATTGGTACGCGAGTTTCGCAAGAAGTAAAACAGGCGGTTTTGGTTGAAGGGCAAGAGTGGGTAAATCTAGCATTTGTTTATGATGCTTGGTACATCACCGCGTATAAGCCGCTTCACGACCAGTATGATAACGTTATTGGTATGCTGTATACCGGCTATCTTCTGTGGCCGTTTGTGACCACTTATATGACCAACATCGCTGAGGTGTCGATAACAACGCTTTTTCTATTGTTGATATCGAGTCTGCTAGTGTATCGCGGTTCTCGCGATCTGTTTGTACCGATAGAACACATCCATCGTGTGGTGAAGATGATTCAACTTGGCAAAGAGACGCGAATTGGCCATTTAGGTTTAGATGAAAACCATGAACTGGCGATGCTAGCGAAGCAATTCGATAATATGCTCGACCTGCTTAAACAGCGCAAAAATGAGCTACAGAAAGCAGCTGAGGGCCTTGAATGTAAGGTTCAAGACCGAACCGCGAGCTTAAAAGAGAAAACCGAAGAACTTGAGCTTCATATTCAGTTATTGAACCAGACCAGAGATAAACTGGTTATCAGTGAGAAACTCGCGGCATTAGGTGAATTAACCGCAGGCATTGCCCATGAGATCAATAACCCTACGGCGGTGATCCTTGGTAATGTTGAATTGATTCAGTTCGAGCTAGGAGAGGACTCTAAAAGGGTAACAGAGGAAATTGAAGCGATTCACGCGCAGATCGACCGTATTCGAAATATCACCCGTAGCTTACTCCAATACAGTCGCCAAGGCGGTGTACAAGATGAGATCACTTGGCAGCACGTTAACCCAATTATTGAGGAAAGTGTGACCTTAGTGAAAACCGGTGCGAAGAAGCGGGACATTAGTTTTGAAACCCAGCTTAACGCTCACACCTGTGTCGAGGTCAATCGCCATCAATTGTTGCAGATACTCGTCAACCTACAGATGAATGGTATCCATGCAATGCAAGGTAAAGGTCGATTACTCATTTCAAGCGAAGATTGGATTGAAGACGGTAAGAACCAAGGTGCGATCATCCACGTTCAAGATGAAGGGTGTGGAATCAAAGAAGAAAACCTTAAGCGAATCTTCTCTCCGTTTTATACCACTAAGCGAGAAGGTACTGGGCTTGGACTATCTGTCTCTCAAAGTATCTTAAGTCAATCAGGTGGGGAACTGAAGGCCTCTTCAGAGTGGGGCAAAGGAAGTGTATTTAGCATCTATTTACCGGAGCGCACTGAGAACGAGTTAAAGATAACAAACCTTTAAGCAAGGAATCGAGCAAATAAAAAAGCGGCCAAACATGATAGTTTGGCCGTTGGTTATGAGGTAAGAGTGCGCTTAGTGGGCGAGCACAGCGATCTTCGGTGGGCTAATGTTATGCTTCTTAAACTCTTTCATCACCCTCAGGGTAATGTCGGTCTCAAACAACTTCTCATAGGCTGTATCAACCACATAAGCCTTACACGTTAACTGAATCGCTAGGTAGTTATCAGTAATAGTTTGCTTGACCAATACGGTTACAGGCTTTGGCAAGTGAATATAGCGACTCGATGAGGCTGCTTCTTGGATTAAGTCACGCGCAAGGGTGATGTCTTCATCCATTCCCACGTAAAACGGAATCACCACCTGCATATCAAGTGCGCCATAGTTGCCACTGACGGTAACTTCACTTAAGAACTTGTTGTTTGGAATAGTGATGATGTCGTCGTTAAGTGTCCGCATACGTACTGAACGCAGACCGATAGCAATAATATCTCCGTAGTTACCTTCAAACGTGACGCGGTCACCAACCTGAAACGGTCGATCAACCATTACCGTCATGCCAGCGATGAAGGATGCCGCTAGGTCTTTTAATGCGAAACCGACCGATACAGCCAGCGTACCGCCAATCAGAGCCAATATTTGGTCGTTGATGCGGAAACTCATCATAAACACCAGAATACCGGCACTCATGTAAATGAAGAACTGCATGAATGATTGCAGCTTCTGTAGCAACATTCGGTACTGAGCAAACTGGCTACCGATACTCTCAACCATTGAGTTGATAAACTTGAGCAGTAACCAAGTTGCCGCGATCACCAAGAAAGAGAAGAACACGCCACTCCAACGAATCAAACTGGCGATTTGAGTAATGTTATCGACATTAGCCATCTCTTCCGTTGCTAGCGCGGGAAGGGCGATAAACGATGACAAAATAACGAGTAGAAAACGAATCATATTATTTCACCAGTAAGTGTTGACGGTCGAGTACATTAGTAATGTGGCGGAACCAATGATCAGAGATACGAGCTTTATCTTCTGACCACTCAATATAGCCTCGGCTTTGGAAGTATCTTAACGTACCAGTTATCTCTGCAATGGTGAGCTGAGTACAGTCAGACAATACTTCTGGAGAAGCAATCTCCAACTGAACAATCGAGCGCAAAACAGCAAGCATTGGCTTAGGCATTTTTTCGAGCTCTTGCGATTCAGGCGCTTTAAACAAACGCACGTAAACTTGTTCAGTTTCTTTATCTTTATTTAGAGAGAAACGGAAAAAGCGCAACGCTACGGTAGGGTTCCCATCAGAGTAATGCCAAAGAATACGGTAGAAGCCCTGCTTGGCACGCTCTTCTTCTGTGCACTCTTCTTGGTCCCATTGCTTCGGTACCATTAATCCGTCAAACGAGAGACGATAGTCGTCGGTTTGATTGATGCGCGTGTCGAGCAGTTGGCCAACTTGTTTTTCAGTCCAGCGAGGTAAGAAGCTAACTAAATCGAATAACAGGCGCTCACCGCGTGCGCGATCGACAAAGCGCCAGCTCGCTTTCTCAATACCAAACACTACGCGGTGATTCTTACGTGAACGACGCAGTAAGTTGGCAATACGGATAAGTTCGGCCAACCCACCAACCATCGGCTTAACCAGTCGCTGAGTATTATCAATCGCAATGAGGTAAGTGGTGTCACTTTTACGCAAATGAGCCAAGATTTGAATCTCGGTGGCATCTTCTTCTAGACCAATACTTACCGCAAGGTGAACCAATAATTCTTTATAACCTGCATAAGGACAGCTCAAATAAATTGGCTCAGCATTTTTCACTCGGTTAAGCAAAGAGCGTAGGGCAGTTGTCGTACCGGCGCCACGTTCACCAGAGAGGACACAAACTGCAGGGCTGTCCGTTAGCAGGTATTGAGATAGCTGTTTGATCTCATCAGTGGCGTAATCGATCAATTCACTGTCTGCATTGCCAGGAAGCACATACTTAAATGTCGCATCACCACGAACTCGACTCAACTTTTCTTGGTTACTGTGGCTATTGGTCTGTTTAGCCACTTCAATTCTAAACAGGTATGCCAGTGCTTGACTAAAGAAGCTAAAGCTCGAAAGCGCACCAACAATCTTGTGTTTTAGTACATGGACCGACAACCAAACGATGCTAATCGCAGTGGCGACAATATTGAGTAGGAATGTATCTTTGCGGCTGATTGCCCACTGAACCCATACTGGACGTTCAGGAATATGCGCAACGGTTTCAAACACTTTTGTTCGCCAAAGGCGTAGGACTGAAACAGTAACCAAGACAAACCAAAAGAACAGAGCGCTGTATATCCAATAATAAATAGTGCCTTTACCAAGGGTACGCATTGATATTTGCAAGATCACGCCAGCGACAATAATGCTCCATACGTAACGACGGATGGTTGAAAGGCGTAAAGCAATAACTTCAGGGCTGGTAGTGCGGCTGTGGCGATAAGTCAGCTCTAGAATAAAACTGACTGCAATCGAGCCACCAAGAATCCACCAAGTAAAGATCTCTAGGAATATTAGGTGTTGAAGACTTGGGATACCGGACAGCACGCGCAAGGAAAGCGTGATACCGATTAGCCAAGCAATGGCGCGGTTGGCACTACTAATGTACCAAACGACACGTACCCAGAAAGGAGGCTTATTCGAGTTTTCGACAAACGAAGATTTAAATAGTGCGATCAGGCGGCGGTTATTAGCTAGCCACCAAACCAAGACAAAATAGATGAATAGAACCTTCAGCGCGGCCCAGATAACAGGAACAGGTGAAATTAGAAGGTCATTAATCAAAGATTTAAAGCTACGAATCTGAAAATGGAATAGGTATTCGCCATTTAGCTTAGTTAACTGCAGTTCGCGTTTAAATTGCGTCACACCGTACGGACCAAAGCCCGTTAGTTTTTCGCGTATCGCATTGTCGGTTAGCTCAAGTAGGCGCTGCTTACTTTGGGCCAAACTATTTAATGTCAGATAACTTGATTCCACTTCAAACCAAGTTTTATCGTTGCCGGATTTGCGGTAAGAGGCTAAATGCTGATCAAACGAAACGCGCTGTTTGTCTTGCTCTTGCAAAACCGCGTTTAACAACAGTGAAACCTTACGGTGATCCTTTGACGTCATAAACAGAGGATCTGGAATCTGGTTTACTTCATCTGCTATGTCACTGGCGACAGATTTAGCTTCTGGCACTGGCTGGAAGTCATAATCCCAGCTGGCATAAGAAAAACTAGAGATGAGTAGAGAAAAAATTACACATAAGCGTGTTATGGAACGCATAGAAATCTCTTAAATCTTATGAGGTTAGAGTTAGTTTAGCGACTTTCATACGAAAAGCGAACGATCGCTGGCAAAATATAAGCGCACAGCCTAATAGTCTTACACATAAGAATCGTCAGTGTAGTGTCATGAATCTATCGTAAAACAATGCTTGAAGTTAGGCGCGGTAAACAGTAGTGTGGCGCGGTTTTTCATATTAAATAGGTAACGACATTGATTTCCACTAACAACATCACACAACAATTTGGTGCTAAGCCACTGTTTGAAAACATTTCAGTTAAGTTTGGTGAAGGTAACCGTTACGGCCTGATCGGTGCGAACGGCTGTGGTAAATCTACGTTCATGAAAATTCTAAGCGGTGAGCTAGAGCCGACGGGTGGTAATGTAAGTTACGATCCTAATGAACGTGTCGCTAAGCTAAACCAGGATCAGTTCGCCTACGAAGAGTTCACGGTAATCGACACGGTTATCATGGGTTACAAAGAGCTATGGAAAGTTAAACAAGAGCGTGACCGCATTTACTCTCTACCAGAGATGAGTGAAGAAGAAGGCATGCTAGTGGCTGATCTAGAAGTTCAGTTCGCAGAAATGGACGGTTACATGGCTGATTCTAAAGCAGGAGAACTGCTTCTTGCTGTAGGTATCCCAGAAGAGCAGCACTACGGCCTAATGAGTGAAGTTGCACCTGGTTGGAAACTGCGTGTTCTACTTGCTCAAGTCCTGTTTGCTGACCCGCACATCATGCTTCTTGACGAACCAACCAACAACTTGGATATGGATACTATCCGTTGGTTGGAAGATACGTTAAACCAGCGTAACTGCACCATGATCATCATCTCGCACGACCGTCACTTCTTAAACTCAGTATGTACGCACATGGCTGACCTTGACTATGGTGAGCTGCGCGTTTACCACGGTAACTATGATGAGTACATGACAGCGGCTTCACAAGTTCGTGAGCGTCTATTGTCTGACAATGCTAAGAAGAAAGCACAAATTGCTGAGCTGCAAACGTTCGTGGCGCGTTTCTCTGCAAACGCATCAAAAGCGAAACAGGCGACATCTCGTGCTAAACAGATCGATAAGATTCAGCTTGATGAAGTTAAAGCGTCAAGCCGTCAAAACCCATTCATCCGTTTTGAGCAGTCTAAAGAACTGTTCCGTAACGCACTAGTAGTAGAAAACCTAAGCCAAGGTTTTGAAGGCGATCTATTCAGCAAGTTCGATGCGATTTTCGAAGTGGGTGAGCGCGTGGCAATCATCGGTGAGAACGGCGTGGGTAAAACGACACTACTAAATACACTGTCTGGCGCTCTAGAGCCTCGTACAGGTGAATACAAGTGGTCAGAAAACTCTAACATTGGTTACTATGCTCAAGACCATGCTCATGATTTTGAAGAAGACATGAACCTGATGGATTGGATGGGTCAATGGCGCCAAGAGGGTGATGACGAGCAAGTACTGCGTAGCTTCTTAGGTCGCATGTTGTTCTCTCAAGACGACATCAAGAAGTCTGTAAAAGTACTGTCTGGTGGTGAGCAAGGTCGTATGCTTCTAGGTAAGATTCAGATGCACAAGCCAAACATGCTGCTAATGGACGAACCAACCAACCACATGGACATGGAATCGATCGAATCTTTGAACAACGCACTTGAGCAATACAAAGGCACACTGTTCTTCGTTTCTCACGACCGCGTATTCGTAGACTCTCTAGCAACACGTATTCTAGAAATCAAAGATGGCCAGATTCACGACTTCCGCGGCACATACGCTGAGTTCCTAAAAGCGCGTGGTATCGCAGGTTAATCTACCTGTAATTATTTGATATAAAAAAGAGCCTCCTAGTGAGGCTCTTTTTGTTTTTAAGCTCGATTTAGTATTTAAACTGCGAAACGATATTAGCCAATTTGTGGCTAACCCCTGATACTTGTTCGCTGCACCTTACAGAGCCTGATACGACTTCATACGTGTCTCCAGCAAGGTGCGCGATTTGAGTTATGTTTCTGTCGATCTCAGCAGAAACCATCGATTGCTCTTCAGATGCCGTTGCTATCTGAGTGTTCATATCAAACATTTCACTGATTTGAGCACTGATGCTCTCTATCGCTGTCACGACATTCTCGGTATTGGCATTGGTTCCTTTTGCTTGAGCTAGGCTGTCGGACATCATGGCAACCGCTTCGTTAACACCATTGGTTAACGCAGTCACCGTTGATTCAATTTGGTGCGTTGAGGTATTCGTCATTTGAGAAAGCTGTCTTACCTCATCTGCTACAACAGCAAAGCCGCGGCCACTTTCTCCTGCGCGCGCAGCCTCTATCGCAGCATTGAGAGCGAGTAGGTTGGTTTGCTCTGCGATTCCCTGAATGGTCGAAACGACGTTGTGGATCTCTCGGCTTTGCACTTCAAGACGCTCAATTTGGTTCTGAGAATTCTCTATCGATAGTGATAGCGAGGAAATCTCATCTCTCGTTGAGTGGGTGACACCCAAAGCATTATTCGCTTCGTTTTTCATCCGTTCAGCATTTTGCGCGGCGGATTCGATGTTGGCAGTAATCTCATTACTGGTCATAACTAATTCATTCACAGCGGTTGCAACAGATTCTGACTCAGCTTTTTGCTGCTCGGCATTACTCATACTCTTAGTGGCTGCTTGTTCAGAGCTGCAGGAGCTCTCACTGAGTACATTCATCACTTGAGCAAGGTCTTTGATATGCACATGTAATTGGCTGATGAAACTATCAAAGGAATGTGCAAGCTGCGCTAATTCATCACTGCCTTTGGCATTCATACGCACCGTTAAGTCACCGTCACCGGAGGCAATATCGCGCATTAATACGTTTATTGCTCTAATGCGCTTCAGGATACTTCTACCAATTAAAAACAGCAGTAACGACAACAGAGTCACCATGGTAACGCCGATGATTTGTAGTTGTTGTTTGACACTGTCTGTCGCGCTCGTTACCTCACTAACTATCTCACCTTGTAAAGCGGCGATAGACTCCTCAGTCTTATGGACATTATTACGTAATTTCCCGCGTAATCCTTCATTAGGGGATAAGCCAAGAAGAAGGTTCGCTTGTTTCAGCGCCTCTGCTTGTTGGCGGTAGGTTTGGAAATAATTGCTAATCGTAGGGTGCTCAATCAACTGCAAAGAGAAGTTCACCAGAGCATTTTTAAACGTCTCTTGGTTGTCAGTCGTTGGATCACTTAAGTAGCGATAGTCTGCTTCCATCAATTCAAATAAAGTGACTTTCAATGGCAGGTTTTGTAGCTGGATCGTTTTAGCTTTTAACTCACTGCGCGCAGTTGCCAGTAAAGATACGTAACTGTCACTATTACCTTCAATACGCTTAGTTTGCGCGACAAGGGCATGGAACTGTTGCTGGTATTGCAGCAATGTCTCGGTGATCTGGCTAGTCGACTGAGCAAACTCAAGTTCATGTGAAGCGAGCTGAGCAGATAGGGCATTGAGCCTATTTTCCAACTCATCAAATGTTTGATCGAAACGCTGAGGGTATTTGTCATCTTTGCGAGCTAGAAAATCTTTTTCATGCCGTCTAAGCATTAATAAGTCGATGCCGCTCGATAGGTTCTCTGAAGAGGCTTTTTCTAATGATTGCAGTCTTTGCAGACTGAGGTGTTCATAGTACCCGTAAGCACCAACAAAAAGTAGTAATGCAAGATTAATGAGAACCAGCTTTGCCCTTATTGATAAAGTAAAGCCATGTGTTTTTGTCGTGCTTGGATTTTCATCCATGAACACCTCCCTAGAAGCCAATGTCAACGTTGCTAGTTGATGAGTGTGTCATTTGTATGAATATTATGTGACACATATAAAACTAATAGTATATGAATGAGGTATTGCAAGAAGTTGAATAAAAAACGCACCGATAGCGGTGCGTTAGAATTGAATGATTGGGAGGAGGGTTATTGATTACCCTTAACGTCGAATTCGATTTTTTCGGCACCAGTAAACACTTGAAAGCGTAGACCTTTAGCTCGCGCAATCGTGGTAATACCAAATTTCTCAGCCAGATCTAAACCCATTTGAGTTACCCCAGAACGAGACAGAAGGACTGGAATACCCATTTGCGCTACTTTGATCACCATTTCAGAGGTTAAACGCCCGGTGGTATAGAAAATTTTGTCTTCACCAGTTTGTTGGTTAAGCCACATTTCACCTGCCAGTGTATCAACAGCATTGTGGCGGCCTACATCCTCAACGAACGAGAGCACTTCATTGTCACGGCATACCGCACAGCCATGAACCGCACCGGCCTTTTTATAGGTTTCGTTATAGTGGGTTAATGCTTCAAGTGCAGAGTAGATCTCTGACTGTTTAATTTGGATTTGTGGTACTTGGTAGTTCTCCAGTTGCTTCATCACGTTGCCGTACATAGTGCCTTGACCACAACCGGAAGTGACCGTTTTCTTTTTAAGTGCAGATTCAACTTGTTGAGTGTCTTCTTTAGTAATAACGGCGGCTGAGTGAGTTTCCCAATCGATAATGACAGACTCTAAAGAATCAGGATCTGAAATAAAGCTTTGGTTTTTCAAATAACCTAAAACCAGTGACTCAGGACGGGAGCCTAAAGTCATCAAGGTCACCACTTCTTTCCAGTTAAGCATAACGGTTAAAGGGCGTTCACAAGCGATCTGTTTGGTCAGCTTTTCACCATATTCGTCGAAGACAACCACTTCGAGCGTCTGGAGAGGGTTTTCACTGGTTTTGATTATGTTTGGTTTAACCACGACGTATCCTATTCGATCTATCAGTATTATTTTTGCTACACGTTTCTTGCAAATAACGTTCCTATTACGGGAAAGCTCTAAGTTTAACTATCTCTTGTCACAAAGTTGACGAACATGCACTAAGTTGAAATTAGGTAAAGGCTAAGTGTTTGGGTACAAATATTGCTTTGTGATGTGAACTATTTGCGAGAACTCGATTAGCCGAAACAACTTAATATCAAATTTCAAGCTGGTGAACCATGTCGAAACAAGAAACTGTGAGCCCAAAACTACACAAATCAGAAGAACTTTGGTCCATTGATTGTCAATTAGTCTCTCATGAGATTGCGACAGGGTTATGGACCACAACTCAATGGCAATTAAAGGGCTTTGAACTACAGCCTTCAGAGCTAAATGAATCGGTCGCGTTACTTCAACTGCATAGAGACGAGCGAACCGACTACCGTTTCAACCTCAGTTCTGCTCAGCCTAAGTTATTTTTAGTTTTAGATAATGTAGATAGTGATGAGCAACCAAACATCGTAACGCTGACAGCCTCTCAAAGTGTTGCTGGTCAGTATATGGATGGTGATTACCTAGTGCTTTCCAATGATATGCCTTTGGCTGTTCAAGCTTGGATGGAAGCCTTTATCGGCCGCCACGGAGAGCTATTAGAACAGAGACGTAAAAAGAGAAAAGGTGCGGGGCGCGCAAGTGGCAACTAGTTTTTTAAGCCGTTGGTCGAAAAGAAAGCTTGAAGGTGATGAAGCCGAACAACTAAGTGAGCCTGTTGAAGCAGCGGCGCCTGCCGTTGAAGATGTAGAAAGTATTGAAGACTTTCCAGTTGTAGAGTCAGCAGAGTACACAACAGCGATTGAAAGCACAGATACACTAGAGTCTGAAGGCAGTGTTGCGGCATTACTCGCGTCAGAAGCTGAGTCGGCGGTTAAGAAGGTGGCACTAAGAAAATTGTTTCTCTCGGGCGAGTTTAGCACGGTTGATGGTCTTAATGATTATGATCATGACTATAAAGCCGTTAAGAGCTTATCAACTGAAGTGGCAAGCAAGTTGCGTGACTGGATGAATGCCGACGAAGAAGAGCAAGAAGAACAGGTAATTGAAGAGCCCTTGGCACAGAATGAAGAGGACGCTGTCGCTGAAGTCGAACAGGCACCGATCACTAGCGGTGATGTACATAATGATCAAGATGGCCAAGTGGGACAAAATATACCACACAAAAAATAGGTACATTTTGACTAATCAATCAACTAACGGGGTGGGACAATTTGTCTCACCCCGTTTTTTTGTCGCATAGAACTTTTAAAACACTCACTAAGATACTGATTTTATGAGTATAAAAAGTTGGTACAGCATTTGCTAATACTCGCCTAAGTGAATATTCCGTTTCTAACTGGAACTGAGCAATGCTAAAACAACTATTACAACAATCTGATTCTGTAAATGGTAAAGCCCGTCTTTACGCATTTGAGAATACCGTTGAGCTGACAAATCTAATCCCACCAACAGTAAGCTACGAAAGTGGTGGTAATACGTTGATCGTTGGACCTACTTCAATTATTGAAAGTGCGGCGCATCAATTAGAGCAAATGAAAAGTGTCACGCTACTGTCTACTGATGGGGAGAAGGGCGAACATAGTAATTTGTACTACGCGAGCTCAGTTCAAGTATCTGGTTTTCTAGGTACGTTCACCGTAATCACTGCGAATAATGGGATAGAAAGCAATCTCGCTAAGGTTGCGCTAAATCATGACTGTTTCGATATCGTTTTAGATTTATGTCTAAACAGCTGTATGAATGAAGAAGTGCCTGTCCCTGGTTATTACCCAGTTGGTCGTGGATATCCAAAGCTCGCTGAGGCACTTGAAGAAATCCCTACCTTGATGGGCACGTTTGATAAGCCAAAATTCTTCCGCCTTGATACTGACTTATGTGCACATAGCTCACGCGGAGTGAAAGGCTGTGATCGTTGTGTCGATGCGTGTCCGGCTGGCGCACTATCAAGTGAAGGTAATGCTAAAACAGGGCATAGAATCGAGATCAATCCTTATCTATGTCAAGGCGTTGGTACTTGTGCCACGGCTTGTCCTACTGAAGCGATTCATTACGCACTGCCAAATCCGCAAGATACGCAAAAGTTTATCGAACGCACGCTAGCGAATTATGAAGCAGAAGGCGGCATTAATCCTATCGTGCTTATTTGTAGCTCACGTCATGAGTCTTACAATGTTATGGCCCTTAAAGCGTTGCCTGATAACGTCATTCCCCTTGTGGTAGAAGAACTTCCATCTGTTGGGATCGATTCTTGGTTTGCTGCTTTAGCGAATGGCGCGACGCAAGTGTTATTTGCAGCCAGCCGATTTATGCCTCAAACCATTCAACGAGTCCTTAATAGTGAAGTCGCGGTTGCTCAAGAGCTTCTGACTCAATTGGGTATCACAAAAGAAACCATCGATATTTTATACCTTGAATCGCTACGTGAGGGTGCTCCAACTCTGTGTACAGAGTCGTTTGATTTGGCACTTGGTGATTTAGAGGGCAACAAACGTCAACGTCTGTTTACGTCACTTGATGCGCTTGCTCAATCACGTATTCCCGTCGAAAACATTGTCGAGCTGCCGACCAATGCGCCATACGGCACCATTAGCTGTGAAAGCAAAGACTGTACGTTATGTATGAGTTGTGTGGCGGTATGTCCGACACGTGCACTACATACTGATGGAGCTTCGCCTTCACTTCAGTTTATCGAACAAGACTGTATTCAATGTGGCCTTTGTACTAAGGCTTGTCCGGAACAAGTTCTTAGCATGACACCGCGTATGAATTGGGACAAAGCCAGCCGTCAGCAAGCACAAATCATTCACCAAGAAAAAGCAGCAGAGTGTGTTCGTTGTCATAAGCCATTCGCTCCACAGTCAATGATTGACATGCTGCAAAGTAAGTTACGTGGTCACTCTCATTTCGCTGATGAATCGGCGCTAAATCGCATTGCCATGTGTGAAGACTGCCGAGTGGTGGACATGTTTGAGTCAATGGCTGAAGACCCAACGAAACAACTGAATTACTAAGGCGAACTATATCAATGGACAATCAACAACAAACCATTCGCGCTGACATTTACTTGCTGCTTTCGACATTGTTTCGTCAGCAACCAACCAATGAGTTGATCGCGTTTCTATCAGAACTAGAAACCGAGCAGAGTGAAAGTGCAATGCAGCAAGCTTGGAACCAGCTTAAGCAAGCGGCTATTGAGAGTCAGCCACAAGCACTTGCAGATGAATACCAAGAGCTCTTTATCGGTATTGGTCGCGGAGAAGTTGTGCCATTTGCTTCTTGGCATTTAACCGGTTCGTTAATGGAGAAGCCACTTGCGTCTATCCGTCATGATCTAGCACTACTTGGTTTAGAGCGCGAAGAGCAAGTTAAAGAACCAGAAGATCATTTCTCAGCATTGTGCGAAGTAATGTCGGTTCTAACAGGAGAAGAAGAGGAGCTTCAGCAGGTTTTCTTCAACAAACACCTTGGCACTTGGTTTGAGTCTTTAACTAAGCAAGTTAAGAACGCGAAAAATGCAAACTTCTATCGCGCAGTTGCAGACCTTACTCAAGCGTTTATGGCGTTAGAGCAGGTGCGTTTCAGTGCCAATACTGCAAGCAGCAAAACCAAATTAAAAATTGATGTGAAAAATGTCACTGAGTACGAGCAAGCTCAGAAATAGCATCTCACGTCGATAGCAATACCTACTAAAAGGGTAAGGAAGCAATAATGAAAGATAATAAAGAGTTAAACCAAAGCCGTAGGGACCTTCTCAAAGGCTTGACGACTGCAGCAGTTGCTGGAGCCGTAGTCGCTGGAACAACAAAAGTGGCTAGCGCTTCAGAGTCTGTAGCACCGAAACAAGACGTTAAGAAAACGGGTTACCACGAAACTCAACACATTCGTGACTACTACGAAACGCTATAGGAGCTAACCGATGAAATTAGTCAAACGCTCCGATAACGTGAGCAAAGAACAAAATCAATTAGGTGTATCGCGCCGCGCATTCATGAAAAACAGCTCGCTTGCTGCTGGTGGTGCTGTGGTTGGTGCCAGTCTTTTCGCTCCGGGGATGATCAAAAAAGCGGAAGCTAAATCTATTGATCCAAATGCGAAAACTGAGATCAAACGTACGATCTGTTCTCACTGTTCAGTGGGCTGTGGTATTTATGCAGAGGTACAAAACGGTGTATGGACTGGTCAGGAACCTGCTTTCGACCACCCATTCAATGCTGGTGGCCACTGTGCAAAAGGTGCAGCACTGCGTGAGCACGGTCATGGCGAACGCCGCCTAAAATACCCAATGAAGCTTGAAAACGGCAAGTGGAAGAAACTGTCTTGGGATCAAGCAATCGAAGAGATTGGTAATAAAACGCTAGAGATTCGCAAAGAGTCTGGCCCAGATTCGGTTTACTGGTTGGGTAGTGCGAAGCACAATAACGAACAAGCGTACATGTTCCGCAAAATGGCGTCTCTTTGGGGCACCAATAACGTTGACCACCAAGCGCGTATTTGTCACTCAACCACGGTTGCAGGTGTAGCAAACACTTGGGGCTACGGCGCGATGACTAACTCGTTCAATGACATGCACAACTGTAAGTCAATGCTGTTCATTGGTTCAAACCCTGCAGAAGCGCACCCAGTGGCGATGCAGCACATCCTAATCGCAAAAGAGAAAAACAACTGTAAGATCGTTGTTGCCGATCCTCGCCGTACTCGTACTGCTGCGAAATCTGATCACTATGTATCACTTCGTCCGGGTTCAGACGTTGCTTTCATCTGGGGTATTCTATGGCATGTGTTTGCTAACCAGTGGGAAGACAAAGAGTTCATTCGCCAACGTGTATTCGGCATGGAAGAAATCCGTGAAGAAGTGGCTAAGTGGAACCCTGCAGAAGTTGAACGCGTAACGGGTGTGACTGAAGCCGAAGTGTACCAAACTGCGAAGCTTCTATCTGAAAACCGTCCAGGCTGTGTTGTTTGGTGTATGGGTGGTACTCAGCACACCACAGGTAACAACAACACTCGTGCATACTGTGTGCTTGAGCTAGCGCTGGGTAACATGGGTAAATCAGGCGGTGGCGCTAACATTTTCCGTGGTCACGATAACGTACAAGGCGCAACTGACCTTGGCGTACTGTCTCATACACTTCCTGGTTACTACGGTCTTTCAGACGGTGCGTGGAAGCACTGGTCAAAAGTTTGGGATCTTGACCATGCGTGGGTTCAAAACCGCTTTGATCAAAACGAATACCGCGGTAAGAAACCAATGAACAACATGGGTATCCCTGTTTCTCGTTGGATTGATGGCGTATTAGAAAACAAAGACAACATCGAACAGAACGACAACATTCGCGCTATGTTCTACTGGGGTCACGCGGTTAACTCGCAAACTCGTGGTGTTGAAATGAAGAAGGCGATGCAGAAGCTGGATATGATGGTTATCGTTGACCCATACCCAACGGTTGCAGCGGTAATGAACGATCGTACTGACGGTGTTTACCTTCTACCAGCGACGACTCAGTTCGAAACTTACGGTAGTGTGACAGCGTCAAACCGTTCTATTCAGTGGCGTGACAAAGTTGTCGACCCACTGTTTGAGTCTAAGCCTGACCACGAAATCATGTATCTTCTAACCAAGAAACTTGGCTTCTCTGATCAGCTATTCAAAAACGTAAAAGTTGAGAATAACCAGCCATTAATTGAAGACATTACTCGTGAATTCAACAAGGGTATGTGGACGATTGGTTACACAGGTCAAAGTCCAGAGCGTCTAAAAGCTCACCAACAGAACTGGCATACGTTCCACAAAACGTCTCTAGAAGCGGAAGGTGGCGTTGTGCATGGCGAGACTTACGGTCTACCGTGGCCATGTTGGGGTACGCCTGAGATGAAGCACCCAGGTACGCACATCCTATACGATACATCTAAGCCTGTTGCTCAAGGTGGTGGTAACTTCCGTGCACGCTTTGGTGTTGAGTACGAAGGAACGAACATTCTTGCAGAAGACAGCTACTCGAAAGGTTGTGAGATTGAAGATGGCTACCCAGAATTCAGTGATAAGTTACTGAAGTCTCTAGGTTGGTGGGATGATCTAACCGCTGAAGAAAAAGCAGCTGCCGAAGGCAAAAACTGGAAAACTGACCTTTCTGGTGGTATCCAGCGCGTTGCAATCAAACACGGTTGTATTCCTTTTGGTAATGCGAAAGCGCGTGCTGTTGTGTGGACATTCCCAGACCGCGTACCACTTCACCGAGAGCCGCTTTACACGCCTCGCCGCGATCTGGTTGCTGACTACCCAACATGGGATGACAGTGAGTCTATCTACCGTCTACCAACAATGTACAAGTCAATCCAAGATAAAGATGTATCTGGTGAATACCCAATCATTCTGACCTCTGGTCGTCTGGTCGAATACGAAGGTGGTGGTGAAGAAACCCGTTCTAACCCTTGGCTAGCGGAATTGCAGCAAGAGATGTTTGTTGAAGTGAACCCGAAAGATGCTAACGACCTTGGCTTCAAAGATGGCGACATGGTTTGGGTTGAAGGTGCAGAGAAAGGCCGCATTCACGTTAAAGCGATGGTGACACGCCGTGTTAAACCGGGTCTGGCATTTATTCCATTCCACTTCGGCGGTAAGTTCCAAGGTGAAGATCTACGAGCTAAGTACCCAGAAGGTGCGGACCCATACGTAATTGGTGAGTCTGCCAACATCGCAACGACTTACGGCTATGATCCTGTGACGCAAATGCAGGAAACCAAAGTCACCCTATGTAACATTCGCAAAGCTTAAGGAGTCAACAGATGGCTAGAATGAAATTCCTTTGTGACACTAAGCGCTGCATCGAATGTAACGGCTGTGTCACTGCATGTAAGAACGAAAACGACGATGCGCTAGAGTGGGGCATTCAACGTCGACGTGTGGTAACACTGAACGACGGTGAGCCGGGTGAAAACTCGATTTCTGTTGCTTGTATGCACTGTACGGACGCGCCATGTATGGCCGTTTGTCCTGCTGACTGTTTCGAACACACAGAAGATGGCATCGTACTTCACAATAAAGATCTTTGTATCGGTTGTGGTTACTGTCTGTTTGCTTGTCCGTTTGGCGCTCCTCAGTTCCCTAAACAAGAAGCGTTCGGTGAGCGTGGCAAGATGGACAAATGTACCTTCTGTGCAGGTGGTCCTGAAACCGAACCAGGCTCAGTAGAAGAGCGTCAGAAATACGGTGCGAACCGTATTGCTGAAGGCAAACTACCAATGTGTGCTTCACTATGTTCAACGAAAGCGCTTCTAGCGGGTGATGCGGAGAAAGTCTCTGATATCTTCCGTCAGCGTGTGGTTGAGCGCGGTGCGAAAGGCGCGGGTTGGACAGACGGTAACGATCTGTCTTACGACGCAACGAAAAGCTAAGACTGGAGAGATACATGTTTTCAATGTTTAAACGTGCATCTCTTGTAATGCTGTCTATGATGGCAGCATTACTGTTTGCTTTGTCGTTGCCTGCGCATGCTGAGCAAAAAGAGTCTGAAGTTGCACAACGTGAAATGACCCAATTGGCTGGTGCCGATTTTTGGCGTCAAGTTCGTGATGGTGAAGTAGGCTATACAACATCTCAGTCCCCAGAGCACGGAATGCTGATTAGTACCCCGGGTCAAACCTGGTACATTTTGAAAGAAAAATGGATGTCACCAGCGGGAGCTGTTGCGATATTCGGTAGTATTGCCTTTGTCACCATGATGTATATCGTCATTGGTCCATTAATGCTAAGCGCGCCTAGAACGGGTAAGAAAATTAAGCGTTGGTCTCGACTCGATCGAGCGCTCCACTGGAGCATGGCGTTTACCTTCTTAACACTCGCGTTTAGTGGCTTGATGCTGGTTTATGGTAAGCATTTCCTAAAACCTTACATCCCGTCTGAATTGTGGGGCTTCATCATTATGCTGGCGAAGCAATACCACAACTACATTGGTCCAATCTTCTACGTATTACTACTCTGCGTGCTTGTGAAGTGGTGGCGTAAATCGACCTTTAAGAAGGTTGATATTGCTTGGTTCATGAAACTGGGCGGTATGGTTGGTAAGCACAAGGGGTCGCACCCTTCGGCTGAGTTCTCTAACGCGGGTGAAAAAGCGCTATTTTGGCTGCTGATTGTGGTTGGTACCGTGGTGGCACTGAGCGGCTTAGTGCTAGATTTCCCTATCTTTGGTCAAACACGCCGTGATATGGAGTTTTCAAACCTTGTTCACATGCTTGCAGCTTTGATCCTAATCTGTGGTTTTGTTTTCCATATCTACATTGGTTTGTTTGGTATGGAAGGCGCGCTAGAAGGTATGGTCACCGGTGAAGTCGATGAGACCTGGGCGAAAGAGCACCATGACTTATGGTACGAAGAAGTCATGGCAAAAGAGCGTGAAGAGCAGGGCAATGTAGCGGTTAAAGAAGTAAAAGGAGCGCCAACAAATGAACAAGCCTAACAAAGGTATTTGGGTAGCGTATATTCTTAGCTTTTTTACCCCGTTTACTTGCCTGATCTCAGGTGTAGTTGCGATCATCTACGCGGGATATCGACTAGATAAAGGCGAAGATGGTGAGATCATTGATTCACATTACTATGGTCTGATTCGCTCATTTTTCTTGAACCTAACCTATTTTGTTGTGCTGATTATTACCGTCGCTACATCAAATGGCGTATTAGTTGGCCTAAACGACTATTGGTACAAAAGCCACATCATCGATGAGATCGCTTATTACATTCCATACGTTGGTATGGTGTTTGGCATGGTCGCAATCGTTTTTTGGCTATTGCGAATGATCCAAGGTATGAAAAAGCTACAAGCCAATGAGCCATTCAGCTTCTCTAAAGGGCCTAACCTTTAATAAACGCGGTACTCAAAAGCTAAAGTCTCAAGCCCTGACATTGTCAGGGCTTTTTATTTTGCACCACAAGCAATCGCATTGTTCTGGTGCATGCTCACCAAATCTGTGCGAATTAATATATAGATTGTTTGAATGGTGCCATGGTTACGAATTGACCTTGCATATAAAATACCCATAATTCAATTACTTAGCCGGAATCTATAAAATCATCAGTTACTGGCATACAAATTGCCACATCCGGTCTACTAGCGAGCTCACCACAATGGTGAGCTCGATTATTTGATGCACAGGTAAAGTGCGCAACAACAGAATGGAGACATATACGGATGAGCGTCACAGCCAGTCAGGTTCACGGAGCGGTTCAAACTCTGACTCAAAGTTCAGACACACTATTTCTTTTACTCGGGGCGATTATGGTGTTCCTGATGCATGCGGGTTTTGCTTTCCTTGAAGTAGGGACGGTGCGCCATAAGAATCAAGTCAATGCGTTGGTAAAGATTCTTGCTGACTTTGGTATCTCAGCACTCGCGTATTTCTTTATCGGTTATTGGGTTGCCTATGGAGCGAACTTCTTTGCTGATGCACAAACGCTGTCGCAAGGAAATGGATATGAACTGGTGAAGTTCTTTTTCCTGCTAACCTTTGCGGCAGCTATTCCGGCGATAGTATCCGGAGGCATCGCGGAACGTGCGCGTTTTTACCCTGTATTGATCGCGACGTTCTTTACTGTCGGGCTGGTTTATCCGGTATTTGAAGGGATGATCTGGAACGGTAATTTTGGCTTACAAGCATGGTTTGAGTCCCAGTTCGGTTACGGTTTTCATGACTTTGCGGGATCTGTTGTGGTTCACGGTGTCGGCGGTTGGATTGCTTTAGTTGCCGTTATTTTTCTAGGTATGCGTAAAGGTCGAATTCGCGCGGGTAAACACACCAACTTTGCACCTTCTAACATTCCATTTTTAGCGTTAGGTGCATGGATTCTTTGTGTCGGTTGGTTTGGCTTCAACGTGATGTCAGCACAGACGCTCAATGGGATCAGTGGTTTGGTCGCAATGAACTCTCTAATGGCGATGGTTGGCGGTATAGTCGCAGCGTTAATCGTAGGTAAGAATGACCCAGGCTTTATTCATAACGGTCCTTTAGCGGGATTAGTCGCGATCTGTGCAGGCTCAGATTTAATGCACCCAATTGGCGCTCTGATTACTGGTGCTATTGCTGGAGCCTTGTTTGTCTATCTGTTCACCTACTTACAAAACAGAACCAAGATTGATGATGTGCTTGGCGTGTGGCCATTACATGGCGTTTGTGGCGCGTGGGGCGGCGTTGCTGCGGGTATCTTTGGCCAAACGGCTTTAGGTGGGCTAGGAGGGGTGAGCTTCACTGTTCAGGTGCTAGGAACGGCAACTGGTATTGCGGTGGCTGTTATTGGTGCGTTAATTGTCTACGGTGTTATCGACAAGCTATCAGGACTTCGCCTTTCAGAAGAGGATGAGTTTAATGGTGCTGACCTCGCTATTCATAAAATATCCGCGACCAGTGAAGATTAATCATTTCTCAAATCAAACAATTAAGGCAGCTGTTAAGGCTGCCTTTTGTTTAACCTCACAAAAACTAGGTTAAAAATCGCGAGTTCGACTATGGTCTAACTTCGATTACTAGGGAAGATAAACATACGATGCTAAGCTAACCTCACGAACACTAATAAGGATGTAGTATGAACTTCCCATATCGTAATGTCGTTGTATTGACGGGTGCAGGAATCTCAGCGGAATCGGGGATTCAAACATTTCGAGCTCAGGATGGTCTTTGGGAAAATCACCGAATTGAAGACGTTGCGACACCCGAAGGGTTTGAACGTAACCCTGATCTTGTTCAAGACTTTTATAACCAGCGTAGACTTGGGCTGCAAAATCCATCGATTGAACCCAATGCAGCGCATATCGCGTTAGGTGAGCTTGAAAAACAGTTGGATGGCAGCGTTACCATCATTACGCAAAACATCGACAACCTGCACGAACGTGGTGGGAGTGAAAACGTTATTCATATGCATGGCGAATTGCTAAAAGCGCGTTGTAGCGAATCTAACCAAGTGCTCGAAGAGAAAGGCGAGATTAAGACTGGTGATCTTTGTCATTGCTGTCAAATTCCCTCACAAATGCGTCCTCATGTGGTCTGGTTTGGTGAAATGCCACTGAGAATGGGCGATATCTATTCCTCATTAGAGGAGGCGGATCTTTTCATCTCCATCGGCACATCTGGCGTGGTATACCCAGCAGCGGGTTTTGTGCATGACGCGAAAATGCATGGTGCTCATACGATTGAAATCAATCTAGAGCCGAGTGCGGTTGAGAGTGAATTTGAAGAAAAACGCTATGGGAAAGCGAGTATTGAAGTTCCACGACTAGTCAAAGAGATTCTTGCTTTGCAAGAGGCTGATGTAAAACACGCCTAACACCCCAAAATTTTAAACTCTCAGCTGTCACGCTGGGAGTTTTTCATTTGATACATAGCCTGGTCGGTTTTTTCGAGTGCTTTTCCCAACTCTTTAATGTTGGTAGCTTCTATGCCGTAACTAAAGCTTATGTTTTCCCCGCTTAGCTCCTCTTTCAATTTGTCGACAAACTTCCGCCCCTCAGAGGGTTTAGCTACGATCACAAATTCATCGCCACCAACCCTGAATGCTTGTTCGTGTCGATCAATAATTTGATTAATTGCTTGTGCAAAACGGATTATCATTAAGTCTCCAACGGCGTGCCCCTTAGTATCGTTAACTTTTTTAAGACCATCTAGGTCCAAATAGATTAAGTCGAAGAATTCCATTCTGATTTCTGGCAGTTTTTTGCGATTGTATAGGCCTGTCAATTCATCCGCACAGGCATCGTCATTGATTTGCTTGATTAGTTTAGTGAAACCGAATGCGATTAGGAGGTAGGCTATCTGCAAGGTGCCATCTTCAATCATAGTATCGACGAGATCGTACTTGTCTGAAATAGCGTCAAGGTGGTTAATTTCGGTCAAAACATCATACGCTTGATTAAAGATCAGAAGGAGAAAGCCATACTTGATATAGCGATTGTCTAGGATGGTATTTTGGGAGATGACGAATATAAAAATCAGAACAAAGAGGGTATTACTTTCAAACCACACATCATTACGAGACTCGATGTAATCGCTGTGGGTCAAAAAGGCGATCAGCGTAGAAATGGCAAACAGCAGGCATAATATTATCAGTATTATTTTATACCTTCTTTTCATAGCTCATCCTTAGCTAGGTTTTACATAAAAAGAGAGCGGCATCATGCCGCTCTTTAAGTATATAACTGAAATTTAAATGTGTTTAGTTATTAACTTTTAGCTTTTGGAAGTACTCGTCATAAAGAACGCTTGCTTCACCAACTTCATCTTGCCATGTACCGCTATCCATCACTTCTTGAGGAGGGAAAATGCTCGTGTCATTAGCAAACTCTTCTGGAAGAAGTTTATGAGCTGTAGCAACTGGAGTTGGGTAACCAATCTCTAGGGCAATTTTTGCAGCATTCTCTGGACGAAGAAGGAAGTCGATCATCTTGTGTGCAGCATCAACATTTTTAGCTTCTGCAGGGATCGCTAAGCTATCCATCCAGAATACTGTGCCTTTTTCTGGCCAAATGATGTCAATTGAAGCGCCTTCTTGACGCGCCATGTATGCGCTGCCGTTCCAAAGCATACCTAGTGAAACTTCACCCGCTAGGTATGGGTTAGCAGGGAAGTCAGAGTTAAATACCAATACATTTGGCATTAGTTTTTTAAGCTCTTCGTACGCAGCTTTAATTTCTTCTGGGTTGGTAGTATTTGGTGAGTAACCAAGCTTAGTCAGTGCGATATGGAAAACTTCACGAGAGTCGTCCATCAGCATCAGTTGGCCTTCCCACTTGCTATCCCAGAAGTCATCCCATTTAGTAACAGATGATGCATCTAGCATGTCAGAGTTAATACCGATACCGGTAGCGCCCCAGATGTAAGGGATTGAGTAGTTGTTACTTGGATCAAAAGGTTTGTTTAGGAAATTAGTGTCCAAGTCAGCAAAATGAGACAGTTTGTTCTTATCGATCTTCTGAAGCATGCCTTCTTTACGCATCTTAGAAACGAAATATGTAGACGGTACTACTAAATCGTATCCTGAACCTTGCGTTTTAAGCTTGGCATACATGCTTTCATTTGACTCGTAAGTCGAGTAAATGACCTTAATACCTGTCTCTTTTGTAAAGTCTTCAAGAACTTCACTTGGAATGTATTCAGACCAGTTGTAGAAATAAAGTTCTTGGTCAGCAGCCATTGCTGGCGAAGCGATTAAAGTCGCTGCACAAAGTGCGCTTGCGTAGAATTTACTTTTCATTCTTTTTCCGTTTTATTTTGTCTTATAGGCGGCGATCTTCACAGATATCTGCGCTGATAAAACCATCGTATCAAACTTACTTATCTTCATGACAAGTTTAGCAGGGCGTAAGTATATCAGCGAAAACGAAAATAGGCAGCCGAGGCTGCCTATTTTTACAAAACCGCTGGTTATTACTGACCAGCTTTAAGCTTCAAGAAGTACTCTTCATACTTAACAGTCATATCACCGACAGCATCTTGCCACTCTACGCGGTCAAGGTCTTCTTGTGATGGGAACAGAGGAGCGACATCTTTAAACTTAGCGTTAGAGGCTTCAACTGCTGTTAAGTAACCCGTATCACGAGAGATTTGCTCAGCGATTTCAGGGCGTAGAAGGAAGTCGATCATCTTGTGTGCCGCTTCTACGTTTTTCGCACCTGAAGAAATTGCAAAGTTATCAACCCAGCCGATACCGCCTTCTTTAGGGAATACCAGTTTAAGGTTCATACCTTCGTTTTGCGCTGCTGCTGCACTACCATTCCAAAGCATACCAACGCCAACTTCGCCTGACATGTATGGCGCACCAGGGTTGTCAGAGTTGAAGACTAGAACGTTTGGCATCAGCTTCTGCAGTTCTGCATACGCTTCATCAATCTGTTTAGGATCTTTGGAGTTACCTGAGTAGCCAAGCTTACGCAGAGCAATGTGGAACACTTCACGAGTGTCATCCATCATCATCAACTGACCTTCAAGCTCAGGGTTCCATAGATCCGCCCAGCTAGTGAAGTCATTTGGATCGTACATGTCTGCATTCACTGCAAGACCTGTAATCGCAACAACGTGTGGAATAGAGTAGTCGTTGTTTGGATCGTAAGGTTTGTCTAAGTAGTTCTTATCTAGATTAGAGAAGTTACTTAGCTTTGACTTGTCGATCTTTTGTAGCATACCTTCGTCGCGCATCTTAGCTACGAAGTAAGTAGAAGGTACCACTAAGTCATAACCTTGGTTATGGGTTTTTAGCTTTGCGTACAAGGTTTCGTTTGACTCGTAAGTCGAGTAGATAACCTTGATACCAGTTTCTTCAGTAAATTGTTCTAGGATATTACTGTTGATGTAAGGACCCCAGTTCATAAATACGAGTTCTTTGTTTTCGTCCGCTGCAACTGAACCTGAGAACAGGGAAAGCGCACATGCACTACCAGCTAATAGAGTAGCCCATTTTTTCATTTACGTTAGCTCCAAACCAAACGTTGCCACATCGTAAGTTGATGTTTTTAAGGCAGTAGATAGAAAAACAGAATGGCAAAATGCCATTCTGTTTCGTTAAAGTGAAAGCGATTCTACTTCACTTTCTCCCTTGCTAGCAACTGAGAAGTTACCACAAGGATTAAAGAAACAATCAGCATGACTGTTGCTAAGGCATTCACTTCTGGTGAAATGCCCACTTTCACCATCGAATAAATCTTCAATGGTAGAATTTCGTATGTTGGGCCTGTCACAAATGAACTGATAATTACGTCATCTAAGGACAGGGTAAAGCTCAATAGCCAACCCGCCGCAACCGCAGGTTTAGCAAGTGGCAGAATAATCTGTTTTAAGATAACCCATTCACTTGCGCCAAGATCTTTTGCTGCTTCCAGCATCTTGACATCAAAGCCATTTAATCGGCTGTATACGGTCACAACAACGAACGGTAGGCAGAAGGTAATGTGCGCAATCAATAAGGTTAAGAAACCAAGTTGAGCTCCCATTACTAAGAATAGTGCCAGTAACGAGATTGCCATTACGATGTCTGGTGACATCATCACAACGAAAAGCATCCCATTGACGATTCCTTTACCTTTAAAAGAGTAACGGAATAGGGCAACCGCCGTTAAACTACCAATGATGGTTGCTGCTGTTGCAGAGAATACGGCTACATTCAACGAGTGCCATGCGGCTTGCATCAAGCTGTCGTTATTCACTAAGGTTTCGTACCACTTTGTGGTGAAGCCTCCCCATTTCATACCAAATTTGTTGGCATTGAATGAGTTGACGATTAATACAATGATTGGCAAATACAGGAATGCATACACCAATGTCATAAAGCTAAATCTAACTGTACGTCCCATCAGTCTAGCTCCACTTTCTTATTCAATAGCTTACCCGCTCTGTAGTAGGCATATAGCATCACAGCCATTGCAATGGTTAGGGCAATACTGGTTGCCGCACCAAATGGCCAGTCACGTGCATTGAGAACTTGGCTCTTAATCACGTTACCAATCAATAGGTTCTTCGCACCGCCTAAAAGATCTGAAATGTAGAACATTCCAAGAGCAGGCAGTAGAACAAGTAAACAGCCGCCGATAATGCCAGGCATCGTCAGAGGTAAAGTCACCTTAGTGAAGATCTGGAACTTGTTCGCGCCTAAGTCTTTCGCTGCTTCTACATAGGTATCGTCAAGTTTCTCGATAGCTGAGTAGAGCGGAAGAATCATGAACGGTAGCAAGATATACACTAAACCAATCATTACTGCTGTTTCTGTGTACATCAGTCTCATTGGCTTATCGATGATCTCCATCGCCATCAGAGACTTGTTCAAGATGCCTTGTGTACCAAGAACAATCTTCAGACCGTAAGTACGAATTAGTGAGTTAGTCCAAAATGGCACAATCACTAAGAACAACATAATTGGACGCCATTTCTCTGGCATCTTCGCGACAATGTACGCGAACGGGTAACCAATCACTAAACACAGCAGTGTCGCAACAATTGCCATGTAGAACGAGTGGAGTAGTACCTTTGCGTAAAGCGGATCCATCAAGCGTAGATAGTTATCTAGCGTGAAGGTCATCTCAATTAAGTTTGCTTCATCACGAGTCAGGAAGCTGGTACCAATAATCATTAGGTTTGGCACCAAAACGAAAAGCGTTAGCCAACCTACTATAAGCGTGATGATCGCGTTTTGAAGATTAAGCTTCTTGCTTATCATTTAACACCACCTCCCAGCTCTCTACCCAAGTGATAGCAACCTTTTGTCCAAGAGAGTGGTCAACGTCAGGATCATCTTCGTTGAAGAACTCGCTTACCATTACACGCATACCAGACTCAAGTTCGATCACAGAGTCTAAAGTCATACCTTTATAAGTACGCTCAGTAACGTGGCCAACAATGCCTTTTTGCTCAGACTCTTTGATCTCTTCGATACGTAAGTCTTCTGGGCGAAGTAGTACTTGTAGTTTGTCGCCAGCGTCTGTGTCTTTATCGTAGTAAACAACTGACTCAACACCTTCGATCTCTGCGCGGATGCGTTTTTCATCGATACGCTCAATCATAGTTGCGTTGAACACGTTGATTTCGCCGATAAAGCGAGCAACAAATAGGTTCTTCGGCTCTTCGTAAATTTCACGAGGAGAGCCATCTTGCTCAATCACACCATCACGCATAACAATAATGCGGTCAGACATCGATAATGCTTCTTCTTGATCGTGTGTTACGAAGATAAATGTAATACCCAGTTGACGCTGAAGCTGCTTAAGCTCGATCTGCATCTGTTTACGCAGTTTATAGTCAAGCGCAGATAGCGACTCATCCAGTAGCAGTACTTTTGGCTTGTTTACCACAGCGCGAGCAATAGCAATACGTTGCTGCTGACCACCAGAAAGCTGATGTGGTTTACGCTGAGCCATTTTCTCTAGACGCACCATACGTAATGCTTCCATAACGCGTGGTTCAATGTCAGCTGATGGTACTTTTTGCATACGTAGACCGAATGCAACGTTCTCGAATACCGTCATATGAGGAAAGAGTGCGTAACTTTGGAATACAGTGTTGACGTGCCTTTGCTCAGCAGGGACTGATGTAACATTCTGATTATCTAGAATGATGTCACCATTATCAGCGGTTTCGAAACCAGCAATCATCCTTAAAACGGTTGTTTTACCGCAGCCAGATGGACCAAGTATCGTAAGAAACTCACCATGGTTAACATCTAGATTAAGATTACCGATGATTTCCTTACCATCAAAACTTTTACTGATACCAGTCAAACGAATAACTGGTTGTTCTGCTTTTTGTTTAGCGTTCAACGTCTGTTTTTCTCCCACCTTGGTCATTTGTAAATCATTTAAGAAAATGACCTGTCGTTACACAAATTAGAGGCGCGCATCATAATCACCAAAAGTGTGAAATCAAAGCATTTTCTTATCTTGAAACAGAAAAAATTTTGCAGGTAAAAGTAAACATTCCTTACCATACTCTCAGTACGCGTATTTAATAGCGTATAAAGAGGATATTTTCCTTAGTGTCTCTCGATATTTAGGCATTGATATGATGCATTTAGTGGTTAATTATCAACCAAATAGTCAAGAAAGCAAGTGACAAGCTGAGATCTGATTTTAGACTTTGCTCGCTTGCAGTATAATGAATGCAATTTTCTATCAACAAGTTAGCTTGGTTGTCGTAAAACTAAGCACTAGGTTCAAGAATGAATAACGACATTGAAAAAGACTTCAATTTAGGCGGTAGCGTAGAACGTGCTCTGTCAGGTGACTACGAACTTAAAGCGGGGGAAGTAATAAAGGAGGCATGGCAACATACCATTAAGAACTTTTTGTCATTCTCCCCGTCAATCATCATCTTAATCGCTTTGCAGTTAGCGATTTTTTATATCGCCTTAAAACTGCAGCTTGGTAACCCGGGAATTATTCTTGATGCTTTTACTAATCCAGAAGCCTTTGACCCAAGTATCTTCAGCGCTATTATGGTTGCAAACTTCAGCTATGAAGTTATCAGTGCGCCAATTTATGCTGGAATCAGTTTGATGGCGATGAGCCATGCTGCAGGACTAACGACTAAACCGCGCCATATCGGTAAGGGCTTGCAATACACTATGCCTGTGATTTTAGCGACTTTGTTTAGTCTATTACTCCAGGGAATTGCCGGAATGATCTTCCCATTCCTTTCTCTATACCTATCTCTAGCATTCAGCAATGCAATTCTGTTGATCTGTGAAAAGCAGATTCCACCGATGCAATCCTTGTTACTGTCTCTACGAGCGGTGAATAAGAAGATTATTGTATTAGCGGGGATCTACTCACTAGTTACTATCATGTTTGTTGTAGGCATGATGTTCTACGGGCTAGGGTTAATCTTCGTTTTACCTTTCTTCTTCCACGTAAAAGGTATTGTTTACCGCAATATGTTTGGCATTAAACTGAAGATTATTGCCTCCGACCGACCAAAAGATGAAGACGATAACGATGACAACGATCCACAAGTGTTCAATGCGTAAAAGTGAGTTCATTGCTATCGCGGCAGCTGGTGTGATTGCCGGCTGTAGTTTTTATGGCTATGAGCAAACCCAGACACGAGTATCTGAAACTCGTGTAGAAGAGCGCAAACAAAACAGACTTTCTGATTCGCAAGTTGCAGGAAAATCTGTTGGCGGCGCGCCAGATTTTTCAGCCATCAAAGATACTAAACAGAAAAAACAAGCTTTCTTTGATTATCTAAGACCTGGTATCGCCCTAGAAAACCAGCGAATTGTCAAAGAGAGAACGCGACTTGAGAAACTAAAAGAGCACTTTGATAACCAATCGATTGAGCAGTCAGATCAAAGCTACGCGATTAAGTTAGGCAAACTATACAAAGTAGAGGTGCCTGCTGATGGCATCACTGATAAGTGGATAGATCTGATGCTTCACCGAGTTGACGTTATACCTAAGGCGCTGGTTTTAGTGCAAGGTGCAAACGAATCAGCATGGGGAACATCTCGTTTCGCGACTCAAGCCAATAACTACTTTGGTCAGTGGTGCTATAGCAAGGGATGTGGTCTCGTACCCCTACAGCGTGGTGAAGGAATGAGCCATGAAGTTGCTAAGTTTAGCTCTGTGCAGCAGTCCATTCACGGCTACTTCATGAATGTGAATCGTAATCGCGCCTATGAAGAGTTGAGAGAAATACGCTATCAACGCCACCTTGCGGGACAAAGTCTAACCGATACCGAAGCTGCCATTGCCTTGAGCAATGGTTTACTCAAATACTCTGAGCGAGGTGAGGCATACGTCAACGATTTGCAGAGTATGATCAGGCACAATGTGCAGTTCTGGGAATCACCCCTAGCAAATCAATAAATAGCTAAACCAAAAAGAAAACTATCAATGAAAAAAGTATCGTTAGCGATTTTGGCAGCAGCGCTAAGCAGTGCTGTTGCGTTACCTATTCAAGCTCAAGAATACATGTTTACTTACTCTAAGCTTTACTCCCATATGAAGCAGAATGCGAAAGAAGGGCATGATGATGTAAAGGTTGGTTTCTTCTTCTTAAATGCAGACACTAAAAAACTGTGTAACATCGAAAAGGCATGGATGGAAAAAGAAGAACATTACGAAGAGTTAACTATTTCTCCTTATAACGAAGTATTAGTACCATTAGATAATAATCTACGTTCAGCCAACCCACTGGTATTCGTTCACACGCCAATGGATACACGTTGTGATTTTTCTATGGTCGTAATGACGAAAGAGCCTATGTCTGGTGAGATCAGCTACGACCAAGTAGAAGTTCTGTTGCCACAGATGCAAATTATTCTTGAGCAACTAGGTGGAATGTTCGCGAGCTACTTTACTCCTGACGTTGAGGGGGTGACGCTAGAGTTTCCAAATAACTTAAACTCTACAATCAAGTTTTCTAATGGCTCAACGAAAAAGATCGTTAATGGTAAAGCGCAAGTTGCACTTTCAGAAATCGGTAAGGGTGGCACAATGACGCTACCCGCTGAGACAGCAAGAGTTTTGCCTTACTTGCCAAAAGCAAACTAGAAACTAAATAAAGGTCGCATATGCGGCCTTTAATTTTATTAGCGTATTGTAAAGTTAACTTGTATCAGTATTCGTCCATTTTTCTGTGCCTATAACGAGACAGGCATTTAATCCTCGCAAAAAAGCTCGTATAATCCACGCCCCAAGAAAACACGTTAGGAAGTCCTACTGTCGATTTTCGGCAATATGAGAGCTCGCAATGAACGAAAAAGATACAAGAAAAGAAACCCTAGAATTCAACAAACTTCAAAAGCGTCTGAGAAGAAACGTTGGAAATGCCATTACTGACTACAACATGATCGAAGAAGGTGATGTGGTTATGGCATGTATTAGTGGTGGCAAAGATTCATTTGCGATGCTGGATATCCTATTGAATCTGCAAAAAGCTGCACCAATCAAGTTTGAAGTTGTGGCTGTTAACTTAGATCAGAAGCAACCAGGCTTCCCTGAGCACATCCTGCCAGATTACTTCGAAACGCTGAACATTCCTTACTACATTGTCGATAAAGACACATACTCAGTGGTTAAAGAGAAAGTGCCAGAAGGGAAGACAACCTGTGGCCTATGTTCTCGTCTACGTCGTGGTACGCTTTACTCATTCGCTGAGAAAATTGGCGCTACAAAACTGGCACTTGGGCACCACTTAGATGACATCGTAGAAACCATGTTCCTAAACATGTTCCACGGTTCACGCTTAAAGGCGATGCCACCAAAGCTACGTTCAGATGATGGTCGGAACGTGGTTATCCGCCCACTAACATACTGTCGCGAGAAAGATCTGATTAAGTATGCTGAGCACAAAGAGTTCCCGATCATCCCATGTAACCTATGTGGCTCACAGGAAAACCTACAGCGTCAATCAATCAAAGCGATGCTAATTGATTGGGATAAGAAGACCCCTGGTCGTGTAGAAGCGATCTTTAAGTCGATTCAAAATGTTAGCCCAAGCCAGCTTGCGGATAAAAATCTATTCGATTTTGAAAACCTTCCACTTGATCGTGAAGGCAGCCGTGAAGAGTATGAGTTTAGCGAAGCGATTGTCTCGTCAACCAATATTGATGAGTCTATGTTTATCGATGTAACTAACATCTAAACAAAGTCTCTAGACACAAAAAAGGAAGATAGTCACTATCTTCCTTTTTTTATTTGTCTACATTACATTAGATGGCGGTTTTTGGGTCGAGTGGGCTAATATAGCCTTCCGGTTTAAGCGCCAATACATCGCAATTAATCTTATCGATAACGTGCTCAGCGGTATTACCAATAAAAACAGCTGATAAGCCAGTACGGCCAGTTGTACCTACAATCACCATCGCCGCGTTGAGCTTCTTAGCTGCATCAGGAATCACATCTTCAGGCAAACCTTGCTCTACGATAGTTTGCTCTTCATCGTAACCGTGTTTTTGGCGCAGTGCCTTCATCGCAGTTAAGTGATGGCCACGTACAGCGTCAGTGTAGGTAGAAGGATCAAACTCAGGCAGTTCAATGGTAATGTTCGCCGGTGTAACGGGGTAGGCGTTGACTAAATAAGGTTTGGCATTTAGACGCTCAGATAAACTGTTGAGCTGCTCAACCATGGAGTCATTGAGACCCAGATGGGTATCATTTTCTGAGCCAACATGCACTGACGCGAGAATACTTGAGTCTTCAGGCCATTCTGCATTTTTGATTAACAAGACAGGACAAGGACATTTACGTAGTAAGTGCCAATCGGTAGGAGTGAAGATAACCGATTCTAAAACGTCATGCTTACGCGTTCCTTTAACCACAATATCGTGACTGCCAGCAAAAACCTCAGCGATAATCGCTTCATAAGGTCTGTTGTGCCAAACGACACGCACTTCAAACTCAACTCCCTCTACAACATAATCTTTAGCGATTTTTTGCATCCATTGCTCGCGTTGGTGAATAACACCGCGACGCATTGCATCTCTTTCATCAATCGACAGCATAGAAGTCATATCGTAAGAGAAGTCGTAAATAGAGAGGAAGAAAGTCACTCGACTAGGAGAACGGCTTTTTGAAGCGAGCTGCATAGCACGAGCCAGCGCAGGCTGCTCATCTTTGTTGATATCTGCAACAACTAGGATTTTATTGTAGATGCTCATATAAAACTCCTTAAAGGCGAGGAGGGGTATATGATTAATGTAGCTTAGTTCGAAGGAGAGTTTTAGAAAAATATTGAGGAATTTGAAAGAATTATGATGTAGCTCATTATCGGAATGAATAGTGAGCTACATCATTGAAAGATATTATGATTCTGTTGAAACGCCAGCGAGTTCCATCAGAGCATCGTGATCTAAGATAGTGATGTATTTACCTTTCACACTTAAGATTTCTGATTTTTGGAAACGACCCAATAGGCGAGAAATTGTTTCAACAGTTAGGCCTAGGTAGTTACCAATATCACCGCGAGTCATAGTTAGACGGAATTCACGAGGGCTGAATCCACGCTGTGAGAAGCGCGTTGAAAGGTTGTAAAGGAATGCTGCTAAACGCTCTTCTGCATTCTTTTTAGAAAGCAGTAGAATCATTTCCTGGTCACCTTTAATCTCGTTACTCATCAAACGCATGATTTGCTGACGTAGCTTAGGCATTTTTCCTGACAAGTCATCAAGGATCTCGTATGGGATTTCACATACCATTGATGTTTCAAGCGCCTGAGCGAAGCTAGGGTGAAGGTCGCCAGTAATAGCGTCAAAACCAACCAGATCACCTGCTAAGTGGAAAGCAGTAATTTGCTCATCACCTTGCTCAGTAATCGTATAGCTCTTGATCGTACCTGAACGAATTGCGTAAAGAGATTTTAGTTCATCTCCCGCTTTGAACAGCTCTTGACCTTTTTGAATTGGCTTTTTGCGTTCAATGATTTGGTCAAGCTGATCGAGCTCTGATTCATTTAACGTAAATGGAATACAAAGTTGGCTAATACTACAATCTTGGCAATGAATCGCACAACCACCAGACTGAATGCGCTTTGTTGCAGGCTTTTCAGAAATCATAACAACCTTTCACTATTTGATATACATCAATATTTTAGCACTCATTACCTACAAAGGGTAGTGAAAAAAGGTAGGGAAAAACAGCAATCTATCAACTTATTGATAATAAAATTATTGCGCCGTAGCCTGTGTATAGGCCATAAGTTAATAAAATTAGAGCGCCGAGGTTACGGAAGATTTGAGATTGTTGCAGCTTATGTAAATATGTAGCGCCAAAGCCCATTAGTAACATTGCTGGTAGTGTGCCTAGACCAAATGCGATCATAATTAGAGCGCCGTTTAATGCGCTACCGGACACGGCTGACCAAGTTAACGTTGAGTAAACCAAGCCACAAGGTAGCCAGCCCCAAATGAAACCAAAAGGAATGGCGTGAATAGGGGATTTTAATGGTAAAAGAGATTTCCCTGCAGGAGAGATAAAACGCCACAGTGTTTGACCGAGCTTCTCAACCGCTAGTAACCCTTGCCACCATCGACCGATATAACAGGCCAACAGCACCATAAACACAGCAGCAGCGAGTCTTAACCAGGTAAGAGCATTGTTGAGCGAGCTAATTTCACTGATTGAGGCGACAGTACCACCGACAATAGCGCCAATAAAGGCGTAGCTGATGAGGCGGCCAGAATTATAAAACAGTGGGATCGTTTTAGATGGTTGAGACTGGCCAATGGTCAGCATAGAGGCAATACCCCCACACATTCCCATACAATGGCCAGCACCAATCAAACCAATTAAGAAAGCTCCAATCCAATCAGGACTCATTTCTGTTGATTCTCTTGCGTTTGATCTTCATCAAGCAAGATATTGTGACCTTGACGCTCTAAGTCCTCAAATTGGTCACTCTTCACTGCCCATAAGAAAATAGCAACAGCGACACACACCAATACGATAGCAATCGGGATAAGGATATAAAGGCTTTCCATTTATCGACCTTTTTCTTTAAGCAGACGAAGAGAGTTAGATATTACAATAATTGAGCTAGCAGACATACCGACCACAGCAAAATATGGCGCAACAAAACCCGCGACTGCCAAAGGAAGTATCAACAGGTTGTAGCCAAGCGACCACGCCAAGTTCTCTTTAATGATTCGACGCGTTTGCAGAGCAAGCTCTCTTGCTTCAAGAATTCTATCGAGTCGGTCACCCAAGAGAACCATATCCGCAGACGCTTTAGCGACGTCCGCACCACCACCCATAGCAACGGAAAGGTGTGCACCGGCAAGTGTTGGCGCATCATTGATCCCATCGCCAATCATCATGGTGATATCGCCTTCATCCGTACCCTTAAGATAAGCTAGCTTGTCTTGCGGTTTCGCTCCCGCCACAACATCCTCAATGCCGATTTGTGAAGCAACGATTTCCGCATTCTCTTTAGTATCACCGGTAAGGAGCGTAACTTTTACACCAGACTGTTGGAACTTTTGAATAAACTCTTTGGTTTCAGAGCGGATAGGATCGCGATAAACAAAGTTAGCGACATGAATATCGTCTACGGACAGATAAACCGTATTGGCTTGTGCGGGTTGGTTGTCGCCCAATACAAAACGTGCGCTACCAATCTTAACTTGCTTTGTACCTAAAGAGCCGACGATACCGGAACCGATAACATTTTCTACGTCTTCGACTTTAACTGTACGATCTAAGTAGGGTTTAAAAGCACGAGCAATAGGGTGGTTTGCATGTGATTCTAGTGAAGCAGCTATCGCTAGAGCCTGTTGCTCGGACAAACCTGCGAACAGTTGGACTTGATCAATTTCGATATCCCCATGAGTCAGTGTACCTGTCTTATCCACAATAAGGTGATTCACCTTACACAGAGTTTCAAATACATGACTTTTTCGTAGAAGAATACCAAGGTTACCCATACGTGACGTAGCACATGTCAGCGCAGTCGGTGTCGCTAATGAAAGGGCACAAGGACAAGTTGCAACCAGCACCGAAAGCATAATCCAAAACGCATCGTCTGGACGACTCGAGTGCCAGAAGAACCAAGTACCAGCGGCAACAATTAGTATTACGGCAACAAAGTAACGAGCAACGACATCTGCGATTTCAGCAATCTTTGGCTTAGAAAGCTGAGCTTCATCTTGTAAGCGAACAATGTTAGAGATCATCGAGTCTGCTTTAGAAGAGGTTACCTCAAGTTCAAACGATTCTTCACCGTTAAGAGTGCCGGCAAACACGTAATCATCGACCTGTTTGACAACGGGTAGAGACTCACCGGTCAACATGGACTCATCAATATGGACTCGGCTTGACAGAATCTTACCGTCAGCAGGAATGTGTTCACCCGGTAAAACGCGAATTTGATCGCCAACTTGTAGCGTCTTAACAGGGACTTGATCACCGTTTAGCTTATTGGCTATAGCAGGAATCAACTTTAACAAGTTACCGCTCGCGGCAGCGGCTTTACGACGCGCACGCATTTCTAAGAAACGGCCGACTAACAGGAAGAAGGCGAACATCGAAATCGATTCAAAGAATACTTCTCCCTGTTCAGTCACTGTCGCTACTAGACTTGCAAAATAAGCGAAGATCATTGCAATAGAGACGGGAACGTCCATACCTAAAGTTCGACTGCGAAGACTGCGCCATGCGTTGATATAAAATGGAAGAGCTGAGTAAAGCATAACTGGGGTAGCGAAAATCAAGCTTACCCAGCGGAAATAGTTTTTGAATTCAGGTTCGAGGTCGCCAAACACCTCAAGGTAAAGTGCGACTGCAAGCATCATAACCTGCATAGTTGCTAGGCCTGCAATACCCAAACGATACAGATATTGCTTCATTTGCTCGTGATAAGCGGCTTCCTGCTTATCGGCTTCAAACGGCGCGGCTTTATAGCCGAGGCGATGAATCGAAGCGAGCAACTCACTTAAACGAGTCTCAGTTTTGTCCCAGGCGAGAAGGGCGCGGTTGGTTGTTGTATTAACACGTATAGACAAAACGCCTTTATTTGCAGCAACTTGTTTTTCAATTAACCATGCGCAGGCGGCACATGAGACACCTTCAAGTGACAATGTCACCTCAGAGCTGTTCTCGCTATTGCGCACAAACTCTGCTTGAACATCATCATTGTCATAATGAATTAGGGCTTGTAGTTGCTCTGGGACGAGATCGGCTTTTTCAGCCGGGGCAGTTCGATATTGATAGTAAGAGACCAAACCACTGTCAACGATAGTCTGAGCTACCGTTTCACAGCCTGGGCAACACATATCTCTAATGTCGCCCAAAATTTCCACTTTGAAATCCGTGTTGGCTGGTACATCTTCACCACAGTGATAACAGGATTTGCACATAGACTTTTCTTAATTAGATAGTTGTACTGCTGACGAAGTTGGGAACTCAACGCGACCTTGGATTAACCATTTTTCGTCATGTGGAGTCAGTTCAATAAACCATGGGCCTTGAAGCTCATTATCAAGCTTAAATCGGTAGGTACCGCGAGCGTCAGACGTAATAAGTCTCGAGAAGTCATGATCAGGGAGAGTGCGGTGGGCAAACATAGCAGTGATCGCGGGATAGTGATCTAGCTGGCCTTTTTCAAATTGAACCACTACGGTGTCGCCTTCAGCACGAACGGTAGCATCAAGACCTAGCTCTTTAGCAACGTTGATTCGGGATATGTCGATATTAATCCCTTTACCTTTTTTATAGTAATCCTCAGTCACAAGATTAACTGAGTGGTTTGTAAGTATCGCGACTCGAACCAAAGTTAATATAGACACCCCGACCGTTAGGGAGAGTATAAACCACGGCCAAAACTGCTTATACCAAGGCTTTTCCATAATAGTTCTCGATAAAAAATTGAAATAAATTAGGGCTTTAACTGTAAAGGAAAGACAGCCCCATTACCATCTATAGAGAGTAAGGGGCTGTTATTGAAATGTAACTTATTGTTCCGAGTTGCTTAGACTCCAAACATAAGCAGAAACAAGCTGAACTTTGTCTTCACCTAGAATATCTTTCCAAGCTGGCATTACGCCCGAACGACCGTTCATTACTGTTTCAGTTACGTCAGCACGTGAACCACCAAATAGCCAGTCTTGGTCAGTTAGGTCAGGTGCACCCACTGCTGGGTTACCTTTACCATCTGTACCGTGACACGCAGCACACACTACGAAACGAGCTTTACCAGCTTCCGCTTCTTTAGCGTTAACAGAACGACCAGATAGGCTTAGCGTGTAGCTTACAACTTCTTTCACGCCTTGCTCACCTAGAGCATCTTTCCACGCTGGCATCTGACCGATACGACCATTCATAACAGTAGTAACGATAGCTTCTGGCTCACCGCCATATAGCCATGCATCATCTGTTAGGTTAGGGAAACCTTTCAGACCACGCGCATCAGAACCGTGACACTGAGAACAGTTCTGTAGGAACAAACGTTGACCAACTTTAACTGCTTCGTTATCCGCTGCAATTTCAGGGATAGGACGAAGTTCAGTTGAGCCATCTACGTACGCAAGTTTCTTGAATGCTTCACCAAAGTAAGTATCTGCATCGTCAAGCTCTTTAGCGTATTGAACCAGCTGCTTGTTTTGTTGCGAAGCCGCGATCGACGCTTTTGATTCTTCAATTGAACGAACCGTTTGGTCAGAACTCTGCCAACCTAGAACGCCCTTGAAGTTACCTAGGCCTGGGTAAAGCGTTAGGTAAATCGCAGCGAAGATAAACGTACCAACAAATAGGTAAGTCCACCATTTCGGTAGTGGGTTGTTAAGCTCACGAATACCATCGTATTCGTGGCCCATGTCTGCACCTTCTTCGACACCCATCTTATCCTTAAGGCACCAATAAAGGATCACAGCACAGCCAACTAACGTACCGACTGTAATGATGATTATCCAAAGACTCCAAAATGTAGTCATTGCTTAGTCACTCCTTGTTCTTTTGAAGGTGCTTGCTCTTCATCAGCAAATACAAGGTTTGCGGCTTCGTCGAAACGAGACTTACGGCTCTTACCATAAGCCCACCAAACAACGCCTATAAAGCTTACGAAAAGCACTATGGTCCAAATACTGTGAATAGTACCGATATCCATAATCACCCCTTATTATTTCATTGCGTGACCAAGAGACTGAAGGTAAGCGATGATGGCATCCATCTCAGTTTTACCTTCTACATCTTTAGACGCGTTTGCAATTTGCTCATCAGTGTATGGAACACCAAACTGATCACGGAAGATAGTTAGCTTCTTCTGAGTGTCCTTACCATCAAGAACGTTCTCTTCAAGCCATGGGAAACCTGGCATGTTTGACTCAGGAACCAACTCACGTGGATCAATTAGGTGAACGCGGTGCCACTCATCAGAGTAACGACCACCAACGCGTGCTAGGTCAGGACCTGTACGCTTAGAACCCCAAAGGAATGGGTGCTCATATACACTTTCACCAGCAACAGAGTAGTGACCGTAACGCTCTGTTTCAGAACGGAATGGACGAATCATCTGGCTGTGACATACGTTACAACCTTCGCGGATGTATACGTCACGGCCTTCCATTTCAAGGGCTGTATAAGGACGTAAGTTCTCTACAGGCTCTGTTGTTTGCTTTTGGAAAATCAGAGGAGTGATCTCTACAAGAGCACCCAAACTGATTGCAAAAACGATAAGAATCGCTAGTAAACCGACATTGCGTTCAACAATTTCGTGGCGATTGTTAGAATTTGAACTCATTCTTAAATCTCCTTATGCCGGTTGTGGGATAGCTTTTAGGCTATCTTTTGGCGCACTTACTGTCTTGTACGTGTTGTATGCCATTAGGAACATACCAGCTAGGAAGATGAAACCACCTAGGAAACGTACAAAGTAGAATGGGTAAGACGCTTGTACAGATTCAACGAAGCTGTAAGTCAATGTACCGTCAGAGTTAACTGCACGCCACATTAGACCCTGCATTACACCAGAGATCCACATAGCAACGATGTACAGAACTGTACCGATAGTTGCTAACCAGAAGTGCGTGTTAACCATGCTTACAGAGTACATACGCTCTTGGCCGAATAGCTTAGGAACAAGGTGGTATACCGAACCGATAGATACCATTGCAACCCAACCTAAAGCGCCAGAGTGTACGTGGCCGATTGTCCAGTCAGTGTAGTGAGACAGTGCGTTAACTGTCTTAATAGACATCATTGGACCTTCGAACGTAGACATACCGTAGAACGATAGAGACACGATTAGGAAACGAAGAATCGGGTCATAACGTAGTTTGTGCCAAGCACCTGATAACGTCATGATACCGTTGATCATACCACCCCAAGAAGGAGCAAATAGTACCAGTGACATCACCATACCTAGTGACTGCGTCCAATCAGGAAGAGCAGTGTAGTGTAGGTGGTGTGGGCCAGCCCAAATGTATAGAGAGATAAGTGCCCAGAAGTGAACGATAGACAAACGGTATGAATAAACAGGACGTTCAGCTTGCTTAGGTACGAAGTAGTACATCATACCTAGGAAACCAGCTGTCAGTAGGAAACCTACCGCGTTGTGTCCGTACCACCACTGAACCATCGCGTCTACTGCACCGGAATAAATCGAGTATGATTTACCCATAGATACAGGAATCGCCATGCTGTTTACGATGTGTAACACAGCAACAGTGATAATAAAGGCACCGAAGAACCAGTTTGCTACGTAGATGTGTGAGGTTCTACGAGTGATCAATGTTCCAAAGAACACAATCGCGTAAGACACCCAGACAACTGCGATGGCGATGTCGATCGGCCATTCTAGCTCAGCGTATTCCTTACCAGAGGTAAAACCTAACGGTAGAGTAATAGCGGCTGCTAAAATAATGGCTTGCCAACCCCAGAAGGTAAAGGCGACAAGAGGGCCACCAAATAAACGTTGCTGACAGGTACGCTGAACAACGTAATAAGACGTTGCGAATAGGGCACTTGTACCGAACGCGAAAATAACCGCATTAGTATGCAGAGGACGTAAGCGACTATACGTCAACCACGGCGTATCAAAGTTTAGCTGTGGCCAAACTAATTGAGCGGCAATCAAAACACCAACAGCCATACCGACAATACCCCAGAGAATGGTCACTAAGGTAAACTGACGAACGACTGTATAGTTGTAGTTTTGTTCAAGCTGCTTTTCTTGGCTCATTTGCATGCTTCCAATTTCTAATTAACTACACTTTACTTCCAACACGACACATGTCGTAATGCCACCCAAACCATAAAGAAAAACAATCTGAAACAATCAGTTAATTATTCTTGCTGATTTTAAGAAAAAGTGGCATTTTCAGCCGCCAACTATACTGCATTTAACAATTCAATGACAGAGTAGTAACCTTACAGTCGGTCTGGTTTTGGCCTTTTATTTAAAAACTTTGAAGTTTGTTACACGGAGAACACCGCAGAATGGCTGCCGAAAAACTTACACGAGGACGTTTTGTTCAAATAATCATCATGTTAACCCTGCTAGTTACAGTGTTTATTTGGCGTACAGTAACATTCACACAACCACAAATTCTCGAGTGTAATTTGAAACCAAACTGTGCATTTAGTGTTAAAAACGAGCGATTCAATGCGCAAAAACTTGAAGATAGGGTTGTGATACAAAAACCATCAAATAACTGGATCATTAAGCCTCAAAATAGCGCGCTAAAAATCATCGAAAATGAGTCAAGTTGGGAAGTTTATCCAGAGCCGGACTCTGAATTCGAAATTTCTTTTTCGGACCTTGAGCAAACTAATCTAGCGGGAGTTAAATTCAGAATCTAAACTAGGTGTTTCGTTACCACGTAACCAATAGTGAATGGCGGATACTAGTCCGCCATCAAACTCGTCAGACCAAATAACTTGGCACGGCTCTAGTTATCATTCGCACATTATCCATAATTCGCTTTAATCCTTCGCAGTGATTGATAAACTTAAGTTTATAAACAGTAAAAGCTCCCATTAAAGAAATAGATAGGTGCATATTTTAAGTTTGGTAATTGAAATCCTGTGGACTACATTTTTAATACCGCCTTATCAAATCCAATCTATCACACGTTATAAACGGACTTCATAGCGAGGGATAATCATGACCACAGTGACTGTATTTTTTAGTGGTACAGGTGCAACTTCTGAAAACCATGTTCATAAAGCCTATGCATCAGGAGAGCTCGTTTCTGTACTCGCAAAGAATGTCGTTGGTCGAGACAATATTGACTATATACAGGTTGATGGAGTAGGTAGCGGCAATTTAAGCGAATGGAAAAAACAAACTAAAGATGACACATATTGGCAAGTCACTGGGCAACTTGCAGGTAGAGGTGTAAATAGCAATATTCAACACGTTATTAACTTACTTGCAGGAAAAAAACCGTCAGGGCTAGCTGACTTCAAAGGTAGAGCCAGTGATATTCTCAGTGCCCAAAAGCCGTTTAACAGAATAAGTTCAGCCTTTTCTAAGTGGCAGTTCGAGCGGGATGAACTCGCTTCAGACCTAAAATCTAGTCTCGATTTCCAGATGCAGATAATTGCAGCAGAGCGTCAAAAGAACCCGATCACTCAACTTAACCTCATCGGCTGGAGCCGAGGAGGTGTAACATGTTTCGAACTCGCTAACGCACTGTTAAAGGTGCCTGCTTTAGCCAACATAAAGGTCAATATTTTCGCTTTAGATCCCGTTCCAGGTGGAATGAATGCTTTCAAAGATTACAAGACATTGGGTTCGAACGTTAAACAGATTGTCTGTGTATTTGCGCAGGACGAGCGTTCATTATTCTTCAAAGCACGTATGCCTAATCTGCACAAGAACACCAAATTCTATACCACACTAATGCCAGGTCGACACGCCACGCTAGTCGGAGCATCAAGAACGAGTGGTGGCGGAAAAGGAGATCACTTATTGCTTGGGCCTGGTTTTGTCACTCGTGATTTAGCAGAGAAAGTACTCTGTAGCTGGGGAACCAGCTTCAAACAGAAATCAACGCTCGGTTTATCCAAAGAACAGATCTTAGAGCTTTACGGAAAAATGGATAAAAACAAAGCCTTGTATAAAAAGATGCATAGTAAGGTATACACAGCGAAAAACCTGATTATAACCACGACATCAAATCGCATTGCTGCACATTCACATTTCCCAGGAATAAAGCAGCAATTTGATAACGCGGTGAATCGCCATCATTTTGATGTACTAAACAATAACGCATTCGCCATCAAAGGAAACTCGGCGGTGTTGGTCTAGTTAAGTCTACTAATAATCAGTATTAGAATCGTAAGATTATAAATACTGATTATTAGGTATTTTATGGTAAATCAATTATGTTGAATCGACATAACCTAGATGTAAGAGGAGGAGCTACAAACAATAGCGGCATACGAATCTAACAAACCCCATTTAACATAAGATACATAATGCGTACTTAATTAATGTTTATTGCTAAGCTGTATCTCTATGATTACCACATTCAAATGAATGGTTTTGGAATATGAAGCTTCAAATATTGTTCCTTTAACTAGTTCCATAATCCGTAGCTGCCCATTAATTAGTTTCGTTACGTGAAATCTCGAGTATTCAGCTTCGATAAGTTGTCTAGATTTTACGTAGCACGCCAATTTTCTATCGACTTTTTAACCGCTTGCTTTGTAAAACTGTTCATCTCATCAGTTATCTTAATGCAGCCTTCGTATCCGATTCGCAGAGTTATGCTCGTGAGTTTTCACTCAGTGGCTATTTTTTTCATTCTGATACTAGAATATTGAGCTGGGCTGTTCACTGATTTTGGGTTTATCTCATTACGGAACATCATATTTATCGAAATGAATTTAGTTATAGTGCTTCAAGTTGAGTCTAGCTAACTACTGAGTTCAACTTTACCTGGGTGCTTTTTACGGATCTGTTGAATTGACTCTGCCGACATTTGTACGTTAGCAAACCAAAACGGCTTATGTTTCTCGACAAACACGTTGCTACGTTCAAGGCCATCATAAATGGCATATGCTTGAGCTTGCGCCAATGCCACGCCGGCTTCACTTCGCTCAAGTATTGGCACTTCATCCAAATCTTCTTGAAGCGCACTTTTCATATGAATGTTAAACGGCGTCCACTCCAAAGAATCTATAAGCTTTTGAGTGATAGTTTTTTCTAAGCTAGTGATTAGCTTGGGAATAATACTCAAATTTGGCGTAACATCCGCACATGCGTAGTATTCTTCACGCATATTGTTTTCGCGATAATAACGCATTTTATCGACCAGTGAGTCTTCGTACATTTGCGTGAAATGGTTAATAACCGCAAAATGACTCGTTGTTCTCAAAACACCAAGTAGAACACCTTGCTCTGGGTTTTTAACATTACCCTGCTCTAGCCTTAGTCTGGTTACATTCGCGGTTAAAATCAGGTATTGCCATAGTTTAGGTGCAATATTTTTTGTCGGTTTATCTTGCCATCTCAATAGTCGCCGAGCCATAAGTATTGGAAACAGCAAGGCTGAGTTTTCGATGCCTAGCGTTCCAATCGCCACTTTCGGATCCTGAAGGTTCCTAGGCGACTTACCAATGCGCTCACAAAACTTGGGGTTGTTGGCCAGTTCAATAACTTCTGATTTTAGTTGCGTGTCATTGGTGGTTAGAACAGACAGTTTTGTATAGTTAAGTGATGGCGAGTAAGCGATACTCATGAAATGGCTAAAATCAGGAAAGCGATTGAAGATTTTATTAATTGGAGAAGACGCCAGTTTCTCAAAAATTTGTTCTTGTGCGTACGCTGCAACATCGTCAACGACAAAGCTATGAATCTTCTGTCTTTCTTCAATTGCTTGCCTACGCTCTTTGACTCTTGAACTCTCACACTCTAGTAGAAGGCGTTGATTATCCGTAATTCTTTCTTTCTCGTGTAGAATTACACTGTCACAAAACTCACCTTGACGACTTAACACACCATCAACGTCAGATTGATCGAGTAAGTATTTTAAACTGACTAGCCATTTTGCGTGACGCTCTCTCGTTAGAAGAGATATTTTGCGTGCAAGGTCGACGGCTTCTTGGTTGTAATTCTTATTGGTAGTAAGCGAACTTTGCATAACCATACTATGTTTGAAAACTTCAGCGCGAATATAGTACGTCATTCACTAATTTTCAATATGTAGACGAATGTATTTCTCTGTAAGGCTGTACTCATACCGATGACCTTTACGGACGATCTGCTTGCTCGCCTTACATAGCTTGTGATCTCCTGTTGATGTGACTCTTTTTATAACAGCGAAATTCTCTTTATGCGCCATTTCTATAAACAAGTCACAATACCCTGAAAGGTTATATTTGGAGAGCTGCTTATCTATTTTAGATTTAATCTTGCTTGCGAGTGGATTGATCTCCGTGTCATCAGCATAAACAACAAAGCTCATCACTATTGAAAAAATTAGTAAGTTTCTAGTCATCATGGTTACCTCTGACGACAAGATAACAAACATGATGACATTCAAATTTTCTAACGTGTAACTTCTAGAAACTTAGAAGAGAAATGTGAAATTAACAAGTTTCTCAGTTTGCCTTTTTATTGCCCTTAGAGCGGAAACCTTGAAACGGAAAAACATTACGGATTCGTTGTTGAACGGATTTGTTGATCTCTTTCGACATCACAAGCTTAGTACCAGAGCGCTGCTGATAAACTTTTAACTCACCATTGAATGGTGTTCTATGCCCTATTTCTAACACGTTATGACGGAAGCTAGGAGGGAAATGCCCTTTTTCACTGACAATCTTGCCGTCAGAAAAGGTGACTTTCAGAATCGGCCTGTCAATGGCGACAAGCCAAAACACGATAACAGCAGCAATCAAAATCACATAAAGCATCTAGGCCTCCCTTTTCGCTAATCAAGCAATTTACTTAGATCTTCTTTCAAGCTATTTACCGCTTTACTTGCCTTCTCGCTTCTCGATGCTTCAGAAAGCAAGTATTCAATCGCGTCAGAGAGCGTACAACCTAACTCATTTGCCCGGTGTGACAGCTTCTCCCATACACGATAATCGAGATCAATTGATTTCTTTTTGGTATGAATCTGTTCAGCATTAAAATGGCGCTTACGCTTTGCGCGAATCGCTTGCTTGAGTTTGTTATCTAGCTCAGGAGCCATGTGGTTCTCGATCCATTCAAGAACTCTGGTTGGTTCGTGCTCGATTTTTCTTAGTTCAGCGACGGCAGTATCAACCTCACTGGTATCGATATGGCAAGTAATAGATTCACCAGCTTTCCATTTATTGATTAAGTAAGTCCATTTCCAACCACATTCAAGATTTTCAAGCTGCTGATATTTCATTTCGAGGCCATTTAATAAACGTTAGAGTGACAGCGTAACTGTAAGTAACATAACTTACAATCCCTATTGTATTCGAAAAGGGATCAAGATCATTAGATAAATTATCTATATATACTACTTCAGTTTTTCTATATACTTTGCGTCCAATTAAAGCACATGATTTGATTCAATGAACCAAGAAAGCTGGCACGCGGTCACTCCTCAATATTCTCGCTATGATGCGAAAATCCAACGATTTTCTGAGCTAAGCCTAGTCAATTTTTTCGATATTCAGCCTCGCCTGAAACAATCTTTAGATACGTTCACAAAACTCGCTGGATACAGCCGCCTACTGGTTATAAATTCTATCGATAATGCCTTCTATAGAAACCTAATCAAAGACGGCTTAACGACTCTTGATTCAGCCCAGCCATGTGTAACAACGGAATCATTAAATATCACGACCCTTCTTGGGTCTTACACATGTAATGAGTTAGGTGACGTTGTAACCAAGGTACCTGGTCTATTTGATAAAGCAAATGGCGGTTACTTAGTTATCCCTGCGACATTACTGCTCGCTAACCCTGCAAGTTGGCAGGTGTTAAGGTCAGTGTTACTAGGACAGAGTGTTAACCCAGTAAACGCTAATACAAAGTCCATTGCACTCGAGGAACCATCATCTAAATACGATATTAAAGTCGTGCTGGTTGGCGATAGACACCAAATTGCTGACTTCGAGTACCTTGAGCCTGAACTCTACACCGGATTGGCTCTGTTTACAGAAATAGAAACCGAACTCGCACTTGATCATAATAGTATCGAGCAGTACTTAGGGTTTATTTCTTGGATTGTTCAGCAGTACAAACTGCCCCAGCCTACTTTTGGGGCCATTCACCGCCTGATGAACGCTGGAGCTCGATATACTGAAGATCAGCACTACATGCCTATTGAAGTACTTTGGTACTTGGCTCTTTTTGAAGAGGCACGCCTCACCTCCAATCAGCAGTTCATATCAGAACTCGACTTAGACCACGCACTAGAGAACAAGTATCAGCGTGAAGCTTACCTACCCGAGCGCGCGTTGGCGGATATTACCGATGGCCAAGTCATCATTGAGACTAAAGGGGAATGCATTGGCCAAGTCAACGGCCTAACGGTTATTGATGTACCTGGTCACCCGATGTCATATGGTGAACCTGCACGTATTTCATGTGTCATCCACTTCGGTGACGGTGATATTTCTGACGTTGAACGCAAAGCCGAGCTCGGTGGTAATTTGCATGCAAAAGGCATGATGATTATGCAAGCCTTCGTTAGCAGTGCCCTTCAACTTGATGAACCCTTACCGTACTCTGCTTCAGTTGTGTTCGAACAATCATACAGCGAAGTCGATGGCGATAGCGCAACCTTAGCGGAACTGTGCTCTTTCGTTAGCGCATTGTCTGAATACCCAATCAATCAACAAATCGCTGTGACCGGAGCCGTGGACCAGTTTGGTCGAGTGCAGGCCGTCGGTGGCTTGAATGAAAAGATTGAAGGTTTCTACCACGTATGTAAACACCAAGGCTTTACGGGCGAACAAGGCGTAATCTTGCCTAAAACAAACCTCAAACATTTGGCTCTTCATAAAGATGTCGTTGAAAGCATCAAAAAGAGCGAATTCCATATCTGGTCGGTATCAACGGTTGATGAAGCAATTCCAATCATCATGGGTAAGCCTTTTAGAGGTGATGATGAAGAAAGTGTGATTAGTAAAATCGCTCAACGTATTGAAAACTTTGAAAGACATGAACACCCTCCGGGATTTGTGGAACGAATCAAAAACTGGTTCATGTAAGACTAAAATCATTAAAAAATGGACTGATCGGAGTTGTTTAGCGTACACGTGTTCACTAACATGCTCCTATCAAAATTTGGAGTAATTGATAATGCAAAACAAACGTGATTCTTATAACCGTGAAGATCTTCTAGCATCTAGCCAAGGTGAACTGTTCGGCCCGGGTTACCCTCAACTACCAGCGCCAAACATGCTAATGATGGATCGCATCAGTAAGATGTCAGAAACAGAAGGCGATTACGGTAAGGGTCTTATCTTAGCTGAACTAGATATTACTCCAGACCTATGGTTCTTTGACTGTCACTTCCCTGGTGACCCAGTAATGCCTGGTTGTCTTGGTCTTGACGCAATGTGGCAGCTTGTTGGTTTCTACCTAGGCTGGGTTGGCGGTAAAGGTAAAGGTCGCGCACTAGGTGTTGGTGAAGTGAAGTTCACAGGTCAAATCCTACCTACTGCGAAAAAAGTGACTTACGAAATTCACATGAAGCGCGTTGTTAACCGTAGATTAGTTATGGGTCTTGCTGATGGCCGCGTTCTTGTAGACGGTAAAGAAATCTACGTAGCGAAAGATCTTAAAGTTGGCCTTTTCCAAGATACGTCAGCGTTTTAAGTAGTAGAGTTTTCAAAAGCGACTAAAACTAGTCGCTTTTTTCATAACAATATATTTAGTTATAGTGCATTAGTTTGCTATTTAAAAGCCCCTTTCGGGGCTAGATCCTTTCAAAGTATGTGGATTGAGTGTTATTTGTAGAGACCAGAGTGTTTATCTTCTCTGGCATCGCGCCAACCACCAAGCCAATAAGATCGAGCATCCATCTGCTGGTATGGACATGCCTCCATTGAGCGGCCATTAAGGCCCGCTTTGTATCCTTGAGATTGAGCTCTTTCTAAGCGGTCACGCTTTTGTCTCTTCATAGTGTCGTCCTCATACATAAAATGTTTTCTTAACGTACTACTTAAATCCATCACTCCACCAGCAATATCATTGCTCGCCTCTTTACGTGATAGACGTGAAGCTTTTATGGCTTCTAGATTAAGATTCGATCAAAATCTGGCTTTATTCAAGATAAAAAAAAGGCACAGATTCAAAATTGTGAACCTGTGCCCTTGTTGAATATTCAACCTATTTTCTACGGAACCCAAGCAGGCCTAGAAGTGTCAGAGCGAAGAAGCCTAACGTACCACCCTGGCGTTCAACTGTTGAAGTTTCCACAGGACGTTTAGTAATTGCAGTGCTGCCACTAATAGGCACAAGTTTCACCGCGACCAACTTAGATGAACCGCTACACGCCGCATCAATTGCGTCACTAGCGTAACCGCCTTCACAGTAGTATGCCGTTGCTGCAATCACGCCTGCATCATTAATGTCACCCGCTTGGATAATGCGGTAGTCATTGTTCGAAGCTAGCGCATCGCCACCATATGTAAGGTCATCAAGGTACCATGCTTTACCTTGAAGTGGTGCCTGAGCTTTAGTCGTTAGCTGAGTAATGAAACCTCTTTGCGCACGTGGTTGACCATCAACTTCACGGTGAGTTTCAAAGTCAACAGAACCCACTACTTCATCATACTTGTTAATGCCGCCGATTAAGCCGTTTGCGCCGGTAAAGAAGATATCACCGGAGAACACTTTCGCTGTTGGGTTAGCTACGTCTGTTACGTAGAATAATCCGTTACTGTATGCACCGTTACTCACGACATCTCTAAGCTTATACGTACCAACAGCGACACCATTTTCACTTACGGCTGTCAGTGATGAGTTCAGGTAGTTATCTAAGTCTCGGTCACCACCATCAAAGCCGCTAACAAATGTCGATGTCCAAGTATTGCCGTCAGTTGAAGAGAAAACGCTTGCGCGTAAACGCTCATCACCATCACTGTTATAGCCAACTGCGTAAAGTGTAGAAGAGACTTTTGTAATATCTCGAGCGCTACCTTGTGGCATTACGCGATCACGAACAGCCGCACTATCCCAAGCAACAGATGTTAGTGTAGTGCCTTTCCAAATAGCTGCTTTCGAGGTGTAATCGCTCGCTGAACCATATTTTGTTGAAACACTACCAACTGTGTAGACATCTGAACCATCAGTATACTGAGCCCATGCACGAGAACGATCTCCATCGGTAAAGGTATCAGTACCTGCATAAGCAGTGTTACGGCGAGTACTAGTTTGGTAGTTACCTACAGGCTCTCCAGAAGCATCGATACTGTTAACAATTACGTTGCCCTGAGCCGATTGAACATCGCTGTTCTCAAGGTATGCTTTTGAATTGTTTATATCACTATTTTCAAACTCATTTGCGTAGCCATTCGTATACTGGCTATTTGCCCAGTTTTCACACAGTGAGTCGGTGTAGCCAAGATAGTTGTAACAGTACGAACGGAAGTTGTCGTATACGTTATCACCTTGATCAATGTAATCAAAACCGAAGTTGACTAAGAACGGTGATTCATCACGGTACTGAAAGCCTTCCGGGTATCGCTTACCTTCATATGCAATATCTGAAGTATCTTTTGTACACTCGACACCTGATGGGTCAAGAGGGTCAAAACAGTTTACCTGTCCGTCAGCTGTAACTGGCGAGATCGCAACACCGTATGTCTGCACTGCAGAACTGTCATCATACTTGTAAACGTTGTATAACGCCGCATTCGCTGCAAAAGAAGCTGCGACTGTTGCCGCTACTGCTGAAATCTTAAAAATTTTACTACTCATTTGATCTTAACTTTCCTGTTGCATTGCCTCTAGCTCTTCCCAGCGTTCGAAGGCAACTTCAAGTTCCTGCTCAGTAGCAGCTAACTTATCTAATATTGGTTGCGTCTGGTCGACAGGCTTTGAAAAGAAGTCTGCGCTGTTGACCTGCTCTTGCAAATTCTCGATTTCAAATTCTAGCTCTTCAAGTTTTGCGGGTAACGCTTCTAACTCTCGCTGCAGTTTATAAGATAACTTCTTAGGCTTGCTCTTAACCGCTACAGTTTTGGGAGTTTCCTCAACCTGTTTAACACTTTTCGATGATTTTTCATCCGATCGAGCTTGATGGCTTTGTAGACGTTGCTGTTGAGCATCGTGATATCCGCCAACAAATTCCTCAATCACGCCTTCACCTTCAAAAATCCAGCTAGTGGTAACTGTATTGTCGACAAACTGACGATCGTGACTGACAAGAAGCAACGTACCCTGATAATTGGCAAGCAAATCTTCCAAAAGTTCCAAAGTTTCGATATCAAGATCGTTAGTTGGTTCATCTAGCACCAACAAGTTATTTGATTTGAGGAAAATTCGAGCAAGTAGCAAGCGGTTCTTTTCACCACCCGACAAGGCTTTAACCGGAGTACGAGCACGTTTTGGCGCGAATAAGAAGTCTTGAAGGTAGCTTAAAGCATGGCGCTGACGTCCACCGACCATAACCTCTTGCTTACCATCCGCTAAGTTATCAATAACTGACTTCTCAGGGTCTAGGATTTCACGATATTGGTCAAAATACGCTACTTCTAACTTAGTACCGCAATGTAGCTTACCGGACTGTGGCTCAATATCGTTCAGCAATAGTTTAAGCAGTGTACTCTTACCGCAACCATTAGGACCAATCAGCGCTATACGGTCGCCACGCATAATATTGAACGAGAAGTCCTTAACGATAGACTTACCATCAATACTGTAATTGATGTTCTTAGCTTCAAATACGATCTTGCCAGAACGCGCTGCATCATCAATTTGAATGTTGGCTTTACCCTGAACTTCACGGCGGTCGCTACGTTCTTCACGAAGCTTTTTAAGTGCTCTCACACGCCCTTCGTTACGAGTACGGCGCGCTTTAATACCCTGACGAATCCAAACTTCTTCTTGAGCGAGCTTTTTATCAAATTCAGCGTTTTGCATTTCCTCAACGCGTAACGCCTCTTCTTTCTCTACCAGGTAGTTCTCATAATCACCTGGGAATGAAGCGAGTTTGCCACGGTCTAAGTCGACAATACGAGTCGCCATTGATTTAATGAACGCGCGATCGTGTGAGATGAAAATGATTGAACCGCGAAAATCTTTAAGGAAGTTCTCTAACCATTCAATCGTTGTCACATCTAAGTGGTTGGTTGGCTCATCAAGCAGTAATACGTCTGGGTCGCGAACCAAAGCACGAGCAAGGGCTGCTTTACGCTGCCAGCCACCGGATAAATCCGTCAGTTTTGTATGACCATCGAGCTTCAAAGCCGCCAGTACGTTTTCAATGCGGTCTTCAAAACGCCAAGCACCATTAATTTCTAACTCTTCTTGGATACGCGCTAACTTATTGATGTTTTGTTCAGACGCGTCGACCGCAATCAGATCGAGCTGATCTTGATAGATCTTAAGCTTTTCACCAATTTCAGCTAAACCACCAGCAACATAGTCAAAAACGGTGCCTTCTTGGTTTCGAGGAGGATCTTGTTCAAGTCGCGAAACGACAACATCTTGCGTAACAGTAAGTTTACCGTCATCAAGAATGACCTCGCCGGCTAATACCTTCATCAAGGTAGATTTACCAGCGCCGTTTCGACCAACTAAACAAACACGCTCGTTTTCTTGAAGTGCGAAGTCCGAATGGTCAAGTAAAGGGTGATCACCGTAAGCCAGTAATCCGTTATTAATTGTTAGCAATGCCATTGTTATCTAACCAAACTTGTAGTTGTTCCAAATCAAAAGGCCAATTGAGCTCATTTCCTTGATAATTCAGCACGGGAATAGTGACCCCGTAACGAGAAAATAGCTCATCATCAAATGCGATATCTACAATTTCGACCTGATCTGATATTTTGAGTTGTTGAGTTAACTGAAATGCCATCTCACAAAGATGGCACCCTTCTGTACTGTACAAAGTGATCACGATACTTAACTAGTCCTTGTGTTTTAGTACCCAACAGTTGTGAATATGTTTGTTACGTGAAAAGTCTAATGGCAGCGTTTGACTAGAAATGTTCTTAGCTTCCAGCCCTAACTCTTGCAGAGACTCTAAGTCCATCTTGAAATGGCGCTTGTTATTTGAGAACACGATAGTGCCTTCAGGACGAAGGAGACGTTTTAAGTTTCTCATCAGCTGGATATGATCGCGTTGAATATCAAAGCTCTGTTCCATACGTTTAGAGTTCGAGAACGTTGGCGGATCGATGAAAATCAAATCGAACTGACCTGTCGACTTCTCTAACCACTGTAAGCAGTCTGCTTGTTCAAAACGGTGCTGACGGCCCACTTGACCATTAAGCTTCATGTTGTCTTTCGCCCACTCAAGATAAGTGTTCGACATATCGACGGTTGTTGTAGATTTAGCGCCACCACAAGCAGCGTGCACTGTTGCAGAACCTGTATAAGCGAATAGGTTCAAGAAATCTTTACCTGCAGCCATTTCACCCAGTTTACGACGAGTAATCTTATGATCTAAGAACAAGCCAGTATCAAGGTAGTCATGCAAATTAACGATGAGCTTAACGCCGTATTCGTTCACCTCTAGCTTTTCAGATTCTTGAGATAGCTTTTGGTATTGAGAGCGGCCTTTCTGCTTCTCTCTCACTTTAAGAACGACTTTGTTTGCCTCAGTACCTGTAACTTGTATCGCAGCGCGGATAATGTCCGTTAAACGGCGTTTAGCAGTCTCTTCAGGGATGTTTTTCGGTGCTGCGTACTCTTGAATCACTAATTGATCCAGATATACGTCGATTGCAACGTTGTAATCAGGCAAGTCAGCATCATAAATACGGTAACAATCTAGTTGCTCTTTACGAGCCCACTTACCAATCTTGCCGATATTTTTCTTGAGACGGTTTGAGAAGTCAGGTGCTATAACCTGCTCCGTGACATTGTCACCTTTATTTTCAGACTGACGTGTACTAATTGAATAATTCTTTTGCTGACAAGGCAACGCACCGTTATTGAGCTTGAATTGCTTGTCTGCACGCATGCGTAAACAACTTAGTAGCTCATCAGAACTAGAGAAGATTGAAGCTTGGCAACCACCAAACTGAGCTTTTAGTTGCGCACCAAATGCTGTGTATAAAGCGATTAGACCAGGATGTGTACCCAGACGCTCACCATATGGCGGGTTTGATACAATAACACCCTCTTCGAAGCCTTCTGGACGTAATACTTGAGCCGCATCACCTTCTTTAAACTCGATCAGTGAATCAACACCAGCGCGTCGAGCATTATCACGAGCGGTTTGGATTACGCGCGCATCATTGTCAAAGCCGTAGAATTTAGTGTCAATTTTATTGACGCCTCGGCGAGCTTGTACTGACGCCTCAGATTTAACCTCAGTCCAAAGGTCAGGTTCAAAATCTTCTAGTGATTCAAAGCCCCACTTTTCGCGTTTAACACCTGGAGCCATGTTAGCGGCCATCATTGCAGCTTCGATAAGCAAAGTACCTGAACCACACATAGGGTCCAACAATGGCTTATCAGCAGTCCAGCCACTACGCAGGATAATCGCTGCAGCTAATGTCTCACGCAGAGGCGCTTTACCTGAAGCAGGACGGTAGCCACGTTGATGAAGACCACCACCGACCATATCAACACCCAAGATAGCTTTATCGCGGTGTAGACGAACGTGAATACGAAGATCTGCATGATCTTTACTGATCGATGGTCTTGGTAAGCTTTTCTTCTCAAAGCAATCCACTACTGCATCTTTAACCTTCATCGCACCGTATTGGCTGTTTCTGATTTCACGGTTCGTACCATTGAAATCAACAACAAACTTTTTAGAGCTATGGAATTGGTTGACCCAATTTACTGAAGAAGTCGCGAGATATAAGTCCATGTCGTCGTTACAAGTGAACTCCGATAACACACGAACAAAACGCGACGCCAGACGGCTCCACAAACAACAACGATAAATCTGTTCATTAGAAGCTTTAAAGCGAACGCCCGCTTGCACAGGTTTGGCATTCGAAATGCCTAGCTTTGTAAGCTCCTCAACCAGAAGGTTTTCGAGGCCATTGGAAGTAACCGCAAGATATTGATGCATAGTGATCTTTTTATTCTGTAGAAAATGACCCCCCATTATACCTGACATCAACATATATCGTTAGCCGAATAGCGACTTTCCTCACGTTTAATTCTTAATTGAATACACATTCGCCACTTTTAGTTTGAGTAATCGAATTTCATTTCTCCTCTAAGAAAGTTTTCACTTTTTACTAAATAAAGGGGCCTAAAGGCGAAGTGAATACTTATTCGCATTAAATTTGGTCTACACCAAGACTCATTAAATGTGTAATTTACTTTCAAAATAACCATAAATGGGGAACTTGTGACCATTTTTAAGGAAAAGAGTCGTGCTGGTGTAGTGATTAATTGAATGTTATTTGCTCAAAAATCGAACCAAGTTCACAGTTGTGTCCTGCCGAACAGGTGCTTAACTTATTGTATTAGCGGAAAATTGGGCAAAAAAAAGCCAGCTGGATAGCTGGCGGGAAATGAAACAAAAGGAACGATAATGGGTTTTAGCTCACCATTCTGATGGGCTGAACGGTAAAAAAGTGATTCACAATCGCCATACGGTCATGCATGACTTTAATTGCTTCACCGAACTTAAGGCTTTTTGAGCCACTCAAAGCAAACTCTTCTATGCAGACCGAAGCGCATAAGCTTGCGCTCTCTCCTACTTCTAGGACAATGAAGTAACCTTCATTATGGCTGTTTGACAAGCGAATCAAATCACCCTCTTCAGGGCTGATTGAACCATCGGCCACTGAATCAAAGAACCAACTTTTTGGCTGGACCGGTTTGTGGAAACGTTTAGCAGCTACACAATACAGAGCGAGTTCCGCTTGTCTTGGTTCGCTTAAATCAAGATGAGCAATTTGCTCCTTGTAACCTTGATAGGCAGACGCATCGTCCACAGAGAATTCGTTTATACCAATTGCGCAATCGACAATCAGTTTACGAGGAAGATTTGTTTTAAATAGCATGTCGTTTCCCAGATCGAGCATTAAATGCCCTTCTGAGTCTTCGTAATACCATGTCCATTTGTCACTAGGTTTAAGCATCGTTCCATCTCTGGTTAGTTTTTACATTATTAGGTAAAACGCTTAATTACCTTCCAAATAATATTGAAATTCTATTCCCTCTCTCGCAAAAAAAAAGAGGAAATGACTATGCATTTCCTCTCGTTTCACGTCAGCTTTTTTGTCACTAATTCAAAGTGACATTGTCACCATCATTTTGATGGCATAAACAATACAGACTATAGATTCTTAACGATATCTCGTACTAATGCTGGACCGTGGTAAATAAAGCCCGAGTAAACTTGAACCAGTTGCGCGCCAGCCATCATTTTCTCTTTAGCAGCAACATAAGAGTCAATACCGCCTACCCCAATAACTGGGATCTGGTCATTTAACTCTTCATGTAAACGGCGAACAACTTCGGTACTGCGTGATTGAACTGGGCGACCGCTTAAGCCACCAGCTTCATTACCATGCTTCATACCTTCAACAATGCTACGATCTAACGTTGTGTTTGTTGCGATAACAGCGTCAATTTGGTTTTTGATCAGAGATTCACAAATCTGAGAGATTTCATCATCACTTAGATCCGGCGCGATCTTTAACGCCAGAGGTACATACTTGCCAAATTTCTCAGCCAACTCTGATTGCTTAGCTTTTAGTTCAGCAAGAAGCTCATCTAAAGCTTCGCCGTATTGTAGTGAACGAAGCCCTGGTGTATTTGGTGAAGAGATATTTACTGCGATGTAACCTGCGTGCTCATAGACCTTCTCCATACAGATCAGGTAATCTTCCGCACCCTTCTCGATCGGAGTATCTTTGTTTTTGCCAATGTTAATACCAAGAACACAATCGAACTTTGCTTTCTTAACATTTTCAATCAGGTTATCAACACCTAGGTTATTAAAGCCCATGCGGTTAATAATACCTTCCGCTTCAACCAAACGGAAAAGACGTGGTTTGTCATTACCCGACTGAGGACGAGGTGTCACTGTACCTACCTCAACGAAGCCAAAGCCCATCGCATCGAATGCTTCAATACATTCGCCATTTTTATCTAGGCCAGCCGCTAAACCAACAGGGTTACGGAAGGTTAGCCCCATGCACTCTACTGGGCGATGAGGAAGCTGTTGACGATAAAGAAGATCCAGTGGTGTGCCGGTGAAACGTTTGAAGTTTTGGATTGCAAGATCATGTGCCTTTTCGGCATCAAGTTGGAAAAAGCCAGTTCTGGCTAGACGGTAAAGCATTGTGCCTCCGAAAGAAAAAAGCCCCGTGTAAACGGGGCTGTATTATTTACTGTTTTACCGAATTATTCAATGAATTATCGCAATCGTTTACTCATTCGCTGAACAATTGAGGTTTAGAAGCATCAGTTCACGTAAAGCAACCGAGAATTTAGCAAATTCATGGACAGAACCTACTTTAAATTCATTGAGAATATTCTCCCAGCGATGCAGTGATACTTCGTTAGTCTCAATCCAGTCATCAAGCGCTTTCATGACATCAAGCTCTTCCGGTGAACAGCCGCAACTAAGTACCTGACCTGTTAATTGGCGTTGCTGCCAATCAAGGTCTTCACGGAATGCCGCTCTTGCCAGTGCTTGCCAGTTGTTATCGACTGCCTGGCCATTGATTTGTTTCAAGAACCAGTGAAGTGATAATCGATCGCCTAGGTTGTAGTAAAGTTTGGCTGTTTGTTCAACCGTTTTACCTTTTTCACGGGACACTGTGGAAATATCCAGTACTGAGTACAAGCTAGACAAACGAGCAACATAATTGGCAACTTCACCATTAATGCCCTGCTCAATCCACGCCTGAGCCATCTCTTTATGTTCTTCAACTTCAGATGGAACCAGCATGTCATCAAGGTGCGTTTTGATAGTATCAACATCACCTTGGTACAGCTCAATCAGTTCATTGACTGACTGGCGACCAGTGCGATTACGCAGTAACCAGCGCGATAAACGACGTAGCGTGCGACGAACATAGAAAATCATATCGTACTGAGCATCCGTCGAGGCTTCATTATCTTGCGCTCGAATCTCATCGAGTACTTTACCTAAACCAAAGATTTCACGCGTCGCCGCATATGCATTGGCAATATCGACTACGTTCGCACCCGTTTCTTCTTGTAGACGAGTCACGAAGTTACAGCCCATTTCATTGACCATTTGGTTGGCCAACGCTGTCGCAATAATTTCAGCGCGTAGCGGATGGTTGTCCATTTGGTCCGAATAGTTACGGCGTAACTCGGTTGGGAAGTAATTCACGAGCTGCTGTGCATGAAATGCATCTTTAGCAATATCTTCGTGCACCAACTCTTCTTTAAGAACCATTTTACCGTAAGCAACAAGAACGGATAGCTCAGGGCGAGATAACGCCATACCCTGCTTTTCGCGCTCTAGAAGCGTTTCATCATCTGGGATGTACTCTAGCGCACGATCCAAGTGGCCTGCTTTTTCCATGGTATGGATAAAGCGAATCTGCTCTTTTACTAACGAGATACCCTGACGCTCAGTTACTGAGATCGATTCAGATTGGCAATACGCATCGTCTAGAACGATATCGCCAACTTCATCTTCCATCGACTCAAGGATCTTATTACGTTGTTTAACCGTAAGATCGCCGTTGGTCACTAGACCGTTAAGGAAGATCTTAATGTTTACTTCGTTATCAGAACAATCTACACCACCAACGTTATCAACGAAGTCAGTATTAACACGACCACCAGTAAGTGCATACTCGATACGACCAAGTTGAGTCATACCCAAGTTACCACCTTCACCAACAACTTTGGCTTTTAGGTCACGGCCATCGATACGAAGAACATCGTTGGCGCGGTCACCAACATCAGTATGAGTCTCTGTAGACGCTTTAACATAAGTACCGATACCGCCATTCCATAGAAGATCGACTTGCATGGATAAGATCATTTTAATCAGATCATTCGGTGCCATCGACGCCTTTTTGGTACCCAGCATCTTTTGAATTTCTGGTGTAAGCGCAATAGATTTTGCTCGGCGAGAGAAGATGCCACCACCTTGCGAGATTAAGTCAGTATTGTAATCTTCCCAGCTTGAACGCGGTAAGTTGAACAGGCGATTACGCTCTTCCCAGCTACTTGCCGATTCAGGATTCGGGTCAATAAAGATGTGCATATGGTTGAAAGCAGCTTGCAGGCGAATATGCTTAGACAGCAGCATACCGTTACCAAACACGTCCCCTGCCATATCACCAACACCAATCGCGGTGAAATCAGTTGTCTGACAGTTAATTCCCATTTCACGGAAGTGACGTTTAACAGATTCCCAACCACCTTTAGCGGTGATACCCATCGCTTTGTGGTCGTAACCATTCGAACCACCTGAAGCAAATGCGTCACCTAACCAGAAGTTGTATTCTGCAGACACTGAGTTAGCGAGGTCAGAGAATGTCGCCGTACCTTTATCCGCGGCAACAACCAAATATGGATCATCTTCATCATGACGAACCACACTCTTAGGGTGCGCAACTTCGCCATCAATGATGTTGTCTGATACGTCTAGAAGTGCACGAATGAAACGTTTGTAGCAACGTTGACCTTCAGCGAAGATTTCATCACGGCCACTTAGGGTTGGTTGACGTTTACAAACAAAGCCACCTTTCGCACCAACCGGTACAATTACCGTGTTCTTAACTTGCTGAGCTTTCACTAGGCCAAGGATCTCAGTACGGAAATCTTCTTGACGATCTGACCAACGCAGACCACCACGCGCTACTTTACCGCCGCGTAGGTGGACACCCTCAATATCCGGTGCGTAAACAAAAATTTCGAATGCCGGCACTGGCTGAGGAATTTCAGGAATATCACTTGGCTTCATTTTCAGCGATAGCCAAGGTTTCGCCTGCTTGTTGTCATCTAGCTGATAGTAGTTAGTACGAAGCGTCGCGGTAATCATCTCCATGTAACGGCGGATGATACGATCGTCATCAAGACTTTCTACATGATCGAGTTGCTCGGTAATTCTAGCAATCAGATCATTTTGACCTTTCTGACTACCTTTAAATTTCGGCTCAAAACGTTTGGTAAATAGCTCTACCAAACCTTTCGCAAGATCTGGATAATGACTTAGCGTCTCTTCAATGTAGTGTTGGCTGAATGGGAAACCAACCTGGCGCATGTAACGGGCGTATGCACGCAGTATTGAAATCTCACGTCCTGTTAGTGAAGCGCCAAGAACTAAGCGGTTAAAACCATCACTTTCAAGCTCACCCGCCCAGATAGCAGCAAATGCTTGTTGGAAACGATCTCTCGCTTCACGAAGATCCACAGTCTTATCGCTCTTATGCAGCATTGAGAAATCAAGGATCCAGTACACTTGACCATTTGATTTACGCACTTCATAAGGTGACTCACCAATAACACGAAGACCAAGGTTTTCTAGCATTGGCATTACGTCAGACAAGTGAATTGGTTCATCACGGTGGTAAAGCTTAAGTTTTACTGCTTTGGAATCAGAACTCAGTTCTTGCGGACGGTAGAACAACATTCCAAGCTTGTTGTCATCACTCAAGCTTTCTAAACGTTCAATGTCTGCCACGGCAGAACCTGGCATAACATCTTCTTTGTATGAACGTGGGAATGCGCGCAGGTAGTCCTTTGATAAAGGTAGACCTTTACTCTCACCGAAGTTTGCCACGATCGCTTCTGATAAACGATCATCCCATGTAGAAGATGCTTCCATTAAGTTTTGCTCAATCGTTTTAACGTCGACATCCATGTTGTTGTTATCAACACGAACGATGTAATGAGTGCGCGCGAGTGGGCTTTCCGAGAAGTAAGTTGTAAATTCAACTTCCTGCTCGCAGCCAAAGTATTGTTTAAGAATTCGTTGTGTTTGACGACGCAACTCTGTGTTATAACGATCTTTAGTGACATACACCATGCAACTGAAGAAACGACCAAATGGGTCTTTACGCACAAACAGACGAAGCATGTCACGATCTTGCATCTGAACAACGCCCATACCGACTTCTAATAACTCTTCTTCTTTTGCTTGAAGTAGTTCGTCGCGTGGGTAGTTTTCTAGAATATTGTGGAGTGCTTTATAAGAGTATGAGCCTTCTCGGTAACCACTTGCATCAAGAATACGTTCAACTTTCTCTCTGATAAGCGGGATGCCCGCTACGCTTTGGTTGTATACCGCTGACGTATATAGACCTGTGAATCGGTGCTCACCAATTACCTTACCATTCTTATCGAATTTCTTAATTCCGATATAGTCAGTGTATGCTGGGCGGTGAATACGAGATGCGCGGTTACCTTTGGTGACGATCAGAAGAAATGGTTTTTTCGCTTCTAATCGCGCTGAATCTGGAAAATCTGAAAGTTTCACGGTACGGACACGTTCACTATTCGCGAACAGACCTAAACCTTTATCTTCAGTTGGGCGTAACTCCGTATCACCATCAACAGAAACAAGATCGTATTCCTTGTAACCCATGAATGTGAAGTTGTGATTGCCTAACCAGCGAAGGAATTGCAGCGACTCATCATAACGATCGCGTTGGATCTCTACCTTTCCTTGCTGAGACTCGACCTGAGCAGTTACCTGTTCTAGTTTTTCAACCATCAGTAACCAGTCTTGAACAACTAATCCCGTGTCGTTCAAAATGCTGAGAAGTTCTGCTTTTAAAGAAGCCATTTCTTCTTTTTGACTTAGACGGTCAACCTCAATATGGAATAGAGATTGAAGAACGCCCTCGCCTTCATTAATACCGGTAATTTCACCTTTATCGGTACGAGCTACCTGTGTAGGTCCATGTAGCATTAAGTGTGATGAAAGATCCAAACGGCTAAGTGCCATCTTAACCGAGTCAACCAAAAACGGACCATCAGGCACCACGATTTCTACGATCGTGTGTGTCGACTGCCATCCTTGACGACTTACGGTTGGATTAAAAACTCGAACAGAAATATCGTCGGCTTTTTTCTCGTTAATATGATGCCAAAGTGAGACAACAGCACCATATAAGTCAGATTCATTGCGTTCGACTAAATCGTCTTGAGAGATGTTGCTAAACAGGTGTTGAGCAAGTTGGGTGACTAAAGGTTGATGAGCAAGCTCGAGTTTGTCTTGAATAAGTTTATATACTTTTTCAAGCAGAACCGGCATCAATGTTTCACGCGCGGTCATAATCACACTCCACAATTAGAATTGTATGTATTTTTGAGGGTTTTTGTAAGCATAGTGCTTAACACGGGTAATGCCGCTTTATTGTAAAAGCTTTATTGATAAATGGTTAATTGTTTTGGAAGTGGTAGGAGGTGAAATGTTCGAGAATGTGACTAAGGTTCTATTTAAACTTCTATAAAATCAGTTGCTCACAGAAGTTCTAACTTCATAAACTTGTTATTTTGGTCAGTTGTTAATCTGAACCGCCCTTTTAGCCCTATTTGACTAAGAAAAGGCCTGAAACGAGATGCAGGCAATTGTAAGCGCAAGCCCTTGTCAGTAACGACTAAAACGTTACTAGCAGCACCATTATAGTGAGCTAAGAAAGTTTGATATGAGATGTTTAGGGTGAAGTAATAGTGGTTCATAAATTGGCTAAAAAAGTTACGTTTTTATCACCGCCACAAAATAACTGTATAAATAAACAGTAGCACACAAAAGTGCTACTGTTTTATCCATGTGGTTAAGACTCAAGCGCCTTAGTCACTTTTTCAAACAGATCTTTGGCGAGATTATCCATAGATTTCAACGCTTCCAACTCTGCTTTAATCAAAGCTTGGCGTTGCTCATCATACTTACGGAATTTCAACAAAGGATCAATCAAACGAGACGCGACTTGAGGGTTACTGCTGTTTAGTTCACGCAAAATTTCTCCAGCGAACTTGTAGCCTTCACCACTCTTAGCATGGAAACGTACAGGGTTCATGTTTAAGAATGAACCCACTAAGCTGCGAGTACGGTTCGGGTTTTTCAAGCTAAAGGCTTCATGACCCATCGTCTGTTTAATCACATCAAGTACATTCTCTGCAGGATTAGTACCTTGCAATGCAAACCACTTATCCATCACCAAACCATCATGCTTCCACTTGTCGCTGTAATCTTGCATTAACGATTCGCGACACTCAAGCTGTGCACTGTTCGCCGCACTCATCGCTGCAATTGTGTCTGTCATGTTGTTCGCATCTGCGTATTGGCCTTTGGCTAGCTCATTGCCTTGCTCAGTGTAAGCCAAGAAGCTAAGCGCCGTATTACGTAGAGCTCGTTGACCAATCGCTGCGTGATCGATCGAATACGCTGCTTGTTTAGAGCTATGGTAAATCGCACTTAGCTCATCATTGAGTTGCGTAGCAAGAATTACTTTTACTGCCTTTAGCACCTTAGTAACAGCATCAACATCTACCTGCTTGTACCAACCAGACACTTCATTAAAGCTTGGCAGAGAAAGTACTTCCGCAATAAATGCTGGCTCTAGATCTTTTGAAAGTAGAACACCACGGAATGCATCAACAACCGCATCGGATAGTTCAGCCTCTTGTCCTGCTTGTACCTTAGCAACATTCGCGCGAATGTACTTAGCAAGAAGCATTTGACCCGCATCCCAACGAGCAAATTCATTGCGAGCATGAACCATTAAGAAAATTAGCTCTTCGTCGCTGTAATCGTACTCAAGTTTCACCGGAGCAGAAAACTCGCGCAGCAATGACGGCACTGGTTTCTCTGCCACGTTTTCAAACACAAAAGTTTGCTTAGCTTGAGTTACGTCCAGTACATTGTGTACCGGCTCATTGTTACAGCGTAACTCAATTGCACTACCATTTTGAGTATAGAGCTCTATATCAAACGGGATATGTAACGCCTGCTTATCTGCCTGGTCTTGAGTTGGCTCTGTCGACTGCTCTACCGTTAATGAGTAAGTTTGCTCAGCAGCATTGTACTCACTTGATACTTTTACTGTCGGTGTACCCGATTGGCTATACCATAGACGGAATTGTTTAAGACTGATGCCCGATGCGTCTTCCATCGCTGCGACAAAATCTTCACAGGTTGCTGCTGTACCATCGTGGCGCTCGAAGTAAAGCTTCATACCCGCTTGGAAACCCTCTTCACCTAACAGAGTATGCATCATACGAATAACTTCACTGCCTTTCTCGTAAACGGTCAGCGTGTAGAAGTTGTTCATTTCGATCACTTTGTCAGGTCGAATTGGGTGAGACATTGGGCTAGCATCTTCCGCAAACTGTGGACCACGGATTATGCGTACATTGTTGATACGGTTAACTGATCGTGAGCCTAAATCTGACGAAAACTCTTGATCGCGGAATACCGTTAGACCTTCTTTCAAACTGAGTTGGAACCAGTCTCGGCACGTTACTCGGTTACCTGTCCAGTTGTGGAAATACTCGTGACCAATTACCGCTTCAATGCCTAGGTAATCGGTGTCTGTTGCCGTTTTCTCGTTGGCTAATACAAATTTGGAGTTAAAGATGTTCAGACCTTTATTCTCCATTGCGCCCATATTGAAGAAATCTACGGCTACAATCATGTAGATATCAAGATCGTACTCTAGGCCGAAACGTTCTTCATCCCACTTCATTGAGTTAATCAGTGACGTCATTGCATGTGGTGCGCGGTCCAAATTGCCTTTATCAACAAAGATTTCAAGTTCTACATTGCGGCCCGACTGAGTAACAAACTTATCGCGCAATACATCAAAATCACCTGCCACTAGCGCAAACAGGTATGCTGGCTTCGGATGTGGATCTTGCCATTGAACCCAGTGACGACCACCGTCTAAGTCACCTTGCTCAATGCGGTTACCGTTACTTAATAGGAATGGGTATTGACCTTTATCTGCGATAACTTTGGTCGTGTATTTCGCCAGTACGTCTGGGCGATCCATATAATATGTGATGCGACGGAAGCCTTCTGCTTCACATTGAGTACAGAAAGCGCCACCCGACTTATATAAACCTTCAAGTGCTGTGTTCGCTTCTGGGTCAATCAATGTCTCGATAGTCAGTTCGCATTCAGCAGGTAATTGATGAATTTCCAATGCACCTTCCAACTCATCGTACGCAGTCCAAGCTTCGCCATTAACATGAACACTCTTAAGCTTGAGATCTTCACCTTCTAGGCGCAGAGTCGTGCTCTCTTTAAGCTGTTTTACTTTTGACGTAGCGACAACGGTTGTGTCGTTATCATAGAGATCAAACGTAAGGTCGATATCAGTAATCGTATGAGACGGAGACTGGTAATCTTTGCGATATTTGGCTTGAGGAGTCTGAGCCATGTCTAAATCCTTCTGACTAATTTCATTGAAGTGCTCACCAAGGAGCCTTGATGATAATGAATTGTGTATGGTGAATAGCAGATAACAACTGCCTTCATTTGTTGCGTGTTAGCTTACAACTCTAAATAGAAAAAAACGAGGCTCTCTATAGAAATACCTCGTTTTTTATCTATTGTTGACGCAAGACTCAAACTATTTGTCTATATTGTCATCAAACCTCACACTATTGCGCCAAGCAATGCTTAGCGAATTCTATTCAATACCGCGTACATCGCCCCTTGTTCCATTTCTAACGTTAAGGTATCGCTATTTAATGTGTACTTAGTCTCATGCTCACCATTTTCATACAACAAAACGAGATGTTCTCCTTCGGTGTAATACACTCCACGGTGAATGGCTTCCGCTCCAGCGTCATTACTCACACGGAACATAAACACGAAATCTGGTTGAAGAATTAAATCTAGCTGGTGGACTTCATTTGCCGATTGGTCATCACCACCAATTTTGGCACTTGACCACATACCTGCTAACGCGTTCGAAAGTGCTTTAGTAAACACAACGCCGTTGAGGTTCAATAAATTATGGTTCGCAGAATACTCATAAATTTGTGGCTCAGAAGTGTTTAAGCCGAGAATAAGCGTGTCGTCGTTCGCAGTATAGAGCCCTTCCCAATGGTCTACAGAGTAATCCCTTTTCTGAATATCGATTTTAAAACTATAGTTAGAATCCAAAGTAAGCTTAATAGCTAAGAAGTTTTCTTGTGATTCCTCAGGGTTAGGATTTACAAGGTACCAATCACCTAATAAGAATGGTTGATCAAACTGCGTTAAATCGCTGTTGTCACGACTCTCATTGCCGAATACTGAAAAACATATAATCAGTGATATCAATCCAATCAATCTCATCGCTCACCCCTCACTCTTTTCTTTAAGCTTAGGCATAGGCTGAATAATTAGCGAAATATTAGATCTAAATCACATAAATTATCTAAATAAAAAAAGCGAGCTTAAGTAGCTCGCTTTCTATCTGACTAATTTAATTAGGATTTAATCATATCGACCGTAATGGCTACAGATTCATCCAAATAAGCATCTGGTGCCTCGTAATCCTTCGGCACATCATCCAAAGTGCTAAAGGTCTCTTCACCGAGCGCTTTTTGTCGCTGATTAATTCGATCGAGACGTTTCTTATCCGCTTTATCACTTTCAGCTTTACGAGTTTTCTCGTTTAATGACAAAGTATTATCGTCTTTTTCAGCTTTGTATTTTTCAATATCTTCTGCAATAAAACGGAACTCAAGATCTTTAGCGATGCGAACTTGGTGCTTGGCAGTCAGTTTACCAATCACAGCCTCGTTACGCTGTAACACTTGGTATTTCGCTTTGTCAATGCTATCCCAAGGTAGCGCATTATCCTCAACACTTTCGCCCGTTTCGCTTGGGTCAACAGCTGTAGGGAATGCGATATCTGGTGCAACACCTTTATTCTGCGTACTACCACCATCGATGCGGTAGAATTTCTGAATCGTGTATTGAACGTAACCTAGTTCTTTATCGAATAGATCATAGATGTGATTCAAAGAGCGATGCTGTTGAACAGTACCTTTACCGAACGAGTTTTCTCCCAGAACGATAGCTCTACCATAATCTTGCATGGCTGCGGCAAAGATTTCTGATGCTGATGCACTGTAGCGATTCACCAATACTGTCAGTGGCCCTTTATAGCTAATCTGGCCGTCAGTATCACTGTTAACATTGATACGACCATAACTATCACGCACCTGCACTACTGGCCCACTGGTAATAAATAAGCCAGACAATGCCGTTGCTTCAGTTAACGCACCACCACCGTTATTACGTAAATCAACGATAATGCCATCAACGCCTTTCTCTTTAAGCTCGTTGATCAGTTTATCTGTATCTTTCGCTAAGCCAACATAGAAGCTTGGTACTTCTAATACACCAATCTTTTTGCCATCTTTTTCAATGACTTCAGATTTTACCGCTCGATCTTCTAGACGAATTTTATCTCGAACGATGGTAATGACTTCAGCTTTAACATCTTTACCTTCCGGCAAGATTTGCAGATTAACTTTGGTTCCTTTCGGCCCCTTGATCAATTGAACAACGTCATCTAGACGCCAGCCAATAACATCAACGATCTCTTCACCATCTTGACCTACACCGATGATGCGGTCACCTTCCGCTAACTGCTTACTATTAGACGCAGGTCCACCAGCAACAAGAGAGCGAATAACCGTGTAGTCATCGGTCATTTGTAGAACCGCACCAATACCTTCTAGAGATAGATTCATCTCTGTTTGGAATTGGTCTGCACTACGAGGAGAAAGGTAACTAGTATGTGGATCAACTTCTCGAGCAAACGCATTCATGTATAGCTGGAAAGCATCTTCATTGTGCGTTTGGCTTAGGCGCTTAAGGGCATTGTTATAACGCTTGCCTAAGACCTCTTTGATCTCATCCCAATCTTTACCCGTCAGCTTTAAGTTAAGCGCATCGTATTTCACACGTTTGCGCCACAACTCATCCAGTTCAGCCGTAGTTTGAGGCCAAGCAGATTCGCTTCGATCAAGTTCAATAGTTTCATCACTATCAAACGCCATCTCTTTATCAAGCAGGTTTAATGCATACTGAAAACGCTCATAACGACGCTTAATAGAAAGATTGTAGACATCAAAAGCAATCTGGTTATCGCCGGACTTCAACTGATCATCAATACCCACAGACCAACTATTAAACGAGTCGATATCCGCTTGTGTAAAGATGTTGCGATTGAAATCAAGCATTTCGATATAGCGCTCGAAAATAGCCTGAGAAAACTGATCGTTTAACGAGAAATGTTTGTAGTGAGAACGAGTAAAGCGAGACGTGACGCGTTTACTTGCTGTCTCATGCTGAGCTTCAGGAGCAAGGACGGGTAAGTCCTCAAGAGTGATATTTGCTTCAAGAGCATGAGCTGAAGAAGCTGCTAGCCAGAGGCTAGCAGCAATCAGCGACAATTTTGAACGGCATTTCATGCGTAGGAGTATCTCCTTTATGCGCGTAAATGCTCCGCTTTTACAACCATTTGTAGGCCGTTAATCAGCTGAACACGCACATCTTCCTTATTGATTTCAACGATAGTCGCAGCCATATTTCCTTTGCCCATATTTACGTTTACTTGATTACCGACTTTTACTTCGTCAGCAGTCAGAGCGCGCGTCTCTACTGGCTTGCTGGCCTTTTGTACTTTGTTCTGTTGCGGACGACGAGCTTGAGGCTTCTTCGCCGCTGGTTTCGCTTTCGCTTTACCTTCTTCGCGAGCTTTCTGTGCTTGCTCTTTACGACGAGCTTGCACTTTAGCCTTGCTTTCAGCTAGTGCAGTCTTTGCGTGTTCAACGTGTTCTTCGTCAAGCTCACCTGCTGGGTTGCCGTCTAAATCTACACGTACTGCACCAGGCTTAACACCGTGAAGGTAACGCCATGATGAAGTGTACTGTCTTAACGCTGCACGAAGTTGAGTCTTACTTACTTTCGGGTCGTCAGTTAGACGATCCGCAAGATCTTGAAAAATACCAATTTTAAGTGGCTTAGCTTCACCTTCTAAAGTAAAGCACTTAGGGAAACATTCAGCAATATATGCGATAACTTCTTTGCTGTTTTTTAACTTTTCAGTGTTTTCCATGTGGATTCCTGGTTATTGCGGCATGTCCGCGAGCATTAAGAATAAATATTTGAGGTATTATAGTGACCTGCAAGCGAAAAACCACACTCAATAATCAATTTATGCCTTGATAGCGTGTGAATTAAGCAGCTTTTCTACTTCGCTCATCAAAAAAGTCAGTCCTTGCTCGTCAGTTTCGCTGAATCGTCCTACTTTTGGGCTATCAATATCCAAAACGCCAGCAACTTGACCATTGATTGAAAATGGAATCACTATCTCAGAGTTACTTTCCGCATCACAAGCGATGTGACCTTCAAACTCATGGACATCATAAACGCGCTGAACACGATTTTCAGCCACTGCGGTTCCACATACGCCGCGTCCTACAGGAATTCGCACACAAGCAGGTTTACCTTGGAACGGACCCAAAACCAGCTCATCACCCTTCATTAAGTAGAAACCAACCCAGTTTAACTCTTCAAGTTCCATATTCAGTAGAGAACTGATATTCGATAAGTTAGCAATTAGATCCGTTTCCGATTCAATAAGTGCGACCGCTTGCTTGGTTAAGCGGTGGAAATGTTCTATTTTCATAAGGTCTATACGTCCTACTATTCCATTTGAAAATTAGAGACTTCTAGCATGAATCTGCGTACAATCGCCGCAAACCATAAATAGTAAGCATTCTCATTATAATGATAGATAATCCCAACACTATTAGCCGTTCTTGGTTGATAACACAAGTAAAAAAGCACAAATCAAAGCTAATATTTGCCAATGTCATTGCTCTACTTGCCACTTTGATTAGCGTGCCGATCCCTCTTCTTATGCCACTAATGGTTGATGAGGTGCTTCTGGATCAGCCGGGAACTGGACTAGCCGTGATGGATAGGGTTCTACCCGCTTCTATGCAAACACCGACAGGTTACATTTTTCTTACTCTATTACTTGTCATTATTATGCGAAGCGCCAGCCAAGCGTTAAGTATTGTTCAAAGTCGCCAATTTACCCTAGTCTCAAAAACCATTACCTATCAGATGCGCAGCAAAATGATCGATAAACTGGGGCGCATTAGCATTCGTCAGTATGAGACTCGCGGAAGCGGCGGTATTAATGCCCACTTAATTACCGATATTGAGACCATTGACCAGTTCATTGGTTCAACGTTGAGCAAGTTCCTCATCAGCCTACTCACTGTTATCGGAACCGCGGGCGTTCTTTTATGGCTCGACTGGCGCCTCGGCCTGTTTATTTTATTGGTAAACCCAATCGTCATTTATTTCTCTCGTAAGTTAGGTAGCAAAGTTAAGCACCTTAAAAAAAGAGAAAATCAATCGTTCGAACATTTTCAAAACCGCCTGGTTGAGACCTTGGATGGTATCTATCAACTTCGTGCTGCCAACCGAGAGCGAGAGTTCCTTAATGAACTGAAAGGCCAAGCAGACCAAATACGTCATGATGCCGATAAATACGCTTGGCAGTCAGAGGCTGCTGGACGCGTCTCTTTCTTACTGTTTCTGTTAGGCTTTGAGCTATTCAGAGCGGTAGCCATGCTGATGGTACTGTTTAGCGACCTCACCATAGGCCAAATCTTCGCAGTGTTCGGCTATTTATGGTTTATGCTCTCGCCGGTTCAGGAACTATTAGGTATTCAATTTTCTTGGTACAGCGCCAAAGCCGCGCTAAAGCGTATCAATGCACTATTAGATCTTGAAGAAGAACACCGCCCAGTCAGTCAGGTGAACCCATTTACTGATGATCGTGAAGTCGACATCGAAATCCAAAACGTAAACTTCTCATATAATGAAGAAGCAAAAGTCTTATCGGACCTAAGCTTAACCATCCCCGCAGGCAAGAAAGTCGCCTTAGTCGGTGCCAGTGGCGGAGGCAAATCGACACTCATTCAACTGCTTATTGGCGTCTATCAGCAAGACTCTGGTTTCATTAAGTTTAATGGTCACACCACTGACGAAATTAGTTTTGACATAATTAGAGAACAAATAGCCGTTGTATTACAACAGCCTATACTTTTTAATGACACTTTAAGGCATAATCTGACGCTAGGTTCAGATTATGATGACTTGCAGCTCTGGCGCGCTCTTGAGATCGCACAAATGCAAGATGTTATTAATCAATTGAGCGATGGGCTAGAAACGCAAATCGGCCGAAGCGGCATCCGCTTATCTGGCGGGCAAAGACAACGTTTAGCTATCGCGCGAATGGTATTGAGTAACCCTAAATTTGTTATTCTTGATGAAGCAACGTCAGCGCTTGATACGGCTACTGAAGCCGCACTACACAAAGCGCTAACTGAATTTTTAAAAGGTCGTACAACCTTGATTGTCGCGCATCGATTATCTGCCGTTAAACAAGCAGACCTAATTTATGTTTTAGAAGATGGTCAAGTCGCGCAAGTGGGTACGCATGGAGAGTTGGTTGAACAACAAGGCTTATATCAAACCTTATATGGGAACGTGCAAACGCACGCTTAGCCCAAACAATCTACACCTATTAGGAGAGAAGCGATGAGCTCCTCTTCTAAGCTTCATGCACACTCAAGCAAACTCACTTCAGTAAGGTTATGTCACGGCTGTGAACTGCCTGTCGATCTTGTCGAAGTCGAAAAAGGCAAAAGCGCACACTGTCCACGTTGTAATACCCATCTATATAGAGGAGGAACCCCTTCTCTATCTGGTAACCTCGCTGTTGCCGTCGCTTGTCTTCTGCTATTTATACCTTCGCATTTTTTCGATTTTATTAGCATTCGACTGTTTGGGATGATGATCCCCGCAACGCTGCCTTCCGGTGTATTAAGCCTGTTTAATGAAGGCTTTGTACTTCTCTCCATCTTAATCATATTTTGTAGCTCAATTGCCCCACTCTTGGTCTGTAGCTCAGTCGTCACCGCACATATCGCGCTAAAATATCGAGCATTTAAACTGCTCAAGTATTCGCTTTCAATTATTCAGCACTTGAAAACTTGGGTGATGATCGACGTATTTCTTGTCAGCATCGCCATTTCCTGTTTTAAGCTTCAGGATTATTCTGATATCTATGTTGGGCCAGGCCTGATCGGTTTGATTCTGCTGCAAGTCGCGACCATTTTATTGATTACTCGCGTTAGCGTTCGTCGCTATTGGGAAGCCTTCCAACCAGAAGATAACTACCACCTACCAGAGAAAACGCTACACTGTCACCAATGTCATCTATCTCAGCCTGAAGGTGAGCTATGCGTACGTTGTCATAGCCCTATTCACCATCGTAAACCCAATTCTATCCAAAAAACTTGGGCCTATTTGATTGCTGCGAGTATCGCGATTTTTCCTGCTAACCTAATTCCGATATCGATACTACTGACTAATGGTAAACGTCTAGAAGACACCATTTTTTCCGGCGTCGCATCACTGGTAAATAGTGGCATGATTGGTATTGCTGTCATTATATTTGTAGCCAGTATTGTCGTTCCGGTCGCTAAGATTATCGGTCTCTCATATTTGTTACTGGCGATACAATTCAAAAGAAAGATCTATCACAAACACAGAATGTTTATATATTTTGTGATTAAGTGGATTGGGCGTTGGTCAATGATGGACCTGTTTGTTATTTCGATCATGATGACCTTAGTCGATCGTGGTCAGGTTCTCGATTTTACGCCCGGCTACGGCGCTGTAGCATTTGGCTTAGTGGTTGTTTTGACCATGCTGGCCGCTGAAAGCATGGATCCAAGATTAATTTGGGATAACTACCCTGATGAAGTTAAACAGAAAGAGTCTATAAATGAGTAATTCTTCTCCAACTCAAAACTCGTATTCACCGCATATAAAGCGCAATAAAGGGATATCGCCACTCTGGCTGTTACCAATAATCACTATGGTACTTGCGGGTTGGTTGGTGTTTAAAGCGGTTCAAGATGCTGGGCAACGAGTGCAGATCTATTTTTCTGATGCACAGGGGCTCATTGCTGGTCGAACAACCATCCGATACCAAGGCCTAGAAGTGGGTATGGTCAAGGACATTAGCTTGGCAGAAGATCTTCAAAGTATTTATGTTGATGCGGATATTTACCCTGAAGCCACTAAGCTTTTAACCAAAGAAACGCGCTTTTGGATGGTTAAGCCGACTGCAAGTCTCTCCGGAGTCTCTGGCTTAGATGCGCTTGTATCTGGTAACTACATTGCTATTTCTCCGGGTAACAACCCTTCTGAGCCAGAGACAGAATTTACAGCGTTAGAAAGAGCGCCATCAGATCTCCTGGCTGAAGCTGGCCTCAATATTTCGCTCAAGTCGCGCGACCTTGGCGGTATCTCAGTTGGCTCTCAAATCGTTTATCGTAAGATACCGATTGGTGAGGTTTACAGTTACCAGCTCGACTCCGAGTCCAAAAACGTCATCATTCAAGCTTCAATCCAAGACGAATATCGCCATATCATCACCGACGACAGTCGTTTCTGGAATGTAAGCGGTATTGGCGCAAATATCGGCTTTGAAGGTGTCGATGTACGCTTAGAAAGTTTAAGTGCGTTGATTGGTGGTTCAATCGCGGTGGATTCACCAGACGGAGGTGAACCCGTCGCTGATAATACGCAATTTAGACTTTATAAAGACATTAAGACTGCGGGTCGCGGTATTGCAATTAAAATTGCCCTGCCCGACGGCAACAATATCAGCGCCTCAGGTGCCCCTATTATGTACAGAGGCATAGAAGTTGGCCAAGTCACGGACTTAGAGTTAAGCGAAGGCCGAGAAGAAATCGTTGCTTCTGCCGCTATTCAACCAGCATTCAGCGACATGTTGACGACAGGAAGCCGTTTCATTCTTGAGGAAGCAAAGGTATCACTGTCTGGTGTTGAGAATATCGCCAACATAGTTAAGGGCAACTTCTTAACCATCGTTCCGGGTGATGGTGAGCGTTCCCGTGCCTTTAGCGCGGTGCGTAAAGATGACTTCAACCGCCAGCAAGCGCGCTCGGTTTCACTGCAGCTTGTCGCCGACAACTCTTTTGGTCTTGATAAAGGCGCAAACATTCTTTATCGCGGAATTAGTATCGGCTCTGTCACTCAGGTCAGCCTAGCTAAAGATAAGGTTCACTTCGATATACTTATCGACAGTGCCTACTCTTCGCTAATCAAATCTCAAAACAGATTCTTTGTAACGGGTAGCGCAAGCGCGGAACTCACCGAGTCTGGCTTAAACATTACTGTTCCGCCAGCAAAACAGCTCTTAACTGGCTCTATTAGCTTCGTCAGCGAAGGAAAAGAGACACCGCTCGACGAATACAAGCTCTATCCAAGTAAATCACTAGCAGAGCTAGCGAAATACAACATGTCAGGCTCTACTCAACTCACACTGTTTGCCAACGAGCTACCGCCAATTAGTAAAGGCAGCCCACTACTCTATCGCAACTTACAAGTCGGCAGCATCTCAGATTTTTACTTAGTCGACGGTGGTGTAATTATCACGGCAAGTATTGAGAACCAATACAAACACCTTGTTACTGGCCAGACCGTATTTTGGAACCGTTCTGGTGTTGAAATTGATGCAAGCTTAGCGGGTGTAAGCGTTAAAGCCGCACCGCTGAAATCGCTTATCCAAGGTGGCATTGCGTTTGACTCACTTCCTGGCGTCGACAACAAGCAAAACGACAAATGGCTACTTTATGATGACTTCAAAACCGCTCGTAAATTCGGTCAGGTAATCACATTAAACTTTGAAGGGGAAAATGCCCTCTCTAAAGGCACTGTGATTAATTACAACGGAATTAAAGTGGGTGAAGTAACGCTCGTCGTACCTAACTTTAAGCGACACACTGTCGAGGTGAAAGCGCGTATTCTGCCAGAATACACCAACGCGATCGCTGCTGAAGGATCCTACTTCTGGTTACCGAAAGCTGAAGTCGGCTTACGTGGTGTGAAAAACATTCAGAACTTACTCTCTCAATCGATTAGCGTTCAACCGGGGCAAGGTAAGGCAAAGAATACCTTTACCCTGCACAAGACTAAGAAAGCGACTCAGGGCGTTCAATTTACACTGCAGAGTGAGTCCAGAGGCTCGATTGCAATCGGTACACCAATACTCTACCGCGATATCGAAGTGGGTGAAGTGACGCACGTATCTCTTGGGGAGTTCGCTGATCGCATCGTATCTAAAATCGTTATTAAGCCTGAGTATGCCTATTTAGTTCGACAAAATAGTGTGTTTTGGAATGCATCTGGCGTTGACGTCTCTATCGGCTTAACTGGGGCAAACATCAAGGCAGGCACTTTTGATAGCCTCGTTCGCGGTGGGATCTCCTTCTCTACGCCAGAGCAGAGTCAGTTAGAGCCTATCGCAAAGGACGGCCATACCTTCTATCTTAATGCGAAAGCGGAGGAAAGCTGGAAAGCATGGAGAACCGCCATCCCTAAGCCATAATCAATAAGAAAAACGCAGCCTAATCGCTGCGTTTTTTCTTTTAATTGGCTATAATCATCGCCCTTTCAAGCTTGTAGAGACAGAACCTTGCACCAGAATGTATATCTCCCAGCCGAATTCCTCAGCGAAATTGAAGCGATTCTTCCATCTCAACTTAACATGGAAGACTTTATCGCCGCTTGCCAACGTCCATTACGTAAAAGCATTCGTGTCAACACGTTAAAGATTTCGATTGAGGCATTCTTAGCACGCGCTAAAAGCAAAGGTTGGCAATTGGAACCCGTTCCTTGGTGTGAAGAAGGCTTTTGGATAGAAGCAGATGAGTCAGAAGTGCCATTAGGTAACACAGCGGAGCACATGTCGGGGCTATTCTATATTCAAGAAGCCAGCTCGATGATGCCGGTTTCCGCTCTGTTTAATGACAAAGATGAAGAGTTTAGCGCTGTACTTGATATGGCGGCGGCACCGGGTTCTAAAACCACTCAAATCGCCGCGCAAATGGGTAACGCTGGCGTGTTGGTCGCGAATGAGTTTTCTGCCAGCCGCGTAAAAGTACTACATGCAAATATTGAACGTTGTGGCGTTCGAAATGCTGCCCTATCTAACTATGATGGCCGCGTATTTGGTGGTTGGTTACCGGAACAGTTTGATGCGGTATTGATTGATGCACCATGCTCTGGTGAAGGCACAGTTCGTAAAGATGCTGATGCAATGAAGAACTGGACGAAAGAGTCCGTTATCTCTATTTCTGAGACGCAGAAAGATCTTATCGAAAGTGCGTTCCATGCACTAAAGCCAAATGGCGTGATGGTGTATTCAACTTGTACTCTTAGCATTGAAGAAAACCAACAGGTTTGTCTTCACCTAAAAGAGACTTTTGGTGACCTTGTTGAATTTGAAAGCCTAGCAAACCTGTTTACTGACGCGGATAAATCACTAACAGAAGAAGGCTTCCTGCATATCTTCCCACAGGTATACGACTGTGAAGGTTTCTTTGTCGCGAGAATACGTAAAGCAGGTTCAGTTGAAGCGCCAAAAGTTAAAAAGCGTTTAGGTAAGTTTCCATTTGAGAAAGCAAGCGCCAAGGTACAAAGCGACATTGCTAAGCAACTTAAACAGACACTGGATATTTCATTACCCGATGACGCATCTGTGTGGCTACGTGACAATGATGTTTGGCTGTTCCCCGACGCGCTAGAACCTATGCTTGGAGAGTTCCGCTTTTCACGTATGGGAATTAAAATCGCAGAAGCTCATAAGAAAGGTTACCGCTGGCAACACCAAGTTGCGACAACCCTTGCTACGGGTGAAGAAGCTATGTGTGTAGCACTTTCTATTGAGGATGCACGTGAATGGTTTATGGGACGCGATGTTCGCCCAGCCGACCTTTCAGGTAAAGGTGAAGTGTTTGTAAAATTTGATAACGATGTGATTGGCTTAGGAAAATGGGTTGGAAATCGAATTAAGAATGGTTTACCAAGAGAACTGGTAAGAGATAAAAACCTATTCTAAACCGTAAAACATTAGTATGAAATTCTACACTGACCGTGCAAACTCCAGATATTGTACTAGAATTAATTTATTGATTTGAAATATCAACCAATTAGCGCAGGCTCAATGTGAGCCCTTCCCCAGGCCCATAGCAGGATCAGCTTTGGGCCACTTTTTTTAAGCCGCACAACTCGGCGGCTTAAACGTATCGAGATAAGCGTTAAGCTAAACGAATACCTTCTTTATCGATAACAATCTTACCTTGCTTGTAAAGGCCACCAATGGTCTTTTTAAATGTACCTTTACTGGTTCTAAACGCTGCAAAGATCGCTTCTGGTGAAGACTTATCGTTTAGTGGAAGGAAGCCACCTTTTTTCTCTAGCAGATCCATCACTTTTTGGCTCAAGTCGTCCATCTTCTCTACACCAATCTTTTGTAGCGACAGGTCGATTTTGCCATCTTCACGAATGCTCTTGATGTAGCCCTTTAGCTGTTTACCAATGAACAGCTTACCAAACACATCTGACTTAAAGATCATGCCCCAGTGTTCACCTTCAACAATCGCCTTAAAGCCTAAGTCGCTGCGTTCAGCAATGATAAGATCAACTTGCTGGTTGCGCGTGTAATTTGCCGGCGTTTTGTCCAATAGCTTATTAAACTTAGTGGTACCAACAATACGTCCAGACGCTTTGTCTGTATACACGTAGACCAATACGTTTTGTCCTTCAGAGAAACGAGCACGCTGCTCACTGAATGGAATAAGAAGGTCTTTACCTTTAATACCCCAGTCCGCAAATGCACCTGTCGCATTTACGCCTTCGATCTTCATAAGACCCCACTCGCCCACTTGAGCAATTGGAGTTTCAGTTGTGGCGACTAACTGACTGTCAGAATCGAAGTATAAAAACGCATCAACGAAACCACCCACTTCGGTACCTTCCGGAACGAAACGGTTTGGTAATAAGGTTGTGCCGTAATCCCCTGCATCAAGGAATACGCCAAAATCGGCTGTTTTTACTACTTCTAAGTGGTTAATCTGACCAACTTTAATCATTTCAACTGTCTCTTGTTAAATTTGCGGTGATTATAGCGAATCTCTGTTATGCTTGCGCCAGATATTTAGTACTTTTTTTAGGAGCTTTATTTGTTAACCGTTGATAAGCAGGACGGCATAACTCTCAAAATCTCACATGCAATGGCAGCAACCAAAAAGTCAGACCTCGACTTGTATTTTTTCGTCCCTGGCGAACTTGGGCTGTCCCCTGACGTTATCAAAGAGAGTGAGTTCTACTACGAGTCTATTGCTCAAAAACGCGCTTACTACAGTGACAAAACGCTCTTGCCTTTAGTCCACAGTCGACTCGCTAAACGAGGCCGACTTTCTACAACTCAATACCGCGTAAGTTTGAGTCTCTTCGCCTATCAATACGTCATCGCGTTAGATAAAGCGGTTAACGAGCTCAACAAGCACAATAAAGAAAGTGTCACGACTGACGAAGTCGACGAAGTCATTAAACTATCGCTCGATATCCTTAAAAAGCTACGTCGTGGTATCCCTTACGAAGAAAGCTTAAAGCGCTACTATGCCAATATCGATAACTACTTGTCTTGGTATACCGGCCAACGCCTGATGTCGCTGGTGGCGCACATGCCTCGCGATAGCGAATATAAAAGCTTGAAAGAGAGCTTACTGGCGATCGTCGAAAAAGAAGCCGCTCATCGTAAGCTAAATAACTATAACTCGAAGAGTGTACGTGACGACGTAACGCGACTAAGTAATAAAATGCGCTTACTACGCCGATTGATTGAGCACCCTGTTGTTCTACAGGAAAAAACTCAATCACTGGGTAAAAACATGAAACGCGTTGTTAAAGGCGGAGCAACTGGCTTCGTCATGGTATTCGTTACCATCACCGCGATTCTTGCTCGTGACTACTGGGGTGAAATCACCGCTTCGTTTATCGTTTTAATGTCATTCGTTTACGCATTGCGTGAGATCTTTAAAGATGACCTTCGCGACGTTATGTGGCGATGGATTCGTAAAGGTCGCCCTAAATGGCGTAAATTGTACTTAGACCCAACAACCAAAAAAGCCGTTGGACAAAAGCTTGAATGGCTAGATTACAAGGTTCTTGATAAGTTACCTGACCGCATTAAGTCGATCCGAAAAAAGCGTGTGGTGCAAAGAGAAGAACAGATCCTTCACTACAGCTCAAAGACTGAGATGTCGACGTCAAAGTTCATGAGTGGTTATGAGGAAACAAGAGAATCAATACTAGTAAGCATGCGCGAGCTTACCCGCTTGATGGACAAAGGCTCGAACAAAGTCTACACGCATAACAACGGCCAGGTTAGTCGCGAGTCTGTAGAGAAACGCCATCTTATCAATTTGATTGCCAAGGAAAACAATCACAACGGCCAAGTAAAATACTACCGTTGGAAGATTGTTTTAAATCGAAGCAAAATCGTCGCTGTCGAGCAAATGGAAGTGGAAGAGGTTAATCACCCTTTCGCTTCAGTGACAGAGTAAGATAGAACTCCGCCATTGGCTCATCGCCATGGAGTGATGGGCATATGGCGGTGATTTTTACCGCTTCATTCACCCTCTCTCCGGTATCAAACGTTCGCTTAAGCATTTGATCGATCTGTTTGCCATCTTCACATATGAAATGAACATCCGCTTCAGGACGCTTCAAAAATTGCCCCTCTACAGCTTTAAACGCTAATGACACCTTTCTGCCACTGTCTTGAGCTTTGCTCATTGCCATAAAACCACCAGCAACATCAGCCCCAACCGCTAAAACACCAAAATACATGCTGTTTAAATGGTTCTTTGTCCGTCGTCTGATCGGAATCTTAACTTCGACTCGCTCTTCATCGAGATGCAGAATTTTTGGTCTTGCTAACCATATGAAGGGAACTTTGAAAAAACCAAAGTAGTTTAGGTATAGGTTTGCTTTAGTAAGCGGAGATAACATGCGACTAGTCCGACCAGTGAGTATGTGACTAGTTGATAATGAAAAAAGGCCAATGTCAACAATTTGTTAACATTGACCTTGTAAAACAGTGACCATCTTAAACATGTAAAGTTACGGCGTCACCACCGCGTCTACATTATCATATTCTGCTACTGTCTCTTGAATACGAGCATATTGCTCTAAAGCATTGCTACAAAGAACAACAGGTTTATTACTGCTATGAGCCGACTTAACCACTTGCTCTATCAGTTGGATAACCGCATCACTTTGAGGATCAAAAAGGTATTCAAGCTCTTCACTTAGGCGGTCGATGCCAAGTGTAAATTGTGCAAGGTTTTCCAGATTAATGACAACACCATCAAAGTAATGCAGTAACTTTTCTGAAAGTAGCGCGCCTGCTGGCACATCAACGGTATACAGCACCTTGAACCCATTTAACCCACGAGGAAGTCCCTGCTCGGCAAGTAAATCAATGATTTTTGCTGCATCAGAAAGCCCACGTACAAAAGGAACCACGACCTCTACATTGCAATCTTGTGCCTGCAACGCCTTGATAACTTTACATTCAAGAGCAAATTGATGATTAAATGGTTGGGCAGCAAATCGTGAAACACCTCTAACACCAAGTGCTGGGTTAGTTTCATCCAGCTCTACTTTGCCGCCAAGCAGTGAGCTAAAGCTGTCGCTATCTGCACCACTTAAACTCACACGGACGGCTGTATGACTAGGCTTAACTGCTGAAAGGATCTGCTCTGTTAGCGTTGATACAAAGTGCGTTTCAACGTCCAATTCACCTAAAATAGAGTTGATTGAGGCGATTTCTATCTCATCCAATGGTTCTTTCGATTCACCATAAGTTGGATGATAAAAAACATGTTCTAGAATCAATTCAGATAAAGATACAAACAAATGAGAGCCCTCAAATTCCGTATCTAGTTTTGGTAGTGACTCACCAATATTTAAGGAAGGATGCAAACTGCTCGAACTATTTTGACTCATTACTGCTCCGTGCAAACATTTTGTTGTGTTTATAACCTTCAACATACCGCTCGACTTACTCTAACACAAGGGTAGATCAGCATTTTTACTTTACCTAAGTGCATAATTTTTCAGATTTACACACCGATAGAGATAAGATTGACGATAAGTGGTTTATTCCTAGGTTCGTTTCCGCTATCTTTACCGCTTCGCAATAGAAATACAGGCTGTGGTATGCCACTTAAAACCGATGAATTAAGAACCCAACCACTGGGTCCAATGCCAACTCCGGCAGAACTAGGAAGCGCGCATCCGATTACGGACGAAGTCGCAGAACGCATTGCACAGTCACGTCGTCAAATTGAAAACATTCTTTCAGGGGAAGACCAACGCCTATTGGTGATCGTCGGCCCTTGTTCAGTGCATGATACGGAAGCTGCTATTGATTACGCTGAGCGCCTAGCGGCAATTCAAGAGCAATACAAAGATGAACTTTTCGTCGTTATGCGTACGTACTTTGAAAAGCCACGTACTGTTGTTGGTTGGAAAGGTCTGATTACCGACCCTAACCTTGATGGTTCATACGCTCTTGAAGCTGGCTTAAACAAAGCGCGCAAATTGCTTTTAGATATCAACAAACTTGGCCTTGCGACTGCGACCGAGTTCCTAGATATGATTACGGGTCAGTACATCGCTGATCTTATCACTTGGGGCGCGATTGGCGCTCGTACTACAGAATCACAAATCCACCGTGAGATGGCGTCTGCGTTATCTTGCCCTGTTGGATTTAAAAACGGTACGAACGGCAACATTAAAATCGCAATTGATGCAATTCGGGCATCTCAGGCATCTCACTACTTCTACTCACCAGATAAAAATGGTCGTATGACTGTTTATCGCACCAGTGGTAACCCATTTGGTCACGTGATTCTACGTGGTGGTGAAACAGGCCCTAACTTCGATGCTGAATCTGTTGATGCGGCATGTAAGCAACTTGGCGAATTCGGTTTACCTGAACGTTTGGTTGTTGATTTCAGCCACGCTAACTGCCAAAAGCAGCACCGTAAGCAGTTGGATGTCGCAAAAGACATCTGTGAGCAAATCAAGTCAGGTAAGAATCAAGTCGCAGGTATCATGGCAGAGAGCTTCATCCTTGAAGGCAATCAGCCAATGAATGACCTAGACAACCTTACTTACGGACAGTCGATTACCGACCCATGTTTAGGTTGGGAAGACACACGTACCATGCTTGAAATGTTAGCTAACGCAGTCAAAGCCCGTTCATAATTAAAAGGATTCCAACATGCCATCATTTGATATTGTATCTGAAGTCGATTCAGTAGAACTTCGTAATGCAGTCGATAATGCTTCACGTGAACTATCAACGCGTTTTGATTTCCGTGGTGTTGAAGCATCTTTTGAAATGCAAAAAGACGAGTCTGTTAGATTAAACGCCGAAGGTGACTTCCAGCTTAAGCAAATGCGTGACATTTTACGCGGAAACTTAGCGAAGCGCGGTGTTGATGCAAATTCAATGGATGCGAAAAGCGAAGAAGCAACAGGCAAAAACTGGCATCAAATTGTTCTCTTTAAACAAGGCATCGAAACGCCAATGGCGAAAAAGATCGTTAAGTTAATTAAAGACAACAAAATGAAAGTTCAGGCTTCAATTCAAGGCGAGAAAGTTCGCGTGACGGGTAAAAAGCGTGATGACCTACAAGCGGTTATCGCCCTTATTCGCGATGCAGAGCTTGGTCAACCGTTCCAATACGAAAACTTCCGTGACTAACACTAACTCAAGCTAGTTCAAAGAAAAAGGCCAGATACGATTTCGTATCTGGCCTTTTTTATTTTTGACTTCCCAGTGAGATGATTGTGTCCGAACCTTGTATAAAGGTGACGTTCGTCGAGTGAGGAGCCAACAACACCACTACCCGCTTATCTTCGTTCTTAGCGATTTCTATCTGGGTGGATAAGTCCGCTTGATTAGCAAATTCTAGACGCTCTGCATCCCGTCTAACTAAATCCACAAACGCGAACGGGCATTGACTATCGAATAGCACGATTTCTGCTTGTTGCATCAATCGTAACGCTTTTAGCGTCAGTAGCTCTACATCATTACCATGTTCTATCCAGGTCACTGACCCTTTACGGCTAAAGCCTACCTCTAGCGCATTTTTATACGCCGCTTCTAAAATAGCATTGGTACTGGCATTATCGACATCTGGGCGGGCAAAGAACATTTCCCAAAACTTACGACGCTCATCGACGGTCGGCAATTTTTCTTTTATATCATTGCGCTTGGACGCAGCAAAATCTGCCTGCAACGATAAGTTTTGCGGTAATACCGCTTCTATCTTCTCGCGCATATTACGTATTAAAACAGGAGCTGCACCACCACTAGAAATCGCGAGCTGAATGCGGCCACGATTAATCATCGAAGGGGTAATAAAATCACAATAGGGTAAATCATCAACGACATTGACTAAAATTCCTTTGCGCTTCGCATCACGGTGTACCTGATGATTCAAACTAGGGTTATCTGTTGTCGCCCAAACCTGTACGTAAGACGTTTCAAGCAATTCTTCAGAATAGAAGCCCTGAATCCACTGGCACTCACCTTTGTCGATCAATTGACTCAAATAATTTTCTACTTGAGGGGAGACGATCGTTACACTCGCTCCTGCCCTCACTAGGCTATCCACTTTGCGACTCGCGACTTCGCCACCGCCAACGACTAAGACGGGTTTATGGTTCAAATTCACGAATAGAGGAAAATACTGCATTTCATTCCTTGATGTGTATAAGGGGCTGTTCTACTGATACTACCAAAAACAAGCGATAACGTAGATGCCCTTTCTTTCACCTGACCGACATATAACCAAATTTTCATCGATCTTTAGTTAAATATTCCAGACATCTAGGGTTTGTATAATTATCAAATCTAAAATCATTGATAATTTTATCACACCAGTCTGTCGTTTCTATTTTGTGAACTTATACACTGTTTACATTGTCGTAACATTTCGCCATTCTAATGTCTGTCAGGAAATGTGAGTTCATTCAAAAATCTTTTTAAATTATAGAGTTGTGAAAACACAATTCCTTTCCTACGCTTATAACTGGTTGATTTAACAAAGACTCAATAAAGAGCACTGCAACCAAACAAATAATGAAACACAACAGAGCTTAATCGTTGCATCGAGAAATCTCGATTTAACACGGATCATACAGGAAGGATACAAATGGCACATAAACTAACACTTCTTGCTTCAGTTGTAGCAGCATCTACTGCACTGATGTCTACTAGCGCTTCTGCAGCAGATAGCACGCTTGATAAAGTAACTAAACAAGGCTTCTTAACTTGTGGTGTAAGTACTGGCTTGCCAGGCTTCTCTAACCCGAACTCTAAAGGCGAATGGGAAGGCATCGACGTAGAATACTGTCAAGGTCTTGCAGCTGCCGTTTTGGGCGATAAGACAAAAGTTAAATACGTACCGCTAACAGCAAAAGAGCGTTTCACTGCCCTACAATCTGGTGAAATCGACGTGCTTTCTCGTAACACAACATGGACGCTACACCGTGATACAGCACTAGGTCTTAACTTCGTCGGTGTTAACTACTACGACGGTCAAGGTTTCATGGTTAAGAAAGATCTTGGCCTGACAAGTGCTAAAGAGCTAGATGGCGCTTCTGTTTGTGTTCAGTCTGGTACAACGACTGAGCTTAACCTAGCAGACTACTTCCGTAATAGCGGTATGTCTTACAAGCCAGTTGTATTTGATACAGCAGCTCAAACATCTAAAGGTTTCGATGCTGGCCGTTGTGACGTACTAACAACTGACCAATCAGGTCTTTACGCTCTTCGTCTAAACCTTCAAGACCCGTCTTCAGCACAAGTACTACCAGAAATCATTTCCAAAGAGCCACTAGGCCCAGTAGTTCGTCAAGGTGATGACCAGTGGTTTAACATTGCTAAGTGGACACTTGCTGCAATGGTGAACGCAGAAGAGTACGGTATTTCCTCTAAGAATGCTGACGAAATGCTGAAGTCTAAAGATCCAAACATCAAACGTATCCTAGGTGTCGATGGCCCTAAAGGTAAAGGCCTAGGTATCCGTGATGACTGGGGTTACCAAGTAATTAAACAAGTAGGTAACTACGGTGAGAGCTTCGAGCGTACAGTTGGTGAAGGTTCACCTCTGCAAATCTCTCGTGGCGTGAACGCTCTGTGGAATGCAGGCGGCTTCATGTACGCTCCACCAATCCGTTAACTTTTAAAGTTACAACACAAAATGGGCGGTTTTGGCCGCCCTTTTTAATAAAAAATGGATTTGAGGTTATAGTTGTATGAAACCTACTAATACGGCGTCGAGCGCGGATAACGGACCGGCTAAGAACGCTAACCTTATATACAATCCCACCTTTCGAGCAGTTGTATTCCAGATCATTGCGATTACAGCGCTTGTTTTTTTCTTTTACACGATTGTCAATAATGCACTCACCAACTTAGAAGCTCGCGGTATAGCCACGGGTTTTGATTTCCTCGATCAAGAAGCCGGCTTTGGGATTGGCCTAACGCTGATTGAATACGATGAAACCTACTCTTATGGCCGAACTTTCATCATCGGTCTACTAAACACCGCTTTAGTTTCCTTTTTCGGTATTATTCTCGCAACCGTGATTGGTTTTATCATGGGTATCGCACGTTTATCATCTAACTGGTTAGTTAGCCGATTAGCTGCGGTTTACATCGAGATATTCCGTAACGTTCCGTTACTACTGCAAATTTTCTTTTGGTACTTTGCAGTACTGCAAGCTCTACCATCAGCGAGGCAAAGTCTAAGCTTAGGTGAGGCCATCTTCCTCAATGTACGAGGCCTGTACTTCCCTGCTCCAATTTTTGAAGAAGGCTCATCGTTCGTTGTCGCTACGTTTATCGCGGGTGTCATCGCTTCGATTGTCATCGGCATTTGGGCTAAGAACAAACAGAAGTTAACAGGTCAACAAACGCCTATGGGTCGTATTGCACTTGGGCTTTGTATTGTACTTCCTACCATTGTTTACTTTTTGATGGGTTCTCCTATTTCAGCGGAACTTCCTGAGTTAAAAGGATTCAACTTCCGTGGCGGTATCAGCATCATTCCTGAGCTCGCAGCACTGTTACTCGCATTAAGTATCTATACGGCTTCTTTCATCGCTGAAATTGTTCGTTCTGGTATCAATGCGGTTAACCATGGTCAAACGGAAGCAGCGATGTCGCTTGGATTACCGCGCTCACGTACCTTAAAGCTTGTTGTTATTCCTCAGGCATTAAGAATCATCATCCCACCACTAACAAGTCAGTACTTGAACTTAACCAAGAACTCATCCCTTGCGATGGCAATTGGCTACCCTGACTTAGTTTCGGTTTTTGCAGGGACAACACTCAACCAAACAGGTCAAGCGATCGAAATCATCGCCATGACAATGGGTGTCTACCTGACTCTCAGCTTGCTGACATCAGCACTGATGAACATTTATAACCGTAAAGTAGCGCTAGTGGAGAGATAGCATGAGTATTCATCAATTTCAGCCTGACCTTCCGCCACCAGCTAACACAGTGGGCGCTGTAGGCTGGCTGCGTAAAAATCTATTTAACGGTCCAGTTAACTCTGTCGTTACTGTTATCCTTGGTTACCTTGCGTTCATGCTTCTTTGGAACATCTTTGACTGGGCATTTTTAAACGCAGACTGGGTTGGCACAACGCGTGATGCATGTAGCAAAGATGGGGCTTGTTGGGTATTTATCAGCGTGCGCTGGGAACAGTTCATGTATGGTTTCTACCCACAAGAAGAGTTATGGCGCCCTCGCCTATTTTACATCACTTTGGCGATTTTCACGGCTCTACTTGCTTATGAAAAAACACCGAAACGCTTATGGATTTGGCTGTTCTTCGTCAACATCTATCCATTTATCATTGCAGCTTTGCTATATGGTGGCGTATTTGGCTTAGAGGTTGTAGACACACACAAGTGGGGTGGCTTACTTGTGACGCTCATTATCGCATTAGTAGGTATTGTTGTTTCACTACCCATTGGCGTTGCCCTCGCACTTGGCCGTCGTTCTGAAATGCCAATTATTCGCAGTATGTGTACCGTGTATATTGAGGTATGGCGTGGCGTTCCTCTTATCACTGTTCTATTCATGGCATCAGTAATGCTTCCGCTTTTCTTAGCCGAAGGTTCTGAAACAGACAAGCTGATTCGTGCTTTGGTTGGTGTGGTGATGTTCAGTGCAGCCTACATGGCAGAGGTAGTTCGTGGTGGTCTACAGGCAATCCCTAAAGGTCAATATGAAGCTGCTGATGCACTAGGTCTAACTTACTGGAAGAAGATGGGGCTGATCATTTTGCCGCAGGCACTTAAGATCACTATTCCTTCAATTGTGAACACCTTCATCGGTCTATTTAAAGATACCAGTCTTGTACTTATCATCGGTATGTTTGATGTACTCGGTATCGGTCAGGCAGCAAACACCGACCCAGAGTGGTTAGGCTTTGCAACTGAAAGTTATGTATTTGTCGCGTTAGTGTTCTGGGTATTTTGTTTCGGCATGTCGAGATATTCGATTTGGCTTGAAAACAAACTTCACACCGGTCACAAACGATAATTAGCTCAAGGACGTATTATGACGCAACAACAAGATTACATGATCCAGCTAAAGGATATGAACAAGTGGTACGGTGAATTTCACGTACTAAAGAACATCAATCTTGACGTTAAGAAAGGCGAAAAGATTGTTATTTGTGGCCCTTCAGGCTCAGGTAAATCAACGATGATTCGTTGTATTAACCGTCTTGAAGAGCATCAGAAAGGTCACATCTTCGTTTCTGGTAACGAACTGACTGAAGATTTGAAAAACATTGAAGCTGTCAGACGTGAAGTTGGTATGTGTTTTCAGCACTTTAACCTCTTCCCTCACCTAACGGTGTTAGAGAACTGTACTCTAGCGCCTATTTGGGTGAAGAAAATGCCTAAGCAAGAAGCTGAAGCGATTGCGATGAAATACCTTGAGCGCGTTAAGATCCCAGATCAAGCCGAAAAGTATCCAGGCCAACTATCAGGTGGTCAGCAGCAGCGTGTAGCTATTGCTCGCTCTCTATGTATGAACCCACAAGTTATGCTGTTTGACGAACCAACATCAGCGCTTGACCCAGAGATGGTACGTGAAGTACTTGACGTTATGGTCGAGCTTGCCGAAGAAGGGATGACGATGCTTTGTGTAACTCACGAGATGGGTTTTGCAAAAGAGGTCGCTGATAGGGTTATCTTTATGGATGCTGGCCAGATTATCGAAGAGAACAACCCAGTTGATTTCTTTGAAAATCCTCAGTCAGATCGTACTCAAAACTTCTTGGCGCAGATTCTGCACCATTAATTGCCTATAATCGATGTAACAAAGGGTGGCTTCGGTCACCCTTTTTCGTTGTCTGCAAGTGGTTCTAAATATTTTGTTATGTGCTTACGCTACAGGTACAATCGCGACGCTTACATTACGGACAAACTGCGATGCTATTTAATAACGATATCGACGAAATGATTAACTATTTAGAGCGTTTCTGCAAAGAACCGCATATGAGAGCGCTCGATAACGTTTCAGACGACCAAATTAACCTGCTTCTCGACTTTTTAACGCTTTCCCACCGATTAAACTGTGATATATACGCAACTAGAAATCTGAAAAGTTCGCACTTTATCGGTGTTGGTGCGTTCGCTCTAACCCAAGACAGAGCACCACAAGGAAACTTATTTCTTAAGGTGGAATGTGATCGACTTTACCTAACATTCGAATTAGATGATTGTAATGAAGATAACTTGTTAACGCCTATTCGTGTCATTGACGCCCTCGTCTACCTAACGGAATACACTGGCCACGCGCTATTGCCAGAAAGCTATAAGTAAGCCTGCCTCGCTACTTCAACCAGCGCTCAACAAGCACTATTGCAACCTAGCTCAAAACTACCTGCCATTTAGTTAATCTAATGTTCCATATTTAACAGGTGCGCAACGACAACAAACTTACTAATGTTAGTAGCACGTCTAACTCACCGGAGCGAGAATCTATGAAAGTACTCATTAAGTACACCCAAGCAGGAAAATATAAAGACCAAGCGTGGGAAGCGTTAGTAAGCAGAGAAAAAGGTGAAATTCAAACCGTGACGCCATCTTATGCTGCACAGCTCATTGAACAAGGTAAGGCTAGCCTTCTAACGACAGAAGATGGACAACTCATCACTCATCCTTAAGCCAACTTGATGAGCTCTGAAATATGAGCTCATTCTTAGCTTCACAAGCAGCCAAACGTTAACAAGCAAAATAATGCACTGTTAAAGAGCATTACCCCCATATTGAATACAAACTTTTCTTGGTTTACACCCTTATACCTGAGACAATTGGACTGCAATTTACACTAGGCAAAATATTATGAAACTTTTAGTCCGCAATCTAGCTCGTACTACAACAGAACACGAAGTTCGAGTTCTTTTCTCTGCTCATGGCACTGTTACCCAATGTGATTTAGTTCTAGATCAGGAAACAGGTCAATCTAAGGGCTTTGCTTTCCTTGAAATGCCTGATGAAACTGAAGCAAAAACAGCTTTGAATAGCTTAAACCTGACTGACGTAGCTAAGAGCAAGATTCGAGTTAAATTCGCTCAAAACTAAACGCCCAAATAGGGAGCTAGCTAATCTAAGCTCCCTTTCATTCCAACCTCGCTAATTTCTAACGTTCATAGTGTATAAGCGCGAAAAATTAAGGGCTCTTTAAAGCACTTGATTAGTAGCCTAGAAAGACAGCCCCAGTGCTTTCAGCTCTTCTTCACATTGAGCCACGTTCTCAAATTGGATCCCTGCGATACCAACTGCTCTAGCACCCTCCACATTGTTTGGCATATCATCGATAAATACAGTTTCTGACGCAGCTAGCTTATGTTGAGTTAGTAATGATTGATATATTTCAGCTTGCGGTTTTAGCAGGCCTAGTTCCGCCGATACCGTCGCACCATCAAATAACGTCCAGAATGAATATTCTGATTTTAGGTAGGAGACAATCTCGTGGACATTATCTGTTAACGCATAAACGTTGTAGCCTGATGACTTAACGCGTTTAAGAAGATCGACTGAACCATAAACAAGGATCTGTGTTCGCTTAACATAGTAAAATAGGCGCTCACATTCCAAGTCAGACAAATCTAATAACTGTTTGTACTGCGCCTTAGCATCAGCTTCAGAAATGAAGCCTTTATTAAGATCTAGCCAAGTTTCAGACTGAAAGATGCGTTTTGCCAGTTCCTCCGGAGATTGGATTTCACCGAATGTCAGCTTCACTATTTCCAAAGGCGCCCAACGCACCATCACGTTTCCAATATCAAAGACCACATTTTTAATGCTTTCTGAACTCATCATTGTCTCCTATTTACATAAACGCCTAGTACTCAAAGACCTTCTTAAACATTGTTTGATTTAGACTGAAAGGAAAAGGCTCATAACGTTATGATTTGGTTCACTTTCAATATTAACCATGAGTATCCTAATGACTGATACTAAGACTTCAACCACGATAGATAGACAGGATCGCGGTCTTTTACATCTTGATATAGCCACACCATTCTGTCTACAAACCACACCTTGGTCATCATTAGCCACAAGGTGCTCAAAAGCATTAAGGGATAGCTCATTGAATAAAGACTATATAACCAAAATGGCAAGCCCAAAAATTGAAGGCCAATTATCCACCTACACATGCGTAAATGGTGACCAGGGATTAGATTCTCGCCGCGACGATTAAGATAAATTCGCTCACCAAAAGTCCCCATCGACGCCCAGTTATTCGTCGTTTTCGGGGCTGAAAATAGCCTAGGGTTCAACCATGTCCATAGTGACACGAGTAACACAGCCGCCAGAGTCCACCAACCCAAATACTCTCTTACTGCTATGGTCACAGTAAATAGAGGTAGAATTGAAAACCGCGAATAGACGCTCAAGGGGTTTGAGTGCCGTTGCCATGAACTTTCGTCCATCGACATTAATCTTTCGGATACTTTCAAAATGTCCATTTAGTTCTCCAAAATTCAAACTTCGTATAGCTGAAATGGAAACGCTCCGGTTACTCAATGCGCGCTATTTAGTTTGTGTTAGAACAAAATCATTCAATTCAGATACTGTTTTGATGACATAGACTTCTTTACTGCTCTTGTGTTCCATCAACTTAGACAAAAAGTCATCGTTCCAAAACTTCGGGCATAATTTGAGTGTCTTATAGCTATTCAGCGTACCTTTTAGTATTGAACTTCCATCCGGCCAGCCCTCTGGTTTTACCAAGAGTCCTTTCAAAAGTCGCTTGGTCACAAACCAATAACTAACTGAGTATGGCAAGTCGATGTAAATAAGAGTATCTGCGGCCGCTAAACGCTCATTAAAGGAAGTGATTGGGCCCAGACCATCGATCACCCACGCTTCTGAGCGCAGAATATCATTGTGGGTAGCATCAAACTCTTTTCGCGCGACAAACTCACCATTGGGTTTGTAAACGATTGAGTCTAGTTGATGAAGCGGTAAACCTAACGCTGACGCTAATGCTTTACTTACTGTTGATTTCCCGCTACCTGGCTTACCAAAAACGGCTACTTTTTTCATTTAAACACCTCCGAGAGACTCATTCCCAAAAGGCAGAAAAAGAAAACCCACCTTCTAGGGTGGGATCGATTTATTCCAAGTATACCAAAAGCCCACCATTCCTAAGGAATGATGATAATTCGCTGGTTAAGTTGATCTAGATTAAATTTCATACAGTCACTCTGATATAGATACGGCCAACTGTCAATTTGTCTTTGTATAAAGGTTAGCATTCTATTGTCGTTACGAATTAACCTCATGTACTGGTCAAAGCCGCTTTTCCATTAACAAAAGATCCCAAGCTTCACCATCAAAAGAACGAGTACCAGATTGATGTGAGGTCACCTGAAAACCCAACGATTCATAACAATTCTTCGCCACCGTATTACGCTCAAAAACCGCCAGCGATAGAACTTGAGCATTGTGCTCTATTTTCGCCAATTCGATTAATTGCTCAAGCATCCGTTTTGCAATGCCCTGACCACGAAACTCATTCGATATAAATACACGGCAAACCCGTAACTTTGACTCCGAGAGCCTGAATAACTCGACGTAGCCAGCGCTGCTTCCCTCATGCACAAAAACAAAGGAAATGACCTCCGGCTTAGCACAATGTTTATCGAGCTGATTACTATCTAAAGGGAAGTCGAAATTTGGTCCACCCCATTGATAATTGAGTTCTTCAGAATCAATCCAACGGATTAGCAAGTCGTAGTCTGTTTTTTCAAACGCTCTAAGTGCCATTTATCCTTCCCTATATAGTCCTATTCTGTGTTTAAATATAAGTTCACCAAGGCGTATATATGAACAATATCTATAAGAACCTCTCAATAAGGACTTCGTCTACGTACCGCCATCACTAAAGCTGATTGCTAAGTAAACGCACGGAGGCTTACGGGTTCTTTTAACAAATTAGTCAGAGGCAAGAACAGCGGCTCTGGGAGTTCATCTAATTCGAACCATTTCCACTGTTTACATTTATGTGCTTCAGTTACCTTAGGCTCACCACGAGAACACGAGGCGACAACGAACAACGTCACATAGTGCTTGCCTTCTTTTTCGAAGATATCGTTAGTGAAGCTAAATTTCTCAAACGAGTCTACAACTAAGCCTGTCTCTTCCAGTGTTTCCCGCGTTGCGCATTCTTCAATACTTTCACCCAATTCAAGATGCCCACCAGGAGTCGCCCAAGTATGCGCACCATGGGAGCCAATACGCTCTCCAAGTAAAATTCGTCCTTCACGTAGAATGACTGCTGCCACGCCCACTCGCACTTCCTTACTCATTCTTTACTCCTTTTCACACGCCGATTCGCCAAACGTTGCAAACCTGACCAGTTTAATTGTTAGCTGAATTTGTAAGCCTTTATGACATTCAAGAGTTATATGAATAACTCACTAATCAAAACAACGAGATAATGTGCACAAAATTTGCCTCAACACATTATCCCAAGCCACACACACTAAGCCCCTAATTGTCACTATGAATACCTAAATATTTCTTGCCATTACCATAAATTTTTCAAATCAAATGTGCAATTGATCTCATACAGATAGGTGGCTATTTTAGTTACAGCTCCCTAAATGAAGGTAAATTGCCATGGATAAATTATTTAAGTCAGCTATCAAAAGCAGTAAAAGAACACCTGTCACAACTCTATTCGTACAGAATGGCTTTAAGATCGCTATGACGGACTTTGATGATGTCGTATTCAAAAAGGATGATATAAAGGTCAATACTCACTTTGACTTAAACTCGAACTTGAAGTCAGTGATGGTTTTGCCAAAATAGAATAGGTAAAACATTGATATAGCTGGCTTCTAAGTCGTAAGCCAGCTAGCAATTAGGGAATAAGCAACACCCAACACGTCGCTAAAACCATTGTATCGTCGCCACTAAAGCTGATTCAAACTGAAAATACCAAGCATCAGACCACTCTCAATGCTTGTTACGTGCGAAGCTTAACGGCCGTACCAAACACGAGTATTTCTGATGCCCCATCAGTAACAGAGCTAGTTGTAAATCGTATTCCCACTATTGCATCTGCATTTAACTTTTGAGCGTCTTCTATTAATCGTTCAACTGCTATATTACGAGCTTCCATCAACATCTCGGTATAACCTTTAAGCTCACCACCGACAATACCTTTCAAGCCAGCCATGATATCTCGGCCAACATGCTTAGACTGGACCACATTTCCATTAACAATGCCCAATACCGCTTCAATTTCCTTACCAGGAACGGTTTCTGTTGTCGTATAAATCATAATTTCCCCTTAGAACATAACTCTAAATCACGTAGTGGACAAAACGCTACCCAACCTACAGCATTGTACGGCAGACACAAAACAAACTAGTATTGAAGGGGACAAACAATATGATTATGGTCGGGAAATCGCATATTCATAGAAAACCACACCATTATCAGTAACAGCGTGCTCTACAAAACCTAACTTTTCAAGTAACTTGGCAGATGCAACATTGGAGTGGTCAACGCCGCCAACGAGCTTTACCCATGGTTCGGATTTCACGACTTCATCAACAAAACCTTGTAGTAATTCACTAGCCAACCCTTGCCCCCAGTATTCTTCAGCGAGTAAATAACCAATATGGGCGCTGTTGTCGTTCTCTACGTAGGCGAACAAAAAGCCAATTAGTTTATGATTGTTGTTTTCCACCTGAAGTAAGCGGCTCTCCAACAACATTCGAGCAAGCCAGATCCTAGCCTGCTCACTAGACGCTATATCATAAAAATATGGAGGCAGATTTCCTACGACAGCGGGTGTGAGAATGTGAGGTATTCGCTCTAGCAAATCGGAGTGTTTCGGAGTGTTTAGACAAATCAAACTCTCCAGAGACCTCATATACTGCCAGCCTCTGACTCTTAAACGACATTGCCATACAACCTCCCTATTTCGATAAAAATCATAACGCTCTGTTAAGTGGCTTTAAACGGTTTGTTATCCCTTCATGCAAAAATCAGTTCGAATTAGGGAAACTATTTAGTACATTACCCGACAATACGCTTATTCCATCATTTAGGGATACATTATGTCTAAAGTTGCCATAATCACTGGCGCTAGTCGCGGGATTGGAAAAACTATTTCTCATTACTTTGCTCAGGAAGGATACTCCTTAGTATTACTTGCTTTAAATACAGAAAACCTTGAGCAGGCTAAAGCAGAGCTAACGTCCCAGTATTCCTCATGCCTCGTGGACACAATGTCCGTCGATTTCAACAATCCATCAGAAGTTGAAACCGCAATCAAATCAATCATAAAAGAGCGAGGAAACATTGATGTTATGGTTAACAGCGCTGGTGTCTTAGCCGCTGGTAATACTAACCTTTCCCTAGCTAAGCTTTCTGAGTTGGTAAATGTAAACCTATTATCTACAATCACTGCTTGTAATTTGGTTGCTGAGAAGATGAAACAGCAAGGCTACGGAGAAATATACAACCTAGGCTCGACTGCGGGTTTGGCGCCAGTCCCTAAGATTGCGGCATATTCAGCCACAAAAGCTGCAATTGTTAGCTATAGCCAATCGCTTTATCACGAGCTTCTTCCTTTTGGGGTAAAGGTCTGCTGTTTATGCCCTAGCGTCGTAGATACTGATATGACGAATGATGGGCGCATTGATAATAATTTAAAAATTGAAACACAAGATCTAGCAAAATCACTTCAGTTTATTCGAAGTCTATCTGCTGGAGCTGCAGTAAGCACTCTCTCTATCCGCTGCAGTGTCATAGACTTAGAGTAACTTGAGGTTCTCAAAGAAAACACCCCGTTAAGGTGCAAACAACCGCGAATACCTTGCCTAAAGTATTGCGTTGTGGACTTGCACCTATAGGCTTAGCTATGTGCGTACCAAAAACATTGTTACGAAGCGGATTACGTTGAAACCCGCCTCTAAACCTGTAGGCTCAAAGCCGCGTAAAGTTCACTCAGTGTGGGAAACTTAGAACAGTCCCAATTTTAGTTGACCACTACATATATAGCCATTTACATCCATTTATTTATAACCTTATGTAGCAGACACCCACTGAGCACAAAGGGCGTCCAATGAAGTAGTGGGTATTGCTTTCGACAAACCTAAGTTATTGTGCCTGAAATGCTTATGCCGATTCAAACCCAAAATGCCGAACGTTGCTAATCCTCTTTAATTTTCGTTCACTAAATCGTCATCTCAGCAGTTTTTAATGGTGCAATAGAAAATCAACGAGACCACGAAATATCAGGTTACATATTTCAAAATACATAAGTTTTTATTTCTATTATTATTTTATTTACTACAACGTTAATTGGGGCTTGATTTTTTGGCCATTCAACCTCATAAATGTAGTTATAAACATAAAACCTTACGAGGAAGATCATGAACAGCCCTATGTTTACTCGTTCTACAAGTGCTCCTAATACACTTGAGATCAACAAAACACTTAAGAACACTTACTTCTTGCTATCAATGACGTTAGTAACAAGTGCAGTAGCGGCAATGGCAACAATGGCAATTGGTATTTCACCAATGATGGCTCTTGTTATGCAAATTGCAGCTATCGGTATTCTTTTCTTTGCACTACCAAAAAGCATTAACTCATCAATGGGTATTGTATGGACTTTCGTGTTCACAACTCTCATGGGTGGTGCTCTAGGTCCAATGCTAACTTACTACGCATCAATCGCTAACGGACCATCTATCATCGCTCAAGCTCTTGGTTTGACAGGTATGGTGTTCTTAGGTCTATCGGCTTACACAATCAGCAGCAAGAAAGACTTCTCTTTCATGCGTAACTTCCTGATTGCAGGTCTAATCATCGTTATCGTTGCCGCGATCATCAACATCTTTGTTGGTTCTACAATTGGTCAACTAGCAATCAGCAGCATGTCTGCACTTGTGTTTTCTGGTTTTATTCTATACGACACAAGCCGCATCGTACGTGGTGAAGAAACAAACTACGTAAGTGCTACAATTTCTATGTACCTAAACATCCTTAACCTGTTCACGAGCTTGTTAAGCATTCTAGGTATTATGAACGACGACTAATCGTTCATTTGATTGATACCCAAAAGCCCGGCAGATAACCCTGCCGGGCTTTTTCATACTTGCGATATTGTTTAATCACGGTATGCTGCGCTACCCTATTGAATATCTATGTTATTAGGATCGTAAGATGTTTGAGTACAACGGTAAACAAATCGAAACTGACGCACAGGGCTACCTATTGGATCATACCCAATGGGAAGAAGGAATGATTGGTATCCTAGCCGAGCAAGAAGGTATTGAATTGACTGATGCACACTTAGAAGTCGTCCATTTTGTTCGCGATTTCTATGTGGAATTTAATACATCGCCAGCAGTCAGAATGTTGGTGAAAGCGATGGAAAAGGCGCACGGGCCAGAAAAAGGCAATAGTAAGTACCTGTTCAAGCTATTCAAACAAGGTCCTGCAAAACAAGCGACCAAGCTCGCTGGCCTGCCAAAACCGGCTAAATGCCTATAATGCTATAGACGATTCTGTAGTTTCCCACTACAGAATCTTAAACCCTTTAAACGGTTTGAATGGAATCGCCTCTCTTACAACACTCTCCACTCTTGATGTCTTAGGGCCGTGCTCAAGCCACTGAGCCATTGCCTCAATTTGCTCCGGCAAACCACACGCCACAACCTCGACATCGCCATTGTATAAGTTCTTAGCATAACCTGTAACACCTAGCCTTTGCCCTTCATAAGATGTCGAATATCTAAAGCCAACACCTTGAACAAGCCCCGAGACCGTGAACCTCTCACAACTTTCATGCATTCGATGTACCTCTATTCATTGCTCAGTGATATATTTAGATGGTTTTAATTATCACCCATAATGGACATATGGGTTTTCTCACTGGATATAATAATTATGAAAGAAATACCATTTCGTTGGATTGACAAATATCTCATTCATCTCAAAATTCAGGAAAAGTTCTACCTTCTTTTCCTTCTCCCTTTGATTGCATTAGTCGTTCTTACACTCGTTTTGGATAACACTGCGGATCAAATGCTCAACCATCTCTATCAAGATGAGTTGGTTCTGATGCGTGACCTAATTGAAGCAGGTAACCTATCCCAGAGCCAAGTTGCTTCAATCATCAACAACTCAGACACGATCACCTTCGGTTCAGGCCAAGGATCTATTGCCATTAATGGCGGCGAGTTCAGTATTGTAGCAACACATGACCAAAACCTATGGTCTTCAATGTCTGCCACACATATCACCATCGTACTTGTTACATTGTCACTTATTGCGTTAGGTGTTTACTACATTATGACCTTCATTGGCGGCGCAATGTTTACCATGAACAAAGCATTAAGCACGCTAGCAAGTGGTGATTTAACTAGCCGTATGAATTTCTTCAAGGTACGAGACGAGTTTAGCGAAATCGCCATCACAATCGACCAAGTGGCCGAGCGTGAGCAAAACCTGGTTATTTCGATTCAAGAGTCAATCGCATTGATGCAGCAAATCAGCTCTGATTTGAATCAATCGAACATTCAAAGTGCTGATGTCTCTGGAACGCAGCAAGAGCACTTAAACTCCCTTGCAAGTGCCACTGAACAAATGGCTTCAACTATTCGTGAAGTTGCTAACCTTGCCCATGACTCAAGTACGCAAACAGAAGATGCGCGCAGCGTTGCAACTCAAGGTCAGCAGAAAGTGGGTCATACACTGAACTCGATTTCACAACTGTCTAATGAGATTCGCTCTGCTTCAGAAGCGGTTGCGGAGCTAGATGCAAACGCCGCTCAAATTGATGAAGTCGTGACGACTATCAACGGTATTTCTGAGCAAACTAACCTACTCGCACTTAACGCAGCGATTGAGGCAGCGCGTGCTGGTGAACAAGGCCGAGGCTTTGCGGTTGTTGCAGATGAAGTACGCGCTCTCGCAGGACGCACGCAGCAAGCAACCGTAGAGATCCAAACCATGATCGAAGCGCTGCAACGCAATAGCCAATCGTTGACTCAGTTAATGGAAACCACAGTAACCAACGCGTCTGAAGGTCAACAATTAATGTCTGAGGTTGATGTAGAGATTGGTTCTCTTGCTGAGAAAAACCAGTCTATCTCAGACAGTAGCATTCAGATTGCCACCGCAGCAGAGGAGCAAGGCGTGGTTGCTGACAACATTGCGGCAAGCGTTGAAGAGATTCGCATCCAATCAGATAACGTCTGCAGCATGATTAATGCGACCAATGCCAACATCGAGCAATTGAGAAATCAAAGTGACCAAATGGAAGCTCTGCTTACCGGTCTAAAAGCTTAACAATCTGAGCCGCCACTAGGCGGCTCTTTTATTTGCAATTCCAATACACATCCTAGAAAATACCTCTCCTTTAAAAACAACCTATTGAGTAACCCAATGACTCCAGCTATCTATCTAGTCAAAGGCCGAGACAAGTCCCTTCGCCGTAAGCACCCTTGGGTGTTTTCTCGTGGCATTCATCGAGTGGAAGGAGAACCAAAACTTGGCGAAACTGTGGATGTTTTCTCACACGATGGAAAGTGGCTGGCAAAAGCGGCTTATTCACCAAGCTCACAGATCCGCGCACGAGTTTGGAGCTTCGATAAAGAAGAGATTAACAAATCATTCTTCGTTAAACGCATCCAAGACGCTCAACTACTACGTGAAGATATCATCGAACGTGACGGTCTAACGGGCTACCGCTTGATGGCAGCTGAATCTGATGGCTTACCTGGCATCACCATCGATAAGTTTCAAAACTACCTTGTTTGCCAACTTCTAAGTGCTGGCGCTGAGTTCAACAAGCAAGTACTAGTTGAAGCTCTTCTAGAGGTATTCCCTGAGTGCAATATTTACGAGCGCTCAGACGTTGCGGTACGTAAGAAAGAAGGTCTTGAGCAAACTACAGGTGTTCTGCATGGTGAAGAGCCACCTAAGTCAGTAGTTATTGAAGAAAACGGCGTCAAGATCAGTGTTGATATCATCGGTGGCCACAAAACAGGCTTCTACCTTGACCAACGTGATAGCCGTCTCCAGTCAATGAAGTACGTTAAAGACAAAGAGGTGCTTAACTGCTTCTCTTACACTGGTGGCTTTGGTCTTTACGCTTTAAAAGGCGGCGCTAAGCGCGTGATCAACGCGGATGTATCTCAACCGGCATTAGATACCGCTAAATTCAACGCTGAGCTAAACGAGTTTGATATTTCGAAAAAACGCGCTGTATTCCTTAACGCCGATGTATTCAAACTACTTCGCGAATACCGCGACCAAGGTACTAAATTTGACGTCGTAGTTATGGACCCACCTAAGTTCGTATCAAGCAAGAACAACCTGACATCAGGTGCGAATGGCTATAAAGATATCAACATGCTAGCGATGCAGATTCTAAAGCCAGGCGGCACACTACTGACTTACTCTTGCTCTGGCTTGATGAGTGGTGAACTATTCCAAAAAGTCATTGCTGATGCTGCGGTAGATTCTGGTCGCCAAGTAAAGTTTGTTGAACGCTTTGAACAAGCTGCTGACCACCCGACTGATAGCGCATACCCAGAAGGTTTCTACCTGAAAGGATTTGCTTGTAAAGTGCTTTAAGCGAGAAGCGAGAAGCGAGAAGCGAGAAGCGAGAAGCGAGAAGCGAGAAGTTTTGAAGGGTTGACACTTGGTGTCAACCCTTTCTTTTTACTGATGCTGCAAGATACACAGCCTAAGTAACGAGCATTAAAAAAGGGCCTTGCGGCCCTTTTTGTTTTAGTTGCTTTCTGGAAGTTTGGTAAACAATGAGTTTATCAAGTCATTGAGAGACTCGCCTGTGACCTGGCCATCAGATATACCACTAAAGGAACTATCAACACTATTAACTGTTATCGTAATATCTTTATCCGAGTCAGTAATATGAATTTCCAACTTATCATCGGCTAGCTTGTCTACAGAAAGGTGAGCCAAGAGTTTTTCCATAGTGTCATCTTCTGTTAGTAGTTGCGATACATCTATATGGTCTTGACCAACTTGGAAATCGGTAATCGTGTCTGTTTCAGTACGGTTATCATTAGGTGTTTGGTCAACCCATTTGAAGATATCAACATCCTCACCACCAGTTAGGATATCATCGCCTAAGCCGCCGATTAGGGTGTCTTTGCCACCTTGTCCAAATAGGATGTCATTGCCTTCACCACCATCAAGTACGTCGTCACCGCCTCTACTTTCATCGAATAATCGATAAGCATCGTGATTTTGTTTAATAAAGTCATACAACTCTTCTTGAGTAGGCTCGGAACCATTTACTTCGTTAAGGAAACGTTTTATTCCCTCAATACCAGCATCAACATTAAGGTCTGATGGTTTGATAGGATTACCATCGACACCCCAAGGCAAGTCATCACTATTGATTGCATCACCAAACAGAATATCATCACCACGTCCACCTAGAACCGTGTCATTTCCTAACTCAGCAAGTACGCTATTTGAAGTTTCGCCAATCAACGCTGCTGTGAGTTCGTCACCTGAATTAACAATGTCGACTTGGCCAGCGGGAAGCTCCACAGACAAATTACCACTAACAGTAACCTTATCTTGGTCAGCGTGATGCCACGATATGTTATTAACAACTTGTACGATAAGACTATACTGACCCGATGCCAATCCGGTAACCGAAGACGTTCCTAAACGATCTCCAGATGCTACTGTATTATTATCTTTATCTACTAGCCACCATATTACAGTATCAGTGCCCCAACGGCCCTGCTCAAGGCCCTTACTATCGCTTTCCTCAATATCGAAACTTAAAACTGCTGACTGTGGATTTGTGTCTGCCAGTTCAAAACTAAATACTGTATCATAGCTATATTCTCCCTTCTTAGCTGTAATGGCATCTTCAAACTCGAACTCCACCATCTGATTCTGAATATCGTTAGCAGAGTTATCGAAGAACTTCAACGTGTCTTCATTTATGCCGTTACCTATACCAATAGCACGGACAGTACCTTTGGAAGCAACTTGTTGGTAATCATCGATAGCATTGATGAAATCTGCACTATCCAATGAACCGCCAGAACTAGAAGAATCTCCGTTATGTGTCGTTGGCTTACCATCAGTTAAAAATAGAGTTAGATTCTGGTAATCATTGTTTTGCTGTTCAGCATTAAACCAATTACTAGCCTGCTCGAACGCGGCTTCGTAGTTAGTTGCCTGACCAACATCTTGATTGTCGTTACCATCCACATCACCAATAGCTAAAGACTCTATAGAGCTAATTAAATCGTCAATGCTATTTCCTGACGTTAGGTCTTGAATATCAACAGCAATCTCAGCGCTCGTACCAAAGCCTATGAGCGTGATATTTATTGTGCCTGTATGATCATCTAAAGTGTTAACAAAATTGATTAGCGCATCTTTCATAACCTCAATACGCGTCGATGAACCCATTTCTGTATCCATACTTCCTGACAGGTCCGTAATAATAGCGATATTATAGTTAACTGCAGGAATGATACTTGTGTGGTATCCACCAATATCAGCAACGATAACATCATCACCACCATGACCCTCGACTGTTGAACTAGCATTTGTATCAATAATCAGGTCAGAGCTAGATAGAGTAGCGCTCTCTGATACAGTGGTTGTTGCAGAATCATCACCAACTTTCTCTTGGCTAGTCGCAGACACTGACAAATCAAAATCGAGGCTGCCTTCGTAACCACTTCGAGCAACTAATTCAGCGCTAATATTCCCATGCAACCCATCATTTGATAACTCTAACTTCACTGTGTAAGAACCATCAGAGTTAGGGGTTTGTACTACCCCCTCAATCACTAATTGAACACCATCTGGCACACCATTCAACGTAACAGACTGTTCTTGAATAAACTCACTTCCATCCAAATCATCTAGCGATACTGTAATATCAACAGGAAGCACGGTTTCCGTTTGCTCTTGTTTTACTGGTACGCCATCCTCAATAACGTATATTCCGTCAGCAAATATAAGTCTTTCGATGCTGTATAAGCGATCACCTTCAGCACTAGCTGTATCAATTCCACGCTTATCAACAAGTTGTATTGATATATTTGAACCTGAGTCATGTGGAGTTATAACATAATCAGAATAATTACCAGTGTATATCGCTGTATCAAAACCATCCGTCAAATCAGACTGATTAGATGGGTTGCCGCCATAGAGTGAATCATCCCCAGCACCACCAAACAAAATATCATTACCATCGTAACCAATCATGTGATCTGCACTTCCATGACCTTCAATATAGTCATGTGTACTATTCCATTCCGATGTAAAAAGTTGTTCAGATAGATCAGTACCTATTTTAATTTCACCGGCACTCGACTTAAGATCACTTATCACCTTATCGTAATCAAAATCGTCGACAACGCGAGACGTTGGATCACCAATGGCCAACGTAACGAAAGGTGCATCTGCAACGGGTGTAACATCGACATTTAGCTGATAATTACCGTCGCTATAGTCTTTACCATCACTTACTTCAAACCCAATCAAGGCGTAATCCAAGCCTGATTCATTATTACCTGGTACAAAACGAACTTTATCACCGTCAAGATCCGCAACAGTCAATTCTTGGTCGATGTTTACACGTACCCAATCGCCACCGACTTTATATTCAAGAACACCTTCTTCCGGTAATGAAGTAATTTTTATAGAAACTATAGAGTCCGATTCGACATCAGAGTAATTACCAAAATCTGAAACAGTCAGTACGTGAGGGGTATCTTCATCAGTTACTACATTCACGAGATCACTAACTGTCGGCGCATCGTTTACAGGGTTGATAACGATACTTACAGTAGCATCGTTACTCGTAAGGTCGCCGTCAGTGATATTGTATTCGAAGCTTACTTTTCCATAATAGTTTTCAGGTAGCGTAACTACTACATTCTCACCTACTAGCTCGAAGCTTGCGCCTGCAATCGGATTACCATCCCCATCCACTAGGTTAAATGTGTCATTAATCGCTAACTTCGAGTGCGCTGTATCAACATCGCTATCGTTGCTTAGAAGTTCCGAAACAGGAATCGAAATGACATCATCTTCATTGAAAGCAAATATACCTTCTGAACTAACCTCTAGGCCTTCTAGGAAGTAATCTGAAGAATCTCCCTTACCTTGATTACCACCAGTAAACTCGGTTGCTTCAAACACTATCTCGTCAAATGCAAAACCGTTGGTATCAATATCAAACTCACCAACGTGACCGTCTGTGTTCGCAAATAACCCGCTGGCAATTGCGACGCCGTTTAGATACGCCGTCCACTTACCTTGTTCACTTGAGCCACCTTCAACAGCATATAAATGGCTGACTTTAAACTTACCTTCTGTAGCGGGTTCGTCGAACTTAATGCTTAACTTTTCAGATTCACCAGAATCGCGGTCATATTGAATCTGTGTCGCTGGACCATTATTGGCATCACTATCAACTCCAATGCCAACACTGCTTGAGTCACTGTTGTGAGAAACACCTTGGCTAACGCCATTAAAGGAAGCATCAACGCTTGCAACACCTTGGTTATCCCAAGCACCATTTTCAGTATCAAAAGAACCTAGAGACAACACAAAACCTTGTGGGTCGTCTAGTGCGACTGGTGCGTCGTTCACTTGCGCCACATCGAGTGTCACCGTCGCATTGCTGCTTAGGCTGCCGTCACTCACGGTGTACTCGAATGACGTTGGCGCTGGCTCGGCACCGTTGTGTACGTAGCTAAAGCTGCCGTCCGCTTTCACCGTCAGTACGCCTTCACCAATGGTCACTTGCGCTTCACCGTCGGCATTAAAGCTCAGTAGCTGACCGTTAATGTGCGTCACACTCAAGGTGTCGTTTTCTGGATCGCTGTCTTGGCCTGCACCCGTGTCATCACCAATCAGGTTACCTGACACGTTACCGCCTTCGTTTACATCGTAGCTGTTCGCCGTCGCCGTTGGGCCGTCATTGGTGCCCGTAACCGTGATGGTCGCTGTCGAGGTCACCGGTTGGCCACTCTCATCGCTCATCGTGTACGTCA
>NZ_JBHZSA010000001.1:0-157549 GCF_043642085.1 Vibrio hepatarius | reverse complement strand
CTAACGTGAACTGCGCGCCGTCATCTAAATCGGTGTCGTTTGCTAATACATCCACGGTCACGGTGCTGTTTTCGTTCACCGCACCGGTGTCTGCGTTCGCGATTGGTTGGTCATTCGTACCTTGAACAACTACAGTTACAGAGCCTGTAGCCGTACCATCTACCGAAGTAACATCGAATGACAACTCGATCTCTTCACCTTCCGCGAGTGATTGAACAGTGTCACTTTCATTGTTTATTGTGAACGACCAGTTACCTTCACTATCTACTGTGAATGTACCGTATTCATTAGTAACAGATGTAGGTTGAACAAAAGCCTCTCCTTCATCTACGTCAGCGATGGTTAACTTGCCTGATGCAACCTGTGACGATTCGCTATCCTCGACAACCAAGCCTGAATCATCGCTTACTGTTGCAGGATCATTAACCGGTGTAACACCAATATTTACGATTAGCGTATCTGTACCACCGTTGCCGTCATCGACTGTCACTTCAAAGCTATCAGGGCCGTTGTAGTTTTCATTTGGCGTATAAGTCCAAGAACCATCTGGATTTACGGTTACAGAGCCATTAGACGGAGAAGAAGTTTGGGTAAATGTTAGTGTGTCGTTTTGGCTTGCATCTGTCGCGGTTAACTGGCCGCTGATTGGCGTATCTTCCTCTGTCACAACAGCTAAGCTTTCACCTAGTGGAGAGCTGTTGGAGTCGACAAAGATAGGATCGTATAAACGGAATTGCTCTAGTAGAGACAGGCTTTGTGTTTCAGATAGGCCTAATGACGCAAAGCCGGTAGTAACGAAATCGGTTGACGCGATAGTTTCGGTGCCATCACGCTCTACACTGCCTGAAGCCGTGAGGCTTGATCCACTTTGACCACCTGCGGCAGTTGCAAAGTCTTCACCCAACTGCGTCGGGTCTTGGCCTTCTTCTAAAGCAGCAAAGATGTCATCGATCTCTGCTGTAAGATCTTGTGGTACACCACTATCATCGACCAAGCTTACCTGAGGTGATTGTTCCTCAATCGCATTCGGGTCGAAAATTACTTCACCTGGTTTTGGTAGCTCGCCTTCACCTAATACTCTTAGATTTCCATTGATGTCGATTACGATAACTTGGTTAATACCTGAGTTACCCATTGCTACGTAAGTACCAAATCCCATACTAAAGCCCTTTATCCTTGACTAACTACAACACCTGTCTACGGTTACACGACAAATGTTTGACTGATTATAGATTCACTTGCTTTATAAATTATCATTTTTCGGGCTACAGCTAAAACATTTAATTCATAGTTTTTAACATTAAACACGATACAAGTTGCATTTCTCATCATTGAGATTCTGACTTAAGATCTCATTTTTTGGCCAATTTTAAACAGAACGACATGCATTTGTATTAAATTTGAGACAAGCATGCATTTACACCAATAATTAACACTTGGTTAACAGTAATTTACCTAAATGCATTAGTTTTCTTATTCCAAGAGTGTTACTTTATTGGCGCTATTGATGGATATGTATCGAATTTGAGACAGTGAATTTGATTACTATCCTCTGCGAAGAGCACTTGAGGAGAACCAAAGTGAATTGGAATAAGTTGAAAGTACTAAGCTGCGCGGTTGCACTTAGCTTTCCAGCACATAGTCAGACACTAGAGCAAGCAGTCGCTCATACAATTACAACCAATCCAGAAGTTAAAGCGTCGTACAACGAATTTAGAAGCAAGTTTTTTGATTCTGAAGCATCATCCGGTGCTTATATGCCAAGAATCGATTTAGATGCTGGTATTGGGTATGAAGCTATCGACCCAGCAACTAACACACCTGAAACTGAGCTTACTCGTAAAGAAGCTACTCTTACGCTTACGCAGTTGCTTTGGGATGGTTCAGCGACATTAAATGATATGGATCGAACGTCTGCGGATGCTGAATCGGTTCGCTTCCAATTACTTTCTGACGCTCAAGACATTGCTTTAGAAGTAACGAAAATCTATCTCGATGCGACAAAAGCTTATGAAGTGCTCGCGCTTTCTGAAAGTAACCTAGCTGTGCATAAAGAGATCTATCGAGATATTAAAAAGCGCGTAGACTCCGGTATTGGCTCTACAGCTGATATGTCTCAAGTAGAAGCTCGTCTCGCAAAGGCCCACGGTAACCTACTTGCCGCTCAGAACAATCTATTTGATGTTCACACCCAATTTAAACGTATCGTTGGGCAAGCTCCTCAGGGTCTAATTTTCCCACGCGCTGATGAAACTGCGATCCCTTACACGGTAGATGAAGCAATTGATACGGCATTTGACCAACACCCTGTAGTGAAAGTCGCTCAGGCAGATGTTGACTCTGCTCGCTTCCAATACGACCAAACAAAAGGCGTTAACTACCCGACACTTTCTATTGAAGCAAACCAAACATGGCGTGATGATGCAGGCGGCATTGAAGGCAGCAGTGATGAGTTCTCAGCGATGCTTCGCATGCGATACAACCTCTATAACGGCGGTTCTGACTCAGATCGTTCGGAAAGTGCAGCTTATCAGTTGAATAAAGCGAAAGACTTCCGCGACCGCACTTACCGCTCTGTTGAAGAAGGCCTGCGCTTATCTTGGAGTGCTCTGGACTTAACGGTTCAACAAAAAGAGTTCTTATCAGACCACGTAGACTCGGCATCTGATACTGTTATCGCTTACGAAAAGCAATATAAGTTAGGTAAGCGTACCCTACTTGACCTTTTAAACACGGAAAACGAACTGTTTGAAGCTCGCAAAGGCTACTTGGACGCTAAATATGACGAACAGTACGCTAAGTATCGAGTGATGAATGCAACGGGTAACTTGCTTGCATCTCTACGTGTTGACACCCCTGAAGAGTGGAATGAGAAGGTAGAATACTGATATGAACAAATCACTACTAACAATGGTTATTGCTGCGACAGTATTTACCGCACCACTAAAAGCAGAGGATGCATACGAATACAAAGAGACACCAAAACCAAACCAAGTTGATGACTTACTTGATGACGACAAAGACGGCGTTATTAACGCGAGAGATTTATGTCCTCAAACCCCTGGTAAAGCGGATATTGATAATGATGGTTGTGGTACTTACATCAAAACAGAAGAAGAGATGAATCTTCACATTCTGTTCCAAAACGATTCTTCTGTTATTCAACCTATGTTCTTAGCGCAGATCAGAGAGATGTCTGAATTCCTAGAAGCGTACCCGTCGACTTCGATTGAGCTTCAAGGTTACGCGAGTAAGGTTGGTAAAGCCGAGTACAACCAAAATCTTTCAGAGCGACGTGCAGAAGCCGTACAGGCAGCCTTACTCGACAATGGCGTTGCTTCTTCACGCGTACGTATTGTCGGTTTTGGTGATACCAGGCTCGACGAACTTGGTGATGACGAAGTCAGCCATGCAATGAACCGTAAAGTTGTTGCGACAGTGATTGGCCATAAAGGTAACGTGAAAGAAGAGTGGTCTATCTTCACTAAAATAGAAAAATAGCGCAAATTGTTATTTTAAGGGGGCTTATGTCCCCTTTTTTATTTGGCTTTTCAACGATGAGTGTTACTCTAGCAGCGAATTGACTTACGAGATTTTTCCAATGAGCAAATTAACTTCTGATATTCAGGCAAACCTTGAACTATTCGTAGCTGAAACCAAGCAAAACAAACTTGTTTGGGGTATGCGTAATGAAGAAGGCTGGCTAGCTTGTGACTCAACAGAGTTCGAAAACAGTGAGGTTATGCCTTTCTGGTCATCACAAGAAGACGCAAAAGCACATAATGTTGAAGAGTGGGCTGACTTTGAAGTTCTAGAGATTCCACTTGATATTTTTGTTGAAGATTGGCTACTTACTCTTGCTGAAGATGGTGTGCTAGTTGGTACTAACTGGAATGACCAACTTGAAGGCAAAGAGATGGAACCTTCAGACTTAGCAAAATTATATCTTGATTAATCGATACTAGAAAAGCGCCCAGATCGGCGCTTTTCTTTTTTCAACGCCATTCTCTACTCACCTCGCATTTCTCCCGTTCCTATCGACAATACATTGTACTCTATTTGTTTTACGCTCTAAAATACTGGAAACAATTAGAACTCCCTAACAATGAGCCATCAATTCGTCAGCTACATTCTTATTTTTATATGTACCCTACTTTCAGTGCCGTCTTCTCTCGCTAGTAATGACTGGCAAAAATGGGAGCTCGCTTTTCATGAAGTCTCTGCTAAAAGTGACAGCCGCGCTCTTATTATGCTTGAAGATCGCTACAACGCACTGCCTGCTGGTTTTGAAAAACTCTACATAAGCTCAAAAATTCACAGCTTCATGGTACTAAGGGGCCAGCCCTATCATGGGAACCAGATAGCATTTAACCAAGACTATACCAACCGAGAGCAACTGTTCATCGCTGCGCTAAACGCAGAAAAGCAGCTCAACTTCTCATTAGCGTTAAATAACTATACTCAGCTCCTTTCTTACGCAAACCAAGCCAATGATATTCAGGGAAAAATTTTGTTCGAATATCACCTTTGCCGTTCGCTTAACAAACAGGGACAGTACCAAAGCGCTAACCTTTATTGCAGTTCTCTACAAACCCATCTTGAAGACGTTAACCATTCGCTGTTACCCAAATATCAAGCACTGAGAGTGATTGCGAACAATTTCGAATCAATTGGTGATTACCAAACAGCATTACAGTCTTATCAAGAGTACCTCACGATTCTACCGAGTAGCGTTGATCCTTCTGGGGTGTACAATGATGCGGGGCTATTGTTAATGACTTTGGGTCAAATAAACCAAGCGACAGAGTACCTCAATATCGCCTTAAAAATTAGGAATGAGAACAACTCACAGCTCGAACTTGCCCAATCTCATCATAGTATGGGGAAGATTCTACTTGCAGCAAAAAACTATGAGTCGGCTGTTCATCATTTCACTCAAGCAAAAACGATCCTTACTCTCTATCAGCACAGCTATGGGCTTACCTATGCTCTTCTCGGTTTAGGTCAAGCGAGTCATTTTCAAGGTGAGTACGCGCAGGGCCATGAATTGCTGCTAGAAGCGTTGGAACTGGCATCAATACAAGGCAATGACCAACTTAGAGGTGAAATATATTTAACCTTAGCGTCTTCTCATCAAGCGCAAGGGAAATACATCTCTGCCAACAGCTTTGCGAATAAAGCGCACCTTCTTGGCCAAAAGATAGCAAGCGTTGAATTAAATACTTCTTCGTTGAAAGCGCTGGCTTCCATCGCTGAATCACAGCAAGACTATCAACAAGCCCTCACTCTATACAAAGAATACACAACGTCAGAGTTGTCAAAGCGAACCATGCAACATCAATCAGCTTATATTGCACTAGACAGCACGCAACGGGAGTATCAGCAGCAAGCCGTTCATTTAAAATCCATCGAGGAAAATCGTGGCTTAGTTACAAAGATCGATAAACTCAACTCCTTAAATACAATTTATCTAATTGTGATCGCCCTGCTATGTACCGTGATGACAGTGTATACATGGAAGATTAAACAACGAGCTCGCGAAGCTGAGTTGGACCACCTGACCGGAGCAATGAACCGAGCGGCTGCAATACGCGAGATTAAGTCAGTTCCTAAGCTATTCAACCAAGAACAAAAGCACTTACTGGTTTTACTCGACCTAGATGACTTTAAAAGCATTAATGACAATTACGGCCATCCCACTGGGGATAATGCATTGGCTCACGTTGCTGAAATTATCAATAGCCACCTCCACGAAGGAGACATATTTGGCCGGTTAGGCGGTGAAGAATTCGTCGTTATTATCAGAGAAGTTGATGAGTTAGATGTGCTAGAGAAGGTAGAGTGCTTGCATCAGGCTATTTCACAGATACCTTTTGAAGCCGAGAACAAAGAGAAGGTTAACGTGACTGCAACCTTCTCGTATCTCACTACTTCAAAGAGCCTTGATGATTTTGATGAGCTCTATTCAATATTGGATCAGGCTCTGTATCAAGCCAAAAAAAATGGCAAAAATTGTATGATTGACGCGTTAAACGAGCCTATTTATCTGCCGGCTTCTGCTTACGCACCAATTCAGCCATGATCTGCTCTCGGTTATCAAGGTAGCTATTTAAACCAACCTTACGCAACTCACAGGATGGGCAATCGCCACATCCATCACCAATGATGCCATTGTAGCAAGTCAGTGTTTTTTCACGCACCAGTTGCAAGGCATCATATTGGTCTGCTAACGCCCAAGTTTCAGCTTTGTCTAACCACATAAGCGGTGTTGCAATCTCAAGAGCACGATCCATGCCTTGGACAAGCGCATTGTTCATCGCTTTAACAAAATCATTGCGACAATCTGGGTAACCAGAAAAGTCCGTTTCACACACACCAGTAATCACTGTCTGTGCGCCAATCTGGTAGGCGTAAATCCCAGCTAAAGTAAGAAATAGGATGTTACGGCCAGGAACAAAAGAGTTAGGCAGGCCGTTTTCTTGCAGTTCATGAGAAACTGGAATGTCATCACGTGTTAGAGAGCTGATTGCTAGTTCATTAAGCAAGCCAACATCCATCACTTTGTGCGCAGCGACACCCAACTCTTTTGCTAAGTTCTGCGCGACTTCAATTTCAAGCTTATGACGCTGACCGTAATCGAATGTGATCGCATGTACTTCATCGAACTCTTTTAGCGCTTGCACTAGGCAGGTAGTCGAGTCTTGACCACCACTAAATACTACAACGGCTTTTTTCATCTTAATTTCCTTTACGCAATGCTGAGGTATTTGTGAGTTTGAATCGACAAACGCCAATTGCGCGCAACACAAACATCAATACATAGTTGGGTGGCTCGTGGCTTTTGACTGATCGGTTGAAGGGCAATTGTTGTCTTATCAGAAACCTGAGCTCTTTCAATAAGCTCATCTAGCTGATCGATGTCTTTTTGAGTTGCAACTGGGTGCTTGATTTCATTGGCACGTAACAATGCACTATCAAGTACTGGTAACTTACCTTTCATTGCCACCTTTGGTGACACTGTCACCCAAGTATGTGTCGTCGTAAACACCTCAGACGTTCCACTGGTTTCGATCTGGCATTGACAACCCATATCTTCAAACGCCTGAGTCAAAGGTCGCAAATCATAGATACAAGGTTCGCCACCAGTGATAACAATATGCTTGGCAGTGTAGCCTTGCTGCTTGTACTCATTAACAATATCTTCCGCGCTAACACTACACCATGTCGGTGAATCTTTGGTCTTAGCGAGAATTTCATTTAGCGGGCGCTCATCAGTCGGAGTTGCATCCCATGTTTGTTTTGTGTCGCACCATGCGCACCCTACCGGGCACTCTTGCAAGCGAACAAACACTGAAGGAACGCCTGTAAACACGCCTTCACCCTGAATGGTCTCGAACATTTCGTTAATTTTGTACAATTTGATCTCAGCCTAACTCATCTACTAATTTCTGCAGGAACGAGACATTAAAGGGTTGGGCAAGCTAGGTCAACCCATTCATAAATTGATCAATCCAACTCAAGCGATTATGCTGCCCTCTTTTGTCAAATTTTAACTCAACGTTTTTAGGTAAGAGATGTACAAACTGATCGCTCTGGATATGGATGGCACCCTGCTAACCAGTGACAAGACCATTTCACAAAGAACTCACAGGCAATTGCTCAAGCGAGAGAGCAAGGCGTTAAAGTGGTGCTAGCATCGGGACGCCCTCTCGATGGCATGCAAGCCAAAATTGATGAACTTGATATCACTGGCGAGAATGAGTTTATCGTCTACTTTAATGGCTCAATGGTAAAAGAGATTGGCAGCGGCAAATTGATTCATTCCGCGATGATTTCAGGTCGAGATGCAAAGCGCGTAGCGACTCTGGCTCATGAACTTGGTGGATACTGCCATGCGTTCAGTGCTGAGCTAGGTCTTATCACGCCAGAGTTAAACGAATTTACTAATATTGAAGCAAGCATCAACCAGATCCCAGTAACCGTTAAAGACTTTGATGAGCTCGAAGACAATCATCCTATTATTAAGGCGATGATAGTGGCGGACCCTGACACGCTTACTCGAATTAGTAGAACGCTTCCAGAACAATACCGTGAAGAATTTACCGTTGTGCAGAGCGCGCCAATCTTTCTAGAGTTTCTCAATAAAGAAAGTAACAAAGGCGTTGGTGTTAAAGCGATTGCTGATCACATGGGTATCAGCGCAGAAAACGTGATTTGTATGGGTGATGCAGAAAACGATCACCACATGATCGAATATGCAGGCTTAGGCGTTGCAATGGAAAACGCGATGGAAGAAACCAAACGTATCGCAGATATAATTACCGCAAGTAACAATGATGATGGTGTTGCAGCAGTAATCGAAGCTTTTGTCTTAGCTCGATAGGAGATCGGAGGCTCCGCCTCCGACAAATTATACCGATGGTAATGATAAAATAATTTAGTCTACAAAAACAAATAGTTATACGACACCCCGCTTGTAACTGATATTATTCATCCTCGTTTATTATTTCTACAGGCTGGATATATGTTTACCGATTTATCTATTAAGAAGAAAATCGTTCTGCCCGTTATTTTGATCATATTACTTTTTACCACTAGCTCCGTTATAAATGTCATCACATCCCAGAGCCAAGCTCGACTATCTAATTCGATTCAACAACACTACCTACCCGCCTTATTTACGCTTGAGGACGCCTATCGAGACTTATATCAAGCGACTTCAGCAGTTCAAGCTCTTGTACTAGCAACTTCAGAAAAAGAAATCGAGCATCACCGATTTGAATACAAAGACAATGCTTATAAAGCGATACCTAGAATGGGAAGCGTATTAGAGCTAGTTGAACTTAATTTACTACCTAAGTCAGTGGAACAAGATATAGACCACCTTGTTAGTCTAGGCAAGAACTGGCTTGCAAGTTATGAAGTATTTATAAATACGCCAGAATCTCAGTGGCAATTGTTCTACGAGAAAAATAAAGGAACATTTGATCGCCAATTCATAGAGGTACGCCAGCAACTAAACGTAGTTAAGGATGCGATTGAAGCAGCACGTAGTGAAGCTCAATTAAAAAATGAAGCAGCAGCAAAACAAGCAGAATTAACATTAGAAATTGGTACGATAGTCGTTATTTTAATCGCTCTGTTAACCTGTTGGTTTTTAGTTAAAGTGATAGTCAAACCCGTCGAAAACATCACACGAGCGATGAACGACATTGCTTCTGGAGATGGCAATTTAAACCAACGAATTGTAAGTCAGTCGAAAGACGAAGTCGGACAACTTGCTGAGGGTTTCAATATATTTGTATCAAAGATACAAAACACCATTGAACAAGTTATAGATAGTGCGGCCTCTGTCCGCGCAGAGATGTCACACCTTACTAGTGTTGCTCAATCAATTTCTAATTCAACCAATCACCAACAACGCGAAAGCGAAGTTGTTGCCTCAGCGGTACATGAAATGCAAACCACAAGTCATTTGGTCAGTGAAAATGCAAGTAATGCTGCTGAAGCAAGCCATGGAGCTAACCAAGAAGTTCAATCAGCAAACCTAGTGCTAGAATCAACCGTGAATTCTATTCGAGCACTCGCTACTGATATCGATAATGCTAGTGGAGTGATCCACAAATTAGACCAAGATGTTACAAACATCGCGTCGATACTCGATGTTATTTGCGGAATTGCTGAGCAAACCAACTTACTTGCTCTTAATGCCGCTATTGAAGCAGCTCGCGCTGGTGAGCAGGGTCGCGGTTTTGCAGTTGTCGCAGACGAAGTGCGCTCCCTTGCAAGTAGAACACAACATAGTACCGGAGAGATTCAAGCAATGATCGAACGTTTGCAATCGGGTGCCAACCAAGCTGTAAACGTTATGCAAGCAAGCAAAAATAGCAGCGAATCTACTATTTCATCGGCCCAGTCGGCAACCGAATCACTACACGAAATCCTGACCGCTATCAGCAAAATGAATGAAATGAACACTCAAATTGCAACTGCTGCATCTCAGCAAAGTTCTGTTAGTGAAGAGGTTAACTGTAACGTACAAAAAATTGCGGACAGTAGCATTGCTATGGTTGAAATGGTTGGTTCCGCAGATCAAGCGATCTGTGCTCTCGAAAACCAATGTGAGCGATTAGAAGAACTGGTTTCACAATTTAAGTGCTAGCACGAAATTCACGACCAAGCCGACTCAAATTAGATTCGGCTCTTACTAGCTAAGGTAAAAAGGCAGCCATACGCTGCCTTTTTTATTCAGATCAATTAGCGCTTAAACTTGGTATAGATGCGAATGATCATTACAAACAACAATATCAATATTGGATAGCGGAGCGTTTCAGCAATTAATGACTGTAAGCCACTGTGAGACAACGTTGTCACCAAGCGATCCCAAACAAGATCTAAAGCAATGGCCAACAGAGCAGCGATAGCGATAGCCATCCCTGAAGCTCTAGTGTGGTCATCCTTAAGCGTCGCGACCAAAGCACAAACAGTGATCGTGATGGCCAACCAATAAGTGAACGCAGGAATTGGCCAGAAGAATGTTAATACTGCCGTCAACACAACCAATGTCAACCAAACGGCTTTAGATGATAAGGTCTGGATGAGGTTTATATCTGGCTTCACATCCAATCGAATCATATGCCACGCACAAAGTGCACCAAGAATTGCGCCACTCACGCTATCGATCAAAAACGCAGCCCCATTGTAGAATCGAGACAAACTGAGCCAGATAACAATACACAATAAGATTACAGACCACCGATTCACGGATAATCGCTTACAAGCATGTAATACCCATATACCCACACAAAACCATATGGACATGGATAAGCTTGGTAAACTGTACCCGTAGCTATGTGCAACCTCTACAGCGGGTATATATACATGCGGTCTTGGATGGTTAAAACCTTGCTGAGCTATCAAGGCGAGAAGCGATGTTACTGTAACCGCAAAAAACACTTTGTAAGCAAACTGCTTTCCAAACTTCCAATAAATAAGTGGGATAACAACAAGCAATAGAGTTGGAGTTGCTAGTACCCCGCCCGCATAAAATATGTACTCAATAATCGAACGTGTTTCAGAGGGAAGTCGATGGATCGCACTTTGAGCTTGTACCATCCAATCCAACTCTATCTGATTGATCTCAGGGGCGGCTTCGACAAGGTTTCCAACATAAACGACTGGTTGATCGGTGGCACTAGGCAAGGTGTCAATTAGCCATTGTAGTTGCTCGGGGAACCGGTATCTGTGCGCAGGTACTACTCCAGGATCGATCAAGGTAGCCGACGCAACTTCGATACCATAGTGTGGTGCAAACCAAACCGGTAGCTCATTACCATCAAGATGGTTGTTAAACTGAAAAGCAACAATATCTGAGTCACTCACGCAGTCGTAGAATACTGCTTCCTCTGTACGCCCTAACTCACCAGCAATTGAGACCACAAGCCCAGTTTCTTCCCAAGTTTCACGCTGCGCGGCCAAAGCTGGGTCTTCCCCTTGAAGAATGGTTCCGGCAGGTAACGAGAGCTTTTTGGTCAATATTTCATTGACCATTACGACTTTATCATCAGACCGGATTACGCAAACTGCCCCTTTAAGATTGGATGCTTCATTCGCTGAGGCAATAGGTAGCGAAGTAATCAAGAACAAACCGAGAAGGAATATAAAAAGGTTTCGAGTCAGTGTCATAATGTCCATGATTTAAGAGGTAACGGCTTTACGCATCCAATGGATGTGATGGTTAAAGCCCGAGTGGTTATAAAATTCAATAGCAAGTTGGTTGAACTCCCATACTTCAACGAAGATTTGTTTAACACCATACTCTTCAAATCGAGTTTCGAGTTCGCAGCAAAGACGCTTAGCTATGCCTTTCTCTCGATAGGTTGGCTTTACATAAAGCTCATCGATACTTCCCATTTGCACAGGTTGACTCACAGTCGATACAAGCTCGCAAAAATGTCCGGAGATAAAACCGACGACACTTTCGCCTCTGCACGCCACTAAAACTATACATTCAGGGTCATCAATGTAACGTGCAACGCTCTTCTCTTGCTCGATTTCGTGTGCACTTTTAAAGTGTTCCGGGCATTGGCGATGATGTTCATCATGCAACTCAAACATTTGATCGTTGAGCTGCTCTAAGTCATTCATCAACGCCGCGCGAATAGCTACTTTCTGCATAAATATTTTCGCGTAACGAATAAAGTCATAGTTTGGCTGTTTAACAAAAATATATCAATAAAAAAGCCCCTACAAATAGGGGCTTCATCTTATATTTCCTGAGCTTAAGCTTTTAATACTCGCTTAATTTCATCTAGGCTGGTCGGGTCGTCTATTGTCGATGGCACCGTGTATTGTTCCCCATCCGCGATTTGACGAATTGTCCTACGCAAGATTTTTCCTGATCGAGTCTTAGGTAATCGCTCAACTACCAACGCATGTTTAAAGCAGGCTACCGCACCAATTTCATCACGAACCTTACCCACCAACTCACCTTCAAGCTGAATGTCATCAACCTTAACGCCATCTTTAAGTACCACAAGACCAAGGGGCATCTGGCCCTTCAAGTCGTCATGTACGCCGACTACCGCACATTCAGCAATAGCCGGGTGACCGCCGACGATTTCTTCCATTTCGCCTGTCGATAAACGATGCCCAGCAACGTTAATCACATCATCAATACGCCCCATGATGAATAAATAGCCGTCTTCATCAAGGTAACCACCATCACCAGATACGTAGTAACCTGGGAACTGGCTAAGATATCCCGATTCGAAACGATCGTGGTTACGCCATACCGTAGGCAGACAACTTGGTGGAAGTGGGCGCTTAAGAGCCACAAAACCTTGTTGATTCGCTTTTACACTCTCACCAAGCTCATTAAGGATTTCGACCTGATAACCTGGAATTGGCTTAGTCGCAGAGCCCGCTTTCACTGGCATAAACTCTATACCAGCCGGATTACCGGCAATTGCCCAACCTGTTTCTGTCTGCCACCAATGATCAATTACTGGCTTATCCGCTTTACTTTCTACCCACTCTAGAGTTGGCGGATCAAGGCGCTCACCAGCCATAAAGATACTAGTGAGCTTTGACAAGTCATACTGCTTAACACAATTACCGTCAGGGTCTTCTTTCTTAATTGCGCGGAATGCAGTTGGCGCTGAGAAGAGTACATCTACCTCATACTCTTCACACACTCGCCAGAAAGCGCCCGGATCTGGAGTACGAACTGGTTTACCTTCAAACAGTACCGTTGTACAGCCGTGAATCAGTGGGGCGTAAACAATGTAAGAGTGACCAACCACCCAACCGACGTCCGATGCAGCCCAAAAGACGCCATCTTGAGGAATGTTGTAGATAGAGGTCATTGAGTACTTCATCGCGACCGCATGACCGCCATTATCACGTACAACGCCTTTCGGTTTCCCTGTCGTGCCCGAGGTATAGAGGATGTAAAGTGGATCGGTCGCTAAAACGGGCACACAAGCATGAGGAAGCGCAGCATCATAAGCCGATGACCAATCTACATCTCGTTCATTATTGAGCTCGGCTTTACACTGAGATCGTTGCAAGACCAATACACTCTCTGGCTTCCAACGACTGTCCATAATCGCTTTATCCACCAGCGGCTTATATGGAATGACTTTGGCCACTTCAATCCCGCAAGAAGCGGTCATAACCACTTTTGGCTCGGCATCTTCAAGGCGCACTGCAAGCTCGTTAGCGGCAAAGCCACCAAATACCACCGAGTGAATCGCACCAAGTCGAGCACATGCCAGCATCGCCATTGCAGCTTCTGGTATCATCGGCATGTAGATGACGACTCGGTCACCTTTGGTTACGCCTTGTCGCGCAAGCATACCTGCTATTTTGGCGACTTTGTCTCGCAGCTGACAATACGTGTATTGCTGCTTTGTCCCAGTCACTGGGGAATCGTAGATTAAGGCAACCTTATCACCACGCCCCTGTTCACAATGGTAGTCCAGCGCTAACCATGAGGTGTTAAGAACGCCATCTGGAAACCATCGCTCTATGCCGTTCTCATCGCTCGCTAGAATCGTTTCCGGGGTTTTAAACCAATCAATATTGTTCGCCTGTGCGCCCCAAAATGATTCCGGTTCACTGAGTGCCCATTGATATTCTTTCTGATATGCAGACATATTGCTTCCTCCAGTATGTCCTGACATTGCTTTATTTATGTCGTTAGGCAATTGACTTAGTGCCAATTACTCAAAGATATCGGAGGGTACACGCACAAAGCCCTCCATTAAGATGCGAGCGCTTCGGCTCATTGATGCTTTTTCTGCTGTCCAACCATCGCCAGCGTTCAGCGCTTTGGCACCGACTTTAAGTGTGCCTGACGGATGGCCAAACGTGACGGACTCTCGCTCACCGCCACCACAGGCACTATTCACTAACGTGCCGGGAACGCATGCTGCGACAGCGATGGCAACCGCCGCGGTGCCCATCATTGCATGGTGGAGTTTCCCCATCGATAAAGCTCGTACCAACAGATCAACTTCTTGTTTATCGATTTTCTTACCACTCGATGAGATATAGCTTTTTGGCTGTGATACAAACGCAATTTTAGGCGTGTGCTGGCGGCTACTGGCTTGCTCTAGAGACTCAATGAGGCCCATTTTTAACGCGCCATAGGCTCGGATGGTTTCAAAGCGGTCTAATGCTGCTTGATCATTGTTGATCGCCTCTTGTAGCTCGGTGCCTTGATAACTTAGTGCCTCAGCATCAATAAAGATGGTCGGTATACCCGCATTAATCAGGGTCGCATTGAAGGTCCCTACGTTAGGCACTTCCAAGGAGTCCAACTCGTTACCAGTCGGGAACATACTCCCTTCACTTGCTCCCGGAGACATAAAGTCTACTTGTATTTCAGCAGCAGGAAACGTCACGCCATCAAGTTTAAACAATCCTGTTTCTTGAACGCAGCCGTCAACAATCGGAACATGAACGACAATGCTCTTGGCGATATTTACCTGCCACACTCGCACCTCTACGATACCGCTGTGAGGAATGCGATGTGGGTCAATCAGACCAGCATGAATCGCAAAAGGCCCAACAGCGGCAGACAGATTGCCGCAATTTCCACTCCAATCAACAAACGGTTTATCGATTGATACTTGCCCAAACAGATAGTCCACATCGTGATCAGGTCGAGTACTTTTCGAAACAATCACTGTCTTGCTGGTGCTTGATGTTGCCCCACCCATACCGTCGATTTGTTTACCATAAGGATCAGGGCTACCAATAACGCGCAGCAATAATTTGTCCCTCGCTTGACCTGGTTCTTGAGCTTGCGCGGGAAGATCTTCGAGGTTAAAAAAGACTCCTTTACTGGTACCTCCGCGCATATAGGTAGCGGGAACCTTAATTTGACTTGATGTCATGATTCACTCCTACCTATTGCGCTAAAAAGTCTTGAGCAAAGCGCTGTAACACGCCGCCCGCTTTATAGACATTCACTTCGTCTTCAGTATCTAAACGACACGTTACCGGAACATCGATTTTTTCACCGTTTACTCGGGTGACCACGAGCGCTAAGTCCGCTCCCGGTGTTATTTCACCAAGCACATCATAAAGCTCGCTACCATCTAGCTGGAGGGTCTTGCGATCTGTGCCTGCTTTAAATTGCAGTGGCAATACGCCCATACCCACCAGGTTCGTTCTGTGAATACGCTCAAAACCTTCTGCTGCAATGGCTTCAACGCCCGCTAAGCGAACACCTTTCGCAGCCCAATCGCGTGATGAACCTTGGCCATAATCCGCACCTGCGATAATGATCAGCGGCTGCTTACGCTGCATATAGGTTTCTATCGCTTCCCACATACGAGTCACCTGACCTTCAGGCTCGATTCTCGCTAGTGATCCTTGAACCACTTCGCCATCCTCTAATACCATTTCATTGAATAATTTAGGATTAGCAAACGTTGCACGCTGCGCGGTTAAGTGATCGCCTCGGTGGGTCGCATAAGAGTTGAAATCTTCCTCCGGCACATCCATGGATGCTAAGTATTCACCGGCAGCGCTGCTGGCTAAAATAGCGTTGGAAGGCGATAAGTGATCAGTGGTGATGTTATCCCCTAGTACAGCTAGAGGACGCATACCAGACAGGCTACGCTCTCCCGCCAGCGCACCTTCCCAATAAGGAGGCCTGCGTATATAGGTGCTCTTTGGTCGCCAGTCGTATAAAGGATTGCTGCTGCGCTCATCGTCATCAAGCTTAAACATTTGGATATAGACCTGTTTGAACTGCTCGGGTTTGACGTGCTTACCCACGACAGCATCAATCTCTTCGTCCGTCGGCCATAGATCATGGAGGTAAACTGGATTGCCACTTTGGTCAGTGCCTAATGAATCACGTTCAATATCGAAACGCATCGTTCCTGCCAATGCATAGGCCACCACGAGTGGAGGTGAGGCAAGAAACGCCTGTTTTGCATAAGGATGGATACGCCCATCAAAGTTACGATTTCCTGATAACACAGCCGTTGTATAGACATCTCGCTCGATAATCTCTTGCTGAATCTCAGGGTCGAGTGCGCCACTCATGCCATTACATGTCGTACACGCATAGGCCACAATACCAAAGCCAAGCTTTTCCAATTCAGGTAACAGCCCGGCATCTTCTAAGTAAAGTTTGGCAACCTTTGATCCCGGAGCGAATGAAGACTTCACCCAAGGTTTTCTAATTAGGCCGAGCTCATTGGCTTTCTTAGCCACAAGGCCCGCTGCAACCACATTACGGGGGTTACTGGTATTGGTGCATGATGTGATCGCCGCAATAATTACCGCGCCATCTGGCAATTGCTGAGAAGACTGCTCTTCTATCGCATTACCTGCAATGCCGCGTGCAACAAGCTCAGAGGTAGGAAGTCGACGATGAGGGTTCGATGGCCCCGCCATATTGCGAGTTACCTGAGACAAATCAAACTCAAGCACACGCTCATACTGAGCCGTTTCCAAATCATCAGCCCACAAGCCAGTTTGCTTAGCGTACTGCTCTACCAGTGCAACCTGCTCTTCATCACGACCAGTCAACTTAAGGTAATTGATTGTCTGCTCATCAATATAGAACATACCCGCAGTGGCACCGTATTCTGGCGTCATATTAGATATTGTCGCTCGGTCGCCAATCGTAAGATCTCTTGCTCCCTCGCCAAAAAATTCAAGGTAAGAAGAAACCACACGTTCATTGCGCAGAAACTCAGTGATTGCTAAGACGATATCCGTCGCGGTAATACCCGGTTGGCGCTTACCTGTAAGTTTCACGCCGACAATATCTGGCAGTCTCATCATCGAAGGACGCCCTAACATTACCGTTTCCGCTTCTAAGCCACCAACACCGATAGCAATGACGCCTAATGCGTCAACATGAGGCGTATGACTATCAGTCCCCACACAAGTATCTGGGTATGCAATCCCTTGTTTCGCTTGGACAACTGGCGACATTTTCTCTAAGTTGATCTGATGCATGATGCCGTTACCCGCAGGTATCACGCTGACATTTTCAAATGCCGTTTTACACCACTCAATAAAATGAAATCTGTCTTCATTGCGCCGTTCTTCAATCGCGCGGTTTTTCTCAAATGCATCAGGATCGTACCCGCCATGCTCAACCGCAAGTGAGTGATCAACAATGAGTTGCGTTTCGACCACAGGGTTCACCTTAGCGGGATCGCCACCCTGCTCTGCAATGGCATCTCTTAGACCAGCAAGATCGACAAGTGCAGTCTGGCCAAGGATGTCATGACACACCACACGGGCCGGATACCAAGGAAAATCGAGGTCTCGCTTACGATAAATAAGCTGCTCTAGGCTTTGATTCAGTTTGCTAGACTCACAGCGTCTAACCAATTGTTCGGCTAATACGCGGGAGGTATAAGGTAGCTTTTCATACGCACCATCAGATAGTGCATTGACCGCTTCTCTGGCATCGAAATAGTCAAGTTCGGTTCCAGAGAGCGCTTTACGGTATAAAGTGTTATTGCTCATATCTGCTTCCATTCAGGTAATAGGTTATTCGCCTCACCGCTTTGTGAGGCGAATCGTTGTCAATTACCTAGCCGCTTAGCGACTTTCGATATCAACCCAGTCTTGATGATCAGGTCCGGTATAATCCGCACTTGGGCGAATAATGCGGTTATTCGCGCGTTGCTCATAGACATGCGCAGCCCAACCCGTCAATCGACTCATCACGAAGATTGGCGTGAACAATTTTGTCGGAATATCCATAAAGTGATAAGCAGAAGCGTGGAAGAAGTCCGCATTACAGAACAGACCTTTTTCGCGTTTCATTACGGATTCTACACGTTCAGACACCGCATAAAGGTGCGTGTCGCCCACCGCTAAAGACAACTCTTTCGACCAACGTTTGATAAGCGCATTTCTTGGGTCACTTTCACGATAGATAGCATGACCAAAGCCCATAATTTTGTCTTTGTTAGCTAACATCTGCATGATGTTGTTTTCCGCTTCTTCTGGCGTTTGCCAATCTTGGATCATCTCCATTGCGGCTTCATTTGCACCACCATGCAGAGGGCCACGCAGCGTACCAATTGCTGCGGTAATGCATGAGTGAATATCAGATAGCGTCGACGCACACACGCGTGCTGCAAAGGTTGAAGCATTAAATTCATGCTCTGCGTATAGGATTAGCGAACAGTGCATCACTTGTTTATGAATCTCTGTTGGCTCTTTATCCGTTAACATCTTAAGGAAGTAGCCGCCAATACAAGGCTCAGATTGGTCTTGGGTATCGATGCGAACGCCGTCATGACTAAAGCGATACCAGTAACAGATGATGGCAGGAAATAGTGCCAACATTCGCTCTGTCGCATCGAGTTGCTGGTCAAAACTCATTTCTTGCTCAAGATTGCCCAGTACTGAACACCCCGTCCGCATGACATCCATTGGGTGAGCCGATGCCGGAATCAATTCAAGCGCTTGTTTAAGCTCGGCTGGTAAGCCACGCAAACTTGTTAAGCGCGTTTTATATTCATCCAGCTCTTTCTGATTCGGTAAGTGACCGCGTAACAGTAAATGGGCGACTTCTTCAAACTGAGCGTTATTGGCCAGATCGGTGATATCATAACCGCGATAAGTTAACCCTGTCCCCGTTTTCCCGACAGTACACAAAGCTGTGCTACCAGCGCTTTGACCACGTAGGCCTGCGCCACCTAACTCTTCATTCTTTTTTGATGATAGAGGCATTTTTTGAACTCCTTTTCTGTTTGATCTCGCTCTCTTATCGGAGCATTTTGTTATCAAACAATTTCACGTTATTGGTTTGGTTCCGAAACTCTTTTCTTGGGCTTCCGTTTGTTTCTACTTTCCTTCAGAAAACAGCTGATCAAGCTTATCTTCATAATCATGGTATTTAAGATGGGTATAGAGCTCTTTGCGCGTTTGCATAGCATCAGTCAACGCTTCTTGATTGCCCACTTCTAACAGATGTTTGTAGACCATCTCAGCCGCTTTGTTCATCGCACGGAATGCACTGAGTGGATAAAGCACCATGTCGACCTTTGACTTCGCCAGTTCTTCACAGCCATACAACGGCGTTTGACCAAACTCAGTAATATTGGCCAGTATTGGCACATGCTTGCCTGTTGCCTGCTCCAGAGCCTCAGAGAATTGAACGTATTGATCTAGGCGGCTCATCGCTTCCGGGAAAATCATATCGGCTCCCGCTTCAACACAAGCGATCGCTCTCTCAATCGCACGATCAATGCCTTCGACAGCCAGTGCATCTGTTCTCGCCATGACAACAAAACTTTCATCGGTTCGCGCATCAACGGCCGCTTTCACCCGATCAACCATCTCTTGCTGGCTAACAATCGCTTTATTGGGTCTGTGACCACAGCGTTTCTGCGCTACTTGGTCTTCCATATGAACCGCACCAGCACCCGCTTTTTCCATCGCCTTGATGGTACGTGCAATATTGAAAGCACCACCAAAACCGGTATCAATATCGACAAGTAACGGTAAGTCACATGCATTGGTGATACGCTCTACATCGACAAGAACATCATTAAGCGTGGTAATACCCAAATCAGGTAGTCCGTACGATGCGTTGGCAATCCCGCCACCAGAAAGATAGATCGCTTGGTGGCCTAAATTTTTTGCCATCATGGCGCAATAAGGGTTAATCGTACCCACGATTTGTAATGGGTCATTTTGTTCAACCGCGAGCCTGAACTTAGCTCCTTGAGATAAACTCATGTTGTCTTCCTCTAGTCCCTTAGGATTTGTTGCTCAATCAAGGTTCGGCTGCCCGAAATATGACGCCTCATCAGCATCTCTGCTAACTCTTCATCTCTATTTCGAATCGCCTGTAATATGTATTTATGCTCATCTAGTGCCTCAACTGGTCGAGACTGAGCTCTTGGAGATTGGTAACGATACATGCGCAGTAAGTGGTAAAGCTCATCACAAAGCAGTGAGATGAGCTTGCTGTTTCGGCTGGCCAATATAATGCGGTAGTGGAAATCAAAGTCGCCATGTTGATGGAAGTACGACGCCCCCTCAACTTCATCAATGTGCTTAGAGTGTGTCGACAATACTGACTCTAGACCAAGCAACTCTTCTTCAGTAATGTGTCTCGCTGCCAGTCTCGCTGCCATGCCTTCTAACGCTTCACGCACCGAATACAGCTCAATGAGTTTCTCAGGAGAGAAAGTGATCACTCTTGCACCTACATGCGGGATGCGTTCGATGAGGCCAAGGCCTTCAATACGCATGATTGCCTCTCTCAGCGGACCGCGACTGACTTGATATAACTTGGCTAACTCAGGCTCTGAAATCTTACTACCCGGCGCTATCTCGCCGCTGACTATCGCTTCTATCAAAGACTCAGTAAGGCTTTCAGATTTGGTATTTTCCTTATCCGTAGCACCTTCTTTTTGTCGAGTTTTAAGTTCTATATTCATGATCAATACACTCGCGTTAGGAAACCACACTGTCTACAATTTGTTCTGATGTATCTAAAATAGACCACAACATTGTCGACAATCAAGAAGATTGTCGACAATTTAGACTAAGGTATAAAGTATTGGACGTTATGAGCTAGGTAACGCGATGTATGCAACAATACGGCTAATGTGACGTACGCGGCTTTATTGATCTTTCTGCAGTGAGTCGTTGTCCTATTCAGATTAGTATCTGAAAACCATCAGCTATTCTCGTAAACTAAACCATATGTACGTTAGTAAAGCCCTCACGTGTAGCGCGCTCACCACAAGCTTACTCCTAAGCGGATGCGCTTTTTTCTCAGCCCCAGAGCGTGAGCCTTATTACCCTCTCCTAAGTGAAGCGACATATTCTGATGAAGAGATAGCTGTGATTGAATCAAACAATGTTCTCAAATCAGCGATCAAGCAAAACGCGTTAATCAGCATAGAAAAACAAAATGAGATCGAAGCATCCTTCAACAAAGTGTTTGCTGAAGTAGAAAACAGTGAAGGATTTTCATTCGAAGACTTAAAAACACCATCTTTTCATTACGCTTTAAAGACGATAGTTCAGCAGTTTTCTTGCGAGGTTTATGCTAGCCAACAAGATGCTAATACCATTCAACTCTGCCCACAAAACGAAAAGATTGTAGACAATAATTTGTCCTACCTTCCGTTTAACGATGGGATAAGAGTAATCCAGCGCTTGGCGGCTGATGAGGTAAATGACGAAGGCACACTACAACTAGAGATGTTCTTAAAAAGTACCCACGAGCGTCCCCTCGAATCGCTTTGGGGCGCCGTGCATGAATTAGGTAGGTTTAAAGGTAGTCAGTTATCAGCTGAGAGTTTAGTCCTAACAGTCAATCTCTCTGCGTATAAAAAAGACCGTTACGCTCATGCGTGGCGATCTGCTTACCATGAACCACTGGTTTTCTTTGTAGTTCTTCCGCCGGTCGACGAGATCGCCACACAACCCAATGAAGTTGCCAGCATGGCATATAGCTTAAACAAGGCGAAGCTTATTGCCGCAGATAGCCGTGAATAGGCATAGCGAAAAAAGGAACTCGATTGAGTTCCTTTTTTGGTTTCATACATAATCGTGACTATTGCGTATATTTATACTTAGCCATACTTGGGTCCATCATGCCTGCTTCAATCAAGTTTCGTTCAATCATCATCTCTTGTAGTTGTTTCAGTGAGTTGATATTGCCGTAGCCGCGCTTAATCTGATCGAAGGCTTCTTCTAACTTAGGTAGGTTTTCAGCGGTCATTTGCTCTGTGGCCGCTTCGCTCGACGCGAGGAACCACTCAACATCCTTCGTAATTTCTTGGATATGTACCAAGGTATCTCGCAATTTATCTTGATAGTGATTCACTTCTTGAATGGCAGAAAAGTATGCAGCCCATGCCTGCATACGCTCTAAGGTTGCCCCTTCACTTGAGTCCATGCTGACTATCGTTTGTGATAGTTTATTTCTCGATGAATTAATCGCCTCTTTGAGCTTAAATAGCCTTAAACTCAATTCATCGGCTTTTTTAGGCAGTAGCTTAATTTCGTATTTAACAAGCTTTCGAATCGCATGCATCTTTTGATCGCGTTTTTGGGCCGAGTTCACAAACACTTGATGATCCACTTTTCCGACAGGATTGACCTTAAGTTGCTTTCTAGCCGATTCTATTTTTTTAGAAAGCAAAGACTTAACGCCTTTTTTTGAGCCTTCTTCCCAAGCTTTTCTCGATGCGGCCTTCAAAGCGGCACCACCCGCAGTTTCAAGTAAAGCGGCCCCTTCTTTACTGCCTGGAAACGGGATCATCCCAATACCGGTTTTCACCCCTTTTTGAACCACGTCCATCGCGACCATTTTTTTGTCACGTTTAACCCAGTTCTTCGCAGATTGATACTTATTGCCAAACTTTCGCGACCAACTTTTATGGTATGACGCACTTTCCTTTTCTACATGATTCAGGAATTCCTTTGCCATTCTTTTAGCGTCTGAGCTCGCCATTTCTCTCTCCTTATAATTATCTAATTTATAAGATAATAGTGAATTTAATTTATTTCAGAATCAATACCTGCTACTTTTTAATGAATTATTAACAATAAATCACAAATCATTGTTTAGAGTAGACTTACTCAAACGGGAAGTCAGTAATAAGGAAGTGCCATGGCTGAGAACTTTTCCGCCACCTCCGGTCCAATGTCAGCAAAAGATTACCAAGGGCAGGATCATGCAATAAGCCAATTTTCTGTTACCCAAACCCTATCTGAACCATTTTTAGTGACCGCCACTCTTATTTCGAATAGTTTTGATATTCAGAATCAACTTGGTCAACTGCTCACCATTAACCGCTATTCAAACGTCTCAGGCAGCTCGACGCTATCTCGCTCATACAACGGCATTGTTACTGGTGTGAAAAGCTTGGGGATGGATGGCAACCTGCAGTTCGCTCTGTATGAAGTGACACTCAAACCTTGGTTAGAGCTTCTGAAACATACCCATTCATTTCGTGTGTATCAGAATCAATCAACCAAAGATATTGTCAGTGATATTTTTGATAATGCAGGCTTCAAAGGCTGCTACAAAGCCGCGAAAATGCCGACCACCAAGCGCGAATATTGCCTTCAATATAATGAATCCGACTATGACTTTGTAACGCGTTTACTCGCTGAAGAAGGCGTCTCGTACTATTTCACTCATTCCGACAAAGATCATACGTTAGTACTACAAGATGCTCAGTCCCCGTTTGATAAAGCAAGCGACGCAAAGTTTGATATGGTCGAAACCCCAAGTGGTTCTTTGCCACTTATCGAAACTTGGTCCCCTGTTTTGTCATTCCACGGCGCAAGCGTTGAGTTAGCCGCCTACGACTACAGCCAGTCAAAATTGGTATCGAGTAAAGCTCAAAAGAGCAATCATACAATAGCGAATAACACCAAACTGGCTAACCGGCACTATCCCCCACAAGGGGTTTCTGGTGATAAAACAGATCTAGCAAGTAATCTTGCAAAGAGACGTATTGGTTACTTGGAGCAAAACTATGAGAAAGTCATCGCGACCGCGAAGCATGACCTTTTTGACGTCGCGACCTGGTTTTCATTAGCTAGCCACTTAGACAAATCTCAGTTGGCTGATTATTCAATCATTTCGGTGGCAACCCAATACACTGAAGATGTCGTGTGTAGTACCCAGATTACTGCGATTCCAAAAACAACCTCTTACTATCCGACACCGATTGAAAAAAGTCGCGTTCATGGTCTTCAAAGTGCAACAGTCGCCGGTTCTAGCGCTGGAGACATAAACCAAGATGATCAAGGACGAGTCTACATTCAGTTTCATTGGGACACAAAATCGAGCGGCGATAAAACCAGTTGTTACGTTCGTGTCGCGCAAATGCTGGCCGGGAATGGCTACGGAACGCAATTTGTCCCTCGTACGGGTCAAGAAGTGTTGGTCTCATTTATTGATGGTGACCCTGACCAACCGATCATCACTGGTAGTGTCTACAACAGCAAAAATGCGCCGCCATACAAAGAAGCTAATACCACCAAAAGCGGCATTAAGACCAAGTTAAGTGGTCAATCTAATGAGCTCTATTTCGATGACAAGAAGGATAACGAACTTATCTATCTCCATGCAGCGAAAGATTTGACCAACGAAATCGAAAACAATCACATCGAAACGATCAAAGGCGAACTGGCGCAGACCGTTACCAAGCAGATGGCGATCAAGACGGAAGATAACTACACCTTATCCGTGACAAAGGCTCTTTCTGAAAAAGCTAAGACGATTACGTTAGAAGCCGATGACACAATTGATTTGAAGGTTGGCTCTAGCAAGATATCCATCTCGTCATCTTCCATCTCGATTGAAGCCAGTAGCATAGATATCAAAGCGAGTAATGCGCTCAACCTTCAAGGTACCAATGTCACCAGTAAAGCCACCTCTGCCAATAAAGTCAGTGGAACCACCACTGCACTTGAAGCGACCAGTTCAAACTCGATTAAAGGCTTAAGCGTGGCAATTAAGGCCGACACCACCCTATCCGCCGAAGGTTCACTCAGCGCGGAATTTAAGTCTGGCCTCAAAGCAACGTTTGATGGTGGTGTGATGGGCGAAGTTAAAGGCGCGATTGTCAAGGTAAACTAATGAGTTATAAAAAAATTCCATATCAGTCCTGCGGGCAGATTTTGCCGCGATTCAAAGCGTCAGAAGAGGCGATGGCCCTGCTAAATCCAGATCTGACGATTGACGACGCAATTCAAGCTTTACGCGAGAACGAACTCTACAATGACTTGATTCAATTCCTTGCACATGCGCTACCAGTTAGAGAAGCGATCTGGTGGGCTAGCCTATGTCTATTACAACGCAAGGACGTTTGGAGTGCTAGCCAAATGCAATGTATCCAAACAGCCCAGCAGTGGGTGCATTCCCCTAGCGAAGAACTAAGGCGTAAGGCAGAACTACTCTCTAACCGATTAGAACTCAACTGTGGCCCATCTTGGTTAGCTCAAGCAGTATTTTGGAACGGTTCGGGAAGCATTGTCTCCCCAGACTTACCCGTGGTGCTGCCCGACCCATTCTTGTTTGCCAAAGCGGTTGCAGGTGCAATTAACCATTCTGCTGCGTTACCAACTTGGAATAACGCAGATGACTACTATACTAATTCAATGACTTACGTTATCGATATCGCGTGCGGTGGCAATGGAGGAGCAGCATGACCTTAGCGGCAAGACTGACTGATATGCACGTTTGCCCAATGCAAACACCTGCCGTACCGCCAGTACCTCATGTCGGTGGCCCTATTACTGGCCCAGGAGTACCAACCGTGCTAGTTGGCAATATGCCGGCCGCGACAATGGGCGACATGTGCGTCTGTGTGGGCCCTCCAGATTCGATAATTAAAGGTAGCGCTACGGTACTAATTATGAACAAACCTGCAGCAAGAATGGGCGATACGACCGCGCACGGAGGCTCGATTGTCCTAGGAATGCCCACAGTGTTAATAGGTGGATAAACCATTTCACAAACAAGGATTTAGCAAATTTTAACCGTCCTCCGTCCAATTTTCTAGACACAGGTCACTATTTTGAGCAAATAGTAATTTTGGACGAGCCTTTTTATAAAATAACCCTAGACTATATCTATGCAGGAAAACTCCTAATCTAACAATTAAACAACCACTTGCATTAACCAAGCATTCACACTCAGGCAACGGAAGTCGTATGGTAGATATCGAAAGTTTATTGGCGCCAATTTCAGATGAGGCAGAAACAGGAACCTACCTGAAACTCGATCGATCGGCGTACCGTTCTCTCCGTAATAGCTACAACACGGCGCAATCTTCATTCCGCCAGCTCATTGAAACACCTGATGCATCCAGTGATGAAGTACTGCTAGACGCCAACGATTCCAATTGGGCTCAGTTAAGACAAGATACATTTGATGCTTTAACAAAGTCGACAAAAGACATTGAGCTTTTAGGTTGGTATATCGCCAGTCAGTTATTCACTGCGAAACCTTATCAAGCGCTCGCTGATTCAACCAAAGTACTAAGCGAGCTCGTTGAGCGCTACTGGTCTACGCTTCATCCGACCCTACCTGAAAATAAACTCAAGAGTAGTGACGAACAGGGTATCGCTAGAGAATTAGCTGAATTCAGAATTAAGCCTCTGCTCCAGCTCGTCGGTGAGAGTAACGACTCCACTGCTCTTTTCATGCCCCTGCAACTTATCAGCCTTGTTGATGAAGTAACCTATGGTGATTATTTACGGGCAGAGCGTTCCGGTGAGCTAGCAACACTTAAAGAGAAAGCCCAGAGCCAATTCTCACCTGAAGTTGAAGAGACAGTAATGCTTCTCTCGCAAAGCTATCAACACTTTTCACAAGCAGAAGCAGCGATCGCGAAAGAGTGTCAGGCAATTGGTGTTACACCAACTAGTTTTCGCTTTGTAAAAGCCAATATTGCAAACTCTATCAACGCTATTCGATTCTTAACTGAAGAGAAGTTTGCTAACTGGCCTCTTGACGATGAATACCTGCCGCGCAAAGAGGAAACTGTTGAAGAAGTACACATAGAAGTGACGCCTGAGGCTAACGTCAGCGAAGCTCCAGTGGACGCAACTACAGCGACTAACGTTACACAATCTGTCGAAGCCGCTACGCAAGTAAACACTGTCACGTCAAACCATGCGTCTCCATCTCCAAACCAAACTTTAGTGAGCAATGCTCCTACTTTTTCCAGCGTGGGTAACCTTGCTTCACGCGATCAAGCTTTCCAAGAGCTCAGAAAAATCGCTGAGTATTTCAAAGCGACCGAGCCGCATAGCCCAATTTCCTTCTTACTTGAACGAGCCATTCGCTGGGGCTACATGAGCCTACCCGAGCTCCTACAAGAAATGACGGGAGGAAACAGCAACGTAATGGAGCATATAAACCAATTAACGGGCATGGATAACTTAGACAAAGTTGACCTTGCTGATAAAGGAGAAGTTTTATCTCCGGCTGTAAACATGAGCAGCCCTGTGATTAATCATGCAGATGTCGCTCAAACGTCACCTTCTTCCGTTACCCTTCCTACAGAAGAGAGTGTACCAACTCAACCTATAAAAACTGAAGAAACCATCTCTAAGTCGCCAGACAGTCTTAGCGACTTTGAGTGGTAAATAATGCTAGATAGCAAAGGAGAATAAAATGGCTTCTATTTTCATGAGAATCGACGGCACGAAACCTAAGGGTGCAGCTACAGTAGAGAAGATTGGTGGTAAAGATGGCTTTTTTGCTATTGATACTATCACTTGGAATGCTGTGCGTGGCGTTGGTATCGACGTTGGTAATGCTAATAACGCTGACCAAGGTATGGTTGCGCTGGGTGAAGTAAACGTTACTCGTGGTTGTGACGGTGCAACACCTCACCTGACGACTTTCCTATACGCTCCAGGCGGCGAAGGTAAAACGGTAGAAATCGTTATGACGAAACCTAACCGTGAAGGTTCTGGTGCCGATCCTTACCTAATTCTTACTCTGAAAGCAGCTCGTATGTCTAGCTACAACATGGCAGCTTCAGACGGTACGCTACCAAACGAATCATTTAGCCTTACGTACACTGAAATTTCTAAGGCGTACTACATCGAAGGTGAAGGCGGCAAGATTGAGAAAGGTCCAGAAGTGGGCTTCGATGCAACTACGGCGAAAGTAACGTCTACAGCATCTTAATTAAATAAGGAGATCCATTGTGGCACTGAATTCCCAACACAAACGCGTAAGTAAAAACCGCGTAAGTATCACTTACGATGTGGAAACCAATGGCGCTGTAGAAACCAAAGAACTCCCATTTGTTGTTGGGGTAATTGGTGACTACTCGGGTCATAAGCAAGACAAAGAAGATGTCGAGGAACGCACTTTCTATAACGTAGACAAAGATAACTTTGACAACGTTATGAAGCGTGTTGGCCCTGAGCTAAGCATGAAAGTCGACAATGTTCTAGCTGACGACGATAGCCAATTTGAAGCGAACCTGACGTTCAATTCGATGAAAGACTTCGAACCTGAAGCGATCGTTGAACAGGTAGAGCCTCTTAAAAAGCTAGTAGAAACCCGTAATCAGCTAAAAGTTCTACTTTCTAAGGCCGACCGCTCTCGCGACCTAGAAAAGCTATTAAAAGAAGTTCTGCAAAGTGCAGATACCATCAACGCGCTATCTGATGAACTCGGCATTAAAAAAGAGGGAGATGAATAATGAGCACAGAAGCTGAAAACCAAACCCAAGCGGAAGCTGGCGCTGCCGAAGGTGCTCTGAGCTTCCTTGATCGAGCCATTGAAGCAACAACGCAAACACCTGCAGATACGACTAAAGAGCTTTTCTCTGTTCTAGCCGAGCAAGCTCTTTCCGGTACGGTAACGTGGGACAAGAACCTAACTAAGACTATTGAAAATGCGATCTCTGAGATCGACAAGAAGCTTTCTAGTCAGCTTTCTCAGGTTATGCAGCAAAAAGACTTCCAAAAACTGGAAGGGTCATGGCGTGGTCTACAGAAACTGGTAAAAGAAAGCGAACTTGGTCGCGACCTTAAAATCAAAATGGTCGACTACAGCCAAGAAGAGCTGTTAGAGCAGTTTGAAGATGCACCTGCTATTGACCGCAGCCCACTTTTCAACGCTGTATACCAAGGTGAATTTGGTACTGCGGGTGGTGAACCATACGGTACATTCATTGGTGACTATGAATTTAGTGCAAAAGATGAAGACGTTGCCCTACTTCGCTACATGGGTGAAGTTGCTGCAGCGTGTCACGCACCGTTCGTTGCTGCTGCCAATGCGCAAATGTTCGAATTCAATGATTTTACAACCTTCGACGAAGGTAAGCCAGTCGCGGCAGGCTTTGACTCACCAGCGTACGCCGCGTGGAACTCATTCCGTCAAAGTGACGATGCTCGTTACGTAACCTTAACGCTTCCTCGTACTATGGCTCGTTTGCCGTACGGCGCTAAAGGCCTAGGCACAAGCTTATTCGACTATGAAGAGCTTGGTACGGATATGGATGGTAATCCAAATCCAGCAAGTAATGACGAGCTTGTTTGGTCAAATGCTGCCTACGATTTGGGTCTGAAAATGACTCAAGCTTACACTGCATCTGGTTGGTGTACTTCGATTCGTGGTCTAGATAACGGCGGTAAAGTAGAAAACCTACCTAACCTTACCTACAAGACTGAAGCTGGTGACCTAGTTCAACAATGCCCAACAGAAGTTAACCTAACGGATGAGCGCGAAAAAGAGCTCAGCGACTTAGGCTTCCTACCGCTTGTTCACTATAAAAACAGTAACTACGGCGTGTTTATCGGTGGACAAACAACGCAGCAACCTAAGACTTACACAGACCCAGACGCAACAGCGAATGCTGCAATATCAGCTCGCCTACCGTACATCATGGCAAGTGGCCGTATCGCCCACTACCTAAAAGTGATGGGTCGTGACAAGTTAGGTTCGAACCTTGAAGCGCCAGATATCCAGCGTGAACTTCAGCTGTGGATCGATCAATACACCAACGCTGGTGCTATTGGTAACGAGCAGCGCGCGAAGACACCGCTTGCGGAATCTCGCATTGAAGTTGTAGAACAACCAGGTCGTCCGGGCGCATATTCAGCCGTCGCTCACCTGCGTCCTTGGCTACAACTTGAAGAGCTGACCACGTCAGTTCGTATGGTTGCCAAAATCCCAGGTTAATCATTGATAGGCCGGCTCGTCCGGCCTTCTTTTCCCATTATTTTTCAAGGACGATGTTGGATATGAATCTTGATTCTAAATGGCAGCTCGACTTTACCTTATTAGACAGCACAGAGAGCGACTTTTTATTAGAGTCTCTCTCTATGTTGTCTGATGTGATGCCTGATGCGTTATCAAGCAAAGGGCAGCTCATCAGTAGTGTTTCTCACCTTATAGTCGAACTCGATAAAAAAATCTCGCAGCAGATGGATCAAATCATCCACCATGATGACTTTCAAAATCTCCATTCAAGTTGGTTAGGTTTAGAAGGCCTAGCAAAGCTGCCGGTGAGCAAGCAAAGGACTAAACTTAAGCTGCTCGATATGTCGTGGGAAGAAGTTTCTAGCGATGTAAATCAAGCCTATACGATCAAGGCAACTGATCTATTCAACAAGATTGGCAACCGAGAACTGAATACCCTTGGGGGACAACCTTTTGGCTGCATGATGTTCACTCACAAGATCTCTTTAGATATGGATTTCGACGCCGACTATGACGACCTCTTCACTTTAGAACTTCTCAGCAAGTTAGGTGAAATGACCCTCTGTCCGATGCTGTTCTCTCCATCTGATGATTTTTTTGTCCAATCGACGGCTGATTGGCTGTCCGATACTAAGCGAATCAACAAAATCCTTCACGGCGAAGACTATCAACCTTGGCAAGCATTAAGAAATAAAACTTCCTCAAAGTTTCTTGGTTTAGTCATGCCGTCAATTCGTATGCGTAGCCGATACGAAAATGAAAAAGTTGGCTTTATCTATAACGAGTCTGGTCAAGGTCTATGGGGAAACGCGACGTTTGCGTTTGTTGCAACCATTATGCGTGAATACCACCGTGTGAATTGGTTTGGTTTTCTAAAATCACGCTGGAATGATAAATCACAAGGTGCTTTGGCGAATATTGACCTTCATACCAGCCAGTTTCTAAATCGACCAGAAACCGACGTAGTTTTATTTGGCCAAATATCGACCTTCTATGCGCAAAATGGCTTTATTCCGCTGACAAAAAGTGTCTTGAGCGAAAAGTTCTATTTTAACGGCAATAACTCTATTTGGTTGAGCGGCGGGACAGATAACGAGAAAGTTCTGACCCAGATTCAAACCAGTTTAATGTCTTGCCGTATTGCCCATTACTTGAAAGTACAAGTGCGTGAAATGATCGGTAGCTTCAATACCGCAGCGGAATGTGAGCTGTTCCTGACGCATTGGATCGAAAAGTTTTCCAGCAATGTCTCTTTTGCAAATGAAGAGACACTGTCCAAGTACCCACTGAGTTTCGCTAAGGTTTCTATTGCCGAGTCACCGCACAGTGCGGGCAGTTTTTCTTGCACATTACGAATGGTCCCTCAATACCAATACGATCACTTCTCTGGTGAGGTTGTCCTGACCACAGAGTTTGATGAGGTAGCGTAATGAGCTTTTGGCAGGCATTTATTCAACCGACAGACTCCTCAACGTCAAACGCTGACATTGAGGATATCAAGTATCATTTAACTCGCCTTCTCGAATCAGAAGCGTCTCTTGTCGATATCGATGACCGCTTCACTGAGCTTCAACGTTCTAACTTTCGTTTTGGCATTGAAGATGTTCAATTGCTGAGCGCCAGCCTAGACCAAACTCAGCTCGCGCTTCGTTTAGAACGTTACATCACCCACTTCGAGCCAAGACTGACCAAGGTATTAGTAGAGCTAGGCGAACGTAAAGAAAATGAAAATGCGATTGCGTTCAGCATTGTGGCAAAAGCGAAAACAGAACAAGGGCAGAAAGATCTGATCTTTGACTCAAAAATATCCCTGAACAATTTAAAAACCATAATGACGGAGGACAGTTATGAGTGATCCGTTATTGCGCTATTACGAACAAGAACTGACATTAGTACGTCGTGCCCTAGGACAATTTGGCCAGCAGCATACCGGGCATGCCGAGCGCCTAAAAATACACCAAGGGAAAATTGAAGATCCAAGCCTTGCACGATTACTTGATGGCGTCGCGTTACTCAACGCCTCTGTAGAGAAAAAGCTCTTCGACCAACTCCCTGAAGTTATCGAGGGGCTGTTAGGTGTGCTCTACCCTAGCTATATTCAAACAATACCAAGCGTTGCTTACTTAGAGCTTGGCGAAGACGCGGATCTTGCTGAATCAACATTGCTGCCAAAAGGCTCTCAGTTTAATGCAACAGCGCAAGGTAAAGACTGCGTATTTACAACCGTCGATGACCTTCAGACTAAACCGTTTTCAATTATTGATACTTACGCCTCGAGCGCGCCTTTTAAATTCAATCGTCCTCGTGGTACCGAACTAACCACTGGCGTGATTCAAATTAAGCTCTCAACTCAGGATCCGGACACTCACTTCAGTTCCTTAGATTGCGATAATCTCGACCTGTTTGTTCAAGGCTTCGAAAATAACGCCGATTCGCTTGTCGAGTTGTTGCTGGCAGAGACTCAAGCAATCTCTGTGTCTGATGTTAGTTGCGAACATCACGTCGTACTGGATACAGCAAACTTATCAAGTCGTGTCAGTGATGAAGACTTTCGTTTTCTGCCACAAAAAGGCAATCAGTTTTCCGGCTACCAGTTAGTGAGCGAGTTTTTCTTCTTTAAAGAAAAACGTCAGTTCTTCCGCATCAAAGAATTCAAAAAAGCATTAGCAACATTTGATCAGTCAGAGATTGTACTCAACCTGTTCATGCATAGCTTGCCAACAGAGTTTATCCGACTGTTCGACCGACACGTATTTAAACTAAACATTGTTCCAGCCATTAACTTATTCGATAAAACTGGTGAACCGACTAACTACGACCAACGTAGCTTAAGCGTTCCTGTTAATGCGGACGCACATAGTGATGACGATATCGAAATCGTCGAAGTCAAAGAAGTGTTTGAAATCACCTCTATGGGTGAAAAGCCTTTAGTACCACTCTTCAAAGATAGCTACCGCTCTAACAAACGAGCAGACCACTGGCAATGTACTCGCGACAGCAACAATGAGTTCCGCCTGGCGATTAGTTTAAACAACCAGCAAGAGCTGGAATTTAACCGACTATATGGCACACGGTTACTATGTACTAATGGGAAGGTGGCCTGCTCCGTTCAAGGCAGTTTCGAATGTTTAGAAAGCATCAACTTACCCGGAGAGTTCTACGCCATATATCCACCTTCAGCACCGATAGCGAGAGAACAAGATCCTCATTTACACTGGCAGTTTGTTGCATTGCTCAACGCTAACTTTTCCTCTTTATTGCACAATGAACAGCCTGCTGAAGCCTTAAAGCAAATGCTACGCTTATGCAGTCGCAGCCAGCTCCCCGCGGACGAAATCCAAACGATCCGCGATGTGACATTGCGTTCTCAAGTTTCAGCACTGCGCATATTAGGCAAAAACGTCTTTTGCCCCGGCACTGAAATTGAAATCACACTCGATACACAGAGCGGCTTCTTAGCCTTTAGTGACGTATTAAATCGCTTCTTCCAGCAGTACTGCAGCTTCGATCGATATATCCAGCTCTCTATTCGCGTCTATGGACGAGACGGTTTCGTAAAACGCTACCCTAAATACCATGGAAGCCAATACGCGCTTTAAGTGGCATAGGAGTTAGCATGAACATAATTAAAGACCTTAGCCAAAACCCTCAACAATACGACTTTGCTCAAGCAATGCGTATGTTGTCTCACTTTATCGAAAGTTCAGAAACTAGAGTTCAGCTCGTACTTAAAGCTGAAGCGATGCCAACCGGTGACGCAAGCGAGATCCAATACTTCTCGTTAAAGAACAATAAGGCTAAATTCCGGCTAGCGAAGCAAGCGCTGTCTGGCGTAAAGGGCGTCATTCCCTATTACATTTATGAAGAGTTATTGCTGGCACTGCATGATGATGACCATGCATTAAAAGACTTTCTCGACGTTTTTAATCAACGCTACTTTGAGCTTGTTGCACAACTAGAGAGCAGACAGTGGTTATTGGTTCAAAATGAACTCGACGCAGATAAAACACAGTTGTTGCATCACATTGCTGCGCTAGAGGAAGAGCACGCTCACCTGTTTCAATACTCACTATTACTCAACCAGAATAGTCGTAGCCTGAGTAGCCTCAAACAAATTCTCAATAATTACTTTCCGTATGAAATTGATGTAACAAGCAAACACTTTGAGCGCAGAAAGTTGCCAAGCGACTCCCTCACTCGCTTAGGGACGAACCAAGCATACAACAGCAAAATCGGCCAAGGGTTCTTGATTGGGCAAACCTGCCTAACCCATTTTACTCATTTGATCGTATCAATCAGACCAGCCAATGAGCAGGAGTTATTGGATATTCAAAACGATACCATGCTGGCAGATTGTATGAAAACGTTGATCCAACATTACTTAAAAGACAACACACCAGTTTCGATTTATCTCGAGGTAAAACGAGCCTACCTCGCTCGCCCTAAGCTGTCCTCAAATATGAATCAAGCTGCAAAACTCGGTGAGGTAGATTGCCTCGCACCAGAACGAAAACCTCAGCAAAGGATTCGTATTTTGCTCAAATAGGAGCGTTCAGTGGCTGTAATGCTCTGAACAATCGAAATACAAGGATAAATGTATGACACAAGTAACCTTAACTAATTTAGTCGCCAAGCTATCTTCAGAGCTTAAACAAGCTTTAGAAGTGTCTGCAGGTGCCGCCATGAACCAAGGTGTTGCTTCAATTGAAGTCGAGCACTGGCTACTACAACTTATCTCTCAACAAGATGCGAACTTAAATAGCCTGATTCAATCGCAGAACTTATCGCAAGAGAACCTTGTGAATGAGCTTTCTAGCAAAATAGCTCGGCTACCTAAAGGTAATGAAGGCCAGCCAACACTTAGCCATGGTTTAACCGAATTAGTGAAAGATGCTTGGATGCTTGCGTCAGTCAACTATGGTCACGGAGAAATCATCAGCCTCCACTTAGTTCAAGCTTTACTGCAGCAAAACGTACTAGGTGTGAATACCCTTCAACTCGATAGCTTGCAGTCTGTTTCTCTAGAATCCCTGCAGGGGCTGATTAACAAAACGGCCGTTGCTCGCTCGAAAACGTCCACGTCCGCTGAAGCTGTTGCCAATGGTCAACCAAGCGGAAATGATGCATTAAGTAAGTACACGGTCAATCTCACTCAACAAGCGATCGATGGCAATATCGACCCAATTTCCGGCCGTAACGCTGAAGTGAGAAAAGCGATCGATATCCTTTGCCGTAAACGCCAGAACAACCCCATTATGGTTGGTGAACCCGGTGTTGGTAAAACCGCTGTTGTCGAAGGTCTTGCGCTTCGTATCGCGGCAGATGAAGTACCCGGCGCACTTCAAGGGGTTCAAATCCACTCGTTAGATTTAGGTCTTCTTCAAGCTGGCGCCAGTGTTAAAGGTGAATTTGAAAACCGCCTTAAAGATGTCATCAATGAAGTCAAAAACAGCGAAGTCCCTATCATTGTCTTTATTGATGAAGCACACACCCTAATTGGTGCTGGCGGCGCTGCTGGTCAAAACGATGCAGCTAACTTGCTTAAACCTGCGCTAGCTCGCGGTGAATTCAAAACCATCGCTGCGACTACATGGGCGGAATATAAGAAGTACTTTGAAAAAGACCCTGCACTGACTCGTCGATTCCAAGTGGTTTCAATTGAAGAGCCAAACGCAGAAGACGCGAAACAAATGCTGCGTGGCGTGGCAGTCTCTTTACAAAAACACCATGGCGCATTTATCGCGGAATCAGCGATTGACGCTGCGGTACATTTGTCAATCCGCTACCTTCCAAGTCGTCAGCTGCCAGATAAAGCGATTAGCTTGCTTGATACTGCAAGTGCGCGAATTGCGCTTACTCAGGGCGCAAAACCTGAAGTGATTGAGTCGCTAGAGCAAACTATTCGTTACCAGAACAATGAAAAAATCGCGCTCGAAAAAGAGAACGCGCTATTTGGTATCGCTGAAGAAGAAATCGCTGAACTCACAGAGACAATCAAAGCCAACGAAGCAGAGTTAGCCGCTTTAAATACTCGTTGGGAACAAGAAGTCGAACTGGTTGATAAAATCAAAGCGCTACAAGAAGAAATCAGCCAAGCTGACGACAGTGACGCCCCTGATCTGACTAAACAGAAACAGCTTAATGACACGCTTGATGAATTAGCAACACTCCAAGGTGAGCAGCCTTTAGTGAATGCAATGGTTGACGACAATACTATCGCCCAAGTGATTGCCAATTGGACCGGAATTCCTGTCGGCAATATGATGAGTGATGAGATCGCTCGACTACTCTCACTGGAAGAAGAACTTGATAAGCGTGTTATTGGTCAAAACGTTGCCAAACAAGAGCTCGCCAAAGCGATTCGTATTTCACGTGCTGGTCTTACCGATAGCCGCAAACCGATCGGTGTATTTCTAATGTGTGGCCCAAGTGGTGTAGGTAAAACTGAAACCGCTATGGCGCTTGCGGAGCAGTTATACGGTGGTAGCAACGATATGACTATCATCAACATGACTGAGTTCAAAGAAGAGCACAAAATCTCTATGTTACTAGGCTCGCCTGCCGGCTATGTTGGTTTTGGTGAAGGTGGTGTATTAACAGAAGCGATTCGACGTAACCCATATTCAGTATTATTGCTTGATGAAATGGAAAAGGCCCACCCAGGCGTTCACGACTTGTTCTATCAGATTTTTGATAAGGGTCATATTAAAGACAGTGAAGGCCGAACCGTGGACTTCAAAAATACCATTATCATCATGACCTCTAATGCGGCTGACCAAGCAATCTGTGACGCCTGCGAACAGCAAGATGAGCGAATGAGTAACGAACAGCTGCTAGAGAGTATTCGCCCTGATCTTCAGCATTACTTCAAACCAGCATTCTTGGGACGTACCACGATTGTGCCTTACTACCCACTCAACGACGAAGAGTTAGCGAAGATTACTGAAATTTCTCTCAACCGTATCAAGAAAAAACTAGCAGAACAGTACCAAGCTAGCTTTACTTGGGATGAAGGCTTTATCGACTTTGTGGTAGGTAAAAATACTGACCCAACGACAGGCGGCCGCGCAGTTGAACAGATCATCAACCGCTCCTTAATGCCAAAATTAGCCGAAGAATGTATCACTCGCTTAAGCCAGCAGCAGCCTATTACTCAAGTTTCAGTGGTCTCAGCAAGCAATGCGTCAGGCTTTGAGCTAACTATTAACTAATCATATGGCCAAAGGAAAAGTCGTCATGGATAAGCACCACAACAGTAAATCACAATCGTTTTTCTCGTTACGAGTAAAGCTTGTGCTAGCAATTATTGCTGTGTTGCTCTTTTCCAATGGCCTAAACACAACGTTAAATTATCTCAACTTTGAAAAGCGGTTAACTCAAACGAGTGACTCCACATATCAAGTTGTCCTTAGCGAAACAGACAACGATATTAAACAAGCCATGAGCTTGGGTTTACCGCTATCCGCTATTTCAAACATTCAATCTTTGTTAGAGCGTCGCCTCGCGTTAGTAGACGGGATCAGTAAAATTGAGGTATTGGATAAGAATGGCATTGCTCACTACTCTGCCGGGAAAAACATTGCATCTGAACGTATGATCAGTGCCGACATTTCCAATACATTCGGACAAAAAGAAGGACAATTAAACCTTTATTATTCAACCATTTATTTAGACGACATTAAAACTAAGTTATTAACACAGCAAGTAATGGACACGTTGCTTTGGGTGCTCGTTACCTCGTGTATTGGCTATTTTGCGCTGAATCTCGGCTTAGACTTTCTACTCAAAAAAATACACGCAACACGTAATGTGCTTAATGAGCAAAACGTCAATGATGAACAACGCATCGAGAACGCGTACAAAACATTTTTCAGTTCAAATGGTAAAAGTAAGTGGCAACAACTGCGTGATAACTACTTTCCGCTAATGATTATTTTTCTTGCGATCTTACTGACCTTTACTTCGAACATTGGCAGCTCGTATCAGGCGCTAGATAAGTTCTCTGCCACTTATCAAACTCAGCTTGAACAGAAATCGCACGTCATCGGCGACACCTTATCAAGCATGATTCAACGACTTCTGAAACAAGGTGTCCCACTGGATCGCTTATATGGCTTAGAAGACGAATTTTCTTCGTACATTACCCAGCACCCGGAACTACTATCCATTCAGTTACAACAATCGGGTACCGATCTGTATCAATACCCGAAACAGATCGTCGTTAGCCAATCGATGATGGCATCACAATTGCCGATTGATGATTCTGTCGGCATCGAACTGATGATGACAACAGATACCAATATTATCCCTCAGCTACTGGAAGAGAGCCTGATGGATATGATCACTGTCCTCATTGCCTCGGCATTAATCGTGATTGAAATTATCCTCTTTGCGTGTAATTTCATGATCATTAAACCTTGGCACCAAATAAAGCAGCTACTTAGAAACGCTAAGCAAGGCCAGGCTGAATGGGTAGCGCAGGTATCAACCAAAGATGAATTGGGTAACATTATTGACTCGCTCAACATCATCACGCAGCGTAAACTACCTAATGACAAGCTAACCGTCCGTAGCTCGCAAGACTATCGCTTTATTCGACTGCCACTGTTTATGTTGGTTTTTGCAGAAGCCGCGTCATTAGCCTTTTTCCCAAACTTTGTAGCGAGCCTTTCCCACTCTCAGTCGTGGATTCCAGAGAGCTTAGTGACCAGTCTGCCGATCTCACTGTTTATGTTCTGCTGGGCGATTTCACTACCTTTTGCGGGCTATTGGTCAGACAAAGTAGGTCGCAGGAAGTCTCTCATTGTCGGCGGCTTAGTCACGAGTTCAGGCCTAGCACTTACCGCTTTTTGTCACACATTAGAGTTGCTGCTATTAGTGAGGGCTTATACTGCAGTTGGCTACGGTATCGTCTTTATTTCAGCGCAGGGCTATATCACAGATACCACTACAACCAAAAACCGCACCAAAGGTATGTCGACCTTCTTGTCAGCATTCTTTGCGGGCTCTTTATGTGGTGCTGCCATTGGCGGGATTGTCGCTGACAAACTTGGCTACAACGTGACCTTCTTGCTTGCAGCGGTACTTGCTTTAGCGAGCGTGTTGTTTGTGGTCAACTTCTTTAGCCACGGCAGTTCTAACTCGGAAAGCAAACCCGTTAGCCTTAACGATTTTAAAGTCCTGCTAAGTAACAAGTATTTCGCGTTAATTACTTTTTGTAGTGCGATTCCATCGAAAGTCGTTTTAACCGGCTTCTTATATTACTTATGTCCGGTTTATCTCCAGTCTCTTGGTGAGAGCAGCGCGGTGTCAGGTCGAGTGATGATGAGCTATGGCTTAGCGATTATCATCATTTCGCCGTTAAGTGCTTTCCTTGTTGATCGCTGGAATAATAAAATTCGCTTCATCGTTATTGGCGGGCTGTTATCCGCACTCGCATTGATAAACATCATGATGCTACCGGGCACACTCGGTTTGTTGCTTATCGTCATCATGATTGGTGTGGCGCACGGCATCAGCGTTTCCCCTCAAATTCCTCTAGTGATGGAGTTACTTGCTCATGAAGGACTCGATAAAGGGAAAACCATTGGTATCTTCCGCCTAACCGAGCGCATCGGCAATATTACCGGCCCTATGCTAGCAGGTTTAAGTTTAAGCCTGTTTGGCTACCAAGATACGATCGTATTGTTTGGGGTAACGCTGTTTATCAGCTCTGCAATGTTGGTCATTTTCTACGCTCTATTTACTAAGCGCGATCGGGCACATTTGGAGGTAGCAAAATGAAAAGATTAGTCTGGATTTTTCTCGTATTACTACTGCCGCTGACCAGCAGCGTTCACGCGTCACAAAGCGAGCCTAAGCAAGTCGTCATGCTACTTTGGCGTGGTGTGACTGATGCTGAGCGTGGATTTATGGAGTACTTGTCTAGTAAAGTCGATGTCAAATACACTCTACTTGATGCAAAACGCGACAAAGCGACGTTGTCTCAATACGTTGAGAATATCGAGCAGTACAACGCAGATTTGATCTACACCTTTGGCACCACTACCACATTGACGCTGCTAGGTACTGAAAACAAACCGAGTAAGTTCCGCACCAACAGTGACACGCCAGTTGTATTTAGCATTGTTACCGATCCTGTCGGTTCAAAGATTGTCTCAAGTACAACGGAGTCAACACGCAACTTTACTGGTGTAAGCCATATCGTCCCTCATCAGGTGCAATTTAATGCGATTCAGAAACTGCCCAATGTCGACACTATGGGTATCGTTTTCAATCCGTTAGAAAACAACGCAGTGATTACCGCGCGCAAGATTCAAATGCTTTCGGCGAAGTTTGGTATGGACGTCTACCTATACCCTCTTCGCACAAAAGACAGTAAGCCAGACTTAAGCTCACTTTCATCAGTTATTGATACCATGCTTGAAGATAAAGTTCAGCTTGCTTATCTGCCGCCCGACTCTTACATCATCAGTCAAGGTAAAGGCATCGTCGATAGTTTGCATAAACATGGCATCGCTACATTCTCCGCAACTGAGTCTCCGATTCGCAAACATAACGCTTTATTTGGTATTGTTAGCCGATACTATAACGTCGGCGAATTTGCCGGACACAAAGCAGAGCAAATTTTGACCCAAAAACGCGCTCCACAAGAGGTCGCCATAGAGCCCTTGAGCCAGTACTCCTATATTGTAAATATCGGTGCAGCTCGTACATTGGATTACTATCCTCCTGTTTCTATTCTAAAAATTTCCGAGCTTATTGGAGGGAATGAATGGCAAGAATGATTCCGAGTTTTACTTTCTGCCTAATGATTATGTTATTCAGCCTGAAATTCAGTGCTGATGCTTTTGCTCAACCTACTTTTGGCCCTTCTCGTCTGTTATTAACGACTCAAGACTGGCCTCCGTATCAAGAGTATAAACACGGACAAATGCAAGGTATTGCCCTAGACCGTGTCAAATGTGCGCTAGGAAAAATGGGGCAACCTTACCAACTGACAATGACGACTTGGTCTGACGCGCAATTACGTGTCCATAGTGGCTCTCAGCATGCCTTTTTTGTTGCGACACAAACGGCTGAACGTGATGACTACGCTACCCTATCGGCCCCAATCGCACAACAAGAGCTTATGTGGTATTTCGGCCCTGGGGTTGAGCCTAAAATCAATGAGTTGTCAAAGTTAAACCTTAAGTTCTCTGCCAAGTTTGGGTCGAATAAGTGGTTTTGGCTAAAACGTAATGGCTACAATGTAGTCAAACAGCCACGAGATGCTAAAGTATTACTAAAGCTTTTAAAACAAAGGGAAATTGATATCGTACTTGAGGATAAACTCGTGTTTCAAGGAGAGTTAGATGAAGCTGACCTACCGAGCGATTATTTTCAGTCTAAAACCCATGAAACTAAACCTATGGGTGTCTATTTTTCAAATCGTTTCCTAAATAAGTATTCTGGTTTCTTACCTGCATTTAATGCAGCGGTTTCAAAATGTGAGAGGTAACTAGTGGCTATCAGCATTCACCTGATTTCTGTACCCACTGAAGAGGTTGTCACCTCTAGAGTTGTGTATTTTCCTGAATCAGGAGGCACTATTGGTCGTGCTCCTGATTGTGATATTTCTTTATCAGACCAAACGAAACGTATTTCGCGATTGCATGGTGAAGTGCGTTTCACGGAGCGTGGCTACGTCTATATCAGTCGTGGTCAAAATAGCGCTGCGCTAAATGATAAACCGCTTAGCCAAGACAAAGAGTATCCACTCAGCGATGGGGATATTCTTAAGATTGAAAACTATACCATGTTGGTCTCTACGCTCGTATCGTCAACTGATATAGCCCCAGAAGCGCAGATTGATGACCCATTGCTAAAGCCATTCGAGTTAGATCTTAATGACGATACCGACTTTCTTGAACAAGAAAGCGTACCTGAGCTTTCGAAACAAGCGAGCAGCTTTTCTCATAAAAATGTCTTAAGCGATGACCCATTTGCCGCCGACCCTTTTGAAGATATTGATAACGAGGAAATCGCCCAGCACGTCGAAGTCGATGAAATCGCGCATAACGAGGCATACAAGCAAAGCTCTGACCTAGAGTTTTTTCCATTGGATACACCCAATAACTCTCACCTCGAAGCTTCGATTGAGAAACTACTGATCCAATCAGAAAAGAATCAACAATATTTGCAAAACCCGATGCTTCATCATGACGCCCTGTTTGATGCTCTTGAAAAGACTGTCGACCAATTTCTAAATGAGTTTGCGCCTCAGGAACTTGAGTCGCAATTTAGTGAATACATTTCAGGTGGTTTGTTTAGTAATAAAGACAAACGCTACTGGAAGATTTATCGCAAACACTTCCAGCATCGTCAGCAAAATGGAGACTTCCGTCGCCAGTTTAAAGCACTGTTTATGGAAAACATGCAAAAACAGCGAGAGGAAAGTTAATGGCAAAGTGGTTTTGGGCACTGGCAGTATCACTCTTGGTTGGGTGTTCGTCTGATCCAGTGCCTGTAGTGTCGCAATATACGTTGGCGATCTCTTCTGACGATACCATGAATCCGTCTGAATCAAATCAGGCAAATCCAGCGGTCGTGCGTCTGTATCAACTTACAGATGCGCAAATGTTCAAGCAGTTGCCATTTATTGATTTGTACAATGACGACGTCACTTTGCTAAGCGCCAACTTGGTATCAAAGCAAATTCTGCCGGTCGTATTACCGAACAGTAACTTAACACAAACTTTGGACATTAATTCCACGACCCAGTATGTCGCAATCTTGGTCGAGTTTGTTGATTACCAAAATAGTGAGGCAAAGGCATTTTCCACTTTGCCTCTTGAAGATGAGCAATTCCTACAGCTCACAATCGAAGGGGCGAAAGCCTCATTAAACATTGTCACACCAGATTCGAACTGGTGGCAGATATTTTAGTCAGTAGATAGGGAAATTACGTGGACGCGTTTAAAAAAGTAGTATGGCAAGAAGGCATGTTCATTGCCCCACAACATTTTCAGCAGCAAGATCGTTACGTACAGAATTACGTTAGACAAAACGTCGAGACGCTTGCTGGCTTTGCTCCCTTTTATGGTGTAACTGAACTTACAATTAATCATGATTTGCTTAAGATTGGCAAACTCTCAATAACCACCAGTGCGGGCGTATTTCCAGATGGGACTCACTTTGAAGTCAATCATGAAGTCGCTCGCGATGTACCGGAAAATAGTATTGAAACTGTTGTTTACCTTGCTCTACCTATCTCCTTACAAGGCAATAACGACTACGGGCAAGAGCAGTCAGATCAGGGTCGCTATCTAACTCGCACTGTCAACGTATTCGATACATCAACATCAGAAAACGCCAGTGTAGAGATAGACATTGCACACCTTAACATCTCTTTAAAACTGCAAGGTGAAGACACCTCAGGCTTTACCTTAATTCCTGTCGCTAAGATTTTGGAATGTACCGAATCGGGCGAGATTATTCTTGATCGCGCTTTTATTCCTGCATGTTTACACTTTGGTGCATCGCAATTGTTGATTGAGCGAATTAAAGAAATCCACGCGCTCACCTCTAATCGCGCTACGACCCTGCTACAACGAATTCAAGCAGGCGAAGGGCAAAAAAGCCCTCAGTCAATGATGCACGATTACTTATGGCTGCAAACGCTCAATACATGGTTACCGTGGTTCGACCTCACGATTGCTAATTCAAAACTTCAGACTCATGAAGTTTATGGAGAGTTACGCAAATTTGAAGCGCAAATCATGGCGTTGACCCCTGCTATCCCGGAGCCGTGTCGTCAGCTCCAGTACCATAAGATGTATGAAAGCTTTAACCCGCTATTCTCGTCACTACGTAATATGCTCACGCTCGTCCAGCAAGATTCTGTACTCGAGTTTCCTTGGGACACGACATTATTTGAAAAACGTCGCTTACTGCGCAGCCTAATCAAAGATACAGCAAGCATTGCTAATCGCAGATTTGTCCTCTCGGTCAAATCAACCATTAGCAGCGCTGAGCTTAATGAACTGTTCCCTATCGCAGCGAAGCTAAGTAACAACTCGCGCATTGTAGAAATTGTTCGCAATGGACTATCGGGCATTTCCTTAACTCCACTACCGGTTACCCCGAGTGAGTTAAAACCTACACAAGGTACGGCTTACTTCGAAATCGATACCTCTGACCGAATGTGGTTGGAGATGTTGGAAAATCGAGATGCTATCGCCCTTCATGTAGACACACGAATAGCGGATCTTGACGTGATGCTCTATGCATTGAGATAACGCCATGGATTACTTGGATGAAGAAACGCTCGTATGGGATGCTAAACAAGCAGACTTTGTGAGCAAAAATGATGAAGCCTCAGGTGACTCTTGGTCACCTGTCGATGCCAGCCGTGGGCGCGGCGAATTTTTGCATTACTTCGATAAAGCAGAGAATCAACTGTTTAATATCAGTAGTGAGCTTCTGGCCATCACCCTAAAAATCTCGACACTACCGGAACCAGAAGATGTCGCTAACCTGCGCCAACAACTGGTCGAAAGTATCAACGATATTAAGACCAAAGGCGCAGAGCTCACCTACCCCGTTGCCGTTATTGATAAGCTGTGCTTTCTATACGCAGTCGTGCTAGATGAATTGATCATCTACAGTGAATGGGGCGAGTCTCGCGGTTGGGAGAATAAAACCTTACTCAGTGAACTGTTTGGTATGCGTAATGGTGGTGAGCTGTTTTTCACCGTTGCAGAGAAAGCGCTTCGCCAACCCCATAAAATGATCGACCTTTTAGAGATCATTCATATATTCCTTAATATCGGCTTTAAAGGTCAATATCGAGAATCAGGCAGCGAACAGTTAAAAGCGTTTATCCACCAGCTTGAACAGGTACTCAGTCGTTATCGACAGCCTGGCAACATTCATTGTCATAGCCGCACCAAGCTACCAAAGGCACGCAAGCCTACCAGAAGAAAGCGCTATTTCGTTACAACCGTGTTCTTTGTATGTCTGATCGCGACAATCGTGACACTCACTTACTTTTGGTACGATAAGACACACTCCCAACGAGCTCGTGACTTCTATAATCTACCTGACTTTAGCGCTCGTTACGTCTTGTCCGGTGAGGTGAATGACATCGTTTTTGTTAGTGAAGATTCCGATCTCGACGCTGCGCCGAAAAAAGCCAGTAAAGTTGAAATGGTCGAAGCGACACCGCCAAGTAATCTTGCAACCAGTTATTCATCGTGGTTAGTTCAGTTAGCAACCTTTAAGCAAGGTAATAACGCAACCAAGTTTGTGGCCAACCTATCCCCTTCGAAATACGAACCTGTGATTGACGAATTTGATTCTTATTACCGCGTGATCGTGCGCAGTGATTCGTCGTCTCAAGCTATCGAAATTAAAAAATGGTACACAGAGCACGACAAACTTACTCCGATCATCGTCAGAAACACCCATTCTGATAACAAAAATAATAAAGAGGCAGAATAACGATGAGCGAAAAAATACCCACTCAGAATAAGAGTAGTAAGCGAAGCATTGTTTGGTCATTGCTCATCGCCCTACTTACTCTAATGATTGGCGGCGGACTAACTTGGTGGTTTGGCTACCCAGAGCACCTTATTAGCGGCATCGTTATTACACTGCTAAGCGGCATTATACTTGCGCTGCTTTGCTATTGGCTGATGCAACGTAAAGGTAAACAGAAAGCGAAATCTAGCCAAGAAACCTTATTGATTCAAAAGCGCAGCAAACTGTTAGCCCAACACTTTAAACGCATGCTTAACGTACAAAAACGTAAGAAGCGGTTAAACAGTCGATATGACCAGCCGATTTATCTATTGCTGAGCGACGAACCAAGTAAAGATAAAAGCATCATCACTCAGATGGGTTATGAGGCATATAAACTCGACGATTTTGGTAATGATGTCGAGTTCCCAATTCTATTTTGGTTAAGCGAACACTCAATTTTAATCTCATTGAGTATGGGTGAAGATCAACAATCTGAGTATCTCAAAACTCTATGCCGTTGCTTGAACAAATGGCGACCACGTCAAGCGGCGAACGGTATTTTGCTGACAACTGAAGTGTCAATGTTGCTTGAAAATAGAGAGCTGCTTACCCAAAAAGCGGACGAAGTGAAGTCAACCATTAAGACATTCAATGACGCCTTAGGTCTCAACTTACCTATCTATAACTTAATCAACAACATGGGGCAAATTAACGATTTCTGTCAGTTTTTCTCAGCCTTTGACGAATCAAAACGCAACGAAGTGTTCGGTGCAACTTCCCCAGTACTTAAAAACGGTGGTGTCGATGCCGATTGGTTCAACGACGAGTACGATCATTTAATTGGCCAACTTATCGCAAGTACCAGCACTGCTCTCGCTTCTCAATTGAATCAGGAGTTTCGTAATTCTATCTGTGCAGCGCCCTATCAATTTGGACTCCTGAAGCAGACTCTGTGGCACTTCTTACAACGCCTTTATCGTGGAGATCAACTCAATAACGGCCTTAACTTTAGAGGTTTCTACTTCACTCATAGCGGCTCAAGTGAAAAGCAATATGACCTCCTAGCAAACGTCGTCAATGATTCTCTTGGCAATGAGAAGTTCCAGCAACAACAGCAAACACCAGTAAACCAATCCTTGTTTGCGCAGCACATCATGAGTCATGTGATATTAAACGAACATGAATTGGTGGGTGTAAACCGCAAAAAAGAGAACCTATTGCTGATTTGGCAAGGCGCTTACACGATCTTTTGTGCGCTTACTTTGGTCGCCATTCTCGCTATTCTTAAGTTTGACTTTGACTACCAGAATGCTCGCGAAACCCGCGCAGACAATATGCTTGAGCATTACAAAGAAGCGATCGCTGCATCACCCTACGATATTGAGAATATGGCGGATAACATTCCGAACTTGTATTCTCTTAATCGAATTTACGCACTCTACTTACGCCCAGACCCGTGGTATACCTTGCCGTTTATGCCAAGCTCGACGATTAAACAAGAGGTAGAAAATGCCTATTTTACTGAGCTTGCTAAAGTGCTTATTCCTTCAATGGAAAATACGTTAGAAAAAGACTTGTTCGTCTACGTAAACCTCGAAGACCAAGCTAAGACGCTGTCGCTGCTTAATAACTATCGCCTACTGTTTGATCCAAACAGAACAAATATCGAAGAGCTTAAGCTGTATTTTATGTCTTCTCTGCGTGATCAAGGGGCAGCTGACAGTGTTAATCTAGCTCAGCTCAAAGTGTTGCTTGATGACGTTTTTGCTCAAGATCTCGTGCCAGTTAAGCCTAATTTTGATCTAGAAAGCCTGGCGAAAAAAGTCATCAATCAAACCGGGATTGAGACGCTTCTCTATGAGCATATCCTCAATTCATCAACTTATTCTAAACGTGTTGATGTCAGACAAGAGCTTGGAGAGAACTTTTCTCAGTTGTTGAGCTTCTCTCCGAACTACGTCGGTTACTTAGTCCCTTACCTGTTTACTCCGTCAGGATTTAACGAGCTCGATCTTTCTGTCGACTCAGCAATTCTGCGCGAAGCATTGCAAGCCTACGAAGGTGTAGCAGGAAGCTCTCCAAGTGCATTAGAAATGTACCGCGTGAGTCGTGACTTAAAGCAGATGTATCAAACCGATTACATCAACTACTGGCGTGATTTCGTCAACAATGTTCAGGTAAACGAAATCAATAGCCCTGATACCTTAAAGTCGACTCTATCGGTACTGACTACCGCATCTAACAACCCTCTCGCGCAGCTATACAACACCGTTAGTAAGTACACGTCGGTAGAAATCGAACTGCCGAAAGAAACAGAGGAAGGTGCACAGCCTCCGCAGCAAGATGTTGAGAAGAAAGAGACGGCTCGTCAGATATACATCGCGTTTACACCGTATCACAAGCAAGTTACCGCCTCAAACCAAGATATAAAGCCGATTGATCAATTGCTGAGTCAGTTTACTGCGCTCGAAACTTGGTTAGACAAGTTCTTTACTGCGGATAACCCTCAGCAAGTTGCCTTCAATTCCCTAACGGCCGAACTGAAAGTCAGTAACCCAGTGTCTACTGTCGCGGGTATGGAATCGAGTCAACCAGCAATATCCGCGGCGATCATCAAAGGTGTGGCGAACCAAACCAATGAAATGGTCATGCAGCTTGCCCACGGCTACTTAAACAACGCTTGGCAGTCAGAGGTCTTCCAAACCTATCAAAACACAATTGCCGCCTATTATCCTTTTAATCGAGCTTCTTCTGTCGACGCGTCTACGAGCGACGTGAAGACATTCTTCCAAAATAACGGAGTTTTGGATGCCTTCTATCAGACAAAGCTAAAAGGCTTCATTACTGATGAACGTTCACCGTTCTTACCGGGTCTATTGCCAAATAGTGGCCTAGCTTTGGACCCGAATGTTTGGCAAATGATCAATAAAGCAGAAGATATTCGTAACGCGTTGTTCTTAAGTGACCCGCAAAACCTATCGCTGCAGTTTCAGCTCAAAGCGCAAGAGATGAGTGCGAACCTGACTCAGTTCTCCATCAATGCAGAGAAGTCACTGTTTAGCTACCGTCACGGGCCTCGCCTTTGGAGTAAACAATCGTGGTCAGCGAGTGACTTAGATAAGGACACCATTAGCTTTAGGTTACTCTCTCAAGGTAATCAAATCGCGAATGAAACCTTCAATGGAAGCTGGGCTTGGTTTAGGTTGATTACACCTAGAGTCGTATCAACGACATCACAAACGACTCAAGTTAAGTTCTCGTATAGTGATAGCGAAGTCGAGTTGAACATTAAGACACAAGGACAAAACAATCCATTTGTGCCTAATTTCTTCTCTGCATTTTCGCTTCCGTCGAGTATTTAATGCATGGCGCGTATCACTGAGGAAATAGACCCAACAGACGGGTATGAGCTCCTGTTTAGAGCATTGGGGTTGTCTCAATGCTCTAGTCTCAGTCAATCCGTGTATAAAGGCCATAGCCAAAGTCATGGTTGGGTATGCCTTAAGATCGCAGAGACATCTCTGGCAAAAGCGCAACTGACAAGTGAAATTAGGTTCCTCAGTGAGCATCAAAGCCCCTATTGGCCAACATATCTAGCCTCTGGAAACGACGCCTCTTATGATTGGCTATTGCTGTCATTTGAAGAAGGTGTGGTACTAAGTACATCTGGTCTTGAGTTACCTGAAATAAACTCACTACTCGAATCGCTGCAAAATGCGCTTAACCATTTGCACTCATTCGGTTACATCCATGGTGATATCAAACCAGCCAATATTCTTATCACTCACGATAGAAGCATCAGACTTATCGATTTCGGCAGCGTCTTACCGATTGGCGTAAATTACACCTCTTTCCCACACAGCTCTATATCACCAAGGTTTAGCGCGCCCAATCCACACTTTCGCCAAGGGTGCACGCATGCGAAGGATGATTTTTTCTCGATAGCAGTGTCCGCCCAAAGCTTGTATCAATGCCACCCATTTCAAATGCAAAGCATCATCTCTTTTTGCCAACAAACCAGCGAACCTGATACTAGCGCCCTTCCAGCTCGTTATCAGATGCTAATTTTACAATCCATTACCCGTGCGCAACGACTTCTCGCTAAGCCGCCCATTCAATAAATAATTTTGGTAGGTACTTGGGCACAATTCCCCTATTTATTAGAGTGTTACTAGAATCGTTGAATCTGTGATTACCTGCCGGACCAAGATGTAATTCATAAAATTAATAGGTAAAAGTTAATTGATATGGATTCCGAATTTAGGAACTTTACTCTAATTAACATTTTATTAACCTTGTGTTTCAGCAACCATGGGGGGCTTATTTAATACAAGGAGTCACACATGCAAGTAAGCATTACAACAACAAAAACAATTCTCGCCAGCGTTATCAGTGCTACCCTGCTATCTGGATGTTATTGGGATGATCCTGAAAAAGCGGCGAAACACGTCAGTAATAAAATCGACCGAAAAGCAGTAGTAGAACACCTTTCCGAGCTAGAGGGACGCGCATCAGTTACTACTGATGGCAACTCTACAACTCGTGCAGCAGGAACCGACGGTTACAAATACTCAGTTGAATACATCATCGAAACCATGCAAGACCACGACTACAACGTCAGTGTTCAAGAGTTCGATTTCCGAGCGTGGGAGGAACTTGCTGGAACGTCACTTAATGTCGCTGGCGTAGAACTAGTAGGCGTTAGAACTGTGGCAGAAGGTCAAGAAGCCGATTTTGCAGCGATGTCATATTCAGGTAACTCAAACGGCACGATTAGCGCAACTGCAGCTTTTGTCACTCCCGACTTCCGCTTTGATGCCGCTGACTACGACAGCACCGATGGCTGTGAAGCATCAGATTTCGATGGTCTAAACGTTCAGGGCAAAGTTGCTGTCATTCAGCGTGGTGGCTGTAGCTTTGACGCAAAAGTCATCAACGCTCAGAACGCTGGAGCAAAAGGCGTCATCGTATTCAACCAAGGTAATAGCGAAGGCCGCACCAGTGTCGTAAATGGCACGTTGGGCAGTGATAGCGCGGCGACGATTCCCGCTTTCGGCGCACGCTTCGATCTTGGTAAGCAGTGGTATGACGCAAGCCAAACTGGCGACGTTAATGTCGTTTTGAACATCAACGTTCAAGATGAAATGGTCGTAACGCAAAACATCATCGCCGAAACCAAAGGGGGTGATGACAGTCAGATCGTCATGCTGGGTGCTCACCTAGATTCCGTTCCTGAAGGTCCAGGAATCAACGACAACGGCTCGGGCACCGCTGGCCTATTAGAATATGCAGTAACACTTGCTGAACTTAAAGCGCCAGTAAAAAACAAAGTACGTTTCGCATGGTGGGCAGCTGAAGAAGCCGGGTTAGTCGGATCTGAGTACTATACCAACGAGCTCTTTGGTCCGCTATACAATCAAGCGCAGCAAGACATCTTGGCTCAGTTTGAGCTTGAGAATCCAAGTCAGTTCACCCCAGAACAAATTGAAATGGTTGAAGCGCGTTACAATGAGCTCAACAAAATCAAGCTTTATCTAAACTTCGATATGATCGGGTCACCAAACTACGTCTTCGGCGTAATGGATGGTGACTTATCTGATACGAAAGACAGTCCTGATAATGCTTACACGGGTGACTTCACTCCTCCATTCGGCACTTCTCACATTGAGTCCAAGTTCAATGACTTCTTTGATAACAAGAAAGAAGGCACTGTACCTCAAGCACTTTCAAAACGTTCAGACTATGCAGGCTTCGCTGATTGGGGTGTGGCGTTTGGTGGTTTGTTTACCGGTGCTGAAAAAGTGAAATCAGCCGAAGAAGCTGAGCTATTTGGTGGAGAGATCGACGTTGCGTACGATGTCTGTTACCACAAAGCATGTGATGACTTAAACAACATCAGCCAAAAAGCGCTGTATGTAAATACCCAGTCGCTCGCATACGTTACTACCTTCTACGCATTTAGTCAGCCAATCTTCCCTGAGCAACAAGCAGAGCCTGCGCCACAGGTACGCACGTTTAGTGCTGATGTCGAACCTGTCGATAAACTGCGTATTGGTGAGAAGCTAAAAGCGGCAGACAGCGTCTCTGACCATGATCACTTCCACGGTGATTTTGACCAAGACCGCAAATAACTTCCCGCCCCTTTCTATGGCAAGCCGCACTATACAAGTGCGGCTTTTTCACTTCCTTTCCAGCATTTTTCCGTACTAGGCGACGGCCGTCTGAGACAAATACCTGTTGATATCAACAGGGTCAATTTGTTCTTGAGGAAGAAATTTCTGCGCATATTCTAAGTAAGCGCCACTTTGTAAGAATAAGATGAACAGTTCCATATCAATGTGCTCATCCAGCGCCATTTTATGCATGATGTCGATAGCGACACTAATTGGTTTTGCTTTACGATAAGGCCTATCCGCTGCTGTCAGCGCTTCAAAAATATCAGCAACAACCAGTACACGCTCTGGGACTGAAATATCTTTATCCATGAGTTTACGTGGATAACCTGTCCCTTTTAACGTTTCGTGATGAGTTGAAGCATAGCGCGGCACTCGACTGAGTTCTGGTGGAAACGGTAACGCTTCTAACATCTTTATACCGCTAATCATATGCTCATTGATCTTAAAACGGTCTTCTGCCGTCAACGTCCCTCTAGAAATAGATAAGTTGTACGCTTCGCCAAGGTTGTAGAGATGCTTTGGGACTTCAACTTTAATGCCAAACTTTTCATCAAAGACCAGCGGACGTATCCGTTTTATAATGTGCTCTGGTTTATCAGCTAATAGTGGCTCTAATACAGGTAAGGTTGACTCAACATGTTGCTTGTTTAGCTCTTCTAACGGAGACAAACCAAGCCTATCATCAAAGTTCCTTTGCCATGTTTTTGAAGCAATGGACCTGACTCGTTCAATAGACTCCTCTCCCATAAATTCCCCTCCTACATTTGAACGAGCAATAAATGCAAATTCTTCTTTAAGAGTATCTTTTTCTTGTTTAAGGTCCGCCAACGCCTGTTCTTTATTGGTGGTCTCAGCTAGCTGGCCAGTGAGATACTTAATCTCGGCATCACGCCACAGTACTTCGAAGCGCATACGGATCTCATGGATCCGGTTGTAGTTTGCTTCGAGCTTCGTTCCCTTGTCTACAATATGCTCTGGCGTGGTAATTTTTCCGCAGTCATGTAGCCAAGCTGCTATCCTAAACTCCCTACGTTCATCATCATTAGCAAATTGGAAATCTTTAAATTTGCCCGTGTTACACTCTTCAGCCGCCTTCGCCAAAATCAGTCCTAGTTCTGGAACACGATTACAGTGTCCCGCGGTGTATGGTGATTTGTCGTCGATCGCTTGCGCAATCAGCTTAATGAATGCTTCAACAAACTCTTCTTGTTGTTTTTCATGCCTATCAAGCTCTGTCCCCATATTCGCTATTGATTGCGATAACTCATGCACCTCTTTTATCCGAGTTTCGACTCCGGTCAGTTGATCATACTGACGCGCTTTAATTTTCTGAGTTTCCACACGAAGCGCACGAATTGGTTTAACGATCGGAGCACTGAATCTCCATGCTAAAGGCATAAGGCAAAGCATCACTGCCGTGGTCACGGCAATAGACGTGATCAATTCAGGAATGATTTTCGCCATAATCACCGAGTTGGGCACCAACACCGCAAAATACTCTTTGTCATGTTTGCCTGAACTCATTTCCGTAATAAATAGGTACTTTTCCTCACCACCCAGCGCGATTTTCCTGATTTGGTTTAGGCTTTCCGCGCTTCGGGACAGTTGATAAAGCTCGGGATAAGGAACGAAAGTGCCTCGCCACTGGTTTGTGTCTAGCCATTTTTTTCTCAGTGCACTTCGCTGCTCAGGGGAAATTGCTTCTATCGCTAGATTGATAATATTAACCAGTGCGCTGTTTTCTTCCTTCATATAGAGATGGAACGATATAGGGTCCACATTCTGGAGTTTGGTTACAGCGACGGTCGGCTCAATAACCAACTCATTGAGCTCGCCAAGAGTGTGGTAAGTATCGACAAGATAATTTAGTTCCCCTTTCATGAGCGCTTCTTTAGCGTCATCAAGGCTCTCAAGTTCAACAATGTCCAGGTGCGGATACCTTTCCGAGAGCCAAGATTTCATCTCAAAACCACCAACAACACCTACTGGTTGTGACAATAAGTTGTTCAAGTCTTTAGGTACGCTCTTAGTCACTTTAGCAGCCAATGCCAGCTCCCCTTCAAACATAGTGCCGCTTCGTACGCCTATTGTGTCGATGTTGCTTGGTACCGAATGAAGAATGTCCAAATCTCCCACTCTATATTTCTCTGCGAGTTCAACCGTGCTAAAGCCATTGATAAACTCAAATTTCAAACCTGTTTTTTCTGAGATCAAGTTCAATACATCAATGGCGTAACCTTTAGGTAGACCTGACTGAGCATAATCATAAGGCCCCCAATCATTTTGATTAGAGACCATTAGAGACTCGGTCGAATCAATTAACGCCTGATTCTGAGCAGATAACCCCATTGGAGCAGAGTCAGGAATATTAACTTCTTGGTATAAGGTAATATTCGACGCAATCACTTCCCCTTTGTCATTGAAGATAAATGACTCGGCGCCGCTTCCTTCACTTAGACCTAATTCTGTTGCGGTGATTTTCTCATTAACCGCAGAGAGCACCACATCAATACCAATCGCACCTTTTTTGCTTTCGATTGAGTAGGTTTGACCCGTAATTTTTAAGTGCTGAAAAAGGTAAGGATCGGTTTTGAATACATTATTTCCCTTAGCACCTACGTACCACGGTCTTTGAGTCGGGAAATAATTGCTTTCTTCTTTAATGCTCTTGGTAAGCGTAAAGTCTGACGTGTAGTAGTCCGTTGTGCGTATACGATGTGCTTCGGGCCCAGTAATCTTAATAATAACCCAGCGATCATCTGGGGACGCTTCAATTCGGTCTCTAACAACTGGGGATGACTCTAGGTTGATGACTTGAAAAAAATCGTCGTTATTTAGGCCGAAATAAAGACTATAAAACAAAGGGTTGTCATCAAGGATTTGGGTAAAAATGTCACGTATTTCTTGATCAGAAAACTTGTGGTCAATCGTTGTAGATACACCACGCAATATGCGAACGCTGCTCGTCGCGTTCATTTCTACCTGCTGAAGATATTCACTGACATCAGATGAAGCAATTTTCAGCTTGGCCAATACTGCTTCTTGCGACATCTGTTTTCCAAAGTAGTACTGCAGACTTATCGCAACACAAGCAGTAATCGCGGTGGCAAATAGAAACATGCTGCCGACTGTAAACTTTATTGAGTATTTTCGGCTTTCCCTAGGCGTTTTACTCATTTCCGTGCCTCCATGGCGCTAATTTTATTGTGCAATTGATTTCTTAATTTCAATTGACTTGGTCAATTATCAAATGAAACTAAACACATTTCAATACACTATTCGATAAAAGCACAGCGATCTCATTCACAGTTCGGCCTACAAATGGGATGAAAGTCACTCACTTTGATGTGCATCCAGTTCGATAGCTGATCTCGTGAACTTTATGAACAAAACCCCCAAAATGCTCAATATTGTTTTTATCAACGCATTAGAGACAGGAATGTAACAACCTCTTAACCTTAATCACATCTATCAACAAGCTTCCCTCCCTTGCTGATAGTAAATTCATAATGATAAGTACATTTTCAATGAAGAATGTACACATACATAAGGAACGTGAATCATGTTTAAGGTACTAAAACCAACACTGGCAGCTTCGCTCATCGCAGCTTCATTTTCGTTTAGCGCAATGGCCGCTGATGTAGAGAAAATCCACTTTCTAATCCCTGGTGGCGCTGGCGGTGGCTGGGACATGACAGCTCGTGGTACTGGTGACGTATTGGTTAAATCTGATATCGTTGAAAATGTCTCTTTCCAAAACCTATCTGGTGGCGGCGGCGGTAAAGCAATCGCACACCTAATCGAAACAGCAGAACGCCAAGAAGATACGCTAATGGTGAACTCAACACCTATCGTTGTTCGCTCACTAACAGGTATTTTCCCTCAATCATTCCGCGACTTAACGCCAGTTGCAGCAACAATTGCTGACTACGGCGCAATTGTTACTTCTGTTGACTCTAAGTACGACACTTGGGAAGACGTAGTAAAAGAATTCGAAGCGAACCCACGTAAAGTGAAAATCGCTGGCGGCTCAGCACGCGGTAGTATGGACCACTTAGTGGTTGCAGCAGCATTCAAAGGCGAAGGCTTTGACGCTAAGAAAGTACGTTACATCGCCTATGATGCGGGCGGCAAAGCAATGGCAGCACTACTTTCAGGTGAAACTCAGCTACTTTCAACAGGTCTAGGTGAAGTTCTGGAAATGTCGAAATCAGGCCAAGTTAAAATCCTTGCAGTTACGGCACCTAAACGTCTAGATGCGGCTCCAGAGATCCCAACTCTAACTGAATATGGTAACGAAACAGTCTTTGCGAACTGGCGTGGTTTCTTTGCCGCTCCTGGCGCTAGCCAAGAGAAGATTGACGAGTGGAATGCTGCTTTAACTAAGATGTACAACACTGACGAATGGCAAGTCGTGCGTGACCGCAATGGTTGGATCGACAACTACAAAGCGGACAAAGACTTCTACGCTTTCCTTGAAGATCAAGAAAAGCAAATGGGTGACCTAATGCGTGAGCTTGGTTTCCTGAAGTAATTTCTGCAAAGAAGTTTAAGGGCGACTTGCACCGCCCTTATACCCCTTTCGCCGTACATGAGCTAACTACACAATCTCCTCTGTTTATTTATAGACAGTTAAGCCTTTGACTAGCAGCAAGTGGCTTATTTGTTAGTGAAACATGCTCATTAACCCTCATGTACGGCTTTTTTCTTTCTATACCTGTCACATGGAGTTGGATATGTCGGATTTGCCAACGAACTCTTTCAATAACGGGAACTTTTTCTCCAAAGAAAACCTTCTCTGCCGCGACCGTGTTGGTGCGATGATCTTTCTACTTGTCTGCCTATGCTATGGCTACCAGACATCTCAGATCCCACTGTTTCCCGGAGACGAATACGAACCCTTTACGGCAAGAACGTTACCTACATTGCTAACCTTCATCGGTATTGGACTTTCCTTACTTTTACTTGTGACTGGCCAACCTGATGTAAAAAGTGGTGCTGTCGTTGAATTTAACTGGAAACTTCTCATTGGTTTCTTAGCGCTTATGGCTCTATACGGTGTAGGTCTTACCTACGTCGGCTTTGTCATTGCAACCAGTTTATTCCTATTAGCCGGTTTCTACTTACTGGGTGAACGACGTAAAAGCGTGCTGCTTGGCGCCTCTTTTCCGTTTGTTATCGCTTTTTATCTTCTTCTTACCCAAGGCCTGGATATCTACCTAGAGCCTGGTGTTATTTTCACCATTTGGTCGTAATTTAAGGGAAATGACATTATGTTAGACGGAATCTTACAAGGCCTCTCTACTGCGGTAATGCCAATGAACATCATGATGGTGGTCGTTGGTTGTTTCGTAGGTACATTCATTGGTATGTTACCGGGTTTAGGCCCTATTTCTGCCATCGCACTGATGATCCCAATCACCTACGGTTTAGAACCTTCATCGGGCCTGATCTTGATGGCGGGTGTTTATTATGGTGCGGTATTTGGTGGTTCAACCTCTTCAATCCTAATTAACGCTCCTGGCTGTTCTTCTACCGTTGTAACCGCGTTTGATGGCTACCCTATGGCTCAGAAGGGCCAAGCGGGCAAAGCTCTGGCCCTAGCTGCCTACTCTTCATTCACCGGTGGTACATTATCTGCAATCATGCTGCTCGTGGCGGCTCCTGCACTAGCAAACGTATCGCTGAGTTTCCAATCATCTGATTACTTTGCGCTAATGCTTCTGGGTCTGTCAGCGGTAGCGGCTTTTGCCGGCCCTGGGCAGGTTATCAAGGCGTGGATGATGACAATTCTTGGTCTGATGCTATCAACTGTCGGCATCGATAAAGGCGTGGGCGTAGAACGTTTCACTTTCGGCCTAACTGATCTGATGGATGGTTTTAGCTTCCTTCTTCTTGCGATGGCGACCTTTGCGTTGGGCGAAACCTTGATGGGAATTCTTAAGCCTGAGCAAGATACTCGCTCTGATGAGCAAGATAAGATGAGTAATATTGGCAGTATGAAAGTCACTAAAGAAGAGATTAAAGAAGTTGCACCTGTTTCAATCCGTTCTTCTATTCTTGGTTTCTTCACTGGCGTTCTACCGGGCGCAGGCGCAACAATCGCGGCATTCTTAAGCTACGGTATGGAACGTAACCTTGCTCCTAAAGAGAAAAAAGAGGAGTTTGGTAAAGGCAGCATCCGCGGTCTTGTTGCTCCTGAGTCAGCAAATAATGCGGCATCTAGTGGCTCTTTCGTACCGCTATTGACGCTGGGTATCCCTGGTTCTGGTACCACTGCTATCATGCTTGGCGCCCTTATCGCCTACGGTATTCAGCCTGGCCCTCGCCTGTTTGTTGAGCACCCAGACGTCTTCTGGTCGGTCATTATTTCTATGTACTTTGGTAACATCGTACTGGTTATTTTGAACCTGCCGTTAATCCCGTACATCTCTAAGCTGCTTGCAGTACCGCGCACTGTGTTGCTGCCAATGATTTTGTTCTTCTCTATCACTGGCGTGTACCTAGTTTCTTTCAACACCATGGATGTCTTCATCATGCTGTTGATTGCGATGGCCGCTATTGCTCTGAGATTGGCGAACTTCCCGCTCGCACCGCTGCTACTTGGATTCATTCTTGGCGGCTTGATGGAAGAAAACCTTCGTCGCGCATTAATGATCAGTGATGGTGAACTGAGCTTCCTGTGGGAACGCCCTATCACAATGACATTTACCATTTTGGCTGTTTTGGTGCTGTTTAGCCCACTCTTCGTAAAGCTGTTCCAAAAACTAAAGCCGCCCCCGGCTAAGGTCGAGCAATAGTATTTACATTCCTATGTATTTGGGGCATAACGGCCCCTTTTTTATTGCCCCTAACTCTATCGACACATGTTGTAGAAAACACACTTAGAGTATAAACTCTATTTTTTAACAGTTAGGGAACATTAGTATGTCATTGCGTCCACTTGCGCTATTGATAGGTTGTGCCAGTCTCGCCTCTCCTTTCGCATACTCCGCGCCAATTAGCTTTGACCAAGCATGGCAGGTCTTGCAGCAAGAAAATAACTCACTCGCGGCACAACGTTCTAATGTCGAACGCTATCAGCACCTTGAAAGTGCAACCAGCAACCTTAATCTCCCTTCTGTCTCAATTGGTGCCAACTACACCCGCCTTGATACCGATGTCACCGTTTCAGGCAAACAACTTAGTGATTCTCTTAGTAATGTCTCACCTATTGGTCAAGCAATCTTGCCTTTATTCAATGAGGTTACGTCTACTGTAACCGAACGCGACATCTTCACTTCATCCATTCGCGCAATTTGGCCAATTTTCACCGGTGGGCGCATTAATGCCGCTCAATCCGCCGCAGAAGGGAAAAAAGAGCAAGCCAAGAGTGAACTTGCGATGGAAACCCAAGCGCGCTTTGAAGACTTAAGTAAATACTATTTTTCCGTTCTACTTGCTCAGGAAGTGGTTCAAACTCGCCAGTTAGTCGAGCAAGGACTGACCAAACATCGTGACAATGCGGTTAAGTTAGAACAACAAGGTCAAATCGCTCGTGTTGAGCGCTTACAGGCCGAATCTGCATTAGATAAAGCCACCATTGAACGCAAGAAAGCTGAAAAAAGTTTGGAAATCGCTCAATCGGCGCTAACACAAATCCTTAACCAAACAAGCACGGTTGAGCCGGCCGATGGTCTTTTCATTAACCAGAATTTACCCGAGCAAAACTTGTTCGTTGAACGCACATTGGCAACCTACCCTGGGCTAGCACTACTTGATTCGAAAGAGAAACAAGCGAATAGCCTGATTGATGCAGAGAAAGGCAAATATTACCCAGAGGTTTACCTTTACGGTGACTATAGCCTGCATGAAGATGATTCCCTTGCCAGCCAAATGAAGCCAGATTGGTTGGTTGGTGTTGGTGTCAATATCCCATTGATTGAAAACAGCGGTCGCAGCGAGCAAGTAAAAGCGGCCCACAGCGCGGTTTCTCAAGTTCGTTACTTAAAAGCTCAGGCCAAACAAGACTTATCGGTATTGGTGCAAAAAACCTATCTCGAAGCTCAACAAGCTCAAGAGGAAGTGCTTGGCCTTCAATCAAGCATCGAACTGGCACAAGAAAATCTAAAATTGAGAGAAAAAGCCTTCACTCAAGGCCTTTCGACATCAACCGATGTGGTCGACGCACAGCTTTATGTCGCGAGCGTACAAACGCAAAAGGCTGCAGCAAGTTTTAATTACTTAATCTCACTTTCAAAGCTACTGGCTCTCTCTAATGAGATGAGTTCATTTAGCCAGTACCAACACAACGCAATCAACGTTTCGAGTTTATAAGGATCCAAGATGAAAAATGCAAAAACACTTCTACTCACTGCCGCTGCATTTGGTGTCGCTTCTTGGGTCGGCTATAGCTTTTACCAAGCTTACCAGCCACAACCGATTCGCTTACAAGGTCAAATCGAATCTCAGCAATACAGCATTTCTTCCAAAGTGCCGGGGCGTATTGACCAAGTGCTGGTTCGTAAAGGTGAGATGATTAAACAAGGTGATTTAGTCTTTACCCTTCACAGCCCAGAAATTGAAGCCAAACTAGAACAGGCCAAAGCAGGCGAAAAAGCGGCTGGTGCCTTAGCGATGGAAGCCAATAAAGGCGCTCGTAGCCAGCAGATTCAGGCAGCTAAAGATCAATGGTTAAAAGCAAAAGCCGCAGCTCATCTGATGGAGAAAACCTACCTTCGCGTTAATAACCTCTACAATGAAGGCGTAATCGCAGAACAAAAACGCGACGAAGCCAAAACCCAGTGGGAAGCGGCTAAATATACCGAAAGCGCTGCGCTGCAAATGTATAAGATGGCGGAAGAAGGCGCGCGCAGCGAAACTAAGCTTGCCGCGGCTGAGAAAGCACGTATGGCCGCAGGCGCAGTAGCGGAAGTAGAAGCGTATGCCCAAGACACCACAATTAAAAGTTGGTTTAACGGCGAGGTTTCTCAGGTTCTGCTACAAAGCGGCGAACTCGCACCGCAAGGCTTCCCTGTCGTAACCGTCATTGACACTCAAGACTCATGGGCAATGCTCAATGTGCGTGAAGACCAGCTTAAGTATTTCGAAAAAGGCCAAACCTTTAATGCATATCTGCCTGCTTTAGACAAAACCATCGAGTTTAAAGTGAGCCATGTTGCGGTGATGGGTGATTTCGCAACGTGGCGTTCAACCGATGCCTCACAAGGTTTTGACCTACGAACATTTGAAGTAGAAGCTCGACCTACCGAGCCACAAACCGGTCTTCGAATGGGCATGAGCCTAGCAGTCGAAATCAACTAAGCGCAGCAGCAATTATGCATACCAACCCAACCTCTCAATTGGAAATCGTTCGCCGCGATAAATGGCTGCTATCCAGTGTAACTTGGATCCCCTTGCTGCTAGCAGTAATGATTTGGGCAATATTCTCACAAGGTATTGCCCGTGATTTACCCGTTGGTGTCGTGGACCTATCATCTAGTGCACTTTCACAAAAATTGGTACGCTATTACGATGCGACGCCTGCTATGCACGTCAGCGAAACATTTACCAGCGTACATCAAGCGAAACAAGCCCTCATCAACGGGGATGTTTACGCCTATGCCGTTATTCCTTACCAATTCGAGCAAGAGATCTATAAGCAGTTAACGCCCCAAGTGAGTGTGTTCTACAACAGCCAAATGATTCTAATCGGAAAGCTGTTAAACTCCGCATTTTTACAGGCGCAAGGTACGTTTAACGCTGAGCTAAGCACCATAAAAGGTCTCGCTGCCGGTAACTCTACTCTGCTTTCCGCCATGGGTAACGCTGTTCCGGTACGCACCCAAATTACTCCGCTATTTAATAAGAACTCGAATTACGCGCAGTTTTTAGTCTCAGCGATCATTCCAGCTCTGTGGCAGATAGTCATCGTTGTCACCACGATTCTAATCTTAGCGGCCAATTTAAGAGACCGTCGATTATCACCTTGGTTGGCCAACCAGCCAATACGAAGCCTGTTTTCAACGCTCGCTCCCTACTACTGGGTATTTGCGCTGCAAGGCTTCGGTTTTTTGTGTTGGTTCTATCTAGGCTTTAAATGGCCAATGAACGGCAGCTTTTTAACGCTTGTTATTGCTCAAGCGGCAACGATCCTTGCGTGCATGGTTATGGGCAGTGTGTTTTTCTTTTTGACCCTAGATGCAGCACGCGCGATGAGTTTCGCAGGAGCCTTCACCGCACCGAGCTTTGCATTTATGGGCATTACCTTCCCAGTGACCGACATGAGTAATCTCGCGCAAATGTGGCGTAGCCTGCTGCCAATCAGTCACTATATTGAAGTTCAAGTGAGCCAAGTCAGCTACGGTCAAGCATGGGCGACGTCTCTTAGTCACCTACTTCCAATGTTTAGCTATGTCTTACCTTTGCTTCTGACCTTCGCACTGATTAAAAAGCATCTATCAAATGAGGTGACAAAATGACCATCATCGAACTCATTAAGTCAGAGCTCAAAGCGATTATCACCAACCCTGTAGTAGCATTAACCGTTTTTGGTGGGGTATTGTTTTACTCTTTTCTCTATCCGCTCCCATACAGTCACCAGACTCCACGTGAGCAAGAGATCAGTATCGTTAACCTGGACCAAAGCCAAACCAGCTATAAGCTAGAGAGGATGGTTGATGCGACACCACAGGTAAAGGTGGTTCAACGCGACTACAGTGTGGAAGCGGCGCATCAAGCGTTCCTAGCAGGTGAAGTTAGCGGGATTTTGGTCATACCTGAGCACTTCTACAAAGACCTTATGCTTGGCAAAAGCCCGACGCTTGCTTACGCGGGCGATGCCTCCTATTTCTTGGTATACGGCACAATTGTTGAAGGGTTAGCGCAAGCAGGCGGGACATTAGCCGCGCAGACGACAGTCGCTAAGCTGGTGCTTGACGGCCAGCCCTTATCATTGGCCAGTGAACAATACGCGGCGACGAAGCTGAACTTAAAGCCAACCTTTAATCCTCGCATGGGTTATGTCGACTATGTTGTTCCAGCCGTATTCGTATTGATTTTGCAGCAGACACTTGCGATGGCGGCCGGCTTAGTCGGTGGAACTCAGAAACACGGTAGTGGATATTGGAATCAAGTTGCGCCACTCAAACTGCTGAGCGTTAGGACAGGTATCCTTGTTGCTATCTACTACTTACTGAGCTGCTACTATTTTGGCGCTAGCTTTACAATGCATGGCATCAGTCAGTTAGCTAGCATAGGGAATCTACTCACCCTACTTCTACCCTTTTTAATTGCCTCTAGCGCAATTGGCGTCTGGCTTGGCAGCATTACACCGCGAAGAGAATTAGTTACTTTAGTCGTATTGATTAGCTCTATGCCGCTAATTTTTAGCGCCGGCTTTATATGGCCAATAGAAGCGATACCTACACCGATTGTTTGGCTGTCACAGCTATTCCCGAGTACACCTGCTATTCAAGGGTTTCTGAGACTCAATCAAATGGGTGGGGAATGGCCAAGTATTGCTAACCAATACGCTTTGCTGTGGCTACAAGCGATTGGCTGGGCAACGATCGCTTGGCTATCACTCAGAAAGTCACTCAATACAAAAACAAAGGCTGGTTATTAACCAGCCTTGATTCTTACACCTTAAATTGATTCACCATCTGTCGCAGTGATTCCGCTTTATTCGCGAGCTCTTGCGCTGAACCAGATGCAACACCCGCTTGCTGATTGGCATTTTGTGACGCTTCTGAAACGCTCTCTACGTTTTTAGCTACTTCACTACTTGCAAGAGACTGCTCCTCAGCGGCTGCAGCAATACTGTCAATCATACTCGCTACTTCTTGCGCGCCACTCACAATATCTTCCAAGCTTTTACCCGCCTCAGTCGCAAGGCTAAGCCCTTCATGGACATGGCTTGTACCTGCTTCCATCCGATTCACCGCTTCATTGGTTTCACTTTGGATTGCCTCAATAGACTCGCCAATTTCTTTGGTCGCGCTTGTGGTTCTATCTGCAAGGGCTCGAACCTCATCTGCCACCACCGCAAAGCCTCGACCCGCTTCACCCGCACGAGCAGCCTCAATCGCAGCATTGAGCGCAAGCAGGTTGGTTTGCTCTGCGATATCATTAATCACATTAATAATTTCACCGATTTGAGCACCGCGTTTACCCAATTCGGCCACACTATTGGATGACGCCGATACTGCTTCGTTGATAGAGTTCATTCCCTCAATGGTACTTGAAACGATTTGTCCACCTGAGTTTGCTGTCACCCCAGCATCTTGAGCTCGCGCCGTGGCATCCGCAGACTTAGTCGCCACCTCTTGAATACTGACTGCCATTTCCTCAATCGATGCGGAGATTTGCGCGACTTTATCCGATTGCAATTCAAGCTCTCTAGTCATATCAATGTTAGCTTGACTGATAGCCACGGAGCCACTGACCACCTCATCGGTTGTGGAAAGTACTTGAGTCATCGCGCTATTGGTTTTTTCCACAGCTTGGTTATAGCTTCGAGCCATCTGGCCCAGTTCATCTTTAGACGCAACGGATATCGTTGCGGTTAAATCCCCATCAGCAAGCAGTTCAAGGCCCTTCGCCACTTCGGGAACAGGTTCTGTGATCGCTTTGATTACTCCCCACGAAATCACAGAGCCAAGAACAATGGCCAACAGTGTACCGAGAATTAACGTATTCTCCATCGAACTCGCCGCCCCTTCCGCTGCGGCTTGACGCTCGATCAGCAATTCATCTTCCATTGCAATGAAATCAGCAATTTGAGAGCGGAACTTATCAAAATAGACTTTCCCTCTCGCCTCACCAACCAAGGCCGCCATATCATTCATACTCTTAGCGTCACCGATATCCGTTCTTAGCTGAATGATTGGCGAAACGACCTCTTTCTGCCATTCATCGATGGTTACTTTCATGTCATCGAGCAGTTTCACCTGAGCAGGGTTGTCACTCACGGTTTGCTTTAATGAAGCAATATCTTGGTGGAACTTCTCACTACCTTGGTTATAAGGGTCTAAAAATTGTGGCTGCCCCGCCAATAAGAAACCCCTCATCCCCGTTTCCATATCAACCGCAGAAGCTAAGATTAGTTGTGCAGCTTCAATGACTTTATGGGTATGGTTCACCCAACCACTCGCCTCATTCAACGAATTTAAAGAGGAAGATAGTTTTCGATAGTCTTGCGCTGACATGAAGCTTTGGTCGTTCACTTGATCTAATAAGCTAACGCTATTGGTGAAGTTTGATTCGTTCTCTTCTTGACGCTGTTTGAGCAGTTTACTTTCTCGTTCGATAAACAAACTGACTTGACCACGAAACTTATCAAAGTAAACCTTCCCTCTGGCTTCCGCGACGATATCAGAGATGTCATCCATGGTTTTGGCATGGCCAATTTCTCGACGCAATGCGATGGCAGGCTCAGTCACATTGTTCAACCACGAATTAATGGTCGTTTCGATTTCACCGAGTCGATTAACTTGAGTAGGGTTATCACTGACTGTGTTTTTAAGATCTGTTACCAGCCGAGAAAACTCCTGCTGTCCATTATTATAAGGCTGCAAAAAGCCTTCCTTGCCCGCAAGTAAATACCCACGCATCCCCGTTTCCATGTCGACAGCAGCAGCTTCTATCTTCATCGCTTGCTCAATTACCTTGTGGGTATGGTCAACCATACCACTGGTTTCAACCTGGGAGTGAGAGCTAGAAATGGAAAGAACTGAAAGGAAAACAAGCAGTACGAGGGGAATTCCCGCAGCAAGAGCGATCTTAAACTTTAGAGGGATATTTTTGAATGCCATTTTGAACTCCTAGACCTAACTAAGCGAGTTATAAAGTCACTATAGTTAGGTATAGACTTGTTCATTAGTGATCGCTAGGCAATAAACTAAAGTAGTAGTCAATTACCTATTTTGGTTTACCCGTGAGAACCATTAATCAATTTTATCAATTCGCCTTCTGCCATCGGCTTATAAAAATAGAAACCTTGGATCTCTTCGATATTCCAGTTTTTCAGTTTCCTTGCCTGTGAAGCGGTTTCTACCCCTTCAGCTACCGTTGTTAGGCCAAGCTCTTGGGCCATGTTAGCGATATTACGTACCAAGCTTTTTGCGCGGTCATTCTCTTCAAGCTGATCAATATAGGACTTATCAAGCTTAACGATATCTAACGGGAAACAGCAAAGCGTACTAAATGAGGAATAGCCCGTACCAAAATCATCAAGCGCAAACAGCACTCCAAGGGATTTGATCATCTCCATTCTCGCAATTACCTCTTCTTCGATTCCCATTAGCATGCTTTCTGTAACCTCAATCACCAATTGGCCTGGAAGTACGTTATAGCGCTGAATGATATGAACAAGATAGTCCGGCAAACCTGGGTGATAAAAATGTGCCGCGCTTAAGTTGACATGAATAGTGAGTGACGTTTTCCCCTGAGAGCGCCTGATTTTGTCAACGCGCGTCATAAATTCGCAGGCCTGCTCAAGGATGCTCTCACCAAGCTTTATGATTTGATGGTCACGCTCCGCTAATGGGATAAACACACCCGGTGATACAAAACCAAATTGAGGATGCTGCCAACGTGCCAAAGCTTCGAACCCAACAATCTCAGCGGTCTTACTATCGACAATTGGCTGATAGTTCGCGTGGATCTCTCTGCTCTTAATCGCATGTTCAAGATCGCGCTTAATCGCTGCTGCTGCTTGTGCTAATTCAAACTCTTCGTTTCCAACACGCAGAAGGCTGGATGGAGGGAGCTGAATTCTGCTTGTTTCAAGGCTATGAATTGATGAGTGCAGCAACTTATCCAATGATTGGTGCGTTATTTCAGGCTCAATAAGTACAATCTGACACCTTAAATCCACCATCAGTGTTTGAATTTGGCGCTTTCTCGATAGGGCTTCTTTAAAACGAATTGCGCCCTGCTCTGCTGTGTCAAAGTCGTCAATAGACTCAATTAACACCAAAAACTCGTGCGAACTAATTCTTCCAACGGGAAACGCAGATAATTCTTCTCCAAATAATTGAGCTACTGATTCAAGTGATTCGTCAAAGATCTGGTGGCCGTAGACTTCGGACACTTGCATGAGGTTTGGAATAGTAATGTAAAGCAAAGAGAATTGATTTGGCTGAGTGTGTACAAGATTTCGCGCCTTCTCCATGATCGCCTTTCTGTTCCACAAGCCTGATAAATGGTCCCGCTCAACCAAGTCTTCAATCATTTTGGTTTGCTTCTTATGCTCTCTCACATCCCTAACGGATAACATAACAGCGTCACGACCTTGGTATTTGATCGATTTCACTTCGATATGACAATCGATCAGTTCACCACTCTTAGTGAGCATCTGAGATTCAAATTGAGTTTGTCCTTGCTGAAACATTCGATACATCGTATCAATTTGACACTCAGGCTTATCGTCATCTGGGCATATTAGATCCAGCGGTTGATGAACGACCTCACCAATATCATAATTAAGCAGCTCCAATGCAGTTCGATTGATCTCAACAATTTCGCGCCCTAAAACTAAAATCATTGCGATGGTTTCACTTTCATAGAGCGCTGCAAATTTTTGTTGAGTATCGTGCAATTGCTCCTTAGTTGCCGATGAATCGCTTGCCAGCGCCTGTACCAGCTTCGTTAACCTATCTAGCTCATCTTTATTTGGTTGGTTAAGACCTTCTAATTGGTACGATGAAAAAAGCTCATCAATATCTTTTTCCAAATCGGAGAAACGCACGGCAACCCTACGACGGAACAATACATAAGTCATTGCGGTTATAACAATCGCCACAAAAGCGACCGCCATAAATAGGTAGCTAAAAAGCACGTTTCCTTTCAAAAAATGAACACGTTCTAAAGTTGTCTTTAGGTGAGCGACCGGTGTACCCGACATACCAACCAGATCTATCGTCTGACTCATATAATGTCGTGATTTTTCAACCTCTGGCGTTAACGATAGCTGATGCGTATGACCTACATGAAAGATCTCGCTCTGAGCAATAAGAATGGATTTAAAATTACCTGGAAAACGTAAAGATAAGTTTTGCCCCCAAATTAACCACCCGGAAGAGGCGGACGAACCATCACTGTTTCGCACCGGTGTTAATGACACAGACCATAGCTGCTCATCTAAAGCCAAAAGCCCGCTATAACTTTCGCGAAATGAATCCATCACCTTGTTCATTGCTTGCACGTGGTGATGGATTGCAGGTTCAGACATAACAATATCGGCAAAACGATTATCAACTTCTTGGTAACGTGCGACAGAATCAATGACATCTCCACGGAGCGTAGTAAATATCATCATATCTAGACCTAGCGAGTCTAAAGACTCTTCAAGAAGGTTCCGCTCTCGGTACTCTTGTACGCTATCACCCAGTAATAACGCATGAGTCTCATCCCAATAGGCCCAATCATACGAGCGCTCTTCAAGCTCCTCGACCATATTGATGATGAGGTTATACGCTTGATCACTGGCTCTCGTTGATTCGACATTTTCGAGGTTATCGAGGCTAACAAGAAAAAAGTAACGGGTGATATATAAGCAGCTTAACGTGACGCCAAGCAGTCCAATAAGGAAGTAGAGTGTCGTTTTGGTTTGTAACTTGAGGTTCAGCAGACGAAATTGCTTCATATAATATTGTTATAATTCTATCGATTTATAACAATATTATATAAAAATCCGACCACACAGTTTGATATGCCTCTAATTTAGTCCATTGATACATGGATTTAAAAATTTCATTCATTGAAGTTATTTAAAATCCGCGACGCTTCCAAAACTCCCCTTCGTCACGAGAAAATACGTCAAACGTTTTGTCGGCAATCACTTTGCGGTTCATGCTAATGGTCATACGCCACTTACCAATATTGGATTCATATCCATCAATCGGGTCAAGTAGCTGGATGGTATCGCCTAAGTAAAAGTCCCAATCATTACTGCCGACATGCATATCTCCAGTGAACGGCTCTAAAGTCTGGCCTTTTTTACCTTTAACTCCTGGGTGTTGAATACAAAATTCAATAACTTCACCCTTGGCCTTTTTGATATTGACGATATAGCCAAATTCTATCTCTTCATCGGCGGGCACTTTAGTTGTGAACTCTTGAATCTTTGGTAGGTGCTTAGACTTAGAATCCCACTCTTTATAAATGCCGTAAGAGAGCATCTCTACTACTGGGCTTCGCTTCGCCATTCTTGCCACCTTTTCTTCATCGTTTCAATAACATGAGGTTCAACGCCGTGAACGTTGCCATAGTTTTCATGGCACTCAATCACTTCAAATTCTGCGCCAAAGCGCTTGGCCATTTTGTAATAAGGCATCATTTCCCAACGCCTTACGAAGGTATTGGAAACCACGACATTGTTGTGATTTGATAGGGATTGTTCCGTCATCGATTGGCACCACTGATGGGCCTCTCCGATTTTCTCTGCTTGATAGCGGTAATTGCCATCAACATCAACGAAATACATATCCGCTTCAAAGTGGTCGACTTTAAACGTCTTGGCTAAGGTGCTTTTCCCTGAGCCGGGAAGACCTCGGATTAGTGTCAGTTTCGCTGTCATAGTAAAGTTGAATAGATAACGGTAGCCGAATCTTAATACAAATGAGTCTAAAATTGCTATCGACATCTCATTCTGATTGCGTTAAGTTTAGAAGTATAGACGTCCATAATAACGCTTAGGGAGTAAGCTGTGCCAATTAAGATCCCCGATCAACTACCCGCATCAGACGTATTACGCACTGAAAACATCTTCGTGATGCCAGAATCTCGTGCATCCACTCAGGAGATTCGTCCACTTAAGGTTTTGATCCTCAATCTTATGCCTAAGAAAATTGAGACGGAAACTCAATTCTTACGTTTATTATCCAACAGTCCACTACAGGTCGATATTGAACTACTGCGTATCGATGATCGCCCAAGTAAAAACACACCGACTGAGCACTTAGATAACTTTTATCGCCAGTTTGAGATGGTTAAAGAGCGCAACTTTGATGGTTTGATCATCACAGGAGCCCCACTTGGTCTTGTCCAGTTTGAAGATGTCATTTATTGGGATCACCTGCAAACCATCATGAACTGGGCTAAAAACCACGTCACGTCGACACTCTATGTGTGTTGGGCGGCGCAGGCGGGACTAAAACTGCTTTACGATTTACCAAAACGTACTCGTAAAGAGAAGCTATCCGGTGTTTACCACCATAAGATTCATAACCCATATCACCCAGTTCTGAGAGGCTTTGACGACACATTTTTAGCACCACACAGTCGTTATGCTGACTTTTCGCCTGAGTACTTAGCAGAGCACACGGATCTTGATGTGTTGGCGACGTCAGATGTCGCGGGCGTTTACCTAGCGGCGACCAAAGACAAACGTAATGTGTTTGTTACGGGCCACCCAGAGTATGACTCGCACACGCTGCATAATGAATATGTGCGCGATCTTGGCGAAGGAATGGAACCTGCGATTCCAGTCAATTACTACCCAAACAACAACCCTGACAATCCACCATGTGCAAGCTGGCGTAGTCACGGCCACCTATTGTTCTCAAACTGGCTGAACTACTGCGTTTACCAGCAAACGCCATACGATCTGGATAAGTTCAGCGAAGCAAACTTCACTAAAGATGATTGATAACATCACCCTATAAATACTGGGGAACTGAAACAAACAAAGGCGCGAATCACATGATGATGCGCCTTTTTTCATTCTTCTGTTTCATTCAAATATTAGTTATCGACCACACTCATCGCATCTCCTTGCCAACAAGCCAATCAAATTTGGTTTAGAGCGTAAACTAGGCATTGCGAACCACGATGAGTCAAACCATGCGCCCAGTACTACTCACCCTTTCACTGCTTCTTTCCGGTTGTATGACCACAGAAGTGACATCAACCACACCCATTGAATCAAGACCGAGAGAACGCTCTGACGCGAGGGTGGAGCTCGGTATTGGTTACCTTAAGCAAGGTAATATGATCAAGGCACGTGAAAACTTTGAAATTGCCCTGCTGCATGACCCTAACTATTCTCGCGCTCAACTTTCACTCGCCCACTACTTTGAACAAGTTGGAGAAACTCAATCCGCGCAAAGCTTGTACTCCACTGCACTCAAGCAACATCCTTACAATGGCGATGTACTCAACAACTACGGCACGTTTTTATGTAAACAGAAACACTATGACCAAGCCGACGATCTGTTCAATCAAGCGATTAAACAGCCGAGCTATTACTTAATATCGGTGAGTTTTGAAAACGCGGCACTTTGCTCATTAAAATCCGGCAATAAGCAAAGAGCTCGAGAGTACTTTCAGCGCGCTTTAGCACACCAACCAGATCGCCCGATATCCTTACTAAACTTGGCCAAATTGGAGATTGAAAATGAGGAGTATACGGATGCTAGACTTAGACTTTTGCGATTCCATCAAAGATATGGCGTGAAGAAATCATCACTAAACCTGCTCATTGAGTTAGAGCAGAAAGCGGGAAACAAAGCCTTAGAAGATGGATATAGACGTCAATTAGAGTGGCTAGATTAAGACTTATTTTTACGAGAAGCATCGCGTCTTGCTTTACGCTTCTTTACTCGATGGATACGGCGGTATTCTTTATAAAGAATATAGATAAAACCTGCTAACCCTAATGCAAAAAGTACTGAGAATAGCACCAGAAAGCTATCGCAGATCCAGGCAGGCTCACAGGGCATATAAATTTCAAACTCCATATGCCCTCCGCTCTATTCGATTAACTTTTTAGCTTCAGCCATTGCTGGCGTTCAACCTCTGATTTAAACGTCCACGCCATGAAACGACTGGTTTTCTGGCCTTGGCTCATTTCGACGATATGAACTTCACACGCGCCCGCTTTTTCGAGATTTTTACGCATCCAACGTACGTTCTCTTTTTTTGAGATTAAGGTGGTAAACCAAAGTACTTGCTTGGCAAAGTCTCGGCTTTCAAATGCCATGTTTTTCACAAAGGCAGCCTCACCACCCGGACACCAAAGCTCGGCTTTTTGTCCACCAAAGTTAAGTATAGGTGACTTGGTTGGCTTCGATTTCTGTGCCGCTTGATTTCGTTTGTTCTTATTTGCCGCTAAGTTATTAATTTTTCTTTCGGTGCCTTGCTGCGCTTCTTGAAGAGACTTATGGAACGGTGGATTACACGTCGTTACATCATAAAACTCGTTTGGTTGGATAATACCTTTGAAGAAGTGACCACTGTCTGCTTGCAAGCGACACTCGACACGACCTTTCAAAACAGCATTAGCTTGAGCAATCTTGTTTGAGTTCTCGACCGAAACCGAGTCAACGTCCGAGCCTACATACTGCCAACCATACTCGGTTGCACCAACTATCGGGTAAATGCAATTAGCACCCACGCCTACATCCAATGCTTTTACCTGATTGTGTTTTAATGATGAACTCTCACTGCCTAATAGCTCAGCTAAACGATGAATGTAGTCAGCTCGCCCAGGAATTGGAGGGCATAAGTAACCCTCTGGAATATCCCAAGACGTGACGTTGTAATGATTAGCAAGCAATGCCTTGTTAAGTAACTTAACCGCTAACGGATCGGAAAAGTTAATGCTTGCATCACCTTTCGGGTTCTTAATGACATGCTTTTGCAGTTCAGGGAGCGCTTTTACCAACTTGGAAAAGTCATACCGACCTTGATGGGCATTACGCTTGTGTAATCCAGCCTTACCTTTAACCGTAACCACTTTCATTGCTGAAACGTTGGCGTCTTGAGTTTGCTTCTTTTGACGATGAGGTTTATTTGGGCGAGTCATAACACTACTTTTTCTTATTAATTTCTTGGTAAATCATGAATAGGCGAGCATCAAGCTCTAACTGATGATAATCCGGCTCCATGTGACAGCAGAGCTGATAAAAAGCCTTGTCGTGCTCTTTCTCTTTAATATGAGCTAACTCATGCACCACCAGCATTCTTAGCAGAGGCTCGGGCGCGTTCTTGAATACGCTCGCAATACGAATTTCGTTTTTCGACTTAATCTTGCCACCGTGCACTTTGGCGACATAGGTATGTAAACCTAAAGCGTTATTGATCAGGTGGATTTTGCTGTCGTAAATCACCTTACTCAACGGCGCTGTTTTCTTCATATAGCGGTTTTTAATCGCCATCGTATATTCAAACAGCGCTTTTTCACTTTTGATGTCGTGATTCGCTGGGTAACGCTTTTCAAACCAAGTGGTAAAGCGACCAGACTCTATCATTTGAGTCACTGGCTCTAAGATGTGTTGAGGATAGCCTTGAATATAACGAAGTAACGGATTCATAGTCGCAGTAATGAAAATAGAGCCAACGGCACAAATATGGGGGCGTAAGTCTACCCTATTCATACTTGCCATTCACGGTCTTTTCGTTAAACTCTGCGCCAGAGATAACCCGTAGGAAACCTAGCATGAAACGACTTGTCCTGTACGTAAAAGATAAATGCCCGCACTGTAAAGACGCGCAGCGCTACTTAGATTCAAAAGGCTACAAGTACAGAATGACCAATGCAAAAATGCAGCGCGGTCGTAAAGAGCTCGACGCGATTGGTGCTCGCTCTCTGCCTGTTCTGAAAATTGGTGACCGTATTATGATTGGTTGGAATCCGGGGAACTTTGAGAAGATCTACAACGCTAAGTAATTTCAATGCTATAAACACCCGCCAATTGAATACAGCAAAAGCATTAGATTGATTAAACTATCACCATAACTATTTGTTTAGAAAGGTCTCATGAAAAACACATAAGTATTATGGTGGTAAAGTGAGGAATATTTCCTTATTAAACATGGGTATAGTACAATTCCACTATATTTATGTGGAATATAGAAACATGCCAGAGAAGAGAAAAAGTACAACTAGAATTGTCTTATGCGTAAGTTGCATTACATGCCTAATCTTTAGCATCATAATGTTAACACTTCTAGTTTTCCTGCCCGCTCCATCTCTTCTTTCCTATCTAGGTTATGCAGATGCAGTTGCTCTAGCAAATGCAACAAACATAAACGACCCGTTCACATCCCATATAGTTGGTGAACTAGTAAAGGATGGAACATTAATAAGCCTCAAAGACGTTTGGTCTTTCCAAACTGGGTTCTACCAAACGATCATCACATTTTTGATTGCTATTAACGGCTTAATCGCAGCTTTCTCTGTTGTGTATATTAAAAACTCTTCTGATGAAAAAGCGGAAGAAACCACGAAGAAATATATGCATAGCGATAGCTTCAACCTAGTTATTAATGACAAGATCAAAGAACAAGCAAACAGAAAACTAAAAATTGTACAGACTGACTTCCTAGACAAAGCAGAAAGAGCATCACATTACATCGCTTCCGTACAAAATTTAGAAGAGGAGAATCGTTCTCTTCGACAGCAAATCAAAGTCATATCAGAAAGAGTTGCATTACTAGACACTGCCGATACCGAAGGTGCTAAAAATAAACTTTCAAGAAAGGAACCGTAAATGGCATTTGTGAGAAAATCAGTGATAAAAAACAACCCTGTACCCGAGTTCGAAGATTTATCCACTCCAGATAATTTGATAGAGCTTGCTGAGAAAAAAGGTATAGATACTGATCCAGTTAATGTATCTGAACTGGCTAGTGCTCTTGGTATCGCAGTAAGATACGAGCCAATGCAAAATGATGATTCTGGCAGTTTAAAAAAGGAACGCAAAAGCGGTAAGTGGGTAATGACCGTTAATTCACTGCATCACCCGCATAGACAGCGCTTTACGATTGCTCACGAAATAGCACACCGTATTAAGCATGCAGCAAACAGTGATTCTTTCTCTGATACGACTTTCTTTAGAAATGGAGATACAAACTGGATGGAAGTGGAAGCTAACCAATTTGCAGCAGCTTTACTAATGCCAGAAGAAAAGTTCATCCATTTTGTAGAAAATGTATCGTCTACTGTCGAAGATATTGCAAAGCACTTTCAAGTATCTTCGATGGCAGTTCGCATACGGGCGCAGGTACTTGGCTTCGATGGGCATAATCTATGAATTTAAATAACATCTTGTACTATCCTATTATCAAAACAAGAGATGGGGAGCTACGCTGTTTCAATCATGTTGACGATGATACCTTCTCAAAGATTCTTCCCATTTATGAGCTCACAAAGTCACGAGTTTCAAAAAAAGCTCCCGATGGTGATATCTATCGCCGAATGAAGCAAATCGCGGAAATACAAGGTAATAGACCTTTTATATTGGATTTAAGTACTGATAGTCGTTACATCAACCCTCAAATAGAACAGTTGCTATCAGAACAACATGGGTTCAAAGAGTGGCAGTATTTCTTGTTCGATCTACATACGGACTTAAATATCATCCCGATGGTTCACATCTACGAAGACGAATTAGGCGAATTTGGAGACGTTGAAGAATTTGTAAGAGTTGCTTCAACTAAAACAGACTTTGTTGCAGTAAGGCTTCCATATGATCTGGAACAACAAGAAATCGAGCACTATCTAGAGCCTATTAGTAATAATTTAGGTGATGGCTGTAAGCTAATAGTCCTGCTGGATGCTGAGTTTGTACGACACCAAGTGGTGGAAGATGTTGTAGATACTTTCTTAGAATCTTGTGAGGGTACAAAGCTCTTTGAAGACAAGATCGCTGCTACCGTAATGCTTTGTACAAGCTTTCCTTCAAATGTAGCCCAAGCTGGTGGTGAGGATATAGCAGGTTCGATCACTATATCAGAAGAAAGTATCTACCAAGGTATCAGCCAAGAATTTCCTATTAGATATGGTGATTATGCTTCAATCAATACTGAACAAATCGAGATGAAAGGAGGAACATTTGTTCCTCGCATAGATATCGCATCTCTAGATGGTAAACACTTCACATATAAGCGTTACAGACGTCACAGTGGAGGGTATGAAGAATGTGCTAAGCATACCGTCAGAGATAGGAAATCTTATGTCTCTTTGGGTGTCTGGGCAGATGAAGAAATCCTTGAAGCATCAAGAGAAAACCCATCGGGTATCAGCCCTGCTTTCTGGATTTCAGTGAGAATGAATTACTACATAAAAACCCGTGTACTATTAAGAGAAATGACGTCTTCTTAATTTAGTTGGTGCTCGTTTCGTAATCGTATAAATATCATCGGAATTTAAATGTTGTGTAGTTTCTTGTTTTAATAATCTTGAAACTACACCATACTTTTCTACGAAATCTTCCCTAGATAACTCCCGTAACTTATCCATGGTCGTGTTTTTTGAAACATATTCACATAGCGCGTTTTTTGAGCGCAAATTAGCTCCGTGAGCCAGCTTTTTTAACTTAGATACACTCTGAACACTTGCGAGCACAAACTTATCATGGCGCTTAAAACGTTTTGAAATACGAACTTGTCTTATAGAAGATCCATCAACAACTAGTATCCCTATCTCCCTAGGTAAAGCGGCCCTTACTTCAGAAAGGTTCTGAGACTCACAAACAACATAGCAATAATCAAAGAATTTTTTATAGCTCTCGATTTGATAATCAAGCCTTGTAACATTATCTCTAGCACTCTTAATCTCATAAGCAGTCAATAACCCCGAATCCAATACTGCTAAATCTGCTCTTCTTTCACCAAACGAGAATGAAACTTCCGCTCCAAGTACAATGTCATCGCTACTCTTGAGAAAATGCTTAACCAAAAGCATCTTAATGTCTAATTCTGTCATTATTCTATACATCTGTATATTTGAACAGTATTATCGTTCAAAGCGCAACAAAGAACAAGAAATTATCCAGTAAGGGACGTGAAGTTTTTAAACATTTTCTTTTCCAGAACAACTCTTCTTCAGCTACCTATGAAAAAATATACGACTTCTTAGGTATTGAGCTGCGCTTCTACTCCATAAGATTTTATCTCGCCGCCTTCGTGCTCTCTGTTTAAAGTTTTTAACTCTCAGGTAAAGTAGTGAGTGCCTTTAGCAGTGACGCAATTTTATCCTGCCTTTTTCGATTAACCTATCGAATGTTACCCCATTGGTTATGTCTGGTAACTTATACAACGCGGTCGTAAAGAGCTCGACGCGATTGGTGCTCGCTCTCTGCCTGTTCTGAAAATTGGTGACCGTATTATGATTGGTTGGAATCCGGGGAACTTTGAAAAGATTTACAACGCTAAATAATCTTAGCCTTGTTGTTTGTACGACCTGATCACCTTATGAGTGTCAGGCCGTACAATTCGCACCACTATCTAAGTGACAACTTCAGAATCACTTCGCTTGCGAGTCACCACGCTTTTCAGCTTTGAAAACACTCCTTTAATATCTTCAAGCATGAGATAGAGACACGGTACTAGTACTAAGGTCAGCAGCGTTGCAAACAGCACAGCAAAGCCAAGTGCGACAGCCATTGGGATGACAAACTTCGCTTGCAAGCTGGTCTCAAACATAATTGGCAAGACACCAACAAAGGTAGTAATTGAGGTTAGTGTGATCGCTCTGAATCGCGCACACCCCGCTTCAATCACCGCTTCTTTAATGCCCACGCCCTTAGCTCTAACTTGGTTAACGTAATCGGTCATCACCAAAGAGTCATTGACGACTACGCCCGCGGCGGCAATCAGACCAAATGTCGACATCATGCTGAGATCGAGCCCAAACCAATAGTGCCCCCATATTGCGCCAGTTAAGCTAAACGGAATCACCGACATAATAATCAGTGGTTGAGCGTAGCTCTTAAGCGGCACTGCAAGCAGAATGTAGACGATAATCATGCCAGCAATAAAGAAGATGATCTGTTCATTTTGCTGGGCTTGCTGCTCTTCTATAGAGCCACCTAATTCACTCTTAACGCCGGGGTAATTAGCAAGAATATCTGGGATGATCTCACTATTCACTTGCTCGACGATTTGGTTTGGTTCAACTAACTCTTCATCAATAGAACCGTATACATAAACGCTGCGATAACCGCCTTCACGACGAATGCTACTAACGCCTGGTTGCTGATTTATCTCGACCACATCGCCAAGCATCACTTTCTTACCTTCCGGCGTGGTAATAACCGCATAACGCAGCGATGAGAAGGCTTCACGGGTCAGTTTCGGGTAACGCACCATGACTTTAATCTCTTCACCATCGCGTAATACGCGCTGCGCCTCGCCGCCATAGAAGCTACCGCCGACTTGAGTGGCAATATCAAACAGGTCTAAACCAAGGTCGTAAGCGACGGGCGCGAGCGACAATAGCACTTCCTGACTACCAGAATCGATGGAAGATGAGATATCGAACAGGCCTTGTTGTTGCTGAAGAGAGATGATCAAATCACGTCCTGCAGCATTGAGGTTTTCTATGTCAGAGCCATACAGTAGAAAGCCAAACTCATCGCCCTTTTCGTCATCGTTGACGTTATCTGACACGTTCAACATCTTTAAGCCAGGGATGCTTGGCAGTCGTTCACGCCAACGCCTAGCCAACTCGAAGGTGTTGAACGGCCTTAGCTCTTCATCCACCAGAGGGATCACTAAACGTCCTTCTTTGCGCCCTTGGCTGAAAGTCAGAATATCACGCACCATTTTCTGACCCGTCTCCTGCTCTATCTCGCTATCAATGGCCAGCACTGTGGATTCAACCAACTTGAGCGCTTCAATGGTTTGCTCACTCGACACATTGTCATTCATCACGAGCTTGATACTAGGAAAGTCATGAGGAACCTTAGGCGAAGGAACAACTCGGACATAACTCGCCATCACCATAGCGACACTTACCGCTAATACGCCGACAAAGGTTGCAAACACACTCCAACGCCAATGTGTACACCATTTAACGAAGTTTTTGTATGGGCCATTGATGAAGCCAAAGAAGCGAGTGTTAAAACGATCTCGCCAACTGCCTTTCTTAATTGGCTTAAACTTTGAGTGTGCCAAGTGCGAAGGTAGAATCAGCTTAGATTCAATCAAGCTAAAGAACAGACAGAGAATTACGATGGATGCGATGCCAAAGAAGAAGGCTCGCTCTATCCCTTTGGACATTAAGAACGGCGCAAACACTGCCATGGTTGTCAGTACGCCAAAGGTCGCAGGAGTAGCAACTCGCTTAGCGCCACGCACGACATTTTCGACGCCACCGCCGTGTTTCTCAATTTCGCTGTAGGCACTCTCACCAATCACAATCGCATCATCAACTACGATACCTAACACCATAATGAAGGCAAACAGCGAGACAATATTGATACTGACACCAATGAATGGCATCAACATAACCGCACCTAAGAAACAGACCGGAAGGCCAACCATCACCCACATTGCTAGCTTAACGCGTAAAAACAAACTCAACATTAAGGCAACCAGCACCGCACCTTGAAGCAGGTTTTTAAGCATCATGTCTAAGCGAGCATTTAAGTAGTAGGTCATATCGACCAAGGTTTTGATCTGCAAGTCCGCAGGCAGGGTTTGATTTTTCTGCTCCAAATACGCCTTCACAGATTCAGCAACCGTGACCATATTCTGATCTTTAGTCGCTTTGACCGAAAGATACATCGCATTTTGGCCAGAATAGCGAAAATAACGGTCATCCTCGGTAAAACCATCTTTAATGGTCGCAATGTCTTGCAGTAATACCTTACCGCCGTTTGCTCCTATCTTAACTGGAATATCGCGAAACTCTTCACCGCTATAGTATTGGTTTTCGATTCGTACCGAGATCATCCCTGCATTAGTTCTGACTTCACCTGCCGAGTAATTGGCCGAGTAGCGTTGAATCGCCCTACTTACATCATTCAACGTTAGACTGTATTTCTGTAGCACCCTTGGCTCGATTTCTACCGCAATCTCATACTCAGGCGCACCGAGGTCAACCAAAGCCACGTTGTTTAACTGCAGCAGTTCATCTTCAATTTGTTTCGCTATCGGTTTAAGCTCAAGTAGCGAGCGATCACCGACCAAAGCCATCTCGATAACATCTTGTCGCCATTCGTATTGATAGACTTGAATCGGCTCCATCGCGTCAGGAAAATTAGAGGTCGAATCGACCTTTTGCTTAACCTTATCCAGGACCGCATCAATGTCTTCATTAACATTGATTTCAAGCTCGATATTACCGCTACCTCGGTACGCGGTTGATACTGACTTTTTAATCCCAGTCACGTCTTTAAGTGACTCTTCCAACTTGATCAGGATACTTTCTTCAATCTCTTGCGGCGAGGCGCCCGGGTATTGGGCACTAACATTGATATAGTTGACCTCAATATTGGGGAACATCTGTCGCTGGATAAAGAAAAAGCTCACCGTACCGATGATCAGTATGAACGCCATCATCAAATTGGCGGCCACTGAGTTATTGGCAAAGTAAGCGATCAGCCCTTTCTGTTTAGACTCTTCCATGACCGACCTCTACTTATCTAGCTGACTGTCTTGAACAGCGACTTCAACTTGCAGCCCGGTTTGCGGATATTCAGGCACGGTCAAAACGATTTGATCATCGTCACTCAAACCTTGATTGATCAGCATGAACTCTTTTTCAGCGCGCAAAACATTGACCGTTCTTGGCTCAAGTTGGTTGTCACTATTCACCACCCACACTTGGCGATTATTGACCAGTTCCTGAGGAAGACGATAAATGTGTTTGAGTTCTTTGCCAGGGAATTGCACCTCAACATAAGAACCAAACTTCATCGGCGTTTTATCGCTTTCTATCGCGTACGGATTATCTACTCTTACGACCATATTGATCATACGAGTACTGCTATCAATCACCCCTAAATCACGATCAATCACACCTTCACGATGAGTATTCTTAATACCTCTTTGAATCACTTGCGCTGGAAGCCCTGCATAATCTCGGGGCAAGAATGCACTATCAAAACCCGCAATCGGGATGTAAATTTCACCTGCTTCAACATTGTTTAATGTGGCTACATGCGCCCCTGCTGAAATAAACTGACCGACGCCGATATCTTTTGCGACCACTAGCGCGTCGTATGGAGCAACAATTTTGCAGTTTGCTAAGTCGCGTTTCGCACGTTTAAGCTCAGCTAACGCCGACTTAACCTGCGCGTCTGCGCTCAACAGTTGTGGCTTACGTAAATAAAGGTCTGTAACCTGTTTTTTAGGAAGGTTTTTAGCCTGGCGCGCTGCAACTTCTGCTTTGGCTTTCTCTTCGATAAGCGCAGCTTTAGCCCCCGCTAGTTGCGCTTCAGCTTGTAGTACTGCCGCTTGATAATTATCACTTTCAATTCTGAATAAAACTTCGCCTCGTTTGACGATGCCACCGACAACAAAGTTAGGATGCCAGTTGACAACTTCTCCAGATACTTGGGAAGACAGCTGAGTGACTTCAACAGGTTGAAGCTCTCCATGACTGGTAATCACAACCTTGTGATCGCTAGAGCTTATTTTGGAAACTTTAACTATTGGCGGTGCTTTCGGTGGTTTACTCTCTAGAGACTCCGGCGCACTTGATGCAATCGCAGAATACCCAGCATATGCGCCACCTAAAATGATAAAAGGCAGCAGCCAACGTAACGGCTTAGTCGTCATTTGAGTTCCTTGTCAGTTTATTTATTATTTATATGAATAGTTGTACGTCTGAATAGTGCTTCGACATCAATTACAGGAAAACTATCCCATTGATTGAAGCATTTTTATAGATATAAATAATATCTTGAGCACGAATCATTATTGAGACTAAATAAAGTAATGCGCAAAGCAGTACCACTTCATATTACTTGGTGGGTATTTGATGCCCTAAGGAATGTCTGGGCATCGAGTGTTAACCTAGATTAAGTTAGCCGAATGTCTTTATCTGAAAGTGTGGGTTGTCCACCAGCACTTCCAATTTTGACAGCGTATCAAGTACAACAAGTTGCTCGGTGGAATCTACGACCAGCTTAATACACTCTTGTTTATCTTCATTGCGCGCAGTATCCAACGCCTTCCCTTCTAGACTTTCACCGTCTTTGAATGTCAGGCGAACCGGATACCGGTGCATACACGCTATCTCAATATAGTCATAGTCACTGCAGCTAATCATCGCACTTACCTACTCTCACTTGTGGTTTATAACACTGCACATCGTCATTATAGATAAACTCAACCTCATTTTTGATGCTGTCCAATTTATCTTTCTGATAATGAGAGACATAAAGGAGCTGACTTAAATTTTCTTTGGCTATCAGCTCTAAAGTATTTTTGACCAAACGACGGCCAAGATAATCTAGCCCTTGGTATGGCTCATCTAGAATCAACATTGCTGGTTGCTTGACGATGGCTCGCGCGATCAAAAGCAGTCGCTGCTGACCATATTCTAACTGCCTAAATGAGGTATTGGCATGCTCTGACATGTGCAAGATCTCAAGCCATTCCCGCGCCACGATGATCTCTTTTTTACTCGGCTGTTGATAGAGACCAATCGAGTCATAAAACCCAGATAGAATCACGTCAATCGCTTTGCAGCTAACGCGGTATTGTAAATGCAGCGCTGAAGAAACCATGCCAATGTGCTGCTTAATCTCCCAGATTGACTCACCGCTACCACGCTGCTTACCAAAGATCTGAATGTTGTTGGAATAGCACTGCGGGTGATCGCCAAATATCAAACCAAGCAAGGTACTCTTACCGCAGCCATTGGGCCCTTTAATCTGCCAATGCTGGCCGTTCTCAATGCGCCAGTTTAAATCGGTAAAAATGGTTTTCTCTGTGTACTCGACACGGCCATTTTGTATTTCGAACACTGGATTTTCAAAGTAATGAGAATGCTGGTAGCGGTGGATTAGCTCCATCATTTGCTCACTCTGCTGCTGAGACTGAGCTTTGATTTGGCTGATGATTGGATGCGACTCCCACTCGTGCTTGTTCATCGTGCTTTCAAGCTTGCCGTGATTAAACAGAGCAATATGATCGATCCATTCTGGGATATCTTCTTCACGGTTGAAGGTGACAATCATTTGTACGCGCTGAGACAGCTCAGATAAGAACTCAGCCAACGCCGCACGATGGGCAACATCTAAGCCAGTAAATGGGTTGTCCAATACAATTAGATTTGGCTCGGTTGCCAATGCTCTGGCAAGCATTACACGGCGTGTCTCTCCGGTAGAAAGCACTCGAAAGCCACTCTGCTTTAGGTGCTGCAGATCAAGCTGTTCAATCAACAGCTCGGTCAGTGACTGCGACTGGCATTGCTCATAGATCAAGTCGTAAACAGCGGTGCCGCTATCCACCTTGTCGAGATAATCCGTTTCGTCTTTTGCGATTTCTTCTTCCAACAGGCGCTGCTGCTCAACCAAAGAGACTTGAGCAATACGGCCTTGGGTTAACTTTAGTGATGCTGCATCTGCTGCTAGCTCACCGCAGAGAAGACAACCTAGCGCAGAACCAATGTCGCCTTCGGTACTAAAGACGCCCCAAGATTGTTTCTCCGCGATGGTCCATTGCTCAATATCAAGCTCATGCGTGCCTAAGTCTAAGTGAAGCTGTTGAATATCAATTTGCATGAAACGGTGTCCCTACCTTTCAAGATTTGCGAGTGTTAACTCCAAATTACTGTAATTGTTTAATAAGTGCGATAGAGATTAAGCAAAGTGTGATATTTGCAGATAAGTGCTTTCATCACACGTATTGCTTAACAAAATCGATAAAGGTTTTGTCGGCAATAGAGAGATAACCGTCCTTTCGCCACGCCAATGCCAGATCCAGCTTTACCTTGGGTTCAAAAGAAATGCCGACCACGTCTTTTTCATGTTGAGTGACCAGTTCTAACAGCGCGGTAATGGCAAACTCATGCTTGACGATACTTAAGATCATTGGCAATAAATTGGTTTCAAATGAGAACAGCATTTCTTTGTCACACAGCTTGGCTTGATTCTCGATAAAGTCTCGGTGGAAATAACCCGCTTTAAACATCACAAGTTCATGTTCAAAGAACTCATCAAACGCAATCGAATCTTGATTAGCAAATTCATGCTCCTTGGCGACAACCGCGACCATTTCAGAGGTGAGTAAATGGTCAGTTTCTAGATCGTCAGGGACATTCTCGTCATTAATCACACCTATATCGAGCTCTCCATCTAACAGCATTTGCCTGATTGAACGGGTTCCGGCATCGACTAACGTCAGCTTAAGGTGTGGATAGCGGCTCTTAAACGCCATGAGCACTTCGGGGAAAAAGTAAGATCCCATCATGCTCGGCGCGCCAAGGCGAACTTCCCCTTTCTCTAGCCCTTTAAGCTCATCGATCGCAAGTTGAGCGTCTTCTAACTGTTGTAATACCCGCTTAGCATGCTCATAAAGGATATGCCCTTCGTCTGTCAGTGAGACTTGCCTCTCTTCTCGGCGAAACAGCTCTACCCCTAAACTCTGCTCAAGCTTTTTAATCGAAACACTCAACGCGGGTTGGGCAATATGCAGCGCTTTAGCCGCCTTGGTAAAGTGTTGATGCTCGGCAACAGCGACAAAATGCTTTAACGGTTTTGATTCCATAGTGGCTATACTAAAAATATATTAGGTTTATATTTTTAATATATTTTATATATCATCATTAGACTGATATTTTGCTCACATAGTTTCCAATCAGATACCAACCATGATCGAACTCAAGAGCAAAGATTACCGCCGCGTCACCTTCAGCCTAGCGCTAGGATCCTTCTTAGTATTTTGTAATCTTTACCTTTTCCAACCAATGCTGCCTTATATGGCAGATTACTTTTCCGTCAGTGAAACCCAAATCAACTGGCTGTTTGCTGCAAGTACATTAGCGCTCTCAGTCTGTCTTGTGCCATGGGCCGTTGCCTCTGAAGCGGTTGGACGACGCAACGTGATGCTATTGGGCCTGCTCGCCATGCCGTTTATTGGTGGCATTATGCTGCTGAGCGACTCGCTATTATTACTCGTATTCGCCCGAGCACTAATGGGCGTTGCCTTAGCAGCTTTTGCTTCTGTCGCGGTGGCGTACATGGTAGAAGAGCTTTCAGAAACCGCCTTTAGTCACGCCATTGGCGGCTACATTGCTGCCAATTCGTTGGGTGGTATTGCTGGTCGTATTGTCGGTGGGACGCTCACGGATGCCTACGGTTGGCAACAAGCAGTGATGGTAATGGCAATATTCACCTTGATGGGTGCCATTTGCGTCGTGTTTCTTTTGCCTAAGCAGAAGAACTTTACCCCGCAAAAAGGGATGCTACGTCAGCACAATCGCGCACTCATAAAACATCTATCGAACAGGACTATCTGGTTTGCAATGCTCATCGGCGGCGTCAATTTCGCCTTATTCGTTAACCTCTACTCTGTAATGGGTTTTAGACTGGTTAGTGAACCACATAATCTGCCTATCGGTTTAGCTTCGCTTATCTTCCTGTGCTATTTAGCCGGGACCATCAGCTCAAAAATGACCTCTCTATGGACGAAAACTCGCAATACGATTTCAGGGATGATGACGGGGACCCTCATCAGCTTACTGGGTATGCTCATCGCCTATATTGATGCATTGCCATTTATGCTATTGGGATTGCTACTTATCAGTTTTGGCGCATTTTTCACTCATACCTTGGCCTATTCGTGGGTAAGCCGCAAAGCAACCCATGCCAAAGCGACCGCAACCGCGCTCTATTTAGTTCACTATTATGTTGGTGGCAGTATTGGTGGCTTCTTCCTGATCTATTGTTGGCAACACGGGGGCTGGGGAATGGTCATCACTGGTGGTCTGTTCCTGTACGCAGCAATCTTCCTGCTATGCCAACTATTGAACAAATTTGAACAAAGCAGCGCACTAACAGAGGAGCATCCCTCAAACGATTCTGCTATTCTTGCGCCAAATACTAAATTGGAAGCAAAATGACAGCCAATAACTCAACACCTAACAACACTGAAATCGTCGCTAATGCTGTCGAGCAATGGCTAAATGATGTGGTGATTGGTCTTAACTTGTGCCCGTTTGCAGCAAAGCCTCAACGTAATAAACAAATTAAGATCTTCGTTAGTGAAGCAGCAACAGAAGAAGCATTACTAGAAGATATTTTGACTCAACTACTAGAACTTGAGTCGACGGAACCAAAGCAGTTAGAAACAACGCTTGTTGCGGTGCCAAACATGCTGCACGATTTCTATGATTACAACCTGTTCATTGATTGGGTCGAAGCACTAATTCGTCAACAAGAGTGGGATGGTATTTTCCAGTTAGCGACTTTCCACCCTGACTACTGTTTCGGTGGTGCACAGCCTGAAGACGCAGAAAACTTAACCAACCGTTCTCCGTATCCGGTGTTCCACTTGATCCGTGAAGAGAGCATGGAGAAGGTACTTAAGCACTACCCTAACCCAGAAGCGATCCCTGATACCAATATCGCCCGCGTTGAGTCTTTAACTGCGCAAGAGAAAGCAAAGCTGTTCCCTTATCTGGTCTAGTTAAATCACATATCTAAGCCATCAGTCTGACTGGTGGCTCTTTTGTTTCGTACATATTCTCGGCTTCAAACAAACACATCAGAAATACCTTAACCCCGTGTCACAACACGCTTATTCGTTGGTTCTTGACCGCTTAAATGGTATCGTTAGCTCTTCAATTAAATGCGTATTAGAGGCCTCGCTATGCAGGTTGTTTTGGTCGAAGACAACGAAATTTTAAATCACCATCTTTCATCTCAGCTTAAAGACCGAAATCACACTGTCTACTCGGATAAAACGGCTTCTGCTTGCTTGCAGACTATCCAAAAGCAGCCTAATGCGGATGTGATGATCATTGATCTCGGTTTGCCCGACTTTGATGGGATTACCCTCATCAAGCAAATACGCCGTAAAGAAATACAAGTGCCTATTTTGATTTTGACTGCACGTGGCGACTGGCAAGATAAGGTGGAAGGGTTAAACGCTGGCGCGGATGACTATCTAACTAAGCCGTTTCAGTTTGAAGAATTAACCGCAAGACTTGAAGCTTTGGTCAGACGTTACCAAGGCTTTGCTTCATCTAACATTACCGTTGGTGATCTTACGTTAGATACGCAGGCAAACAGTATTGTTTTCCAAGGCAACTTACTGAAACTCACCGCTTTAGAGTATCTAATCTTCGAGTATTTGATTCGCCATCATCAACAAGTGATCTCCAAAGAACAAATTGCTAGTTCCCTTTACGATTCAGGGCAAGAAGTTCAATTGAATAACATTGAAGTGATCATTTCTCGCTTAAGAAAGAAGCTTGCCGCTTACAGTGATGTGAAAGTTATCTCTACAATTCGTGGACAGGGTTACCGTCTAACTAGCGGAGAGTAATGTGTGAAAAACATCCTAAAAACTAGCTTTCGCCGTTTAGTAGTTTATGTATCGATCTCTATAACACTTGTTGTAGGGTTGATGCTTGGAATTATGGGATACCAACACCAAAAGTATCGCTTACTCTCTCACTATACTGTCGATATGACAAACGACTTACCTGCATTTTTGAGCGAAATTTGGAGTTCAAACATCTTACCTCCTTTTGACGAATGGCAGAATCTACACCAAAAAGATGCCTCAAATTTTTCAATGTTCATTTGCGATAGCCAAAACAATGAACTCTGGCGATCTGTCTCTGCCGATGCAGAAGAGATACTAAGAGAGATCGACTCCAACTCTGTTACTACAAACCTATGCCTTCACCCAGACCTAACACTCAAGAAAGGCACCATTAACCTGATACGACTAGAAAATGATGCTCATGCCCTCCTGCATACCATTGGCTTAAGTACGAATGACAACGTTCCTGATGGAAGGCTGGTTGCGCTTAAACGAATGAGCCAAAGCACCAAACCTATTCAGCAACTATGGCTTCGCGTACTCGCCTACTCGATTACTGGGACACTAATTACTATTCTGATCGTTTATCTCATTTTTAAGTATGGCTTTCGTCCATTTAACTTGCTTGAGGAAGAGTTGAATAGTATTCGTGCAGGTAAGACTCAAAAGTTAAGTGGAAAATATCCCGAAGACCTTCACAATATAACCTCGGCGTTTAATGAGCTGATGTTTCAACAAAAAGAAAACGAGCAGCGCTACCGTAGAGCCCTTAACGACTTGGCTCATAGCTTAAAGACACGAGTGGCGGTGTCGCAGGCACTGTTGAGTGACATAGAACAAGGTAAGATCGACGCCATTAACCAACAACTGCTCGAAATGGATGACGTGATTCAAGGCCAGTTGAAGAGAGCCTCTTTTGGTGTGAAAGGCATTACCGAAAACTCCACTCTTATCAAACCGGTTATCAATAGCCTACTGATGATGTTTGATAAAGTTCATATGGATAAAAGACTGCAAGTTGAACTGTTTATCTCTAAGGGACAAACGCTACCTATGAGTAAATCAGACATTATGGAAGTCTTTGGTAACATACTTGAAAACACATATCGATTTGCTCAGTCCCGTATCGATATATTCGTGAACAATGGCGAAAGCGGCCTCATGGTCACCATCAATAACGATGGTCCCCCTATTGAGCCTGAAATCCGTGATAGATTGTTTCAACGAGGGGTCAGAGCCGATGAGCAAAACCCAGGAACAGGTTTAGGACTGGCTTTGTGTGATGAGATCATTCACAGCTATAAAGGGGCGATTTGGTTTGAAGATCCAGCTGACCCATCCATGGGTGTCAGCTTGAAAATTATGTTGCCTTATAGCTAACTAACTTTGTGGTTTAAGCTCGATTTCCACTCGTCTGTTTAGGTGGCGTCCATACTCTGAATCATTACTTTTGATTGGGTGTTGTTCGCCATCTGAATTCCCTTCTTTCTTGATATTCAGATAATCAGTAACCGATTTTGAACGCTTAAGCCCTAACACTAAATTGTATTGCTCAGAACCTAGAGAGTCGGTGTTACCAACTACAGCCAACTCACTCTCACTAGCGTCGATACGCGCTTTCACTTGTGAAAGAAGGTAGCGTGACTGCGCATTAAGATCGCTTTTATCAAAATCAAACAGTACTTGCGCTTTTAACTGTGGTTGCCACTGTTCATTGGGCGCAAGAGTAGCGTGACTTAACAAATACTCAGCACAGCTTGCCTCAACACCTACCTGCTGGAGACTTTGTCTAACACTGTCTAGCTGTTCTTGGTTGCCTTTATCGGTTGAAATTTGCATAAACGCACCTTGGTGATACATCACTTGCTGACCGCGTCCTACCACTACTCGCTCTTCGTACTCATTACCGCCCTGCTGACAGTAATAGTAAAGCGCTTCATTGATATAGCTATTTACCGTTTCTGCCATAGCGAATTGACTCATTGGCAATACCGCCAGCAGACACAACTTCAATTTACTATTCATCATTATACTTCTCTGTTATTGCGCCAAGTGACCCACTTCTTCGGTGATCAATGACAAAATTTTGTTCAGGATATCGTCTTTATTTTCAGCCTTGTAAACGTTGTCTTTGCCGACGCAGTTACGCAGACCAACGTTGGCATTTAGGTCATAGTCAAAGCCGATTACTGCCATTCGCGCATTCATTTGCTCCCCATCAGGGGTTTTCATTCCTTTACTGTCAGCCATACCATTGACTGTCATAGGGCCGCCATTAACCATATTCAAAATGTTTTGGCACATACCTAAGTTAACCAACTTCTCCGTTTGGCCTGCATAATGGTTAAAGTCTTCACCATCAGACAAAATAATGATCAGCTGCTTTTGGTTTTGCGCCAGTTCTTTAACGATTTGCCCCGCACGAATAATGCCTTGCAATGATGCAGTACCACCTGACGCCTTAAAGCTGTTTACTTGGTTGATAAAACCATCAAAATCAGTGGTAAAGAAAATGTCCTTAAATACCGCCAAGTCATCTTCGTTCGGAATGCGTTTCGCTTTACCTTTGACAACGAACTGATTGTTGATGGTCTTTTGCGGGTAAAAAACATCGTCTTTATCCCAAGAGCTTGGGTCAGAGTTAAAATCCGTAATACGTTGGTCTCGAATGAGTAGCTTGCCGTTATTACCCGTATTCATAGTACGGCGGTTGTAACCCGTTATTGCGACGCGGTGCGGATGTTCGGGGTATAACTGATTGTACACGCCCAGCTCCTCTGTCACTTGTTCGATAATGTCTTTCAGATCTTCAATTTTGCTTTTGCTGCCCCCAGACCAGTCAAAGTTCATCGAGCCAGAAAAATCGACCACAAAGGTGATATCAACCGGCTGGCTCTGATAACGACGAGCCTTTGAAGAACCAGTTACATCAAAGCTTTCGCCAAAACCTGCGATGACGTCATTACCTGGGAACCAAGATTGATGCTGAGACTGACCCGCGACACGATACTCAAAGAATCTTGCTTCACCCTTTTCAATGCCTGCGGCGCATTCTGGGATCTCTTCACAAGATAGCTTTCTGACCGATACTGCTTCCAACGATTTCATGTCATATAGGTAGTGATCAATGTAATCCTGAGCAAGCTGATGATCTTCTTCATCTTTTGCCGAGACCGCTAATACCGCCGCCTCTGCCGCCTCTTCTAATCGGGCTTTGATTTGCAGTGCTCGCGCACCATCTGAACCCAACATAAAGACGCCAAATAACACCGGAATCATAATGGCAAACAGCATTGCAGCGTGGCCAGATTGTTTACTCATTGAGTGTTTCATTTTATCTCCCGATCACCACAGAATCAGACATCACGTTAGTGAAGTTTTTTCCTAACAAATCACCAATCCAGTTACTGGTCTCATAACACATGGTCACGCGATACAAAGGCATTTCTCGGCCTCGATTACTGACTACAGATAAATGCTCCAAATCACTAATCGACTTCGCTACTTCACAGGTCACACCACCACGGTGTTCTGCAACGACAGGATTTGGTCTGCCTACTTCTTCAAAGCTCAACTCTTCAACCAATAACCCGTATTTATCGGCTTCAAACGCGCCAAAGGTTCTTTGGAGAGAGCGCTTAGCGAGTGTATCGAGATCATTCACTTCTTTAGCGGTCAGTTGATAATCAGCCTCATAGAGTTGCGTGCGCTCTTTGACAATATTCACTAACGAATAAGAAAGACGGTCTAACTTACCTTTCACCGAAAGTTTGATGATTACGTCGCCACTAAACGCCAATAGCAGGCTAAAGAACACACCGACAATGGCAAACTCGATACTGAATGTACCGCGCTGTTTAGACTTCAAATTGGGAGCGTTCATATTCTTGTACCACTATCATTTCACGACTCATCAAATTCGACATCGTGACGAAGTAACTGAAGATAGGTTTAAAGCGATAATTAATCCGATAAATTGCTAGTGCGGCATTGTCGGCTTTCCCGCACTCGGTACTTTCGAGGACTTCGGAACTGCCACAGAGCTCTTCTACATCAACCAGGTCATCAAGTGATTTCACATATTGAATCGTGACTTGAAAGTCATCACCATCGACCACTTGGTTCCAGATACTTCCCTCTCTGTGTAGGACGTCTTGCACCGTGTCCATGTAATCATCCGAGCCCTTCTTGGCAGTTCGAGCAATCTCTGAAATCGCTAGATCATTGATGGCAGAGATATAGGAGATGTAACTCATCTCAACCCAAGCCATACACATCAGCCAAAACGCAAAGAAGCCAATGGCAAACTCGATACTTGCCACTCCTCGCTGCTTAGCTTTCATCATGTGACCCTACATCCTGCATTCCACTCACGGATAGTGAGCGGCTTTCTGCTGAGTAGATACTGTGGTTGCGAATCGCGCGATAGATCTGTTCGATTTGATGCTGACTAAAGCGGTCACTCAATACCGACTCGACAAACGAGTAATACCCTAGCTTGGCCATACTTAACGTTAAGTTGGCGATCATCTGCTCGTCAGCTTGGCCGCGCTTGTACAAAGGCAATAACCGTTGTGCTGCCGATTGATAATTTTCTTGGGCGATATCCAGTACTGCTAAGTTATTGTTCACCGTTGCGGAGTCATAAAAGTGCTCTCGTGCACGTTCAAAGTAACCACGTGCTAACTCATACTGATAGCTATAGCCATAAAAGGTACCAAGTAGGTTCTCGGCTTCTGCGTTCTCTGGTGATTTTTCAAGTACACGTTTAGCACTATTGATAGCCGCAGGGTATTGGCCAAGTTCACCATAGGCTCTACTTTGCAGTAACAAACTATCAACACTGGCTTTGTTTTGCTTCGTCAAAGGGGCAATGTAAAACAGTGCAGACTCTGCATCTCCCATTGCTAAGTAACTCGCCGACAGTTTTTCTCTCAGTTCAGCCGTATCTTTTTGCTGAAGCTGCTTTTTGTACAACTCTGTCAGCTGAACATGATTATTAGTTTGTTTGTAGATGGTTTCCCTGGATTCGTCTTGTTGCCAGTTCGATTGTGTCGAACTGCAAGCGACTAAAGCGAACGTCAAACCCACTGTGATTATTTTCTTAAGCATTGAGCATTAACCTCATGACACCTGGTGCGGCGATTACAAAGACAATTGGGATCAAGATGAAGACGATAAGTGGTATCGACATCTTGGCGGCTAACTTCCCTATTTCTTCTTCCAACTCCAGCATCTGAACTTCTCGGATATCTCCAGCCAAAGTCGTTAGCATGGTGTAGATTGATGAGCCATGTTGAATGCTCTGGCTCAATGTCATCACAAAGCTACGCATTTCTGACGACGGCACTTTTTCATACAGCTCTTCCAGTGCTCGTTGCATACCCACAATTCGTGCGCGATGGTTCGTTTTGTCCAATAGACTGGCCATCTCTTGATTGAAGCTGCCCATTTCCACCGATAAATACTTCATCGAAGCTTCTATGGTCATACCGGTTTGGACACAGATCGCCATTAAATCGATCAAATACGGCATTTGCTTTGAGACTCGTCTTTGACGTGCTTTTGCCATCGAATCTAAGATAATGTCAGGCAAAGCAATGGCCATCATGGCCCACGCCCCCGCGGCCGCAATCCAGTGGTTAGTTTCGCCTTGGTTAAACCAGAAAATAGCGCCAATGATCACTTCACCTAATACCAATGAACAGTACTTGATTGGCATAAACAGATGAGCAAATCGATGGTTACCAAGGCCAGCACTTTCGAAACGAACGCTGACGTCATCTTGAGATGTTGACAACACCGACGTAACAGGCTGCAGCCACTGACTAAGTTCTCGCTTAGACTCATTTTTACTGGCCGCATATCGATTATTCTTCGCTAAAGACGCAATGCGACGCTTTTGTTGAACTTTATAGAACAACCAATAAACCAAGATTAAAATGCCGAAAGCGATACCTGTCCAAGCAAAAAATAACTGTAACTGGTCATTCATTACTTCACCTTTTTCATTAACAACCAGATGATGAACATACCAATACTTTCACTGATAATGACGTAATAAAGTATCGGGCGGCCCTCTGGGTGAAACATCACAAACTCAAAGTTTTCTGGGCTTAAAAACTGCAAAATGAACAGAAAGAAGAATGGTGTTGCACCGACAATCTTGGCTGAGATACGCGCTTCAGATGTCATAGCGTATTTCTTTCTTTCTACTGCCCTTGCTTCGAACATTTGCCTATTCAAACGCGACATCACATCTTTTAGCTGGCCACCACGCTGCATGTTGGCACGCAGTGTAATGACGAAAAAGTGAAACGACGGATATGGAAAACGGCGACACGATTTTCGAAACACTTCATCAATGGGTTCACCTAAGTTAAGACGTTCACTCATCAACTTAAATTCTTTGCCCACTTCACCTTCTAGCTTTTTGCCTACATAGGTAATGCCTCGGCCGATACTTTCTCCAGCACTAAGAGAGCTAGTTAGCATGTTCAACGCATCGGGGAATGTCTCTTCAAATCTTTGTTGTTCACGTCTTTGTAAAAACAAATATCCCCAAATCCAAGCGAGTAATAGCGCAACAGGTAACACTTCAAACATAGGTAGCCGCAACATGGTTTGGTTAATAACGCCAACAACAGCTAAAGCGACTACTGAAAACACAACAATTTTTAATGCAGCCATATTGCCTAACTGACGCTGAAGGTTATCCCAACGCTGCAATACTCTTTGTCTAAAATTTCGATCGGACAGACTCGCCATATTGATGGCTTGCTGGGTAAAACTCGCGTTATTTGCTGCGTAGGCTTTCGAGTTTTCCAAATAGTCATTGATCGTTTGCTGTCGCTCAGGCTTTAGAGCAACAAAGACGAGCGCAAACCCGCCAAGGATGATTAACCAATACATACCCACTCACTAGTTGCTTAGTGCCATTGACTCAATAACTTGGACCAGTTGATGCTCGACGCCAAAGAAACGTGCTTTTTCAAACAAGGCAGAGCGCGCCATAACACCAGAGGTGGTGTATGAGCCTTGAATTCGACCATCGAGGTTTTCTGGCAATGCTTTAAAAGAGAACAGCTCTTCTAACACCACGTTAGTGCCTTCAATCCCTACCACTTCAGTGATACTCATGATCTTACGAGAGCCATCATGCAAGCGGCTGACTTGAACAATGAGATCAATCGCGCTGACAATCGAGCGTCGAATTGCTTCCAACGGCAAGTTGCTGGTTGCCATCATCACCATAGCTTCGACGCGAGCAAGCGCATCTCTTGGCGTGTTGGCATGTAAGGTTGACATCGAGCCATCGTGACCTGTATTCATGGCTTGAAGCATTTCAAATGCCTCACTGCCACGACACTCGCCGACAATAATTCGGTCTGGGCGCATACGTAGAGAGTTAATCACCAAATCTCTTGAAGTCACGGCTCCCGTTCCCTCAATACCGCTGTTTCGAGTTTCCATTCTCACAACATGTGGCTGCTGTAAGCGAAGCTCTGCGGTATCTTCGATGGTGACAATGCGTTCACCATCCGAGATATGTTGTGATAAGGCGTTCAGTAGCGTCGTTTTACCTGAACCCGTGCCTCCAGAAACAAGGATATTGAGTCGACAACGCGCTGCGATTTGTAGTAACGCGGCCATTTCTTTAGACAGTGAACCGAACTCGACTAAATGTTCAAAACCAATACTCTGCTGGCGGAACTTACGAATTGAAATCGAAGTACCATCCAGCGTAATTGGCGGAATCACAATGTTAACGCGACTCCCATCCTCTAAGCGTGCGTCACATGTTGGTGACGACTCATCAACACGGCGCCCTACTCGGCTCGCAATCCGTTTTGCGATATCTAGTAACTGCTGCTCATCGATAAAACGGATCGGAGCCTGCTCAACCAAACCGTTTCTTTCGATATAAATTTGCTTGTGACCATTGATCATGATGTCGGTAATCGAATCATCATCCATCAAAACTTGCAGTGGCCCCAGGCCGATAAGTTCATGAATTAGGCTAGTGACGTACTCAGATTTCGCCAACGACGACACTGGAAGCTGCTCACGGTTGACCAGCATATCGACGGCATTGGCCAGCTGAGCTTCTAACTCACTACGCGATAAGCTTTCGATAACACTGGCATCTAATGCATCAAAAATCTGGCGACGCAGTTTGAGGTAAACACTTTGAGATTGTTCCATCACGATTACCCATTACGCTTTAGCAAGTTACGTAGAGAGAAGCCTTTGGTTGGTTCTACTTTCTCACCGACCAATAGCGCGACTAGATTTTGTAACCCTTGCTTCATTTCAGAGCGCGTGTCGCTAATCAAATCACCTTGGAGTAAATAGTGATTCGCTTTAAAATCAAATACTAATTGCGCATCTGCTTTACGACCAAAGTACTTCTCAACATCTGATTCGTTGATGGAAGCCGCATTATCAGGTCTAGAACGATTCATGACTGTCAGTACGGTAAGCTCTGGGTATCGCAGCTCGATTTCAGAGCTAATACGATTTAGCTCACGTAGTGATGAAACTGTGGCATCAAATACCAAAACTAACACGTCAACACCATCTGTCGCTTGCTCAAATTCGGCATTCGTTGTTGTGGTATGTGAGTAGTCTTCAACAACAAAAGTATTACTTTGAACCATCTGCTGCTTAAGCGCTTGAGTGTACTGATGAAGCTCTTCTCGGCTAAACTCATCAGACTCAACCGCTAATATCGACAAATGCTTTTCAATGTTTTGTACTAGGCTTAAGGCGATATCGCTATCAATGCCCGTTGCCAGCGTTCCTTTTTGAACGCTGCGTTTATTGAATTTCTTAAGTCCCATCATCACGTCGATGTTGCTGCCAGTGTAGGTGTGGTCAACCAACAGTGTGCTAGCGTGATGATACTTCGCTAGTGAGCGCGAAACTTCACAAGCGACCAAAGATGTACCCACCCCACCTTTTACGCCCATAAACGCAATCTGCTTAGCTTTACGATTTTGGCCTACGCCACGCTTATCAATATGGTTATTTGCGACATTGCTATAGAAATCGGCAATTTCAGCTTCGTTCGCAGGCCAGAACAGGTAATAAAACCCCAGCTCTTTTAGTGCACGAATAGTTGAAATAGCATCTTCACTACCGATGATGATCACCGACACATGCGGAGGAAGACTACGCGATAGTTGCTTTGCATCTTCAACCACATCATTGCTTTGGTTAAGCTCAACCAACACAACTTCAACATCAGGGTTTTGTTCGAGCTTCTCAAAATTTTGCGTTTGATTGATTAACGCTTCGGGCTCTTCAAACCCTTCAAAACGAAACGCTTTTTGTACTAAAGCGCTGCAAAGCTGAGACTGATAAAACAGCACACTACGACTTTTTTTCGTCATTTTTTTAGGTTCGCTACTACTTAACTTATCAACTAAATCAAACATGAAATTCCCCTAAATAGCGTTCTGCGGGTTAACCATTGATTGCCAACGGCTGGTGTCAGTATTGCAACCTAAACTGCCGCGACCATATTCACCTACTCGTTCTTGATGACAAATCTCGAGTTTCACTTGGTGCACCGTCGCCGCCACTTCAATCTTAAATTGCCCACTTTTTTGATGTTTGAAGTAGACGATGCGATTTGAATCAACGCCAGCTTCAATCAATTGTCTTTTCGCCTTTTTGTACAAACTGTCTCCATGAGTACCGGCAATTTGGATTTTCCACTCTGCGCGAGTAATCAGAGATGGGTGTTTTTCAATAAAAGTGTTCAGCCGTTCAGCTATTTTTGCTTGGTTGGTTTCAGTCAATTTAAACTGATAAGTCACCGGTATCACTTCGATTGAGGTGCCTCTAGGCTCTTCAATATGGTCGGCGCAACCGACTAACGCAACGCCTAAAACAAGTGAAATTAATACTGCTCTCATTGGCTGAACCCTCCGGCTGATAGGACTTCATCTGCCCACTTTTCTTGCGACGTTTCATACTGGCGGTCTAGGGCAAAGAAACGTTTCAACGTGCTGGTTTTTTTCATTGTTGGTAGCTGGATTTGATTAGCTTTAATCGGTTGAACAAGGTTGACTGTCGCTACAATCACCAATTCCGTCTTATTACGCTCCGTACCTGTATGACGGAATAAGCTACCTAGAATTGGAATATCACCAATGAATGGGATGCGCGTTAACGACTCTTTTTCTTCACTGTTAAGTAAGCCACCTAAAACAAAGCTCTGACCATCACCTAGTTCTACCGTTGTTTGTGCGCGGCGAGTACGAAGTGCTGGTAAGTCATACATTTCGCTGCTGTACTTACTATCCAGGGAGCTCACCTCGGGCGTTAGTGCAAGCTTGATTTTGTCATCTCTAAGCACCTTCGCCATGAGCTCTAATCGCACACCAAATTCTTTATAGCTAACGTCTGTCGTGCCATCGACTACTGTGACTACTGGCAGCTCACCACCCACTAAAAAGCTGGCTTTCTCGCCTGAAATCACAGAAAGGTTTGGTTCTGCAAGTACTTGGCCCACACTATCTACCCCCAATGCAGAGATAACTGAGACAATGTCGCTTGCACTAAAACTGGTCAGTTGATCAACGAAGATCCCCGCATTACCACCACTGCCCATCTTGATACCAAAATCTTGCATAAAGGTATGTGAGACTTCCGCAATAGTAAGTTTGACATTCACTTGCTTGGTTGCCGTGACTTCAATGTTGTTAACCACACCTTGATATTCAAGTTGGGTCATAAAACCGATTTCAATGTCATCATCATCTTCTTCAGCCATTTCATAATCCATCACCGTTCTTAGCTTTTTACCAAGCAGTTCACCAACTAGCTTAAGAATATTGTCTTTTTCTTGCTCGGTGCTGACGCTGCCGCCTAGTACCACATTGTCGCCAATGCCGGACACGGTCACTTGCGCATAGGGAAACTGCACTGCGATCTGCTGCTCTATCGCGCGATAGCTTTTGTTTACTACCAGCGTTTTATTAAGCAATTCTTTGCCATTCCCATCAAACGCGATAAATGAAGTGGAACCTAAGTCTTTTCCAAGAACGACCACTTTATGCGCATCAATCACTTGATAATCGGCAACCGTTTGTGACGAAATAAATACCGAAGCAACTTCGCCTGAAATAGACAGTGGCTTGGCTTCGCCTTGAGTTAAGTTGATTGTCCCTTTAGCAAATGCACATAAAGGCATTAAGGTCACTAGCATTAGGGCGCTTATTGTTTTTTTCATACCCAGCCTCTTAGTTAAAACGAAATTCACGGATACCACTTGCGCGGCCTTGAACACGAATGATGTCAGCCGAATCTGCCACTAAGTCGTTGGCATAGGCTTCGCCTAGCGATTTGTGTACCGCTATCTCTGCCACTCGATTTGCGACAGTGAGTCGAGCTAACTGCTGATTGGTCACTTGAAGAATCAACGTCACTTCACTGTCATCATCTCGATTTAGAGAGTCCAATGACTTTTCGGGTAAGACCATATCGAGGACTTTAATCTGCGCCAGTAACGGCATCATGGTTAAATGCTGAATGTCCGATACAGATTGATCGGTCGATAGGTTCTGGCTTGGTGTTGAGAGTACTGAAATATCAACCATATCTCCGACATTGATCGTTCCCCCAACCACATCCTTACCAGGAACCGTTACGTTGTATGGAACAAAACCAGATTGCAGTACAGCATTTAAGTAATCACCATCACCCGGCATTGCGACAACATCGTCACTGACAATGTCACCAATGGATAAATCCTTCACGGCAAACATGGGTTCATCCCAATCCAAGTCAATATCACTGTCGATTCCGACTAGCGCAGCTTTGGCTTGGGGTAGATGCTCAACCATTAAATGACCACGGGTTATTTTGGCGCCTTTTGCTAACTCATGTTTTACGCGCCAAACTTTATACGCCACTTCCATTGGTTCAGGCGTGGTTGGCTTAGGAGTTTTTGTTGGCTCAGCGTTGGTCACGCCATAAAGCCCAATAGATATAGCGACGAACGCTAAACCAAGAATGATTTTTGAATTCATTGATTAACCTACAACGATGCAGCTATACCTAATAAGCTTCCTAAACAAATAGGTACACCATATGGCACCCCTTTGTTGACCCAGTTGGCATTGCCAGTCATTTGACTGACTGCCCATTGGGAAATGGCTAAGGCTCCACCTGCACTTAAAATAATAACAACGGTCAGCGGAAAGTAATTGGGCGATATCATCACACTAAAAGCCGCTAATAGTTTGCTATCTCCGGCAGCCATAATGTTGAAGTAAAACAACAAAGCTCCAATAGAAAGCACTGGGATTGGCATAGCTAACTGTTCATATCGACCATATTTAAATACAAAAAAAACACCCAACAGAGTAATCACTAGCACCACTCCATTGGGTATTTTTCGATGTCTGATATCTTGATAACTGGCTGTTAAAGCCATGGCGGCTAACATACTTAGCCACCATAGTTTTACATTCACTTTCCTTAGCCAGCAGGTGTAGTGTTCGCTGCTGTGATGTTGCCAGAAATCGTAGTAATAGCACCTTCTAGAGCAGTACGAAGTGTGTCGTTAAATACAGCAAGAACGATAGCTGACATACATACACCTAGGATTGCGTATTCAATTGCTGTTACGCCGCGCTCGTCATTTTTGAATGATTGGATGAATAGTTGAGTTTTTACAAATGCTTTAGTTAACATCTTTGTTTCCTGTTGATTAATGGACTGTGTTGTTTACGGGAGAGATATTAAAAACTGTTGCATTTGCTAACAATGGAAGTGATAAGCTCCTCACATTTCCATGACAATAACGGCGATTTCATTCAGTTTGGATTCAGTTTCACAGTGAATATCGGCCCCTCAACTCATTCACAGAAGATTTAATGAGGTTCGCGGATAGCGAGAAGGGAGCCGCTTTGGTAGTATTGGCACAACATAATGACATCCGGACCTATTGGATATGCACCTTTCAAAACTGACCACAGACATTTTCAACCACCTTTACCGCGATATTTCTGAATTCCGCAGCACATTTGATTTACCTGTTGCCGCGCCAGAAAGCTTAGATGACAAAGCTGATACGCTGCACACATCGCTTGCGATTGAAGAGCTGACAGAGCTAGCAGAAGCGGATAACAAAACAGAACAAGCTGACGCAATCATCGATAGCGTTTATGTTCTAATGGGTCGTTTGGTGCACCTAGGTCACGACAAAATCGAAGACAACCTTGCAATCAACTACCTTATTGATCTACTGCTTAACGTTGCTGTAAACCGTAGTATCGACTTTATCCCTTGCTGGGATGAGGTTCACTCGAGCAACATGAGCAAGGTATGTCGAAACGAAAAAGAGTACGCAGAGACTGAAGCACATTACGCAGAGCAAGGCATTAAGCTAATGGCGGTGCAGAAAGGCGATTACATCATCGCAAAATGTGCAGAAGACTTTGTCGCTGAAGGCAAAACGATTCGCCAAGGTAAAGTTCTAAAATCGGTTTACTACCGTCCAGCCGATCTTGCGCCTTTAACTAAGTAGTTAAAAGCACAACTCAAATAAAAAGCCGCTTGCAGTTCAAGCGGCTTTTTTGTGTCTGTATAACGCTGATATTAGTCGAACAGTAAAACGGGGCTTCCTTCGACGTGCGCTTTAGTGACTTTGGTTTTGAATACTCGTGACAGTTCTTCAACCGATAAGACGTCTTTAACCTCTCCCACTCTCTGTAACACACCCAGCTCTAATAACAGTGCTTTATCAGCGTGCTTAAGTGTTCGATTAAGGTCGTGATTCGACATAATGACGCTAATGCCCATATCTGCCACACGCCTAATCAACTTATATAAAAGCGTTTCTTGTCCGATATCGAGTGGCGCAGCCGGCTCATCGAGAATAAGCAATTTCGCATAAGGGTTTAGCGTTGGCCATATCTGCAAACAAATGGCGCACAGTCGAACTCGTTGCCACTCTCCCCCAGAAAGATGGTGAATGGAGCGATGGAGTTTGTCATCGATCTCAAGTAGCTGGGATAGCTCATTGATTACTGACTCGATGTCTGGTGAGTGAGAGTCAATATGTGCAGGTAAAGACAGTGCCAAATACTGCACCACATCAAGATTGAATGCTGGTCGATCACTTTGGCATAAGAACGCGCGGCAAGTAGCGAGTGACTCGATAGAACTGCTGGCGACATCTTGGTCATAGATCTTTGCTTGACCATCAAAATCTAACAAACCTGCCACCGCTGACAGCAAAGTACTTTTACCACTGCCGTTAGGGCCAATCACGTGCAAGATTTCGCCTTGGTTGACCTCAAAGGAGAGCGGCAATAATCGAGAGCCAACCGATAAGCTATTAACGTGAATCATGATTATTCACCAACATCCAGATAAAGATCGGCGCGCCGATTGAGGTTGTCACCACACCCAATGGAAGCTCAGCAGCATCGAGCGCTGTTCTGGCGACAAGATCGGCAAACACCACCAGCGTGGCTCCAGATAGCGCAGACAGTGGGATCAAATAACGATTCTCACTTCCTATAGCCAATCGTAAAAGGTGTGGTACCACCAACCCTACAAAACCAATCACGCCGCCTAACGCAACCGCGCCACCAACAAGTAACGACACAGCTAGGATCAGCTTCCAGCGCACTGCATCGATATCAACACCAAGCTGCTTTGCGTGCAGTTCACCCATCATTAATCTATCAAGCAAGGTGCCTTTAAAGCACAGCCATAACAGCACTGGGATTAGGACAAGAGTCAGCATGTGGTGATACCAACTTGCGGCCCCTATGCTTCCCATCAGCCAATACATCAGTTGACGCAAACTTAGGTCATCGCTGAAGTAGAACGCCCAAGTCACTACCGCTCCGGACAAGATTCCCAGTGCGACACCGACTAATAACAAACGAGTGGTGGTCAAACGCATCGCTTTGGCGACAAAGACGAGCAGCATAGTGAAAGCCAGTGCGCCAAGCACTGCAGCAATCATAAAGCCAAAGGGGGTCGCTAGCGTCGGCGCAAAGAACAACAACAGTACCTTGAGTACGCTAGCGCCGCCGGATATGCCGAGCACACCAGGTTCTGCAAGAACATTACCCAATAAAACCTGCAATACAGCGCCAGAAACGGCAAGCGAAGCCCCAACGGCAATTGCAGCCAGTAAGCGAGGTAGACGTAATTGAACTATTAACTGTTCTTGTAAAGATGAAAGCGATTCAAACGGTGAGATAAACACTTCACCCACCATTAGGTAAAGCGCACTAATGATGAACAGTGAAAAAGCGCAGAGACCACCAAAACGTATCCATCTTTGTTGCCTGCGATTGAGTAGCTGAGTAAATTCCATGTGGTTGCTGAGTAACCGATCCTAGCCCCTAAAAATAATGGCTTAACGATACCGTTAAGCCATTAAAATAGAAAGTGTAATCACTATATTCAACTTGAATGATTGTTATCAATCGTAAACAAGTTGGCCTTCGTCATAGCGAGTTTTCACCGGGCAAACCATCAAAGCGGCACGCTGACCGATAGCAACATGACGATTAGGGAAAACAATCGCCTCCCCTTCATTTTTCGCCATCAGTGGTTTATCGCCATCATGTCCGAAAACTTCACCATGTTTAAAGGCGGTAAAGTTTGCAACGCCATCGTCAAACAAAAAGTCGAAGTCGTCATGCAGACGCACGATAGTACGACTGACTCGATACATGACCGGTTTACGCGGCAAATGCTCTGGTTCACTGTCTGAAATCAAATCACGTAGTGACAGGTCAAACGCGACCAGCTTATCAAGGTCGTTTTGGCCAATCTTAGCCACACGGCCAAGCTCAACAGTCAGTGCCTGCGCACCAAAGTTCTCCGCGCTGTACCAACTAAACGTACTGGATGGCGCATTAGAAAACATCACCGCTTCTAGATGGGCGCTAGAGACAAACTCCATTAACGCTTGGCTGCGCACCGGGTGTCTCACCTTCGGGCTAACGACAAATGAGTAATGCTTTGAATCACGAATCGCACAATGTAGGTCAAGGTGCCAACGTTGATCTTGCTGAGTATTTTCAAAGAATTCAGTGACGATTTGTTTTAGATTATTCGCAATATCGAGTTCTTTTGAAGGTTCATACTCTTTGTCGTCAAACAAACGATTTAAGTTCATTTCAATGAAGCGCGTATGGGCATTCGTTGCCTCAGGGTGCGCATTAATGAACAGAAGTCGCTCGGTAACGGTTTGAAAACCTGTTTGGATATCTGTGATGATCTTATCGACGATCTCCATTGGCGCTGTTTCGTCACCATGGATACCGCAAGAGATAATGATGTGTTTGCTCTCTGGTGAGAGATTTGAAGGGATCACCTCCAACACACCACGTTGATGTAATTTGAATACTGTTCCACCAGCCACAGTCATTTCATTGGCAGGCATTTCTTGTTCTAAGTCTAAGCTGTCAAAAAGAAAAGATTGGCGAAAGAGATTTTTCGTCATGCGCTACTCCTTTATTGCACAGCGGGTATGTTAAAGAATTGTTCATCTAAATTATGTAGGGGCGATCCCACTTATGGACACAAATTTTGTGCTTCATCGTAATTTATTAAATTGCCACCACCTTCTCGGCTGGTAGCGTCGCTGTACAAATTAGCCGAGCAATTGCCCGGCTAATGATAATACCATGATTTAGAACCTGTTATTTTTGATCTAGCAACAACTCAAACTCATCAATCTTGGCTTTTACTCGATCAATACTTTGCTGCCAAAAATCCGCATTCGATAAATCCATACCCAAATGTTTTGCAACAACCTCTTCTGCCATCATCGAGCCCGTATCGCGTAACAGGTTCACATAATCGGTATAGAAAGACTCACCTTTGCTTTCACGTTGAGCGTAAACGCCAATACTAAACAGATAACCAAACAGGTACGGGTAGTTGTAAAAGCTCACCTCAGAAATCGAGAAGTGCAGTTTACTTGCCCAGAAGTATGGATCCGGTTCGGACATAGAATCCCCGTACCACTCACTCCAAGTTTCGCTCATCAAGTTACAAAGTTCAGGGCCTGATAGTTCGCCGTTACTGCGCTGCTCATAGAATCGTTTTTCAAATTCGAAACGTACCGGGATATTAATCATCAATGCATAGCAGCTTGAAAGCTCTTCCCAAAGCATTTCTAGCTTTTCTTCTCGGCTAGACACTTGCTCTAGCAGATAGTCACGCACGATATTTTCCGCGAAAATCGACGCCGTTTCGGCCAAAGTCATCGGATAGCGAGTCTGACAAAGTGGCATGTCACGCATCACCCAGTTGTGGAACGCATGACCTATCTCATGAGCCAGCGTTAGCAAGTCTGAGCGACTACCACCCCATGTCATAAAGACTAATGGCGTTCTCGTGGCAGCAAACTTAGTACAGTAGGCACCTAAGCGGCGATTTTCTGTTGGCTCAGCATCAATCCAACCGTTTTCAACCATACGGGTAACAAAGCTCGCCATTTCTGGTTCCACTTGCTCAAAGGCGGCGTAGATGATCTCAATCGCTTCATCGAATGAGTACACTTTTGGCTCTGCGTCGGTCAAACTTGGCATTCCGGCTAAATGATTCCAAGGACGCATTTGTGGTAAACCATGAACGCGCGCCATTAATTGCCCTGCTTTCTGCCCAACCGCCCTATTCGCTTTGGCAGTCTCCATCATCGCATTTAATGTAGAAGCTTGAATTCGACTGTCATGAAGGCTTGGATCTAAAAAGCTCACATCAGCAACTTTTGAGCGCTTTTGATATTCCGTTAAGCGCCAACCTGCAAGTGCATTAAGAATCGCAGCGAACGACTCTTGATTGTCTTTCATCGACTCTTGGATACCACGCCAAGCGGGCTCTTGCGCTTCAAAATCCGTCCCATAGAGGGTACTCGCCGCTTGAGAGAAAGCTACTTTTGTTCCTTGGCCATCTTGCAAGGTGACTTGCAGCGAACCTGTGATGTTGTCGTATAAGCGACCCCAGGCATCTCGACCATCCACTTGCATTGCAGTCAGTAGCTGCTCTTCTGCTACCGATAATTTGGTATCAGCAATCTTTCGCGTGCATTCAATTTGGAAGGCTTGGCCATTTACATCACCACTTTCATGGTTAAGCACGTCCGTAATAAAGCTCTCTGGCGCGACCGTTAGGGCTTTTTCATAAGGCGTAAACGCCTGAGCAAGTTCAGAGTTTAGTTTAGCAATACGGCCAATGAGTGCTTTGGCCTGAGTATTGGTTGCATCAATCGAAGCGTTACATTGAGCAAAAGTGTTTACCGTCGCCAACAGCTTCCCTGCCGCTTCACTGGTTTGAATGGCATTTTGCATAACACTGACGGCGCTGCAGTTATCGACATGAAGCACCAATACTTCTATGCACTGCTTAATGAGCTCAATGTCTTGTTCTATCTTTGGGTCTTCAAGGTTTTGATAAGCAATGGATAAATTCCAACTCGGTGCTGTCATCTTGTTTCCTTACCTTAAATTAATGGTTTACCAATCATACAAACTCGTAGGTAGTTTTTATCAGCTTGAGTGAGTTGTATGTGGGTCAGTGTTTGGTGACCGATTTGTAGGGTTGAGTAGAGCGATGGATTAGCATAATCGAACTGCAATACCTTCGCTAAAATCATTCGAATCGTGCCACCATGACATATGATCAATGTATCTTGGTCAAGCGTTTGGATAAAACTTTCCCAAGCCTTCGAGATTCGATTGTAGAACTGTTCTAACGGTTCCGCATTGGGTAGTACATTGTTCGCGGGATCACGCCAAAAAGCGTCAAACTTAGCCCACTCAGATGATGCCTTTTCAAACGGCACACCATCTAAATCGCCAAAGTGGGTTTCTTTCCAATTGTCGCTCACTTTGAGAGCAAGCTCTGGACAATCATCGATTAGCTGCTTAGCCAATACTTGGCATCGTTTTAATGGCGAGCTTTCAATCGCGGTAAAGCCTAAGCCCTCTTTACTCAATGCGTTGCAAATCAAGTGCTGCGTAGCCAAAGAGACTTCAACATCGGTATGACCATACAGGGCCGGCGCACCTTGCGTTTTACCATGGCGCAATAGATAGATATTGAACGTCTTCACTTCACTCATTGCTTCAGTCACTCTCTTTTAGAGTCATAGGCAGACCAGCGGCGACAAACGTCACTTGCTCAGCCACTTTCGCAATCGCTTGATTCATCCAGCCGGCATTGTCGACAAAGAGCCTAGAGACTTCGCCCATAGGCACAACGCCTAAGCCAACCTCATTAGAAACCAGAATCACTTGTGCAAAAGTGTTATTAATAGCTTCAACCAATTCCGTCACTCGCTGTTGAATCTCAGCCTCACCTAACGTAGCACCATCATTATAGATGACGTTATTGAGCCACAGCGTTAAGCAATCAACCAGAACGACATCGTTACTATCAAAGCGACTTAATAACGGCGCAAGGTGAATCGGACACTCATGCTCTGTCCAGCTATCGCCTCTTGATTGCTGATGATGAGCGATACGCGCTCGCATCTCTTCGTCAAATGGGATGGCTGTCGCCACGTAATGCTTAGTTGATTGGTTGGCTAGCTCGCTCACACAAGCTTCAGCAAAGCGTGATTTTCCAGAGCGAGCTCCGCCTAAAATGAGATGTATACTCATGCGCCATTCACCACCCATGCAATCAAGGTTAGATAGATCAACAGTTCACTGAGTTGTTGCGCCGCACCTAAGCAATCTCCGGTAAAACCACCGATTCGCGCTAGAAGCCAACGCTTAAACAGAAAACGAAACACGATAATCACCGCCACTAAGGTAACGGCGACAGGCAAGCTCAGAATCAAACAAGGCAATACGCCTGTTGCCAGCAGTACGGTAAGTTCCAGTTTAGACTGCTGCTGAGCAAGAGGTTTGCTTTTACTCGCATCCGCATCACTGACATAAGGCATATCATAGATTAGCGATGCTGCGACAGCGCGCGATAAGGTATACGCGACAATAATAAACGTCGCAATTTGCTCAAACTTAACCAGTTCAGACAGCAGTACATACTTACTAAGTAGCGCCATCACCAACGCGCTCGCTCCGTAAGTACCAATGCGACTATCTTTCATAATGGTGAGGCGACGCTCTAGGGTCATACCGCCACCGATACCATCCGCCATGTCCGTCAAACCATCTTCATGAAACGCGCCAGTCAACATGAGGCTAAACACCATCATGATAATAATGGCGACTGAAGCAGGAAGAACAGACGATGCCAAACCGTATACGAGAGCGCACAAGCTACCTAACAGTAACCCCACCAGCGCAAAGTAACGCCCCGCTTGATTCATCCGCTCTTCGCTGTACGGAATTGAAGCGGGAACCGGAATGCGAGAGAAAAAACCAAGCGCTAGCATAAACAGTTGATACTGGTACTTGAGAGTCATCATTACTCGACAACCACTCCCGCTTCTTCAAAGCTGGCCATGTTGTTGTAGAACTCTGCCGCCGCACGAAGCAGTGGCATTGCCAATACCGCGCCCGTCCCCTCACCTAAGCGCAGCGACAGATCTAAAATCGGCTTCGCATCGAGCTCTTTAAGTAGATACTGATGCCCCGCTTCATGAGATTGATGAGCAAAGATCATGATATCTCGGCACTGTGGGTTAATCAGAGCCGCCGCATACGCCGCCGCTGTGACAATAAAACCATCGACCAATACAGGCGTGTTGTGCTTGGCTGCGGCAAGGAAGCCACCGACCATTTGCACAATTTCGAAACCACCGACTTCAGCCAATACCGACCATACGTCTTGATTTCGACAGCGTGAAACACCTTGCGCCACCAGTTCAACTTTTCGTTGCCACTGCTCATCACTGATACCTGTGCCGCGGCCAACGCAATCTTTGGCATCACGCTTAGACAAGGCACTTAAGATTGCAGCGGCGCTGCTGGTATTACCGATACCCATTTCGCCAAACATGACGATATTACTGCCATCTTCAATCAGCTTAGTGATCAACGACTGGCCAAGTTCGATGCCTTGTTCTACTTGCTCAACTGTCATCGCGGCTTGGTTGGCAAAATTTTCGGTTCTGCTGCCGAGTCGTTGAACAATAAAGTCAGCAGAGTCATGATCGACAGGAAGCAAGATCCCTGTATCAACGACCTTAAGTGCGACATCATTAACGCGGCAGAAACAGTTGATCGCCGCTCCGCCCGCTAAGAAATTCAGTACCATTTGCTGGGTGACGGCGCTTGGCGCGATGCTGACACCTTCATCGGCAATACCATGATCACCCGCGAAGACAACAGCAGTAGCCTTATTTAACTCAACATTTGTGACAAGGTCACCTGCATTGACACTTTGAATCATCGCAAGTTGGTGTGCAATGGCTTCTAGTTGACCTAATGCGCCTACAGGTTTGGTTTTTTGATTAATACGATGCCAAATAGCATCAGAAAAGCGTTGATCTAACATAGGTAATTTACTTAGGCCTTGCGACTGAAAATACGTTATTGATAGTGGCATATTGGCTACCACCAAGACGTGATAACGGATTCACTTTTAATGCATCCACGACCAATCGGTCACTTCGCTCACCAATCACTTCAGGCGAAATATAGATTTGTTCAATTTCAGCGAAGATAAGACTTTGCGGAGTTTCACCAATCTCTTTAACTTCAAATAGCTTACAGCCAAACGCGATCGGGCAGCCTTTAACACGAGGCAACTCAAAACCTTCAAAGTCGACAAGCTCTAACTCAGACGCATCCACCTCTGACTCACCATGGTCTAGTGTTGCGGCAGTTTGAGTCACTTCATTGGCCAAGGCTTCATGGGCGATATGGACAACCATTCGCCCCGTTTCAAGAACGTTACGAGTGGTATCTTTCACCTCACCACTTGGCTTTTTACCCACAGAAAACATTAATAGTGGTGGGTTGCTAGAAATAGGCGTGAAGTAAGAAAACGGCGCGAGGTTATAATTACTTTCCCCAGACTCAGTTAATACCCATGCGATAGGTCTCGGTATCACGGTTTGAGTCATAAGGTGGTAGATTTGGGTAGGTGCTAGTGTGCTGAGATTGATGTTCATCTCTTATCCTTTTCGCTGAAATCCTTCGCTCCGAGTGTAACTTGAAATCAGAGAGTTAACACCCCTTATCACCGCATGCCTCCACTGTTTTCTACTAATTTGACTCCTATTCTGAGTGGAAAAATGAAAGTTTTGACGGTTGTAGTCTATCTTATTAATAAGATGAGGAATTATAACGGCATGAACTCTGCATTCCTTTAGCCGTGATATCGCTTATCTCATCTGTAACGTGAAGGAGGCTTTATGTTTGCCAACCAACGATCGAATAAGCAAAAAACGAACAAATCTCCACAACGAAATCAAAAGAAAGTCCCTATGTCTCTAACATAGTTGTAAAAAGGCCTCGCTGATCTGGCGAGGTCTTCCGTGTTCCTACCGCTCTATACCATTCAAAATCGGCTGTTATTCTTTACTCACTGCCCAGTTAGTGTTGTGCAGTTTGTTTTCGATCACAGTAATTCCGCAGCGTTTGTTGGATCCTTACCGATTAAGCGCGGAGTTTTCCGCAGGACTGAAAACGCACTACACGTAACCTATGACAGATAACCTAATTGTGATCACCGCCGGTAGTACAGGACTGGTTGGTAATGAGCTTCTTAAGCAGATGTTGGACGCAGACCCAATTGAACGCATCTACGCGCTGTCACGTAAAGAGTTACCGTTTTTCCATTCTAAGCTAACGACTATCAAGCATCCTGAACTGCGAATACTTGACTGGCAGTCTGACGAACCCCAACCGAAATACGGGTTTATTTGTCTAGGGACCACACGAAAAGAAGCAGGCTCTAAGCAAGCATTAGAGAAGATTGATCATGAGCTAGTCTGCCAAGTCGCTCAAGAGATGAAGCTTCTTGGCGTGACTCATCTAGCCGTTGTTTCGAGTGTCGGTGCGTCTTCGCGATCGTTTTCTCACTACTTGCGCTGTAAAGGGCGTATGGAATTAGCCATCGAAAGAATGCAGTTTGAGCGAGTGGTATTCGCCAGACCTGGTCCACTTAAAGGGCTTAGAGAGAACCCGCGTAAAGACGAAGTCGTTACCCAAACCATGCTTAAAATCATGCAGCCTTTGATGATTGGTCCGCTCGCCAAGCTGATTCCAATCGACGCCGCTGACGTTGCCCAAGCGATGCAATACCAGTTATTCAGTCACTCAAATAAAAAAATCGAATTTATTGATTCAGTCGATATGAAAAAACTGCTCAAGAAATATCGCTAATCGATTAATATTTATAAACATTTGCCTAAATTCTCTTCAACCTCCCCCTTTAATAACTCAACGTTATATTTAATACCCAAATGTCACTTTATTTGGGTATATCAAATCCATTAACCTCTTACCAAACCACATTCCATAAGGTATAAATTTCACTTATACCTAACAAGAAAATCATAAGGACAATCAATTATGTCAGTCATGGCTATCGCTGCTTTAGTGGTATTTGTCGGCATTCTCTTCTTTCTCTATGGACAGCAGAAAAAAGAGAACACACTTTCTCGCTTAGTGCTATTGGGCTTAGTTTTTGGTAGTACGTTTGGCCTTGCACTTCAGCTTATCTTCGGCGAAGGCAACCCAGTTATCGCTCAAACTCTTGAGTGGGTAAATATTGTTGGCCGCGGCTACGTTGGCTTACTGAAGATGATCATCATGCCACTTGTGCTTGTGTCGATGATCGCAGCGGTAGTTAAACTGGAAAAAGGCAGCGCTCTGGGTAAGGTTTCGGGCCTGACGATTTCTGTACTACTCGCGACGACAGCTATCTCAGCGATTATTGGTATCTTAGTCACGCAAGCATTTGGTCTAAGCGCAGAAGGTCTAACCGAAGGCGCACGCGAAACCGCTCGTATTGCAGCACTAGAGAGCCGTGCAGCTCGCGTTAGCGATCTTACGATTTCTCAAATGCTGGTCAGCTTTATCCCAACCAACCCATTCGCTGATCTAACCGGTGCGCGCTCAACATCGATTATCGCAGTGGTTATCTTTGGCGTTCTAACAGGTATTGCTGCTCGTAAGGTAATGGCTGAGAAAGAAGAGCTTGAATCACCAATCCGCACGTTTGTCGTAGCATCGCAATCTATCGTAATGCGTTTAGTTAAGATGATCATGGCACTAACGCCGTATGGCATTGCTGCGCTGATGGCGAAAGTGGTTGCAACGTCAAGCGCATCAGACATTCTTAACTTGCTTGGCTTTATCGTTGCCTCTTACGTGGCGATTCTGTTGATGTTCGTTGTGCACGGTATTTTGGTCTCTTTTGTCGGCGTAAGTCCTAAAGAGTACTTCCAGAAAATCTGGCCAGTGCTAACGTTCGCGTTTACCTCTCGCAGTTCCGCGGCAACCATTCCGCTAAACGTTGAAGCGCAGATCAATAAACTGAATGTACCACCAGCGATTGCTAACCTATCGGCTTCATTTGGCGCAACCATAGGTCAAAACGGCTGCGCGGGTATCTACCCTGCAATGCTTGCAGTAATGGTGGCACCAACGGTAGGTATCAACCCGATGGAAATCAACTTCATTCTGTCTCTTGTTGCGATCATCGTGGTGAGCTCATTTGGTATTGCTGGCGTCGGCGGCGGCGCAACATTTGCTGCGCTTATCGTACTGCCAGCAATGGGCCTGCCCGTTACCATCGCAGCGCTGCTTATCTCTATCGAACCATTGATCGATATGGCTCGTACGGCGCTTAACGTATCAGGCGCAATGACAGCAGGCACGATCACTAGCCGCTTAATGAAACAAAAAGCTTCCGACGAACAGTTGGAAACGCAGCAAGCGTAAGCGCATTTAGTTCTGATTCAATGGCCGACATCATTTGTCGGCCATTTTTTTATCATTTGAACTGATTTGGCCTTATCTCGTTTGCTATGAGGTTGGCGCAATGGTCTAATACTCAGGTGAATTTCAAACACTTGGTAATAGATAATGCAACAAGAGCATCAACCTACGTTTTTCTTCTTCGACTATGAAACGTGGGGAACTAGCCCTGCTAAAGACCGTCCGTGTCAATTTGCAGGTGTGCGCACTGATATGGACTTCAATATTATTGGTGAGCCTCTTGTTATCTACTGTCAACCTCCGGCGGATTACCTTCCTCACCCTGAAGCTGCTCTGATCACTGGTATTACGCCGCAAACCGCTGAAAAGCAGGGTTTATCAGAGCCTGAGTTTATCGCCAAAATCCATGAACAATTGGCGACACCAAATACCATTAATCTAGGTTACAACAGCATTCGCTTCGATGATGAGGTCACTCGCTACACATGTTACCGCAACTTCATCGACCCGTATGCGTGGAGCTGGCAAAACGGTAACTCGCGCTGGGATCTGCTAGATGTGATGCGCGCTTGTTATGCACTGCGCCCTGAAGGGGTTGAGTGGCCTGTAAATGACGAAGGTTTTATCAGCTTTAAACTAGAGCATTTATCAAAAGAAAATGGCATTGAGCACGAAAATGCCCATGACGCGATGGCCGACGTTATTGCTACGATTGAAATGGCGAAAAAAGTTAAAGCCGCGCAACCTAAACTGTTCGATTACTTCTTAAGTATGCGTCATAAACGTAAGCTCAATGAGCTGGTCGACATCGTCAACATGACCCCGCTGATGCACGTGTCAGGTATGCTAGGAAAAGAGTGTAACTACACCAGTTGGGTTGTGCCGGTAGCTTGGCACCCAACCAACCAAAATGCGGTGATTTGTGTCGATCTAGCAAAAGACCCACAGGCGCTGCTTGACCTAGATGTCGAACAACTAAACGAACGCCTATACACCAAACACTCTGAGTTAGGGCCTGACGAACTGCCAGTACCGGTTAAACTCGTACACCTTAACAAGTGCCCTATTCTTGCTCCGGCTAAAACCTTAACGGCTGTAAACGCAGAAAAGATTGGCATTGATCGCGAGCAATGCTTAAAGAACCTCGCTCTACTGCGTCAGCACCCTGAAGTACGTGAGAAGCTGATTGGACTCTACACAATTGAACGAGAGTATGAGAAGAGTTTCGATGTCGACACCATGCTTTACGATGGTTTCTTCTCTCCTGCAGATAAAACTGCGATGGATATTATTCGCGAGACCGATCCGAATAACCTCTCGGCGCTGGATATTACGTTTAACGATAAACGAATCGAACCATTACTTTTCCGCTATCGCGCAAGGAACTTTCCTTGGACACTAGGTGAGTCGGAGCAACAACGCTGGGCAAATCACTGTCGTGACTACTTCGAAAGTCGTATTGAAGACTACATGCTTAATTTGGAAAACTTAGTTCACGAACATGAGAGTGATCAAAAGAAGATCGCTATTTTAAAATCCATCTACCAATACGTACAAAAGCGAGTATCCTAGAAACAAATTAGAACAATACTGACCAAGTCCTGCCCCTACAAGAATGCCTAATCACCCCAAATAATAAAAACTCGGGATTAGGCTCTGAAATCATTAGAGCTTTCATCCGACTGAAAGCTCACAGTTGGACATCACTAGATTATGACGAAAACCTTGCTTCAATATGTCGTCTCCATCGGCTTGATATTTCTCTGCCTGTTGGCCGGCATTAACATTCAACATCTTCTCGATATTTCGATCCCTGGCAGCATCATTGGTATGTTGATCCTGTTTGGTCTCATGGCAAGCGGCCTTGTCCCTTCCGATTGGGTCAAACCGGGTGCAACCTTATTCATCCGCTACATGGTGTTGCTGTTTGTCCCTATCAGCGTCGGACTGATGCAGCATTTTGATATGTTGATTGCTAACGCCCTACCAATTTTAGCCAGCGCCGTTGGCGGTACCTTCATTGTTTTAGTGCTACTCGGTTTAATGCTTGATCGCATGCTTAAGGGAGGACAAAAATAATGTGGTTACTGGTTACTATTTTGGTCTTCTTTGCGGCTCGTTGGCTTTGCCAGAAGTTTAATAGCCCATTTATGAATCCGCTGTTAGTCAGCATCGCCGTCATTATCCCGATTTTGACTTATTTAAAAGTGCCGTTTGAGACTTACTACGCGGACAACCAATGGATTAACTATCTACTTCAACCGGCTGTCGTCGCCTTGGCGTTTCCTCTTTATGAACAGCTACCACAAATTCGTGCTAACTGGCGAATCATCATGCTGGCTTGTGGTGTAGGCAGTGTGATGTCGATGTTTACAGCATCAATGATTGCCGTCTATCTGAAAGCGGATATTTCCTTGATTGCTAGCCTACTAGGTAAGTCGGTAACCACGCCGATTGCCATGGAAGTATCTAGCCACCTAGGCGGCGAACCGGCAATTGCAGCCATCTTGGTACTGATTGTCGGTCTATTTGGCGCGATTATGGCTTACCCAATCTATAATCTGCTCAACATTACTCACCCGATCGCCAAAGGATTAACCATGGGCACCGTTTCTCATGCACTAGGTACCGCGACTTGTGCCGAGAAAGATCCACAAGATGCCGCGTTTAGCTCACTTGCTTTGGTTGTCTGTGGCGTCATCACATCTATCCTAGCGCCATCATTCTTTACACTGGCCGTTTGGCTATCAGCCTAACGAAAATGTATCGAGTTGCTTATTACAGCTCGATACATATCACGAATTGATTCAATGCAATCGTTATCATGTGTGAGCTCACTCTAATTATGTAATTCTATATATCGTTACATTTATATGTGTGATCTATATCTCTGAAGTATTCTTCGTTTTACCTAAAATGTAATACCAATATCGTGGTTTATAGCCTGCCTTCACGCTCTAAACTCAATGATATCAACTTAGTTATTTAAAGGATTCACTATGAGAAGCCGCATTGAACAGGCGTTAGCTGAAGCGCCAAAAACCGTAGCAGATTTCCTATCTCCTATCCTTCTTGCTGACGATTTTGACGCGACGCTTTCTTCCGAGCAATTTGAACAGCTATTAGCCATTTCTGGCCTTGAAGATGCAGAGCTTCGTGTTGCTCTACTTCCATTCGCAGCAGCTTACTCCTATGCTCCACTGTCTAACTTTTACGTTGGTGCGATCGTTCGTGGCCTCTCAGGAAAACTTTATTTCGGTGCTAATGTTGAATTTGATGGTGTGCAACTGGGTCAAACCGTGCACGCAGAGCAGTCAGCGATCAGCCACGCGTGGATGAAGGGTGAACAAGGCGTTGCCGATATCACCATCAACTTCAGCCCATGCGGCCATTGCCGCCAATTTATGAACGAGCTTTCAACGGCCGATAAATTGCAGATTCAACTGCCTGAGCGTGACAGCAAATCATTGCAAGAATACCTACCAGAATCATTTGGCCCTGCAGATCTTGGTATCACGTCAGCCTTAATGACTCACATTGATCATGGCAAGCAGAGCCAAGAAGATGATGAAGTGTTACAACTGGCGATTGCCGCTCTAAACCGCAGTCATGCACCATATACGCATAACCTAAGCGGCATCGCGTTGAAAATGGCTAATGGCAGAGTGTATCAAGGTGCTTACGCTGAAAATGCGGCGTTCAACCCTAGCCTGCCACCACTTCAAGTGGCTTTAATTCAGCTACTGTTGGATCGTCAGAAATTTGAAGACATTGAATCTGCAGCGTTAGTTGAAGTGTCTGAAGGGACAATTAGTCACTTAGCTACGACTCAGTCGACGCTTGAAGCGCTCAACCCAGACATTCCAATGACTTACCTAGAACTGTAATCAGAAAAGGCGCTAAACAGCGCCTTTTTTAATGGTGTTTGGTTTTACATTAGGCTTCAAAGAACCGGGTCGCATCCACCTCTAACTGACTTTGCGCGATAGCCTTTTCAATTTTCACTTGTGACGTTTTCAAGTTAACAAACGCAACATCAATAAAGCGGTTATATTTGCGTGAGTAAAAACACTTTACCTCAGGTTTTAGAGGTTCGCTTGTATTCGATGTCCACACAATGCCGATGCGCCCATCAGTAAGTTCAACGATCGCCCCTACAGGATACACGCCAATGCAGTTAATGAACTTGTAAACCAAATCTTTATCAAGATGGTTAGGCGTCAAGCTGAGCAGAATCTTAAATGCCTCGGCGGGGCTCATCCCTTGCTTGTAACAGCGGTCCGCGGTCAATGCGTCATAGATATCAACAATACAGCTCATACGGCCATGCAGGGGAAGTTGGTCAGCCGTTAATCCATTTGGATACCCAGTGCCATCAAGCTTTTCGTGGTGCATTAAACACACATCTCGGCTGACATCGCTCAAGCCATCAATAGTCACAATAATTTCACTAGCAAAGACTTGGTGCAATTTCATGTGTTCGAACTCTTCTGGCGTCAATCTAGCTGGTTTGTGAAGAACTTTGTCATCCACTTTAATCTTGCCGACATCATGAACAATGCCGCCAATCGCCATCTGCTTGAGCATATCTCTAGGCAGTTCAAGGTACTTACCAAAGGTCACCAACAACGTGGCAACATTGACGGAATGCTCCAGTAAATACTCATCTTTGGTGCGTAACGCAGATACGCAATGCAACGCATCGGAATGTAGCAACACAGACTCAATCAAATCATCAGCCATGACATCCAGCTCATCCAGCTCGATCGGTTTGCCTTCAAAGGTCTGAGATAAGATTTTTTGCGCTAAACCTTTTGCATCACGAATGATTTTTTGTGCTTTTTGCTGCTGAGAAAAACGGCTGAGCTTTTTCTTTTTGACCGGTCTAACGTCCTCTGCCACCTCTTGTTCAGGCTTTGGATCAATGGCCGGCTTGAACACGCTGCCTTTTACCGACAATTCTGGGTCAACCCACGCAAACTTAATACCATTGTCAATCAACTGTTTAATTGCTTGCTGCGTTGATACGCGCCCAGCATTGGCTAAGTTAACTCGCTTGCTATCTTCAATCGCAGTGACAAACATACCTGTCGTCAACGTATTGATAGGGATTTTCACTGAATTTTTCGGGTCATACTGCATGAATACTGAAGCCAGTTAAATGTTAAAGAAAATACGATTCATAGAAATTATATGTCTAATCGTTAGGTTTTACTTAATTTGACCTAATTTAGATACAAATCCCTCAATACATTAATTAAAACTTGAGAACTAAGTCAGCATTGTTGATTAAATAGCCATGTTTTCATTCATTTAAACTAAGTGATGACATCTTATAGCTAAAATTGTCAAACAACGCGCGCAAACGTTTGCTTTTTCTCTAAGCTTGAGTATTATGCGTCACAGTTATTACTCCTCTTAAACGTTAAGGTTATTTATGTTTGGTACTGCGACAGCTAAAAATTCGACACGTGTTCTGCTCTTAGGCTCTGGTGAACTTGGCAAAGAAGTCGCCATCGAGTGCCAACGTCTTGGCCTTGAAGTTATTGCCTGTGACCGCTATGAAAATGCCCCAGCCATGCAAGTTGCTCATCGCAGTTACACACTTGATATGCTAGATGGTAAAGCGCTAGAAGAGATCATCGCTATAGAGCAACCCGATTACGTCGTACCCGAGATCGAGGCTATTGCAACCGATACGCTCGTCGAGCTTGAAGCTAAAGGGCTAAATGTCGTTCCTACCGCAAATGCCACTAAGCTAACAATGAATCGCGAAGGCATTCGTCGTCTTGCTGCAGAAGATCTAGAGTTGACCACATCACCATATCGCTTTGCTGATAACTACGAAGAGTTTGCTGCTGCCGTTGAAGCAGTCGGTATTCCTTGTGTGTGTAAACCTGTAATGAGCTCTTCAGGCAAAGGCCAAAGTGTTATCAAAACGCCTCAAGATGTTGAGAAAGCGTGGAACTACGCCCAAGAAGGCGGTCGTACTGGTGCGGGTCGCGTGATTGTTGAAGGCTTTATCGACTTTGATTATGAAATCACTCTATTAACAGTGCGTGCGGTTGACGGTGTACACTTCTGCGCGCCAATTGGCCACCGCCAAGAAGATGGGGATTACCGTGAATCATGGCAGCCGCAAGCGATGTCTGACAAAGCGTTAGAAGCCGCTCAAGATGCGGCTGGTAAAGTGGTTAACGCACTAAGTGGTTACGGTATTTTTGGTGTAGAGCTGTTTATTAAAGGCGATACGGTCATCTTTAATGAGGTATCTCCTCGTCCACACGATACTGGCCTTATGACACTGATGTCTCAAGACAGCTCTGAGTTTGCCCTTCATGTTCGCGCGTTTACAGGTATGCCAATTGCAGGCATCACTCAATACGGTCCAGCGGCATCTGCGGTAATTTTAGGTCAAGGTACGTCAACCAACATCCAGTTCGATGGTTTGACCGACGCACTCGCGCAACCACAAACGCAAGTTCGTCTATTTGGTAAGCCAGATATCGATGGCCGCCGTCGTCTTGGCGTTGCTATCACACGTCGAGACACGATCGAACAAGCTATTGAAGACGCAGTAGCAAGCGCAGCCAAAGTAAAAGTGATCTACTAAATCATTTTACTGTTCGAAAACTAAAAGGCCTGGTTCACTGACCAGGCCTTTTTCGTTGCAATCACTTTAAGCTTCGATGAGATACACTTCTTCAGCGAATCGAGATAGCCCTTTCTTGGCGATCTTAGGATGATCATCACCTGCTTCATCACGATAAAGTTTGGTCACTTTAAACTCAGAATAGAGTGAACGAATCTCTTGCTCCGCAACTGAGAACGGAGGACCTGTCATTTCTGATTGTTGATAATCTAAGCTTACCAGCAAGATTCGAGCGCCCGGCTTGAGTAGTGATTTGATTTTTTGCACATACTCCGCACGCATCTCTTCTGGCAGAGCCACCAAAGACGCGCGATCGTAAACAATATCGACTGGTTGAATCGGCGCAGTAAAGAAGTCACCGGTATAAATCGACAGTTCATCGAACTGAAATAGCTCATGCTGCCCATTTACAGGCATCACCATTGGGGTATAGAAATGTTCAGCAAAGAAAGCTCGAACGGCAATATTGCTTAACTCGACGCCTTGCACATCTTCATGCTTTGTCGCTAGCCAAACCAAATCTTCTGACTTACCACATAGCGGGACAAAGACTTTATCTTGATGATTAGGCTTAGTGTGACTCCAATATTCGATCAATAGCGGGTTCACATCTTCCAAATGAAAACCAATCTGGTTGGCCGCCCATTTACCATGCCAAAACTCGGGATCTCTCATTATCATTCTCATTGACTGACTTTAATGGGCATAGCCTATCTGAAAGCGCTCACAAGTGGTATCCCCTATTCACACCAAGATGAAAACTCTATTCAGATTAAGTTCATGTTCGCCGTTTATACTTGCTTACAAGTTAGCAATGAACCTTGATTCAAAGATGAACTCTAAACAATTGCTCGGATTTTTGAGAGTGACTTCAAAGTTCAGAATAAGAGTAAGGCGGTGCTGCTTGGAATAGTAAATAGCAGCCCCATTTAATAAGTACAGATGAGTAGCGCTAGTGATTGAATCCTTTTTCGACACCTTTTAGCTAAGCCCTACACATCTAAGGAGAGTGAATGAGCCTATTTTTGCGAACGACGGCCCTGATGCTTCTAATGCTCAGCCGCGCACCTGCATTTGCTGCTATTCCACCCGCACCAGGTAACGAGGAAAACCGTTCAACCAATCAGAACGAGGTTTGCTCGAAAGCATTCAAACATAACCTAAGCGGCCTTTACGGCATTCAATCTATTTCGTCTTCACCAGTACAACCTTATTCTGATTTCGATGTGCTTTACAGCAAAGCACACCAAGCTCAAGCCGAGCTAGAAACTCTATGTAAAAGCACCGCACTATTAACATCAACAGACGCATATTTTGCGGGTGTTAAGTCATCTCAACGTGCAAAAGAGAAAATCGCCTACGAGCTAGATGGTCAAACGGAGCGTATTACTGACCTAGCACGAGCAACTATCGTAGCGGATGATATTGAAGGCTTGATGTCTGCTTATGAGGTGCTAAACCGTGAAACTACCATCGTTAAAGTCAAAAACCGCTTCAAGAAACCCGCGGCTTCCGGTTATCGCGATCTTAACCTTTTAGTGCAATTGCCTAAAACGAATCTGGTTGCAGAAGTGCAGCTTCATTTAAAAGCGATTGCTGATGTGAAAAGCGGCCCAGAGCATGCTATTTACGAAAAGATCCAAAAAATCGAACGCACTGCTGCGATCGAATCACGCGATTTCAACGAGATTGAACAAGCGCAAATCCGCAACATGCGTCGTGAATCTAAAGAGCTTTATCAAAACGCTTGGCAGCCCTACATTACGACACACCTAAGCGCAGCTTAAACTCATTACGGCTTAGTATTACTAGGCCCTAATTTTTCGCAATACCCAAACTTTTAAACTAGCTTTTAATAGAAGGCTTAATAATAAAGTGGGGAGGCGGTTATGCGAGTATACGCTGGTTTGTTCACTGCGTTTGCTAGCCTCCTAATGCCTGCCAAAGCCTTATCTGACGACGGCTTTGGCCCAGTGCAAACCTATACTCAGTCACCTTTTCATACCAATAATCTCTCCCCTCAACTTCGCTCTGGCTTCTCGATGCCAAACTCGAACTATGAGGTTTATACCGCTGGTGTTATCTCAAGTATTTGGGCTGTGACGGATAAATATGAGCTCGATTACTATCAAAACCAAATCGCGCTCGGGACCAAGTGGCAGTTAAGTTCAAACTGGCAATTGGATCTTCATTATCGTTGGAACTACGCTGGCAATAATCATCTTGATAGCCCAACAAAAAAGTTTCACGAGTTTTTTGGTTTAGAACAGAATGGCCGAGATAATGTCGAAAATCATCGCTTTGTGATTCATATGCCTGAATACGGCATTCAGCTAGAGGGATTTAGAGGGGAGACGTTAAGCCATGCTCTGACTGGTTATCTTCAGTATCAACTTTATACGCTACCCCACCACGGGGCATCGCTTGGACTGTCACTCTATTACAATGATACTTCACATGGCATCTTCAGCTCATCAGATTTTGAGCAAGCATTGCAGGTTAACTATGGCTATGTTCGCGGCGCACATTCATTAGACGCGACTGCCGCTATTACTTTTCGTAACACGCCCACCGTGTTTGAACAGATGCCTTATCGTGATCGCACTTGGATGGTTGGCGCCAGTTACCGCTATCAGCTTTACGATAGACACACGCTTATCGCACAGCTAGTGGTATTGCAAGGTGTGACGGACGATGATGGTGAGTTTTCAGAGCCTTCAACCGAGTTTACTTACGGCTATCGCTATACACTCAAAAATACCGCAGTGGAGCTCACTGCGGTGGAGAACATGTTTAACGCTGACAACAGCACTGACATCGCTTTTGGTGTCGCTTTCCGCTATCGTTTTGGCGCCGATGAGGCTAGATAGACAAGATGCGATTTACCACCGAGCTAATTTCGCTGTCAGAGGCACCTTTTGCCAACGAGAAAGAGACGTATTGGTCGCCTCTCATACTAAATGAGCGATCCACTTCCGCTAAGCAATGCACCAGATTGCCATCAAGGATAAATGAGACTTCAATTTCTTTGCGGTTGATAAAGCCATTGCTACGAAATTCAATTTCTTGGTAACAGCCAGACTTAGAAGAGAAGTTACCACCTCGTAAGTGCCCTTTCTCCACATCAGCTTTAACCATCGCAAAGCCCGCCTGTTCAATAGCGGACAATACCTTTGCCACAACTGGCAATGGTTTTACTTCTACAAAATCACGATCTTTCGGGTCAATGGCAAAATCAATATCAAGGGTCGTTTCTACCCAAACATGACACAGATTTTTAAGAACATTTAACGCTGTAATCGGCGTTTCGTCATTCAACCTGAATTCAAAAGGCACCTGTTTGGTTTCGTTTGGCTGAATAATAAAAGGTTGAACCGCTTGAAGTTTACCAATGATAAAATCTTGGTAGCTGGTGCTTTCATCACTTTCAACTTTCACTTCAGTACACAGCTTTAGGTTGATCGCATCAATTTGCTGCTCAACATCGCCACCTTTGATGTGAACGGTGCCTTTTAATGTGTCGCCTTGAAAAACAGACATGCTGTTTAACACGGTATCGACCTTAGCTGCGCCTATTCCCAAAGAAGCCTTTAACTTTCCAAACATACATTATCCTTATCATTTATTGTGTTTAATGATTTATCTTGATGAGGACCTTTATGCAAGTGCTTTTGAGTCACATCCCTAAAAAACGTGCGCACTAGAAAGATTTAGCCATCCCCCTAGTCTCATCACTTGCATTAATCGTATAAATATATAACCATTTGTATAGTCAAACATGAAAATGATGATTTTATGAGTAGTTCGCCCCTTTACCTGCAGATTAAGCAATATATTTCCGACCAAATCGATCAGGGTCTATGGCCCGTTGGCCATCGCATTACCACTGAGCTTGAGCTGACCAAACAGTTTAAGGTCAGCCGAATGACGGTGAATAAAGCTATTCGAGATTTGGTTGCTGAAGGCCGTTTGGTAAGGCGTCCTCGACTGGGCACGTTTGTTTGCGCTCCTGACGATAAAGCGGAATCACCACTACTCGATATTCGTAACATTGCCAAAGAAGTCGAGCAACGCGGCAAACAATACAGCAGTAAAGTGATCAAGCAGGTTTCACTCACCGCTGATGACACTGTGGCAATGAAACTCGGCGTTATGCTTGGCAGCGAAGTTTTTTATAGTGAAATCATCCACTTTGAAGATAAGTCACCAATTCAGCTAGAACTCCGCTGGGTGAACGCTAGCTACGCGCCGAATTACTTAGAGCAAGACTTTTCGCAAATGACACCTAACCAGTACCTTTCGGAAAACTGCCCACTCAGTGCCATCGAACATACTGTTGAAGCGATTGTTGCAGATGACGCCGTTCGCTCGGCGCTCAGACTGGCAGTCAAAGAGCCTTGCCTTCTACTAAACCGTAGAACTTGGAGTGACGAACGCTTAGTCAGCACCGCATTACTCTACCATCCGGGCACAAGATACAAATTAAGCTCTAAAGTTTTGCTCTGATAAAGAATTTCATACTTTTTACTGATCACATTTTCGCAACATTAAACTTGATCAATTGACTGATTTGAACGGATAATTGTATATACATTTAAATCAGAGCAACCGATATGAGTTTTTGCAGTGATCTCGTTTTGTCGAACGCCAAGGTCGTCTCAATGACACCGGGCCAAGATGGCTATGCCCTCTCTCCTCTTTGCCATTTACTGATCAAAGATGGTCGCATCGCCTCTATATCGCAACAACCGTTCGAGTCGCAAAACACTTACGATTGCCAAGGCAAACTGGTCACCCCCGGTTTCATTGATTGCCACACCCACCTTATTTTCGCTGGTAGCCGCGCAAACGAGTTTGAAATGCGTCTTAACGGCGTCCCTTATCAAGAGATCGCTAAGCAAGGCGGCGGTATTCTTTCCACGGTTAAAGCGACTCGTCAAGCCAGTGAAGAACAGTTAACCGAACTGGCGTTACCAAGACTCGATGGTTTAATCCAAACGGGCGTCACCTCTGTTGAAGTTAAATCAGGCTATGGCTTAACTATCGATGACGAAATCAAGATGCTACGTGCTGCGAAAGCACTCGAAGCGCATCGAAAAATTCGTGTTTCCACTACACTTCTCGCAGCCCACGCTCTACCTCCAGAATACGCTGGCCGCCCAGATGATTACATCGAACTGGTTTGCAAAGAGATCATTCCTCTGGTAGCCGAAGAGCAGCTTGCAACTAGCGTTGATGTCTTTTGCGAATCGATAGGTTTTAACCTGACGCAAACAGAAAAGGTCTTTCAAGCCGCAGTAGAACATGGCCTTAATGTAAAAGGCCACACTGAGCAATTGTCTAATTTAGGTGGCACCGCACTTACTGCGCGCTATTCAGGCCTTTCTGCCGACCATATAGAGTTTTTGGATGAAGATGGCGTCAAAGCACTCGCGGCTTCAAATACTGTTGCGACGCTTTTACCGGGGGCATTTTACTTTCTTAAAGAAACCCAACTTCCACCTATCGAATTACTGCGTCAACATAAAGTCCCAATGGCAATCGCGACAGATTTGAACCCCGGCACATCGCCGTTTGCAGATTTGACTATGATGATGAATATGGGTTGCACTTTGTTTGGCCTGACTCCTGAAGAAACACTACGTGGAGTGACCGCAAATGCAGCCAAGGCACTCGGCTATGGTGAGTCAAGAGGTCAGATTGTCACAGGCTTTGATGCCGATCTGGCAATCTGGGATATTTCTCATCCTGCTGAGTTTAGCTATTTACAAGGCGCGCCACGACTTTCTGCACGCCTTGTGGCTGGAGAGTTAGATCATGTCTAATCAATTAACCACAAGCCTAGAGTTTCATTGGCAAGGCCGTCACGACGCTGAAGATGGTGCGCAAGGAAAACGTGTTCACCATGTGGTAAAGCAAATGCAAGTCACTGAATTGCAGCCATACCACAATGCCATCAGCATTCTTGGTTTTTGTTGTGATGCTGGCGTAGCTCGCAACAAAGGGCGTATTGGTGCTCACCGTGCCCCAGATTTAATCAGACGCGCTCTGGCTAATATGGCGTGGCATAAAGAGAGCCACCTCATCGACTTAGGCAATGTCATTTGTGATGATGATTTACTTGAGCAAAGCCAAGACCAATGCGCCAATGTGATTGCTACGGCGCTAAAATCTACCCCTGTGATTACTTTAGGTGGGGGCCATGAAGTCGCTTGGGCATCGTTCCAAGGGTTAGCGCGCTACTTTGAGTATATTAATCCAGCCAAGCCACCTAAGATCGGTATTATCAACTTCGATGCACATTTCGATTTACGCGCGTTTGAAAGCGAACGTGCTGAAGTAAAACCGAGCTCAGGAACCCCATTTAATCAAATTCAAAAATATTGCTTTGAGAACGACTGGCCATTTCACTATGCCTGCTTAGGGGTAAGTAAAGCCAGCAACACTGAAGCGCTTTTCAAACGCGCAGATGAATTAAATGTCTGGTACATAGAGGACAAAGAGCTCACGCCTCTCAATCAGGTCTATCACTTAACTCAGCTGCAACACTTTATCGATAATTGTGACTTTATCTATCTCACCATCGACTTAGACGTTTTCCCGGCAGCCACGGCCCCAGGTGTCAGTGCGCCAGCGGCACGCGGTGTGAGTATTGATACCATCGCGCCTTTTATCGACCGAATTTTGCACTACAAACAAAAACTGGCCCTAGCCGATATCGCAGAGTACAACCCAACGTACGACGTAGACAGCCAAACCGCCCGTCTCGCCGCACGTTTATGCTGGGATATCGCGAACGCCTTTTCAGAAAAATAACAATCAACCAAATAGCGGGCAGTGAATAGGATGCATCAGCATCAAAGACCCCTATTTGTCTGAATAACGTGAACCACAAGGAGTTTTACCATGACACAGCGCCAAGTAGAGGATATGCGTCTCGATACCACAAGGACTATACGTGCCCCACACGGGACAACCTTGAGAGCAAAATCTTGGCTAACTGAAGCGCCGCTTCGAATGCTGATGAACAACTTAGACCCTGATGTTGCTGAGCACCCGCACTCATTGGTTGTTTATGGTGGTATTGGCCGTGCAGCCCGTAACTGGGAATGTTATGACAAGATCGTCGAAGTACTAGAGCGTCTAGAAGATGATCAAACGCTGTTAGTTCAATCAGGTAAACCTGTCGGCGTTTTTCCAACGCACAAAAATGCCCCTCGCGTACTGATCGCTAACTCAAACCTTGTACCTCACTGGGCGAACTGGGAGCACTTCAATGAGCTCGATAAAGAAGGTTTGATGATGTATGGTCAGATGACGGCGGGGAGCTGGATCTACATTGGCTCTCAAGGCATTGTTCAAGGCACCTACGAAACCTTCGTCTCAGTGGCTAAAAAGCACTTTGATGGTGAAGCAAAAGGCCGTTGGGTGCTAACGGGGGGTCTTGGTGGTATGGGTGGTGCTCAACCTCTCGCTGCGACAATGGCAGGCTTCTCAATGATTGCCGTTGAATGTGATGAGTCACGTATCGACTACCGTCTGCGTACTGGCTATGTTGATAAGAAAGCCACCAGCCTAGATGAAGCATTGGCGATTATCTATGAGTCAGAAACGCCAGTTTCTGTTGGCCTATTAGGTAACGCTGCTGACGTGTTCCCGGAGCTAGTTGAACGTAACATTACACCTGATGTTGTCACTGACCAAACATCAGCCCATGATCCGCTAAACGGCTACCTGCCAATTGGTTGGTCAATGGAGCATGCAGCGGAAATGCGCCTAAAAGATGAAGCTATGGTGGTTGACGCAGCAAAAGAATCGATGGCAATTCAAGTTAAAGCGATGCTGGCTCTGCAAGATCGCGGTGCAGCGACACTCGATTACGGCAACAACATCCGTCAGATGGCTCTAGAAAAAGGCGTCGAAAATGCCTTCGACTTCCCGGGTTTCGTTCCTGCTTACATTCGTCCGTTGTTCTGTGAAGGTATCGGTCCATTCCGCTGGGCTGCTCTATCTGGTGATCCAGAAGATATCTACAAAACAGACCAAAAAGTAAAAGAGTTAATTCCAGACAATCCGCACCTACACAACTGGCTAGATATGGCGCGTGAACGCATTCAGTTCCAAGGTTTGCCTGCTCGTATCTGTTGGGTTGGACTCAAAGATCGTGAACGCCTAGGCCAGGCCTTCAATGAAATGGTTAAAAATGGCGAGCTAAAAGCGCCTGTCGTAATTGGTCGTGACCACTTAGACTCAGGTTCCGTTGCCAGCCCTAACCGAGAAACTGAAGGCATGATGGATGGCTCAGATGCGGTTTCTGACTGGCCACTAATGAACGCATTATTGAACACTGCTGGCGGCGCGACGTGGGTGTCTCTGCACCACGGCGGCGGCGTTGGCATGGGCTTCTCACAGCACTCAGGTATGGTAATTTGTTGTGATGGCAGCCAAGATGCATCAGAGCGTATTGCTCGCGTTCTACATAACGACCCTGCAACGGGTGTTATGCGCCACGCAGACGCTGGCTACGATATTGCTAAGCAGTGTGCCGCAGAGCAAGGTCTAGACCTACCGATGCTAAACGAAGAACTGCGTAAGCTTAAATAAGGATTATGAAGATGTTAAACCTCACACTTAAGCCGGGACAACTTAACCTAGCCCTACTGCGTCAAGTGAGCCGTTCGCCAATCAACCTGACTCTTGATTCCGAGGCGGTACCAGCGATTGAAGAAAGCACTCAAGTGGTAGAGCAAGTTATCGCAGAAGATCGCACTGTCTATGGCATCAACACTGGCTTTGGTCTATTAGCCAACACGCGTATTGCCCCAGAGGATTTAGAAACTCTGCAAAAGAGTATTGTTCTGTCACACGCAGCGGGTATTGGCGAGTTTATGTCTGACGAAACCGTTAGACTGATGATGGTTTTGAAAATCAACAGCTTGTCACGTGGATACTCTGGTATTCGTTTGAAAGTGATTCAAGCGCTGATCGACTTGGTAAACTCTCAGGTCTACCCATGTGTGCCACAAAAAGGTTCAGTGGGTGCTTCTGGCGATTTAGCTCCCCTAGCCCACATGAGTACAGTACTACTTGGTGAAGGCCAAGCTCGTCATAATGGCAAAATCATCTCTGGTACTGAAGCGCTCAAGATCGCTGGACTTGAACCTATTACGCTTGCGCCAAAAGAAGGCCTAGCGCTTCTAAATGGAACTCAAGCCTCGACTGCTTTTGCACTAGAAGGCCTGTTTGCGGCAGAAGATCTATTTGCATCAGCAACAGTATGTGGCGCGATGTCAGTTGAAGCCGCTCTAGGTAGTCGTCGTCCATTTGACCCTCGTATTCACCGCGTACGTGGTCATCGTGGACAAATGGATGCCGCTGCTGCGTATCGCCATTTACTTGATATCAACAGTGATATTGGTGAATCGCACACTGGTTGTGAAAAGGTTCAAGATCCTTACTCTCTGCGCTGCCAACCGCAAGTAATGGGCGCATGTTTACAGCAAATTCGTAATTCGGCAGACATCTTACAAGTTGAAGCAAACTCAGTGTCAGATAACCCGTTAGTGTTTGCTGAAGATGGCGACATTATCTCTGGTGGTAACTTCCACGCTGAACCTGTTGCAATGGCGGCAGATAATCTTGCTTTAGCAATTGCTGAAGTGGGCAGTCTGTCAGAGCGCCGTATGGCTCTGTTGATTGATAGCGCGCTTTCGAAACTACCACCATTCTTAGTCGATAACGGCGGCGTTAACTCAGGCTTTATGATTGCTCAGGTAACCTCAGCAGCACTGGCGAGCGAAAACAAAACCCTTGCTCACCCAGCGTCTGTAGATAGCTTACCAACCTCAGCCAACCAAGAAGATCATGTTTCCATGGCAACCTTCGCTGGCCGACGTCTACGTGATATGGCAGAGAACACTCGCGGCATTCTTGCGGTCGAGTACTTATCAGCTGCACAAGGTCTAGACTTCCGCGCACCAAATAAGTCATCGGCTCGCATTGAAGAAGCCAAGCAGATCCTGCGTGAAAAAGTCTCGTTCTACGACAAAGACCGTTACTTCGCACCAGACATCGAAGCGGCCAATGCACTGCTTAAACTAGCGGTACATAACCATTTGATGCCAGAGGCACTGCTACCAAGTGTCAAAGTCGCTTAAGACATTTGAACAGCACATAAATACAAAGCCCTGCAATATCAGCAGGGCCTTTTCGTTGCGGACTAAATAAGCGACGCTAAATCCAACGTCTAACCTTTTGTTTGTAATCAATATATGACGCACCAAACAGAGACTCTAAAGCTCGCTCCTCAGGTAAGATTTGGAAGCGGTTCATATAGAGGATGAATGTAAAAGAAAACGCGATTGAGAGAAGGTTTTGCTGCCAATAAGCAAAGCCAAATAGAAGCAGAAATAGGCCGAGATACATAGGATTGCGTGTATAGCCGAAAATGCCACTATCCACCACTGTAGAAGCAGTATCTACTTTTACCGGGTTAACCGTTGTCTGAGCTCGTCTGAACTCATATACACCGGCAATACCAACAAAGCCTGCCACGACAAAACAGACTAAAAACACCACTAAGTTCAGCGGCAAATTAACCGTAAAACGAATAAACTCATGGCTGAGATGATTGATAGCAACAACAAATAAGACAAACAAGGCCACAGGCGGGATTTTGCGCTCTAATACATCCATGTACTTTCCCTATAATTGAGTTACCTATAAAAATAGCTCAACCATTAAGGCTGAGCTATTTAGATTTACACTATCTTCAGCAATGCTTGTAGTGGATGCTGAACTTTTTCCTGCTCGAAGCGTTTCACTTGGCTTCGACAAGAATAGCCCGTCACAAGGCAACGCTCTTTCGGTAAGTCTTGCAACCTTGGCTTCCAGCTTAGGGCATAAATATCCTTCGACATTTGCAGCTTATCGACTTCATGGCCAAAGGTGCCCGCCATGCCACAGCAGCCGACCGGAATGGTATCCAATCGAGCGCCAAAGTGGGCAAAAATAGCTCCCCACTCTTTCTCAGCATTTGGCATCTTGGTCTTTTCAGTACAGTGAGCAAACAAGTACCAAGGCTCGTCGCCATTAGGCGTTTGCTGCTCAAACTCGGCTAACTTCGGCTCTAGCCATTCGTGCACCGTTAGGACTTGGAAGTCACCACGTTTTTCTTGTAGCACTTCTTGATACTCATCTCGATAGCAGAGCACCAGTGCAGGGTCGACACCAACTAAAGGAATATTAATGTCAGCTACTTGCTGTAAGAATGCCGCAGTGCTTTTCGCGTTATCGGCAAATTTCTTAAGGAAACCTTTCACATGCTGAGCTTTGCCATTTGGCTTAAATGGCAGTAATACCGGTGTCTTACCCAACTTACTCACTAACGTAGCAAAGTCTTCAACCACTTGGGCATCGTAGTAACTCGTAAACGGGTCTTGAACGATCACAACGTGATTGGCTTTGTCTTCTCTCGACAATGCAGCTAACGCCTGAAGGTCAAACGTTTTGAGCCCTGTAAGTCGTTTACTCAAGGTTGGAATAGAAAGCAGCGGCGAGTCCACATAGCCAACCGACTTAGCCGTGAGATCTTGAACCCATTGCTGCTTTAACGCACCATTAACCAGCTTAGGCGCTTTGGCTAATACCGGTAGCATACTTTCAATATTCGCCACTAAATAGTCTTTAGCGGGACGCTGGTAACGCGAGTAATAGATATTTAAAAAGCGCGAACGGAAACTTGGGACATCGACTTTAATCGGACATTGGCTCGCACACGCTTTACAAGCCAGACAACCATTCATCGCCTCATACACTTCATGAGAAAAGTCGTACTCATGGCGCTTATTTAGACTGTTGCGCACGCGATCAATCATGGTCTTGATTGAAGCGCTCTCTTGTAACGACTGCTTTTCTAAGTCGAGAATATCGACACCTTGATCCGTAAGCTGACGGAGCCACTCTCGCACCATCCCTGCGCGCCCTTTTGGCGAATGTCTTCTATCCGCGGTCACTTTCATCGACGGACACATTGGCGACGAGGTATCGTAGTTAAAGCATAAACCGTTGCCGTTACACTCCATCGCTTGCTTGAAGCTGTCGCGTACTTGCACGTCGATTTGGCGATCATAGTAGCCACGTTTGGTGTCGGTCACTTTGACCAATTCATGGTTACTTTCCAGCGGCGTACAGATCTTACCCGGGTTCATTTTATTGTTTGGGTCAAACGCAGACTTGACTCGGCGAAGCTCAGTAAACAGCTCTTCACCAAAGAAGTCAGGACCATACTCTGAGCGGAAGCCTTTACCATGCTCGCCCCACATCAAGCCGCCATATTTCGCCACCAGCTTGACCACTTCATCAGAAAGCTCATGCATCAGAGCTTCTTGTTTCGGATCGCACAAATCTAACGCTGGACGAACGTGCAATACGCCCGCATCGACGTGACCAAACATACCGTAGTTGAGCGATTTCGCATCAAGCAACTCTCTAAACTCAACAATAAAGTCCGCTAAGTTTTCAGGTGGCACACAGGTATCTTCTGCAAACGCGACTGGCTTTGCTCGCCCTTTTGCTGCGCCAAGTAAGCCCACGGCCTTTTTACGCATGTTGTAGATGCGACCAATACTCGCCACATCGCTACACACTTGATAGCCAATGATGCCCGCTTCATTGTTCTCCATCATGGCATCAAGGCGCTGGCTTAATGCTTCAACCTGAGCACTGACCTCTTGCTCATCTTGCCCAGCAAACTCAACCATGTTGATGCCCTGCATATCTTTGCCAGGAACATCAGTGAGCAAATCACTAACGGTATGCCAAACAATATCTTGCTTAGCTAAGTTCAGCACTTTCGAGTCAACCGTTTCGACCGACAGCGCTTTTGCTTCGACCATAAATGGCGCGTTACGTAGAGCCGATTCAAAACTGTTGTACTTAACGTTCACCAAGGTGCGCGCTTTCGGGATTGGGGTAAGGTTAAGCTTAGCTTCGGTGATAAAGGCCAAAGAGCCTTCAGCGCCACACAGCACGCGAGTAAGGTCAAATTGGTCTTGTTCTACGTCTAACGCGTTCTTTAAGTCATAGCCGGTTAGGAAGCGATTGAGCGGGGGAAATTTCGCATCAATCTGCGCGCGTTTATCACGACAGACTTTCTCGGTTGTATGGTAAGCATTAAACGCGTACTCGCCCTCTTCTGGCATTCCGCGAGATAAATCGGATTCAATACACGAGCCGTCAGCAAACACCGCTTGCAAAGAAAGCACGTGATCAGACGTTTTGCCGTACTTTAGAGAGCCTTGGCCGGATGCGTCGGTGTTGATCATGCCGCCAAGTGTCGCGCGGTTACTGGTTGATAAATCCGGAGAGAAAAAGTATCCGTATGGGCGAACCGCGTCATTGAGCTGATCTTTGACCACACCGGTTTGAACACGAACCCAGCCTTCATCTTCGTTGACTTCAAGGACCTTGTTCATGTGACGCGACAAATCAACCACAACCCCTTTCGTCAAAGATTGACCATTGGTTCCGGTGCCACCTCCACGCGGAGAAAAAGTAATGCGTTCATACTGAGGGTCATTGCTCAGCTTACCGATGAGCACCACATCCTGAGTAGTTTTTGGGTGAACAACGGCTTGAGGCAACTGCTGATAAACACTGTTATCAGTGGCAACCGCTAAACGACTAGAAAATTGACTTTCAATATCGCCTGTAAAACCAGCGGCTTCGAGTTCTTTTAGAAAGGTGAGTACAATCGGATCCACATCCGACTGAGAATGTAATCTTGGTAACATTGGCTTCCTGCTCCCTACGACGCTGATCCAATCAGCACTGGGTTCGCTATAATTTGAACTATTATTTGAATCTCGTCACTTTACAACATTTAAAAGGGTGATCAAAACAGAAATGCAATGTCAGAATGGAACTTATCGCATTTTTTTCCCACACTTAAAATGAATAAAAACAATTTAAAGTGTTTCTATGAGCGAATCATCCATGAAAAAAAATAAAGTTGTCACAACAGAAGATATTCTATTAAAGCTATGCCAGTCCGTTTCTGGTGTCTTGAGCTCTGCAACCAGCTCGCAAATTACATACTCAGCCATGGTGCAAAAAATCACCAAAACCAGTTTAAAACCTGACTTTGGCTGTTTTGTTCTTTTCGATGGTGGCTTCTCAGGTTTAGTGGTTATTAACTTCACCTCTAAAGCTGCGCTAGAAGTTTACACAAACTACATGCGCAATATGGGCATGCCTGAGGAAGAACTTGCTGTCCTGCACACCTCAGATGAAGTTGCTGATGTACTTGGGGAGCTGATGAACCAATTGGTCGGTAACTTTACCAACCAGGTCCGTAAAGATCTTCACACTCACATTACTCAGAACCAACCGAAAATGCTGGCGCTGAATAAGCAAGTGAACCTCTCGGTTGATACTAACCTTGATCGTCCACAAGCTCGTCGCGTGACCTTCTCTACCGACCAAGGCAACATTTTCTACTTAGAACTTGCGATGGATAAAACTGAATTTATCCAACTAGAAGAGTTCGAATCAGTTGAAGACGAATGTCCAGATACAATTTTGGAAAAAGCCCAGCAAAAAATGAAGTCGGATAAAGAAACAAAGTCTGAGGCGGCGAGTGGTGCCAATGCAAATGACTTGCTTGATGAACTAGGCATCTAACTCGTCGCTTGTCCGCAATCTTCTATACGCGCTACCACCATCAGGTGGTGGCGTGTTATTGGCTTTTTATAAACCACCCAAAATGAAACTCACTGCATAATACCTATTCGCTTTCGGTACCGTGTCCCGCCCCTATCTGGGTTTCTATCTCCTCTGACATCCACCGTTCATACGCTGGATTATTTCCGTTTTGACTCATAACACGGTAAAATGGCCGACTTCGTAAAATTATTGAGATTTGTTCCGGTCAATGGATAAACAGAAAGCCCTTAAAAAAATTGCAAAATGTTTAGAGCTTGGTAACTCAGCCAACGTAAACGAAGCAGCAAATGCGATTAAAATGGCTCATCGTCTAATGCTGAAATATGGCTTAGATAAAGACGATATCGAGTTTATCAAAATGGGCAAAACTCAATCGACACACCTGCTCCCATCCAACGTCGGTTCAAATATCCTAAGAATCATTCGTGGCATTAACACCAAGTTTGGTGTTGAAGCAGTCCTACTGAATCACAAAGGGTTAAAGCGCGTCGAATTTATCGGTGAAGCAGACCGAGCCATCTTCGCAGCCTTTGCCTTCGATATTATTTACCGTGAAATGAACGAGCAAACGGGCCGTTTCCGTAACGGTTTTGCTGGTTCAGGCACCTCTAATGCTGAAGTCACACGACGCGTGAATTCATTTCTTTCGGGCTGGGTTGAAGGCGCGCTCGAAAAGCTGCCAATTATCAGCCCTGACGAAGACTCAGCGAAGAAAATTGATGATTACATCGACAAAGAGTTTCAAAACATCGATCGTGAGACTTTCAAGCAACAACTTAGAGAAGCAATGAAGAACCTAACTGATGACTATGAAGTCGGCTTGAAGAAAGGTCGCACTGTTTCAGTCAGTCGCCCGATCAATGGTGCACAAGCGCCTAAAATGCTCAGGTAGTTCAAAAAACAGACGTCAATTGTCATATTCTGTCAAATTATGCTTATTGGATTTGACATAACGAATATCATAAGGTTTATTCACTAGTGATCGAAACCCCGTATGAATCTCGGGGAACAAGCATAATACACGGAGATGTTATCGTGAAAAAATTGACACTCGCATTAGCTGTCGCAATTGCACTGTCTGGCTGTCAGGCAACTCAACGCCAAAACGCAACCACTGGTGAATCAGAAACGAACTCAGCAACTAAAGGCGCATTAATTGGCGCTCTTACTGGTGCTGCTGTTGGCCTAGCGACTGGCGATGACGCGGACGAACGTCGTAAGCATGCGCTAATTGGCGCTGCTGGCGGTGCTGCTGTAGGTGGCGGCGTAGGTTACTATTTTGACCAACAAGAAGCTGCACTTCGTAAAGAGCTGCTAGATTCTGGTGTTCAAGTTGAGCGCGTTGGTGAGAACCAACTACTGCTTCGCCTAGAAAATGGCATCGGCTTCCATTCGAGCTCTTACGCACTTGACCCAAGCATCCACAACACTCTACGTGGTGTGGCACGTATCCTTGTTGAATACCCAGATACTAGCCTAGTGATTGATGGCCACACAGACAGCACTGGTAGCGATACCACAAACCAAGTGTTATCTGAGCGTCGCGCTGAATCTGTCCGTTCATACCTAGTTTCGCAAGGTGTTGCTGCTGGCCGTGCCATTGCGCGTGGTAATGGTGAGCGTTACCCACTATGTACTAACGACACTACAACAGGTCGTGCATGTAACCGTCGTGTAGAGATCCAAATTCTACCGCTTAAATAAGTCACCGTGCACCAGTACATTGACTAATAATTGGCTTCTTCGGAAGCCAATTTAGTATTAGTTACACAATTTTCACTCATCTTGCTCTATCTCTGCGTACGAATTGATATACTTAGCCAATAGTTAAGCTGGTTTTAGCCATTTTGAGGTCACTTTTGCGCGCACTCCCCCTACTTTTATTATTTCTGTCTTCTTCATGCCTCGGGCAATCTATTGAAGAGCTTATCCAAAGTGCGCAGAGCCAAAACGTCCAAGCCCAGCTAGAGCTGGCTAACCGCTACTCCACAGGTGACCAAGTCGAACAATCGCAATCAGAAGCCTTTTACTGGTACCAGCAGGCCGCGCAAAGTGGCAACAGCACCGCCGCTTCGGCAGTCGGACACGCTTATCTTAGCGGTGAGGGAACCAAATCAGATACTGAAAACGCGATTTTCTGGCTCAGCCAAGCAGCAAGCAATGGCAATTCGGATGCGGCGAGATTACTCGGTAAGCTTTACGAAGATCTCAAACAAAGCCCAGACACCCTCGACTTAGCGGAGCTATGGTATCAAGAAGCGTCACGCACGAACCCTCAAGCAGAGGAAGACTACGCGCGCGTGTTAGAAGCGCAATTTAATACCCGTCGCGCAAAGCAAGTTGCGGCGATTGATCAGCTTGAAGTCGCCTTTGATACGACCGATATTGAAGTGAGCCCAAAAGCACAGTCGATAGCCAACAGCCAAGATGCGCAGAATATGACGTTATACGGGATTTTGGCCCTACTCGGCACAAGCTTACTCGTCATCGGTTGGCTATTTCGTCGCAATCAGCGTCTTTCTCTCTCATCATCAGAACTTGACGATGAAGCTAAGCGAAAACAGATTAAGCTAGAGCGAGAGCTAAAACGCAAAGATGAGCTACTAAAGCAGCAAAAGCGCCAATTAGAAACACTCTACCGCCATATCAAAAAACAGCAGGCAGCGACGCCTAAAGCTCCTAGCGCAGATTCTACCCCTAAAGACAAACCACTCACCCTCGCCTGCGCTGTATTTGGTTATAGTCCGAACGCTATTCCCGATGAAAAGCAGGTAAAAGCCCGTTACAAGCAATTGTCTAAAATCTACCATCCAGATTTGAAAGGCAGTGACGCAGAAATGAAACGTTTAAACCAAGCGTTAAAACTGATCCTTAAAGTTATTAACAAATAGTTACAAAATGCGTATCAATAGGTGGTGTAAATACGATAAGCCTTGCAATACCAAGCTGCGCAATCGATCCCCCTCCCATTAAACATAACAAATGCTTAACCAATCCATGTTCTCTATGCCATAATTTGCCGCGAAAATAACACCTAAATTATAAAGGTGAGGAGAGTATTATGTTTACGATCGAAGGCATCTGTGACTGGTGTAAAAAACCAAGTATGCTTGCCAAGCATGAGTATGTTGATGGTTTGTGCCACCACTCATGCAAAGAGTGCAATGATTTAGCGACACTAGACGTACGTCAGTTTAACATTGCCGAGCTGCAACAAAGAGAGCGTAACCCTAACGCTTTACGCTAAGTTGTTCGCTTCTCCGAGAAGAAATAAGGGCCGCCATTGAGTGGCCTTTTTGCTTTCTAGCATTAGCCACAATGACAGCCCATTATGTAGGTCTTTTATTCTTATGGGATGTGTGAGCTACACCGCATCCGGCTGATGTTCAGGGGCGGCTTGAATAAATGCCCTTACCTTGCCAAGTGACGTTGTCACATCAACTAAATTCGGATAACTCGTCAGATCGACACCAAAACGCTGCGCATTGTACATTTGTGGGACTAAACAGACATCCACCAGCGAGATTTCGTTGCCCACACAGTACTGACCTCGCGTAACTGAGACACGTTGCTCCAAGGCTTCAAACCCGGTGGCTATCCAGTGCTTATACCAAGCACTTTTTGCATCTTCATCAACCTGAAGTTCATTACTCAAATACTGTAGAACACGTAAGTTGTTTAATGGATGCACATCGACAGCAATATCTTGCGCCATCGCTTTCACCAAATAACGTGACTCGCCACTTTTTGGAACCAGTAAGGCGTCGCTATAGGTTTCGTCAAGGTAATCGATAATTGCCAATGACTGGTTAAGTACTAAGCCATTATCCATCAAGACGGGCACCAACTGATTGGGGTTAAGGCGCTTAAATTCGGTGGAATGTTGCTCTCCACCGTTATTGACCAAGTGCACAGAGCGCTGTTGGTAGTCTAGACCTTTTAGGTTTAGTGCAATACGTACTCGATAAGCCGCCGACGAGCGCCAGTAACCATAGAGAATACGATCATGCATACTTCACCACCTGCTGATCGATTGAACCGAAAATCGACTCACCACTGTGATTTAGCATTTCCATCTTGATTCGATCACCAAACTTCATAAACGAGGTCGATGGAGACCCATCACGGATGGTTTCAATCATGCGCACTTCCGCAATACAAGAGTAGCCCACCCCACCTTCAGAGATTGCCGTGCCATATTCCGTGCCCTGCTTATTCGATACCGTGCCTGAGCCAATAATCGCTCCAGCAGACAGAGGACGAGATTTGGCGGCATGCGCGATTAGCTCAGGAAACTCAAAGGTCATATCGACGCCAGCATTCGGACAACCGAAAGGTTGATTGTTATAGAAGCTCAGCAGTGGCAGATTCACCTTACCACCATCCCAGTCTGTACCTAATTCATCTGGCGTGACTGCCACCGGCGAGAAGACCGAAGAAGGTTTAGATTGGAAGAAACCAAAGCCTTTACCGAGCTCATTAGGAATTAGACCACGCAAAGAGACGTCATTGACAAGCATCAGTAATCGAATCGATTTAGCAGCACCTTCAACCGATATTCCCATAGGCACATCACCTGTGACTACTGCAACTTCTCCCTCAAAATCAATCCCCCACTCTTCACTGAGGACCGGGATATCATCTCTTGGAGCAATAAAGGCGTCAGAGCCACCTTGGTACATCAAAGGGTCAGTCCAAAAGCTTGGCGGCATCTCAGCACCGCGCGCTTTCCTCACCAATTCAACATGATTGACGTAAGCGGAGCCATCCGCCCATTGATAAGCACGAGGTAATGGCGATTCACACAACGCCTGATCAAAGGCCATCTCTTGAGTCAATTCGCCATTATTGAGCGCCATATACACTTCGTTTAGCTGTGGTTCAACATCGTCCCAGTTATCCAACACATATTGCATCGTCTGAGCCACTTCAGGAACAGCAACGCATTTGGTAAGATCTTTACTGACAACGACCAACAAGCCATCTCGGCTATCATTTTTCAAGCTAGCTAATTTCATACCTTATCCTCGCGTTACTTTTCCTGCCAACTGTAGATATATTGCTGATTTTCTACTTGTTTTGCTTCATCACTAAACTCAAGTGCATGACGAGTATCAATCATCACTGCCACTTCATCGGTAAACTTTTTCTTGTATTCTTGTCCCGCTTTGAACGCTCTTGGATGAGGACCATGAGCAAATCCCGCCGGATGGAATGTCACCATACCCGCTTCGATATTGTCTCGACTAAAAAAATCACCGGCGTGGTAAAACAGCACTTCATCGTAGTCATCATTGCTGTGATAGAAAGGTACTTTCAGCGCACCAGGGTCGCTTTCAATTGGCCTTGGCACAAAAGTACACACGACAAAGCCTTGGCCGACAAATGTAGTATGCGCTGAAGGAGGCAAGTGATAGCGATGAGACATCAGTGGCCTAATATCACGCCAGTTGACACGAACCACAGCAAGGTCGCCATGCCAGCCAATGGCGTCGAGCGGATTAAATGGGTAAGTTACGACACTGATCTCACCGTGGCGCTTAATGTGTACCTGCGTCGATTGCTCTGAGTATTGCGCCTTAAACGCCTCATCAATCTTGGGCACATCTAAAACCGCAGGGTCAAATATGGCGTGATTACCGACCATCCCCTTCTCTGGCAAGGTGTACGCGGCATCGGTATTTTCAATCATTAGAACAAACATTGGCTCATGTGGCTCAATTCGCCATGTCGTCGAGCGAGGGAGCATCACGTAATCCCCTTCCGTTACTTCTAAATGGCCATAGTCACAAAATAGATCTGCCTTACCTTGGTGGATAAACAGCAGCTCATCACCGTCAGCATTGCGAACCAAATGGCTCATCTCTTTATCAAACTTCCACACTCTGACTTTGCAGTTGGCATTGTGCAGCAAATGAGGCACCGCCCAAGGTGACGTTTGAGTGGCCTTTTCGACATCATTGAAATCAAACGCGCGAGGTTTTAACTCCCCTTCCCACTCACTCCAGCCCGTCGGTGCGTGTTGATGATGGAAGTGCGCAGCGGGACCGAAGAATCCACTTCGACCAGCCTCTCGCTCGTAAATAGCCTCCTCCGGGAAGTCCGCATGTGCTTGCTTAGAGCACACTCCCTCCCGGTGAGGGAATGTAATCCACTTATGCATCGTCTAATACCCCACGGCGAATTTGATCTTCTTCGATGGATTCAAACAGCGCTTTAAAGTTGCCCTCGCCGAAGCCTTCATTACCTTTACGCTGGATAATTTCAAAAAATACTGGGCCAATCACCGTTTGTGTGAAGATCTGCAGCAAGATGCCATCTTTCATTGGCGCGCCGTCAATCAGGATACGTAAATCACGCAGTTTCGCTACATCTTCACCGTGACCTTCTACGCGATCATCCACTTTTTCATAATAGGTATCTGGCGTCGGCATGAAGTCCATACCTCGGTCGCGCAGAGTTTGAACCGTTTGATAAATGTTATCTGTGGTTAGAGCGATATGTTGGATGCCCTCGCCATTATATTCACGAATGAACTCTTCGATTTGCGATTTATCGTCTGACGATTCATTAATTGGGATACGGATTTTTCCGCATGGCGCAGTCATTGCTCGGCTAACAAGGCCCGTCAGTTTACCTTCAATATCAAAGTAGCGGATTTCTCTGAAGTTACCGATACGCTCATAAAAGCCAGACCACACGTCCATATTGCCTTGTTTTACGTTGTGAGTCAGATGGTCGATTTCATACAGACCCACATCCATTTTAGCTAGACGCTCTTTGGCATCATCATAGAAACGGAAATCGACTTCATAAATGCTGCCGTCTTGGTAACGATCGACAAAATAGAGCAAACTCTCGCCAATGCCGTAAATCGCCGGGATACTCAACTCCATCGGGCCAATTTCCGTCACGTACTCTTTTCCGCCATTCTCTAACGCTTGCTTCATCGCCACTGCTGCATCTGCAACGCGAAAAGCCATGCCACAAACAGACGGACCATGTACCTTAGCAAATCCATGCGCCTGGCTATGAGGCTGTGCGTTGACAATAAAGTTCACATCACCTTGGCGATATAACCAAGCTTCCTTTGAACGGTGCTTCGCGACTTCTGCAAACCCTAGAGAGTTAAATAGATTTTTTAACTTCTCAATGCCCTCTTGATCTGCCGCCGTGTATTCAACAAATTCAAAGCCATCGGTGCCTAGTGGGTTGTACGCTTCGTTCATTTTTTATCCCTCGTTATAAGTTAACTCCGTGTTTCTCCTAATAACTTGGATCACATCGAGGAAGAAATGAACCTTTTGCCTACAGTTGACAATCTCCATACCACCCGAGCACAAGCGTAAACAACTTGTTAACACCAAACCCGTTACCTATAAATCAATGACTTAACACACAATCGAAAGTAACATTTTTTTTACATCACCAGTTTGCGTACACCTTGATGGACACCTTTTATAGCTATTGCACCTTAGCTCTCATTGAGTGACAACATGTACCTTCAACGCCAATTTTGCTTAACCTAAACAGAATTTGCTGAAAATTTACCAAGAGCGGCCGATTACTTGATTTAACGCAGGCTTTGTCTCGTGCCACAGCGATAAGGTAATGCCTCTGTTCCCATACTAGGTATTACAATGACTCAAATAAACCGTGAACGCCTAATCGACCATTTCTGCCAACTGATCCAAATCGATAGTGAATCGCGTGATGAAAAGCTGATCGCTGAAACACTCTCTGAACAACTTGGGGAACTTGGCTTTACTGTGCACAAGTTGCCAGTACCGCAAGAGATCTCTAACGGCTTCAACATCTACGCTCGTCTTGAAGGCCAATTAGAAGAAAGCATCGTATTAAGCTGCCATATGGATACGGTTACTCCAGGTAAAGGCATCGAGCCCGTGATTGAAGACGGCATCATTCGCTCAAAAGGCAATACAATTCTTGGTGGTGACGACAAATCGGGCATCGCAGCCATTATGGAAGCGGTACGTATTATCCAAGAACAAAACGTAGACCATAAAACCATTGAGATTGCCTTTACTGTTCACGAAGAAGGCGGATTGTTTGGTTCTGAACACTTCGACATGTCATTCATTCAGTCTGACAAAGCGATCGTGTTAGATACTGGCGGCCCAATTGGCACCATCGTTAACGCTGCCCCTGGTCAGCAAAAGATCGTTGCTAAGTACATTGGTAAGCCTGCTCATGCTGGTCTAGCGCCAGAAGAAGGTATCAGCGCGATTCAAGTTGCGGCTGACGCAATCACGCAAATGAACCTGTTACGTATTGACGAAGAGACTACCGCCAACATTGGTATCGTCCAAGGTGGCTGTGCAACGAATATCGTTATGCCTGAACTGAACGTGATCGCGGAAGCACGCTCACTGAACGATGAAAAACTGACGGCACAAGTTGAGCATATGATTACAACGTTCCAAGCGGCTGCCGACAAGCACGGTGCTCAAGTAGAGATCGAGTCAACTCGCGCATATAACGCCTTTGTTATTGATGATAACCACCCGCATATTCAAGCGGTGAAGAGCTCGTTTGAAGCAATTGGCGCTAGCCCTTATACCAAAGGCACCGGTGGCGGTAGCGATGCAAACAACTTCAATGCTAAAGGTCTAACAACGGTGAACATCTCAACGGGGATGGCTAAAGTGCACACAACGGAAGAGTTCATCGCTATTGAGGATATGGTTAAGGTAACAGAGTTTATGTATCACTACCTGACACATTAATCCTCCACTCCTTCTATTGAAAAAGCCGTATTATGCGGCTTTTTATTGGTTCATCGCGGATTAACGGGAACACAAAACAAAAACGGTAGTAAGTGATAGAGTTTTATCGCCAAACAAAACTTACACAAACTACCGTTCTCATGCCGAATCATACTTTCCTATCTTCATTCTGGGAAGGCTTTCATATCGTAAAGTCTCATCAAACTACTTCGCTTATTACGCTCACCCTAAAACCTGACTCTACCGCTAAATGTCCCTGTGGGCGTCACGCTCAAGCTATACATGAGTACCAATGGCGTAACGTGAAAGAGGCAACATTGCTTGGAACACCTGTTGAGTTGCTTGTCCAAACTCGACGCATTAGGTGCAGGCACTGCGGTATCAAGACTGAACGATTATCTTGGTTGGAGCCTTATGCTCGTATCACGAATCGCTTGAGGAGCTATATTGAGCAGTTGCTGCCTCTGTTACCCATTAAGCATATTGCCCAACTTACTGGGGTTCATTGGCACTCAATAAAAGAGATAGATAAGCGTCGCCTTCAACAAGTTGTACCGCCAGTTAAATGGGGTGAATTGAGGCAACTCGTCATGGACGAGTTCGCCATCTTTAAGGGGCATCGCTATGCCACTGTCATTGCTGACGCTAAAAGTCATCAAGTTATCTGGGTAGGGTTAGGTCGTAGCCGTAAGGACATTCGGCCGTTCTTCGAACAGTTAGGCGAATATGGTAAAAATATCGAAGCGGTAGCGATGGATATGAATACTGCTTTTGACCTTGAAGTTCATGAGCATTGTCCAAATGCACGTATCGTTTACGACTTATTCCATGTTGTGGCTAAGTTCGGTCGTGAGGTCATGGATAGGGTCAGAGTCGACCAAGCCAACAAGTTAAAACATGATAAAAAAGAAAGGCAATGGGTTAAGCGCTCACGTTGGGTGTTACTGAAAAATCGAGATAACTTGAATACACATCAGGACAGCTACCTCACTGAAATATTGAAGGTAAATCAAGACTTGATGACCACTTACATACTCGGAGCACAATTAAAGGAACTCTGGCGTTGCAGCACAGAGCTACAGGCCAAGAATTTATGGGAAGCATGGTGGAAACAAGTGAATGAAAGCGGAATTAAGCCGTTAAAAGAGTTTGCTCGAAAACTCCGACCTTACCTTCATGGAATTACCGCTTCAGCAAGTTATCCGCTGAATACTTGCACCCTCGAAGGAATAAACAACAAGATAAAATTAATCAAGCGGATGGGATATGGCTATAGAGATACCGATTACTTCTTCTTAAAGATAAAAGCGGCTTTCCCCGGAAAGCCACGATGAACCTTTTTTTTGTGAGTCATTATTTGCGGGCAACGGATTACTTTCTAATAACGACAGGCTCACTCACCACTTGCTGTTTTAGCATTGAGAAAAACTCGTCGCGAGACAATGGTTGAGAGAATAGATAACCCTGATACTGGTCACACTGCTCTTGCGCCAGCACATCTAACTGCTCTTGAGCCTCTACCCCTTCAGCCACAAGCTTGATGCCTAAGCTATGGCCCATTTGAATGATGGTTCGAATCAAAATCCGATCAGAATGACTGGTCGCGCACTCATCAACAAAGCACTTATCGATCTTAATAATATCGACCGGTAATTGCTTAAGGTACTTGAGACTTGAGTACTCAACACCGAAATCATCGATCGCAATAGAGACACCAATCGCTCGCAGCTGTCGACAAATATCAGTGATGTGCTCCGGATCGCTCATTAACGTCGATTCCGTAATTTCTAGCTGCAGTAAGTGAGAAGGTAGCTTGATCTCTTTTAGCGCTTTAACCACCACATCAAACAGATCAGCATGAGCAAACTGAACCGTGGACACATTCACTGCAATACACACTGGCGTTCCTGCGTCATTGAACATTCTCGCCTGTCGGCACGCCTCATAAATGATCCAGTGGCCGACAGGGACAATTTGGGTGGTCTTTTCAGCCACTGGAATAAACTCAGTAGGCGGCACCATACCTAACTGGGGGTGATTCCAACGTAGCAAAGCTTCCGCCCCCATAACTTGAGCTGAATCCACCGAAACTTTCGGTTGAAACATCAACACAAATTGCTCACTTTTCAGTGCCGATTTGATTTCCGTTTCTATTTGATGCTGGCGTATCGTCTCGCCAAGTAACTCGTCATTAAACCAACAAACATTATTGTCATGATCAGAACGAGCTTTGAATAAGGCAAAGTCGGCGTTCTTTTCCCATACTTCGTTACTGCCAGATGCATCTTCTGCAAGTGCAATCCCCATACAAAAGCTCAAGCGATGCGATGTGTCATCAACACTGTACATAATCCTTTGATTTTCGTTGAGTTTAGATACCAAATCCTCGAGTTTATTGGTTAGCTCTTCACTCTCAACCAATACCAGAAACTCATCCCCACCCAAGCGATAGACCGTGCCATCCGTACCAATCACGTCACGCATGTGCTGGGCGAAAGCCACCAGTAAATCATCACCATGCCGATAACCCAACCTGTCATTCACATTTTTAAAGCCAACCAATCCGATATGAATTAAGCCAAAGTGAATTGCGTTCTCTTTATTGACCTGTGCTATCGCTTCTTTGTAGGCATTCATGTTTGGCAGTTTGGTCAGATAATCAGTCTGACTTTTGGTTCTAAACTCTGCCGCTTGTTGCTTGGTTTTCACATAGTAGTAAGTCATTAGAGTGGCAAACAGCGTAATGGCGGTTAGCTCTAAAGAGGTGTCAATAAACGCATCAAAATCCGATAGAGACAATTGGTATAGATAACCATTGATCAAAGCAGCACACACCGCTATTGGCCACAACGTGCCAGGGAATAGCACGATGTAGCAGAAAGGCAGTAGAAACAAGCATTCTTTAATCGCATCTAAGGGAAACGATTGGACTAACCCACCAAAAATAAACAGCGCCGTGGCAGAAAACGCAAAGATATGTTTTAAAGATTCTGATGTGACGATCAATGCCATTAGGAGAAAAGCGGGAAACAGGTAATAGGCGTATTCCCAAGGGTGAGGCTGCGAAATCAATCCGTGCGAAGTAATGCCTACTGCCCCTATATACGCAATATAGACGATTACCTGCATACCTTGATTAATTTTAACCAGTTGCATCCGATGCCTTACCAATCCCTGTGCTCATATAAACAGTAGCGCAAATTCAACATTTCGAGAGGACGAAATGAACATATTGTTCTATTTAGCTTAGGTGACCTACAAAAAAGCGCCTCAGTAGGCGCTTTATATGAATTCTTTGATTGTGGTAGGGCTTACAAACCAAGCTCTTCCGATAATGCTTGCATCTGTTTCAAGTCCATTTGATGAACTCGAATCATTTGCTCAATTTGGCTCAAACGAGAGTTCGCTTCATCTTGCTTATCGCACGCATCTGATTTCGCATCCCACGACGTCCCTTCAAGATAAACATCACAGGCTTTTTTAAGCGCTACCAGTTTCGGCTCTAGCTCGTCACGCTCTTTCTCTAACGCTTCTAGCTCTTGCTTCACTTTCAATTCTTGCTGGAACAACTCTCTTGAACGTTCAAACATGGTCGCCTGCATATCAGCTTGGCGGTTAAGTTTGCTGTTTTTAGAGTTAGCACTATCAAGTTGTTCACGTTGCGTTGTGACTTGCTGCTCAAGCGAAAGATTCACTTTTTCCAACTCTTTCACGTGCTGCTCAAGCTTGCTCATAGACGCTTGGTGAGCTTCTTGTTGCTCTTGGATGGCCAGTTGTAGCTTCTGCTCAACTTCATCATCGACTTTAGCGACTTTTTCTTCCACTCGAACAGCCATCTGTTTCTTGTCAGCGGCCAGCATTTGATACTGTTGTTCCAACGTATGGTAAGTCTCTTCCCATTTTTTTGCGGTCAACGTCGAGCCAATCAAGCCCCCTAATGCCAAGCCTAAAACGCCAGCAATAATGATATATATCTGAGTGCGTTTATCTCGCTCTTCAATGACAACAACGTCATCATTTTCTTGGCTATCGGTTTGTTCGTTCAATTCTTTGCTCCGAGTCGTTAGCGGATGAGTTCTGTGACCATTAATGTCGCGGTATAGATTAAAAAGCCAGATACCATGGTAATCACAACGTATTTTTGTAGTTTCTCGCTGGTTCGATAACGTATCAGCACATAAGCTAGCGCGATCAAAAATACTATAGCCAATAACCTTGTCATAACCTCTCCTTAGGCAGACTTTCTACTTCTTACTTTATACCATTTTTGTCCCTAAATAGTCAGAATTACGTAGGTTTCTTGTTGAGCAAACAGAGCACACTGGCTCAAAGTCGCACTAACAGGACAAACAATCATCAACTACCGGTGCGAGCTAGCATTTAATTTGGTGACGACGGCAATTTGGGGTATAAAGGACTCACAATTATCAGTGAGATATTAGAATGAAACCATACCAATTAGACAACAAAAAGCGTCGTATTCAGAAAAAACTGTTCTTAGGTGAGTTTGCAATGCTTGGCTTCGAACTAAGCTGTGAAACGACGATCAACGACTTCGATCGTTACGACACGTTTGTTGATGACTTCATTGATTATGTAGACGCTCTTGGCTTATGTTTCGGCGGCGGTGGCCTTGAACTTTTTGAAGGTTTCCTATGCTGTACTGAACGTTATGCCGATGTAACTGAAGAGCAGAAAGCACAAGTTGTCGCTTGGCTAGAAGCTCGTGAAGAAGTGACATCAGTAAAAACGAGCGAACTCGTTGATGCTAACTACTTCTAAATAAAGAATAGCGCCATAACGGCGCTATTTTTTATCTGCTACCTTACCTCTAGCCCTAAATTGTACTGAGCTAAACATCTCAAAACGTAACTGACTTTGAGAAACGCAGCGATCACTATCGTACTTATATGCGCCGCGATTTGTTGAGGCAAAGAGAATGCGTCTGCATAAGGGTAAGAAATCAGTACACTCACAAGCATAGCCAACACCGTTACCGCTAAAGCAACGTTAGAGAATGAGAGTAACATACTGAAATTTTTTTTCGTTGGTTGAGCAATCATATCGACCTCACTGTGATCTTTATTTTGTTTTACCCTTCTATTGCAGTTTCCTTGCCAAATAAATTAATCCTTATAAAACAAACAAATAAAACAAACCCAACCCAACAAGAAGTCATATTGACTCACAATCAGAAAGGGTCAAAATGACACCACCAAACCATTAAGACATTAAAATTCAACCGCGAAATTATTGTTATTTCATATGAAAATTTTGGTTGAATTACACCAAAAGAATGATAGAGTTCACACGTCAGCATAATTTCAGAACTGTTGACTAACTTTTATCCACTAGTTGGATGATCGTTCCGATGAAGACTGCAGGAGAGTGGTTATTTACCAAATTTTAACATTTGGCAAGAATAACCTACCGAAGAAGTAAATCTTTCAGGTGCCACGTTGTGGTGAGGACTGTCGTTGGAGGAACCTCTGGAGAGAACCGTACTACTTTGTTGTAGAAAGCGGTCGCCGAAGGAGCAAGCTCTACCCTAATTGGTAGTGTGAAACTCTCAGGCAAAAGGACAGAGGAGTGGAAAGACCTATTCTGCTGCATGGCGTTTGTTGTGCATCAATACCAGAGATCCGCGATCTCTGCGCTTTCACTCTTCTCCTTAAATAAGCATTATCACTTAAGGGGAAATCATGGATAATCTACAATCTTTACTTAAAACAATCGACAATTTTGTCTGGGGCCCACCGCTGCTCATTTTGCTCGTTGGTACTGGTGTCTACTTCACTTTTCGCTTAGGCCTACTACAGTTTCGACACCTGCCTACTGCCCTCAAAATGGTCTTCAGTAAAGATGACTCTAATAAGCAAGGCGACGTTTCAAGCTTCGCCGCGTTATGTACTGCTCTATCTGCCACCATTGGTACTGGTAATATTGTTGGTGTCGCAACCGCGATAAAACTAGGTGGTCCAGGCGCACTGTTTTGGATGTGGCTGGCAGCCTTATTCGGCATGGCAACAAAATACGCTGAATGCTTGTTGGCAGTAAAATACCGCCAGCAAGACAGCAACGGTCAGATGATCGGTGGCCCAATGTATTACCTGCAATATGGCGTAGGTTCAAAAGCGTTAGCCGTTATGTTTGCGGTCTTTGCTTTAGGCGTGGCCTGCTTCGGTATTGGTACCTTCCCTCAGGTAAACGCTATTTTGGACGCGAGCGAGATCTCTTTTGGTGTCTCACGCGAGATTTCAGCCAGCGTACTAACCCTTCTGGTTGCATTCGTTACTTTGGGCGGTATTAAATCCATCGCTAATGTCGCTGGTAAGGTCGTTCCAACGATGGCGCTGTTCTACGTGCTTGCCTGCTTAAGTGTGATCATCATGAATGCTGATAAGCTGCTTGAAGCAGTAGAATTGGTGCTTGTTTCTGCGTTTACTTCAACGGCAGCAACAGGTGGTTTCTTAGGCGCAAGTATTATGCTGGCTATTCAGTCTGGTATCGCACGCGGGGTATTTTCTAACGAATCGGGCCTTGGTAGTGCGCCAATGGCCGCAGCCGCAGCAAAAACAGACTCATGTGTTAAGCAAGGCCTGATCTCAATGACAGGTACGTTTTTCGATACCATCATCATCTGCACCATGACAGGCCTAGCGTTGATCCTAACTGGCGCATGGCAAAGTGATTTTGCGGGCGCAGCGATGACCACCCATGCCTTTGCTGTTGGTCTTAACGCACAGACATTTGGCCCAATGCTGGTCTCTATTGGCCTAATCTTCTTCGCCTTCACGACGATTCTAGGCTGGAACTACTACGGTGAGCGCTGCGTTGTGTATCTGTTCGGTACCAAAGCTGTATTACCTTACAAGTTTATCTTTGTCGCTTTGGTCGCATCAGGTGCATTCCTTCACCTCGATATGATTTGGATTATTGCCGATATCGTTAACGGCTTGATGGCGATACCTAATCTGATTGGCCTCATCGCGCTGCGTCAGGTAGTGATTGAAGAAACCAAGCAGTATTTTGCCGCGAGTGTTAACTCACTAAAAGAGCCTCAGTTACAAAACTAACCCAGTAAAAAAACAGCGACCTCGGTCGCTGTTTGTTTATTCTTCTACTATTAACTTTATTCCCAAACCAACTAACACGGCCCCGGTTGTCGCTTCCATCCTCTTCATAAAGGTCGCGCTTTTTAATAAGCTCTTTGCCGAGTTAAGTAAACCCGCCAATCCACACTGCCAGATCATCGCTATCACAAAGTGGATACTTGCCATCAAACAAGATTGGACAAAAGCCGAACCTTCAGGGTTAATGAATTGAGGTAAAAAGGCCAAATAAAACACCGCGGTTTTAGGGTTAAGAACATTAGAAAGAAAGCCTTCTCTCAGTGAGCGTTTAACATCAACTCGGGTATGTGCGCAATCTGTCGCCAAGGAGCCAACCTCCCCTTTCCAGACGCTCTTTAGAGTCGTGATACCAAGCCAAATCAGATAAGCCGCACCGACCATTTTAACAAGGTTAAACAACTCGGCTGACTGGGCCAAAATGGCCGAGATGCCTATCGCTGAAAACGTGGCATGAACAAAAAGGCCAAGACAAATCCCCAAACTGGTTGTCGCGCCATCCTTAAAACCTCCGCGTGAGGAGTTACGCACCACCAGCGCGGTGTCTAAACCCGGCGTCAGCGTAAGGATCGTTATGGCTAATAGAAAAGCTTCAAAATTATTGAACACGTCAACTCCTATGACATTGGCTTGTATGGGACTGATATCGATATTGGACCGCCTTCAGCCAATTTAGCAATAAAACATCTCGAACAAAACGTGATCATTGTTCCAGTAATGATTGAACTCACATTTTCAGATGCACATACATGTACCACATGACAGCCTGTAAAATATTATTTAGTATGACGTCAGGTAATAGTCAATTTCACAATATGTCACTTCGGGGGGAAGCAACGCATGGTAATGGTACAACTCTCTTACCAAGTCATGGGCATTGGTAAATGGATACAAGTTAACGTCAGCCAGGATGTGGCTAACGCACTGCTGATTGAATACGAAAGCTACGGTTGGCCAGTCAAATTAACAATGCAAGAAACAGAGTTGCAATTCGCCAGCAATGGATAAAACAAGCGGTAATCACTTGGTCTACCTGCTTTAGGTTGGTAGACTTTGTTTTTTATCCAGTCACGGAAGGCGATTTATGAGCGCATTCAACAAATTAGTAGCCCACTCTCAGAAAACATCTCACTTCAATCACTTAGCCGCTATTGTCGGTTGGGACCAAGCCGCAGTGATGCCCACTGGCGGTAATGAAGTTCGAAGCAGCGCCGTTGCCGAGTTATCAGTTCATATCCACTCTCTTCATACTCAACCACAACTAGCAGATTGGTTTGAACAGGCCGAGCAAGAGAGCCTCAACACTCAAGACAGTGCCACCTTGCGTGAACTCAAGCGTCAATGGCAGCAGGCAAACTTACTGCCTGAGTCTTTGGTGCAAGCGAAATCATTAGCCGGTTCAAAATGTGAACATGCATGGCGCAGCCAACGCGGTGATAACGACTGGCAGGGTTTCGAAAAGAACTGGGCAGAAGTGGTTAAGTTATCTCAAGAAGAAGCGCAAATACGTGCGGAAGCGAACAATTTAACCCCTTATGATGCCATGCTCGATATTTATGAGCCGGGCACAAGCTCTGAGTCTCTTGACCAACTGTTTAATGATGTAAAAACTTGGCTTCCGGATCTGATTGATCAAGTCATCGACAAGCAATCAAGCGAGCACTACCTTCAGCCACAAGGGACATTTGATACCAGCAAACAAAAAGCGCTTGGTTTAGAAGTGATGAAGCTATTGCAATTTGACTTTGAGCACGGTCGATTAGATGAAAGCGTGCACCCATTTTGTGGCGGTGTACCAAGTGATGTAAGGATTACTACTCGTTACGATGAGAGCGAGTTTGTACAATCATTAATGGGCATTGTCCACGAGACGGGCCATGCTCGTTATGAACAAGGACTACCAACTGCGCTCGCAGGATTACCTTCAGGCGAAGCGCGTTCAATGGGTATTCACGAATCGCAGTCACTGTTTTTTGAAATGCAGGTCGGTCGAAGTGACGCCTTTATTGAGCACCTTGCTCAGCTCGCTGGAAAGCACTTCACTCGACATGACGAAGCACTGTTCACCCAAAACAACTTCCAGAAACTTTATACTCGAGTGAAGAAAGACTTTATCCGCGTCGATGCAGATGAGCTCACCTACCCTGCCCACGTTATTTTACGTTATGAGATCGAGCGCGATCTTATCAATGGCAACATCAAACACACCGACGTTCCTGAGCTGTGGGATAGCAAAATGCAGCAATACCTTGGTCTATCAACTCAAGGTAATTTTAAGAATGGTTGCATGCAGGACATTCACTGGACAGACGGCTCCTTCGGCTACTTCCCTTCTTATACCTTAGGAGCGATGTATGCGGCGCAATTTATGGCGTCAATGAAGCAAACTGTTGATGTTGATGGTGCGATTCGAAGCGGCGACCTTAGCCCGATATTTACCTGGTTATCAGACAATATCTGGAGCAAAGGCAGCTTACTCACAACCGATGAGTTAGTGAAACAAGCGACGGGTGAAACGCTAAACGCAAGTCACTTTAAGCAACACTTAGCTAATCGCTATCTATAACCGTTAGTCAGCAACAAAAAAACGCCTCAATGATCCGTCGATTATTGAGGCGTTTTTATCACTACAAACTTTATATCAAGGGCATTAAGCCTTTTTGACATATTTGGCCGTGACCATCATTTCACCACCTTTATCCAGCTTACAATCAAGTTGATGATCTTTGCCTTCAACAATGCGTCGAACAGTCGCTTTAGTGCCAATCTTGAGCACTGCTGAGCTGCCTTTCACTTTGAGATCTTTAATGAACGTGACCTTATCACCTTGTTCCAATACTGCACCGTTCACATCTTTGATCGCATTGGCTTCTTTTTCTGCTGCAATCTCTTCAGGGTTCCATTCGTACGCACACTCAGGACACACTAAGTTGCTTTGATCTTGATACACATATTCAGAGGTACAATTTGGACAAGGAGGGAACGACATAACTATCTCTTTATTCAGTGACTATTGACTCTATGGTAAAGCCTAATGACTGCTTAAGCGAGCAATATGCACCGCTTTCATTGCATATAAAATTAACTTAAGTTGTATAAGCATTCATTTTCATACTACGCTTTATCAGCAACAGATAAACCAAGGAGGAGATGATTATGGACAAACTGCTTTCATCAGCGTTAAAAATTGGCCAACGAACTCAAGTCACTAGCTTATTTGCGAGTAAAGGTTTTAAAATAGCGATGACCGACTTTGACGACGTTATATTTGAAAAAGCCGGTGTTCGAGTCAATGTGCATTTTGACCGAGCCTCCAACGCACAATCTGTTTCTATTCTAGGTGGACGCTCTGAACAGCTTTTGAAGTAAATCGCTAAACGTTTCACCTTTAGACAAGTTGGTCCACAATTTCTCCTAGAACAGGTAAGACCGATAATACCAGCAAACCTGACATGACCAGGTTAAAGCATTTCTTGTTGCGCTCGCTGTTTAACAACTTTTTCAAGACTGATCCAAATAGCAGCCAAACGCCTACACATGGAAAAGAGACTAAGAAAAAGGTCAATGCAATCATCAGGTTTTGGCTTAAAAAGCTCGCCCCAGTGGTCGTGAATGCGGCAATTGCACCCGTGGCAACGATCCACGCTTTTGCATTTACCCATTGGAACAAGGCACCTTTCATAAAGGTAAAGGGTTGCGTTTGATGGTTTGACTCTACTGACGTCGAAGAGCCCGCGATAAGGTAAGCGAGATATAAAAGATAAACGACACCAACACACTTGATGATAAAGTGCAGAGATGGAAAGAGCTCAAACAATTCGGAAAATCCTAACCCCACCATTAATAGCATGATGGTGAAGCCAACGCAGATACCTGTGAGCAGTGGCAAACTCTTCTTTATGCCGAAGTTTACACCTGACGTCATGACCATGATGTTGTTTGGTCCTGGTGTGACTGACGATGACACAGCAAATAAAACGACGGCTAGTAGGTATTCCATATAATTGACTCTTCTCACTCATCCATATACTGCACATGAGGGCTGAGTGTTTATTAATCAATACTCTTTAATCAATCTCATACATATCTATTAGACTGACGCCGCTCAAGATCAGTACTTTGAAATACCACAAATAAATAAAAAGCCCGCCATATGACATGGCGAGCTTTTCATTACTTTTGATTGCGTAAGGCAAGTTCAACATCTTTAAAGACTTGATACTCTTCTTTAGTGCAGCCTCTTGCAAGAGCAACCCAATGGTCACCGGTTTCATCTATCCCGATAAACTCTGCTCTCAACTCATGTTTTCGCCAACAAGAAAACCCGATAACGAAGGTAAGCGCCAAAGCAATGAATCCAAATTGAGGGACAAACGCCCAAGTTGCCGCTGAAAGTACTAAAGCAAGCGAAACAATATTCACTGCATTATCTCTCCAGCCTAACTGGCGTACCTCTACACGTTTGATTTTGTTCAGACTATAGAAGTCTTTGCCAACGAACAGGCCGCTATGGTTCACTTGAAAATCATCCGCCTTGTAATACTTACGAATTCGATCCACTAGCCTTTTGCCATCAATGTTACTTCTCATCGCCTTTCTCCATGTTATTAAAGGTTAGTAAAAACTAATATAATCATAGAGTTATGCTTGAGAACTCATTTTATAAACCAAGCAAATAACACAATCAAGAAAAATCGAAATTTTTAATGGTAAAAGTAGCCAGAACTAGTCGGTTAGCCACTCGATAGCGGACTGATAATCGCCAAAAGAGCGCATCTCTCCAGAGATAAACCACCCGCCCACTTTTGATGCTAATTCTTGCCAATTTTTGTCGCCATAAATCGCGACTTTCTCCAGTTTGAAACCGAGCTTTAATCCCAGCTCAAAATCATCCCATGCTGCACGTAACTCCCAGCCTGAGAACTCGGTGATATCAACAAGCATCTTAATATGTTTGCCGTTTACAGCCTGAAGTGTTGAGTCGAGAACCGGAGTAATGGCTTGATAGTCCTGATGGGTAAGCTTTCCGGTAACTTTAAAGACGAGGATAGATTGATCGCGTATACGCTCAATCCCAAGGGTAATGCCATGACGTTCATTGTTCATAACCAGCTCCTTTACATTGTCTGCTGGCTATAGACTAGAACATCTCTTTAGCGGCGAGTGAGAACTAGACTCCAGTTTTGAAGGAGTCTAAATGAATCAATCAGGTAGAGGACTTAGCAATTACAAAACAGCGGCTAATCACCAAGTAGCCTTCCGTGGTTGCCTAGATATTCTGTATTGCTCTTTTAGTGTGTTCTACTTGCAAAAGGTCTCAATATACAAAGCTTCAACCTTATCTCTTGCCCACGGAGTTCGTCGTAAAAACTTTAAAGAGGACTTGATTGAAGGATTACTATAGAAACAGTTGATTTGTATTTCTGCATCTAGGCCTTCCCAACCGTAATGCTCTTGTAATCGCACTAGGATTTTTTCTAAGGTCAATCCGTGCAATGGGTTATTGGGCTGCTCTTGGCTCATGTTTGGGTATTCCTGCGATGCTAATTTTGAAAGCCGGAGTCTATCAGATCAAGTCTTGCGATACTGCGGTTTTCTCGTAAAAACCAATAATGACAACATGCACTATTTTTTGGTTTGATTCCAAGCCGAAGCAAAATCTTTATTCTGATTTCCCAACACGTATTCCTGAATAGCTACCCTACTTAAGGTATTGTCATTCTATGGTTTTAGCTACCACTAAAACCTTCTATGTAGTAGTTCGATTGAATGCTGGCTCCTCAATTGAGAGACCGATAACAAGCAAGAACGCTACGTAGACTTTAAACACTCACCTCGAATAACCACAGGGCTCGAGCAACTTTTAAGTCAACAAGAGTTCGCTAATTATGAATCAAACCATCACCGTCGGCGTAGACACGGGTAAATTACAATTAGACATTCACATTCGACCTTTAAATCTATTTTTCTCCGTAGAAAATTCAGATATCGGCATCCAATACGCACTGAAGATCATTAAACTGCACCGGCCAGATCGTATTGTTATCGAAGCGACTGGCCGTTTAGAAATGCCTTTTGTACTCGCTTGCGTAAAAGCAAAACAGCCAATTGTGAGAGCGAATCCTATCCACATTAAAAGATTTGCGGGTGCCATTGGCCGACGTGTGAAAAGTGACAGACTCGACGCGGAACTTATTGCTCATTACGGCGAAGCTATTCAACCTCCCCTAACATCGATAAAGCCCAATAATCTGCGTCTAATGAGCGACCTGATTGCTCGTCGAGAACAGTTGATTTCCATGCGCACAATGGAGAAAAATCGTATTCAGATATTGCCTAAGCCATTGCATTCCACCATAAAGCCTGTACTTACAGCATTAAACCGACAAATCACCAAGCTTGAAGAAAAGTTAGTTTCGCTCATTGACCAGTGCCAAGAGTATCGGGGAAAACGTGTAATTCTGAAAAGCGTCCCCGGAATTGGCGATATTGCAGCTGCCTCCCTTATCTGTAACCTTCCTGAGCTCGGTTACATTACCAATAAACAAGCCGCTTCACTCGTAGGTGTCGCCCCTATAACCAAGGAGAGCGGTGGTTATAAAAGGAGGCGTTTAACCCAAGGAGGAAGAACTCAAGTCAGAACGACTCTTTATATGGCGATGATGTCGGCCATTGTAGTGGTCAACTAAAATTGGCCACGGTTTTAGAGTTTTCCCAATATAATCGTTCTGACTCATTGGGAGTTAGACCACCGTTATACTGATGTGGCCTGAGTTGGCAGTAATATCCAATGATGTAGCGAGTGATCTCTTGCTGAGCCTCAGCAAAGCTACGATAGCCCACCGTTGGCACCCATTCCGTTTTCAGACTTCTAAAGAAGCGCTCCGTCGGCGCATTATCCCAGCAATTTCCTCGGCGAGATAAACTCTGCTTTATTTGAAAACGCCACAGTAATTGGCGGTATTTACGACTGGTATAGTGACTACCTTGATCGCTGTGGAACATGACACCTTTAAGCTTACTACGAGACTCATAAGCCATCGAAAGAGCTTTGCCTGTTAGCCTAGAATCAGGTGATAACGACATCGACCAACCAATCACTTTGCGGGCAAAAAGGTCGATAACAACCGCTAAATACATCCACCGATTACCTGTCCAAATATACGTAACATCACCAGCCCAGACTTCATTTGGCGCGGTAACCGCAAACTGGCGACCTAAGTGATTTGGAATTTCAATGTGTTCTTGTGAAGCCTTTCTGTAACGATGCTTTGGCTCTTGGCAACTCACTAAACCAAGAGTTTTCATAAGCTTTGTTGCTCGGTATCGGCTCAGCTTTACGCCCTGATTTGTGACTATATCTGCAATGGTTCTCGCTCCCGCTGAGCCATTGCTTGCGGCGTGAGCCTCGCTCACCAAGCTGCGAAGTTTTACAGCTTCAGCATTGATTACCGTTGGGCGTTTATGCCAATAGTTATAACTGCTTCGATGAACATTGAAGACTTCGCATAATGTTTTTATGCTGTAGCTCTGCTTGAGTTTCTTGATTATCAAGAATTGTTCAGTGAGCCCGACATCAACAGAGCCGTGGCTTTTTTTAGTATTTCATTATGCTCTTCAAGGCGAGCCAGCTTCTTTTTTAATTCCCGAATTTCTATTTGCTCAGGGGTCATAGGTGAAGCTTTCGGTGCTTTCCCTTGGCGCTCTTCTCTTAACTGGCGAACCCATTTATCCATCGTGGATTTGCCCACATTCATGGCTTGTGCTGCTTCAACCACGGAGTAGTTTTGATCTAGGACTAACAGCGCTGCTTCTAACTTAAACTCTGCGCTGAATAGTCGTCTTATACGTTTTGTCATAGTGTCACCTGTTAACTTATGAAGTGATGATATCACCTCTAACTAAGTGACCAAATTCACTATGCCACTACAAAACCACCCTAAGTCCAACCAAGTCAGATATATGATCTTTGATACAATATTCAGTTTGTTGATTCTCTAAATCCGTCCGATATTTGAGATTGAATTTTTTGATACATTCTTCGCGGTCCTTAACTCGCCCTTCTACTTTAGAGATCGCTAAATCACCTTTTGTTAGCGACTCAACGAGCGCAACAAAAGGTGATTTAGCGGTTTCTAAAGAGCTAAAATTACGATCATAGTAATCTCTAAACTCTTGTTTTTCAGTATCAAAATCTAATGAAGCCATTTATTTTTCCTAACCTAACTAACCTAAATTAAATCTAAACTCGAACTGACAGCTAACGCCAAATTAAGTAGTGAGCAACGCTACCACTCACCTAACCCATTGTGCCGTAAACACGAAAGCTGATTCAAA